>NZ_VFNL01000001.1:0-1200000 GCF_006715565.1 Microbacterium sp. SLBN-154
AGACGACCGTCGTCCGCGAGCGTCACGAAGTCGACCGGCCGCCGACTCCCCAGGAGGCCACCGCCCTCCTCGCGGCACGACTGGAGGCGTGGCGCGAAGGCGTGCTCGCCGATGCCGCGATCGCGGGGATCGGCCTGGCCGTCCCGGGCCTCGTCCGCGCCTCCGACGGACTGGTCCGCGACGCCCCCCACCTGCACTGGCGCGATGTCCCCCTCGGCGACCTCGTCGCCGAGGCGACGGGCCTGCTCACCCGGGTCGCCAACGACGCCAGCCTCGGGGCGATGGCCGAGCACCTCTTCGGCGCCGCCCGCGGGGTCGACGACGTCGTCTACCTCAACGGCGGCGCGAGCGGCATCGGCGGCGGACTCATCGTCGGCGGGGTCGCCGTCGGAGGCTCCGGCGGATACGCGGGCGAGTTCGGTCAGAACCGTCCGGGTATCGCCGACGGAGCAGACCGGCTCGCCGCCGACGGCGTCCTCGAGGACGAGGTCAGCAGATCGCGGCTCCTCGCGGCCGTCGGGCTCGATTCCGCCGACGAGCCGACACTCGCCTCCGCGCTCGCCGATCCGCCCGATCCCGGCAGCCGCGCCGCCGTCTCCGCCGAGGTCGAGCGGCAGCGCCGCATCCTGTCCACCGCTCTCGCCAACGCCGTGAACGTCCTGAATCCCTCCGTGGTCGTGCTCGGCGGGTTCCTGGCGACCATCGCCGACGTGGACGTCGACGACCTTCTCGCGCGCGTGCGCGCCCAGGCGATGCCGGCCGCGACGGAAGACCTGCAGCTGCGCCTGGCCTCGCTCGCCGAGGATCGGCTGCTCATCGGCGCGGCCGAGGTCGTCTTCGACGGGCTCCTGGCCGATCCTTCGAGCGTTCCCGAGCTCCCCGAGCCCGCCGCTTTCGGCGCCGAGGTCACCGCGGCGGCGCCGTCGTCCCCCTGACCACCAACCGCGTCGCGAGCCCCACGTGCGTGGCGTCGAGCGTCTCGCCGTTCATCAGCGCGACGAGCATGCCGGCGGCGGTCGCGCCGAGTCCCTGCATCGGCTGGCGCACGGTCGTCAGCGACACCGGTCCCTGCGTCGCGTCGGGGATGTCGTCGAAGCCGATCACCGACAGGTCGTCGGGGATCCGCAGTCCCATCCCGGCGGCGACGTCGATGACGCCGAGGGCGGACAGGTCGTTCGCCGCGAAGACGGCGGTCGGCGGGCGGTCCTGGCCGAGAAGGCCGCGTGCCTGCTCGCGCACGACGTCGGGCTGATACATCCCGACCCGCACCAGCGACGGGTCGTAGGCCACCCCGGCATCCGACAGCGCACGACGGTACCCGGCATCCCGCAGGATGGATGACCGGAGATCGGGGCGACCGGCGATGAAGCCGATCCGCCGGTGGCCGAGTTCGAGCAGGTACCGGGTGGCCTCGCGGGCACCCGCGAAGCTGTCGGATTCGACCGTCGGCAGGTCGGCTCGACCGGTGTGGGGGTCGACGGCGACGATCGGCACCTCGGCGCTCGCGCCGACCACGGTAGGGGTGACCATGATGACCCCGTCGATGAGGGTTCCGCTCAGCCGGCTGAGGGAGCGGCGCTCCCACCCTTCGCCGTTCTGCTGACGCGAACCGCTGTAGGCCAGGAGGTCGTAGTGCGAGTCGCGAAGGGCTCGCCCCACGCCCTTCATGATCTCGGCGCTGAACGGCTCGAAGTCGGCCACGAGCACCCCGATCACGCCGGTCCTGCGTGATCGCATGCTCGAGGCGACCAGGCTCGACTCGTAGCCGAGCTCGGCGACGACCTGCAGGACGCGCTCGACGGTGTCGGGGGCGACGCCGTAGCGACCGTTCACGGCTTTCGACACCGTCGCCGCCGAGACGCCCGCCGCGCGGGCGACGTCGGTGATGGTCGGACGGGATCCCATGGGGGGATGCTAGCGCCATTGAAACTGTTTTCGAAAACGTTTGACACTTTTCCTTCCGTTACGAAGACTGGACGCCGTCCGGGTCCCGACAGCAGCCCGGATTTCGCAGCACCTCGAGGACCGAGAGTGCACCTCAAGGAAGAGAACAGGTGAATCACATGAAAGCCAGCAGAATCACAGCGGGCGCAGTGTCACTGCTCGCCGGCGCGCTCGTGTTGAGCGCATGCGCCGGTGGAGGCGGAGGCGAGTCCGCTGACGGCAGCGTGCAGATGACCCTCTGGCAGAACTCCACCACCGGCCCCGGCCAGGAGTTCTGGGCGAACGCCATCGAGGCGTTCGAGGAGGAGAACCCCGGCGTCACCATCGAGATGCAGTCGGTGCAGAACGAAGACCTCGACGGTCTGCTGCAGACGGCGCTGAACGCCGGCGACCCGCCGGACATCTTCCTCCAGCGCGGCGGCGGCAAGCTCGCCGACATGGTCAACGCCGGCCAGCTGAAGGACCTCACCGATCTGATCTCCGACGACGTCCGCGCCGAGATTCCCGAGGGCGCGTTCGCCGCCGAGACCTACCAGGACTCGGTGTGGGCGATGCCGCTCTCCGTTCTGCCCGGTGGCTTCTTCTACAGCGAAGACGCGTTCGCCGCGGCCGGGATCGAGGAGACCCCCACCTCGATCGACGAGCTCGAATCGGCCGTCGAGGCGCTCAAGGAGACCGGCATCGCGCCGATCGCCCTCGGTGCCCAGGACGCGTGGCCGGCCGCTCACTGGTACTACTTCTTCGCCCTCCGCGAGTGCAGCCCCGAGGTGATCGAAGAGACCGGCGACTCGAAGGACTTCAGCGACGAGTGCTGGACGCGCGCCGCCGAGAACCTCCAGGACTTCGCCTCGATCGAGCCCTTCAACGAAGGCTTCCTCACCACGCCCGCCCAGCAGGGCGCCGGCTCGTCGGCGGGCCTCGTGGCCAACCGTCAGGCCGCGATGGAGCTCATGGGCGCCTGGAACCCGGGTGTCATCGCCTCGCTCACGCCGGACGAGCAGCCGCTGCCCGACCTGGCGTGGTTCCCGTTCCCCGAGATCGAGGGTGGCGAGGGCGAGCCCGGATCGATGATGGGCGGTGTGGACGGCTACTCCTGCGCCGAGCAGGCTCCCGACGAGTGCGCCGACTTCCTGAACTTCGTCGCCAGCGCCGACCAGCAGAAGCTGTACTACGAGGCCTTCCAGTCGCCGCCGGTCAACACCGTCGCCCAGGAAGAGGTCACCGAGCCCTACCTGCTGTCGATCCTCGAGGCCTACAACAACGCCCCGTTCGCGTCGCAGTGGCTCGACACCGTCCTCGGTCAGAACGTCGGCAACGCGCTGAACGTCGCGGTCGTCGACATGCTCGCGGGCAACAGCGACCCCGAGCAGTTCATCCAGTCGGTCAACACGGCGGGTGCGCAGGGCTGACATGACCGTTCGCGAGATGTCCACCACGGACTCCGATCTCGCGCAGCACGACGGGGGCGGCGCCACGCCGCCCCCGTCCGTGCGGCGGGACAAGGGTCGTCCGCGCAGCCTGGGCTGGTCCGGCCGGCTCGAAGTCCTCCTCATGGTGGGCCCCGCCGTCGCCTTCTTCGTCGGCTTCGTCATCCTCCCCGTGGTGATGGCGGCCTACTACGGATTCTTCCGCTGGTCGGGGTTCGGCCCCGCCACCGACTTCGTCGGCCTGCAGAACTACTTCGTCATCTTCAGTGACCCGAACTTCCAGGCGGCGCTCGGGCACAACGCCTTCATCGTCGTCGCCTCCCTGGTGATGCAGGGCCCGGTGGCACTGCTGCTGGCGCTGCTGCTGAACCGCAAGATGCGCGGTCAGTCCGTCATCCGGGTGCTGATCTTCGTCCCCTACGTCATCGCCGAGGTCGTGGTCGGCACCGGCTTCAGCCTCCTGCTGGCCACGCGCGGGGCGCTGAACGGCTTCCTGGAGAACGCCGGGCTCGGGTTCCTCGCGGCGGACTGGCTCTCCGACCCGGCGATCGCGATCTGGACCCTGATGGCGATCCTCACCTGGAAGTACGTCGGCTTCGCCGTCATCCTCTTCCTCGCGGGTCTGCAGTCGATTCCGGAAGAGCTGTACGAGGCCGCCGCGATCGACGGGGCGTCGTACTGGCAGATCCAGCGGCGGATCACCCTGCCGCTGCTCGGACCCACCGTCCGCATCTGGGCGTTCCTGTCGATCATCGGCGCGCTGCAGCTGTTCGACCTCGTCTACATCATCTGGGGTCAGTACGTCGCGTCGGTCGCCGGCACCAACACCATGGCCATCTACATGGTCGCCACGGGCCGCAACGCCGGGAACTTCGGCTACGGCAACGCCGTCGCCGTCGTCATCTTCCTCATCTCGCTGGCCGTCGCCCTGGTCTATCAGCGCTACGTGCTGCGACGCGACACCGCCGGCGCGATCACCGAAAGGGGTGCCGGATGAGCACCATGACCATCACCACCCGCGTCGCCGGGCGACGCAGCAAGGGTGCGCCGGCGAAGAAGCTTCCCTGGGGCCCGCCGAGCGTCTACTTCATCGCCCTCGTCGTGATCGGGATGATGCTCGGCCCGGTGCTGTACATCATCATCGGAGGGTTCCGCAGCAACTCCGAGATCACCGTCAACCCGGCGGGGCTTCCCACCGAGTGGCGCTGGGAGAACTACGCCAGCGTCCTGGCGGCCCCGCAGTTCTGGACGCAGGTGGGCAACTCCACCCTCGTGGGGCTGGCGACCACCTTCGGGGCGGTCGCGCTCGGGCTCATGGCCAGCTACGTGATCGCCCGATACAGCTTCCGCGGCCGCGGCGCGCTCTACGCCCTGTTCGCGGCAGGGCTGATGTTCCCCATCACCGTCGCGATCACGCCTCTCTACATCGTGATCCGCAACCTCGGCCTGATGAACAGCCTTCCGGGCGTCATCCTGCCCCAGATCGCGTTCGCGCTCCCGGTGACGATCATCATCCTGGTGCCGTTCCTGCGTGCCATCCCCGACGAGATCCAGGAAGCCGCCTACATCGACGGATGCGGGCGACTGTCGTTCTTCTGGCGGATGGTGCTGCCGCTGTCGATCCCCGGCGTCATCACGGTGGCGATCCTGGCGTTCATCGGCAGCTGGAACGCTTATCTGCTCCCCCTGTTCATCCTGAACAACGAGGCGGCCTTCACCCTCCCCCTGGGTGTACAGCAGTTCTCCTCGCAGTACTCGGTCGACACCGCACGGGTGCTGGCGTTCACGTCCCTGTCGATGCTCCCCGCGCTGATCTTCTTCAGCCTGTTCGAGCGTCGCATCGTCGGCGGCCTGACCGGCGCCGTCAAGGGCTGACGCCTCCTCCCCTCGTCGACATCGAAGAAAGCAGCATCGTGACACTCCCTCCTGCCCTCTCGGCATCCGAGCGCGTCCTGGACCTCGTCCGCCGCATGACCCTTGAGGAGAAGCTCGGCCAGCTCGTCGGCTTCTGGATCGATCAGGGTGATGAGGTGGTGGCCCCGCTCGCGGGCGAGATGAAGACCTCGACCCGGTTCGAGGATGCCGTCGTGCACGGCATCGGGCACTTCACGCGGGTCTACGGCACCCGCCCGGTCGATCCCATCGCCCGGGCGGAGTGGCTGTGGAACGAGCAGCGTCGGCTGCAGCGTGAGACCCGGCTGGGCATCCCCGCGCTCGTGCACGAGGAGTGTCTCACCGGACTCGCCGCATGGCAGGCCGCGACGTTCCCCACCCCGCTCGCGTGGGGCGCGGCATTCGACCCCGACCTCGTGGCAGAGATGGGCCGCCTCATCGGCGGGTCGATGCGGGAGCTCGGCATCCACCAGGGACTCGCGCCGGTGCTCGATGTCATCCGCGACCCGCGATGGGGCCGGGTCGACGAATGCATCGCCGAAGACCCCTACGTCGTGGGCACGATCGGCACCGCGTACGTGCGGGGACTGCAGGATGCGGGGGTGCACGCCACCCTGAAGCACTTCGTCGGCTACTCCGGCTCGCAGGCCGGTCGCAACCACGCGCCCGTGCACGCGGGCCCCCGCGAGATGGCCGATGTCTTCCTGCCGCCGTTCGAGATGGCGGTGCGTGACGGCGGAGTGCGTTCGGTGATGAACTCCTACGCCGAGATCGACGGCGTGCCCGTCGCCGCCTCCTCCGAATACCTCACCGAGCTGCTGCGCGACCGGTGGGGCTTCGACGGCGTGGTCGTCGCGGACTACTTCGCGGTGGCCTTCCTCCACACCATGCACCAGATCGCCGCCGACCTCGGCGAGGCGGCGCAGCTCGCGCTCGAGGCCGGAATCGACGTCGAGCTCCCCACGCTCGACGCCTACCCCGCGCTCATCGAGCGCGTGCGCTCCGGCCTCCTCGACGAGGCGGTGATCGATCGGGCGGTGACGCGGGTCCTCACGCAGAAGGAGGAGCTGGGTCTGCTCGACGCCGATTTCGACACCCCGCCCCGGCAGATCGACCTCGACAGCCCCGCCCACCGCCGAGTGGCGCGCCGGCTCGCCGAGGAGAGCACGGTGCTGTTGACCAACGACGGGATGCTGCCGCTCGGCCCCGGCGCGCGCCGGATCGCGGTCCTCGGGCCCAACGCCGACAGCGCGGAAGCCCTCATGGGCTGCTACTCGTTCGCCAATCACGTTCTCGCGCACCACCCGGGAACGGCGATGGGTTTCGAGATCCCCACGGTGCTCGAGGCACTGCGCACCGCGCTCCCCGACGCGCACATCTCCCACGAGCCCGGGTGCGACGTCGAGGGGGACGACCGGTCGCGGATCGCGTCGGCGGTCGATCTGGCAGCGGCGAGCGACGTCGCGGTCATCGTCGTCGGCGACCGCGCGGGCCTGTTCGGCCGCGGCACGGTCGGCGAGGGCAACGATGTGGAGTCCCTCGACCTGCCGGGCCTGCAGCGAGAGCTCGTCGAGGCGGTCGTCGCCACCGGCACCCCGGTCGTGATGGTGCTCCTCACAGGGCGCCCCTACGCCATCGCGTGGGCGGTGGAGGGCGAGCGCTCCCCGTCCGCCGTCGTGCAGTCCTTCTTCCCCGGGGAAGAGGGCGGCGCGGCGCTCGCGGCGGTCCTCACCGGTGCGGTCAACCCGTCGGGCCGGCTGCCGGTGTCACTCCCCCGCTCGGCCGGCGCGCAGCCCTACACCTACCTGCACCCGCTCCTGGGGGGACCCTCCGATGTCACCAGCGCCGGCAATGCGCCCGTGCTGCCCTTCGGGCACGGTCTCGGCTACACCGCGTTCGCCCGCGAAGACCTCACCGCCGATCGGTCGGTGGCCGCCGGCGGGAGCTTCACGGCCACGGTCACGGTGCGCAACGCCGGCGAGCGCAGCGGCACCGACGTGGTGCAGCTGTACGCCCACGATCCGGTCGCCACGATCACCAGGCCGCAGGCCCAGCTGCTCGCCTACCAGCGGGTGACCCTCGAGCCCGGCGAAGCGGCGACGGTCACGTTCGAGGTTCCCACCCAGCGGCTCGCTTTCAGCGGACGCGACCTCACCCGGATCGTCGAACCGGGCACGATCCACCTGTGGGTGGGAGCGTCGGTCGCCGAACGCGAGACGACGGCGACGCTCGAGATCACCGGAGAGGTCCACCCCGTGGGGGCAGGCGATCCGCGGATCGCGACCGCCCGCATCACGCCTGCGGCGGCTTCCCACGGCAGGGTGCCGACCTCCGCGGCCGCCGCCGTCCGCTGACAGGCGGAACGTCGAGGCACCCACACGCGGGCGCGCGGGTATACCTCCGACGCCGGGCCGTCAACCCACTGGGCTGACGGCCCGGTTCGGCGCAGGGTGGAGCGTGAAGGAGGTTGTCATGACTTTCGCTGCACTCCCTCTTCCTGAGGAGACACCGGGCTCCACCCCCGCGGAGCCCCTCGTCCCGACGCCGGACGAACCGACCGCTCCGAACCCGGCGGAACCGAATCCGCTCCTTCCCCCCGAGCGCTCCGCCGCACCGCTCGGGCGGGGGTGACCCGCGCATGGGCACCATCTTCTACGGCGGCTCGGCGACGCCCATCCACATCGAGGACCGGGCGCTGTCGCACCTGAAGGTCGTCATCGCCACGAAGCTCCGCCGCGACGAGAGTTTCACCGTCTCGTGGCGGCACCCGGATGACGAACCGACCGGGCGCAGCACGATCTGGCTGCACCCGTCGATTCCTCTGCGTTTCGTCTTCGACGAACCTGAGCAGCCGACCATCAGCCGCGCCTGGATCGACGAGCTCGTTGGCTCGGCCAACTCGAGCGGCGGCATCACGCTGATCACCGAACACATGGACGCCTCGAACGAGAACGCCCCGGCGCACATCGCCGAGCTGCGCGCCCTCCGCTGACACACCTGTCTGCGGCCGCCTCCCGCACGCGGGCGCCCACACCGACCCGCGAGCCCTCGTCGCCACACGAGCCGTCAGAAAATGCGGTTCGGATGCCGCGGACGCAGCGTTCGTCGACGGGTCGCGGTCGATCGGGCGCGACGAGCGGCCGGGCACGACGAGCGGCCGGGCGCGACGAGCTGCGGGGCGCGACGAGCTGCGGGGCCGTCCCCGCCCTGACGCAGGAGCGTCCGCCGCGGGAGTCAGCTCAGACCGCGGGGGGCCGAACCCGGGCTCGGCGGGTTCTCTTCCTCTGCCGGCTCGGGCGAGATGCTGAGGCCGTTCGGGCCGCTCGCGGCGAGCATGAGCTCCTCGATCCAGAGGCGGTTGATGCGCGGATTCCGACTGCCGAAGAAGTGGAACTGCATCGGCACCGACGGATGCATCCAGAAGCTGCGCCGTCCGCTGCCGTCGCCGATCTCGACGTCGAACATGAACGACTCCGACCGGCGCAGCTTGTTCATCACGACGATCCGGAGGTGAGCGAGCGTCCGGTCTTCGATGTCAACGGAGTTCGCCATCGTGTCGTAGATGAACCTACCCATGATCAGATCCTAGTCAGTCCGGTGCCCGCAGCGGCGTCGACCACCCGCCGCTACAGCGGCTTGCCCCCGGTCACGGCGAGGATGGCGCCGGACGTGTACGACGCGTCATCCGAGGCGAGGTAGACATATGCGCCCGCGAGCTCCACAGGCTGGCCCGCACGCCCGAGGGGGGTGTCGGAACCGAAGGAGGTGAGCTTCTCCTCGTCGAAGCCCGTCGCAGGGATGAGCGGCGTCCAGATCGGCCCGGGAGCGACGGCGTTGACACGGATGCCCCGCTCACCGACCTCCTGCGCGAGCGCCTTCACGAACGCCACCTGCGCCGCCTTCGTCATCGCGTAGTCGATGAGCCCGGGCGAGGGTTGGAACGCCTGGACCGACGACGTGACGATGATCGACGCTCCCGCCCTCAGCCGCGGCAGGGCGGCGCGCGCGGTGAAGATCAGCGCATAGAGGTTGGTGCGGAAGACGCGATCGAACTCCTCGGTGGAGAGGGTCGCAAGACTGTCACGATCGGCCTGGTAAGCGGCGTTGAGCACGACGATGTCGAGACCGCCCATCCGCTCAACGGCCTCATCCACGATGCTCGTCGCGAACCCTTCGTCGCGCAGATCGCCGACGAGCACCGCGCCGGTGCGACCGGCGTCTTCGACGAGGGAGACAGTGCCCGCGGCATCCTCCTCCTCTTCCGGCATCGCCGTGATCACGACGTCCGCCCCCTCGCGCGCGAACGCGATGGCCACCGCCCGGCCGATGCCGGAGTCACCGCCGGTGATGAGGGCGCGTTTGCCGGCGAGCCGGCCAGAGCCCACGTAGCCGGTCTCGCCGTGGTCGGGGGCGGGCGTCATCTCATCGATGGTCCCGGGCTGCTCCTGGCCCTGGGGCGGGAATTCCTGCTCGGCGCGATCCGACATGGGGTACTCCTCGAGGTCGACGGGGGATGTCGCCTCGACGCTCGTCGCAGATGAGCGCGTGGGCGAGGGGGTTGACAGACGGATGCCGCGCGGCTCACCCGCGCGCGGGCCGACGATGCGGGATCGGCACCGGGCGGCGGGGTCCGGCGCTGCCGCACGACAGCACCTCCACGGCGGTGCGGAGGACATCGTCGAGGCAGCCGAAGTGGTGGGGTGCGCGGATACCCCGACCCCAGATCACGTCGACCCCGAACGCGACGCGCGTCACGATCGCGATCACGCCGCGGGGGTCGCCGTCGGGCAGGGCGCGATCGCAGAGCTGCCACGAGTCACCCGACACCGGCGTGAACTCGAAGAACCTTTCGCTGAGGTTGTACATGGCTTTCACCTCCCGTCGATGGTGCGCCCGGAGGGGCGGCGTCACCCAGACCCTTGACAGCGGGGATCGGACCACTTCCGCGGCTGCACCTCCCTGCCGCTACCCCGCCTCCCCGAGGCCGTCAAGCGGGTGCGAACCGAGCTCTGGCGCGCCAGGCTGGGCGACAGCCGCGGTATCGTCCATCGACGGCACCGCCCCCGGGAAGGGAACACCACATGACCACGAACCAGCCGCACGACGACGACCAGGCAGCCTCCGTGAGCCCGACGCCCGCCGGCGGCGGCGGTGCCGACTCCGGCGCGGCGCCGGCGGTCGCCCCGGAGGGCACGGGTTCCACCGACGCCGAGGCGTCCAGCCAGAACGACATCGCCGGCGTCGGCCCCCGCGGCGGCGAGTCCGACGGGGTCGGCACGCAGGACGCCCCTCTCGAGGATCAGAACGCCACGACACTGAGCGAAGAGGTGCGGGGCATCCTCGTGCAGACCCGGGCCGACATCCAACTGGGCAACGCCCGTGAAGACCAGCTGCGTGACATCCTCTCCCGTCGCCTCCGCGACGCCGGACTCGATGACGACGTCGACCTCGACGCCCTGGTCCGAGAGGTGGAGAGTCCGTCGGACGACGACACCGCTCCGGGCGTCCACCCCTGATGGACGCCGTCGAGGCGCTCGCACAGCGAGCCCAGGATCGCGGGGCACGGCTTGCCGTGGCCGAATCGCTGACCTGCGGCCTGCTCGCCTCGACGATCGGGAAGGGCGAGTCGGCGCAGGAGTGGTTCGCCGGGGGTGTGGTCTGCTATGCGCTCGATGTGAAGGAGCGCGTTCTCGGGCTCGAACCGGGTACCGACCCCTGTTCGCCCGAGTGCGCCGAGCAGCTCGCCCGCGGCGTGAGGCAGCTGATCGTCGCCGACGTCGCCGTCTCGGTGACGGGCGTGGGCGGTCCGCAGCCGTCGGACGGACACCCTGCCGGCACCGTCTATGTCGGCTGGGCGGATGACGCCGGCACCGGCCACCGGATGCTGGAGCTCGACACCGATGACCCCGGCGAGGTGCTCGAGGCGAGCGTCGACGCGGCCCTCGAGGTCTTCCTGGAGCGCCTCGCCTGACCCCGAGGGTGCACTCCCTCCCCCCGAGGGTGCACTCCCCACACCCGAGGGTGCACTCCCTCCCTCCGAGGGCGCACTCCCTCCCCCCACCCGAGGGTGCACTCCCCGCACGCAAGGGTGCACTCCCTCCCCGCGATGGGATCCTGTCGTGTCACTCATGTCATCCACTGTCCCGCCGTCGGACGGGTCGGTCGACCCCGTTGACATCCTGGTGGCGCCGGGGAAGGTCCGTCCCGTCGCGCGCGCAAGGGCGATTCCGCCGGCCAGGCGGCGCTGTATCTGTCGTCGAACGGATGCCCCGTGCACCTCGTCGTGCGCGGCGACGACCTCTCGGCGCGCATGTCGAGTTACCTCGTCGACCGCCTCACCGATGACCCGCGCGTCCAGGTTCACACCCGGTCGCACATCGTCGGTCTCGAGGGCGACCGGGGGCTGCGCAGAGTCGCGATCGACAGCGTGGGCGAAGTCGATGCGCGCGGCCTGTTCTGTTTCATCGGCGCCGACCCCGCCACGGCCTGGCTCCCCGACCTCGACCGCGACGACGACGGCTTCGTCCGCACGGGCACCGACATCACCGTGCAGTCGCTGACGCGGTGGCAGGCGATGGGGCGCGAGCCGCTCCCTTTCGAGACCTCGCTCCCGCGCATCTTCGCCGCCGGCGACGTGCGACGCGGCTCGATGAAGCGCGTGGCCGCAGCGGTCGGAGAGGGATCCAGCGCCGTCGCCTCGGTGCACCGTGCCCTGGCGGGATGACCGCGCCCCCGTTCGCCGGAGAGGGAACCCATGAGTGAGACAGCCATCGATCCGCAGGCTCCCCCGAGCGGCGACGGGTGCGTGGAGTGCCTGGCGCACGACGGTTGGTGGGTTCACCTGCGGCGGTGCGCGGCCTGCGGGCACGTGGGATGCTGCGACGATTCGCTCGGCCGTCATGCGACGGACCACTTCCGCGAGACGGGGCACCGCGTCATCCAGAGCTTCGAACCGGGCGAGGACTGGTTCTGGGACTATGTCGACGAGCGCATCGTCGACGGGCCCGCGCTCGCGCCGCCTCGCAGTCATCCCGACGACCAGCCGGCGCCCGGGCCGCGGGGTCGCGTCCCGCTGAACTGGAGGCAGATCCTGCAGGATCGATGACACGATCGCTCACGTCGCGTAGGCATCGATGAGGAGAGGACCCCGGATGCCGCGGAATGCGTCGAGCAGAAGGCCCACCGTGCGCGGGCCCGCCGTGGTGATCTGCAGGTCATAGGGACCCAGCTTCTCGAGCTTGCCGCTGCGCAGGCGCACGACCTCCCAGCCGGCCTCACGCAGGAGTCGGTCCTTGCGCCGGTCGGAGTCTTCGCGGGCGCCCACGTGCTCCAGGCCGAACCGGCCGATCGTGTCGTACTCGACGGCGATGCGCAGCTCGGGCAGGACGAGGTCGGGCCAGACCTCGCGGTGCTCGAAGAACGGGCGCGAGACGCGGACCGCGGTGTGACCTCGCGTGACCGCGAGCGCGCCGAACAGCCGTTCGTGCAGCAGCGCCTCCGCCGCCGACGCGGGCTTCGGTGCACACGCGCTGGCGAAGGAGGTGCCCGACGGCAGATCGGGGGTCTTCTCGCAGATGCGGCGGGGCCGGGTGCGGGGTCGTTGCGGACGTGACGCGCGGGCGCGGGCCGGCGCCGCGAGCGTCGGCGGGGGCGAGGGCGAGGACGGGGGCGAGGGCGAGAGCGAGGGCGGAGCGGCCTCGATGCCGGGCGCCATCAGCGTCAGTGCCGGGAAGGCACCGCGCCCCGTTGCCGCGTCGAGGCACTCGGGACACCAGGCCGACCGTCGGCGCACACGCCCGGGACGACTGCGCTGCTCGGCCGGGGTGGCGGCGAAGAGGTGTCCCGCGTCGCACTGCCACCGCAGCAGCACGTCGGCGGCCGGGGGGATCTGCGACAGCGCGATCCCGGCGTTGAGGTCGGGGTGGTACTGGCGCGCGACGGCAGGGTAGGCGGCCCACGCCTCGCGGTAGGTGCCGACCGCGTACGGCACCTCGGCGCCCCGCGAGAACTGCCGTCTCGCCCACCACAGCTCCACCCTCTCCGCCATGGCCGCGAACCTAGCGCGGGCATCCGACACGGCCGGCCGTGGTGTCGTAGACCGGACGTATCGTGTCGCCATGGGGATCAGGCGGGTGATGCCGGGGCCGTGCGTGCTGTGCGGCGCGCGTCGGGGCGATCGCCGGAACGGCGAGTGGTTCTGCTCCGTGTGCGACTGGCGGGTGGGAGATGCCCCCGATCCGGACCTTCCGTCGCCGCGGGTCGACGTCGTGTACTACCTCGGGTACGCCGAGCGGGTGAAGATCGGCACCACCCGTGAGCCCCGCGCGCGCCTCCGCGCGATCATGCACGACGAGCTGCTCGCCTTCGAACCCGGCGATCGCACCGTCGAGCGCTCACGGCACGACCTGTTCGCCCACCTGCGTGAGGGGGGCGAATGGTTCACCTCCGCGCCCGAACTCCTCGCGCACATCGGCGCCCTTCCCGGCAGCGTCGATCCGTGGGGCTCGTATGCCCGATGGGTCAGCAGCGCGCACCGGGAGCGGCTGTGACGGCCGTCATCCCGCCGCCTCCCAGACATCCCGCGCCTTGAGCGTGCGCACCGTCGTGACCGGTCGCGTGGCGAGCACCACCTTCCCGCGCGCGTGGAGCTTGCCCAGATCGGCGTAGGCCTCGGCCACGTCTCCGAGCGCATAGAGCCCCGACACCAGCAGCGTGAAGGCGCGCTTCTCGGCGAGCTGGGCCACCCGTTCCAACAGGGACGTCGCCTGGGCGACCGACTCGGGGTCGTCCTGCAACAACCGCACCTCGGCGTCGCGACGGTCTTCGCTCGAGCGGTAGCGCGAGGGCGAGACCTCCAGATCCTCGGCGAGCGCGCGACCGTCCTGCCCGAAGTTGTCGATCATCGCGGTGATGGGCTTTCCCGCGGCCTTGCGGATGCGGTCGGCGATGCCCGGCCCATAGAGCACCGGCTTGATGCCGAGCTGCCGCAGGTAATCGAAGTTGCGCTCGCCGCACGTGCCGATGACCGTCGCTCCGCGGTATCGCGCGATCTGCGCCTCGATGCTGCCGACACCGCCCGCCGCAGCCGACACCACGATGGTGTCGCCCTCGCCGATGCGCACCTGGTCGAGGATGTCGAGAGCCGTCGCTCCCGCGAGGAAGAGTCCGCCGGCGGCCTCCCACGACACGGTGCGCGGCTTCTTCACCAGAACCGACGTCGGCACCGTGATCGCCGAGGCGTGGGCTCCCGCGCGGACGTGCCCCACGACATCCGTCCCCTTCGGAAAGCCCTGGACGTCCTCTCCGACCGCGACGACCGTGCCGGCGAAGTCGCTCCCCGAGCGACGCGGGAACGGGTCGTTCGCGAACGCGTCCTCGCGGCCGCTGCGGATGAAGCCGTCGATGTGGCTGATGCCCGCGGTGATGATCTCCACGGTGACCTCGCCGCGACCCGGCGGTCGGAGCTCGGTGGTTCGCACCTCCAGGACATCGGCATCGCCTGTGCGGTCGTACTCGACCACCGTCGCTTCCGTCAGCTTCTTCGCCATGCCGGTCCCCTTCCACCATCGCCGAGCCGGGTGGCTCGGCGGACACCATCGTCCGCGTCACAGAGGTATTCGGTCCGAAGCACCAGAACGGATGCATCGTGTCCGCGAATCGCCGGAGTCGGCCCCGTTCACGCCAGTGCGTCGACCGCATCAGCGGGTTGGTCGGCGGTGAGAAACCGGATGAAGACCGCGATCCAGCCGAAGATGAGGGCGAAGACGATGATCTCGAAAGCCGTGAGGGTGAAGTAGCCGGTGACGAACAGCACCACCGAAACCAGCAACGCGACGAGGAACAGCCCTGCGGCCCGGAAGTACGCGGGGGGCAAGCCGCGCATGAGCCAACGACCTCCGGCCAGAAGGCCCAGGAACATCGCCGCCAGCCCCATCGCGCAGAGGTTGTGGACGAGCAGACTGAGATTCACCGGAACAGCCCCGACCCCCGCGAGCATGAGGCCCATGATGACGAACAGCGTCGGCACCACGCGCCAGCGCGCTCTCGGGTCGAGACCACCGGACGCGGCCACCGATGCAAGGTCGTGGGCGACGTAGACCGCGAAAGCCGTGACGAGGAGCCCGCCGACGATCAGGGTGCCGTTGAACACGACGCTCGAGAGGTGCCAGAAGGTGCCGAGGTGGCTGAAGTGGATCTCCCACCAGTCAGGGTCGGGAGTCGTGACCATGGCCGTGAGGGTCCCGACAACGACGAACGCCAGCAGCAGCGACGACATTCGCCGCGTCGTCATCCCGGAAGCGGACAGATACACGAGATAGGCGGTCATGCCCGTCGCCGTCCCCATCAGCACGGCCGACCAGAAGGGTTCGACCTGCCAGCCGATCATCCCCGCGCTGAGAACGAGAAAGACGGCGACGGCCGCCAGCGCCGCGAGTCCTGCATGCACGAGCGACACCGCCACCGCGTTGACACCGAATCGCCACGACGACAGCACCAGCCCCCGCTCGTGTCCACGGGTCTTCCGGGCACGCCAGTAGCCGACGCCCGCCGCGCAGATCGCCGTCACCGCGCAGGCTGCCGCCGAGATCCACCCGAAGGAGCCCTCACCGGCGAGGGGCCGGGGCGCCCCGAACCATCCCAGAAGGAGACCCAGCGCACCGCCGGATGCCGCGGCTGCCACGAAGGCGTAGAACGCCTCGCTCTCCACCCGCACCCGGGCGGTCGCGACGACGGGGACCATGGGCTCAGCGGCGGACGATGTCACGGCATCCCCTTCGACGAGGTGAGTGAGGTCACCGTACCGCCGCGCCGTCTCGGCCGGTAGAGTCCGGGTGCGCCGACCGCGCGGGCGATTGACGGAGGATGACGTGAGCGAGTCGTGGCCGCTTCTGGGTGACCCGCACGAGGTGACCGGGTTCATCGAGCCGATGGTGTGGGGGCGGTCGCGCTACACCGTGCTGCGGGTGCCCCCGGCCCTCGTCGCCGCCGCCGAGGACGCGGCGACGCGGCGGGTCGCCGGGCGGCTGGAGGATGTCGCGGTGAACCTGGCGCTGACCCGCGCCCCGGTGATCGACGACACCTTCGTCTGGGCGGGTTCCTCCCTGCTGCGCCGGCTGCGCCTGGAGACCGGCGACCCTGTCACGGGGTGGCTCGCGCCGGTCGACCCCGACGACGTCCCGGTGCCCGACGACCTCGCCGAGGCTCTCGATGCCGCCGGACTGCGGGAGCGATGGGATCTGCAGCCCCCGGCCGCCCGCCGCCGTCAACTCGTGCCCGTCGACGGCGCGGGCACAGCAGCCACGCGCGCCCGTCGGATCGAGGCGCTGCTGCGCTCCCTCTGAAACGTCCGCACGCATCGCCCTCGCCGGGCAGCCGGCACTCAGCCCGGGATCGCGAGGTCCATCACGGTCCGCGCCGACGGGAGCGCCCTGTCCACCCGATCGCGCAGCGGCTCGCGTGCGTCGTCCTCGAGCCAGCCGACGAAGGCGGTCCGGTACAGGGCGAACCCGATGGCCGCGAGCAGCTCTGCGTCAGCCTCGGTGTAGCCGCGCGCGGCGATCGCCGCAGCGATCTGCGGCTGCCACGCAGCCTGTTTGGCGAGCTCGCGACCGGTGAGGGCGACGTCGGTCTTGATGATCGCGTGCCGTTCGCGCAGGCGCGTCCGCTCCGGCTCCATCCTGTCGGCCAGCGCGCCGAGCGCGTGGCGCATCAGCTCCTCGGCGCGAAACGGCGGCTCGAGCGATGCGATCGCAGCGAGCAGGAGGGGAAGCAGCTCGTCCTCCTCCGTGAACAGCACCTCCTCCTTGTCGCGGAAGTGCCGGAAGAACGTGCGCGGCGTGACGCCCGCCGCCGTGGCGATCTGCTCGACCGTCGTCGCGGCGAAGCCGCGCTCGACGAAGAGCGAGATCGCGGCGTCCACGAGTCGCTCGCGGGAATCCTCTGGCCAACGCGGCATCCGCCCACTCTACCCTTGCGTCACATTGTGACATCATCTATTCTGCCGCTATGACACAGAGTGACATCACACCCACCGTTCTGCTGACCGGACCGACCCGAGGCATCGGCCACGCCATGCTCGAGCGCCTCCTCGCCCACCCCGCGCGACCTCGCCTGGTGCTCCTTGCGCGCGATCCGCGCGCGCTCGATGAGGCCGTGGCCAGGTCGCGCGATGCGGGCGCCGATGTCCGCGGCATCCTTCTCGATCTCGCCGACCTCGACTCCGTCCGCTCGGCGCTCGAGGAGATCGCCGAGCTCATCCGCACGGGAGAGCTCCCCCCGCTCGATGCGGCGATGCTCAACGCCGGCGGGCAGTTCCTCGATCGTCGTCACACGAGCGCTCAGGGGTACGAGCTGACCTTTGCGATCAACGTGATCGCCCAGCACGCCCTGCTGCGAGGACTCCAGCCGCTCCTCGGCCCCGGGGGCCACGTCGTCCTCGCCGGCTCCTCCACCCACCGCGGCAAGCGCCGGTCTTTCGGGCTCGTCCCCGACCCCGTCTGGCAGGAGCCGGCCGAGCTCGCCCTCACCGATGACACACCCCGTGGGGGGTTCCGCATCGAACGCGAGCGGGGCGGCATCGCCTACGCGACGAGCAAGCTGGCGCTCGTCACCCTCGCGCACCCGTGGGCGGCGCGATTGGGCGCCTCGGCCCAGCGCCTCAACGTCTACGACCCCGGGCTCGTCGCGGGCACGGGTCTCGTGCGCGGCATGCCCGCCTACATGGACTGGGTGTGGCGCAACGTCATGCCGGCGATGTCGGTCCTCCCGGGGGCGACGACACCGCGAGGCACCGCCCGCCACGCCGTCGCTCTCGCCCTCGGCGACCGGCACGCCGACAGGAATGACGCCTACATCGAGATCGGTCGCGAGACCCGCGCCGAGGCGGTCACGTTCGACGCCGGGCGGCAATCACGCCTGTGGTCGTGGCTCGAGGCTGCGACCGGAGCACGGGCGGACCGCGCGCAGGTCACCCCTCGCGCTGCGGACTGACGCCGTCGCCGACGCGCGACAAGAGGTCGCCGAGCACGATGAGCTCGGCCTCGGACAGCCCCGCGAAGTGCCGACGCATCTCGGCGACCACTCCGGCCTCGAAGACGTCGACCTCGGCGCGCGCGGACGGTGAGAGCCGGATGACACGTGAGCGCGCATCGGTCGGATGCGGCGCCTGCTCGACGAGACCCGACTTCCTGAGCCCGTCGACGAGTTGTGTGACCGCGCCGGCGGTGATCCCGAGGCGCTGTGCGAGCCGGCCGGGCGTGACCGGCTCTGCCGTGTGCGACAGGAGGAACATCGCCTCGAGCTGGGAGGTCGTGAGCATCAGCGAGGCGAAGGGTCGCCGCCGGGCGTCGCCGAGCAACCGCCGCGCTGACACCACCCCTTCGAGCACTCTGCCGATCGCGGTGTCGCGGTCATCCATCCTCACGCACTCACGAACGGCATCGTCCCGACGAAGGTCCGGTCGTCTACCTGCGTCAGGAGGAAATCCGCAAGATCGTCGCGGCTGATCTGCGTGCTCGCATTCACGCCGACCCAGCCGACCCGGTACGACCCGACTCCGGGCTTCTCGGTCAGCCGCGGCCCGCGCACGACGGTCCAGTCGAGCCCGGAAGCGCGCAGCACCGCGAGGTGGCCCTCGGCATCGGCGAGCACAGAACCGGAGAGGGTCTTGAGGAGGAACCGGATGACGCGATCGGCGGCCTTCGGCCTGTCGTGCTCGTCGTCGCGCAGACCTCCGCCCGAGAGGGTGACGATGCGGCTGACACCGGCCTCACGCATGGCTTCGACGATCACGCGCGTGCCGTCGGTCTGCAGGGTGGGCGGCGAGCCCTTCACCTGACCGAACAGGCTGAGGACGACGTCGGCGCCGCGCACCGTCTCGGCGACCGCGGCGGGGTCGCGGACGTCACCGGGGACGACGGTCAGGAGCGGCGAGGTGACACGGAGCGCGTGGGGGTCGCGGACGAGAGCGCGCACGGAGTGGCCGGCGGCGAGCGCACGGTCGAGGACGCGTCGCCCCGTCTTCCCCGTGGCGCCGAAGAGGGCGATCGTGGTCATGGCTTTACTTTAGTGGCTAAAGCAGATGGCGGGCGCGGTAGCGTGTGACGCGTGACGGGTGATGTGATCCTGGCTGTCGACCTCGGGGGCACGAAGGTCGAGTCCGCTCTCGTCGTCGCCGATGGAGCAGGGGCCGGCGCCGTCGTGCCGGGTTCTCGACACCGGCTGCCCACCGGACGCGCCATCGGCCCCGAAGCGCTCACCGGCGCCATCCGGTCCGTCACCACCCGGAGCCTGCAGGCTGCGCCCGCCCGCGTCTTCGGCGCCGGCGTGGGAGCCGCGGGCCCGATCGACCTCGTCCGAGGCACGATCAGCCCGCTCAACATGCCCGCGATCCACGATTTCCCCCTGCGCGACCTGGTGGAGGACACGGCCGGCGCACCCACCACCCTGCGGCTCGACGGCACGTGCATCGCGCTGGCCGAGCACTGGCTCGGAGCGACGCGCGGCGCGACCACCTCGCTCGGCATGGTCGTCTCGACCGGCGTCGGCGGTGGGCTGATCGTCGATGGCCGCCTGCTGTCGGGAACGACGGGCAACGCCGGCCACATCGGTCAGGTCCACGTCGTCGAGCCCGCCGACCACCGCACCGACCGCGAAGGGACGACCCTGGAGGAGACCGCATCCGGTCCTGCGACCGTCGCGTGGGCCCGGCGACAGGGGTGGCGGGGCGACCGGGGCGAAGACCTCGCCGCCGCCGTGGTCGCCGGCGACCCGATCGCCGAGGCCGCCACCCGGCGCTCGGCCGAGGCGGTAGGACAGGCGATCGCGAGCGTCTCGGCGCTCCTCGACCTCGACGTGGTGGCGATCGGCGGCGGATTCTCACGCGTGCGCCCCGACTACCTCGACCTCGTCGACGCCGCGGTCATCCGGTGGACCGTGCTCCCCCGCACCCGACCGATCATGGTGCGACCGTCGGGCCTGTCGACGGACGGACCGCTCCTCGGCGCCGCGGCGCTGCGCGCCCGCGCCGACCTGCTCTGACGCCCGTCGCCCCCTCCCTCTCCGCGCGCCCGCCCGGGAACCCCGCCCTTCCCTCCTTCATCCGTCGGATATGTACGCCTGAAGGCTCTGAAGGCGTACAAATACGACGGATGAACAAGAGGTAGGCGCGGCAGGATGCGGCGAGCGCGCCGCCGCGGTGCGCGGCGGCGGGCGAGCCGACCTGGGGACGCGCGATCGTGGCGCGCAACCCGACCCCTCCGACCCTTCATCCGTCGGATATGTACGCCTTGAGGTCCCAAAGGCGTACATCCGCGACGGATGAACGGGCCGCTGCCCCGTCGCGGGGCACGACGGATGAGCGGGGCGCAGCCGCGCCGCGGGGCGCGACGTCACACGTCGTAGTCGACGACCACCCTCTCAGTGGTGGGCCGCGACTGGCAGGTGAGGATGTAGCCCGCGGCGATCTCGTCGGGCTCGAGCGCGTAGTTCTCGTCCATCGTGACCGCACCGTCGACCAGGCGCGCGCGACAGGTGCCGCACACGCCCCCCGAGCACGAGTACGGCGCATCGGGCCGCACCCGCAGTGCCGCGGCGAGGACCGTCTCGCGCGCGTGGACCGGCGAGGCGACGCTCGCGCTCTGCCCGTCGAGCCGCAGGTCGATGCGATGCACCGGCTCGTCGGCCCGCGGACGCGGGGGCGGGGCGACCGCCGATGCGGAGGAACCCTCGACGCCGGTCGTGAACAGCTCGAAGCGCACGCGGTCGCGCGGCACCCCGGCATCCGTCAGTGCCGTGCGGCACCGGTCGACCAACTCCAGCGGCCCGCACAGGAACCACTCGTCCACCGTGTCGGGGAGGACGACGTGGGAGAAGATCCCGCGGATGCGCTCGTCATCGAGGCGTCCCGACAGGAGAGGCGCCGCCCGCTCCTCCCGCGAGAAGACGTGGTGCACCGCCAGCCGGGTGGGGTAGCGGTCTTTCAGGTCGGCGAGATCGTCGAGGAACATGACGTCGGCCGAGGAACGGTTGGCGTATACGAGGGTGAATCGCGACGACGTCGATCGACCGAGCACCGCGGTGGCGAGCGCCATGATCGGGGTGATGCCCGATCCTGCGGCGATCCCGGCGACGCGGGCGCCATCGAGGTCGGCGAGCGAGGAGGTGAAGG
Organism: Microbacterium sp. SLBN-154; assembly: GCF_006715565.1. Taxonomy (NCBI): domain Bacteria; kingdom Bacillati; phylum Actinomycetota; class Actinomycetes; order Micrococcales; family Microbacteriaceae; genus Microbacterium; species Microbacterium sp. SLBN-154. The sequence goes on from NZ_VFNL01000001.1 coordinate 21,433, forward strand.
AGCCCTGCGGACTCATCACATCGATGTGCGCGCCAGGCTGGAGGCCGGTCTGCGCCCAGGTGGAGAACCGGCCGCCGACGTCGCGCTTGATCGCCACGCTGATCGACCCAGGGGTCGGCGGCCGACACAGCGAGTACGACCGTCGCAGTTCGTCGCCGTCGAGGTGCGCACGCAGAGCGACATGCTGGCCGGGGAGGAAGGCGTACTCGTCGTCGAGCTCGGGCGGCACCAGGAAGGTCACCTCGACCGCGTCGTCGGTGAGCCGGCGCACCCCGCTCACTTCAAGGGTGTGGAAGCGGGCGCGACGGCGGGATCCCCCGCCGCGGGTATTGGCGAGGAGGGTTTCGGCGACCTCGTCGGTCGCGCGGGCGGTGCTCACGGCGAGGCTCCTCAGTGCACCTTGAAGTGGTCGAACGGCTCGCCGCACTCCTGGCACTCGTACAGTGCCTTGCACGCCGTCGACCCGAATCGCGACACCTCGCGGGTGTGCAGCGTTCCGCATCGGGGGCACGCCACGCCGAGCGTGACGGGGATCGGGCCGCGCACCGCCGCCCGACCGGCGGGCGGGGCGATGCCGTAGGCCCGCAGTTTGGTCTTGCCGTCCTCGCTCATCCAGTCGGTCGTCCATGCGGGGGCGAGCGTCAGGCGCACGTCGACGCGGGCGAAGCCCGCACCGGTGAGGGCGAGCACGACGTCGTCGCGGATGGCGTCGACCGCGGGGCATCCGGAGTAGGTCGGGGTGAGCGTCACCGTCACCGTGTCGCCGTCGACCGCGACGTCGCGGAGGATGCCGAGGTCGGCGATGGTGAGCACCGGCACCTCGGGGTCGGCGACGGCGCCGGCGATACGCCGGGCGGTGTCGAGGTCCGGCGCGGCGGTGGTCTTCGGGATGTCGCGGGCGGTCACCAGGTCGCTCCCGGGTGCGCGCGGGCGAGGACCTGCATCTCGGCGAGGATCGCGCCGAGAGCGGGGAACGGGATGCCGCGGCGGCCGCCTCCGCTCGAAGGGGCCACGTCGGGGCGGTCGAGCTCGGCCTCGGCGAACACCGCGTCGAGAACCCGGTCGACCTCGTCGCGCAGCGTCGACGGCCGCACCGCGATGCCGGCGGGCCCGTCGATCGGGGGCTCGTCACGGAAGAGCTCGCCGACGTACGGCCAGATATCCGCGACGGCCACGATCATGCGGCGTCGGGACTCGTCGGTGCCGCCGGCGAGCCGGAGTGACCACTGCACGGCGTGATCGCGGTGATACTCGACCTCCTTCACCGCCTTGGCGGCGATCGCGGCCAGCGTGGCGTCGGGAGAGGACTGCAGCGCCGAGTACAGGGCGAACTGATACGTCGACGCGATCAGCTGACGGGCGATCGTGTGCGCGAAATCACCGTTCGGTTGGCAGAAGAGCCACGCGCAGCGGAACTGGATGTCGTCGCGCCAGAACGCCAGATCGTCTTCGCTCCGTCCGTCGGCAGTGCCGGCGTAGCGGAGGAGGGAACGTGCGTGGCCGAGCTGATCGAGCGCGATGTTCGCCAGCGCCACATCCTCTTCCAGCTCGGGAGCCTTCGCGACCCACTGTATGAGCTGCTGCGAGAGGATCAGGGCGTCGTCACCGAGCCACAGGGCGTACTCGGCCACATCGCGCGTGGCCGGGACGGTGTCGCCGCCGAGCAGCTCAGCGGCGAGCTCATGCTCGATCACATCCACATGCGGATGAGGCTCGGCGTGCGGGTGCGCGTCGACGGCGGTGTGAGGATCGGTCACAGGTGCGGCACCCCCTCGGAGGCGGTGTAGTACGACGCGTGGCGGAAGTTCTTCCCTGACGACGACTCGAAGAACGCTCCCTTCGCGTCGGGGTCGCTGGTGGTGATCGCCTCGGCCGGGACCACCCAGACCGATGTGCCCTCGCCCCTGCGCGTGTAGAGGTCGCGGGCGTTCCGCAGCGCCAGTTCGGCGTCGGGCGCGTGGAGCGATCCGACGTGAACGTGGCTGAGGCCCCGCCCGGAGCGGACGAACACCTCGAACATCGGCCAGCTCTCGCGGTCGGACGATCCCGGCGTCGGCATCACGCCACCGCCCGCTCGGTGGTTGAGCGAGCGGAGCGAGACGAAACCTCCGCCCGCTTCTGCGCGTACGCCGCCGCAGCCTCGCGCACCCAGGCGCCGTCGTCATGCGCGGCCTTCCGGTGGCGCAGCCGCTCGGCGTTGAGCGGGCCCCGGCCGGCGAGCACCTCGCGGAACTCGTCCCAGTCCAGCTCGCCCGTGTGCCAGCGCTGCGCCTCCTCGTCCCACCGCAGCTCGGGATCGGGCAGGGTGACACCCAGGATCTCGGCCTGCGGCACCAGCATCCCGATGAAGCGCTGACGCAGGTCGTCATTGGAGAACCGCTTGATCTTCCACGCCATCGATTGCGCCGAGTTGGGGGAGGCGTCGTCGGGCGGTCCGAACATCATCAGCGACGGCCAGTACCAGCGGTTCACCGCCTCCTGCGCCATCTGCCGCTGCTCGGCGGTGCCCTGCATGAGGGTGAGGAGGATCTCGAACCCCTGCCGCTGGTGGAACGACTCCTCCTTGCAGATGCGCACCATCGCCCGCCCGTAGGGGCCGTACGACGCGCGGCACAGGGGCACCTGGTTGCAGATCGCCGCCCCGTCGACGAGCCAGCCGATGGCGCCCATGTCGGCCCAGGTGGGTGCGGGGTAGTTGAAGATCGAGGAGTACTTCGCTTTGCCGTCGATGAGCTGCTGGGTCATCTCGTCGCGAGTGATGCCGAGGGTCTGCGCGGCGGAGTAGAGATAGAGGCCGTGGCCCGCCTCATCCTGCACCTTGGCCAGCAGGATCGCCTTGCGCTTGAGGCTCGGAGCGCGCGTGATCCAGCCGCCCTCGGGCTGCATGCCGATGATCTCCGAATGCGCGTGCTGCGAGATCTGCCGGATGAGGGTGCGCCGGTAGGCGTCGGGCATCCAGTCCCGGGGTTCGATGCGCTGATCGGCGGCGATGAGCGCATCGAAGTGCTGCTCCTCTGCGGTGAGGTCCGTCATCGTCGACTCCTTTACAGACCGCTCGTTCAGTAATTCTAGGCCGCCGCCGTCTCGACGGCAACCAGCCGCCCACACGCCCCCCCCACCCCACACCGCTCGCCTGTCGCAATCGGCCGCACCCGACCGCACAACGTGACAGGCGAACCACCCGCGCCGCCACCCCACACCGCTCGCCTGTCGCAATCGGCTACGCCCGACCGCACAACGTGACAGGCGAGCGGATGCTACGGCCGAGCGTCAGGCGTCGTCGAGGCGCCGATCGGTGCGGCGGGCGTGCCCGCGGAACTCGGCGACCACCGCGCCTTCGGCGTCGGTCACCGTGACGTCGTAGAGCCCGGTCCTCCCCCGGGTGACGCGGTGATGCGCCTCCGCGGTGAGGACGTCACCCGGCCGCGTGGAGCGGAAGAAGACGATGTCGGCGCCGACCGACACGGTGATGGGACCGTCGGGCTCGTTGCAGGCGACGGCGAAGGCGGTGTCGGCCAGGGCGAACACGACGCCGCCGTGCGTGATGGCGAAGCCGTTCGTCATGTCGTCGCGCACCGGCATCCGGATGACCGCCCGCCCCGGCTCGTCGACGATCACCTCCATGCCGAACGCGTGGAAGGTGCGGTCCTGCTCGAGCATCCGTCTCACACCGACGCCGCCTCCTTCGCGACGAGGGTCAGCACGTCGTAGGTCGCGACGATCTCGTCGCGCTGGTTGCGGATGACCGCGTCCCACCGCACCTCGCCGTACTCGTCGGTCTCGCGCGGCGTGATCTGCTTGGCGGTGAGGATGACGCGGATCTCATCGCCGGGCGACACCGGCGTGACGAAGCGCAGGTTCTCGAGGCCGTAGTTGGCGAGCACCGGCCCCGGCGCCGGGTCGACGAACAGACCCGCGGCCCACGACACCAGCAGATATCCGTGGGCGACGCGGCCGGGGAAGAACGGGTTGGCGGCCGCTGCCTGCTCGTCCATGTGGGCGTAGAAGGTGTCGCCGGTGAACCGGGCGAAGGTCTCGATGTCGTCGAGTGCGACCTCCCGGGTCTCGGACGCCACCTGGTCGCCGATCCGCAGTTCGGCGAGCGATTTGCGGAAGGGATGCGTCCCGCCCGGCTGCGACCCGGCGCCGGCGTGCCACACCCCGGTGAGCGCGGTCAGCATCTCGGGTGAGCCCTGCACGGCGGTGCGCTGCATGTGGTGGAGAACAGCGCGGATGCCGCCGAGCTCCTCCCCGCCGCCCGCGCGGCCGGGCCCGCCGTGGACCAGGTGCGGCACGGGCGCGCCGTGCCCGGTCGAGGTGCGCGCGTTCTCGCGGCTCAGGAACAGCACGCGGCCGTTGAAGGCGGCGATCCGGGTCATGAGCTCCACCGCGACATCCGGATCGTTCGTCGCGACCGACGTCACCAGCGATCCGCCACCGCGGTCGACGAGGTCGGCCGCCTCGGCGAGGGAGGCGTAGGGGAGCACGCTCGCGACGGGCCCGAACGCCTCGATCTCGTGGACGGCCGGCGCCGTCGCATCCTCGAATCCGACGAGGATGGGCGAGACGAACGCCCCCTCGGGCGCGAGGCCGACCGAGCCGTCGGCATGCACGACCTCGGGGGCGTCGAGCGACCCGAGGAGCAGACGGCCCCCGGCATCCTGCAGCGCCCGCACCTGCCGCACCACCTCGTCGCGCTGCGCGCGCGAGACCACGGGTCCCATCGTGACGCCCGCACCGCGCGGGTCGCCGATCACGACCTTCTCGGCGATCTTCTCCCCCAGTGCGGTGACGACGGCGTCGACCGACGCCGCGGGAACGATGGCCCGGCGGATCGCGGTGCACTTCTGACCCGCCTTGGTGGTCATCTCGACCAGCAGCTGGCGGACGTACGCGTCGAACTCGGGGGTCCCGGGCGCGGCGTCGGGGCCGAGCACCGAGGCGTTGATGGAGTCGGTCTCGGCGGTGAATCGCACGCCGTCGGGGGTCTGCTCGCGCAGGCGCACCGCGGTCGTCGCGCTGCCGGTGAAGCCGACGAGGTCGCCGAGGCGCAGCGCGGCGAGGATGTCGGGGACGCCGCCGCTCACCAGCTGCAGCGATCCGGCCGGGAGGCGTCCGGTCTCGGCGAGCATGCGCACCCATGCTTCGGCGATGTAGGCGGTCGGCGAGGCGGGCTTGACCACGGTGGGGACGCCCGCGAGGAATGCCGGGGCGAATTTCTCCAGCGCGCCCCACACCGGAAAGTTGAAGGCGTTGATCTGCACCGCGACCCCCGGAAGGCGCGTGTAGACATGCCGGCCCAGGAACGATCCGTCCTTCGAGAGCGGCTCGACCGGCCCGTCGACGTAGACCTTCGCGTTCGGGAGCTCGCGGCGCCCCTTCGACGAGTACGTGAACAGCACGCCGATGCCCCCGTCGACGTCGTTGAGCGAGTCGCGGCGCGTGGATCCGGCTCGCTCGGAGAGGACATAGAGCTCGTCCTTCCGCTCCTGCAGCACCAGGGCGAACTCCTTCAGCAGCACCGCCCGCTGGTGGAAGGTCAGCGCACCGAGGCTCTCCTGCCCGACGGTGCGGGCATGCTCGAGCACCGCGGCGAGGTCGAGGCCTCGGGTGCTCAACCGCACGACCGGTTCGCCGGTCGAGGCGTCGAGGATCTCCGCGGCATCCGGATCCTCCGCCGGCGCCCACCAGCCGTCGCGGATGTAGCTGGGAAGGATGTCGGTCACGGCGTGCTCCATTCGTAGAAACCGCGCCCGGTCTTGCGGCCGAGGTGGCCCTCGGCGACCATCCGGCGCAGCAGGTCGGGCGGGGCGAAGCGGTCGCCGAGGGTGGCCTGCAGCTCCTCGGCGATGGCGAGGCGGACGTCGAGTCCGACGATGTCGGTGGTGCGGAGGGGCCCTGCGGGATGACGGTAGCCGAGCTCCATGGCCGTATCGATGTCTGCCGGGCTCGCGACGCCGGTCTCGACCATGCGCATGGCCTCGAGGGCGAGGGCGAGGCCGAGGCGGCTGGAGGCGAAGCCGGGGGCGTCACGCACGACGATCGGGGTCTTGCCGATCGCCGCCACCCACCCGCGCGCGCTCTCGACGACCGCGGGTGCGGTGGTGTCGCCGACGACGATCTCGACCAGGCGCGACGCGGGTACGGGGTTGAAGAAGTGCAGCCCCAGAAAGCGGGCGGGGTCCTCCAGCGCGCCGGCGAGCGCGGCGATGCCGATCGACGAGGTGTTGGTGGCGAGCACGGCGTCGCCCGCGACGACCGCCTCGATGCGCGCGAGCGCGTCGCGCTTGAGCATCCGGTCTTCGGGCACGGCTTCGACGACGAGACCCGCGCCCGCGAAGTCGGTCACGTCGGTGGAGAGGTGGACGGATGCCGCGAGCGCCGCCTCCGAGCGGTCGGTCGCTCCGCGGCGGATCGAATCGCCGATGCTCGCGAGGATGCGACCGCGCGCCGCCTCGGCCGCCTCGGGGTCGCGCTCGACGACCGTGACCTCCGACCCGGCGAGCACGAACGCGTGGGCGATCCCGGCCCCCATCCGTCCGCCGCCGAGCACCGCGACCCGCGGTGGCGCCGCAACGGGACCGGTCGGGACGTCGGGGCGGGGCGCTGCCTCTGCGGCATCCGTCATCGGGCTCTCCGTTCGAGGAAGGCGGTCATGCGGCGGATCTTCTCCGGGCTTTCGAACAGCTCGGCCTGCAGTTCGTTCACGAGCGGGGGCTGGTCGCGCGGCTCGGCGCGGAGCACCTGCTTCGTGTAGCGGGTGGCGAGGGGATCGTTCCGCGTGATGCGGTCGGCGAGGACGTGCGCGGCGGGGAGGAGGTCGTCAGCCGGATGGAGGGCCGACACGAGCCCCCACGACAGGGCCTCCTCGGCGTCGAGGATGCGTCCGGTGAGGAGCATCTCCGCCGCGCGTGCGTCGCCCACGATCGCGGGGAGACGCCACGTCGCACCGGCGGCGGCGATGATGCCGAGGCCGGTCTCGGGGTTGCCGATCTTCAGCGTCGGCGTCGCGATGCGCAGGTCGGCGGCGTAGGCGAGCTCGGCTCCGCCCCCGAGGGCGTAGCCGTCGAGCGCCGCGATCACGGGCATCGGCAGGGCGCGGATGCGGGTGAAGACCGCCTGGTTGATCGCCCGGCGCGCGTCGGCGGCGCGGCGGTCGCGCAGCTCGGCGATGTCGGCACCCGAGGCGAACACGCCACCCGAGCCGGCGAGGAGGAGGATGCGGGGTTCACGCTCGAGCTCGGCGCAGACTGCGTGCAGCGCGTCGACGGTGGCCTGGTCGATGGCATTGCGCACCTCGGGGCGGTCGAGGGTGACGACGCTCCGGTCGCCGGCGTGCTCGACGCGCAGGGGTGGGCGGGTCATCCGGGGCCTTCCGCTTCGTCGCGAATGTGTTGCAGACCGATCGTTCAGTAATTCTGTCAGGCGGCGGTGCCGCGTGCAACGACGGGCCGGGGTCAGGTGCCCAGGGCGCCTCCCCATTTCCGGAGCACCCGGACGAGGGCATCGCGATCAGCCGCATCGAGCGAGCCGAGGAGACGGCGCTCGTTCTCCATGTGCGCGTCGAAGGCGCGGTCGATGAGAGCGCGCCCGTCGTCCGTGAGCGCGACGACCCGGCCGCGGCCATCGACGTCGCTGCCGCGGCGGCGCACGAGCCCCGCCGACTCGAGCCGATCCAACCGCTTGGAGACGGCTCCGCTCGTGACCATCGTCTGAGCGGCGAGTTCGGTCGGATTGAGCTCTCCGGAGCGACGCAGGGTGGCCAGCACATCGAACTCGCCCTCTCCGAGCCCGAACTCGCGGTACAGGCCGATGAGCTGCTCGCGTACCGCGTCGTTGACGCGCGCGAGCCGCCCGATGACCTCGATCGGCGATGTGTCGACATGCGGTCGCGCCGCGAGCCACTGGGCCCGGATGCGATCGACGTGGTCCCCGCGTGTTTCGGACATGGGTGGATTCTATCTTCCGTGGAAGCTATGATGTCTTCCGTGGAAACTAAATGGCGATGGCTGCTCGTGACGGCGGTGGCCCCGATCAGCTGGGGCGCGACGTACTACGTGACGCGGCACTTCCTCCCGGCGGACGCCCCCCTCTGGGGCGCCGCCCTGCGGGCGCTTCCCGCGGGTCTTCTCCTCCTTCTCATCGCGCGGCGTCTGCCGCGCGGCGCCTGGTGGGGGAAGGCCGTGATCCTCGGCATCCTGAACTTCGGCGCGTTCTTCGTGCTCGTCTACCTCGCCGCGCAGCTCCTGCCCACCTCGATGGCGGCATCGGTGATGGCCCTCGCGCCCGTCGTGCTGGGGATCATCGCGTGGCCGCTCCTCGGGCAGCGACCGACAGCCGCAGCGGGCGTGGCCGTGCTCGTGGGCGTCGTCGGGGCCGTCCTGCTCATCGGCGCGGCCACCGGCGGCATCGACCCCCTCGGCGCAGCGGTGTCGCTCACCGCGCTCGTGCTGTCATCGCTGGGCGCGGTCCTCACCACCCGGTGGCGCGATGACCTTCCGCTGGTGGCCACGACGTCCTGGCAGTTGATCGCGGGCGGCGCGATCCTCCTGGCCATCGCGATCGTCGTCGAGGGACCGCCCCCGGCGGTGTCGGTGAGCAGTGCGACGGCGTACGCGGCCATCGCGATCGTCGCGACGGCGCTGGCCTTCCTCTGCTGGTTCGCAGGGCTTCGCCACCTCTCCGCCTCCACCGTCGGCACCGTCGGACTCCTGAACCCGGCCACGGGGGTGATCCTCGGAGTAGCGCTCGCGGGCGAGTCGCTCACCGCGCTGCAGATCTTCGGCCTGGTGCTGATCGGGGCGGCGATCCTCCTCACGCAGCGACGTGCTCGCCGGCCCGTCCGGCGCCCCGCGGCGGACGGGCCGGCGCTCGCTGTCCCGGCGGGCGCTGTGCGAGAGTGAGCGGGTGACGAGCGACACCGCACCCGCGGGCGCGGCCCCGCGCGGGCGACGGGGACGACCGGGGAACGATCGGGAGCAGGTCCTCGCCGTCGCCGTCGCGCTCTTCATCGAGAAGGGATACGACGCGACCTCGGTCGCCGATCTCGCCGACCGCCTGGGTGTGACCAAATCGGCGCTTTACCACCACTTCTCCTCGAAGGACGAGCTGCTCGGCCTCGCCCTCGACGACGCCCTCACCGCCCTGGAGGGCGTCTTCGACCACCCGGCGGCCGAGGCGGGCGCGCAGCTCGAGCGGGTGATCCGGGGCGCCGTCGGCGTCCTCGTGCAGAAGCTCCCCGAGGTCACGCTGCTGCTGCGCGTCCGCGGCAACAGTCCGGTCGAGCACGCGGCGCTCGAGCGCCGCCGGGCGTTCGATCACCGGGTGACCGAGGTCGTCACCCGCGCCCAGGACGAGGGGATGCTGCGCCCCGACGTCGATGCGGCCGTCGCCACCCGTCTGGTGTTCGGCATGGTCAATTCGCTCACCGAGTGGTACCGCCCGGGCGGCGCACTCGATGCCGACTCGCTGGCCGACGCGGTCCTCGCGACGGCCCTCGAGGGCCTGCGTCCCCGCCACCGACGACCCGGTCAGGGCGACGTCAGCACCGCCGCGACCGAGGGCAGGGCCTCGGGCTGAAGCCGGTAGTACGCCCATGTCCCCCGTTGCGAACGCGAGAGGAAGCCCGCGGTCGTCAACACCTTCAGGTGGTGCGACACCGTCGGCTGGGCGAGACCCAGCGGTTCGATGAGGTCGCACACGCAGGCCTCCTGATCGGGCGAGGACGCCACGATCGACAGGAGCCGGAGCCTGGCCGGATCGGCGAGCGCCTTCAGCTGCGTCGCCAGACTCTCCGCGTCGCTCCGCCCCAGCGGCTCGCGCGTGAGAGGCGCGCAGCAGACCGTGGTCGGGGTGTCGATGAGCGGCAGAGCAGTGGCCATGCATCGATGCTAATCGATATTGACAACCATCGATAGACCCTTCCATACTGAATCGACGTTCATCGATACGGAAGGTTTCGGGATGACACTCCTCGACCTCGCCCCGCGCACGCGCACGACGCCGCGCCTGGCCACCCTCCCCGTCGCCATCATCGGCGCCGGCCCGATCGGGCTCGCCGCGGCGGCCCACCTGGCGGAGCGCGGCATCGCGTTCGACGTCTACGAAGCCGGGCCCGCACCCGCATCCGGCGTTCGACTCTGGGGACACACCCGCCTGTTCTCGCCGTGGCGCCACCTCATCGACCAGGCCGCGCAGCGCCTGCTCGAACGCCGCGGCTGGGCGGCTCCCGCCGACCTCGATGTCGCACCGACCGGTCACGAACTGGCCGACCGGCTGCTGGAGCCGCTCGCCGCACTCGACGAGATCGCTCCGCACGTGCACTACGGCACCCGGGTGCTCGCCGTCACCCGCGAAGGCATGGACCGCACGCGGACCGCGGGCCGCGCCGACACCCCCTTCCTCCTGCGCCTCGACCGCGGCGGTGAGATCGTCGACCTCACCGCACGCGCGGTGATCGACGCCTCGGGCACGTACACCACCCCGAACCCGCTCGCCTCCTCGGGCCTCGACCCCCTGGGCGCGGCCGAGGTGTCCGACCGCATCCTCCACGCCCTCCCCGACGTCGCCGGCCGCGATCGCGCTCGGTTCGCCGGCCGCGACGTCACGGTCGTGGGCGCCGGGCACTCCGCGGCGAACACCCTCATCGCCCTGGCGACCCTGGCCGACGAAGAGCCCGACACCCGCGTGACGTGGCTGATCCGCAACGCCGGCGCCGTCCGCGTCACCACCTCCCCCGACGACGAGCTCACCGACCGGGCCCGTCTCGGGTCGCGGGTCGACGCGCTCGTCGACAGCGGCCGCATCCGCCGCATCGACTCGTTCGAGATCTCGCGGGTCGTCGCGCACGAGGGCGGCATCCGCCTGCTGGGGACCCGCCGCGGCGAGGCCGCCCTCCACGACACCGACCTCGTCGTCGCCGCGACCGGGTTCCGACCCGACCTCGCCATGCTCCGCGAGATCCGCCTCGACCTCGACGAGATCGTCGAAGCACCTCGACGCCTCGCCCCGCTCATCGACCCGAATGTCCACACCTGCGGCACGGTCGAGCCCCACGGATTCGCCGAGCTGCGGCATCCCGAACCCGGCTTCTTCCTCGCGGGCATGAAGTCCTACGGCCGGGCGCCGACGTTCCTCCTCGCGACCGGATACGAGCAGGTGCGCTCGATCGTGGCATGGGTCGCCGGCGACATGGCCGCGGCGACAACGGTGGCCCTCACCCTGCCGTCGACCGGCGTCTGCTCGACCGACCTCGGGGGTTCGTGCTGCTGATGATCTCGGTTCGGGCGATGACGGCGGCGGACTGGCCGCGCGTGGAGGCGATCCTCGCCGAGGGCATCGCCGAGGGCGAGGCCACCTTCGAGAGCACGGTTCCCTCGTGGGAGCAGTTCGACGGCGGCAAGGTCGCGCATCCCCGCCTCGTCGCAGAACGGGACGGAAGGGTGGTCGGGTGGGTGGCCGCGTCGCGCGTCTCCGCGCGCGAGGTGTATCGGGGCGTCATCGAGCACTCGGTGTACGTCGACTCCGCGGCCCGGGGGTTCGGAATCGGCATCGCTCTGCTCGAGGAGTTCCTGGATGCCGCCGACCAGGCCGGGTTCTGGACGGTGCAGTCGAGCATCTTCCCCGAGAACGTCGCCAGCCTGCGTCTGCACGAGCGCGCCGGGTTCCGGATCGTCGGTACCCGTGAGCGGATCGCGCGGTCGACGAACGGTCCGCACGCCGGCCAGTGGCGGTCGACGGTGTTCCTCGAGCGCCGCTCGCGCCGCAACGGCCGCTGAACGTCTCTCGCGACCTCGCAGCCGCCTCCCCCGTCGCCGCTCGTCGGCGCATAGACTGCCGTCTATGAGTGCGGGGAAGGATGACGCGGGACTGGCCCTGCTGGCCGACCCGACCCGCGCCCGGATCCTGCGGATGATGCGCGACAGCGCCGACGGGCGCGTCCTCGTCGGGCGCCTGGCCGAGGCGCTGCGCCTGCGCCAGCCCACGGTCAGCCACCACATGGCCGCCCTCCACGCCGAGGGCATCGTCCGCCGGGAGAAGGACGGCAGGCGGGTCTGGTACTCCCTCGACCCGGCGCACGAGGAACGCGTGAGCGCCCTCCTGGGCCCGGCGCCGGACGCGTCGGGCGAGGCCGACCTGTCCCGCGTCATCGACGACCTGACGGCCCGCTATCGCGGGGTGTTCAGTCCCGAGACCGTGACCCGCTACGTCACCGACAGCCACCGTATGCTCACCGCGGCGGGGCGGCCGGCGCTCGAAGCCTCCCGCACGGCCGCGTTCGCGGCATCCCGGCTCGACGATCTGACCCGCATCGAGGGCCGTGCACCCGACCGACCCTCCGTCCTGTTCGTGTGTGTGCAAAACGCCGGTCGTTCGCAGATCGCGGCCGGAATCCTCCGCCAGCTCGCCGGCGACCGGGTCGTCGTCCGGACGGCGGGATCCGCCCCCGCCGCAGATGTGCGCTCCTCGATCGTCCACGCCCTCGATGAGATCGGGGTGCCGCTCGGCGGTGAGTTCCCGAAGCCCCTGAGCGACGAGGCGGTACGGGCCGCGGACTGGGTGATCACGATGGGATGCGGCGACGCCTGCCCGGTCTACCCCGGGCGCCGTTACCTCGACTGGGAGATCGAAGATCCGGTCGGCAAGCCCGCCGCCACCGTCCGACGCATCCGGGACGACATCGAGTCCCGTGTGCGCGGCCTGCTCTCCGAGCTGCCGGTGACCGCGGCCTAGGCAATTGATAGATGCTGGTCTATGCTTTTCTCAACCACGAGAAAGGGAGGACCGGATGTCCGACAAGCCCACCGTCCTGTTCGTCTGCGTCCACAACGCCGGAAGGTCGCAGATGGCGGCCGGATTCCTCCGCGAGCTGGGGGGCGATCGCGTCGAGGTGCTCTCCGCCGGGTCCGCACCTAAGGACCAGATCAACCCCGTCGCCGTCGAGGCGATGGCCGAAGAGGGCATCGACATCGCCGGGCAGCAGCCGAAGGTGCTCACCGTCGAGGCCGTGAAGGAGTCCGACGTCGTCATCACGATGGGCTGCGGCGACGCGTGCCCGATCTTCCCCGGCAAGCGCTACGAGGACTGGGAGCTCGAAGACCCGGCCGGTCAGGGCATCGACGCCGTCCGTCGCATCCGCGACGACATCCGCGGCCGGATCGAGAACCTGCTCTCCGAACTCACTCCTGCAAGCGCGTCATGAGCGTCGCATCCGGGATGAACGGGCTGCTGTCCAACGAAGCGGTCCTCCACCGCGCCGCACAGCGCCTCGCGCAGAGCTTCACCGGCATGGTGAACGAAGAGACCGTCGAACGCGTGGTGTTCGAGTCGTACGCGGCGCTCGCACGGACTGCGACGGTGTCCAGCCACCTCCCGAGCGTCACGGAGAAGTTCGCCCGCGACCGGCTGACGGCGCTCGCGCAGTCGAAGGGCCTCATCGCGAAGCCCGTTCCGGAGATCCTGTACGTCTGCGTGCAGAACTCCGGACGATCGCAGATGGCGGCGGCGCTCACCCGCCACCTGGCCGGCGAACGTGTGCACGTGCGGTCGGCAGGCTCTCAGCCGGCCGCCGAGATCAACGCGCAGGTCGTCACCGTGCTGGCCGAGATCGGCGTCGAGGTCGGCGACGAATTCCCCAAGCCCCTGACGGACGACGTCGTGCGCGCCGCCGACGCCGTCGTCACGATGGGCTGCGGCGACGCCTGCCCCCTGTACCCGGGCAAACGGTACCTCGACTGGCAGCTCGCCGACCCGGCCGACCTCGACCTGGACGACGTCCGCCGGGTGCGCGACGATGTCCGCGCGCACGTCGAGCAGCTGCTCGGCGAGCTCGTTCCCGGTCTCGCGGCGACCCCGTCGTGACCACCGAACTGCCCGACACCGCACCCGGTCCCGCTCCGACGGTCGACGGCGTGCGCCCTGCCGTAGGGCGGCGCGCGCTGGCCGAGTTCCTCGGCACGGGACTGCTGGTCGCCGTCGTCGTCGGCTCAGGCATCGCGGCGCAGCGGCTCTCGGATGACGTCGGGCTCCAGCTGCTGGAGAACTCCTTCGCCACCGCGCTCGGCCTCGGCGTCCTCATCCTGCTGTTCGCACCGGTCTCGGGCGCGCACTTCAACCCTGTGGTCTCGCTCACCGACGCCCTCCTCGGCCGCGCGGACCGCTCCGGGCTGAGCCCCCGCACACTCGGCGTGTACCTGGTGGCTCAGGCGGCCGGCGGAATCGGGGGCGCGATCCTGGCGAACGCGATGTTCGACGTCCAGACGTCGATCTCCACCACCGACCGAGCCACCCCGGCGACCCTCCTCGCAGAGGTCGTCGCGACGGCAGGGCTGGTGATGCTCATCGCAGGCCTCACCAGGACGCAACGGACCATCCCCGTGATCGCCACCTCGGTCGGTGCGTACATCGGTGCGGCGTACTGGTTCACCAGCTCGACCTCCTTCGCCAATCCGGCGGTCACCCTCGGGCGCATCTTCACCGATACGTTCGCAGGCATCGCACCGGTGTCGGCGATGTGGTTCGCCGGCGCCCAGCTCGTGGGTGCGATCGTGGCGATGGGCCTCATCGCCCTGCTCTTCCCCGCCGAACCCCGGGGCGCAACGGCATCGCACACGCGGTGATCCACCCCCGCACGGGCGACCGCGCGCACGGCGACCGACGTTGCGCCGATCGCCGTGCGAATTGTCATTGCGCGTCGAAGGGGGACGGGCCCAGCTCGTCGAGAAGCTGCGCCATCTTGGCGTAGGCCCGGTTGCGATACGCGATGAGCTCGGCGATCCGTTCCGGCTCGATGTCGCGGAACCCCGAGCCGGTCTTCGTGCCGAGCTCTCCGGCAGCGACCCGCTCCGCGAGGATCGCCGGTGTCGCGAAGCGCTCCGGGAATGTGCCCTGCAGCGAGGCGTAGCAGAAGGCGTACACGTCGAGGCCCGCCATGTCGGCGATCGCGAACGGCCCGAAGAACGGCAGGCGGAACCCGAACGTCGACCGGACGACGGCGTCGATGTCCTCCGGCGTCGCCACGCCCTCTTCGACGAGCTGGGTCGCCTCGTGGAACAGGGCGTACTGCAGACGGTTCAGCACGAACCCGGTGACATCCTTCACGCGCGCGGGCACCTTGCCCGACCCGGCGATGAGCTCCTCGGATGCCCGGATGGCCGCCTCGTCGGTCGCCGCGTGCGGGATGATCTCCACCCCGGGCACGAAGGGCGCGGGGTTGGAGAAGTGCACGCCGAGGAACCGTTCGGGTCGGGTGACGGCCTCGGCAAGGGCGGCGATGGAGATGGTCGAGGTGTTGCTGCCGATCACGGCCGCCGCCGGTGCGGCTTCCGAGATGCGTCGGAGCGTCTCGTGCTTGATCTCGATGCGTTCGGGCACCGCCTCCTCGACGAACTCGGCGTCGGCGACGGCCGCCTCGATGCTGTCGGCCGCCGAGATCCGGGAGGTGATGGTGTCGGTCGCTCCGAGCGTGAACAGACCCTGCTCCTCGAACTGGGCTGTCTCGGTGCGGATGCGCTCGAGGTTCGCCGCGGCGATCTCGGCCGTCACGTCGGAGATGACGACGTCGTGACCGCCGAGGGCGAACACCTGCGCCATCCCTCCGCCCATATAGCCGCTGCCGACGATCGCGATGCGGCTCATGCGGTCACCTCGCGGTCGTAGGCGTCGATCGCGGCGACCTTCGTCGCCGATGCGGATGCCGGGTCGAAACGGTAATCGAGCCACTCGTGGACGAGTCGCTTGGCGAGCTCCAGTCCGATCACGCGCTGCCCCATCGTCAGCACCTGGGCATTGTTGCTCAGCACGGAGCGCTCGACCGAGTAGCTGTCGTGAGCGGTGACGGCGCGCACCCCCCGCACCTTGTTCGCCGAGATCGCCACGCCGAGCCCGGTTCCGCAGATGAGGAGCGCACGATCGGCCTCCCCCTCCGCGACGCGCCGAGCGGCCTCGACCGCGACGTGGGGGTAGTCGGTGTGCTCATCGCCGCCCACGCCGACATCGGTCACCATCGCCACCCGCTCGTCTGCCTCGAGCAGCTCCTTCAGTGCGGTCTTGTACTCGTAGCCGGCGTCGTCGCTTCCGACGACGATCCGCAGGGTGTCGGTCATCACTGGTCCTTCCGGGATGTCTCGTCGTGCCCGGCGGTGCGGGCGATGGCGATGGCGATGAGGGCGAGCGAGGTCGCTCCCGCGTCGGGGTGGCCGACGCTCTTCTCTGCGAGCGGGCGGGCACGACCGAGTTTCGGGCGGAGCGCCGCCGTCTCCTCCGCCGCGGTCGACGCGGCCCCCGCCGCGGCGAGCAACGCCGCGGCGATCGAGCCCCCGGCCCGCAGGCGCTCCTCGAGCGTGCGGACGTACGGGTCGAGCGCGTCGACCATGGTCTTGTCGCCGACCGTCGCGCCGCCGCGAGAGGTGACGGCGTCGAGCGCTGCGCGGGCGGCGGCGCCCAGCGCCGCACGGTCGCCGACGTTGTCGTCGTCGAGTGCGCGCCCGACGGCCGCGAGCATCGCGCCCCACAGCGCGCCCGAGGTGCCCCCGGCCTTCTCACTCCACGCGTCTCCGGCGGTGGTGAGCATCGCGGAGAGGCCGACGGACGGATCAGCGGCGGTGGACGCGGCGTCGATGCCCGTGCGCATGCCGACACCGTGGTCGCCGTCCCCGGCGATGGCGTCGATGCGACCGAGCTCGGCTTCGTTCTCATGGATGACCGCGCGGGCGGCCTCGAGGTAGGTGAGCGCCGTCGCCGCGGCGGCACGTGACCAGTCCGATGCGGCCGCGACGTCGGCGGCGGCCACGTTTTCGGCGGCCTCCTCCTGCTCGTCGACCGGCGCGACCGGGGCGACGGCGCCCTTGCGGTACGCCGGCGTGTACGCCGGTGCGCCCCACAGCGGTTCGAGCTCATCGTCCAGCCAGAGCAGGGTTACCGATGCCCCCGCCATGTCGAGGCTCGTGACGAGTTCGCCGACCTCGGGCTCGACGACGGTCACCCCCGCGTCCCGCAGTCGCGCGGCGACATCGCCGAAGAGGACGAAGAGCTCTTCGTACTTCACCGAACCGAGGCCGTTGACGATGACCGCGGCTCGGTCGCCGCGGGGCTCGGGAACATCGGCCAGAAGCTGGTCGACGAGGATGCCGGCGAGCTCGGCGGAGCTCGTGCGCGGCACATCGCGGATGCCGGGCTCGCCGTGGATGCCGAGTCCGATCGACATCATCCCCTCCGGCACGGTGAACAGCGGTGCGTCCGCGCCCGGGAACGTGCACCCGCCGAAAGCGACGCCGAGGGTCCGGGTGCGGTGATTGGCGAGGCGCGCGAGCCGCTCCACCTCGTCGATGTCGTCACCGCGCTCCGCGGCAGCGCCTGCGACCTTGAACACGACGAAGTCGCCGGCGATGCCGCGACGCTTGTCGAGCTCGTCGATCGGGGCACTGGCGATGTCGTCGGTGCAGAGCACCGTCCGGGCGTCGATGCCCTCGGCGCGCAGGCGCTCCTCAGCCTCGCCGAAATGCAGCACGTCGCCGGCGTAGTTGCCGAAGCTGAACAGCACACCGCCGCCCCGATGGGCCGCCTTCGCCACGCGGTACGCCTGCCCCGCCGACGGCGAGGTGAAGATGTTCCCGCACACGGCACCGGCCGCGAGGCCCTGGCCGACGACCCCCGCGAACGCGGGGTAGTGGCCCGAGCCGCCGCCGACCACCACCGCGACGCTCCCCCGCGGTGCGGGCGCGGCGCGCACCACTCCCCCGTCGACAGCGCGGATGAGGCCCGGGTGGGCCGCCACGAACCCCGCGAGCGCCTGGGAGACGAACGCGGACGGGTCGTTGTGGATTCTCGTCATGCTGCACCTCTCTGTGCGTGGCCGATCTGACGCACCCGGCTGGCGCCGCGGGTGTACCCCCCGCGCTTGGGCAGCACGTGGCGTCGCAGGTAGTCGCGGTTGTCCGCGCAGACGGTCAGCCCGTCGCCGCCGTAGTTCTCGACGCAGATCACACCCTGGAACCCCTGCTCGATCGCGTACCGGAACGCTCGGCGGTAGTCGATGAGGCCGTACGCCAAGGGCGCGGGCACGGCGGTGTACATGTCGCGCGCGACATCCTCATCTCGGGCGTAGTTCTTCACATGCCAGAAGTTCGCGTAGGGAAGGGTCTTCTCCACCACCTCCCACCACGGCTCGATCGGCCGGTGGAGGCGGACGAGGTTGCCGATGTCGGGGTTGAGGCCGACATTGTCCATGCCGATGTCGGTCACGAGGCGCACCGCGGAGTCGGCCGAACCCAGGAACGTGTCCTCGTACATCTCGAGAGAGACGAGGATGCCGAGATCGGCGGCGTGACGACCGAGTTCCTGCAGGCGAGCCACCGCGGTGTCCCAGTCGGCCGGGTCGTCGCGATGACCCTCGACGGTCCAGAACCACAGCTGCGCCTGCTGCGCGGGCGTCAGCGCCTGATGGAGGCCGAAGGAGACCGTTTCGATCCCCAGCGCGGCCGCCGCGTCGAGCGTGCGGTGGCTGTAGGCCAGATTCTCCACGCCGCGATCACGATCGATGACACTGCATCGGATGGCGGAGATCGATGCCGGGACGACACCCGCCTCCGCCGCCACCGCGTCGAAGTCGGCGAGGCCGCGGGGATCGAGGTCGCCCACGCGGAGCCAGGAGTCGGTCAGGTCGATCCGATCGAAACCGGCGTCGGCGACCTCGACCAGCACCTCGCGCCAGACGTCCGGTCCCGCTTCCGCGACGGCCCGACCATCGGGGGTGCGGCCGGAGAAGGGCAGCGCTGCCGCTGCGATCGGCCAGTCAGCGGCGAGGAAGTCCGTCATCCCGCATCTCCTTCGGTGGGTTCGTGGGTGATCGCCACAACCTCGACCGGAGTGATGAGCACCGGCTCATCGACGACGCGGACGGGGCCGTCGATCGTCAGTTCGGCGATGCCCGAGGTGTCGGTAAGCGACAGACCTGCGACGAGCTCGATGCGGCCCGGTTCGACGATGCGGCGGCGGTCGAGCCCGGTGAACGAGAACCGATCGGCGTGCAGGGAGAAACGCACGGCAGCGGCGTCTCCGGGTGCGAGGTGCACCCGGGCGTATCCCACCAGCTGGCGGACGGGGCGCGTCACCTGCGCCACGGGGTCGGCGGCATAGAGCTGCACGACGGTCGCGCCGGAGCGTTCACCGGTGTTGCGCACGTCGACGGTAGCGACCACGCGACCGTCGGGGGCGATGCGATCGGTATCGAGCCGGACGTCGCCGAGCGTGAACGAGGTGTACGACAGACCGTGTCCGAAAGGGAAGGCCGGGGCGATCGAGAGGTTGCTGATGCGGTCGCCGTCCTGTCCGAGCGGCGGTGCGAGGTAGGTGTGCGGGAGGGCGTCACCGGTCCGCGGAATCTGCACCGGCAGATGCCCGCTGGGGTTGACCGCACCCGAGAGCACCCCGGCGAGCGCCGTCGCTCCCTCGATCCCGGGCATGAAGGCCTGCACGACGGCGGCCGCCCGCTCGGTGTACGCCCCGAGCGCGTAGGGGCGGCCCGACATCACGACGAGCACCACGGGCGTCTCCGTCGCCAGCATGGCCTCGACGAGCCGGCCCTGCTCACCGGGGAGGTCGAGGTCGGGCGCATCCGAGCCCTCACCCGAGGTGCCCCGGCCGAACATGCCGGCACGATCGCCCACGACGGCGATGACCACATCAGCGGATGCCGCGGCGTCGGCGGCGCGCGCGAACGCGGCGTCGTCGGCGGGGTCGGTGAGGGGGACGCCCTCCTCGACACGCACGTCGGCGTGCGGGAACGCGCGTCGAAGCGCCTCGGGGATCGTGACGGTGTCGACGCCCAGACCCATCTCGGGGTGCCGGGGCATCACGTGGATCGGGTAAGAGTAGGCGCCCATCATGGCGCGCGGGTCGTCTGCGATGGGACCGACCACGGCGATCCGACGCACCGAGGACTCCAGGGGAAGGACTCCCCGGCCGTTGTCGAGCAGGATGATGGATTCCTCCGCCAGCCGACGCGCGATGTCGCGATTGCGCGGACTGTCGAGATCGACGTCGACCGGCTCGGGCGGCGCCCACCCGGCGTCGAGGAGGCCGAGCTCGAGCTTCTGGTGCAGCAGGCGGCGCACGGCGGTGTCGATGTCTGTCGCCGTGCGGGCGGGGTCGGGGTCATCGTCGTGGAGGAGCCGGTAGGCGGCGATGTCGGGGAGCTCGACGTCGATGCCCGCGTGGAGCGCGAGCCGACCGGCATCCGCCATCGATTCGGCGACCTGATGCTTCGATTTCAGGAACGCCACCGCCCAGTAGTCCGACACGACGGTGCCGGTGAAACCCCACTCGTCGCGGAGCAGGTCGGTCAGCAGCCACCGGTCGGCGGCCGCCGGCACGCGATCGAGCTCGGTGTACGAGTTCATGACGCTGGCCGCCCCGCCGACCCGGACGGCCATCTCGAAGGGCGGGAGGACGAGGTCGCGCAGCTCCCGCTCGCCGAGCGAGACCGGGGCGTGGTTGCGCCCACCGCGGGAGGTGGCGTGGCCGGCGAAGTGCTTGAGCGTCGCGATGATGCCGCTGTGCTGCAGGCCCTGGACATACGCGGTCGCGAGCGTCCCGACGACGTAGGGGTCTTCGCCCAGGGTCTCCTCCACCCGGCCCCACCGGTAGTCGGTGACCACGTCGAGCACGGGGGAAAGACCGTGGTGTGCACCGACCGCGCGCATGTCGGCACCGATCGCGGCTGCCATCTCGCGGACGAGATCGGCATCGAAGGTCGCCGCCCACGCCATCGAGGCGGGATAGACCGTCGCACCGAAAGTCGTGAAACCGGTCAGGCACTCCTCGTGCACGACCGCGGGGATTCCCAGGCGCGTGCTCTCCCGCAGGTGACGCTGGGCGTCCTGCACCTTCTGCATACCCTCCCGCGCGCTCACGGGCGTGACCCCGAACACCCGGGTGAGATGGCCGATCCCGTCGCGCACCGCTTCGACGAACGGCGGCCGGCCGCGCGACAGCACATCCTGCATCGGTGCGATGAGCTGCGTCGAATCACGCGTGTCGGCCCAGTAGCCGCCGAGCTGGGCGACCTTCTCGTCGTCGGTCATCGCGGCGAGCAGCGCCTCGACCCTCGCCGACGGGTCGACGGACGGATCAGACCAGGAGGGCCGATCGGCCCGGCTCAGCGTCCCAGGTGGGACATCCGTCACATCCGTCATCCTTGACTCCCGCATTTGTCGTTCGATACAACAATTGGTCAGCCTAGGTTACCGCGTATCTGTACAACGTTGTGAAGACAATGCGTCGGTCATCCTCGGCGCGTAGCGTGGAGGCGTGGCGAATTCAGCACCGCGTGCGCGGCGCACCGAGCGATCGACCGTCCAGCGCTGGGCAGCATTCTCATCAGACCCCGCCGGTGGCAACCCCGCCGGGGTCGTGCTGCATGCGGATGGGATGACCGAAGACGAGATGCTCCACGTCGCGGCGGAGGTCGGCTTCTCCGAGACCGCCTTCGTGACCCGCGGCGACCAGGATGGGCTGTCGATCCGCTACTTCTCCCCTCTCGCCGAAGTGCCCTTCTGCGGCCACGCGTCGGTGGCGACAGCGGCGGCTCTGGCCGAGGTCCGCGGTGCCGGCGGGTATTTCTTCGCCACCCCCGTGGGACAGGTCGAGATTGCCGTGGCCGACGCCGACGGAGGGCGCATCGTACGCTTCACCAGCGTCGACCCCTTCGTCGAGGGCCTCCCCGCCGACACACGGACGCGCATCCTCTCGGTCCTGCATCTGGATCCGGCCGACCTCGACCCCGCGTACGCGCCGGCGCTGGCGTACGCGGGCAACCGGCATCCGCTTCTCGTCGTGCGCTCTCGCGCCGCCCTGGATCGCATGGCATTCGACCCCGCGGCCGCGCGTGCCCTGATGGATGCCGAGGGCTGGCCGGCCACGATCATCGTCGCCTGGCCGGAGGCCCCCGACCGGTGGCACGTGCGCAATGTCTTCCCCGTAGGGAAGATCAGCGAAGACCCCGCGACAGGAGCCGGCGCCGCAGCCCTCGGCGGGTACCTGCGGGAGACGCGGGCGGTGACACCCCCGCAGCGCATCCGGATCTTCCAGGGATCGCACGTGGGACGACCCAGCGAGCTGACCGTGGACATCCCCGCCACGGGTGGGATCGTCGTGTCCGGCTCGGCGGTCCGCCTGCCCGACCCCGCGACCCCCGCCTGATCCCTTACGCCTCCGGGCGACGATCGTCCAGTGCTTTACCCGGCGTTCCGCACACGCCAAGGTGGGATGGTGCCTTCTGCAGACGATCTCGGCGCCTGGGTGGCGCAGCAACGCTGGTACGCGGGGAAAAGCCACGAGCCCCGCTTCCGGCTCCTCGACACCCAGTCGACGCCTCACGCGACCCGGTACCTGCTGATGGATGACGCCGGCGCTCGACCGGTGCTCTACCACGTGCCCGTCTCGAGCGTGCCGACGGCCCCCGACACCCCCGCGCTCATCGCGCGGACAGGCGAGGGCTGCGAGATCGATGCGACGCAGCATCCGCCGTTCGCGACCGCGACCCTTGAAGCCATGGGGGTCGACGTCAGCCGCGTGACCGGCAGCCGTGTGCTCACCGGTGAGCAGTCGAACACCTCGATCGTCTTCGATGAGGACGGTCAGCCCACCATCATCCTGAAGCTGTTCCGCACCCTGCACGACGGGGAGAATCCGGATGTCACGGTGCAGCGCGCCCTGAGCGCCGCCGGGTCGCCCTTCGTTCCGAAGTTCCTCGGCAGCGTCGACGCCGAGTGGCCCGACAGCGGAATGATCGAGGGGGTCGCCCGCGGAACGCTCGGTTTCGCGCAGGAGTTCCTCCCGGGCGTCCGCGACGGGTGGGCCATCGCGCTCGAAGCGGCGCGTGAAGGGCGCGACTTCACCGACGCCGCGCGCGATCTGGGCACAGCCGTCGCTGGAGTGCACGGAGCGCTTGGCGACGCTCTCGGCACTGCCGACGGCGGTCCGGAAGCGGTTCTGGCAGCCGGCGTCACGTGGCGCCGCCGTCTGTCGATTGCCGTGAACGAGGTGCCCGCCGTCGCTGACCGCGCCGAAGCGATCGAGGCGGTCTACGACGCCGCGCTCGCCCGCCCCTGGCCGAGGCTGCAGCGGATCCACGGCGATCTGCACCTGGGCCAGGTGCTTGCCGTCCCCGGCGCCGGGTGGCGCATCGTCGACTTCGAGGGCGAGCCCCTGCGGCCCATGCACGAGCGCGCCGTGCCCGACCTGCCCTTGCGCGACGTCGCGGGCATGCTCCGTTCCTTCGATTACGCGGGCGCGGTCGGCGGAGCAGCGGATGCTGCGGGGTGGGCCGCTGCCTGCCGCGCCGCCTTCGTCGAGGCCTATGCCGGCGCGGACGGATCGGTGGGCCTGGACCCGGTGATCCTGCGTGCGCTCGTCCTCGACAAGGCCGTGTACGAATCCATCTACGAGGCGCGCAACCGCCCCACCTGGCTGCCGGTGCCGCTGGCCGGCATCGACGCCGCGCTCGCGGGCTGAGGGCCCGGCCGCGTCATCCGATCAGAGCCTCATCCGATCAGGCCCTCGTCCTCGTCGGGCTCACCGGGCTCGAGGAGGAGGAACACCGCGCCGTAGGCGGGCAGCGACACGGTGAAGCTCTGCAGGTCGTCGACGTGGCCGATCACCTCGCCGCTCGCGGCGTCGCGCACCTCCGACCGCCGCACGAGCTGCTTGGAGCGCACTGTTCCCTCGACCGGTTCACCGGCGAAGTTCAGCACCGTCACCTGCAGCGGCGCATCGGGGTCATGCGCGCCGTCGTCGAGACGGTGCACGAGCACGAGCATCCCGTGGTGGGCGACCTCGGGTACATCGACCTGCGTCGCGGTGGCGATGCCGTGCCGGCGACGCAGCTCGATGATCTGCGACAGCCGCGAGGCGAAGGACTCCTCGTCGGTGAACTGCGCCGGGAGCGATCCGTACAGCGAGCGACCGCGGGGCATACCGGCCGCGGAGCGGGTCGCCTGCGGATCGACGTCGAGGAGGTCGTGCGCGCCCCGCTCGATCCAGCGCGTGTCGCCGGAGGAGATGAGGTCGGCGACCTGGGCGGCCGGGACCGTCAGCATGCCGACGAGGTCCCAGCCCGAGAGGGCGAAGACCCCGGGCTGCCAGGCGTTGTAGGCGCACAGCAGCAGGTGGGCGTCGCGGATCGCGGGGATGTCGGCGTCGGTGATGTCATCGAGCCGCGTCGCGCCGCGGGCGGCGGCGATGAGCGAGGTCGTCGTGCAGGCGATGCCGTTCTGGGTGAAGACGCGGTTGAAGTCGGCGGTGCCGGTGAGGCTCTCGGTGAGCTCGGCGCGGACAATCTCGGCGAGCTCGCTGCCGCTCACCTCCCGCCCGCGGAACCGATACTCCTCATCGGCGTGCCGGGTGGCCCAGTGGACGAGCTCGTAGGTGAGCTCATCGTGGTTCTGCAGGCCGTGCACCAGCTGCACCGGCTGCACCCCGAGCTCGAGGGAAGACGTGAGGGCGAGGCGCAGGAAGTCGGTGCGCCCCGTCGCCAGGGCGTGGTGGTAGCCCGGGCGTCCGATGAAGTCGTAGGAGAGGTCGGCGCCCACCGCGCCGGTGTCGCGGATGTCTTCGATGGTGAGGTTCAGCTCTTGGAAGGTGAACCCGCCGACTTTGCGCACCATGCCGGCGATGATGTGATTCGCCGCGTGCGAGAGGGGGTGACCCTCCGACCAGGCGGGGAGTCCCTCGGTGCTCTTCTCCACGCCGAGGAAGCCGTTGGCGTCCAGGCGCAGGGCGCTCGTGCCGAGCTCGCCGAGCGAGTGCAGGGCGTCGCCGATCACGAGGCGCATGCCCGCGAAGGTCGGGTCGAGCCAGTTGATCGAGGGCTGGCCCTGCTTGAAGTAGTGCAGGTACACCCAGCGGCGGGTGACGCCGTCCGGCCCGAGCACCGGCGCCGTCGCGCTCCAGTTGGTCTCCTTCACCCCCGGGGTGTAGAAGATGACGCGCTGCAGCGCACCGATGATGTAGCCGCGCTCGGCGAGCTCGTGCTCGGTCGCGGGGTCGAGGTTGACGCTGTCGACGTCGCCCGGGACGTCGGGGAGGAGCGCCCAGTCCTCCTCGAGGATCTCGACCATGTGGTAGATGCCGGGGTAGTCCTTGAACCCCATCTCGGCGAGGCGGAAGTCGGCGCCCTTCCCGGTGTGACCGGGCACGATGTCGTCGATGATGCTGCCGCCGTGGGTGTCGGCGGTGTCGCAGAGCGCGCGGAACTCGTCCTCGGTGCCGAATGCCGAGTCGATCGCCGTGCTGATGCGGTCGAAGTGGCCGTCGACGCTCGGGGTCTCGAGCCACCCGGCGATGCCCCCGGCGCGCTTGACCGGACCGGTGTGAATGGCGGTGATACCCACCCGTTCGAACGCCGACCACAGGGCGTCGTCGCCGAGAGCGGCGAGGAACGACTGGCCGGGCCGCGTGATGAGCGAGATCGGATAGGCGGTGAACCACACATCGCTGGTCGCGATGGCGCGGCGCGCATCGGGGCGGGCGTAGGGATTACGCCACATCGACGGCTGCCCCGACAGCTGCCGGGCCAGCACGTCGGCATCCTTCAGCATCGACTGGCGCACCAGCCACTCGACGTACGACGGGTTCGTGCCGTTCGCCGTGCGGGGGTCGGTCGTGACCCGGCGCACGCGGCCGCCGCCGCGCAGGTGGTCGCGGGGCCGCAGCCGGCGCGGACGGGCGGGGTACCGCTGCTCGTCGTAGCTGATCTCGGGGGTCTCGGGATCGGAGGTGTCGTCGTTGAGTTCTTGGAGGAGGGGGAGGTCGATAGGGCCGGTGTAGAGCTCCTCCGGCCGATACTCGTCGCGCGCCATCCTTCGACCGTACGTACTCGACGACTCGGATGCGACCCCTGGCGTGTCGTGCTGTTGACGGGTAGGGGCCGCCACCGCCCCCGCGCCCCCGCGTCGAAACCGACCTCCCCCGTCGAAACCGATCGTGACGCGATGGGTATCGACGGCGGACGTGGGTTACGGCGCTGCGCGCGGCCTGCACGCTGCGCGCGGCCTGCACGTGGCGCGCGGGTCAGCGCACCGCGGCGGTCACCGTCGCGAGGTGGGTGAGGACGTCGTAGCTGACCGATCCCAGGACGAAGCGGCGGAACGCGCCGCGGCCGTGAGTGCCGACGACGACCAGCCGCGCTGTCGCCGCGTGGCGGTTGATCATCTCTGCCGGGTAGCCGCGCTCCGCGCGCGCGACGATCTCGAGGTCGGGATAGCGACTGCGGAGCCCCGCGAGGGCGATCGACAGCGTCTCCTCCGTGAGCGCCTGCATGTTCTGCAGGTACTGCTCGGGGTACGTGCCGCGGTTGCCCGGCGCGGGAAGCGGCACCCACGCGCCGACGGCGATGAGCGGCTCGCCGAGACGGTCGGCTTCGGCGGCCGCCCAGGCGACGGCGTGCTCGGAGGTCTCAGAGCCGTCGACGCCGACGACCACTCCGCGGCGCTCACCGAGATCGAAATCGGGGACGACGACCACCGGGCACGGCGCGGCCGAGACGATGCGGAAGCCGTGCGGGCCGCGCGTGGCTCCGGCCCGGGGGCCGCGGTGGTCGCTGCCGATCACCAGCAGCGCGGCGCCCTCGGCGGCGGCGATGAGCTTCTCGGTCGGGTTACCGCGTTCGACGACCACCTCGACCTCGACTCCGGCGGCGCGCAGACCCGCCGCGGTCGCTTCGGCCCGCTCCCGCATCTCGGTGAGAAGCCGGTCGACGAGGGTATCCTCGCCGACGACACCCACCGCGCCGCCCAGGATCGACACCAGCCTCAGCCGCTGTCGTCGATCGCGGGCGCGGGACGCCGCCCACGCCACCGCGCGGTCGGCCACGGGCGCGTCGGTCACACCGACCGCGATCACCTCGGACATCGTCGTCTCCTCTTCTTGTTGCTCATCCCCTCCCTCCCCGCGAAGCGGGATGGTCAGGACAGGAGTTTCGCCTTCGCGGCGGTGAACTCCTCGTCGGTGAGCACGCCGCTCTGCTTGAGCGCGGCGAGCTGCTGCAGACGGGCGATCATGTCATCGCCTCCGCCGGCGGCCGGAGCGGATGCCACGGGGGCGGCCTGCGGCATCTGTGCGGCGACCGCGGCCTGCGCCGCCGCATCGAGCTGCGCCTGCTGCTGCGCGGCCTGGTACTGCTCCTGCTCGTACTGCGCCTGCGCCTTGCGCTCCCGCGAGCCCTGCATCGAGCCGCTCACGGCCGAGGCGGTTCCCGCGACCACGGCGGTGCGCGCGGCGAGGCCCAGCAGGCCCGGACGTCCCATGCGTCGGAACGGCATGTCAGTTCTCCTCTGCGTCGATCATGTCGGCCACGGCGTTGACGACCGGGGCGGGGATGCGCTCGGCCGTGAGCACCGTGCCGCCGCTCTGCGCGACCTTCTCGGCGAGGGCTCGCACGTACGTCATCTCGAGTGCCACGAGCACGGCCGAGCTGCCGGGCGCGATGAGCTCGGCGAGTTCATCGATGTCCTCCGACGCGGTCAGGCCCGCCGCGAACAGCTCGATGCCCTCGATGCCGAGGGCGTTCTGCTCCTCCACCTCGATCATCTCGATGTCGCCTTCGGCGGACTTGCGCAGGACGACCAGATCGAGCAGGCGCACGACGCCGGACTCGATGATCTCGCGCAGCGCCGCCACGGCGTCGGGGTGCGGCCGATCGCTGTCGAAGCCGACCAGATACAGCTCCACCGGCCCGTACCGGAACTCGACCATCGGGTGTCCTCTCTCGTCGCGCCGGGGCGCGCGGCACTCAGCGACACACGGCCCTCGGGATCACCGCCATCCTCTCGCGGAGCGGGTGCCGGGCGCCATCCTCAGATTCCGAGAGCTGCGTCGACGCCGCCTGAGAGAACGGGGAGTGATCTGCGCTCGCGGAGCCCGCGGCATCCCTCCGAGGGCAGGATGTATGCATGCGTATCGACAAGCTTGCGATCTCGAGCCCCGACATCCCCGACCTGGGAGACGTTCCCGAGCGCTTCTCCGCCGACGGCGGCAACGATGTGCCGCGGTTGGAGATCACCGGGGT
This sequence comes from Microbacterium sp. SLBN-154, assembly GCF_006715565.1. Taxonomy (NCBI): domain Bacteria; kingdom Bacillati; phylum Actinomycetota; class Actinomycetes; order Micrococcales; family Microbacteriaceae; genus Microbacterium; species Microbacterium sp. SLBN-154. Next base: position 49,496 of record NZ_VFNL01000001.1, read on the forward strand.
GCCGGAGGGCACTCGCGAGGTGGTCGTGATCTCGCACGACCCCGACGCGCCGCTGCCGAACGGCTTCACGCACTGGGTGCTCTACGGCCTGCCGCCGGTGGACCAGACCGTCGACACCGCCGCCGCGACCACGGGCCCCAACGGCGCGGGAAAGACCGGATGGTACGGACCGCAGCCTCCGCAGGGACACGGCCGTCACCACTACTACTTCTGGGTGTACGCGCTCGACCGTGAGGTGACCGGCACCCCCAGTCGTGAGGAGTTCCTGCGCGACTACGCCGACGCCGTCATCGAGCAGAACCGGTTCGTGGGGCACTTCCAGCGCTGAGGCGGCTCAGCCCCGCGCGATGAGGGCCGAAACCGCGGCGAGACCTTCGTCGTCGTCGAAGTCGTCGCCGATCGCCACGGTGGCGACCCCCGCGTCGAGGAAGTCCTGGGCGACGCGGACGGTCATCCCACCCGTCACGACGAATCGTTGATCGGGGAAGGGCCCGCGCATCGCGCGAATCCAAGAGGCCCCCAGCACCGAGGCGGGGAACGCCTTCACCCAGTGGAGGCCGAGACGTCGCGCAGCGAGGATCTCGGAGGCCGTCGCGACACCCGGAAGGTGGGGAAGGGACCGTTCGGCGCTGGCGCGCACCACGTCGGGATCGAGTCCGGGCGAGACGGTGTACGCCGCGCCAGCCCGCTGCACCTCGTCGAGCTGCTCGACGGAGGCGACCGTGCCGGCTCCGACCTCGAGCCCGCGTTCGCTGGCGGCATCGATCACAGCCCGGAGCGTCGGCATCGCGTCGCGACTCTGGACGGGGATCTCGACGTTGCGCACACCCGCGTCCCAGGCGCGGGTCGCGCGGGCGACCGCGCGCGCAGGATCGAGGTTTCGGAACACGCCCATGATCGGCTGGTCTGCGAGGGCCGACGCGAAGTAGGCGTCGGTCGGAGAAGCAGGGGTCACGTCGCAGTCCTTTCGGGAGAGTCCGTCGCGGGGGCGAAGGGCGCAGGGCTGTGGCCCGGCCGCACGTCGTCGCGGCTGCCGATCGTCCAGGCTGCCGACGCGTGCCCGCGCAACAGGCGATCTCGCGGCGCCTCCCCGCGGATCAACCCCGCGAGGTAGCCGCCCGCGAAGGCGTCCCCAGCGCCGATGAGTTCCACCGGTGAGGCGGCGGGGGTGGCGACGAAGGTGGTCGTCGGGGCAGGCCCGCGCCGCGACAGCTCAGAGGCCCCAACGGCGCCGTCCTTCACCACGACGAGGGGGACGGAGTCGAGCAGGTCGAAGACGTCCGTCGCCGTGGGTGTGCCCCACAACTCCTGCGCTTCGTCGAGTCCGACGAAGACCAGGTCGGCCTCGCGCGCGATCCCCGCGAGCGGCTCGGCCGCCTGCGCGACCGGCCAGAGTCGGGCCCGGAAGTTCACATCGAACGACACCGAGACGCCATGATTCCGGCATCCGGCGATGAGCGCGCCCACCATCTCGGCGGCGCTGTCGGAGATCGCCGCAGTGATGCCCGAGACGTGCACCCAGTCGACACGGTCGAGGGGGAAGCGCGCGACGTCGGCCGGCGACAGGTGCGATGCGGCCGAGTTCGCGCGGTAGTAGTGCATCACCGATCCGCCGTCGGGGAGCGTGTCCTTCACGTACATGCCGGTCACGTGCTCCGGATCCACGAGCACGCTCGAGACGTCCACCCCACCCCGATCGAGGTCTGCCCTCACCTTGCGCCCGAAGGGATCCGCGCCCACCCGTGACGCCCACGCGACCGAGATGCCCTGTGCCGCCAGGTGCAGGGCGACGTTGCCCTCGGCGCCGCCGGTGTGAACGGCCAGCCGGGGCGGCTCGGCGTCGGAGGCGAGGTCGCCGAGCGGTAGCGCGACCGCCAGCCCCTCCCCCACGCAGAGGACCTCGAAGCCGTCGCCGCGCGCGATGTTCATACGAGCGGCTCGTCGTGGATCGCGGAACTGAGGGCGGTGCCGTTGAGGTCGAGGTAGAGCTGGCGCTCGGTCACCGACAGCGTCACGGTGTTGCGCCGAGCCAGCGCCGCGACGGCGGCGTCGATGAAGCCCGGGTCGAAGCTGTGCAGCACGATGTCCTCGGCGCGGTGGATCGTCTTGCCCGCCACTCCCGCCCGCACCTTCGCCGGATCACGGTGGGTGTACACGGTGGTGCGGTCGGCGAGCTTGCTGCCGAAGTGCAGCCGCCCGGCGTCGGGCGCCCCGACTTCGATCCACGCCGTGATGCGGCCAGTGGCGTCGCGGATCAGCACGGCGGGTTCCTCGGTGGACGAGATCCCTCCGCTGAAGGCGACGCCCTCTTCGTACTCGAGCAGGTAGGCCAGGACCCGGGTGACCATGTACGCGTCGGTCTCGGACGGATGCCGCGCTGCGCGCACCGTCACCTTGTCGTAGACACCGCGATCCACATCCGCCAGCTGCACCTCGAAGGTGTGCATCACTGCGCCGGCGGCCATGGTCGTCAAGCCTACGGGCAGGCAGTCCTCATGCGCGTGGGTACGGCCACGGCTCGCAGGAAACGAATCGCGACACGCGCGTGTCAAGGCCCGGCGCACGGCGCAATGTGAAATCCCACCGTGCGTCCGCGGCAATTCTCGCCGCGCGCTCGTTGAGTGCGGGCGCAGATGTGAGCCCCTGCCACCCGCCGCTCTCGATTCGTTCCACAAGCACCGAAAGCGCCGCGGCCCGTTCGGCAAGGGTGGCATTCACGTGACCGGCACTGTGCACGTAGCCCACCCGTACCAGGTCCCGCGACCCTGCCCGGCTCGCAGCTGCGAGATAGGCGTTCTCTTCCGCAACCGATGCGTCCGGATCGCCGAGCGACTTGAGCACGAAGACGGGGCACCGGACACGCCCCTCCACGACCGCGCCGCGGGTCGCGGAATCCACGGCCGCGGACGATGCGGCGACGCGCGGCGCGTCGGCCAGAGCCTGCAGATCGTCGGCAAGGGATAGGCCCGCCTCGTCGTAGAGCACTTGAACCCGCCCCGAAGCGCCCGATATCTGCAGACTCTGCGCGTAGTCCACGTGGACATTGTCGATGACGACGCCTCCGACGAGCTCCTCCACGAGCGCGCGGAACCCATATGCCGGGCCGATCGTCGAAGCCATCCCTGAGATGAGATGATCGGCCTCCTGGAGCGGATCGTCCGCGGGCGGCTCCGCGCGGGTGGGGTCAGACCAGACGGGGACGGCGCCGATGGATGCGGCGAGGGCTAACCGAGCTACCCCTGAGGCATTTCGCCGCGCGGCCGCGATGACGGCCGCCAGCCGGGTGAGCTGCTCCGCCACAGAAGGCGCGTCAGCCAACACGATGGGCGCTTCCGGGGCGAGGAGCTGAGACACGACGAAGGCCATGTCGAACCCGCGGTTGAACGTGGCCAACAGCCCCGCCCCGCCCCCATCCATCGGAAGCGCCCCTGCAAAGGAGTCGGGATCCTGCTCCACGAGGATGCGCGCGAGGAGTCCTCCCATCGACGCACCGAGCACGATCTCGCCCGCGGGCGGTGCTCCGAATCTCTCGCGGAAGAGGGCCGTGGCCTCGCGGTGATTCGCGATCCCGCGTTCGATGTCCCACCCACGGACATCACGCGTGTGGCGGACCGATGCGAAGCCGTGGACCGCCAACCACGACTGGAAGGCGCGGTCGATCTCGTCATCGAACAGATCCGGCTGCGACACCAGGTAGCCGTTCCACGCGCGCGGATGCATGAGTTCGCACGCCGATCCGTCGGTCAGCTCGATATCCTCCGTCGCGGCACTGTTCATGCGGTCATCCTCTTCCTTCCCGACATCGGGACGCCGGCGTCTTCCGCGCTGGTCATGCCCGACGGTCCCAGCGACGGTGCGGGCGCACGTGGGGGCGGGGCCGCACGTCCGCGAAGACCGGAGCGGGGAGATCGAGGCCGTGCTCCTCGGCGATGGCCGCCGATCGCGCATTCATGGCCTCCGCAGCGACATCCGCAGGCGCACCCGACGACACCCGCGCCAGCACGGCGTCGATGCCCGCGGCGATATCGGCCGCGGTCAGACCTCCGCAATGGCCGGGAGCATGGACGTAGGCCTGTTGGAGCAGGTCCGCGCGCCCTGTATCGGCGACGACGTCGGCGTAGGCCGCCGACTGCGACAGTGTCGGCGCGAAGTCCCCTGTCGTGGCGATGCTCAGGATGGGAACGCCGATGTCGCCTGTCGGGGTGAGGTTGCGTTCCATGTACGCGACGGCCTCGTCCACCGCCACGATACGCGGGGCATTCGCAAGAAGCTCCAGATCGTCGGCGAGTTCGAGCCCCGCCCTCTCGTACGCGGCCTCGACGCCCGTTTTCAGGCCGGACACGTGGAGCTGCTCGGAGTAATCGATGCCCGCGTTCCACGAGAAGTTCCCACCCGCACGGCGTTCGAGGTCTCGGCGAGGTGAGAAGGCGACATACGGGAGAACGGCAGCCTGGTTCTCGAGCATCGTGCTGAGATCTCCCGCGCCGGGTTCAGGGCCGGGTTCGACGGATCCGAACATGTTGTCGACCGTCCAGGTCGGTATCTGCGCGAGGGCGGCAGCGAGCGCCACCCGTGCCACACCTTCCGGGCTGCGGCGGGCCCGCTGGATCTGCTCGCGGCCCAGGGCGAGACGGTCCATGTCGGGGATCGTGACATCCACGAGCTCCACCGCCTGGTCCGGTGCACTCAGCATCGCGAGCGCGAAGGCGGCATCCAGGCCCTGGTTGAGCATCGGGATCGCGCCCGCGACGGACGCGCAGAGGGGGAGGGCGGCGTCGATGAGGTCGGGGACTCGTTCCGCGAGCCCCGCCGTGATCAGTCCCCCCATCGAGTGTCCCCACGCCACGACGCGGACGTCGCCGCCCAGCCGATCTCGGAGCGCTTCGACCGTGTGCGCTTGATCGATCAGGGCGTCACGGACGATCCACCCCTCGGTCACCGTGCGGGAGCCGGCGACCGCCAGCTTCCGCTCGAGCAGCAGGCGTCGGCTGTCCGCTCCCCCCGCGAGTGCGACCTCGCCGGTGGCGGCTCCGCCGTACCCTGCGCTGTACAGGCAGACTGTTCCGGCGAAGTCGTGGGGCAGTTCCACGGCCCACGTCCCACCGCTGGGCAGGCTGCCCTCGAGCCGGCGGACGGAGAGCATGGTCACGGGGCGCTCCGGTATCGCTCGATCGCGACGAGTGCGTCCTCCGGCCGCCAGCCGGCGCGGGGAACGCACGCCCGCAGAAGCTGGGTGTACGGATGCTGCGGAGCATCCAGCACCTCCGCCGTCGCCCCGCTTTCAACGACCTCACCCTGCTTCATGACCAGGACGGAGTTGCTGATCTCACGCACCACACCGAGATCGTGAGAGATGAAGATGTAGCTCATGCCCCGAGCGGTGCGGATGCTCTCGAGGAGCCGGAGGACCTTGGCCTGCACCGACACGTCGAGCGCGGACACCGCCTCGTCGAGCACCAGAACGCGCGGATCGGCGGCGAGCGCCCGCGCGATCGCGACGCGCTGACGTTGCCCTCCGGAGAGAGCGCGGGGATAGGACGCCGCCAGCGATGGGTCGAGGGAGACCTGGTCGAGGAGCTCCCGCACTCGCGCTTCGCGCTCGGTTCTCTCGAGCCCGGAGTGGACAGACAGCGCTTCGGCGAGGCAGTCGGAGATCTTCTGACGGGGATCCAGCGAGGAGTAGGGGTCCTGGAAGACCATCTGCACGAATCCCGCGCGCTGCCGGCGCAGCCGTGTGCTGCGCCCACGCGAGGGGATGGCGCCGCCTCCCAGGGAGATCGTTCCCGAGCTCGGCTCGGTCATGCCCATGACCATGCGGGCGACGGTGGACTTCCCCGACCCCGACTCACCCACGATGGCGAGCGACTCGCCCGCATGCAATTGGAAGGACACGTCGCTCACGGCACGTACTCGCGACCCGCCCCGGCGGAATTCCTTGCCGACGTTGATGGCCTCGACGAGGACCTCGGCGTTCCTCATGGGGTGTTCCTCCCTGCCGGATTCGGCCGCGACGCGAGCAGCTGGATGGTGTACTCATGCGTCGGAGCGGAGTACAGCGCATCCGAATCCTGAACCTCCACGATCCTGCCGCGATTGATGACCGCGGTGCGATGGCAGATGGATGCCGCCAGGTCGAGGTCGTGCGTGATGAACAGCATCGCCAGCCCGTGGGTCTTCTGAAGCTCCGCGAGGATCCCGACCACCTCGGCTTGCGTCGTGACATCCAACGCACTGGTCGCCTCGTCGGCCAGGATGAGCCGATGTCCGGCCTGGACGACGGATGCGATCATCACGCGCTGCAGCATCCCCCCGGACAGTTCGTGCGGGTAGGCACGCATCCGGGCTCGGGCATCGCTGATGCGGACCGCGTCGAGGGACTGCAGCGCGCGCGCCTGGGCGTCCTTCCGGGACATCCCCCCGATCAGCAGTCCCTCGGTGAGGAAGTCGCCGACGGTGCGAACGGGATCGATCGAGGACCGGGCGTCTTGGAAGATCATCCCGATCTGGGTGCGCCGCAGCTCTCGCAGCTCGGCCGGATCGGCGTCGAGGACCGAACGACCATCGAACACGATGGAACCGTCGACCCGGGCGCGCGGGGGGAGGAGACGGAGGATGCTGCGTGCGGTCATCGACTTGCCCGAACCCGATTCACCCACGAGGGCGAGGGTCTCGCCCTCCTCGAGAGTGAGATCGACGTCGAAGAGCACCTGCCGCTCGCCGTCGGCGACCGGCAGCGTGACGGAGAGGGACTGTATCTCGAGCAGACTCATGACGCCCGCCCCCGATCCAAGCGCGTGGCGATCGCGTCGGCGCTCACCGTGAAGGCCGTGATCGTGATCACGAGGGCGAGGCCGGCGAAGATGCTCTCTTCGGGATGCCCCTGGAGCACGCCCGACTGTCCCGACGAGATCATCACACCCCAATCGGCGGTAGGCGGGCGGACGCCGAGTCCGAGGTACGACAGTGCAGCGATGCCCATCATGGCGAACCCGAAGATGGTGGCGATCTGCGCGACGATCACCGGGGCGACGTTCGGCAGCACGTGGCCGAAGCAGATGCGGAGCACGCCGAGGCCCTGAACACGCGCGCTTTCGATGTACGGGAGAGAGATCTGACGAAGCGCCTCCGCGCGGACGACCCGCGAGACCGCGGGGAGCATGGGGATCGTGATCGCCACTATCGCCGTGGGAAGACTCGGGCCGAACAGCGACGCGGCGATCAACGCGGCGATGATTCCAGGGAAGGCGAACAGCACGGCGAGACTGCCGGAGATGAAGGTGTCGACGGCACCGCCGCGCCACGCGGCGGTGATGCCGATGAGGGTCCCGAGGCTCGCAGCGAGCACGGTCACCACGGCGCCGCCCAGCAGCGAGCTTCGTGCCCCCACGAGCAGGCGCGACAGGATGTCGCGACCCGCCGAATCGGTTCCCAGGAGGTGTTCCGGGCTGGGCGGCGCGAACCCGTTCAGAACGTCCCCCGCATCGGGGTCGTACGGTGCGATCCACGGGGCCAGGATCGCCAGGGCGACCAGCGCGACGGCGACGACGATCGCCGTGACCGACAGGACGCTCCAGCTCTTCTGCCGAGGACCCGGCGGACGGATCTCGAGAAGGGCGCTCATGCGACCACCGCCTTGCTCATTCGGGGATCCAGGACCCGGTACAGCAGGTCCACGATCAGGTTCGTGGCGAGGAAGACGAAGACGATCAGAAGGGTGATGGCCTGTACGACGGCGAAATCCTTCGCGAGAACGGAGGAGGCGAGCAGCTGTCCGATCCCGTTGATCCCGAAAGCCGTCTCGATCACCGCGGTATCCGCGAACAGCGCGGCCACCGTGAGGCCGGCGATGGTCACCGTCGGAACCAGTGCGTTTCGCAGCACGTGGCGGCCGAGCACCCTGCTCTCCCGGAACCCTCGGGCACGGGCGACGTCGGCGTACTCCTTACCGAGTTCTTCGGTGACGCTGTTGCGGACGATCCGGCTGATCAGCGCACACCCGGAGAGGGCCAGCGCGAAGGCGGGAAGGGTCAGGTGCCAGATCCGATCCAGCACACCCTCCCCTGCGCCGAACACCGGGAACCATCCGAGTCCCACGGCGAAGATCGAGACGAAGACGAGGGCGTAGAAGAAGGGCGGGGTGGCGAGGGCGATCGTCGTGGCGGCGGTCACCCCCGCCTGCACCCGTGGACCGGACACCGCCGCGAGCATACCCACGGTCAGCCCGATGATGAGGAGCAGGATCGTCGCGTACAGCACCAGGGTCACCGTCGTCCCGATCCGGGCCCCGATCAGGTTCGCGACCGTGTCGTTCTGGACGATGGAGATCCCCCAGTCGCCACGGACGAAGTCGGACACCCATTGCACGTAGCGAACGAAGAACGGATCGTTGAGGTGATACCGCTCCTCCAACGCCGCCACCTGCTCAGGCGTCAGCGGCCGATTGCCGCTGAGCGCCGCGAGCGGACTCCCCGGTGCGAGAGCGAGCGCACCGAAGATCAGGAACGACGAGGCCAGCAGGGTCAGGACCGTCGAGACGAGGCGGGTGAGGGCGAACCGGAGCATGCGGGGTCAGCGCCCCCCAATGACGGCGGCCCACGGGTAGGTGTTGGCAGCGGATGACGCCGGAGCGCCGGTCAGATCATTGCTCATGAAGAGCAGATTCGCGACGTTCGCCACCGGGATGCGGGGCAGATCAGCGGCCAGCTGCTCCTGCGCGGCGAGAGCGGCCTCCGCACGCTCCGCCGGGTCGCTCGCCGAGCGGGCCGTGGCGATCGCATCGTTGACGATCTCGTTGTCGTATCCGGTGTAGTTGGAGATCGCGCCCGGCTGGAAGTCGATCAGCACCGCGACCGGGTCGGCGATCACCGGGCCGCCATAACCGAACGTCAGGTCGAAGCTCGGGTTCGTCTGAGCAGCCATGATGCCTTCGATCCAGACGGGCGGCGGCTGGTCGTTCAGCTCGACCGCCAGACCGAGCTGCTCGGCGACCTGCTGCAGGTAGAGCACCATCTGGCCCACCTCTGGGCCGACGCCGGTGGTGTAGGAGATGACGATGGGCCGCTGTTCGCCCTTCTCGGCGATCACCTCATCGACCAGCGCCTGCGCGGCCTCGAGGTCGGGACCGGGCGCGAAGACCGCCGCCTCGTCGCCGAGCTGCGACGTGATGGCGGTGCCGTAGATGCTGGTGGCCGCGGTGCCCGACTGGCCGAACACCTTGCTCGCCACGGCCGCCCGGTCCATCCCCAGCGACAGCGCTTGGCGCAACCGGGGGTCCTCGAGCGGATTGTCCTCGAGGTTCCCGATGATGAAGGAGAACTGCGAGGTGGACTGGCCGAGGTAGATCTCCCCTGCGCTGGAGGTGCTGAGGGCGTCGGTGGCGTCGGCGGGGAAGGTGTACATGCCCTGCACGTCGCCCGCGGTGAGCGCCGCACTCGCGGTGGCGCCGTCGACGAGGTAGTTGATCGTCACCCTCTCGGTGAGCGGCTCACGCTCGCTGTTCCAGTAGTCGGCGTTCTTGGCCAACGTGATGGAGCTCGCCGTGGACGACTCGAAGGTGAAGGGTCCGGAGCACATCAGGTTGCCCTGCAGGGAACCGAGCTGGTCGCCGGCCGCCTCGGAGAATTCCCGCTGCATCACCGCTCCAGCGAGGGTTCCGAGCGCGCGTTCGAAGACGAAGTCCGGTTCGCTCAGCGTGATCGCGAGGGTCTGGTCATCGCGGGCGGTGATGGAGGTCACATTGGCGAAGTAGGGCGCCCACTCGCTCGCCTGCGCGGGATCTCTGGTCCGCTCGAGGCTGTACACGGCGTCGTCGGCCGTCACGGGTGATCCGTCCCAGAACGTGGCGTCCTTCAGGGTCAACACGAGGGTCGTGTCGTCCTCGTACTCCAGGGAGGCCAGGTTGTCCTCGACGGAGAAGTCCGGCTGGGTGATGAGCAGAGGCTCGCACAGATTCGCGATGACCTGACCCGCGTTGCGCGAGATGGACTGCGCCGGGTCGAGAGTCGGAAGCTCGGCGTTGTAGCCCCAGCTGATCTCATCGACAGCTGACGACGCCGTCGGAGTGCTCGTCAGCAGCTCAGCGCCGTCGTCCGACGACGTCGGTGCGGGCGTGCCGCCGCCGGACGCGCATCCGGCCAGGACCAGAGCCAGGGATGCCGCAGCCGCGGGCAGGAGGAGGGACCTTTTCATGTTGCGCCTTTGCTCACAGGTTTCGGTGGCGTCGCACGGTTCGCGTCCGTGCCACGTGAGGAGAGCGTGACACGTTCTGCGGACGCATGTCAATTTATGTGACCGAAACGACACCTAAGTGACATGAATTGTCGGCGACCGCCGTCAGCCCTCCGTCACCGCCCGTGTCGTCATGTGCCGCGTCTGCGCGGCCACCACCGGGTCGTAATCAGCGATGATCTGGCGACACCGGGCTTCGGCGAGGGGTCCGAGGTCGTCGTACAGAGTCGCGAAGATGACTCGTGCGCGAGGACGCGGCCAGTCTGCGGGCAGAAGCTCGTCGGGCAGATCCGGATCCTGCCGCACGATCGAGCGCCAACTGTCCATCATCCGCGTCCGGACGATCAACGCCTCCCGCGACGAGAGGAGACCCTTGCGGACCTGCTCGAGATACGGCGAGAAATCATCGATGAACTCCCGATAGGCGTCGGCGACATCACCGATGGGCCACTTGATCCCCCACCGATCGGCAGAGACGTCGCCCTGGTGGAGCAGGGTCGCGGAGAAGGCGACGACGCCGGGGACGGCCAGGTCCGACAGACTCCGTCGCACTTCGTCCTCGTCGGCGGCCACAGACGCCCAGACCCCCTCCTGCAGGCGAGCGAATCCGCCCGATTTCAGGTAGGCGCGGAGAGGGCCCCGCTCGCGACGGGATTCGTCGACGGCCCCGGTCATCACCAGCACGCATCGCCCGCTCCATCCGGATGGCCGTTCGTTGCCCCCGAGCCGGAGATTGCGCATCGCCCGCCCCTCGCCGGCGCGCAGGAACTCCTCTCGCACGCTGTAAGCCGTGCTGCGACCGTCGCGGTGGAGACTCAGGATGCCCCTCCTCGCCAGCCTGCTCAGCGCGGAGCGGGCACTGGCGGGCGAGATGTCGAACTCCCCCAGCACCTCCACCAGAGCCGAGGACGGCACAGCCACGGCTCTTCCGTGCCAGAAGTCACCCATCAGCGTGATGAGCAGATGCTGCGGGTTGGGGCCCACCTGCTTTCGCGGCAGGTCGAGCCCCTCGGACTGATCGACGGAATCCGTCATCGATGCGGCCTGCATGTCATGCACGCGATCCTATTCGGCGGACCGGACCAACGCCGCGGTGTCGAATATTGTGCATTTATCTCCTAGTATTGACGTAATAAGTGCCGCAGATCAGTGAGGACAGATGGCCGTGACGACTCCACGAGATGCGCATGTCGGTGATTACGACCCGCTGGCGTCGGATGATCCGGAAGACGTGCGCGCGACTTTCGACGATCTCCGCGGTCGGTGCCCGGTCGCCCACTCCTCGGCCTACGGCGGGTTCTGGACGCTCAGTCGCTACGAGGATGTCCGCGCTGCGGCATCCGATTCTCAGACCTTCATCTCCTCGGTCGCGGCGGTCATCCCGCGCGATCCCCGCGGACTTCGGCGGCCTCCCCTGAACTTCGACGCTCCGGCGCATACGCCGTACCGTCGCGCGCTCGACCGGACGCTTCAGCGGTCGCGGCTCGACCACCTCGAACCGCGACTGTGGGAGCATGCGCGACGCGAGCTCGCGCCCATGCTCGCGCGTGGAGGTGGGGATGTCGCCCAGGAGTACGGCGTCCGATTCCCGGCCTGGCTGACCACGGAGTGGTTGAATCTCCCGTCGGATATCGCACCCGAGCTGGCTGAGACGTCGTTCCGCTGGGTATCGGCGTGGCGGGATCAGGACCGCGACACCGTCAACGAAGCCAGCGCGGCGATGTACGAAATGGCGTGGGATCTGTTGCGGGCCCGCAAGGCAGACCCGCTCCCGGTAGAAGAAGACCCCGCCAGCTCGCTCCTGGCCGAGCGGGTCGACGGCGAGCCCTTGCTCGACGAGAACCTCGTCGGCGCCCTGCGTCAGTGCCTCGTGGTCGGGATGGTCGCTCCGCCCATCCTCCTCGGTTCGGTGACCCAGCACCTGTCCGACGATCGCGAACTGCAGGATCGGCTTCGCGCCAACCCCGAACTGATGCCCGCGGCGGTCGAGGAGTTCGTGCGTCTCTACTCGCCGTACCGGGGCTTCGCACGCACCGTCTCCGAGGCGATCACTCTTCACGGTCGCGAGATCCAGCCCGAGGAACCCATCGCACTGTCCTACGTCGCAGCCAACCGCGACCCTGAAATGTTCGAGAACCCCAACGAGTTCATCCTCGATCGGCCGAACATCCGCCAGCACCTCGGATTCGGCCGTGGCAGGCACCGATGCGCGGGCATGCCCCTCGCTCGACTCGGCATCCGCGTCGCGCTCACGCATCTCCTGCAGGCGACCGCGTCGTTCCATGTCAACGGCCCGACTGTCGGGGCCCGCATGCCGGAGGTGGGTCTGACCTCGGTGCCGCTCGAACTGACGCCGGCGCGGCAGGAGCCTCGTCTGGGTCAGATGGCGCGCGCGTAGGTGCGGGCCGGCACGCGGCCGTACCCGTCGGTGACGGTGAGCGAGACCGCGCCGGCGATGGCGGCGACAGCGGTGGCAACGAGGAGCGTGAGGAAGACGACCATGGTCGGACCTTTCAGACAGTGAACGTCGATGTACGACGAGCCCCGTTGCTCTTACTCGACCCTCTTATCGTCGACCTTCTCATCTTTCAGCACAAGCGCACAGTTCTGCAACGTCGTTGTAGCTTTGCTTCATGGATGTGCGTCGACTGGACCTTCTCCGCGAGCTGGCGGAACGCGGCAGCATCACCGCCGTCGCCGCCGCCACGCACCGCACCCCTTCGGCGGTCTCGCAGCAGCTGAAGGTGCTCGAGCGCGAGGCCGGCCTCCCTCTCACCGAGCGCGTCGGGCGCGGCATCCAGCTCACCAGCGCCGGCCACGCGCTCGCCCGCAGCGCCGGCGAAGTGGCCGTCGCACTCGAGCGCGCAACCGCCCTCTGGGACGAGTTCCGCAATCACCCGAGCGGCGAGGTCCGCCTGGCCACCTTCCCCTCGGCGGGCCAGGTGCTTCTCCCACAGGTTCTGCAGGAGGTTTCGAGAACCCCCGGCTTGATCCTGGCGTGCGCGGACGGGGATCACGAGCTCCTGGACTTCCCCTCACTCACCGCCGACTTCGACATCGTGCTCGCGCACTCCCTGCGCGGCGCACGGGCCTGGGGTGGGCGGGGTCTGCGCGTGGTCCCGCTCATGACCGAGGCGCTCGACATCGCCCTCCCCGCCGATCACCGCCTCGCCGGCCGGAGCTACCTCACCGCCGGCGACGTCGTCGACGAACCGTGGATCGGGGTGCCGATCGGCTTCCCGTTCGAACGCATCCTCCACGACATCGAGGAGGCAGCCGGGCGGCAGGCGACGATCTTCCAGCGCATCAGCGATCTGCGAATGGTCGAAGCGTTCGTGGCCGCCGGACTCGGAGTCTCCCTCATCCCCCGCTCCACCTCGGGCGGGATCGACCCGAGTCGCGTGGTCCTCAAGCCCCTGCGCGGGGTGGACACCGAGCGAGACATCGTCGCGCTGCTTCGCCCCGACACCGCCGAGCGCCTCGCGGTGCGCACCGTCCTCTCCATCCTCCAGTCGAAGGCCGCCCAGATCGAAGCGGCACACGCCGCAGCCTGACTCCCCACGTCGGGTCACCAGGCGAAGGCGCGTCACCGGCGGTGGTCGACGACCTCGGGGAGTTCGCGCACCGGAACCACGACGATGTCCTGCACCTTCCAGTCCAGGTCGATGCAGGCCCGGCGGGCGTCCTCGAGGGTATCGAGCGACGGCGTCCTCCCCTTCCGTGGAACGACGAAGGCTTCGATGTGGAACACATGGCCCTCGTCGCGCACGCGGCTGCCCGCGTCATCCACCCACCTCAGGCTCCGGAGGTAGTCGTCGACGGCGATCGCCACCGGATGCGGCTTCTTGTCGTCGAAGGTGGTGGCGCGGGCGTCCATCAGGTCGGTCACTGCCGCCCCCATGTTGCGCAGACCATCCCAGAGGATGCTGGCGGCGATGAAGACGGCGGCGGCGCCGTCCAGCCACCAGATCCCGAGGCCGATGCCGGTGACACCGATGATGGATCCCACTGCGGTCATCCAGTCGGCCTTGTTCATGTCGGCGTCGGCATACAGCACTTTGTCGTGCAGCTCCTCAGCCAGGTGCATCTTGGCGCGACCGATGAACACCGGGGGGAGCGCGATCGCGGCCATGACGCCGATCATGAGCCAGCCGAGCCAGATCGTCAGGCCGAAGACCTCGACAGTTCCGATCGTCGGATGCTCGAGCAGGATGAGACCGAGCGCGGAGTCGACGATGAGGTACGTGCCCATCGTCGTCAGCGCGACCGCAGCCACGAGGTGTCCGATCGCGACCGAGCGGTGCTGACCGTAGGGATGCTTCGCGCTCGGGAGGGTGCGACTGACCCGCACCGCCACGAGGAAGGCGATCGGCGGCAGGAAGGAGAGAAGGTCCTCGATCCATGCGGCCTTCATCGCCTGCGAGTTGCCGAGGACCAGACCCACCAGGGTGACCGATACGACGAGGAACCCGATGGTGATCCACTCGAGGCGGATCGCGCGCCGCAGCACCTCGCGCTGACGGTCGGGCAGCTCGGTGTGTCCGAACCGCACCGTCTGGCCGGTCATCGGTCGCCCTGTTCGACGTAATCGGAGAGGAAGCGCTCGAGCTCAGAGAGGAAGGCGTTCTCACCCAGCGGGACGAGCATGACGAGCAGGTGCGTGCGCCCCTGGTCGTCGACGACTTCGCGATACGCGCGGGTCACGCCCGCCTTATCGGTCCAGGGCGTCTGGTCGGTGATGCCGCCCGCCACGAGGTCGAGGGTCCCGCCCTCGAGACCGCGCACGAGCGCCTCCTCCGGGCCGACGGTCCAGTCCACGTCGGCGTCGAGCGACGCGGCGAACGCGCGGATCGCGTCGGCCTCGTCGCCGTGCGGCTCGTCGCCTGCGACATCCATCAGGTCGCCGTTTGGTGTGACACCGGCGTGCAGCACGTCGCCCTGCACGTCGACCAGGGTGCCGTCGGGGTCGGCCGGCATGAGCGGCTGGCCGCACCCCGCGAGGAGCAGGATGACGCCGAGGAGGGCGCCTGCCAGAACCCCGCGTCTGCGCGGACGGGATCGATTGGTCACGACCTCCATCGTCCGCATTCGCGAAGAGGACGTCAGGGGACTTGCCACGCGTCGCCGACGTGGCTAGAGGCCCGGAACGCGCCGGTCACCCGAGGAGGGATCGGAGCGTTCGGGCGTTGCGGGTTCGCCTCAGCCGTCGTATTCCCAAGCCCGCTCTCACGGCTCGCCCGCACGTGCGATTAGCGGTCACGCCGCGATTTGGCAAGGGGGATCTGCGTCCCCGCCATCCCTGCGTAGGAATGGCGATCACCCCGTTCGGATCGAGCGGGTCGGAAAGGAAGAGCGATGTCGAACTACGACGACACGAGCGTGTCGGGACTGAACAGTGGCGGATCGATGGGCTCACCGAGCACCGTCGACACGGCCAAGCGCGAGGCATCGGATCTCGCGCACACCGCCGGCGGCCAGGCGAGAAGCGTCGTCGACACGGCGAAGCACGAAGCCTCGTCCGTCGTCCACGAGGCGAAGTACCAGACCAGAGACCTGTTCGCCCAGTCTCAGCAGGAGCTGAAGGATCAGGCCCGTACCCAGCAGCAGCGGGTGGCCGGCGGCCTCCGCACGGTCGGTGGCGACCTCCAGAGCATGGCCGACGGCGCAGCATCCGATTCTCTTGCTGCGGATCTGGTGCGCCAGGTGTCGACCCGGGTGTCGCTGGCGTCGGATTGGCTCAGCGAGCGAGAGCCGGCCGATGTGCTGAACGAGGTCAAGCGCTTCGCCAGGCGCCGCCCGGGTGTGTTCATCCTGAGCGCGGCGATCGCCGGCGTGGTGGTGGGCCGCCTCACCAGGGCACTCGCGACCAATGCGGCCGAGTCTAAGAAGTCGGATGCCGCTCCAGCGGTCGGTGCACCGACCGCGCAGCCGGCGGGTGACGCGGCGCTCACGACGCCGCCGGTCGGCAGCGCCGAAGAGGAGCTGTCGGTCGCGGAGGAGACTCCGATCTACGCGCAGTCGACGGCAGGTGCGACAGCGCCGACAGCTGCCCCGTCGATGAGGGAGGACGGCGATGAGCGGCCCTACTCCGTCTGAGCAGAAAGCGGCCACGACATCGCTCGGCGACCTGCTGGGCGAGGTGACGAGAGACCTGTCGACGCTGATGCGTCAGGAAGTGGCCCTGGCCAAAGCCGAGCTGAAGGAGTCAGCCGGCAAGACCGCCAAGGGAGCGGGTGAGCTGGGCGGCGCTGCGTACGCCGCGATGATGGCGATCTTCTTCCTGTCGGTGGCGCTGTGGTGGGCGCTCTCGCTGCTCGTCGACGGAGGCTGGGCGGCCGTGATCGTCGCGGTGATCTGGGCGGCCATCGCGCTGGTCTTGTTCGCCGTCGGACGCGGCGAGATGAAGAAGGTCCAGGGTGCTCCGCAGACCGTGGAGACCCTGAAGGAGATCCCGGAAACGCTGAGAAGGAATGAGGAGAACCGATGAGCGATTCACCGGAAGCGATCCGCGCCGACATCGAGCGCACGAGGCGCGAGCTCGGCGGCGACGTCGACGCCTTGGCCGACAAGGTGTCGCCGGCCAAGATCATGGAACGACGCACGAGCGCGGTCAAGGACGCCGTCGGGTCGGTGCGCGATCGCATCATGGGAGCCGCGGATGATGCCGGCTCGACCCTGTCGGACGCGGGCGGGGCGATCGGGTCGGCGACCCACCGCGCCGCGGCGAAGGCCGAAGGAAATCCGTTGGCGGTAGGCCTCATCGCGTTCGGCGCGGGACTCCTGGCGGCGTCGCTGGTCCCGGCGTCGTCGAAGGAGAAAGAGCTCGCCCACACCGTCAAAGAGAAGGCGCAGCCGCTCGTCGACGAGGTGACCGAGGTCGCCAAGGACGCGGGGGCACACCTGCGCGAGCCGGCCAAGGAGGCGGCAGCCGCGGTGAAGGAATCCGCTGCCGAATCGGTGGGCGCCGTGAAGGACGAGACCGCTTCTGCAATGGCGGAAGTCAAGGACCAGGCTGACGTGTCCCGCCAACACATGGCGGACTGAGGCCGACGACAACCCGGATGGTGCCGGGAACAACCGACCCGGCAGCATCCGTCGTCAAGGAGATGAGGATATTGCGACGACTTCACTACTCAGGGGGTTACGTGCTGACCTCGGACGAGGTGAGCAAGGCCTTATTGCGCTACGCCCGAGCGCTTGCCGACACCCACACATCGGATGTCGTATCGATCCCCGTCCTTGAAGAAGGCGGGTCACGCGGGTCGGCCCACTTTCTGATAGGTCCGGCAAGCCAGCTGTACTCGACCCCGGTTGCGGAGCCGATCGTCGAAATCGACGATCCCGAGCTCGTCGAGGAGCTTCAGCGGCGTACCCGCCGTCTGCAGCCATCCGTCGCGGAATGGCCGGACATGATGCATGACGACGATATGGGGTACGGCGAGGACGACTTCTGACGAGCCCGTCCGTAGCATCCTCGGTGCTCGCCGGTCAAGCATGTTGCCACGGCATCGCTCGGAGTTCAGCGTGGGGAGCACCCCCCAACCCGACGAACACCGAACCCAGGAGGTGCCCGGTGGGAAAATTCATCTATGACGGCCTCGTCAAGGTCGACTTCGAGGATCGTCTCCTTCTGCATCTGCAGATGGTGATCGCTGCCAAGCTCCGGCGGGGCGAGGCGTTCAATTTCACTTGGAAGGACGACAGCAGCATCGGCGACGGGCGCACGACCGTATGGGTCCACCCGCGGTGCTCGATCGTATACAAGTTCTACGGCAGCCGTCGGCCTGCGATCAACCGCGCATGGATCGAGGCGCTTGCCTACACGGCCAATGCGCCGACGGGGCTGTACATCGTTCCCGAACCCCAGACCGACCAGCTCCGGCTCGACGAGGCAGGAACCATCTGATGAAACGGATCGACCTCATCTACGGCGGGCAGCTCTTCAGCGTCGGCGGTCGCACCACCCAGGATCTGACTCGGGAGATCTCGCAGGCCGTGGCCGACGGCGGCGGGTGGCTGACCGCCAATGACGGCGAGGGCGAGCGGCGAGAAGCACTCCTTTTCATCGGCCCCGGCATCCCGATCGCCGTGGTGCCGATTCCCGATCCACCGGAGGAGGCTGATGCGACGGTGACGAGTCTGGGGTCGTGATCCGGCAGCCGCCATGGTTGGGGGATCGCTTAGGGTCGGTGCTGTGACCGACCCGCTCGCCCGACACACGGATTACGGCGCCGAGAGCCTGAAGGAATCGGATGTCGCGGACGATCCGATCGTGCAGTTCTCAGCCTGGTTGGAGGATGCCGCGACGCGCGGTGTCTACGAGCCGAACGCGATGGTGCTCGGCACCGTTGACGCCGACGGCACACCGTCGAGCCGGACCGTGCTGCTGCGCGCCGTGGATGCCGACGGCTTCGTGTTCTACACCGACCGGTCGTCGAGGAAGGGGCGGGCGCTCGCAGCTCACCCCGTGGCGACCCTCCTCTTCCCCTGGTACACGCTGCACCGGCAGGTGAACGTCACCGGCGAGGTGGCGGCTGTCGACGACGCGGAGTCGGACGCCTATTGGGCGTCGCGGCCGCACGGGTCGCGCGTGGCGGGAACGGCGAGCGCGCAGTCGCAGTCGATCGGATCGCGCGCCGAGCTCGACGCGCGCGTGGCGGAGGTCGAGGCGGCCTTCCCCGAGGGGCGCGAGGTGCCTCGTCCCGCGCGTTGGGGCGGCTACCGGCTGCGCCCTCGACGGATCGAGTTCTGGCAGGGCCGCACGTCGCGCCTCCACGACCGGCTGGTTTTCACCCGTGACGAATCCCGTGGTGACTGGAGCGTCGAACGACTGCAGCCATAGCGCCGACGCCGGCGGCACGTCTGCCGGCCGGGCCGCCCGATCGCTCACTCGAGCTGACGCGGTCCCTGACGCAACGACCTCAGGAGTTGATCTGCTCCACGATGTCGTCGGCTGACTCTTCGATCGCCTTGCGAAGCCGGTCGTAGTCGTCGGAGTCGATGGCCTTGCTGATGCGCTTGTCGGAGCGCACCAGGGCTTTCTCGACGCGATCGGCCCACTTGTCGTCGACGACGGCGATGACGGCTGACGTCCCGGGGCTGAGGTACTCGTCGACGTCGACGCCGAACTGCTTCTCCTCGCGGTTCTTCTTGATCTTCCCCAGGATCGCTCCGATTCCCGCGCCCACCGCCGTGGCGGCGAGCAGAGGGGGAGCGAACAGGCCCACGACGACTCCCGCACCGGCGCCGATCGCCGCGCCTCGGCCGACCGACTTGTCGCCGTGCTCTTTCACCTGGACCTTGCCGTCTTCGTCACGGGTGAGGACCACGGCGCCGATGATCTCGTAGCCCCCGGAGTCCTGACCGCTTCGCAGCGCCTGATAGTCCTCCGATGCTTGCGCGGTGTCGTCGTACGATCCGACGACCAGTGCGAGGTTCTTCGTGCTCATCGCTTCTCCTTCGATCGATCTCCGAGGCAGCCATCCACCGACCGGTGGTGTGGCGCTGAGGACGAAGCGACGCTACGACCCGGCCGGTGCCGTCGCCTCACCCTCGAAGGATGAAGTCGCGTCTCCGTGACTCCAGGCGGGTGCGCGTTCCCCCCGGCGCCCTCCGTCACCAGAAAACCTCCTCTGGTCGAGATCCCCGAGACATTTCTTGCAGCCTCTGCATAGTTTTCTGCAGTTCATATGCGCTAGTCTGCAGTCACTGCATGTTACAGACAGGAAGGCAGGTTGCCATGACACAAGCGGATGGCGCCGGCGCGCAGCCGGCGGTCCTCAGGGCGAGATCCTTGACCCGGACGTATGGGAAGGGGGAGTCGGCGTTCACCGCGCTGCGCGGTGTCGATCTGAGCGTGGAACGCGGCCGCTCGGTCGCGATCGTCGGGAAGTCAGGGTCGGGCAAGTCGACGCTGATGCACCTGCTGGCGCTCCTGGACAAACCGACCATCGGTGATGTCGAGGTGGAAGGCCGTCCCGCCTCACGGTTGCGGGCGGGTGAGCTGAACCCGCTGCGGAACAAGACGTTCGGGTTCGTGTTCCAGCAGTTCTTCCTCACGGCCGGCCAGACGGTGTTCGAGAACGTGAGCCTGCCGCTCGTGATCGCCGGAATGCCCGCGGCCGAGCGGCGCGAGCGCACGATGGCCTCTCTCGAGGCGCTCGGCCTTGCCGACAAGGCCAAGAACCGCGCCAACGACCTCTCGGGCGGACAGAAGCAGCGCGTGGTGATCGCCCGCGCCCTCGTGAACGACCCGTCGGTGATCTTCGCCGACGAGCCCACCGGGAACCTCGACACCGCGACGGGGGCCCAGGTCGAAGACATCCTGTTCGGTCTTCAGCGTGAGCGCGGCATCACCCTCGTCGTGGTCACCCACGACCCCGACCTCGCCGCGCGCTGCGACAGCGCCGTGACGATCGCCGACGGACAGATCGTCGCCCGAACGGGGGTGGCGGCATGAAGACCACCGACATCGTGAGAATGGCGTCGAAGAACGCCTTCCGCAGCAAGCTGCGCACCACCCTCACCGTTCTGAGCCTCTTCGTCGGCGCCTTCACGCTGACCCTCACCACCGCCCTCGGGGCAGGCGTGAATGACTACGTCGAACGCCAGGTGGCCACGCTCAGCAACGGCGACATCCTCCTCGTCAGCCCCGCGGCGACGGTCGAGACCGGCGACGGTCCCACCGAGTACGACCCCGACGGCCGCCAGCAGGGCGCCGCGGGCAACCCTCTGACCTCCGGAACCCTGCTCAACAGCGACGACATCGAAGCGATCGAGCAGATCGACGGCGTTCGCAACGTCGAGGCGATCAGCGGGGTGACCGTCGACTGGATCGCCGAGTCGGGCTCCTCGTCCGACGCGCGCTACGAGATCGACATCAATCCGACATCCTCGATCGGCCAGAGCGACCTCGTCGCCGGCGAGCAGCTCGACCAGGAAAGCTCGCAGGACCAGATCGTGCTGCCCGAGGAGTTCGTCGACGCGCTGGGCTTCAGTGGCGCCGAGGAGTCGATCGGCAAGACCGTGGCCCTCGGATACACCGACGCCGCACAGCAGGAACAGGAGGTGACGGCCACCGTCGTGGGCATCGCTCGCGAGAGCCTCTTCGCCGCGGGCGCCGGCGCCAACTCGGCGCTCACGACGGTCATCGCCGATGCCCAGTCGGCGGACGGAGCGCCCGACGCGTGGCCGCTCGCGGTCGCGCAGCTCCAGCCGGAGGACGGGGAGACCGTCACGGCGGAGGAGATTCAGCGGGTGAAGGACGACCTCGCCGACGCAGACCTTGCGGGGCAGACCATCGAGGATCAGCTGGGCATCGTCCAGACCATCATCAACGGCATCATCGGGGTGCTCAACGCCTTCGCCGTGGTCGCGCTCGTCGCAGCATCCTTCGGCATCATCAACACCCTCCTGATGAGCGTGCAGGAACGAACCCGCGAGATCGGCCTCATGAAGGCGATGGGCATGTCCAACGCCCGGGTCTTCACCCTGTTCAGTCTCGAGGCGGTCTTCATCGGATTCCTCGGCTCGGTGATCGGCGCCCTGGTCGCGATCGGGCTGGGCTCGGTGCTGTCCGTCGCCCTCGCCGACACCGTGCTCTCCGCACTCCCCGGACTGCAGATCCTCCTGTTCACCCCCGCGAACGTGATCGGCGTCATCGTCATCATCATGCTCATCGCGTTCCTCGCCGGCGTGCTCCCCGCCCGTCGTGCCGCCCGGCAGGACCCCATCGAGTCGCTCCGGTACGAGTGACCAAAGGAGCCGCAGATCATGTCGACCAGCCCGCCGAACCGCCGCCGCGACGCGGTCGAGAAGAGTGCCCTCATCGAGCGCGCTGCGATCGATCTTGTTCTCGAGCACGGCTACGAGGCGGTCACGGTCGACATGATCTGCGAGCTCGCCGACGTGAGCCAGCGCACCTTCTTCAACCACTTCAAGACCAAAGACCTCGCCCTTCTCGGCCCGGGCGGTCCCACCATCGACCGACGCGCGGCCCGCGAGTATGTCGCCACCAAAGGCCCGCTGCTGCAGGGCGCAGTCGAACTGATCCATATCGAACCCGGCCAGATGGCTGCCGACCCGTCGCTTCTCGCGGCCCGGATTCACGCGGTCGGCACGAGCCCCGCGCTGGTCGCGCGGCAGATGGAACGCCTCATCGTGATCGAGGAAGAGCTCAGGGAGGTCATCCAGCTCCGCCTCCGCACGCAATGGCCCGAGGAGGACGCGTCAGATCTTTCCGTGCAAGCGGAGCTCATCACCCATCTCCTTGCCGGGGTGATGCGATTCATCGCCATGAGCTGGGCCGACGACGTCCGGCGCGGGCAGCAACCGAAGATCGATCCCGTCCACGTCCGCTCCACCCTCGACAGCACGATCCGCAAGCTCGGGTCGGACGAGGTCGATCAGCGAAGCGGCCCGTCGGAGACCGCGGGGTCGGAGGTACCTGTCGCGGAATCCGGGAGGAGCAGTTCGTCGACGTAGCAGAACCGCCAGGTTTCGCCCGGTTCCGCGGAGGCGATGATCGGATGGCCGGAGGCGGTGAAATGCTCGGTGGCGTGACGCCCCGGCGAGTCATCGCAGCAGGCGATGTTCCCGCAGCTGGTGCACAGACGCAGATGCACCCACTCGAGGCCGTCCTCTCGGCACCGTCGACACTCCAACGGCCCGTCCGGCTCATCGACGACGAGACTGTCGAGGTGCGTGCACTCTGCCGACGTGGTGAGCTCGCGAACGTAGGTGAAGTTGCCTCGGAACAGCCGGTCCGGGAGTATCCGCGCGAGCACATGAGAGCGTGATGCCGCGAGAGGGCTGAGCACCGCGAGAATCAGCAGGTAGAGCGCGACGAACGGACCGATCCTCTCGTCGAGACCGGCGGCGATCGCAAGCGACGCGAGAATGAGCGAGAACTCTCCTCGCCCGAGAAGCGTGAGGCTGATGTTCGCCGCGGCACGTTGATTGAGCCGGTACATCCGAGCCGCGATGACGCCGGCGATCACATTGAGCGTCACTGTGAGGAGCACGGCGAGGAGCGCGGGGAGGACGACGCTTCCGAGCTCGCGGACGTCGATGGTGAGCCCGAACGCGATGAAGAACACCGCCGCGAAGACATCCCGCAAAGGCAGCACGACGCGCTCGACCCGATCTTTCAGAGACGTCCGCGAGACGACGAGGCCGATCATGAGCGCCCCGATCGCATCAGACACCCCCAACTCGGCGGAGGTACCGGCGACGAGGAAGACCAGGCCGACGACGCCGATGGTGAGCAGCTCCTCTTCCCGGCTTCGGATGACGGCGGCGATGACACGCCCCCCGAATCGCGCGACGACGAGCAGGACGAGGAGGAACAGGAAGCTCGTCCCGATGTCGACGACGAGTGCGAGCGGCGACTCCGCGTCACCGAGAATCGGCGTCAGGAGCGAAAGATAGAGGGCCAGGAACAGGTCTTCGACGACGATGATCCCGAGGATCAACGGGGTCTCCGCATTGGCGAGGCGGCGCAGCTCTATGAGGAGTTTCGTGACGATCGCGGAACTGGAGATCCCCAGGGCACCACCGATCACCAGGGCCTCACCGACGCCCCACCCCAGGAACAGTCCGAAGACGATGCCGCCGCTGACATTGAGACCGATGTACGTGAATGCGGCGAGGACGAGACGTCCGCCGCTGGCGCGCACCTGCTCGAGCGGGAACTCCACCCCGAGGTGGAACAGCAGGAGGACGAGACCCATCGTGGCCAGGAACTCGATGACCGCGGGATCGTCGATCAGCACGGGACCCGGCGTGCCCGGCCCGAGCAGGATCCCCGTTGCCATGAAGAACGGGATGGTCGGAAGACCGATCCGCCGACCGAGCCGGGCGAGCAGCGCCGCGACCAGCAGAAGCGCGCCGACGGCGATCAACTCGTTGATGGGGATCCCGAAAGGTGCACCCACGATGTTCACGCCGGGTGGCTGCACCTGGCTGTCGAAGATCGTCATCTCGGCAGGTCAGTCGGTGATGTACGAACCGTTGAGCACTGCTCCCAGGAGGCGGGCCTGTTCGGCGGAGAGCTCGATCACGGAGGTGGGATCGGTCGAGCTGTCCTCGAACGAGTAGATCTCGCGCCGGCCATCCCTGTGCTCGATGACCGACACTCGCTGTGGGGCCCGATTCCCGGCGACGTCGTACCGCGTCCCGATACCCGGCATCTCGATTTTCCGCACATGGCTGCCCATACCGCTGATGATAAACATGCGGGTGCATCCTCTGCCACGACGGATTTCGCGAGCGCACGAGGATGCGAACTCACGCTCGAAAGCCTCTCGGTGGCCGTGGGAGCATTCACGCCCGCGTTCCGCGGACTCGGCATCAATCCTGCAACTGCTGCAGCACGGAGAAGAGGTCTTCGAGATGCCACGATTGAGCGATCTTGCCGTTCGAGAGCCGGTGGAAGTCGAACGCGCGGAACTCGACGATCCGGCCCGTCGGCGGCACGCCGAGGAACTCTCCGAGGTGCGTGCCCCGGGCGAGCACTCGTGTGGCGACCCGGTCACCGCTGACCAGGACGTCTTCCACGGTGACGCTCAAATCCGGGAACGCCGCGCGAAGAAAGGCGACCGTTGCCGCGAAGCCTTCGACACCGGCCGGAACTCCCGGGGGAAGCGGAATGTCTTCCCAGCCGTCGGAGAGAAAGTCATGCGTGGCGCTCGTGTCCCCGCTGGCCATCGCGTCGTAGAACCGCCGAACCGTCGCCTCCGGGTCGTTCAGCTCGAGCACACCTTCGTCCTGATTCTCGTCGACCCCCTCGACGAAGACCAATGTGCGATCGAGCGCCGTCTTGGCGATTTCGCGGGCCGGTGCGTACTCCGCGGAGTGGTACCACCGATGGATGTGCTGCACGTCGGGGAACTCGATGAGAACCACCCGCCTGTCGGGTGCCCATTCGCCTTCGGCGATTTCGGCCTCGGCGGCAAGCACTCGGAATCGTCCACCGTATGCGGCGACGGCCGCGCTGGTCAGCTCGGCGTAGTGCCGGGCACCGGCTTCGTCGAGTACGGCGACGTGGGTAAGGCTGTATGCGGGCATGACGGTCTACTCTCGCTCAAGTGATCGGGTCGCTGACAGGAGTGCTTCCACGGTCCTCTGGGTTTCCGCCGCGGCATCCCGTCTTTCCCAGACTGAGCCGGTTGCTCTCCGGTTGGAAACGAACATTCGACGTGAAGCCACAACCGGGCGCATGCGATGCCTGATCTGCGGCAGCTCCGCGTCTTTCTCGAGGTCGCTCGGGAGTTGAACTTCACTCGGGCCGCAGCGGCGTTGTTCATGACGCAGCAGGCGGTCTCGAAGACGATCGGGCAGCTCGAGCGCGACCTGGGTGTTCTTCTCTTCGACCGGTCGACACACGAGGTGACGCTCACGCCGGCGGGCGCCGAGCTGCAGCGCGGTGCACCCGCAGCCCTCTCCATGGTCGACGCAGTTCTCGAGCGCGTGCAGCGCGTCGCAAGCGGAACGGAGGGCACGGTCGAGGTCGGCGTGTCGCCCGCGCTCAGTCACGGAGAGCGACTTGCGCTGGTCGACGCGCTTCGCGTGAACGCACCATCATTGTCTGTCGTCCTGCATGAACTTCGACCGGAGCACGTGCGTGCCGCCCTGCGCGACCGTCGCGTCGAGCTGATGTTCGCTCGGTCGGTCCTCGTAGCGCCCGACATCGACGGCGTTCCGCTTCGCGCGACGCCGGCACGGCTTTATGTGCCCGCACGCCACCGATGGGCCCAGCGAAGAGACGGTGTGCACCTTCGGGAACTCGATGGCGAGCGGCTTCTGGTTTGGAACGAACCCGGCACACCTCTGACCGATGGCCTCCTCCGCCTGGTCGCCGCGCACGGCGCGACGATCACCCCCGTGTTGTCGAGGGCCAGCGGCCTGGGGATGTCGTTGAGCGACCTCTCCGAGCGGGATGTCGTGGCGATTGCACCGCCCGATGCGATCCGCGACCCCGAGATCGCGCAGATCGAGATCGCGGAACCGGTCTTGCTGCCCGTGGTTGCGATGTGGTTGCGCGGTTCGCGTCCGGCAACGGTCGACCGAGTGCTCGAGCATCTGGGCGACGTACCAAGATCCGGATAACCCGCCCGACCGCGGAGGTCGGGCACACGACCTGGCAGCGTGCTTCGCGATTCAGCTCCGGACAGTCTTGAAAGTCCGGAACAGAGCGTGGCCGATGATCATCACAAGACCGAGCGTGCCGACGGGGACGCCGACCATCGCCAGGATTCCCGCGCCGATGTTCGCATCCGGAGCCGTCGGGTCCAAGAGCAGAACCACGCCGACGAGCATGGCGAACCCGCACGCGAGAAGGGCGGTACCGATGTAGTGAATCTTCATGATCTCCCTGAAGGCGTCAGACACCAGCTTCGAAGAACCCTACGCGGGGAAAGAGCACAGAAACATGGCCGAGACCTGACGACGCGGATCTCGAGGGGCCGCCCACAGCGCCGAGGGCCGTATCACACAAGGGTTCGACGCCGCCTGCCGGTCGCATCGGTCCGTCGATGCCCGGCTCAGGGCCGGCCGCCCGACCGGGGCGGCCAGCCCTGACGCTCAGTCGTTCGCGATGGTGGCGAAGACACCGTCCGCCCCGCCGCGCAGCGCGTCAGCTGCAACCTGCGGGTTCCAGAAGTCGACGTATCGGGTGATCTTCCCGTCGGTCGTCTCGACGACGGAGATGTATGTCTGGTTGTAGGGCCGCCCCGTGGTCAGGGCAGTGCCGACGCTCGAGAACTCAGCGATGACCAGCGACGGGTCGACGGTCTCATGAAAGACGAGGTCGGTGAACTGAACGTCGAAGTGCTTCGGGAAGTTCTGCATGTAGTCATGCAGTTCGGTTCTTCCGCTCACCGCCTTCGGGAATCCCTCTGGACCGTAGGGGAACTCGAGCACGCCCTCGTCCGCGAACAGATCCACCCACCCGGGGATCCGGCCCGATGACAGGTACTCGAGGTGATTTCGGAAGGTCTGGCGCGCTGCTTCTCGCACCTTGTCAATGGTCGTGTCGGTCACGATTACTCCTCTCCTTTGGCCGCTTAACGCGAGTATTTTCGTCTTACACAGGTACGGTAACACGCTGCACATGAAAACGCGAAACTACTCGCAATAGGATCTGCGGCCCCATTTGGATGCGATGACTTTCGCGTTAAAGTGGGCCGATGGATGATCCGGGGTCGCGTCGAGTCACGCGTCCGGGCGGTCGCTCCGCCCGCGTTCGCTCCGACGTTCACTCAGCGGTCTCGGCCCTCCAATCGGAGAACCCGCTCGCCGAGATCACGATGGCGCGGATCGCGGAGCGATCGGGTGTCCACCTCGGCACTCTCTACCGCAGGTGGGGCAGCGTGGACGGCGTCCTGCTCGACGTCGTGAGTGAGCGGCTGAGCGCGCGCTCGCCGGTGCCTGATACCGGCGATTACGCGAACGACCTGCGGGAGTATGCGCGCCAGGCCGCGGAAGACCTTGCAGGCTCGGAGGGCGTGCTGCTTCTGCGTACGCTCGTCTCCGTGCGACTCGGGGACGGGGGCTCCTTACCGCCGGCGTTGTCGCGCCGGTTCGACGAGCTTCAGCACATGCTCGACCGCGCGGCGGCCAGGGGTGAGACCGTACCCACTTCCGAGGAGGTCTTCGAACTCGTCATCGCTCCGTTGTGCGCAAGCTTGCTGTTCGGCACCGATCCACCCCCGGTAGACCGGTTGGTCGAGAGGGTCGATCTCCTCGCCGCCCACGCGGCCCACGCCGAGGGCACGTGAGACCCGGGAGTCTTCCTCTCAAAGCCCCGCGCACTCCGCGCGACGCTTCTCCCGATCCCCTTGAACGGAGCGCGGCTCTTCACCGGTCTGTGGCCGCCACGTAGATCGGCGCTTCGCCCTCGAGCGGTCGGAGCGGTCACCGCCCGGTGCGGGCAGCAAGAAGTCGACGCTCCGCCTCATTCGCGGTCAGTTCCAGGGCGCGGAGATCCGCCGCGAGCGCCTCGTCGTCGCGTCCGAGCCTGCGCAGCAGGTGCGCGCGTACGGCGTGCCACAGGTGGGCTCGCGAGAGATCTCTCTCCAGTGCATCCACTTCGGTCAGCGCTGCGGCCGGCGCCCCCACCTGGTCGAGGGCGACGGCACGATTGAGCCGCACCACCGGCGATGCGTCGTAGCCGAGCAACAGGTCGTAGAGCACGAGCACCTGCCTCCAGTCCGTTGCAGCAGCGGTGTCAGCATCAGCGTGGCAGGCGGCGATGGCCGCCTGCAGCTGCCACCTGCCGGGGCGGTGCAGCCGCGCGGCCCGCTCAAGCTCGACGCGCGCCCGAGCGATGAGGGAAGCATCCCAACTGGATCGGTCCTGGTCGACGAGGAGGACAAGATCACCGTCGACAGATCGTGCCGACTCTCGTGCCCGGTGGAAAAGCAGCAGCGCGAGAAGCCCATGCGCTTCCGGCTCGCGGGGCAGTGCGGCCGCGACGACACCTGCGAGCCATACCGCGTCGTCGGCGAGGTCGCGGTCTGCGGTGGCGTCACCGCCGCCCACGAAATGGGCTTCGTTGTACATGACGGACACGATGGTCAGGACGATGTCGAGCCGGACCGCCCGGTCCGTCGCATCCGGAATCCGCAGTGGGATACCCGTGGCGCCTATCTTGCGTTTTGCTCGCACGATTCGTTGCGCTGTTGCAGGCTCGGTGCTGAAGGTGGCACGTGCGATCTGTGCGGTGGTGAGACCGCACACCGCGCGGAGCGTCAAGGCGAGCTGAGCCTCCGGCGCCAGAGCAGGGTGGCAGCAGCCGAAGAGCAGCGGCAGCCGCTCGTCGATCTCACCTGACGAGGCTTCGGGAGCCGATGGTGTTGGGTCTTGGGCAGGCACCATGCCCGCCAGCTTCTCGCGGTATCTCTTTTCGCGGCGCACGCGATCGAGCGCGTTGCGGCGCGCGGCTTGCGTGAGCCAGGCGCCCGGGTTCGGGGGAATCCCCTCCTTCCGCCAGGCCCGAAGGGCCTCCTCGACGGCCTCGGCCACCGCCTCCTCAGCGATGTCCAGACTGCTGAAGGAGCGGGCCAGCGCCCCGACGATTCGTCCGGACTGCTCGCGCACGACGCGGGAGAGGCGGAGATCGGATGCCGCGACCTCGCCGCTCGGCCCGCTCCGCGCGCCATCGTCGTCCGGTCGGGCCGCGGCATCCGCGTGGCTCACGTGTCGGACTGGCCGGAGACAGTCAGGATCGGGCGGATCTCGACGCCCCAGCCAGGGAGCTCGAGAAACGGCCATGACCGCACCAACGCGATCGCGGCGTCCATGTCGGGCACATCGATGATGCTGAAGCCGCCGATGACCTCCTTGGCCTCGGAGAATGGTCCGTCGACGACGACGGTACCGCTCGCGCTGTGTTTCACCGTGGTCGCCGGTCAGGCGGACGCGGTCGGTTCGCTGCGAAGGGACGATCAGAACGGGTTGGTCGACGGGTCCACGACCGCGCGAACCTCGACGCCACCGCCGGGAGCCGGGCACAGCTTGGCGATCGCGAGGGCGTGGACGAGATCGCGCGCCTCGATCACGTAATAGCCGTTGAGAGACTGCCCGGTCTCGATGATCGGACCCTCCGCCCTCGTGCCGCCGTCCTTGATGGTGGTAGCCGCGGGCGCGAGCGCCTCACCTCCCGCGAGGGACCCGCCGAGCTCGAAGACCCCCTCGCGAAACTTCCCGTGCGCCTCGACCACCCCACGCCATGCCTCGGGCGTCGCATTGATGTAGAACGACTGGTCGTCGTAGATGAGGATTTTGAACTTGGCCATGGAATGAGCTCCTTCACTGCGTCGCGGGCCGGCCAGTCCGGCTCCGTCACTAGTAACGGCGAACAGCTCACGCCGGATTCGACCGCTGGGCCGAGAAACCCCGGGTTCGATTCGCTCCCTCGCCGGGGCGACTCAGGAAATTCGCTTCGTCGTCGCGTCATGGGGTGATCGGTTCATCGGGGTTGCACCGTTTCATCGACACTTTCGCGCTAAGGCGTTCTTCCCCACGTCCTTCCCACGGGCCGCTCCGAGCGAAACGAAACTCCCGCGCCCTTCTTGGTCGCCAGGCTTCTGCGGGGGTTTCACATGGCGGTGACGGTGGGATTTGAACTCATACCGCCCGGCCTTTCGCCAGTGTACGAGGGCATCCTCACCGGTGTTTGCGCGGAAGTCGACCTTTCGCGGGCGTCCCCGAGGCTACAGATCGTGACACGATCTTTCTCACCGGTTTACTCGCGGTCAGGCACCCATCTGGCGCTTCACCACGCGCGCCGCGTTTCGGCCGCTCTCGATCGCTCAGCGTGCCCGACCGGCATCCGCCGCCCCGGGCACTTCCACTAGCCGACCCGTGCGGACGTCGTAAAGGAATCCGTGAACCGGGATGCGCGCGGGAACGAGCGGGTGGGTTCTGATGCGGACGATGTCGTGGATGACGGCCTGTGACTGGTCGCTGATGGTGAGCCAATCGATGTCGGCACCGGCGTCGGAACCCGGGCTGTCACCGACGTCGTAGAACCCGTCGGGGCCGAGGGCTGCCGTGTCCAGACTGCTGGCGAGGAGTCCCGAGATGGTGTCGTTGGAGAAGAACTCCATGCCGCAATCGGTGTGGTGGATGACGAACCACTCGGAGGTGCCGAGCAGCTTGTAGGAGATGACGAGAGACCGGATGGCGTCGTCCGACGCGCGCCCGCCGGCATTGCGGATGACGTGCGCATCGCCCTCTCGAAGGCCCGCGTACTTGGCCGGGTCGAGTCGGGCATCCATGCACGTGAGGATGGCGAACCCTCGGGCCGGTGGGAGCGCGAGCTCGCCGAGTTCGAACGACGCGGCGTATCTCTCGTTCGCCGCAAGGACCTCATCGAGTACCGGCATCTTCGCTCCCTCACATCGGATGAGCCGAGAGTATGGCCTCACGACGGCCGGAGGGCCGGTGTGTCGTCGAATGACGGGAAGGAACGCACCGCCTCGCGCCGTCCGAAGGAGAATGAGGGTGCTCCCCACCGTTCATCACGACGTCCGCCGACCGCACCGCCGAGGAATCCCGATGTCCACACTGCTTCCGCTCGGACCCGACGAGCTGCTGGCGACCACTCGCGCTGTCCGGAAGCGTCTCGATCTGGACCGCCCCGTGCCGCTCGAGGTCGTGAAAGACGCACTCGGGATCGCCTTGCAGGCGCCATCGGGCGGCAACCGACAGACGTGGCACTGGATCATCGTCACCGATCCGGCTCTCCGCAAGACCGTCGCCGACTACTACGCAGCCTCGTACCGCGCCTACGCGTCGAACCAGCCGACGTCGCCTACCGCCGAACGCACCCGCATCGCATCCAGCGCCACGTACCTCGCCGAGAACCTGCACCGGGTGCCCGTCCTCGTCATCGGTGCGATCGAGACGGGGTCCGCCACCCTGCCGGCGGGTAATCAGGCGGGCCTGTGGGGGTCGGTGCTGCCCGCGGCGTGGAGTCTTTCCCTCGCGCTGCGCGCCCGGGGCCTCGGCTCAGCCTGGACGACCCTGCACCTGCAGTACGAGCGCGAGGTCGCCGACGCCCTCGGCATCCCTCCCACGGTTCACCAGGGAGTTCTGCTTCCGGTCGCGTACACGAAAGGCGTGGATTTCAAGCCGGCTCCGCGACGAGATCTCGATTCGGTCGTCCACGTCGACTTCTGGTGACGCAGCGGCTCTGAGGGACAGCCCGTCGGAGAACATCGCCTTTGTTACGGTCCGTGACTGGCTTTCCGAAGGTTCGACCCGCGGGCCCTGAGGGCTCCGAATAATCGGAAACATCCCGCCCCGACCGGCGTCACCGCCGGAGGACCTTCCGTGACAGGAGCCTCATGACCACCTCGAACTCGATCGCCGCTGAGGTATCCGACTTCGTGCCCGGCTTCACCCAGGCCATCGGACCCGCGCTGACTGCCGTCTTCGATGAGGAGCAGCGCGACTTGCGCGCCGCAGGGATCCCCGACGGAGCCGTTTCCGTGGGCGACGCCCTGCCGTCCGCCACCGTCATTGACTCCCAGGGCCGGTCCCATGACCTGGAGTCTTTGCTCGGAGAGGGCCCGACTGTCGTGGTGTTCTACCGCGGAGCCTGGTGCCCTTTCTGCAACATCACCCTCGCGCATTACCAGCGCACGCTTGCACCCGAGCTCGATGCGCGCGGTGTCGCACTCATCGCCATCAGCCCGCAGACCCCGGACGGTACGGCATCCGCGGTGGCGAAGGGAGAACTCGGTTACACCGTCGTCTCCGACCCCGGCAACGCGCTGGCCGGCGCGCTCGGCATCGTCACCGCGCCGAGCAGCGCCGCGCAGGAGGCCCACACCCAGCTGGGATTCGCGGTGAAGGACAGCAACGCCGACGAGACCCCCGCGATTCCGTTCCCGTCGGTGATCGTGGTCGACAGCGCGCGAAGGATCACGTTCGCCGACATCAAGGTCGACTACACCCAGCGAACGGAGACGGCGGAGATCCTCACCGCGGTGGATGCACTCGCCACCAGACGTAGCCGCTGAGGCAGGGAGTCATCCTTCATCGCCCGCGGATGTCCGAGGACGTGCGGCGATGACGAGGTCGAGCGCGCGGACCAGGTCGCGGAGGATGTCGTCGACCCGCTCCAGCCCGATCGACAGGCGCACGAGCCCCGGGGTGATCCCCAGAGACAGCCGCTCGTGCTCTTCCAGCTTGGCGTGGATCGTGCTCCCGGTGTGGATGGCGAGGCTTCGCACGTCACCGATGTGCGTCATCTGACTGACGAGCCGAAGCTCGTCGAGGAATGTGCGCGCGGCGGCCCTTCCCGCCGCCAGATCGATGGCGATGATGGACCCCGCACCGTCGGGCAGGTACTTCTTCGCCGTCGGCCGGTGGGGGCTGCCGGCGAGCCCCGGATAGTGCACGGCGGCGAGAGCCGGATGGCCGACGAGCTCGGCCGCGATCCGTTCGGCGTTGGCCACGTGGCGCTGCATCCGCAGTGAGAGGGTCTCGATGCCGTGCAGCAGGAGGAAGGTGCTGCTCGGCGGCACCGTTGGACCGTACTCCAGCACGATGACCGACCGCAGGTATGCTCCCAGAGCTGCGGCGCCGAAGCGCTGCGTAAACGGATCGGGGCCGTAGGGCCCGCTGCGGGCCAGCTGCGGGAATCGGTCGGCGTGCGCCTCCCAGTCGAAGCGTCCGCCGTCGATGATCGCCCCGCCGATGACGGCGCCGTGGCCCGCGAGCCACTTGGAGGTCGAATGCACGACCACATCCGCGCCCCACTCCAGGGGTCGGCACAGGTAGGGAGTGGCGACGGTGTTGTCCACGACGAGAGGCACACCGGCGCGGGCGGACACGTCGGCCAGCTTTTCCAGGTCGACAACGTCGCCGAGCGGATTGGGAATGGACTCGGTGTAGATCGCCTTGGTGTTCGGGCGGATCCGTTCGAGCCACTCCGACGTCGGTGCGAGAGCATCCACCGCTTCGAACTCGAGTCCCTGCCTGCGCAGTGCCCCCCGGAACATCTCCCGGGTCCCCTCGTAAAGGCTCCGCGTGGTGAGGATGTGGTCTCCGGCGGACGCGACCGCGAAGAGCGCGGCAGCGATGGCCGCCTGACCGCTGGCGACGAGGATGCCGTCGACGCCGCCTTCGAGGTCGGCGAGCCGCCACGCAGCGACGAGGTTCGTGGGGTTGTCGTTGCGCGAGTAGGCCCGTCGGGCGCTTCGCCCTGCGAAGCGCTCCACCCCGTCGTCGAAGTCCTCGAAGAGGTATCCCGCTGTCTGGTACACCGGGGTGATGCGAGCGAACGCCTCGGCGTCGATGATCTCCCCCGCGTGGATCTGACGGGTCTCGAAGCCCCACCGCTCGTCCGCCCCGGTCATCCCACCGCTCCTCTCCCGACTGCGTCGCCCATCGCGCGGATCGCGTCGGCGAGCACCGGCCGCGGTGTCGCGAAGACGATCCGGACGAAGTCTTCGAACCCCTTGCCGAGCAGAGCCCCCTCGGTCAGGACGACGCCCGCGTGCTCTCGGAAGAACGCGGCGGGCGGACCGGGAAGGCTCAGCGCCGAAGTGTCGATCCAGCCGATGTAGGTCGCTTCGGGCATTCGGTAGCGGGCACCGGGCAGGTGTTCCGCGAGCACGTCATGGAGGTCCTGCCGTTCCGAGTCGAGGTAGCGCACCACCTCCTCCAGCCACGGTCGACCTTCGCGGTACGCGGCGATTGCGGCCACCACACCGAGCGTCGCCGCGCCATGCTGCACGGCGAAGCCGAATCGACGGTAGGCCGCCTGGTCGGCGTCGTTGGACGTGATCAGTTGGGCGGTCTTCAAACCGGCGAGGTTCCATGCCTTGGATGCGCTGGTGCCGGTGATCGTATGGGCTGCTGTCGCGTCGGAGAGCGACGCGTAGGGGACGTGCGGCACCCCTTCGTACCTCAGCGGGGCATGGATCTCATCGGCCAACACGCGCCCACCGTGGCGATCGACGATCTCGGCCAGCGCGCCGAGCTCTGCGCGGGTGAGGACGGTGCCGGTCGGGTTGTGGGGATTGCACAGCACCAGGGTGCGCGCCCCCGCGGCAAAGGCCGCGTCGATCCGGTCGAGGTCGTGCTGCCATCGTCCGTCGACGACAGCGCCCGGCACCTCGACAACAGGATGACCGATGGTCGGCAGGTAGGTCAGGAACGGCATGTAGGCGGGCGTCGGTACGATCACGGCCGATCCTGCCGGCGCATATTCGGTGACCGCGACACCCAGCGCTGCCATCACATCCGAGACGGGGTGGACCCGCTCGGGATCGATGTCCCACGCGTATTCCGCTCGCATCCACTCCGCGGTCGCGTCGCCCAGTTCCGCGGCCAGCGGCGGTGACAGGTACCCGAGTATGCCCTCATCGACGGCGCGGTGAAGGGCCTGCGAAACGGGCGGGGCGACGCCGAAATCCATCTCCGCGACCCACGCCCCGACCGCTCCCGGGTGCAGGCTCCACTTCCGACTCTCGGGGCGGTCGAGGCGATCCCGCGCGACGCGGTCGAACGGATGTGCGCCGGCTTTCAGACGCGGTGTCATTCGTCGGAGCGCACGGCGCCGGATGACGCGAACGGTGTGCCCGCGGCATCCGTGATCTCGGACCGGACGATCTCCGCCCCCGCGCACAATGCAGCGAGCTTTCCCCGTGCGACCGTGGATGCCAGCGGCGCCATGCCGCAGTTGGTTGAGGGATAGAGCTTGTCCGCGTCGACGAAGGGCAGCACCGCCCGGAGGGTCGCGGCAACCTCATCGGGTGTTTCGATGGTGCTTGTCGCGACGTCGATCGCGCCGATCATGAGCTTTTTCCCGCGGGCCAGTTCCATCAGATCGACCGGCACCCGGGAGTTATGCCGTTCCAACGACAGGATGTCGATACTCGACCGCTGCAGGATCGGCAGCGTCGCCTCGTACTGACGCCACTCCGATCCAAGGGTCTTCTTCCAGTTCGTATTGGCCTCGATGCCGTATCCGTAACAGATGTGGACGGCTCGCTCGCACGAGAGACACTCGGCGGCGCGCTCCAGTGCCGCGATCCCCCAGTCGTTGGCCTCCTCGTGGAAGACGGTGAATGCGGGTTCGTCGAACTGCACGATGTCGACCCCTGCGGCCGCGAGGTCCTTCGCCTCCTCGTTCAGGATTCCGGCGAATTCCCACGCGAGCTTCTCTCTGCTGCCATAGTGCGCGTCGAAAAGGGTGTCGACCATTGTCATCGGGCCAGGCAGAGCCCACTTGATGGGGCGGTCGGTGTGCTCGCGGAGGAACCGGGCATCATCGACGAACACCGGCGCAGCGCGCGACACGGTTCCGACGACCTGCGGGACCGCTGCGTCGTAGCGATCGCGAATACGCACCACGGTCCGGTTCTCGAAATCCACGCCGAGGAGATTCTCGATGAAGGTGGTGACGAAATGCTGCCGCGTCTGCTCGCCGTCACCCACGATGTCGAGGCCGGCCTCGAGCTGATCGACGAGCGACAGCCGGAGCGCATCGCGCTTGCCGTCGGCGAGCTCTTCACCGGTCAGCTTCCACGGCGACCACAGCGTCTCGGACTGCGCGAGCCACGACGGCTTCGGCAGGCTGCCCGCGGTGGATGTGGGAAGAAGCCTCGTCTGGGATTGTCTTGTCATCGTCTTTCCTCCGGATCGCCGCGATGAGCGGACTGCCGTTCCGACCACCGCTGCAGCCTCTCCCCGTGCGGGTTGATGAGCACGTCGTCAATGAAGCGTCCCTGCTCGAGTGCGAGGCGCGCGCGCTCGTCCCTGTCGTAGGTGATCTGCGTCATCGAGTAGTCGGTGTGCTCGAGCCTGGGACGGTATCGCGAGCCCGCGGCGGCATTGGCGTTGTAGATCTCGGGACGGTAGATCTTCTGGAACGTCTCCATGGTGCTCACCGTCGCGATGAGAGGAAGGATGCCGTAGTCGCTCAGCAGGTCGCCGCGGAAGTAGAACGCGAGCGGGGCCGCACCTCCGGGGGGCATGAAGTAGCGCACACCCAGGCCCATCTTGGCGAAGTAGCGATCGGTGAACGAGTACTCGTCCTGCCGGTACTCCACACCCAGGATGGGGTGGTGGTTATCGGTCCGGTGATAGGTCTTCGTGCTGGATACGCTCAGGCACACGACGGGAGCGGTGTCGAACGCGTGGGCGTAGGCGTCCGACGCCAGGAAAGCGCGGAAGAGGTTACCGTGCACCTGCCCGAAGTCCTCGGGCAGGGACACTTCCGCGGTTTCCCCGCTCACGCGGGGAAGGAGGATGCTGAAGTCGTAGTCGCGGACGTACGACGAGAGGTTGTTCCCCACGACGCCCGGGATCCGCCGGCCGAGCGTGCGGTCGACGATCGTCGTCTGGAGCATTTCGATGAGCGGGAAGGCTGTGGTGTCCGAAGCGGCCTCCCGGGCCGCGTCACCGGCGGCCGCGAGCGAAACGCCCACCGAGATGATCTCCAGTTCGACGGTGTACCGATCGCGGTCGGGATTGTCCCAGTCGGCAAGGTCGTTGAAGCGCGCGTCGATCATCTCGAGGACATTGCGCAGATTCTCCTGACGACGCTCGCCGCGAGCCAGATTGGCGTAGTTGGTCGTCAATCGGGTGCCGCTCGGCGGCACGTAGGTCTCATCGAACCGGGTGCGGTCGATGCGGAATGACAGACCGACGGGACAGTCCTCATCGGACACGGCCGGCTCCGACACCGCAGCAGGTCGGGGAGCGACCGGGGAGACAACACTCATCGAAGATCCATCGTGATCGGGTGGCAATCTGTGGTCCCGACGATGATCCCTTCCCGGCGGGCGTGCAAGTCCCGCGTAACACGAGTACGCACACCGCGGCCGCGCCGGCGAGAAGCGCCAACGACGTCACCATCCGCGGAGAGTCGCGGACGGTGTGGGCCCGACCGCGATCGGCCGGTCGGAGGAGAGGGTCCACTGACTCCACGATCCGACGTAGATGCGCGTGTCGATCCCGGCGCGGGCGAGGGCGAGAGCCGAATGCGCCGACGCGATCCCGGTGCCGCAGTACAGGGTGATCTCGGCGGTCGGATCGATGGATGCTGCGGCGACCGTCGCGCGGATCTGCTCGGCTGTGCGGAGCGTCCCATCAGGTGCGATATGAGAGACGGTGGGGATGTTCACCGCGCCCGGGATATGGCCCGCCTCGTCGATCCGGCTCGACTGCCCTCGGTAATGCTCCGGGGAGCGAACGTCGACGAGATATCCCGTGCCAGGCGCACGAGCGGCATCCTCGATCGTCGCCACCCCGGGGTCAAGATCGGGCAGATCGATGTCGCCCCGGGGCGGCAGGACATCGCCCCGCTCGACCAGAAGGCCGGCGGCCACCCACGCGCGGATGCCTCCGTCGAGGACCCGCACATCCAGCCCTCGGTGGCGCAGGAGCCACCACGCCCGCGCCGCCGACACCGCGTCGTTGTCGTCGTATGCGACGACGAGGTCGCCGTCTCGGATGCCCCAGCGCCGAGCGGAGTTCTGGAGGTCGGCGTGACGCGGCAAGGGGTACCGCCCGATCTCCGGATGGCCGGGGTCGGCCAGTTCTTGCTCCAGGTCGACATAGACGGCGCCGGGGAGATGACCCGAGACGTAGCCGGGTCTTCCCTCCGGAAGGTTCAGACGCCACCGCACGTCCAGCAGCCGCACGCTGCGCCCCGCCTTGAGCTCGGAGACGAGCTCGTGCGGGGTGATCAGTAACGGCATACATCGAGTGTCCGAAGCGCCGCGCACCATGTCGTGGAGTGGTGAAACAGAGCGCAATCCGACGACCCTTGAGGACATAAACCGGTCGCTAATGGGGCCGTTCATTCCTTTCGCGCTTCACTACCCCTGGCTTCACACGCCAGGAGGTAATGATGGTGTCGATTCTCGCCCTCGTCGGCAATCCGCAGGCGCACTCGCGCACGCGCCTGATCGCTGAGGACCTCGCTCGTTCGTTGGCTGACCAGCTCGGGGGTCATGTCGAGGACACGATCGACCTCGCCGACGTCGCGGATGAGCTGTTCCGGTTCCCGTCCGCACGCGTCGATCACCTGCTCGCCAGGGCTGCCGACGCAGATCTCGTGATCGTCGCCAGCCCGACCTACAAGGCGAGCTACACGGGCCTGCTCAAAGCCTTCCTGGATCGGTACCCGGCGAATGGGCTCGCAGATGTCGTCGCGATCCCGCTCATGACAGTAGCCAGCGATGCGCATGCCCTTGCCGTCGAGCACACGCTGCGCCCGCTCCTCGTCGAACTGGGGGCGTCTTTACCCACGCGCGGAATCTCGTTCCCCGTGGCCGAGATCGACACCCGCGTCGCCGTGCACGCGAAGTGGGTCGAGAACGAGCACCGACACCTTTCGCGCGCGATCGGCCGTCACTGATCCAGCGTCGACGTGAGCACGCGCGAGGCCTGACTCCGTGTGACGTCGCGTGACGAGCTGTTTCCTCGCGTGACGCCACGGCCAGGGCCGCAGCGTACGGTCGCACTAGTCTCCCGACATGGTTGCCCGTACGATCCCGCCGCTTCAGATCTGGCACGCGATGCACCTCGCCGTCCTGAACTCCCAGGCCGCGGACGACTCGCCCGCCGACGAGGGAGCGAACGTCGATGCCGGTTGACGGGCTCGGGTTCGCAACCCGGCAGATTCACGCCGGCGCGGAGCCCGACACCTCCCACGGCGCGCGCGCGACACCGATCTACCTGACCGCCGGATTCGTGTTCGACGACTTCGATCAGGCCAACGAACGGTTCGCCCAGGCCGATGACGGCTACAGCTACTCACGGGCGGGCAACCCGACGAGCGCGGCGGTCGAGCGGCGCATCGCCGACCTCGAGGGCGGCGCGGATGCGCTTCTCGTCGGGAGCGGCCAAGCCGCGGTCTCCACCGCGGTGCTCGCCCTCGTCGGCGCGGGCGACCACATCGTGTCGTCGAACAGCATCTACGAAGGGTCGCGCGAGCTCTTTCGCGACAACTTCGCCCGACTGGGGATCACGACCTCTTTCGTCGGTGACGCGAATGACCCGGCTGCGTGGGAGGCGGCCATCCGCCCTGAGACACGAGTGCTGTTCGCGGAGTCGATCCCGAATCCGAAGAACGACATCCTCGACATCCGCGCCGTCGCCACCGTCGCCCAGCGCCACGGCATCCCGTTGATCATCGACAACACCCTCGCCACTCCCTACCTTCTGCGGCCGATCGAGCATGGTGCGGACATCGTGGTGCACTCTGCGAGCAAGTTCCTCGCCGGCCACGGCACGGTTCTCGGAGGGGTCATCGTCGACGCGGGCAGGATCGACTGGGCGCAGACCGACGGCCGCTATCCGCACCTTGCGAATGACCCGGGCCCCGACGGGCGCACGTTCGCGGACCGTTTCGGTCGCGCCGCGTTCTCGGCGTATGCGAGGTCGGTCGTCGCGCTGCGGCAGGGGCCTTCACCGTCGCCCTTCACCGCGTTCCTGCTTCTGCAGGGCATCGAGACGCTGTCGCTGCGCGTGCAGCGGCATTCCGAGTCCGCCAAGCGCATCGCCGAGTGGCTCGAGGAGCACCCCGCTGTGGAGTCCGTCGACTACAGCGGACTCGCATCCAACCCCTACCGGGCCTTGGCCGAGACGTACCTCCCCCGCGGGCAGGGCTCGGTGTTCGCCTTCACCCTGCGGGGCGGAAGGGATGCCGCTAAGACGTTCACGAACTCCGTGCGACTGTTCACTCGGATGACGCACCTCGGCGATGTCCGGTCGCTTGCGCTCCACCCCGCCTCGACGACGCACGTCAACCGCACGGAAGAGGAGCGGATCGCCGCGGGCATTGGGCAGGGACTCCTGCGGGTTTCGATCGGCCTGGAGGACGTCGAAGACCTGATAGCGGATCTGGACCGCGCATTGGCTGCGGTTCAGGCTGCCGATCTCCTCGAGCGCGCGGGGATTGCATGACCAAGCAGCAGCACTTCGGCTGGTTCCTCTCGCGCGGCTTCGGCCCCCACGGATGGGCGCGTCCCTACTACGAGTGGAACTACGACTGGCGCAGACCCCGGCTCTACCAGGAGAGCGCCCGAACGCTCGAGCAGGCCGGTTTCGACTTCGTCCTCATCGAGGACGCTCTTTCAGTCGGCATCAGCCCGGAAACCCTCGACCTTCGGGTGCGCAAGGCCTACGGCGGCCCGAAGCACGACCCGTGGACTCTCGCGCCGTATCTGTTCGCCGCGACCGAGCACCTCGGTGTCATCCCCACTGCCAATCCCGCCGGCTGGCATCCGTACACGGCTGCCCGCCAGTTCGCCTCCCTGCAACACCTGTCCGGTGGGCGCCTCGGGCTGAATGTGGTGACGGATGTCGGGTCGGCACACCACTTTGGACAGGATCGCCTGTCGCACGATGCGGCCTACGATCGCGCGCAGGAGTGGCTCGCTGCACTGCGACTCCTTTGGCGCAGCTGGGATGACGGGGCGCTGATCGCCGACCCCGAGACGCAGATCTACGCCGACGGCACGAAGATCCGTGCCGTCGAGCACCGCGGCACATACTGGTCGTTCGACGGACCGCTGAACGCGGAGCCCCTCTCCTCAGAGCCGGTCATCGCCTCGCCGGGCGGCTCGCCACGCGGCATCCGATTCGCCGGGCAGAACTCGGATGTCCAGCTCGCCCTGTCCAACCTCGATGTCGAGGCCGTTCGCGCCTACCGCGAACGCGTTCGTGCTGACGCGGTCGAACACGGCCGCGATCCGCGCGACATCAAGACGATGTTCGTCTTCAAACCCATCGTCGCGTCCTCTCCGGACGAAGCCGACCGCATCGTCGCAGCATCCGCGAACCCCGATGACGCGGCACTCCTCGCCGTCGCCGAGGCATGGTCCAGCGACCTCGAAACCGATCTCACCACGCTCGATCTGGACCGGCCGCTGGACCCGGCGATCTTCGGCGAACACGTATCGCAAGGAACCATCAAGGGCCTGCGCGGTCGCTTCGACTCCTTCGCCGACGTACCCTTCCGCGAGATCCTCGCCGGCAAGGCACGCCTCGACCGCATCGGCGACGGCATCAGCGGCACCGTCGGGACAGCCGAAGAGCTCGCGGACCTCATCCAGGCCCTCGGCGACGACGCAGACAACGACGGACTCATCTTCTCCGGCGACCTGCACCCCGTCACCCTGCACCGGGCGCTGGATGAGATCGTGCCGATCCTCCGCCGCCGCGGCATCCTGCGTACGGACTTCGCGCCCGGCGGCCTGCACGCCAACCTCGCCTCATTCTGACGCCCGGTCTGGCGGGACCACCCGTGCCGTGGGGCAGAATCCCGCCGCAGGTCTGGGCTCGAATTCATCTCAACCAGGACTTTTTTTCCCTCGAGCGAAGGTCCTCGCGCCTCTACGAGCAAGAATCGAGCAATCCAACCTTTCCCGAATCTTTCTCACGGAATGGGCACAACACAGGTATCAAGACCCAAGGTCAGACGAGAAAAGCGCCCCGCGGGACGCGCGACGCTTGCTCACTCCCGTTGAACGGAATTAAGGACAGCCTCTGATTAGGGTTTTG
The DNA here is from genome assembly GCF_006715565.1 of Microbacterium sp. SLBN-154. Classification (NCBI taxonomy): domain Bacteria; kingdom Bacillati; phylum Actinomycetota; class Actinomycetes; order Micrococcales; family Microbacteriaceae; genus Microbacterium; species Microbacterium sp. SLBN-154. The sequence continues at coordinate 91,757 of NZ_VFNL01000001.1, forward strand.
GCGGTGACGGTGGGATTCGAGCTCATGTCCCCCGGCATTTAGTAGGTGTACGAGGGCGCGCTCCCCTGTGTCTGCGCGCAACTCGACCTTTGTCGGGTGTCCCCGAGGCTGTCGATCGTGACGTGATCCTTCCCCCGGATGTACTCTTGCTGCGGCCGGAACTCGGCGCGAGCGCGACCACAGTATCGAGACCGCGACTGCCCTGACCGCCCGTGCAACCCTCCGGCTGGGAGACTCAGCAGCACAACAGTGGCGATCCGAAGCTAAGCAAGATGCGCGAGACTGCTCAGCGATGACCCCCCCCCCCCCCCCCCCGCGGGTGCATCGCTGCGGTGAGCACGATCTGGTCGTGGCCGGGCACGACGCGCGCCGCGAGACGGTCGGCGTCGTGCCTCAATCTGCGAAACGACCTGTCGGCATCGCGTTCGTCCGACGGGTCCCCGCCGGCGCACGACCCGCAGGTCACCCCGTCCAGGAAGTTCTGACCGAGGTCCGCCGCGTCCGCGGGGAAGATCCACGTCCCGGTCTCGGGAAGATCGACCCGGAGGGAGGAGTGCCCGGGCGTGTGCCCGGGGGTGAAGAGTACCTCGACGCCGGGGGCGATCTCGGTGTCACCGTCGAGGGGTCGCCAGTCCACGCTCTCCGTCGACCAGTCTTCAACCCGGAATCCTGCGGCGAATGTAGCACGCCCACTGTGTGCGAAGGCGAGCTCGGCCGCCTGGATCGCCACCGGCACGCCGGCTCGTGCGAGCGTGGGGATGCCTCCGGAGTGGTCCAGATGGAGGTGGCTGATAACGGCGAGCGCGATGTCGGACGGGGTCAGCCCGACGCGCGCGAGTGCCGCGACCAGAGGATCGCCGGGGAGCCCCCAGGTGAACGCTGTGGGGTCGGGTGGCGCGGGATGCATCGCCGGCGTGGCAACACGAGGGTCGTGCCCGAGCGCCATCGCGCCGTCGCGGTAGAGCCGATCGGTCGCGTCGGCGTCGTGGGTCTCGCGCGCCATGCCGGTGTCGAAGAGGATCCAGCCCTCGGTCGTCTCGACGACGACGCCCGAGAACGGCTCCCAGACCAGGTCGTGGGGGCCGCCCCGAAGGGAGAGCGACTTCGGCACGCGCTCCGCGCCGAATTGCAGCAGATACATGCGCGTGGCTGTCATGAGGTCGGATTCCGATCAACGCGTGCCCGGAGCGTCCTGTGTCCGACGACGGTGACGGCCGCGCTGATGAGGGCGGAGATCAGGATGCCGGTGGCAAGGCCGGCGAGGAGCGCGAGCGCACCCGCGGCGGCGCCGAGAAGGATCAGCAGGATCGCGAGGAATCGCCGAGCCCAGGGCTGCCCGGTTCGAGCTCCCAGCCAGGAGTCGGCTGCAAGCCCCGTCATTGTGGAGGTGACGACCACGGTCGTGACATCCTTCACCGCGAGATGGCGGGCAGCTGCGGCCTGCACGCCCATGGCGGCTCCCAGACCGCCGGTGACAGCGAGAGCGACCGGCTCCGCCGGGTCGGGGATGACGAGTGTTGTCACGGAGCAGGCGAGGAGGATCGCGGTGACGGTGCAGAGGAGGGTCGTGGTGCGATGAGACCAGCCGACCGCAGCGAGCCGGAGGGTCCGCCCGGCGGCCAGCGCCCCGGCCATGAAGGCGATGAGCGCGACGGTCGGGCCGAGGACGGGGAGTCCGTCGGCGCCGACGAGGGCCATGCCGAGGATGACGACGTTGCCGGTCATGTTGCCGGTGAAGACCCGGTCGAGTCCGAGGTAGCCCACCGCGTCGATGACGCCGGTCGAGAAGGTGAGGGCAAGCATGAGTGCGAGCGCCGTCCGGGAGGAGGTGTCGCGGACACGGCGCCGGCGGGTGAGCTGCTGTGTCATCCGACCTGCCATCCGCCGTCGAGGACGATGTGCTGCCCGGTGAGGTAGCTGCTTTGGTCGGAGGCGAGGTAGACGAAGGTGCGCGCGACTTCGTCGGGTGTGCCGAGGCGTTTGAGGGGGATCCGCGACTCGAAGTCGGTGCGCTCCTGGGAGGGGGTGGTGGCGTTCTGCGTGGCGCGGCGCTGGAAGAGGTCGTCGAGCATCGCGGTCTCGATCTGCCCTGGGCAGACCGCGTTGACGCGGATTCCGTTGTCAGCGAAGTCGGCGGCAAGGCTTTGCGAAAGCCCGATCACGCCGAACTTGGTTGCCGAGTAGGCGGCGTTGCCTCGTCCTCCTCGGACGCCGAAGAGCGATGACGTGAAGGTGATGGTTCCGCCCTGTTCGGCCGCGATGAGTCGTCGGGCGAAGGTGGTGGCGGTGACGAACGCGCCGGTCAGGTTCACCGTGAGCGCGAGATTCCACTCCCGAAGCGAGAGGTCCAGCGCGGGGGCGAGCGCGAGCACGCCGGCGTTGGGCACAATGGTGTCGCACACGCCCCAATCTGCTTCGAGTGCGGCGGCGGCGTCATCCAGGGCGGCGGCGTCGGTCACGTCGACGGCCAGCGCCCGGACATCAGCTCCGGTGGCAGTGGCGATCTCGCCCGCGACCGCTTGCGTGGCTGATAGGTCGAGGTCGGCAAGGGCGACCCGAGCGCCTTCGGCGGCGAAGCGCAGTGCGATCGCTGAGCCGAGTGCGCCAGCCGCGCCGGTGATCAGGGCGGTGCGGCCGGTGAGGGCGTTTCCGAGGGTGAGGGGATCGGCGGTCATGTTCATCCTTCCGGGGACAGGTCGATGACGCGTCTGGCCTGGCGGCGGACGTGGGCTGCATCGCGGGTCGCCTGCGGGTCTTCGGCGAGCTGCGAGCGATAATTGACCGGGTCGGTCGCGCCTTCGGTGTTCACCACGAGAACGACTGACGTGTCGTCGAGTCCGAGTTGCTCGGCGGCGGCACGGTCATCGAGGAGCGCCTGGAGACCGGCGAGCGCGGCGGCTCCTGATTCTCCGGAAACCAGCCCTTCGGTCGCCAGGGTGCGCATGGCCGAGTGCGCGCGGCCGTCGGAGATCGCGATGTAGGCATCTGTGCCGCCCTGCACGGTCGGCCATGCCAGCAGCGAGGGGAGCCCGCAGTTGAGTCCGGCCATGGTGGAGCGGTGCGGCCCGGGGGCCTCGGTGACCTCGTCGTTCTCCGCCGAGCGCAAGAGGCAGTCGGCGTCGATCGGCTCCACCACGACCGTCGTGGGGCGACGGGAATTGCCCGAGCGCCGAGAGTCGTCGTAATGGCTGATCGCGGCCGCGGCGAAAGCGCCGACCCCGGCTTGGACAAAGAGGTGCGTCGGAGCGGGGAGGCCTGACCGCGCGAGCGCGTCATCGACCTCTTCGAACATCGTGGCGTAGCCGCGAATGACATCACGCGGGGTGTCGAGGTATCCGGGCCACGAGGTGTCGCTGATGACGAGGGTGCGTTCGTCGGCCTCCTCGGCCGAGCGGCGTACGGTGTCGTCATATGTGCCGTCGACGACAGTGACACGCGCACCTTCGCTTTCGATGTCGGCGATGCGAGAGTCCGCCGTTCCGGCGGGGACGAAGACGTCGCAGTCCAGATCCAGGAGCGCTGCCATGCGAGCGACGCCCCGTCCGTGGTTGCCGTCGGTCGCCGCGGCGAGCCGGCGTCTCAGCCGGTCGGCGAGTGCTGCGCGTAGCGCGTCAAGGGTGAGCGGGATGTCGGGTGCCCAGTCCCGTTGGATGGCTCGAGCGGTCGCCCAGGAGGCGCCGAGCATCTTGAAGGCCGGAAGTCCGAGGCGCTCGGCTTCGTCTTTGACGTAGATGCCGGCCACCCCGCTCTCGGCGGCGAGAGAGCGCAGCTGCAGGAGCGGCGTTGCTCGATAGCCCGGCAGGGAGCGGTGGAAGTCGCGGCGCGCGGCCGCATCGCCGTCGTTGATCGGCTGGGCGGGCCTGCGGCGCGTCGGTATGTAGATGCGGGAATCAGCCATGCGGGCTCCTTCTCAAGTCAGACGGCGGTGTAGCCGCCGTCGACGACAAAGCTTTGTCCGGTGATGTACGCGGCGTCGTGGGAGGCGAGGAAGAGGACGGCGCCGACCACGTCTCCGGGTTCACCCTGACGGCGAAGCGGGATGGACTCCTCCAAACGTCGCGTCGCCGCATCCGGATCCTCCTGGTGACCCCAGAAGTCGTCATTGAAGGGTGTGTCGATCCAGCCGGGGAGGACGGCGTTGGCCGTCACACCGGCGGGACCCCATTCGTCGGCAAGGGCCCGCACGAGCCCGAGAAGTCCGGACTTCGTGGCGTGGTAGGCAGGCATTCCGGCGTGTCCGCGAAGCGCTCCCGTTGAGCTGGTGACGATGAATCGGCCGGCATCACTCCGCCGCAGTGCGGCGTCGGCGGCGACGGCGGTCAGGAACGGGGCGCGCAGGTTGACAGCAGTGGAATGGTCCCAAGCGTCGGCCGTCCACTGTGAAAGCGGCGCGGCGCGCAGGACACCGGCGTTGTAGAAGACGAGATCGATCACCCCATCGCCGAGGTCGACCGCCGTTTTGACCGCTCGCGCCGGGGCGTCGGCATCAGCGAAGTCGGCGTGCACGGCGAGGGCGCGGGGGTTCGCGAGGGAATTGATGAGTGCGTCGGCGGCGTCGATGTCGCGGTCAGCGAGCACGACCGAATCGCCGCGGGCGCTCAACGCCTCAACGACTGCGGCGCCGATCCCCGTCGCTCCGCCCATCACCAGGGCGACGGTCACGGTTCGACCTCGAGCCCCAGAGCGGCGACGCTTTCCCGCGCGCACGCATCGTCGATCGAGCTCGGGGCCCCAGAAACGCCGAGGCCACCGATCAGCTCCCCCGCCGCATAGAGGGGTACCCCACCGGCGATCATCACAGCCCGTCCGCCGAGGGACCCGGCCATTCCCCAGTCTGTTCCGCCGGGTACAGAACTCTCCGCCCACCGCGCGGTCGGCGCACCGAACGCGACGGCGGTATATGCCTTGTCGATGGCGAGGGTCACCCCGCCGATCTGGGATCCGTCCGCGCGACGGACCGCGACGAGGTTCCCGCCACGATCGACCACGCACGCCGCCAGGCGCACTCCTCGGGATGCCGCCGCCGTCGAGACGCCGGCCAGAAGGGCCAACGCGACTTCTTCGGTGACGTCGGACGTGCGGGGGAGGTGGAGAGCGGCCATGAGGACCTTTCGTATAAAAAATACGTCGCGCTACACTATAGCCATGGCTACCGCTTCCGCGCACCCCTCACGTTCGACATCAACTACGTTCGAGCCGGCGCGGTCTGCGCCGGTGATCGCGCGGGGCGCCCTTGGCGCTGTGTCAGCGGCGCATCCGCTCGCTACCGACGCCGGTCTTGCGATGTTGCGCAGTGGCGGTTCTGCGGTCGACGCCGCGATCGCCGCGCAGGCCGTGATCTGCGTCGTTCTGCCTGATGCCGCGGGCCTCGGTGGCGATCTTCTGGCGCTCGTCTCCCGCCCAGGGCAGGTCACGGCGGTGAACGGCGTCGGTCGATCCCCGGCACAGGCCCCGGCACGGTGGTCGAGCGACGGCGGCGGCTCGGTCACGGTGCCCGGACTCGTCGACGGGTGGCTGACTCTTCACCGGCACGGCGGACGGCTCCCGCTCGTCGACATCCTCTCCCCCGCCCGCCGGCTGGCGGAGCAGACCCCGCTTCCTGTGGGGACAGCCGAAGCTGCACAGCGACACCGGCCACGGCTCGAGCGGTTCGGAGGCGCGGGGTGGGCGCTCCTGGATGCCCTCACGACGGGAGTTGAAACCTGGTCGCAGCCCGAGCTCGCCGACCTCCTCGACGCGATCGGCACGCGCGGGCGCGATGCCTTCTATGCCGGTGATGCGGCCGATGCCATCGTCGCGGCAGTGCACCGCGCCGGCGGATCGCTCACGATCTCGGATCTCGCCGCCCACAGGAGCATGGCGAGTGAGCCGGTCTCGGTCAGGTGGCACGGTGGGCAGCTTCTCGTTCAGCCGCCGCCCTCTCAGGCCGTCCTTCTCGCAATGGCAGCAGCGTGGCTCGAGCGTGAAGGCGCGCCCGAGAACCTCGACGCGCTGCCCCACCTGCTGGTGGAACTCACCGAGAGCGCGTTCACCCATCGCTCAGACGCCGGTCGAGGAAAGGACCTCCTGTCGATGGCGCTCGACGTGGATCCGGATCGCGCGTCCGGCCGCGGGGGCCCGCGCTCGTATCTCCACACCGCCGGTGTCGCGACCGCCGATGCCGAAGGCATGGTGGTGTCGTCGCTGGTGAGCGTCTTCGATGACTTCGGCTCGGGGGTGTACGTTCCCGAACTCGGCATCGTGCTGGCCAACCGGGCCGCGGGCTTCACCGACGGCGCCAATGCGGCGGGGCCCGGGCGCTACCCCGTGCACACGCTGGCACCGGCGCTCCTCGTCGAGGACGACGCGGTGACGGCGCTTGCCACCCCCGGTGCGGACGGCCAAGTGCAGACACTGCTGCAACTCCTTGCCCGACACCGGTATCTCGACGAGGACTGGCCCTCCGCTGTCATCGCCCCTCGGTGGCGGAGCGAGGACGGCCGTCTGCTCGTCGAGCACGGACACCCCGCCGAGCTCGACCTCCGAGAACGTGGCCACGAGGTCGTCACCCGCGACTACGGCGAGGATGTCTTCGGCGCTGTCGTCATCGCCGGAGTGGACAGCGGCGGGCCGTTCGCCATCGCCGACTCTCGTCGTTCGGTCGAGGCGGGTGCCGCGTGACCGCCGTGGTGACAGCCAGCGCGCTGGCACGCCGGATGGAAGGCGAACGCGACTCGCTCGTGAAGCTCTGCGCCGAGCTCGTCGCCGCGCCCAGCGTCAACCCGCCGGGCGATACCCGTGAGGTCTCTGCCGTCGTGACGCGGTTCCTGAGATCGCGCGGCATCGAGTCGCGCCTCGTGGCGCTCGACCCTCTCATGCCGTGTGTCGTGGCCGAGGTCGATTCCGGGCGACCGGGGCCACACCTCGTCCTGAACGTTCACCTCGACACCATGCCGCCGGGTGAGGAGGCGGAGTGGACGCAGCCCATCTGGTCCCTCACGCAGGTCGCGGGGCGCCTGTACGGCCTCGGCATGGGCAACATGAAGGGCGCTGTCGCCGCAATGGCACACGCCCTCGCGGCGCTCCATGATCATCGAGACCTGTGGCGAGGTCGCGTCACCTTCACCGCGGTGAGCGACGAGGTGGCCTTCGGCCCCCACGGCTCGGCACACCTGCTGGACACCATCCCGGGAATCGCCGGCGATGCCCTCATCTGCGGCGAAGGCCCCGGCTTCCGACGCCTCGCTCTGGGCGAGAAGGGCGTGCTGTGGCTTCGGATCGACGTCGCCGCGTCCGGCGGCCACGCGTCATCAGTGAGAAGAGGGAAATCCGCAGCCGCCGTGCTCGCACGCGCCATGGGCGCGGTCGACGCCCTCACCGGCACCCGGGGCACCCTCGAGGGTGCGCTCGCCGACATCCGGTTCGCCGACACCGACTCGGCCCTCGCTCTCACCGCCAGCGTCGGCGTCGCCTCAGCCGGCACCTTCGTGTCGCAGGTTGCGTCGCGCGGTCACGCCGAGATCGACCTGCGACTGCCGCCGGGCATCTCGACCAACGCCGCGCAGCGTCTCGTCGAAGCGGCCGTGCATGCGGCGACCGAAGGAGCGGATGTCACGGTGCGGCGCCTGAAGGGCTGGGATCCGAACATCACCTCCCCCGAGAGCGGAATCGTGCAGGCGTGGCGACAGAGCTGGGCGGAGCTCGACCTCGGCGAGCTGGAGTATGCCATCCGCCTTCCCGCCAGCGACGCGAGCAGATGGCGTACCCGCGGGACGCCGGCGATCTGCTACGGCCCGCAGCCGACGTTTTCGGCCGGCGTCGACGACTACGCCGAGGAGGACGAGGTAGTGCGCTGCGCGACGCTCTACGCCGCTGCTGCGATGGGCTTCCTCGACGCATCCGTATCCGACGAGGCAGGATGGTCCGCGTGACCCCTTCGAGTGCGACAACCGACCTCCCGGTGGGAGGATCGCTGCCCGCCCAGATCTTCGGGCGCCTCGAAGAGGCCATCATCGGAGGCGAGTTCACTCCCGGCAGTCGCCTGCGGGCTGATGAGATCGCCGCCACCTACGGGGTGAGCAGGATCCCGGTGCGGGAAGCATTCAGCGCCCTCGCCGAATCCGGATGGGTGGAGATCCGTCCCCGCTACGGCGTGTACGTTCGGCAACGCTCCCGTGACGAACTGACCGAGCTCTTCGAAGCGCGGGCGGGTATCGAGCAGGAAATCGCCCGCCTCGCCGCAGAGCGGCGCACCGATCATGATCTCGAGGCGCTCCGAGACGCTGTCGAGCGCAGCCGCGCCGCTGCTCCTCGACGCAATGCCTCCGAGCTCACTCAAGCGGCCGCCGACTACAACGTCGCACTGCGAGCAGCGTCGCACAACGCGGTGCTGGGCACCCTGTCGCTGCAGCTGGAGAAACGCGCCCGCTTTTACTTCGCACCCATCGCAGCCGAGGTGGGCGCATCGTGGACCGAGGGCCAGGAACGCCTCCTGGGCATCCTCGAGCGCGGCGACGCCGAGGCTGCCGCGGCCTCCGCCCGCCGCCATATCCTAGAGACCGAGCGCGACGTCGCCGATCTCCTCGACTCGGAGATCTTCAGCGACTGACGGTCGGCACCTGTCTCTTGGTGACGCCATCGCTCGCTCGCGTGGCGTCCGCAACCCGTGCGATGCAGTAGTCCCGCCACGCGATGCGACGCGTCAGCAGCCAGTACGCGGTGGCAAGACCCGGCCAGTTCTGAGTGTTCACACCGGTGTCGTCGACGTACCAGTTCGCGCACCCGGTGACCCACACGCTCCGCGCCGATCGGCGTTTCATGTCGGCGACGAAGCGGCCCGTGGCTTCGGGTGTCGGATCCATCGCAAGCGGTCCGCGGCGCCGCCACGCCCGCGCGATGCGAGCGATGTACTGAGCCTGCCACTCCAGGAACACCAGAACGGAGTTCCATGCGGGATTGGTGTTCGGCCCGTACACAAGGAACAGATTCGGGAAGTCGGGCACACCCATACCGAGGTACGCACTCGGGTTCTCGGCCCACGCATCTGCGAGTGGACGACCTCCGCGTCCGCGGACATCGATGCCGCTCAGGAACGCCTGGGTGCGGAATCCGGTGCCGTAGACAATGACGTCGGCTGGCAGTCGCTGCCCCTCGGTTGTCACGACGGCGTCGGGCTCGATGGCAGCGATCCCGGCGTTGACGAGATGCACGTCGTCACGCTGAAGAGTGGGATACCAGTCGTTCGACACGAGGATGCGTTTGCAGCCGAAGCGGTCGGCCGGGGTCACCTTGGCGCGAAGCTCAGGGTCGCGCACCCATTGCTCGATGTCGCGTCGGAACTGTCGCTCGACCGGCCGGACAAGCTTGGGAAAGCGAACGAGTCGAGGCGTTCGCACTTCCTTGCCGATGTAGTCACGCCAGCGGCGCAGGCGCGCACCGATCCGGCTGCGGGCTCGCTGATAAGGGTGGTCGCCCTTCTCAAGCACGTAGCCCGGGGATCGCTGGATGACCGACACGGACGCGGCAGCGTCGGCGATCGCCGGCACGATCTGCACGATGCTCGCGCCCGAGCCGATGACGACGACGCGCTTTCCCGCGAGATCGACGGAGTGATCCCAGCGTGCCGAGTGGAAGGTTGCGCCCGCGAAGGTCACGGCCCCAGGAATGGCGGGGGTGTGGGGGGTGCTCATCTGTCCGAGCGCCGGAACAAGGATGTCGCAGCGGTCTTCCAGGCCGGAAGCGAAGCGCAGCAGCCACGAGCCGTCGACGTCGTCCCATGTTGCCGAAATGAGGGTTTGGTTCGTTCGCAGCGCGGAGCGCAGTCCGACGGCATCGACCGTGTCCTCGATGTACTGCCGGATCTCCGCCTGGGGCGCGAAGCGACGGGTCCAGTCCTCCTTGGGAGCGAAGGAGAAAGAGTACAGGTGAGAGGGCACATCACACGCCGCGCCTGGGTAGTCGTTGTCGCGCCAGACCCCGCCGACACGGTCCGCCCGCTCGTAGAGGGTGACGACGGCGCCACTCTGCTGGAGACTGTGAGCGGCGGCGACACCACCGAAGCCTGCGCCGATCACGGCGACACGTGGCACCATCTTCATGGATACTTTATACATTACACCGCCCGTCACAGCAACAATCTGGCGGCCCGCCACGGCACGCGTAGCCCGCCGAAGGGGCTCCCCCCCACCGCGCCGTCGATCGACCCACGGGGACAGTCTTTCGACCTAGTCATATTGTATGTATATTGATAATGTGTTCATCCGACCTACCTATAGGCGTCAGTAGGGAGTGGGCGTGGAGGAAACAGCACTTCTCAATTCCCCGGGAGCAGAGCAGTGGTCCTGAATGCGCTATCGCTGCTCGAAGGACGACAGATCATCGTCGTTGGTGGAACGGGGAACGTTGGCTTCTTCCTTGTCAAGACCTTCGCATCCGCCGGCGCGAAAGTCGTCGTCACATCTCGCTCCACCAAGAAGGTGGATCGCCTCAGGGAGCGTCTGGGCCGCGACCTCGCGGGTGGACTGAGCGCCCTTCTGGGCGATTTCGGCACGCCTGAGAGCGCGGCGGCGCTTCGCGCCCAAATGAGGGCGGCGGCACCCGAAGTCTTCGCAGGAGTCGCAGCGTCCGCTAGCTGGCACCAGGTGCCGTCCATGATCCAGGCTGGCTTCGCCGACTTCCGACATGTGATCGAGACCCGTCTCTTCGCGCACTATCTCGCGGCGGAGACGATCCTCGGCTTACTGCCCGGGGAGGGCTCTTACGCAACGATGAACGGGGACGCGGGGTTTTCGGGTCCGCCGTATCCGGGGACCGGCGCCATTTCCGTGTCGTCTGCTGCGCAGGGGAAGCTCATGGAGGCCTGGGGAGCGGAAACCGGAGGCTCTCCGCGGGTCAACGACGTCGTGATGATGGCCTCGATCGGCCCCGACGGTGCGCGCCCCGGGTCGCCCCTGACCGGGCCGGAGGTCGGGGTGTTTGTCGCAGCGCTCGCTTCGCCGCTCGGCGCCTCCGTTCACAATCGCTCCATCCGGCTCCGGTCGCCGCACCAGGTCGAGGCAGCCCTTCGCGGTGAGTTCGGCGAAAGTGACCGCTGACGCGGACGCGTGCGGCGTATATGTCGGGCAGAGGCACGGAGGAAGAGACTGAGCGTGGATGACAGCGCAGCTACTTTTCTGACCAACGCGACGATGGCGGACGGAGCCGTCTGCGACGTCGAGATTTGCAATGGTGTGATTGCCGCGGTGCGACCGAACGATGGGCGATCTTCAAGCGCCGGGCCCACCTCTATCGACCTTTCCGGATACCTGCTCCTTCCGGCCGCCGCAGAACCCCACGCTCACCTCGACAAGGCGCTCACGTGGGACCTCGTGGGCGCGCCGCCGGGTGATCTGGACTCGGCGATCGAGTCGTATCTCGACTTCGAGCGAGCAGTGACGGAAGAGGAGATCTACGCACGCGCACGGGCCGCGGCGCTGAAGCTGCTTGCGGCGGGTGTGACTGCCGTGCGGAGCCACGTCAACCTCATGCCTGGCCCGCTCCCCTACCGGGGTGTCGACGCGATGGTTCGCCTCCGGGCAGATCTCAGCGAGGTTATGGATGTCGAGCTTGTGGCGCTCCCGTACATCGCTGCGGAGACGGACGTGATCGAAGGCGCGCTCGACCGTGGCCTCGATCTGGTGGGAGGAGCGCCCCACCTCGATTCAGATCCGATCTACGAGACGAATCGGATTCTCGACATCGCTGAGCGGCGAGGGATAGGTGTCGACCTCCATGTCGACGAGTCCCTCCATGGCCCGACGACGATGCGAGAGTTCGCCGCCGTGGTCTCGGGCTGGCCCGAGGACCGCTCCCGTACCGCAGGCCACTGCGTCCGACTCGGCACTCTGCCTCGGAACGAGGCGACGGCCATCGCACAGATGCTCAGCTCGTCGAAGATCGGCGTCGTCACCCTCCCCATCACCAATCTGTATCTCCAGGGAAGGGAAGCCGAGCACTCCGTTCCCCGCGGGCTCACCGCGCTGCGCACTCTTCTCGACGCCGGCGTCGTGCTGTCGGCGGGCGCCGACAACCTGCGAGATCCCTTCAACCCGATGGGGCGAGGAGACCCTCTCGAGACGGCCTCGCTGCTGGTGACCGCTGGGCACCTCCCGGTCGAGACCGCCTGGGGGCTGGTGTCGGCTGGAGCTCGCCAGGTGATTGGCCTGCCGGCCGCCGGCCCTGTCGTCGGCCTGGCGGCCGATCTCCTCGCCGTCCGTGGGCAGAGCCTCGCCGAGGTCGTCGCGGAGGCATCGCAAGACCGGATGGTGTTTCGCGCGGGAAAGCTCGTAGCCCGGACGACGCTCCATCGCACAATGGCCGTGGTCTCGTGAATCAGCGCCTCGTGATCGATCCCCTGCGACTTCTCGGTCGGTGGCTGAACGAGGTCGACCCGCTTCCGCTCATGACTTTGGGCACGATCGGAGTCGATGGAACCCCAAACGCGCGCAGCCTTCTCTTGAGCTCGTTCAGCGATGGGCAACTGCGGTTTCATACCGACGTGAGAAGCCGGAAAGTCGCGGAGATGCGCCGCCACCCGGATGTCTCCCTCACTATCGCGTGGGCTGCGCTCGGTCGTCAGGTCGTGGTACGAGGGCGAGTCGAGGAGGAAGATGCCAGTCGTTCCGCGGCCGCGTACGCACTGCGCCCCTACTACCTGCAGCTTCTTGCGTGGCAGAACACGCCGCAGGCGGCCGAGCTCCCGCTCGACGCACGTCGCCGCAGCTGGGAGCAGTTCGCCGACCTTCATCCGCCCGGCTCACTCGCGCCGCCGACGACATGGGCCGGGTTCGGAGTTTCTCCCCGGAAGATCACATTCTGGTTCGCGGATGACCAGGGACCGAGCAACCGGCACGAGTACGAGAGGACGGGTGACGCATGGAGCCGGACTTCGCTGCCGGGATAGGCAATCATCACGACACTGCGATGGTCGAAGCGCACATCAGAGCAAAGCTCGCGGGCTTGAGCGAAGCATTCGCCTCCAACGATGTGGAGGCCTACCTCGCCGGCTTTCACGAAGAGGCGACGTTTCAGTTCCACTACTCGCCTCGACTCGTGGATGGGCGCGACGAGTATCGCCGCCTGTGGCGCGAATGGGAGCAGAACGACGGCTTCAGGATTCTGCGGAGCGTGACCAGCGACCTGACGATCCGCATCTCATCGTCCGTGTGCGTCGTCGTGCAGAGCCTTGATATGACATACGCGGTGGGTGATCGAGTCATACCAAGTGCGGAGCGGCAGACACTCGTTTTCGCGCAGGATGCCGGATGGCTGGCGATCCACGAGCACAACTCCCCTCGCCCTGAAGCCTGACGCACGGTGGTCGAGCGACCGCCGGCTCAGCCCGGTGACCGCCCCGCGCGGTCGAAGCGAGCGATCTGCTTCAACGACAGCACAGCGCCGCGGACCGCCTCGTCGAACACGCGGGCGCCCACTTGAGCAGTCGCGCCCCGCGGGTCGCCGATGACTCCGGAATCGCCGAAGTCGTTGCTCAGCCAGCCGAAGAGAACCGGAGCACCGTGGAACCCGATGCGGTCGTACGCGTCGAGATGCTCCGGAACGGATCGCTCGGCGCGAGTCATGTCGACGAGATCCGGCCTGAGGAAGAGCATGAGCGATGTCTCGCTGAATCCGCCGTGTATCGGCATGCCGTGCTCGTCGGGACCTTCTCGCCCGTCGCTCGCCGGCACGGGGAAACTCATCAGGAAGGTCTCCAGCCCGAACGCGAGCCTCAGTTCGCGGAGAGCTACCTGCAGGAGTGCCGCGTTTCCACCGTGCCCGTTGAGGAAGACGAGTTTCCGCGCCGGCGTGGCGGCGACCGACCTGCCCAGGTCGGTGAGCGTCGCGAGGAGGGCCTCCGTGGAGAGGGTCATCGTCCCGGGCGCCCACAGGTGCTCATTCGACTTCGTGTAGGCCAGCGCAGGAAGCAGCCAGACATCCACGCCCTCGTCGGCTGCCGCCTCTGCAGCCGCCTCGGCGACGGCGTGCGCCATGAAGTAGTCGGTCCCGAGAGGCAGATGCTCCCCGTGGTGCTCGATCGCACCGGTCGGGAGCAGGAGGATGGATTCGGCCCCCAGCGCGCGGGCGAGCGAGGGGCCGGGTATCTCCGCGACTCTCCTCGTCACGTCTGTTCCCTCTCATCCGCGCCCGCTCGCCGCGAAAGTGTCGGCTGCTCGATCTTTCCGGGGTTCAGGAGCCATCCGGGGTCGGTGACGAGCTTTCGAGAGCGTGTCCGCTCGACGTTCGAATCCACACGCCACTGATGGGGGTTGTGGGTTGCGACCCCGAGCTCGTTGAGGCGCAGCATCCCTTCGATGACGGCGTCCTCGCTCTGGTACGGCGCCGCGAGCATCCCGACGGGAGCGCCTCGAAACGCCTCGACGTGCAACGAGCCTCCCGGATACACCGCTTCCACCTCGGAGACGCGATCGATGAGGGCATCGCCGCTGACCTCCATATGGAAGTAGGGCACCGGCTGCGCCTTCTGCAGCCACTCCACGGGATGGTTGTAGGACAGCATGCTCGCGCGAAGCACGGCCTGAGGCCCCTCCTCGACGAGTTCGACTCGGCCCCCGGCGGCGACGACCGCTGCCGATGCGGCGTCGAGAGACCGCGCATCGACGATCGCCCTCAGACTCGCTCGATCCTCGGGGATTCCCGCGTGGTGCGGCAGAGCCATCGCGAACAAGGGCGGATCCAGCGACCCCAGACGCGGAGTGCGGTCGAGCCGGGTCAACTCGCCGATGACCGGAAGCGACTCTGCGAAGTCAGGGAAGCTCGCGTACAGCACGCGCCACTGCTGAAGCGGCTCAAGCCTGACCGTCGCGCGGCAGATGACTCCGACCGTCCCGTAACTGTGCAGGTACGGCGCGACATCCGGTCCTTCGACCCTAGTGAGGGACGACTCACCGTCGGCGTGGACGACGTCGAGGCCGAGCACGAACCCGGCGTCCGAGATGGACCCATGGGCCACCGACCCCGTCCCTCCGCTGCCGCCGGAGAGGAACCCCCCTACTGTGCTCTGCACCGTCGACGGGTACAGCATGAGCTGCTGGCCACGGTTCCAGGCGTGGCTCTCCAGTGTGGCAAGCGACGCACCCGCCTCTGCCGTGATGTATCCGTCTCCGATCTCGAGGATCTTCCGCGCTCGCGAGACATCGATCACCAGGCCACCCGCCATGGGTATGCCCTGCCCGTAGTTCCCTGTGCCCTTGCCGCGCACAGTCACCGGAACACCGAGCCGTACGGCCGCCGCAACGCAGGTCGCGACCTCCTCTGCGGACGCCGCGTAGACCACTGCGTCGGCGAAGCCCAGCGGAAGCTTGCTCGCGAGAATCGGGGAGAGCCGTGCGCCGTCCACGGATGCTCGTCGGCGCGTCTCGGGCTCGCGGCTCACATTGCGTTCACCGATGTCGTTCGACAGCTCGGCGACGAGTTCATCGATGACGGCAGGCTCGATCATGACGCCTCCTCGAGGTCGACCCGCTCCGCAGGGGCGAAGGGATTGTTGATAGTATCAACATCGACGGTAGCGGCTCCATGTTTCGGCGGCATGACTTTTCTGAGGTGGGCGTGGGCAGATCACGTACGGACGAGGGGGACACCGGGGCTCGGTCCTCCGTGGTCGGTGCGCGCATCCGCGAACTGCGCCGATCGCGCGGCCTCACGCTCGTCGAGCTCGCCCGTCGGTCGGCGCTGTCCCACTCGTTCCTCAGTCAGGTCGAGAACGGTCGCGCCCGGCCCAGTTTCTCGTCGCTCGATCGCATCGCGCGTGCTCTGGGCACCACGCAGGTGGATGTGTTCGCCGCCTTGAACCCTGTGCCGATCGTCTCCGCCGCACCGGGTGCCCTGATCGTCACTACAGGGATGGAAGGAGACGGCGCCTATCTGGAGGGGGGAGCACGGGTTCTCGTGGAGACTGCCCAGAGCTTCACGCCCCTCGAGTACCTGGCCGCCAACGAGGACTTCGGAGAGTACTTCATCCACGACGAGGAGGAGTTCTGCTACGTCGTGGACGGCGTGGTCGAGGTCGACTTCGGCGCGGCGGAACCCGTGGTGATCCCACAAGGCGGCGCCTTCTACTACAGCGGCGGAACCCCGCATCGGTACCGATCGCCGACCGGTGCGCCGTATCGCGTGATCGTCGTGAAGCAGCGACTCGCCACCCCATACGACCCGAGTGCGCGCGAAGACGAGATGACGGGCGTCAGCGATGGCCGAGTCTGACTTCGTCGAGGCGGTCGTCATCGACAGGAAGCTCGTCGCGGATGAGGTCGCGCGCATCGATCTGAGACTGTCGGGGTATCGAGAACTCGACGCGTGGACCCCCGGAGCCCACATCGACATCCGCCTCCCGACGGGGGCCGTCCGCCAGTACTCGCTCATCGGGGATGCCTCGGATCTCCCGACGCTCTCTATCGCGGTGCTGCGAGAGGACTCGGGCCGGGGCGCGTCGCGCTGGCTCCACCAAGAGCTGACCGAGGGACAGGTGCTGAAGGTGCGCGGCCCGTTCAACCACTTCCCACTCGTCCCCGCGAGTCGCTACACCTTCGTCGCCGGGGGAATCGGCATCACGCCGCTGCTGCCGATGGTCAGGGCGGCCGCCGCGGCCGGACTGCCGTGGCGCGTCCTGTACGCCGGCCGTTCCCGTTCTCGACTGGCGTTCGTGGAACATCTCACGGCGATGGGCGACGTGACGGTCTTCGCGTCCGACGAGGGCCGGCGCCTCGACCTCTCCCGCCTCGCTCCTGCCTCAGGCGAGGCGGTCTACGCGTGCGGACCCGCCCGAATGCTGAACGAGGTCGTGGAGCATGCGCGAACCTGGAACTCAGCGACTCTCCACCTGGAGAGATTCGAACCCGTCGAAGCGACCCCTCGCGCATTCGAGGGGATATTCCACGTCGATCTCGAGGCCTCGCAGCTCGAACTCGCCATTCCCCCTGAACGCAGCATTCTCGACGTGGTCGAGGAGGCCGGCGTCTTCGTCCTCTCCTCCTGCCGGGAGGGGACGTGCGGCACCTGTGAGACGTTCGTTCTGGAGGGGACCGTCGACCATCACGATTCCGTTCTCACGGCCGAACAACGCGCAGCGAACGACCGCATGATGATCTGCGTCTCGCGATCCGCCACGCCGCGCCTGCGGCTGGATCTGTAGATTGCGGTAATACCAGTAAGTCCGGTAGGACTGAATCATGTCGAATGAAAGAGCCGAGCACGCGGCAGTCGTGCTCACGAGCGAGTTCAGTCCTCTGCGACTCGAACTGGACGCGCGTTCGGGGTTGCCCGTCGCACTCACCGGTGAGGGTCGCCGCATCTCTATGCAGGTGGGTCTCGAGGTGATCACTGCCGGGGAGGAGGAGGTGCCGCCGCTCGGCGGACTCGCGTACGTCGACACGATCTCCGAGACGGATGTGGTGACACAGGGCGAGGCCACACAGCAACTGAGTCGAGACGCGCGCGAGTTCCACATCCCCATCAGCGTGGGGGCGACGAGCGGTGCTCTCATCTACACATTTCGAGCGTCGCATCCCCGCCTCAGCCTGCAGGTCCGAATCGACGGTCGCGGCACCGACCCGGTCGTACTGCGCGACGTCGTGGTGACCGTTCGACCGGAGGCGACCTCCGCTGAGCCGTGGCGGCTGCATGCGCCCGGCAATCGCATCCGGACGGACCTGCCGCTCGCATCCTTGACCCGAGAACTCGAGGTTTCGCCACCGGGTGGCCTTCTCGGATCCTCGGGGATCGTCGCCTTGGAGCTCGTCTCCGAAGACGATCCGCTCGTCGCGCTCTTCTGGCCCTTTCCGACCAACGAGATCGGCACCACCACGGTCTCGCCCTCCCCCGACGGGCCGCGGATCATCTTCGACACCGACCTGGCCGCAGTGCTCTCCGCGGGGCAGCGAGTGCACACGGGGGCGATCCACCTCGACCTCGTCCCGGAGCGCTGGGAGACGGTGATCGACTCCGTGCCCGACTGGCTGGAGGAACTCGGTGTTCGAACGCCCTCCGCTCGGGCGTCGTGGGCCGCCGGCGCCAACATCTTCGAGGCACAGATCGGCTTCTCGGTGTTCGCCGGGGGGTGGCGCTACAGCCCCTACCCCGAGCCGCAAGACCTGATCGCCGACCTGGACCGGATCGCCGATCTCGGCTTCAACACGATCCAGCTGATGCCGCGGCATCCGTTCCCCAGCTACAACGTCTACGACTACTCCGATGTCTCGACCAGTTGGGGCGAATCCGGCGGGATTCGTTCGCTGGTCGACGAATGCCACCACCGCGGCATGCGCATCATCTTCGACATCCTCATGCACGGCGTCGTGGACAGGGAATCCGTGAAGCGGGCGGCGGACGCCGTCCGGTCGGGGCCCTACGCGACTCGACTCGACGAGGCGACGACGCCCCTCTGGCGCGGTGGCCCGGACAACTTCGGCTTGGCGTTCAGCAGACACCTCATCGACTTCGAGCAGTACTGGTCGGAACCGAGTGCGCAGGAGCACCCGCTCATCGCGGCACACCCCGACTGGTTCGCCCGTCTCTCCGACGGCACGATCAGCGGCATCTACTCGAAGGCGTTCGACGTCTCACACCCCGAATGGCAGGACTACTTCATCGACGCCTGCGAGCGACTGGTCATGGAGCTGGGCATCGACGGCTTTCGCTTCGACGCGCCGATCTTCAACAACTTCGCCAACTGGACGCCCCGAGCCCAAAGCCACGCAAGCGCGAACGCGCTCGCGAGCATCCCTCTCTTCCGGCGGATGCGTCGCAGACTCCGTGCGATCTCCCCGGAGATCCTGCTGTACACCGAACCCTCGGGTGTGCTGCACCGCCTCGACATGGACGTCAACTACAACTATGACGAGCAGTGGCTTTTCGGGGCTCTCTTCGATGACACGCCGCGCGAGGACCAGGAGGCGATCACCGGTGAATCGCTCGGGCGCTGGCTCTCCCATCGCAATCGGTGCGTGCCGAAGGGTTCGCTCACCGCCCATCACATCGACTCGCATGACACGTTCTGGTGGGGTCTCCCGGGATCCAAGTGGTTCCGGGAGATCTACAGCGCAGGACACACCCGCGCGCTGACCCAGATCTTCGCGCTGAGCGGAGGACCGTTCATGATGTTCGTCGGCGGAGAAGGTGAGATCGAATCCCTGCTCGGCCGCGTGCTTCGGCTGCGAGCAGAACGCCCCGAGTTCAGCGCGGGCGAGCCAACCTGGGGCGATGTCTCGATCGACACCGACAGCGCTTACGCCGTGACGATGAGGACCCCGGAAGCGAGTTCGCTGGTGGTGGTGAACACGACGGACGAAGAGCTGACGGTCGAAGTCGCCCTGCACGATGACGTTCCTGACGACTGGACTGCACACGACATCCTGAACGAGCATCC
Organism: Microbacterium sp. SLBN-154; assembly: GCF_006715565.1. Lineage (NCBI taxonomy): Bacteria > Bacillati > Actinomycetota > Actinomycetes > Micrococcales > Microbacteriaceae > Microbacterium > Microbacterium sp. SLBN-154. The sequence continues at coordinate 111,156 of NZ_VFNL01000001.1, forward strand.
CGTGGAGGTGCGGCGGGAGAACGTGACGACCGGCCTGCGTGTGACTCTGCCTCCGTTCGCCGGCGCCGCCATCCCGCTGTCGACGACAGCTGCCGGGGCGAGCACCGAGGGCACGCGATGAATCAGTCGGAGCGCGACAGTGCGGGCGCCACACCACCGATCGTTGCGATCGAGACGATTCGCACTGCGCTGCAGAGCAACGTCGTGTGGGTCGTCCTGACCAGTGAGGACGGTCACCGAGGCCTCGGTGAGACGTTCTACGGCGCCTCAGCCGTCGAGGAGTATGTGCATGCACAGGTTGCCCCGGTTCTCCTGAACGAGCCCATGCCGTCGCCGCAGCGCGTCGCTCGCGTCCTCAGCGGATATGTCGGCTATGCAGGGTCGGGCGTCGAGGTGCGCGGGAACTCCGCAATCGACATCGCGCTGTGGGATCTGGAGGCGCGCCGGGCGAGTCGGCCCCTGCGGTCGCTTCTCGGCGGCCCCTTCCGGGACGCCGTCCAGGTCTACAACACCTGCGCCGGAAATCGCTATGTCAGCGTCGAGTCGCGGCAGAGCTCGTCGAACTGGGGGCTTCCTCAGGCCGGCGAAGACCGGTACGAGGACCTGTGGCGCTTCCTCAACGAGCCCGGAGCCCTGGCGGAGGATCTGCGCGATGAGGGCTACCGGGGCATGAAGGTGTGGCCGTTCGATCTGGCCGCGGAGGCATCCGGCGGCGACCACACCGCGGACCTGCGGTTCGGCCTCAGCGTGCTCGACGAGATCAGATCTGCCGTGGGGAACGAGATGGAACTCTACGTGGAGCTCCACTCTCTTTGGCAGCCCGCGGGCGCAGAACGACTGCTGCGAGCTCTCGAGCGGTTCGACCTGACCTGGGCCGAGGATCCCCTCCGCGCCGATCACCACTCGGCGCTTTCGAGTCTTCGAGGGAAGGTCGGGGTGCCGATCGCCGTAGGAGAGAACCTGGGAGCCGGATTTAACGGGTTCGGCCCACTGATCGCGTCGGGGGGCGTGGACGTCGCGATCCTTGACATCGGATGGAGCGGAGGGATCACCGCTGCCATCCGGACCGCGTCGCTCGCCGACCAGGCGGGTGTCCCCATCGCCCCCCACGATTGCACTGGACCCGTCGCCCTGGCCGTAGCCGCCCACTTCGTCACGAGCATCCCGAACGGCTTCGTCCAGGAGGTCGCGCGAGCGTTCCTTCACGGCTGGTACGGAGATGTCTGCATCGGCACCCCCGTCGTGTCCGAAGGCATGATCCGACCGTCGGATCGCATGGGGCACGGCGTGGAGCTGACCCCCGGATTCCTCGACTCTGCGACGACGACGCGCCGCGTGTCCGCGCGATAGGCAGGAAGGCAGTCGGAGAACTCATGCACGACCATTCCGTCGTGGTCGGACTTCGCAAGCAGCGAATTCTGCCCTTGATCACGAGTGATGACATGACCCTCGGTGCGGAGCTGATAGACGCTCTGGTGGCATCCATGCTGACGACGGTCGAGGTCACGTTGAGGCGTCCCGGATCGCTGGACTTCCTGAGCAGTCTCGCGACGTCCGCGCGGCTAGAGGTGGGCGCGGGCACCGTGATGTCCGGGTCTCAGGCCAAGCGGGCGATCAGTCATGGGGCGAGCTTTCTGATCTCCCCCGGCTACAGCGCAGAGGTGCATCACGTGGCCACCACGTTCGATCGGCTCTACATCCCGGGAGTCGCCACGGCCACAGAGCTGATGCAGGCCCTGAACAAGGGGGTGCGCGTCGTCAAGTTCTTCCCCGCGGCCACCGCCGGCGGACCCGATGCGATCCGCGCGTTGGCGGCCGTCGCCCCCGCTGTCCAATGGATTCCCACAGGGGGAATCACCGCGGAGAGCGTGGTCGACTACCTGCGCATTCCGGAGGTCGTCGCGGTCGGAGGCTCGTGGATGATTCCCTCCGACGCGCTTCACGCGCAGGACTTCGCGACGATCAGAGGGGCACTCGGGAGCGCCCGCCGATCGGCCGAAAACAACTGACGTGGAGTACACCCGTCGGGCCCGCCGATCACGGCCGATACCATCGACCCGGAAAGGCCGGTGATGGCGATGGTCGGTGCGCTACGCAAAGTCGAGGTGATAGCGCTCCTCGAAGCACGGATCCTCAAGGGAGAGTTCCCCGCGGGCACGAAGCTGCCCTCCGAGCGAGAACTCGCGGACGAGTACGGGGTCAGCAGGCCCGTCATCCGCGAAGGCATGGCGGGCCTCGTGGAGCGCGGCCTGGTAGCAGTCCACCCGGGCCGCGGGGCGTTCGTCCGCGGCGTTGCGACCGATGAACTCGCGGAGTCGCTCAATCGCGTCGCCGCGCGATCGGCCATCACCACCCGCGATGTCGTGCAAGCCCGACTGATGGTCGAGGTGACGGCCGCACGGCTCGCCGCCCAGTCAGCGCCCGCCAATCTCGTCCGGCTGCGCTCCGCACTCGAGACCCACGAGGCGGCGAAGAGCCTTGATGAAGTGGTGTCCACGGATCTCGCAATCCATGAGGAGATCGTTGCGGCGACCGGCAACCCTGTGATCGCCTTGATGTTCGGAGCGATCCGCAGCCAGGTGTACGCCCTCATGCTGCGCAGTCACAGCGACCGCGACGTGCACTCGAAGGGTGACCCACAGCATCGGGCGATCGTCGAGGCCATTGCATCGAGGGATCCGGATACGGCCGCCGCGATCATGCAGGAACACCTCAGTCTGGCGCTCGATCTATTCGGAAGCGACGTCGACCGACCGATCAACGAGGTGCTCGAAAGCCGCGGAATAGCGGCCGCCCCGCTGCTCGTCACCGCGCTCACCTGAGTACGAGGCGGCGTCCAAGAATGTGCCGCTACCTGTGAACCCTTCGCCTGAGAGCGGCGACCAACTCCGCTTCGTCGGCGCACACCAGGCGGTAGTCCCTGACAACGAATCGACCCGCCACCATGACATCGCGTGGCCGGCGACCCGGTGACGCCCAGAGCAATCCGTCGATGGGGTCGGCGACGCCCGCGTCCGAGACACCAGAGACGTCCCAGACGCAGAGATCGGCACGCGCACCCAGACGAAGGTGTCCCAACTCACTGCGTCCGAGCCCCACTGCGGACCCCTCGGTAGCCAGACCGAACGCCTCGAGCGCAGCGAGGGGTCGGCCGACGAGACCGGAGAGCTGCATCGCCAGGCGTGCGTCGGAGAGCAGATGGCCGGCATCGTTCGATCCTCCGCCGCTCGTGCCGAGCCCCACCGTGACGCCAGCGCCGAGCAGCTCGCGGACGGGCGCGATCCCCCACCCCATGCTGGCGTCGCAGGCGGGAGCGTGCGTAGCCGTCGCCCCCGAGCTGGCCAGTCGGTGTACCTCATGCTCCGTGATGCCGCAGAGATGGGCGAGCGTCACATCGGGAGAAACCCATCCCCACTCCTCGAGCAGATCCAACGGCCTCCGCCCGTAGCGAATCGCCGCCCTCTCGACGTCGACCTGCTCATTCGCCTGAGTCCGGCGACGCAGTCCGTAGCGGGCGGCGACCTCGCCCATGAGCCGGAACGTCTCCTCCCCGTCGCTGTGGACTCCGGCCGGGCCTACTGCGAGCTGGATCATCCCGTCGGCCGTCACCCCACCCGGGCCGACCTGGGTCGCATCCGCGATCTCCACCGCGGATGCTGCCGCCTCCTCAGGGTCGTCCCCTGCTGTGCCGCGCACGAAGACGAGACGTATGCCGAGTTCGCGCGCGGCCGCGATGGACGCGGATGCGATGCCGAGGTGGTCTCCGCCGGACGGCCAGGTGAGGTGGTGGTCAGCGACGGTCGTCACGCCGGACAGAAGACTTTCGGCGATGCCGATCCTGCTCGACAGGAGCGTCAGCTCCGGATCGACCTCGGCCTCGCGGTAGGCCCGTGACATCGTCTGCAACCACTCGCTCATCACCACGCCGCGCGTGCCCGGCAAGGTGCGGAATGCGCTCTGGAGAAGGTGATGATGCGCATTGACGAGTCCCGGGGTGACGACGCAACCGGAGACGTCGAGAACCGGGCCCGTCTCGGCCGCGTCAACGACGACATCGTCGGTGATGTGAAGGTCGCCGTGATCGATCGTGCGTGTGTCACGAAGGATCGCGTCAGCGCCGCGGAGGGTGACCATCGACATCCGCAACCCTTTCGGCATGGCGAGTGAGCGCGTCGATCAGGTGCGCGGGACGATCTGGCTCGCCGCGTGCGCCCGGTTGGGCGATCAGCGACAGGCCATCGAACGGACCCCCCACGAGCCTGCAGACGGGAGTCGCGGGCCACGGCTCCGCGATCACGGTGAGGTGATCGCAGCGTGACGCTCGAACCACGGCGCCCGCACCCTCCCCGCCGAAGACCACCACGCCCGAAGGTCTCGACCGCTCGATCGTGAGCCACGCAGCGTCGGCCAGCTCGTCCGCGATGTCCGTCGGTGAGCTCGGATCCGTCGTCTCCGCTCCACCGTGAACGAGCAAGACATGCCGACCCTTGTCGATCATGTCGGCGGCCATCGAGAGCGCGCCCGAGCTCGATCCGCCGCCCACCTCCACGAGCACGGCCATCCCCGACTCGAGGAGGAAGTCCACTTGTCGACGAGTCGCGACGTGCTGACTGGAGACGACGATGAGGCATCCTTTCTCGTGTCGCCCCGATGCCGGGGCTGGCGACGCCGTGATGGCGCCGAGGAGTCCGTAGGCCCCAACGACACCGAGGCTGCGCGTCGAGCTCACTTCTCGGATGGCGGCTGCGGCTGCGCGCTCATCGCGAAGCGATGCGACATCGAGCAGGGCGTGCTCGCCTCGATCCAGGATCGTGGACAGCGCCTCCGCCAGCTCGTCCGGCGCCATCCGGCCCGCGGCGAGGGGGGTCGAAGGGAGGAGGTCGCAAGGATGATGATGCGGCGCGTCGCGGGCGGGTGAGAGCGGGATGGGCTGTCCGCGCAGATACTGCTGGCCACCGACCGTATGGATGCCGAATCCGGCAGCCGAGGGCGCCACGACGACCGGCCGAGCGAGCGCATCCGCCCAGGCTCCCACCTCCGCCTTGACGTTCCCCCTCAGCAGACTGTCCACCCGCTTGTACGCCAAAGCGCCCGGGTGGGCGATCGCGTGTGCCCTCAGCGTGGCTCCCCGTACGCGATCGGCGGCCGCGCCGGGCTGCATGAGACGCGAGCCCGTATTCACCACAACCGCCGACGCATCCGAGACCGGGGGAATTCGGTCCCACTCCACGACGATCGAGCGAGCGCCCCCGCGGCTCGCCTCCGCGCACGCGGCCACCGCGCCGGTGAGATCGTCGCTGATCACGACGATCTCCGGCGCCGCGTTCGCCTGCATCGCGAGCCCCCTCAGTCGTAGAGCTTCCCAGGATTCATGATGCCGTCCGGGTCGAACGCTCGCTTGAGGCGACGCGCTACGTGCGCGACGTGCGCGCCGTCTTCGACGAGGAACGGCTTGCGCGCGAGACCCGCACCGTGATGGTGGGAGAGGATGCCGCCCATGTCCCGCGTGGTGTGCATCGCAACATCCCAGATCTTCTGGATTCTCTCCGCTGCCTCTTCGTCGGTGCCGGCCTCCCCCAGGAGGATGACGTAGAGGGACGTCCCGTGGGTGTAGACGTGGGAGAAATGGCCGAGCACTTCATCGGCCAACGGAGACAGGTTCGCCCGGAGCGCGTCGTACAACGCGGCGATGTCACTCCACGGCGCAGCCACCTCGATCGTCTCCGCGAATCCGCCCGTCGTCCCGAGAACCCGCTCGACCGTGGAGAAGTCGTACCTTCGCTCGAACCAGTCCTCGACCAGGGCGGGCCCCAGCGATCGAGCACCCACTTCGAGGAGCAGGTCGGCGGCCGCGGAATGCTCGGCCGACGCTACTCGAGGCAGGCCCTCACTCGAGAGGAAGACGACTGGCGTGTCGCGGACGACGCCTCGACTGGCGTGCACGGATTCGTCCTCGTCGTACAGACGAACGATCGCGGGCCTCAGCCCTCCCTGGGCGATCGAACGCAGCGCCGCGAGACCCTGGCTCACGTCCGGCACGGTGAAAGCCTCGTTGACGCGGTGCGGCGCGCGCGGGAAGATCCTCAGCGTCGCCTCCACGAAGATTCCCAGCGTGCCCTCGGAGCCGAGGAAGATCCTCCGAAGGTCACTGCCGGTCGCTCCCCGGGGGTGCTGACGCAGATCCGCGACCTTGCCGTCAGGAAGCACGATGACGAAGCCGACGAGCAGGTCTTCGATTCCTCCGAAACGCGACGACAACTGACCCGTTGCGAGCGTCGCCAGCCAGCCGCCGACCGTGGATCGGTCCAGGGACTGCGGAGAGTGACCGAGCGTGAACCCCTCGCGTCGGAGCGCGTCCTCGAGTTCGTCACCCCGCACCCCGGCAGGAACGGTCACCGTGTGATTGAAGGCGTCGATCGCCGGGCGACCGACGAGCTCGCTCAGATCGACCACGATCCCCCTTCGTGTCGGAAGCGGCGAGCCCGTCACGGATGACCCCAGCCCCCACGGCGTGACGGGGATGCCGTGCGCGGCCGCGTATCGGACGACGGCGACTACTTCGTCGACACTGCGGGGCAGCACCGCGAAGTCCGGGACGAACTCGGAGACGTGCATCCGACGACGCTTGACCGCCAGCGGCCACCAGTCGTGGCTGTACCGCACCAGGGCTTCCGGGTCGTCCACGAGCACCGCGTCGGGCAGCTCGTTCTTCAAATTGGCGTACCGGCGATCCATCGTCTCCCCGTCCTCTGCAATCTACGAGTAACTGTATATTGCTGACGCCACGCTCGGTAGTCTCAGACCGTCCAGTCGAGCTCGACCTCATCACCTCCTACGGGCGGCGCGAGCTCTGCGGTGACGGCGCGGCGAAGTCCGGCGGGTCGGAGATCGCGCAGAACCGCTTCGAGTTCCGTTCGCGCCGTCGCGACGACGAGCACCGCCGAAGACGATTCCCTCACGATCGCGCGTGCCGCGGGACTGGACAGCGGCGCTTCGGACAGGCCGGCCAACTCCGGAGGGATCAGCGTCTGCATGCGATGCCAGACGCCCGTATCCACCACCCCCTCGAGAATCGCCACGGGGACGCGTGGGAAATCGACCGGAACGTACGCGACCCCGCTCCCCCGGGGGAACTCGGCTTCCGTTATGCGGCGCTGGTCCCGCGAGGAGGGGTCGATCGCGACGCGGACTCCCGCACGCGGAACGGAGTTCGCTCGCCGCAGGACCACGACCTGGCCTTCTGCGTAGAACGTGCCCTCGTCATGGACCGCGGCCACTCGCACGCCGGGGCCGAGAGAGGCGCCCCCGCCGCCGACCCCCGACGACACCATCGCGAGGTCGGCCTCGCCCCTGCGGACCGCCTCCAGTCGGCGGTCGGCGCCACGGGAGAATCCGACCGCGTGCGGGACGCCCAGTGCGCTGAGGTGGTCTGCGACATACCGGGTCATCGCGCGCACTTCGCGCGGACCGCGAGGGGGAAGGAGGACGCGGACGGGCGGCAGTCCCGCCAAATCCCAGATCCTCCCGACCTGCAGCTCCTCGATGCGCCGCCCGAGGTGACCACGCGCGACGGTGCGCAGACTTCCCGTCTCCTGCAGAAGCCGCAGCGCCTGCTGGACGGTGCCCGATCCCACGCCGAGTCGTTCCCGATAGTCGGCGATGCGCGGGAGAGTGGCTCCGACGCCCGCCGTGAGGGCGTCGGAGGAGACGAGTCGGAGCGCCGCCCAGGTCGCTCGCTGCAGGCGCCCGGACGCGTCCGCCAGCGTCTCCACGCTCACAGCTTCACTGTCGTCGCGCACTGCAACAGTCTAGATTTCTCCACGACGTCCGCCGCGGCGATTACTACTATTATATTTCACGGATGAATGGAGGAGCCATCGAAGATTACGCGCCGTCGTTCCGCCTCGATGACCGCGTGGCGTTGGTGACGGGCGCCGGACAGGGCCTCGGGCGCGCAATCGCCCTGGCGCTCGCCGGTTCTGGTGCGCGCACCGTCGCGGTCGGGAGACGCGAAGAACCACTTTGGGCGCTCGCGGATCATGCCGCGAGACATGCCCTCGATGTGTCGTACGCCGTCGCAGACGTGACGGACCTGGACTCGCTGGCCGGTCTGGTGGATCGGGTCGAGGCGGCCGTCGGCGAGGTGGACGTCCTGGTGAACAACGCTGGGACCAACGTCCAGCAGTCCGCTGTCGACGTCGACGCCGCGACGTGGGACTCGATCATGGATCTCAACCTTCGAGCGCCGTTCTTCCTCAGTCAGGAATTGGGCCGGCGATGGATCGCCGACGGTCGCAGTGGGCGGATCATCAACATCGCCAGCCAGATGGCCGAGGTGGGCTTCCACTTCCGAAGCGCCTACGCGGCGAGCAAGGCGGGATTGGTGGCGATGTCCCGGGTGCTGGCGATCGAGTGGGCACGTCATGGGATCAGGGTCAATTGCGTCGGGCCCACGTTCACCGATTCGCCGCTCGCGCAACACGTGCTCGCCGACCCGGCGTTTCGCACAGAGGTGCTCTCGAGGATCCCGATCGGTCGGCTGGGCACGCCCGAGGAGGTGGCTGCCGCCGTCGTGTACCTCGCGTCGGATCCGGCAGATCTCGTGACCGGTCACCACCTGCTGACCGACGGCGGCTGGACCGCCATGTGAGCCGGCAGGTCATCGGGCTCGTGGGCGTCGGGAACATGGGACGGCACATGGCGAGGCGCCTCGCCGCGACTGGGGCGGAGGTCGTAACCTTCGACCCGCGACCAGAAGCGGCTGCCGATCTCCATGCAGTGGGAGTCGTCTCTGCCGCCACCCCTGCAGAGGTATCCAAGCGTGCACGGATCGTCCTTCTGATGGTGTTGAACGCCGACCATGCGGAATCGGCCGTCTGGGGGCCCGATGGCATCGCAGACGGCGCCACATCGGACACCGTGCTGGTGGTGATGAGCAGCCTTCCACCGACCTACACACGCGAACTGGGAGCGAGAGCCGAAGGAAGATTTCGGATCATCGATGCGCCGGTCACCGGAGGCGTGGAGGGCGCAGCGAGTGGGCAGCTCACCATCATGGCTTCCGGTGATCCGCACGCAGTGGACGAGGCGCTCCCCGCCCTCGAGGTGCTCGGTTCGACCGTGAGAGTCGGTGACGAGCTGGGCATGGGCATGGTGGTGAAGACCGTCAATCAGGCGATGTTCTTCTCGGCGATGCTCGCAGCCGCAGAAGCCGTGGTGGTCGCCGCGAAGGCCGGCGTGGATCCGGACATCCTGGTGGAGGTCGCCGGCCGAGGAAGCGGGGGAAGCTGGGCGCTCGTTCACCGCGTGCCGCTGGCGTGGAGGGCGGGCTATCGAAGCGGGGGAAGCCTCGCCATCGCGCTGAAGGACCTCCGCGCCTTCCTCGACCTTGCGGACTCGCTCGACGTCCCCACCCCGGGTGTATCGACCGTGCTCGCCCACGTCTCCGCAGCCGCCCAGACCTTCCCGGAGGCGCCGGACGACCCCGTGATCGTCCGGCTCGTCGAGCTGAGTGCCGGGATCAGCCTGGGCGCTCCGACCGAATCCTCGAAACCGGATTAGGCGGTCGCCGGGCGGCGCTCGGCGAGGGATTCCGCCAGCGACGCGGCCCGCGCGAGCAGACCGACATCCGCCTTGCCCGTCCACGCGATGTCGAAGGCCGTACCGTGACCGGGCGTGGTGCGGATGATGGGCAATCCAGCCGCGTAGGAGACGTATCCGTATCGTTTGAGGGGGATCGTCGCCTGATCGTGGTACATCGCGAGAACGGCGTCGAACCGACCGTCCTCGGCTGCCGCGAAGAGACTGTCGCTGGGGAGAGGGCCTACCACGTCGCGTCCCTGCCTCCGCAGGCTCTCGACGGCCGGTCGCACCTCGTCGACCTCCTCCCGTCCGAACAGCCCGTTCTCCCCCGCGTGCGGATTCAGGCCGGCGACCCCGATCCTGGGATCGGCAAGCCCGAACCGTGCTCGCAGCGTCGCGTCCAACTCGCCCAGGATGCGCGTGATCCGCGCGAAGTTCACGCGCGACACCGCCTCCAGCATCGAGCAGTGCGCGCTGACCAGGCTCACCCGCATCGGACCTCCGACCAGGAGGGTGTGGAATCCCTCGGTGCCGGTCAGGTCGGCGAAGATCTCCGTCTGACCCTCGTAGTGGTACCCCGCGAGGTTGAACGCCTCCTTGCTGGCGGGCGCGGAGATCACCGCGGAGATCTTCCCGGCCTGGGCGAGGCGGGTAGCTCGCGAGATCGTGTCGACGGTGAACCGCCCGTTGTCGGCGGTCACCCTACCCGGAACCACGGCGGCTGCGTCAAGCGGCACGTCGATGACGTGGGCGACCCCCGGCCGCGCGGTCACCGGCTCACCCGGAAGCACAGGGCGGAACTGAACCGTCATGTCGATGTGTGCGGCCACGCGTGCCAGCAACTCGATCGAGCCGATGAGGATCACGGGGGCCGACGGCATCCACCGCGGATCCGAAGCCACGGCCAAGCTCAACTCCGGCCCGACGCCCGCCGGATCGCCGACCGTCAGACCCAACGGCTTCATCGCGCGTCCTCTCCCGTTCCCGCCAAAGTACCAATTTCTGTATATTCTAGCGACCGATCCAGATCTGGCGCCGCACGCTATCGCAGCGGAGTCAGCCGGCTCACGCGACCGCCGATAAACCACTCCGCGACCCAGATCACGCCGTCCGGCGTCGCCGCGATGCCGTGGGGGCTGCGGAAGGAGAGCGGATCGAGGACGGGTCGGCGCACCGCGCCGCGATCACGCCAGTTGGGCCATCCCGGCTCCTGGTCGCTCTCCTCGAGAGGGGTGCCGTGGGCTGCCACGACCCGCATCTCTTTATCCATCAGGACGATCGAACCGAACAGCTCCGTGACCACGAGCAGATCGCCGACGACAGCGAGGCAGGAGGGGCTGGTGAGCTGGCCCTCCCCCGACACGTCGATCAGTTGCCCGTCCAGCGACAGCGTGACCACGCGGCGGTTCGCGCGATCCGCGACGCGCAGCACCGGAACTGGCCCGCGACCGTCGACGACGATCCCGTGAGGCGTCGAGAATGCGACTCCCGATGCCGCACCATCAGCGGTCCACAACAGATCGCCGCGGGCGCTGAAGCGATGTACGAGACTGCGGCCATATCCGTCAGCGACCCAGACGGAGCCGTCGGATCCTCGGCCGAAGTCATGAAGTGCCACCGACGACGGCAGCCACTGCTTGCCGTGAGGAGCCGTGAGTTGCTGCAGTACGCGGCCATCGCTCCCGAAGCGGGTGACTCCGCCTCCATTCAGCCGGCCCTCGTATCCGTCGCCGGCGGGGACGAACTTGTGACCGTGATCGGCGATCCACAGATCCCCGTCCCGCGTCACCGCCAGTCCGTGAGTATCGGTCACGCCGACCCGGATGGCGGACGACCCGCCATCCGGGTCGAAGCGGACGATCCGATCCCCGGCCGCGTCCGGGACGTAGACCGCGCCGCGGCTGTCCACGGCCAGCCCGGGATGCGCCCAGTGCACGCTGTCGGGGGGATCGAGGGCGACGTCGGTCCACTCGTAAACCGTGTTGCCGATCATTGTCGTGCCTCGAGAACTGAGTCGAATGCCGTCGACCGCGCGCCCTCGATGCTCGGTGTGCGAAAGCACCTCAGCGGTCACAGCCGCCGTCCTTGTCCGGTCGCGAGTACGCCTGCGAGAGGTCGCGCAACCCTTTGTACTCGTACGGATCCTCGCCGGCGACGATCGTGATGTCGCGGAAGTCGTACTCGCCGAAGTAGTCGCCCTCGGCTTCCTTCCAGGGCAGGAGCGACTCCGCGCTCATGTAGTGGTAGACGAGCGCGCGGCGATAGCCGTGCTTGCCCGAGTTCTCGAGAGAGCGGTGCAGGAGGTATCCGTTGAAGAAGAGCGCAGCGCCGGCGGGGATCTCCACCGGTACGGCATCCTCCTCGTCGTAGGGGAAGCCGTAGGACTCCGACGTGCAGTCGAACCTCGGGTCGTCCTGATCGTGGTCGGGATAGATCACCCCTCGCGAATGCGAACCGGGCATCACCCAGAGGCATCCGTTCTCGACAGTCGCGTCATCCAGCGCGATCCAGACCGCGGTCAGCGAGCGATCACGGGTGGGGATGAAGTGCTCGTCCTGATGCCAGGCCTGACCGGGCTTGCCCTCTGACTTGATGAACAGCATCGACTGCATCGACTTGACGTTCGGGCCGATGATCTGAGTGAGGCCGCGAACGAGTGAGTCCTGCTTCATGGTGTCAGAGATGGTGTCCGACAGCTTGTGCGGGTAGTGGATGCACAGATAGCGGCGCAGTAGATCGGCATCGCTCTCGGTCCCGCCGGTCGGGAACTCCAGCGGCGCGCTGTTCGTGCTCGAAAGGCCGACCGCACCGAAGTCGCCGCGACAGATTCGCAGAGCCTCATCGTTGATCGCGCTCACCTCCGTCGGCGTGAGCGCGTTGCGCAGAACGGCATATCCGTCTCGGCGGTACTGCTCGATGAATGCCGCGTCCACGGCGTCGTGCAGAACCACGCCGGGTCGTGTTGCAGTGGTGGGAGTCATGCTTGGTCCTTCCTCTTTCGGCATCCGAGGATGCGGGGCGTGTCTCCATCGTCCAGCGCACGGCGCGATGAGCCCATGCACCGTCTGCGCCGGGTCATGCGCGATCTTGATCTGGTTGTCCGCGTGCCACCGCTGCGACCTTGACGGTGGCATCCCAGAATGCCGTCAGACCACGAAGTCGGAGCGGCTCGAGCGGGTCGGCCCGCCAACCCTCCGCGCGGAACTCGCTTGGCGAGCGCCCGTAGTGCAGCCGGAACCGTCGCGAGAAGTGATAAGGAGTTGCGTATCCGATGTCATGCGCGACCTGCTCCAGTCCGAGGTTGGTGCGTTGCAGCGCAATAGCGCTGCGGCCAAGACGTACGAGTTCCAAGGCGGAGGAGACGCCCACGTGCATCCGCGCGCTGAAGATGCGAGAGAGATGCCCGACGGAGAGAGACGCCCTCGCCGCCAGCTCGTCGAGGGGGATGATCCGCACTCCGTCTCGCGCCCAGATCTCTGCCACGATCCGCGCGATGGCGGCGACGACGGGGTCCGGCAGCCCTGGCCGCTCTCCGGGAATCGGGCCGTCGGCGAAGAGCTGGACAATGAGCGCGATGACATCCCCGACACGGCTGCGACGGTCCGGTCGGTCCGGGGCAGACGAGGAGTCGCGGGTTCGGAGGAGGTACTCACAGAGCCCGCGGATCGCTGGATGCTCATCGCCGTCGATCACCAGTGGCCACTCCGATTCAAGAGGGTCCCCTGCTTCCGCCATGAGCTCAAAGTGCACGAAGGCGTGGCTGGAGTGCAGTTCGCGGTCCCAGACATACTGCTCGCGCATACCTGGCCTGGAGAGCCACACCGAGCCGGGAACGAGGGGGTTCGGGCGGGCTTCGCGATCCTCGCCGTCCGCGACCGTCCACTCGGCGGTCCCTGTGAGCATCCACACCAGTTCGTAATCGTCCATCCGCCTCGGACCCCATGCGGTGCCGGGGGCGTAGTGAGCGACCATCACGGGGGAGTGGGACAGCACCTTCATGCGAGCAGCGCCTCCAGCGCAGCGCAGACGACGGCGAGATCATCGAAGGCACCGAGATGGTCCGGTGCGGTGAGGTCGATCTCGAATGCTCCTCGGGCCAACGTGTCGCCGACGAGGTGGAGCGCCGCGATCTCGACGCCGTGATACGCCGCGACTGCGTACATCGCGGCCGTCTCGTTGTTGACCGCGACGCAACCTTCGGCGGCAAATGCAGCCATCCGCACAGCGTTCTGCCGGAAGTGCGCGAAGGTCGTCCATATCGCTCCGCGGCGCACCTCGGGTAGGAGGGCGGAGGATGCCTTGGCCAGTGCGTCCACGAGCGGCACGGTCGCATCCACGTAACGACCGGGCGGAAGGTAGGCGAAAGAGAGACCCTCGTCTCTGAGCGCGCGGTGTGCCACCACCGCCGCGCCGATGGGCAGGTCTGGCACGATTGCCCCGCACCCGCCGACGAAGACGAACCGGCGCGCGCCGAGCGCAATGTACTCTTCGAGCGCACCAGCCGACGCGGATCCCTTCTGCGTGAAGCCCAGCGCGACAGGCATACCCCATACACGCCCCACGGCGAACGGGTGGGCCGCGGTCGCGAAAGGGTGTACGTCAGCATCAGCTAGAGAGAGGGCAGCCTTCCATATTCCTGGAGCGACTGTCACGAGCATGGAGAGAGGCAGCGCAGGTCTCGGCACGCCTCCGGTCCGCTCCAAGAACTTGAACCAATCGTCGGGAGCGAAGACCGGGGGTTCGGCGCTGGTGTCCCACAGAAGCGGCAGACCATCGTCAATGCCGGAACGGCTCGCTGGATCGTCAGCAAAGCCAGGGTGCTCAAGAAAGTGGCTCATAGCGACGCGATGACGACGGCGAAGCAGGCGAGCGCGACGCCGTACACCTGCAGCCGCGTGATGTGTTCGTGGAGGAACGCCCGTCCAATGAGAGCTGTGAACAGCGGGGCGAACGGCGCGAGTAGTGCGAACAGGAATAGCTCGCCGACCTGGAGAGCCAGCACGAGGGCAACATTCCCCAACCCGTCCAGGGTGCCGGCGGCCACCGCGAGGAAGAGCGCTCTGCGGCCGGGTGGCGGCGGCACCTTCCCGCCGCGCCCGACCAGAGCCGGGCGCTTCACCAGCACGCGTTGGCTCACGATCAGAGTCGCGCCGAGCAGGATGCCCGACCGTGCGCCCGAGAGGGCCCACATGCTCGTCCCGGTCGGTGCATTGTCCAGGATGAGGACATACACCGTGAACCCCGCGGCGCCGAGGGCTGCGAGGAGGGGCCCACGCAGCGAGCGAGCCGTGCGCTGGGCGGGGTCCGGGCGATAGGTGAGCAGTCCGACGGCGACGACGCATAGGGCGAGGCCGGCGACCCGCGCAAGGGTCACGGGCTCTCCCGCGGCGAACCCTGCGAGGGAGATCAGCACCGCACCGGAGCACGAGAGCACGGCCGCGGTCAATCCGACCGGCCCGATGGCGAAAGCCCGATAGACCGCCATGAGCGCGGCGCACACCACGAGACCTCCGACGACACCGAGGAGGAAGCTCATCCAGGTGAACGACTCTCCCTCGAGGACCGCGGCAGCGGTGGCGATGACCACCGCCCCGGGTGCTCCCACCCAGATCACCAGTGCGATGGGCAGGGACCGCGCCGCCACCCCACCGCAGACATTGCTGATCGCCGCGAATGCGCCGTTCACGAGAACTAGCATCACCGCCGTCACGGATCGTTCTCCCCGATAACCTCACTCAAGAGGACGCGGTCCGAGAAGGAGGCGGTCGGCCACGTGCCCCCCTCCGCCTCACTCACGCCGGAACCACAGGGTCGTTTCCGCGTCGATCGCACCGTCACGCGCACGACCGGAGTCGCTCGAGAGCACAGCTACCATTCCGACGAGCGCCTCCGGCAGCGCCTGCGGGCGTTCCGCGAAGTTCGTTGCTACGATCCATCCGCCGGGGCGCTCGAAGATGAGCAGATCGTCGCTGCCGGCGTCCAGCCAAGTCAGCATTTCCCCGCTTCGAAGCGCCCGCCGAAGCTCTAGGGCGACGCGGTAGAGCGCGAGCGTCGATGCGTCGTCGGACTCCTGGACATCGACAGAGTAATCGCGGAACCACGAAGGCTGGGGAAGATGCGCCCGGCCCGACCCGGTCGCGTCGAATCCGAATGCCGGCGCATCCGCGACCCAGGGCAGCGGCACGCGGCATCCGTCTCGTCCGGCGTCGACGCCGGGGTTGCGGAAGAAGGCGGGATCCTGCCGTTGGGAGTCAGGGATGTCGGCGACTTCGCGCAGCCCGAGTTCTTCGCCCTGATAGAGATAGGCGCTTCCGGGCAGGCCGAGCACGAAGAGAGTGGCGGCCTTCGCGCGCCGCAGGCCGGCCTGGTGGTCTTCTACAGGCTCAACCCCGCGCGAGAGGAGCCACGCCTGGACCAGCTCGTCACCCTCCTCGCTGTCGTCCTTCGGCAATCCATAGCGGGTCGCGTGTCGGACGACGTCGTGGTTGTCGAGCACCCACGTGTTCGAAGATCCCGTCTCCTTGGCGAACACGTCGTTGCGGGTGACGATCTCCCTGAACTCCGCGGCGTCGAAGTTCGCGCGGAGCAGATCGAAGTTGAATGCCTGGCCGAGACTCGTCGGGGCCGCGTAGCGATGCCGCCGGTGGGGTTCGACCCAGGCCTCGGCGACCGCGATCCGCGGGGGATTGTATTCGTTGAAGACGGCCCGCCATTCCGCGTAGATCTCGGTCAGTTCCTCGCGATCCCAGTACGGGTGGTTCCCCTCCGCCGTGGTGCGCGCCGACCCGAGCTGCTCGAAGGTCGGGAGCGGTTCGGTGAAGTCTTTAGCGAGTCCGTGGGCGACGTCGACCCGGAAGCCGTCCACCCCTCGATCCGACCAGAAACGCAGCGTCTCCAGGAAGTCGGCACGCACCTCGTTGTTCGCCCAGTTGAGGTCGGGCTGCTCTCTGGCGAACAGGTGGAAGTAGAACTGCCCGTCGCCGACGGGCTCCCAGGTCGAGCCTCCGAACATCGAGACCCAGTCCGTCGGAGGCTCCGACTTCAAGGGGCCGACGCCGTCCCGGAAGATGTACCGGTCTCTGGCCGCCGACCCCCGCGGCGAGCCGAGAGCCTCTCTGAACCAGTCGTGCCGGTCGGACGAGTGATTCGGAACGATGTCGACGATCAGACGGATGTTCGCGGCATGAAGGCCGGCGACCAGCTCGTCGAAGTCCTGAAGGGTGCCCAGTCGGGGATCGACGTCTCGATAGTCGTCGACGTCGTACCCGCCGTCAGCGAGCGCCGACGGATAGAACGGCGACAGCCACACCGCGTCGATCCCCAGCGCGACGAGGTAGGGGATCTTGCCGATGATCCCCCGCAGGTCGCCGATGCCGTCGCCGTTCGAGTCGGCGAAGCTCCGTGGATAGATTTGGTAGATCGCGGCCTGTCGCCACCAGTCTGCCGCCGGTTCACGGACGTCGAGAGGAGAGCCGATACTCACTGTGTCTCCTTGGGTTTCTTGAGGTGAGGCGCACCTGGCCGTTCAGAGGCTCCGGCGCGCGAAAGGGTGCAGCGACGATGTGGTGTCTCTTCCGCGGGCCTACTTCACGGCACCCAAAGCGAGACCGCCAATGAAGCTGCGCTGGAAGATGAGGAAGACGATCACGCACGGAAGCGCAGCAATAACGGTCGCTGCGGCGATCAGGTTCCACTCACCGCCGTACTGACCGAGCAGGGAAAGCACGGCCGCGGTGATCGGGAACTTGCTGTCTGTTTGGAGGAGCGTCAGCGACAGCAGCAGATCGTTGAAGATCCACGTGAACGCGAGCGCGCCGAGGGCGGCGAGTGCGGGCTTGCACAGCGGTAGCACGACCTGCCAGTACGTGCGCATCACTCCTGCACCATCGATCGATGCGGCGTCCTGGAGTTCATTCGGGATGCCCCTCATGAAGCCGTATAGAACGAAGGTGTAGAAGCCGAGCCCAAAGGCCGTCTGCACCCCGATGACAGCGAAGAGTGAGTCGTACAGACCGAGCGACTCAGCCATCTTCGCCACCGGAATGAGGATGACCTGGACCGGGAGCAGGTTGCCAGCGAGCATGATCAGAAGGATCGCCCGCCAGAAGCGGATCCGGTATCGGCTCAGCCCGAACGCCGCGATCGACGAGAGGAAGAGTGAAAGCGCCACAGTCGGAATCGTGATGAGGAACGAGTTCAGCAACGCCTGAGCCATCCCCGCGCCCTCCCACACGTCGGGGTAGGCAGTGAGCGAGAAGCTCTGCGGCAGTGATCCGACCCCATTGCGAGCTATGTCATCGAATGTCCGAAAGGACATGAGCAGCACGAGCGCGATGGGCGCGAACCACAGCAGGGCGATGGAACCTGCGCTCAAGTGGAAGGCGGCGGTCCGCAGAGGTCGTCTCCATGCTGACCGTCTCCGAGCGGGCTTCTCCTCGAGCGCGTCGATGATCATGGGACGGGCGTCGTCGATGAGCGCCATCAGTCCTCCTTGCTATCTGCGAAAGCACGCGTGAGATAGGTGATGATCACACCGACCGCGAGAAGGAAGATCACTACTGCGAGAGCAGAACCGTATCCAAGCTGGCGCGACGTGAAGGCCGCCTCGAACATGTACGTGCTCAGAAGCTCGGTCGACCGGAAAGGTCCTCCGCGCGTCATCGAGTACACGATGTCGAACGACCTCAGCGCGTCGATCACGAGGATCGATATCACGACGAGATTCACGCTTCGCAGCTGCGGAAGGGTGATGAATCGCAAGCGCTGCCATGCGTTCGCGCCGTCAACTCGCGCGGCCTCGATCAGGGCAGGATCGATCGCCTTAAGTCCCGCGATGAACAGCACCATGATGTAGCCAATCTGGCGCCAGAGTGCGGCCACGATCACCGCGAGGAGTGCGGTGTTCGGGTCGCCCAGCCACAGGCGTGTCCAACTCTCGAGCCCGATCGCGGTGAGGAACGTGTTCAGGATGCCGCTGGGCTGGTAGATCGCATTCCAGATGAGCGCCGTCACGACTAGGGAGAAGACCATGGGAAGGAACAGCGCGGTCCGGTACACGCCGACTCCGCGGCGTTCGGACTGCAGGAGCAGCGCCACCGCCAGTCCTCCGACGAAGGAGATTCCTCCGAATACGACCAGCCAGATCGCGGTATTCCGCAATGCGATGACGAAGACCGGATCGGTGGCCATTCGGGCGTAGTTGTCGAATCCGACGAATTGCGCTTCGCTATAGCCGTTCCAGCTCAGGAAGGACAGTGCGATCCCGTTGAGGGCCGGCCAGAAGACAACGAACGCCTCGATCAGGAACGGAATCAGCACGAGTGCATACACCGCCGGCGGCGGGCTGGAAACCCGCCGCCGGAAGGTAGTGCGCTTCGGGGCAGTGGTGCTCATTGCGCTCGTGCGTCGCGCGCCTGCTGAGCCTCGACCTGCCACTGCTCGAGAATGACGGACGTTTCTTCGACACCGGCCAGGTACTTGGTGAGCGCTTGGTCGGCGGACGGCTGGATGTCGTCGCCAGCGTCCCGGTTGAAGAACTGAGTCAGCACGTCCGCGTTCTCCAGAAGAGCGCGGCCCTTCTCGGCGACTGGGCTGAGAGTGACGTTCGCATCCGGGTTTGTCGGGAGCAGGGTTGCGCTTCCCACTGCCTCGAACATGATTTCCTGCGCCTCGGCGCTTGCGAGATAGCTGAGGAACTCCTTAGCCAGCTGCGGCTGGTCGGTCCTGGCGCTTGCAAAGAACCCGTCAGTGGGCGCCTCCTCCCCGTCCGACACGCCGGGGTCGATCTCCGGGAACTTGAAGAAGTCGAAGTACTCCAGCTCATCCTGCGGCAGGTTGAACTCGATCCACGCGCCTGCGAGGTACATCCCGGTTCGGCCCTGGATCCAATCGGTCGTGGCCTGCTGGAATGGCAGTCCGCCGGCATTCGTGTCGAAGTAGGGAAGAATCTCGTCCCAGTATTCGAAGACTTGCTGCACCTCGGGGCTATCGAACGATTCCTCGCCGGCGAGAAGGTCGAGGTGGAACTCGGGGCCATTCACTCGCATGTTCAGGTAGTCGAACCACGCCGATGCCATCCACGCCGTGTCGGAGAGGCCCAGCCCAATTGGGGTGATTCCGGCACTCTCCATCGCCTCGCAGACCGCGAGGAACTCCTCCCACGTGGTCGGCTCCTGGAGACCGAGCTCATCGAACACACGAGTGTCGTAGTACACGCCCCACCAGTAGTTCGAGGTGGGAACAAACACCTCGTTCCCGTCGGAGTCCTGGCTCAATTCGCGAAAGGCGTCTGAGAAGGTGAAGTCCTCCCAGATGTCCGAGATATCGAGCACGAGTCCCTCGTCGGCGAAGGTCCTCGTCGCCTCTCCCGCAAGCCAGGTGAAGATGTCGGCGGGATTGGCAGCGGTGAGGTACGTCGGCAGCTGCTCGCGGTAAGTATTGGCGGGAACCTCGTTGATCTCGACCTCGCCGAGGCCCTTCTCGTTGAAGGCATCGACAACTGCCTGGAGCCCCTCCGCTTCTCCCGCAGTCAGCCGCGACTGGATTGTCAGCGGACCTTCGGCGTCCGTACCCGTTGTTTCCTCACCGGATGCGCCACCCCCGCTCGCGCCTCCGAGGCAACCGGTAAGGACGAGGGTGGCGCCGGCGGCGAGTGCCAGTGCACTCAAGCCTCTCTTGCTCCATGTGGTCATCTTCGACTCGCTTTCGGTGTGTTCGGGTGGAGTTCCGGCGTCCGTGATCGCCTCAACTCGAGAGTAGAACCCGCATTGTTGTCAGTCAATATGTTTATATTACTAATGCGTTACAAGGTTTCGGATTGCTTCGGGATCACTTTCCGCAGCCTCCACGAGCGCACTGCCCATCCCGACGGCCACCGCGCCGGCCCGTAGATAGTGTTGCGCGGCAAGCATCGTCACCCCGCCTGTGGGCGCGAGGGGCAGGCTCGGTACAGACGCGAGTACTCCGCGTACGCCGTGAGGGCCGAACGTGGTAGCTGGGAAAAGCTTCACGAGATGCGCGCCGGCGCGTCGCGCGGCGAGGGCTTCTGTGACCGATCCGGCGCCCGGGACGCTGACGAGTCCACGCTCGAGCGTTGCTCGGATCACCTCGGTGTTCAGATCCGGCGACACGACGAATCGCGCGCCCGCGTCAGCGGCGGCCGCAACTTGACGCGGGTGGAGGGCGGTGCCAACACCGACCGCCACACCGTCGGCGGTGAGCTCGTCGATCACGGCGAGCGCACCTGGAGTGACAAGGGAAATCTCAATTGCCTCGATTCCGGCGCCCAGCAGCCGTCGAGCGTCCCGTAGCGCTTTGTCGGGCGCATCCGCGCGAATGATGCCGATGACGCGGGTTCGTTCGATCAGCGACAGGATGTCCCGGCCATCTGCCCGCGTGTCGCCTTGCTGCATACTGTCTCCAGTTCTTCGGAGGTGCCCCGACGGCTTCAACGGTCCACTCGAGCCGACGAATCGAGCGCCCGCAGGTCGGCGCGGGTGAGCGAATCTTCCCAGTCGCCGGCGCTTGCGACGGCGGCCGCCCCACAAGCGACACCGGTCGCCAGGCGCGCGTCGAGGTCATGTCCTGCGAGAAGCTCCGCGATGTAGCCGCCGGCGAAGGCGTCCCCCGCTCCGACCGCGTCGACCACGCGTGTGCGGCGCGCATCGGTCTCCACTATCCGGCCACGCACGACGGCGGCGGCTCCGCGCGCGCCGCGCTTCAGCACCACTTCTCGCACGCCCTGATCAAGAGCCCACTCGGCAGCGGTGAGGTCATCCCCGATCTCATGGGTGAGGAGATGCAGTTCGTCGTCCCCCACGAAGAGGAGGTCCGCCTCCGCCGCCAGCACCCGCAGGACCGGCCGGGCGGTCGCGACACTCCACAGCTTGCTCCGGTAGTTCACGTCGAACGAGACCAGCACCCCTGCAGACTTCGCGATGGCGATCGCCGCGCGCACGGTCTCGAGGGCTGACGCGCTGAGGGCTGCCGTCACACCGGTGAGGTGAAGAATGGCAGCCCCGGCGATCGATGCGGGGTCCAGATCCTCCGGTCGAAGGTGCGCACCCGGCCCGTCCCCCCGGTGATACTCAACGCGGGTGAGATCGGGATGCCGCCGCTCCTTCACGATGAGCGATGTCGGCGAGGGATCGAGGACGGCCTTTACCACGAGGCCCTCCGCCTGAAGGTCGGCGATCACCCGTTCGCCGAGCCCGTCGGCCCCGACCCGCCCCATCCACGTCGCGGTCCCGCCGAGTCTGACCACCGCGATCGCGACGTTGGACTCGGCCCCCGCCGTCCGCACGTGCGCGGCCGCGCTCGAACGCCAGCGGTGGTCGGAGCTGAAGGCGATGAGCGACTCGCCCACCGTGACGAACTGCGTAAGGCCGGGGAGAGGCGCGTGCAAGATCGAGAGCGCGCCGGTCATGATAGGACCCGCAAATGAAGTGACCAGCGCAGCGGGGCGTCGGGCGACACCTGTGCGCACCTGTCCAGTGCGACCGCCGTGGCGAGCGAGTCGAAGAAGCCGGTCGTCGGCTCGATTGCGATCACCGGTTCACGTCGGAACATGCCCTTCTCGAGCCACAAACCGATGTACGGACACTCCCCGGACCAGGTCAACTGCAGCGCGCCGTCGGGTCTGACGAGGGTGGCGTGCTGAACGGAACGCTCTGGGTCGGCATACAGCTTGCGGCAGCCCCCGGGCTCCAGGTCGTCGATCGCGGCCGCCGCAGGCGACCAGGCGAAGGAGCGAAGCGTGGGATCGAGCACGTCGACCACCCGGTCGACACGCGACGGGAGCTCGACGTACGTGCCCGGGGGAGCCTGGAACTGCGGGTGGGCAGCCCAGAGGAACGGAAGGGTTCTCTCGGACCTTACCCAGTAGTCGAACCGGAGCCCGTCGCCGTCCACGACGATGGTTCGGCTGAAGTCAAAGCCGTAATGCTCGTCGGACGTGGTGAGAGTGCTGCCATCGGCGACGAATGCCGCGGTCCACAGGGAGCCGTGGTCCGCAAGCGCACGGCCGTCGAGCGTGCATGCGACGATCGTCGGCGCGCACTCGTCCCATCCCGCCATCTCCGCCCGGAGGAAGTTGGCTCCCACTCTCGCAGGCGAGCCGACCGGCTGTTCGGGTTGCGCGAGCCACTCGCGTCCGGTCCTATCCCTGAGGGAGGCGACTTTTCCACCGCGTTGCGGTATCACCTGAGCTGTGAGCTCTCCGCCTCCGATGACCTGGATGCTGTCCGATTCGGGCCAGGTGCTCATGAGCAGCGCTCGCTCGTGCGACAGGGGCCGGCGCTCATACTGTGGACGTCAATCCACCGTCGACGAGGATGCTCGTCCCGGTGATGTATGCCGCGTCGGGACCCAGGAGGAAGGCGACAGCGCCGGCGACGTCGTGAGGCGTGCCGAAGCGGCCCAGCGGAATGTGGGTGAGGTGCCCGGCCCTCTCATCACGGGTCGTGCCGTTCCAGGCCCGCGTCATCACCGAGCCCGGAACGACGGCGTTGACTCGAATGGCCGGCGCGTACTCGACCGCGAGTTGGCGGGTGAGAGCCATCACCCCGCCTTTCGCGGCAGCGTAGGCGGGGTGCCTCGGCCAGGCCGCGATGGCGTGCACACTGGCGACGTTCACCACGCTCCCCCGCTCCGACAGCAGCTGATCATGGAAGGTTGCGATTGACCGGTACACCGCCCCGAGGTTCACGGACAGTTGGTTCTCCCACTGCTCCTCGGCCAGCTCGTGCGCCGCGGCGAGGGTAAGCGTGAAGGCGTTGTTCACGACGGCGGCGACGGGCGTCGAACCTCCGTCCACACGGCGGCGGAGATCGCGCCACGACGACCGGTCTGCGACGTCCAGAAGAACCGACTCTGCGCGGCCGCCAGCCATCTCGATCGCCTCCGCGACGGACCCCGCGCCAGCCTCGTCTATATCGGCGACAAAGATTTTCTCGAAGCGGTCCGCAAGGCGGTGGGCCGTCGCGGCCCCGATTCCGTGAGCTGCGCCGGTGACGAGTAGCGCGCCCATCATCGACCCTCACGCAGAAGTTCGATCACGGCGAGCAACGCAGGTCCCTGACCCCAGGGCACAACGAATCCGCGCGGCACGTGGGCATAGTGGTCATCCACCGTCGAGGTGTACACCGCGGACGAGACCAGACGCAGGGAGCCGTCGGCGTCGAAAGATCGCGAGAGCGCCTGTGCGGCCTTACCCACGGCTTCGGCCACCAGGTCATGCCCGACGATGCCCGATCGAGCGGCACGCAGAAAGCCGGTGATCATGAACGCCGTCGTGGAGTATTCGTCGCCCGAGTCCGGCTGCGTCAGCACGACAGGCCAGTGGCCGTCCGCGCGCTGACAACGGATCATCGCGCCGATCAGGCGCTGGACGGATGCTACGAGCAACGCCAGCTCCTCAGCATCCGCTCCACCCGGGTGAGTGCCGATCACGTCGAGCAGGCCGAGGAGCGCCCACCCCTGGCCGCGCCCCCAGCCCGGCCCGAAGAGTCCTTCCTCGCCCCGGAGGAGGAAATGGTGGAACAGTCCGTTCGCGCCCTGGAGCAGGGAGACGAACCCGCGGGCCTGCTGCAGTGCGGCTGCAATGAGGTGATCGTCGCGGAGCGCGTTTCCGAGCGCCATCAGGAACGGCGGATCGAAGTGCAGCGAGTCGACGCAGATGCAGGGTGGTGGGGATGCCAGCAACCGCCGATCGCGATCGCGCATGTCCGCATCACCATATGGCGTGATCAGGGGGGCGCTCTCCCAGAGCTCGTAGACGCCGTCGATCAGAGGCCTGCTCATAAGGTAGGTGGCGAGCTCGGCCAACCCGTCGATCAGCCGAGGGTCACCGTAGCGCTTCGCGACCGACACCAGAGCACTCCCCGGGACCGTGGCATCGAGTCGGACGAACGGTCGTGATCGCGTCTCCCATGCCCGTCCCCAGCCGTGCACGAAGGACGCCCACCTTTCCTCGTCCGAGAAATCGGCCCACGATACGAGCGCCTCGAATGCGACAGAGTCGCCGAAGTTCCATGTGGCGAACGGCAGGCGGGTGATCCCCTCAGCGAGCCCCCGGGCGAAAGACTCGTCCAGCAGAGCGGGTTCGGGTGGCCCGCTCTTCTGGCTGCGTTGCAGCCACTTGCGTGAGTCGATCTCGGCGTCGTACGCGTGCGCGCCCCAAGCCACCCCGTCATTCATGCGAGAGCCCAACGATAGTCGCCGGGGACGCCGCTGCGGCGGACGATCCCCCGGGATTCGAGATCCTCGAGGTGGCCGATCACCGGGTAGGCCAGCGCACCCTCGGTGCCTTCCTGCGGCCATGACCCAGCCAGAGGATTCACTGCCTCGAGCAGATCGTCCAGGCTCGCCCCCTCTCGTCGGCCCAGTTCATCGACGACGATCTGCTCCAGCTCGGTCGTATACGAGCGACTTCGGTCGAGGAACAGCGACGCTTGTCGAGAGCCCATGGTCGGGTAGTGTGCCGTCAACAGCAGAGCCGGCTCCATCGTGGCGAGCTGGGCGATCGTGCGCCGGTAGTCGTCGACGTAGCGGTAGGTGGGCGGGAAGGCGGGAGTGCCGTCCGCGAGGTCGACGGACTCTCCGAGGACCGCGTCACCGACGATCAGAACGCTCCCATCGTGAACACCGACCGCTATGTGACCCTCGGTGTGACCGGGTACGTGGTGCACCCGGACGGTGACCCCGCCGAGGTCAAGTGCATCGCCGTCCTCCACGACCCCGTCCAGCCGCCCTGCGCCGCCGACTTCGCGCATCCAGGCGATCGTCTCGGCGGACTCGTCGAGACCGTACTCCTTGGCGAAGCCCCGCCCTCGAGAGGCGAGGAAGCTCTCGATGTCTTCCACGATCGGTCGATCTCGCTCGTGAGCGAGGAGGCGGGCGGAGGGAAGGTGAGCTCGCACGTCCTCTATGCCACCGAAGTGGTCGACATCGCAGTGCGAGACGAGCACCGTCCTGACCGCGGCCGGTTCCACTCCCACCTCTGCGAGCGCGGGCAGCAGACTGTCCGTGATCGTGCCGCGGACGCCGGTGTCGAAGAGAAGCGCTTCCCGGTCGCCGCGAACGAGATAGAGGCTGAGCAGTCGTCCGCCGAGCATCGAGTCGATTCGGTGCACACGCGGCGCCGGTTCGGTGAGCTCGTAGTGTCGCGACATGTCATCGACCGCGGAACTGCGGAGTCCGCTTCTCGGCGAACGCCCGACGTCCCTCTTCGGCATCCTCGGTCATCATGATGTACGCGAAGGAGTCATTCTCCACGAGCAGCGCGGCCTCCATCGGCAGGTTCTCAGCCGAACGAATCATGAACTTCGTCCGCTCGATCGCAATGGGCGATAGGGAGGCGATCAACTCCGCGAGCTCGACCGCGCGGGGGACGACATCCTCTGGCTCGAGCAGTTCTTGTACAAGCCCGACGGCATGCGCCTCCTCTGCCCCCATCGGGAGCCCTGTCATCAGCAGCTTCGCCGCATGCCCGGCGCCGATAAGTCGGGTGAGGAATTGCGTCTGCCCCGATCCGGCATGCCATCCCCATCTGATCTCGCCCGCGGAGAACGCAGCGCCAGTTCCTGCAATCCGGATGTCCGAGGCGCACGCCATCTCGAGCCCGCCGCCGTAGGCATACCCGTTGACGGCAGCGATGACCGGCTTGCGAATCTGCCATACGGCCCGAACGTAGTCGCGCCGTCGATCGAATCGGTTGCGGTATTCCCAGTTGGTTCCGTACTCGCCCAGATCGTTGATGTCGCTGCCCGCGCTAAACGCCCGAGTTCCCTCGCCGCGCAGGACCACGCATCGGATGTCCGCATCGTTGTTGATCTCGTAAACGAGTTCATTCATCTGGCGGTCCATGTCGACCGTCATCGAGTTGAGCTTGGACGGCCGGTCGATGATGAGGTGCGCGTAATGGCCTTCGCGGTCGAGTCGGACGGAGCCGGGCAACACAGACATGGGTCTCCAATCGGTTGCTCTTATTATATGACCATTAGACCGAAAGACAAGTCCTGCTCTCGCGCCGGGGACGCGCTCACCCGTCCGCGGAGGTGGCGGCCTGGAGGATCTGCTGTACATCCTCGGCCGCTCGACACATCATCCGGTCGGTCAGTGCGAACGCCGCTTCCGAGTCCCCGTCGGCGATGGCGCGGAAGATCTCGCCGTGCTCGTCGACGAATGTGAAGTCAGCCGGATCACTGTGCATCAACGCGTCGCGCGCGCGAAGCGCCGGCTCCAGAATGACCTCGATGCGCTGCAGCAGCTCGTTGCCCGCGGCTGCGAGTATCAGGCGATGGAAGTCGAGGTCGGCTTGGATCAGCACCTCATGACTCTGACTGTCTCGCATGCGCTGGACGCTCCCCTCGAGCAACGCGATCTGCTCGGGGCTCCGACGCTGCGCCGCCATCGCCGCGGCGTGCGGCTCGAAGATCTGCCGCACTTCGCCGAGTTCCGTCAGGAGCAGGGGATCGACCGAACCTGCCGTGCGCCACGCCATGACGTCGGCATCCAGGAGCTGCCAGCGTGAGCGCTTTGTGACGTAGGTCCCGGTCCTAGGCCGCGCGTCTACAAGCCCTTTCGCCGCCAAAACCTTGAACGCCTCGCGCACGACCGTGCGGGACACCCCGAACTCGGCCAGCACGGCGTCAGGATCGATCAGCTCTCCTGGTCCGATCTGTCCGCGGAGGATCCGCGAGCCGAGCGCGTCAACGACCTGCCCATGCAGGCCACGTCCTCCGTAAGCGCTCACCTTGCGATCATAGAGGCGGACCGGACCGACGGAGGAGAGCCGGCCGGTCCGAATCCGGACAGGCGCCGATTAGCACCGTCACCGGGCCAGTTCGGTGCGTGTCGACAGCAGGGCGCCGCTATCGATGAGACGGTCGATCGATGAGGAGTCGACTCCGGCGTCCCGAAGGATTGCGACGGAATCCGCTCCCAGCGCGGGCGCACCCTTGCGGATCGCCGTCGGCGTGCCCGAAAGCCGGATCGGCGGCCTGACCGTCCGGACCGGCGCTCCTCGACCCGCCGAGGGCTGCTCGACGAAGGTTCCCGTCGCAAGGAGGTGCGGATCGTTGACGAGATCGGGATAGTCGTAGACCGGCCCGGCCCAGACGCCGTGCTCGTCTGCCAGCCGTACCCATTCCGCCGTCGTACCGCCGACGAACCGGTCGCGGATGTGCGCGAACACCTCGTCGCGACGATCGTGCCCGTCGTTATACGCACTGAGTGAGGCGAGCCACGGATCGTCCAGCATTGCACCGAGGGCCGGCAGGGGCGACATGGCGAGCGTCAGCCAGCCGTCCGCAGTCCGATAGACGCCATACGGCGCGGGTATCGCTGCGTGGGCGGAAGGTTCCGCGGACCGCTGGGGATTGAAACCCGTATTGAGGTACGTGACAAGCTCCTGGAGCTGCGCGTCGAGAACGACCGAGTACATGTCGACCTCGACGTGCTGGCCATCGCCGGTGCGCTCCCTCGACTGCAGCGCCGCCAGGATGCCGATAACCGCCTGGTACCCCGTCATGACGTCCGCCGCCCAGAGCGCGCCGGGAGCCGGATCGTCGTCCGCTCGGCCCACGGAGAACATTGAGCCGGAGTATCCCTGCACGATCAGGTCCTGTCCCGGTCGATCCGCGTAGGGTCCGGACGCCCCGTACCCGGAGATCGAGCAGTAAATCAGTCGAGGGTTGAGCTCTCTGAGCTGTTCGTAGCCGATACCCAGACGCGTCGCGGTTCCGCGTCGGAAGTTCTGGATGAAGACGTCCGCTGAGCGGATGAGCGTTCGAAACGCCGTGAGCGCTTCGGGATCCTTCAAGTCGATCGCGAGCGAGCGCTTGTTTCGATTCACCGCGACGAAGGTCGTCATCTGTCCGTCGACGGTCTGATCGCCGAAACCGTGGGTGCGATTGAACTCGCCCCCGTTCGGACTCTCCACCTTGATCACATCGGCACCGAGATCGCCGAGGCGCGTGCCGGCGAGGGGTCCAGCGAGCATCTGCGTCGCATCGAGAACACGCAAACCTGCGAGCGCTCCCTCACGGTGAAGATCCGTCGTCATAATGTTCCCTCTCGTCGCGACGGCCCGCGGACCGTTGATATGTGAAGCGTTAAAATAGTATTATATGAATCCCATACATAACGATAGGGGAAGATATGGCCGTCAAGATCCATGACTCCGCAGATGACCTCCGTGTCTCCGCGAGCGGGTACTCCTGGTCACTGAACAAGCGCGACGCGACGTTCACGCTCCGCGATTCGACGGGTCGCACCGTCGCCACGGGGAGCGCCCAGCCAAGCGTCGAAGTCAGCGAGAGCGAGACCGGTACTCTCCGCAACGAGTTGGGATTCCTGGCGGAGACGCGCACGGAGGACGATCGCGCTGTGGAGCTGATCTTCCGCGGGGTCAACGGCGACGGCACGACACGCGTGCGGTACGACTTCGACGACACCGTGATCCAGACCGCCCCGACCCGGTACGCCTCTCCGTCCCGCACGCATGTCGAGTCCGTGAGCCTATTCGCCCGCAACGATGCGGACCACGGCCCGGTTCCGGGATTCCACTCCCAGTTCTTCCTGCACCCTGGCTCGACGGAGTCGTCGATTCTCGCGCCGGTCATCCCCGCCAAGGTCCGCCTCAGCATCGTCTCGACGATCGGACGCGGCAGCACAGATGAGAACGCCTTCGTCCAACAACAGTGGGGTCTGCCGCCCTACTTCTGGGGCGGATGGTCGATCGATGGTTGGGGAACGTCGAAGAACGCTCTCACGAAGCACTCGTCAGACGTTCTCGTGATGGGCCTCCTCGACGTGCCCGCGGGCGACATCTTCGTCCGCTACTTCGACGAGTACGCGACCCCGTTCGTGCGCGTCTTCGGCAGCAGGTGGGGCACCCACCTCACCGGGGATGGCGATGTCACCGTGGGTACCCCGTGGGTCTGGGCGCTTGGCACGGATCTCCGTCGAGCGATCGATGAGTACTTCGATGCGCTCCAGCACCTGGGAATCGTGACCCCGAAGACCCCCTCCCCGCTGAAGACGAAGCGGGTGACGATGTCGCAGTGGAACACCTGGGGTGCGCAGGTGGCGAACGACTGGGCAGCCAGCGACCTCAGTCAGCAGTCGCTCGAGCTGATGTACGACCAACTCGGTTCGAGCGGGCTGGAACCGGAGATGTTCGTCATCGACGACCGCTGGGAGGCGAGCTACGGCCAGTTGCGCCATGACGAAGAGCGATTCCCGCGATTCGAGGAGTTCCTCGACCGAGTGCGCGGGGACGGTCGCGCGATTGGCCTCTGGGCCGCCTTCCTGCGGTGCCAGGACCCGGCGAGCATGGGGTTGACGGTGGACGACATGCTCAAGGGCCCGGACGGCGAACCCGTGATGCGCTCCATCATCGCCGAGCCGTACTACCTGTTCGACGTCTCGAAGCCGCACGTAGCCGAATTGCTGTCGGAGACTGCGCGGCAGTTCATGCGCCGCTACCGTCCCGACCTCGTCAAGTTCGATTTCGGCTATGAGCTCCCCTCTATGCGGAACGCCGCGCCCGAAAGGCGAGAGTGGGGTGGAGAGCGGATCCTGCTGGAAGCCCTCAAGATCGTCGTCGGTGCCATGCGCGAGGTCGATCCCGACGTCGTGGTGATGTACTACAACCTTTCGCCGCTCCTCCTCGACTATGTCGACCAGCACAGCACCGACGACCTCTATCTCAACGCCGGCGAATACGGCGCGGAAGTCAACCGGCGACTCTTCTTCAGCTCGCTCCTCACACGGTTTGGCGTGCCCACCTATGGCTCGGGAGGGTACGACTGGAGGGAGGTTCGCGACATCTGGTTCGACACGGTGGCATCGGGTCCGCTCGGCTCGCTCAACAGCTTCGACGGGGACCAGAGCGACACGACGCCGAGTGCGCTGGACATCGCCCGCTACCGTGGTCTCAGCAAGCTCACGCGACGCAGCACCGAGCCCGCGAAGGTCGAGGCGCTCGACTCGAAGACTCACGCTGGGTCCACGACTGCCCACGCACGATCCTGGCTTCGCACCGAGCGCGACGGTGTCACCGTCGCCGCCCTCCGCACCACACCCCGCGACGGCGCGTTCCTGCCTGCCGAGGTGTCGGGGTTGATCCACGCCACCGGTGATGTCGTCGTCGCTTCGCTCGACGAGCGGCCGATCAAGGCTGCGCAGACGCTCGGAGTGGTTCCTGCCGGAAAGGGCACGCTCCGCGTGGCTTCGGTGGCGGAGGGAAGCGCGATCGCTCACGCGATCCTTCGCGACGGGGAGACCGCAGTCGATGTCGCTCTCAGTGACGGCTGGATCGAGCTAGAACTCTCCCCGACGATCGCCGATGAGCCAGTGGAGTGGATCAGGGTTCAGATTCAGTCCGCCTGACACCGAGAATGAGGCAAATTGCTCGACGGAGAAGGAGAGGCCCATGTCATCGCCACCCACCGCAGTAATCACGGGAGGCGCGGGCGACATCGGCGGCACCATCGCCCGGACGCTGTCTCGCGATGGCTTCCGCGTCACGATCACCGACGTGCTGCCCGAAGAGACCGGGCGGGTGCGGGCTGATGAGCTGTCTGTGGGGATGCCGGTGGAGTATCACCACGTCGACACCACCTTGGCCGCTGACGTCGGGGCTGTGATCGAGCGCGGCGAGGGACCCCTCGACGTCGCTGTCCTCTGCGCGGGGATGGTGAGAGCGCAGCCATTTCTCAGTGTCGGGCCAGAAGTATGGCGACGGACTCTCGACGTCAATCTGACCGGCGCGTTTCTCGCCGCACAGGCTGCAGCGCGCCGCATGGTCGCGCGGAAAACAGAAGGTGTCCTCATCTTCGTTAGCTCATGGGTTGCGGAACGACCCTGGCCGGAGATATCCGCCTACAGTGCTTCGAAGGCGGGGATGAATCAGCTCATGCGCTCCGCGGCGCTGGAACTGTCAGCGCACGGCATCCGCGCCAATGCAGTCGCGCCGGGAATCGTGATGGCTGGACTTGCCCGTACCCAATTTGAAACCGAGCCACAGTATGCCGCCCGCGCATCACGCGCCATCCCGCTCGGCCGCCCGCAGACCCCGCAACAGATCGCCGACGCCGTTGCGTTTCTCGCCTCCCCAGCCGCTGAGAGCATCACCGGGAGCGTGTTCACCGTCGACGCGGGAAGCTCCCTCGGCACGCTGTCCTAAGCGACTCAGATATTGACGATTGTCGACACCCGCGTTGCCGTTTCCGCAGGGAGTGAACCTACTGCCCGCGAATCGAGTGAAAGCGGCGCCAGACCAATGGACAAGCTCAACGGGCCATCCGCCGTCGGTTTCGCCACCACCCTCTCTGCGCTCGCCGCCGTGGGCGCCGTGACGGGCCTTGTCGTGGGGTCGCTGCAGTCTCTGGCGCTGCCCCGGCGACTTGGCTGGACGCGCCTCGTGTGGGTGCCGGCCTCGGCGGCGATCTGGGCGGTTGGGTGGAGCGTGACGACCCTCGCGGGAGTGGGAGTCGACAGGCAGTTCGCCGTCTTCGGCGCGACCGGCGCCCTTGCCGCAACTTTGCTGAGTGGCGTTGTGCTGATGGTTCTCGCTCGAGTCTCCCCCTCACGGAACGAGCGGTTGGGTAAGAATCGGACCGTGGGGGTGACGTGGTGAGTGGCGGCAGCGGTGTCCACGTGGTCTTCGGCACCGGCCCGGTCGGCCGCGCAACCGCAGAAGCGCTCCTTCGCCGGGAGATACGCGTGCGGATGGTGAATCGGTCGGGCCGCTCCCCTCTCGGCGAGCGCGTCGACGTGGTCGCCGGCGACGCCCGCGACGCGGACTTCGCAACCCGCGCCGCGAACGGGGCCGAGGCGGTCTACCAGACCCTGAACCCCGAGTACCACGAATGGGAGACCCAGTTCCCACTCCTCCAGCGAGGAGTGCTCGCCGCCGCCCAGCGCGTCGGCGCGCGCTACGTGGCGATGGACAACGTCTACTCGTACGGCGATCCGCACGGCGAGATCCTCACCGAGACAAGCCCAGAGAACCCGCACACACGGAAAGGGCGGGTTCGGAAGCGCATGGCCGACGAACTATGGGAGGACCACCGAGCGGGCCGTGTCGCGGTGACAAGCGGACGAGCATCGGACTACTACGGACCCGGGGCGGGAAATGCCTCACCCATCGGAGACCCCGTCATCTCAGCGGTCCGCAAAGGGAAACGCGCCGCCTTATTCGACAGCCCTGACACGGTCCACTCCTACACATTCATCCCGGACATCGGCGAGGGACTTGCCGAACTGGGGACCAACGATCGCGCGCTCGGCCGCGCATGGCATCTCCCAAACGACCCGAATCCGCGCAGCAGCCGGCAGATGGTGGAATCCTTGGCCCGCGCGCTTGGAACCACGGCGAAAGTCACGACCATTCCGGTGTTCGCGCTTCGCGCGGTAGGCGTGATCAATCCAACCGTGCGGGAACTCATCGAAATGGCCTACGAGTTCCGCAGCGCCTTCGTCGTGGACAGCACGGCGATCACCCAGGAGTTCGGCCTCCGCGCGACCCCAATCGACGAAGCATGGCAGCGAACTCTCGCGGCCGTGACCGCACCCTGACCGGATGCCATTTCGCCGGCTGGCACCGTCGAACCCGTCCAGCTATTCGCTTCCCTCCACCAATTCTCCAGCGGGCGACCACCGCGACTCTCGGTGTTTCGCGCAATCGGGCATCGAGTGGGTGATGCGGCCCCGCGCTGGCTCGCCAACAGCCCCTCCGCAGACGCAGACTCAGCCGCTAATCGTCGCTTGGTACTTCAATCGTTTGGATCGGCTCACAATGTTCTTCCCGTTGGGCTTGACTCTCACCTAGGTGCAGGGTTGAACACTAGGAGGGTCATGTTCACCATCGGAGATTTCGCGACCTTCACGCAGGTGTCGGTTCCCGCGTTGCGGCTGTGGGACAGGCGAGGGCTCCTCAGGCCCGCGTATGTCGATCCGCGTACGGGATACCGGTTCTACAAGGCCGAGCAGGTCATCGCCGTGCACCGTGTTCAGGCGTACAAGGCGCTAGGTTTCACGCTCACGCAGATCAGTGGACTCCTCACGTCCCCGCCTGCCAGCGCGGAACTCAGCGGCATGCTGGCGCTTCGTCGGGCTGAGGCGGACGCCGAGCGTCGACGAAGCGAGGCTCGGATTGCGGCGATCGAAGCGAGACTCCGGATATTGGAAAGGAATCCTCACATGAGTTACGAAGTCACTCGGAAGTCGGCGCCGGCAGTCCTCCTCGCAGCGATCTCGCAACGAATCGATGCCGCCGAGGACACGCCCGAACGCTTGTACCAAGTCTTCGGGGCTCTTTTCGGCGAGCTCTCCGCGGAGCTCGGAAGGGCCGGCGTCGATCCGACCGGCCCTGCCTGGAGCCTGTACGACCGTTCCGACGATGCCGGCATCGTCGTCGCCGCAGCATTGCCCGTCGCAGAAGCAGTGGACTCTGCCGGTCGCGTCACCTTCATCCAGCGCCCCGAAACCGATGTCGCATCCACCGTTCACCTCGGTGATGTCATCGAGCTGGGGAGCGCCTATGCGGCGATCATGTCGTGGTTGGAAGCGAGTCACTTGACGCCTGCGGGCGGTGCTGCGGAGATTTCGCTGGTTTGGGACCCTCGATCTCCGGAATCGAACGTCACGGAGCTGCAGATCGCCATCGCCACTTCTCGGGGGGACTCATGACTGCCATGACAGCGCGCGAAAAATTCTTCCGCGCCGCGCCACCTCGGACGAAGCGCCTCAAAAAGGGCTTTGCCGGCGTCCCTGCAGGCTCCCACCTCCATATCTCCTCACCCGCTGCTCTCGCTGAGGCCATTGGGAAAGTAACCATGGGTCAGACGATGAGTGTGCGCGAGCTACGAGAGAGCGTCGCCGTCCAGCAGCAGGCTGACGCGACCTGCCCGGTCACGACCGCGATGTACCTGCGAATCATCACTGAGATCGCGATGGAGGACCTTTTCCGTGGGGTTGATGTCGACGAGGTCACCCCATTCTGGCGAGTGATCACGCCCCACGACCCGATCGCGAAGCGCGTGCCTGGTGCGCCCGAGATGATCTCGACCCTGCGACAGGTCGAGGCAGGAAGAGCAACGCAGTGAGCCCGGCTTTGCAGGCGTTCCTCCAGGGAGGGATTCGGGGAACGGGTCAGAACCCGGTGGTGTACTTCGAGGTGCCCGTCGCGCGGCTGGAACGAGCGATCCGCTTCTACGAGGCCTTGCTCGAGTGCTCGTTGGAGCCTGTCATTATTGATGGCCAACGAATGGCTCTGTTTCCCGTTCAAAGCCACGCCCTGGGAGTGACCGGCGCCCTCGCCGAGGGCGAGAGCTACAGCCCCAGCGGGAGTGGAGCGAGACTTTATTTTGGAGTCCGTAGCATTGGCGAGGCAGTGGGCCGAGCGATTGAAGCTGGCGGAAGCCTGCTCGACATAGGGGTCCTTGACGATCTCAGCGAGATTGTGGATCTTTGGGATACCGAAGGCAACCGCGTAGCACTTTTGCTTTCCGAATGACGACCGCGTCGAAGTAGCTCCTCCACGTGAGGCCACTACAGGCAGACCCGAAGCACGTCGGAGGTCCCATGTCTCAGGTGCCGTTTCCTGATGGTCGGTGACGATTCAAGGGGAAGTAATCCACTTGCGTCAAGGGGAAGTGGTTCACTTGCGCGGGAGCGCGGCGACTAGCACGATCGCGAGGCTGAGGAGCCCGGCTCCGACCGCGCAGAGGGTCAGCGCGAGCAGGAGGCCGGCTCCCGGCATCCGTCCCCGGTCGCGCTCGCGGGCGAGGATGTCGTTGACGACGCCGTAGCGACGTCGAGCCGACACCCACAACCACCCCGAAGTGAGCAGTCCTGCCACGCCGAGCAGCACCCACCATGCGCTGCCGAAGACGGCGGGGATCAGCCGCATCGCGACGATCGAGCCGATGCCGAGCGCCAGCGCGGTGCGCCGCCATGCCAGCTCGGTACGCTCCGGTTGCAGCCCTGGGTCGAACAGCGTGCTCATGCGAGGAGGATCGACAGCAGCACGAGAGCGCCGGCCACGGTGACGGCGGCGGCGATCACCGGACCGAGCAGCGACGCGGGAAGCGGCTGAGCGTTGCGGAGCGCACGCTCGGCGCGCATCCAGTTGACCCACGCGAGGCCCGGCACGATGACCCCCACGATCACCAGCACGAGGCTCGCGGCGAGCCGCAGTTCCGGGTGCAGCTGCAGCCCCAGGAGTTCGAGGGCCACGCCGCCGGCGATCAGGGCCAGCGCAGTGCGGATCCATGCCAGGAATGTGCGCTCATTGGCGAGAGTGAAGCGCGCGTCGGGCTCGGTTCCGTGCCGGAAGACGGATGCCGGAAAGCGGCGGTCGCCGCTCACAGGGCGACCGTCCGGAAGCCGGCGTTGCCCATCGACGAGTCGGGGGTGTTCTGCGACCGCGCGGAGTTTCGATAGCGGTTGCAGTAGGAGATGTGGCAGAGGTAGCTGCCGCCGCGCAGCACCCGCGCCCCGCCCCGGTCGGGCCCTGCCGGCGAGTCCACGGGCGAGCGTCGGTAGTACCCGGGGTCGAACCAGTCCTGGCACCACTCCCACACGTTCCCGACGCTCTGCCACAGCCCGTAGCCGTTGGGTTCGAAGCTGCGCACCGGCGCGGTCGTCAGATACCCGTCGTCGCGGGTGTTCACCCGCGGGAACTCGCCCTGCCAGATGTTCGCGCGCCATCCGCCGTCATCGACCTCGTCGTCACCCCACGGGTACTTCGCCCCCGCGAGACCACCGCGTGCGGCGTACTCCCATTCCGCCTCGGTCGGCAGCCGGCGATCCGCCCAGTCGCAGTACGCCTGCGCATCGTTCCAGCTGACATGGACCACCGGGTGATCGCCGAGCCCCACGATCGAGGAGTCCCGCCCGCCCGGGTGCGCCCAGTCCGCTCCCCGAACCCCCACCCACCACGGCGCCGCCGGCACAGGACCCATGAGGTCCTCGCGCGGGGCGGCGAGGGCGAGGTGGAACACCGCGGAGAACCCGAAGCTCTCCGCCTCGGTGACATACCCCGTCGCCTCGATGAACCGCGAAAAGTCGTCGTTGGTGACCGTCGTAGCGTCGATGGAGAAGCCTTCCAGGCGCACCTCGTGCAGCGGAGTCTCACCGTCGGCCGGGTTGCGGTCGCCGGAGGCGTCGCCCATCGTGAACGAACCCGACGGGATCGCGCACTGCGCGATCCCGTGCCGACCCGTCCCCGCCACGGCAGACCCGGGCTGCCGCGACGCACCGCCTAGGCTCACCGCCACGGCCGCCCGCGACGGCGTACCGCAGCTGCATCCCGGTCCGCAGGGTCCACTCGAGGTCGACACGATCCCACCCTAGATCGCGGCGGAGAACCGGTCCGAATCCCCTCAGATCCGACCCAATGACAGCGCTTCATGTCGTATCTCGACCAGTCCAGCGTTCGAGGCTGCCCTAACCCGCTCGATCTGCGCCTCGAGCAGGCGCGAAGGGATTTGTCCGATCAGGTCCAGCGCGTAGGTCCTCGATCATTGCTTTGTCTCGACCACTTTGGCGCGAGAAACGAAATCCAAGGGCTCGCCGGATCCCAAGAATGGAATTCTTCTGGTAGCGTTACCACATACAAGGCCGATCGATGAATGCATGCAACCCCGCGTGACGGGCAACCGCGAGTTAGAAGGGCCGAGGCGATTATCGTGGCAGCGAACGCCCTCCCCCAAGGGAGCTCGGCTGTTGTCACTGGTGCTGGCGGGGCATTAGGCCGGGCGATCTCGTTCCGACTTGGTTCCGACGGATTCGCCGTCGGCGTCCTCGGACGCGAGAGCGCCCATCTTCGCGAGACCGCCGACCTCCTCACCCAGAACCGCGTCCCCCACCGCGTGCTGCCCGTCGACCTCCGCGACGGCGCGGCGCTGGACGCCGCGCTCAGCGAGACCGAAGAAGAACTCGGCCCTCTGGGCGCGCTCGTCAACAACGCGGCGATCTATCCGAGCACGCCGCTGTTCGACATCTCCCAGGCAGAGTTCGAGGACGTCGTCCGCGTCAACCAGACCGCATACTTCTTGGCAGCCCAAGGCGCTTCCCGGCGCATGGCTGAGCGCGGGACCGGCGCAATCGTCAACATCGGATCGATCACCTTCCACGGCGGCTGGGCGAACCTCGCGAGCTACGTGACCACGAAGGGCGCTGCGGTCGGAATGACCCGAGCTCTGGCCCGCGAACTCGGCCCTCTCGGCATCCGCGTGAACGGGGTCTCCCCTGGAGCGTTCCCGACGAAGGCCGAGGAGATCCACGAAAGTCCCGCGCAGTACAGCGCATGGGTGATCGACCGCCAATCGCTCAAGCGCCGCGGAACCGACGCCGAGCTCGCCGCCGTCGTGTCGTTCCTCGTGAGCCCTGACTCGTCATTCGTCACCGGCCAGACGATCAACGTCGACGGCGGATGGATCATGGAGTGAACCTGATGCCCTTCCCCGAAACCGCCCCGTCGACCGCCGATCTGCGCCGCCGCGCCGGCGATCTGGCCGCCTTCGCCGGCATCCAGGAGGTCGTACTGAAGAACGGACGCGAGGAGGGCGTGCGAGCCCTCCTGCTCCGGAACGCCTCGGGACTGGAGGTGGAGGTGCTCATCGACCGCGCCTTCGACCTCGGCTCGGCGCGCTATCGTGGCGTGCCGTTCGGGTGGCGCAGCGGCAACGGCTTCCGTCATCCGGGACTGCACGAGTCGGATGCCGAGAACGGCCTCTCCTGGCTTCGGGCTCTGGACGGACTCCTCGTCACCGGCGGACTCGACCACGCCCTCTTCGGCGGCGAGTACGACGCCACCCACTACGCGTATCCACCCAAGCAGACCGTCAAACACGGGCTGCACGGCCGGTTGACGGCGATCCCGGCCCGACTCCTCCGAGTCGAGGAGGACTGGCTGCAAAGCGGAGGCGTGCTGCGCGTGGTCGGCGAGGTGATCCAGGCGACATCTTTCGGCGAGCACCTGCGCCTCATCCGAACCATCGAACTCGACGTCTTCGGGAACGAGCTGCGGGTCCACGACGTCGTTGACAACCTCGGCTTCGAGCCGACTCCGCACATGTTCCTCTATCACCTCAACATCGGCTATCCATATGTCGACGAGGGAACCGCACTGGTGGCCCCGATCGCAGGCCACGAGTGGGCATCCGACTCGACGACGCAACAGGGTGTCCCCTACGACGTGCTGTCCGCACCGGTCGACGGGTTCGTCGAGCAGGTCTGGGAGCATGCGCTCACCGTCGGCGACGACGGCCGCCACCGCGTCGCGCTCCACACCCCCGATGCCTCCCGCGGCATCGAGATCTCGTGGGATGCAGCCACCCAGCCGTTCTTCTTCGAATGGCAGAACCTCCGCGCCGGTCAGTACGGCGTGGGGCTGGAGCCCTCCAGCACCCACGTCACCGGGGAGGCGGCCGCGCGCGAGGACGGCAGCCTGACGTGGCTGGCGCACGGCGAATCGCGCGCCTACGACCTCACGGTGCGCGTACTCGACGGCACTTCGGAGGTCGCCGAATCCGCGTCTCGCATCCGCGCCATCGGTCCGCAGCCGTCTGCATCTTGATCACCCGCTACTCGAGAGAGACCTCCAATGACAGACGACAGCTCCTCAGCGCCGAAAGGAGTCCTCAGCGGATACCGCGTGCTGGACTGCTCGATCGCGATGGCGGGCCCTTTCGCGGCGCAGCGCCTGGGCGATCTCGGCGCGGACGTCATCAAGGTCGAGCCGACAGCCGGCGAGTGGCAGCGCCATGCGGCGGCCGGCGGTGCTCGGGGCAACCGGATCAACGTCTCCTTCCTGTCCTTGAACCGCAACAAAAGGTCGTTCGCGGTGGACTTGAAGGCACCCCACGGGCGCGAGCTGGTGCACCGGCTCGTCGCGGAGTCCGACGTCTTCCTGCAGAACTACCGCCCGGGAGTCGCGCAGCGCCTCGGCGTCGACTACGAGACGCTGCGCGAGATCAACCCCGCCCTCGTCTATGTGTCGATCTCGGGCTACGGCGAGGACGGGCCCTATCGCGATCGCCCGGGACAGGACCTCCTGCTGCAGGCCCTCTCCGGAGCGATGCTCTCTGCCGGCGCGGCCGGAACGCCGCCGCAGGCGGCCGGGCAGTATCTCGTAGATGCCGTGACCGCGTCGACCGCGTTCGAGGCGGTGCTCGCAGCCCTCCTGCACCGCGAGCGGACCGGTGAAGGCCAGCGGGTGACGGTGAACATGCTCGACGTCATCACGACGCTGCAGATGCAGGAGATCTCCGTCTACACGATGGGGGGCGTGCCGCAGGAGCGTAGCGACCAGCCTCACGCGCACGTCTACATCCGCTCCCCCTACGGCACATTCGCGACGACGGATGGGTACCTTGCGCTCGCGATGCCGCATCTGCCCACGCTCGGCGAGTTGATCGACGAGCCCGCCTTCGCCGACATGGACGGCGAAATCGACGGCTGGGACCGGCGAGACGAGATCTACGCGAAGGTGGCGGACAAGCTGCGCACCCGCAGCACCGCCGAGTGGTTGAACCTCTTGGGCTCCGCGGGCATCTGGGTGGCGCCCGTCTACTCGTACGAGGATCTCGTCAACGATGCTCAGATCGCGCATAACGGGACGATGGTGGAGTACGACCACCCGACCGAGGGACGGGTCCGCACCCCCGGCTTCCCCTACCGGTTCTCCCGCACTCCGGCGCGCATAGTCCGCGGCGCACCGCTCGCCGGCCAGCACACCCGTGAGATCCTCCGTGACCTCGGCGTGCCGGCCGAGCACGTCGACGCCTTGCTGGACGAGGGCGTCATCGCCGCCGCGAGCGCTGCGTCATGACGACCGTCCTCACCGGCCTGACCTGGGATCACCCGCGCGGACGCGAGGCTCTCGAGGCGGCGCGGGCCCACGCGGCCTCGGTCGGCGTGGACCTGACCTGGGACGTGCAGTCGCTGGAGGGCTTCGAGTCCGCCCCCATTGCCGAGCTCGCGCAGCGGTACGACGTGATCGTGCTGGATCATCCGCACCTCGGCGACGCCCTGGCTTCGCGTTGTCTCCGCCCGATGGAAGCCGTCGTCGGATCCGACGTCCTTAAGGACATCGCGCACCGCGCCGTGGGCCCCTCCCTCGCCTCGTATCGACTCGCGGGATCGACCTGGGCGCTCCCTCTCGACGCCGCCACCCAGGTCAGTGCACGCCGCACCGACCTCCTGGACCAGGAGCCCCGGACGTGGTCGGATGTCGTCTCCGTCAGTGCCCGGCATCCCGTCGCCCTGTCGGTGTCCGGACCGCACGCATACCTCTCGTTCGCATCGATCTGCCACAGCTTCGGTGCACCGCTCTCCGGCGGCGCTTCCGAGACGATCGTGGACACGGGGGTCGGGTCGCTCGCGCTCGGCATCCTCCGCGAGCTGTCTCGGCGGGGGCCGCGCGGCTCCGAGGCGCAGAATCCCATCGCGCTCCTCGAGCGGATGATAACATCCGACGACATCGCGTACATCCCCCTGGTCTACGGCTACGTGAATTATGCGAACCGGCGCCGCACGCGCGCTGTCACGTTCGCAGATGCGCCGGAGGGTGTCGGCGGGGTCACCGGTTCCACCATCGGAGGCACCGGCATCGCCGTCACCACGCGGGCCGAGGTCGCCGCCGGACTCCGCAAGCACCTCGTCTGGCTCCTCGGCGACCAGACCCAGACAGGTTTCATCCCCCTCCACCAGGGTCAGCCGTCGGTGCGAGCCGCATGGGAGGACGACGCGGTGAACGGCAGCACAGGCGACTTCTATCGACGCACCCGACGCACGATCGAGCGCGCCTGGGTGCGACCCCGGTTCGCGGGATTCGTCCAGCTTCAACGCGAGCTGTCTCGCGTCATCCGAGAGGCCCTCGCGAACGACTCCGAGCCGAGAACCGTGCTGGAGCGGATGACGGCGCTCCAGAACGACGCGGTCGCCCGCGCCGACCTCTCCACCTTCGAGGAGGCAGTCTCATGATCCACAGCACCATCGACGAAGTCGTCGTCGAGACGGACGGGCACGTGGCGTTCATCACCCTGAATCGTCCGGCCAAGCTCAACGCCGTCACTCCGGAGATGTCGAAGGAGCTCACCCGGCTCGCCCACGCGATCAACGACGACGATGACGTGCGGGTGGCCGTGCTGACCGGCGCCGGCGAGCGCTCGTTCTGCGCGGGGTCCGACATCCGCACGCTGGACGAGTACGAGACTGCCTGGGCCTTCCGCAATCGCGTGGACTACTGCGACGCCCTTCGTGAAGTGCGCAAGCCCCTGATCGCCGCCGTCAACGGCTACGCCTTCGGCGGCGGGGTGGAGACGGCGATGATCTGCGATATCCGCCTTGCGGCGGACACGGCAACCTTCGCCGCATCGGAGATCAAGCTGGGATGGATCGGCGGCGGCGGGATGAGCGCATTCCTCGCGCACAGCGCCGGCCCGAGCAACGCCGCGATGATGCTGCTCACCGGCGACCCGATCGGCGCAGCGACCGCCCAGGCGTGGGGTCTGGTCACGGAGCTTCATCCGCGCGAGAGACTGCTCGCCCGCGCCTCCGAGCTCGCACACACGATCGCCAGCCGCCCGCCGATCGCGGCGCAGACCGCGAAAGCGAACGTCCGCGCCGCCTACACGATGCCGTTCGACGACGCGATGCGATACGAGCGCGATCTGCAGACCATCTGCTTCGCCACCCAGGACGCCGCCGAGGGGCGCGCCGCGTTCACGGAGAAGCGCGCCCCGCGTTTCGAAGGCCGATGATGGCCGATCCCCGACACTCAGGAGTCCCGTCGATGACCTGGTTTCCCGCCCTCACGGCCGCCCTTCCCGCCGACGCGAGCGACGCGGTGCTCATCGGGCGCGTCTGGGAGCCGGCCGCGCAGGGGCCGACGCCGGTGCTCGTCGACGACGGCGTCGTCCGAAGCCTCGCGGCGACGTACCCGACGGTGAGCGCGCTCCTCGAGGAGGACGACCCGGCCGCAGCCGCGCGCGCGGCACGCGGGGCAGACCTCGGCGGGCTCGACGACATCTATGCCAACACCCGCTTCGATGATCGCGACACGGAACAGCCCTGGCTTCTGGCACCCCACGACCTCCAGGCGGTGAAGGCCGCGGGAGTCACCTTCGCCGTCTCGATGATCGAGCGCGTCATCGAGGAGCGGGTGCGAGGCGATCACTCCGCCGCCGCCGAACTCCGTCACGTGATCGCCGAGCGTGTCGGCGGCGATCTCGGCGGTGTGCAGCCCGGCTCCGAGCGAGCCGCTGAGCTGAAGGACTTCTTCGTCGCAGAAGGACTGTGGTCGCAGTACCTCGAGGTGGGTATCGGCCCGGATGCCGAGATCTTCACCAAGTCGCTGCCT
This sequence comes from Microbacterium sp. SLBN-154, assembly GCF_006715565.1. Lineage (NCBI taxonomy): Bacteria > Bacillati > Actinomycetota > Actinomycetes > Micrococcales > Microbacteriaceae > Microbacterium > Microbacterium sp. SLBN-154. Next base: position 154,114 of record NZ_VFNL01000001.1, read on the forward strand.
CTCGCTTCGCGAGGCACGGGCGAGCAGATCGGCATCCTCCGCTCGTCGCAGTGGAACAACCCCGAGCCGGAGGTCGCCCTGGCGGTGTCCTCGCGCGGGGCCGCTGTCGGCGCCCTGCTCGCGAACGACGTCAACCTCCGAGACATCGAGGGCCGTAGCGCCCTGCTCCTTCCGAAGGCGAAGGACAACAACGCCTCCTGCGCCACGGGGCCGTTCATCCGGCTCTTCGACGACCGGTATGGCATCGACGACGTGCGCTCGGCCGAGGTCTCGGTGCGCGTCGAGGGCAAGGACGGCTTCGTGCTTGCCGCCGCGAGCGATATGCGCCAGATCAGCCGCGACCCGCTAGACCTCGTGGCGCAGCTGATCGGCCCCCACCATCAGTACCCCGACGGGGCGGTGCTCATGATGGGCACCCTCTTCGCCCCAATCGAGGACCGCGATGAGCCGGGCCTGGGCTTCACTCATAAGCGGGGCGACGTCGTAGAGATCCGCTCGGAATCGTTGGGGACGCTGGCGAACGTCGTCGACTTCAGCGAAGACTGCGAACCATGGGACTTCGGGATCACCGGCTTGATGAGGAATCTCGCTGGTCGGGGGCTCTTGTGAGCGAGGATCGGACGGTCAGCTCGCCGCGAGCGACCCGCAGGAAGACCCGGGATGTAACGGTGTTGATCGATCTCGGCTTCACCCTCGTGCGCTGCGGCAGCGCCTGATGAACCGACCTTTGGAGATCTCATGCCCGAGACGCTGACCACCACCGACCCGCGCACCGGCACTCGCTCCGACACAGGGATCGCGCCGACATCCGGCGACGAGGTAGCTGTGATCGTCGCGCGGGCGAAGGATGCCGCGCAGGAGATCGCCTCCCGCAGCCGCGCGTGGCGCGCTCGACTCCTTGATGGCCTCGCCGATTCGCTCGAGGAGCACCGAGACCGGCTTGTATCGACCGCGGAGACGGAGACCGGCCTCACCGCAGCCCGCCTTGAAGGCGAGCTCAGTCGCACGACGTTCCAGCTGCGACTCTTCGGAGAGGCCGTCCGCGAAGGCGGCTTCCTGGAGGCGGCGATCGACCATGCGACTGAGACCCCTCTGGGCCGCCAGCCCGACGTCCGGCGGATGCTGGTTCCGGTCGGCCCGGTCGCCGTGTTCGGGTCGAGCAACTTCCCGTTCGCGTTCTCGGTGCCGGGCGGCGACACGGCATCCGCGCTTGCTGCAGGGAACCCGGTCGTCGTCAAAGCTCACAGCGCGCACCCGCTCACCTCGAAGGTGAGCTATGAGGCGCTTCGTGCCGGGGCCGAGCGCGTCGACGCACCCGAGGGCACCCTCGGCATCGTGTTCGGACAGCAAGCCGGTGTCACACTCGTGGAACACGCGGCCATCGCCGCGGTCGGATTCACCGGCTCCCTCGGCGCCGCCCAGCACCTCCGCGCCGCAATCGAGGGCCGACCCCGTCCCATCCCCTTCTACGGCGAGCTGCAGAGCGTGAACCCGCTGGTCATTACAGAAGCAGCCCTGCGGGCGCGGGGTGCCGAGATCGCGGTAGGCCTCAGCTCGTCGATCACGGCATCCGGCGGTCAGCTCTGCACCAAGCCGGGCATCGCCTTCGTCCCCGCGGGCGACGCTGCCGATCAGTTCGCGAGGCGACTGGGGGACGCAGTCGGCGCGTCAGATCCAGGCGTCCTCCTCAACGAACGGGTTCTTGCATCATTCGGCGAGAGCGTAGCGTCGCTGGAGGCGGCGCCCGGCGTCATCGCCCTCACCGGGGCGACAACCCCCGACGGCACCGGCTTCTCAGTGGCCCCCCGCGTCCTGCGCGTTCAGGCGCGGGACCTCACGACCGCGCATACAATCGAGGCCTTCGGGCCGCTCGTCCTCGTCGTCGACTACCACGATGTGGACGAGCTCGCCGTTGCACTCGCACAGGTGCCCCATTCACTCACCGCGACCCTTCACGTCGAGGACACCGACCTGGGCCGCATCGTGGAGCTACTACCCGTACTGCAAGAGGCGTCCGGCCGCATAGTGTTCAACGGCTACCCCACCGGCGTGCGGGTGTCCTGGGCACAGCACCATGGCGGACCCTGGCCCGCGACCAACACCGTGCACACCTCAGTCGGAGTGACCGCGATCCGTCGATTCCTGCGACCGCTGGCGTGGCAGAACGCTCCGGAGACGCTGCTTCCCGAGGAGCTCCGCGACGACTTCGCCGAGATCCCCCGCCGCGTTGATGGGGCACTAATCACAACCTCCAGAAGCGGCGGTTCGTGATCGTTCGGGCCGATCGACGCTCCAGTCGGGGTCGGCGAGACCGGGGACGATGAGATGAATCACTGGCCACCGACCGAACACAACGTCCGCCGGAGCGGCCCAGCCCCGCGCTTCATGGAGGGCGCGATCCTCGGCAACGGAGGAGTGGGCGTCGTCGTGACCACCCGACCGGACGCCATCGTGCTGCACTTCGGTCACAACGACATCTGGGACGAACGGATCGATGAACTGCATCGCGACGAAGTCGGATCGTTCAGGGACGTTTTCGCCAAGATCAAGCGCGCGGTTGCGGACGGCCGCTCGATCGATTCCGACGAGTGGTTCGCGGAATACATGGCGAGGATGGAGCGCGCCTACGGTCAGCCCTATCCACGCCCGCATCCGTGCGGCAGGCTCATCCTCGGGATCGATCGCCGCCATACCCGAGTGATAGGCCACGAGTTGCACCTCGACATCGGTCGATGCGAGGTCCAGCTCCTCCATCGCGGGGAGAGGGTCGGTCTCGAACTGATCGTCGATCCCGAGTCCGACGTGATCGTGGGGCGCGCGAGCCCGGGCTTTGCCTCCCCCATCACAAGAGTCAGGCTGCTCCCTGATCCCGAGGTCGGCCCGGCGAACACGCGCACGGCGGCCGAGAGGGCGATAGCCTTCACGGTCGCGGGTGAAATCCCACTGCGCGACGAGGTGACCGAACTGCCTCTGGGATCCACGGCGATCGGGTTCCGAGAACAGCTGCCGGCGCGGACCACTACGGCATCCGACCGCCATGAGCTTGCCGTTCTGCTGCATGTCAGCCAGTCGCTCGCACCAGTGTCCCGGCCGTCCTGGTATGGCGGCGCCGCACCCGTGGTCCCGCTCGAACGCTCGATCACGTACAACCCTGACCGGCCCGACCTGACGTTCAGCGTCCAAATCGTCCATACGAGAGGGAGTCGTACACCTTCCGACTTCCCGCTCGCCACGGCGTCCTTCGACGAGGTGCTCGAGCGGGCGCGGGCGGACTGGGCCACCTACTGGTCACGGTCTGCGGTACGGCTCGAGCGCCCAGCGCTCGAGCGCGCCTGGTATCGAGGCACCTACTTCACCCACTGCGTTGTACGGCGCGGTAAGCGGGCCCCCGGGATCTTCGGGAACCTGAGCGCCGGCGATGTCGGCACAGCCTGGCATGGCGACTACCACATGAACTACAACACCCAGCAGCTCTACTGGGGGGTGTTCTCCGGCAATCGCGCGGAAAGTCACGAGCCGTACATCAACCTCGTGTGGGACCTGTTGCCGCTCTCACGGCGATTCGCGCGCGAGTACTTCGGACTCCCTGGGGCCTACTTCCCGCACACGGCCTATCCGGTGCCGATGGACGAGTTCCCTTCCCCCTCGCCGGTGTGGGGCTGGGAACTGTGCGAAACACCGTGGACGGTTCAATCGCTATGGTGGCACTTCCTCTATACGCAAGACGTCGAACTACTGCGCGAGCGCCTCTTCGAGCCGATCGAAGCAGCCACAGAGTTCATGGTCGCCTATCTGGATCGTCCGGCCGCCTTGGCGGATGACGGAACCGAACAGAGGCACATCTTCCCGACGGTCGTCCCGGAGATGTACGGTCTGACGCCCGATCTCCGGCTGAACCGTGACTGTCTGATCGATCTCACTCTCACGAAGTTCCTATTCGGCGCCTACCGAGATGCGCTGACGGCGCTGGGCCGAGACCCGGACGAGGTTCCCCTTGCGAAACGGACCCGCGAACTACAGGTTCTCCTGCCGCCATACAGCACAGCCGCCACGGAGGTCGGCGATGTCCTGATCTCGGTCCCAGGAGAAGACCCCGACGTCGTCTACAACATCCCCCTCGCCGGGGCGACCGTCTTCCCGGGCGAGGAACACTCTTGGGGCTCGCCCCGCCCGGTGCAGGATCTCGTGAAGCGGTCGATCGCGCGGCAACGTCTCGAAGGGGGGAATGAGCTCGTCTTCGTCCATCTGCAGAAGGCTCGAATGGGCATACTCGATCCCGACGAGTTCGAGGCCCAGCTCGAGTACTGCGAGCTTCCCAACGGCACCTACACCGACCGGATCCTCGAGGCGTTCGGACGGTACAACGACGCGACTCCATTCGACTTCATGGCTGAGATGGGCGTCTTCGTTGAGAACTTCGCAATCAGTGGAGTCGTGAACGAACTGATGATGCAGAGCTCTACGGGTGTCATCCGACTGTTCCCCAACGACACTTCCATCGGCAACGCAGAGTTCGAGAACCTCCGGGCTGTCGGGGGCTTTATCGTCAGCGCACGCTACGCAAGTGGTGGATGCGACCGGATTCGTGTGCAAAGCGAGTGCGGCGGCACGCTCCGGATTCTCACCCCGGAGCGATTTGTTTGCCAGGACGCGTTCGCGGCGCAGAGGGCCGGGATAACCTACGTCGCGATGACGGAGGGCCAGGTCGTTCACTTCACAACCGACTGAGGCCGTCTCGGTTCCCCCGGGGGGTCGGAGCAGTCGCTGCAGACTCTGGTGAAGGCGATGGCCGACTGCGGCGTCGAGGAGTGATGCACGTAGCCCGCTCTCCCAGTGGCTCATCAGTCTGCGAGCAGTTCGCGACCCGCAGACCTGCATGCGGCCGCGCCCGCGGCCAAGGCTCCGCTTGGCCGTGCGCTCCCTGTGCGCCTTCCAGAGTCCGGGACCATCTCTAGCGATTCAATGGGTCGCGAGGGCGGCGCCTGCCACTCCGCGTGGTCACGAGACGTGTGAGACGGATATGGTTGCGCTACCACATTGCCTGCGTCCATAATGAAAACACTGGATGTGGTGCCGACTTGCCGGCGGCGGGGACAGCTTCCTGTCCATCCCCGGCGAGGCGACGAAGCCCTCTCACCCTCCGACCTTCCGTGACGCAAGGAGAGCGCCTATGGCCAAGCTGCCGCCCGAAATGATCAGCCGGACGTACCGACCCGATGTTCTCGTCGTGGGAGCGGGATGCGCCGGCATTGCTGCGTCCGTCGCTGCGGCAGAAATGGGCGCTTCCGTGCTCGTGGTGGAGTCTTCCGGATTCGCGGGAGGATTCATCACGGCGGTGATGGGACCGGGTCTGGATGGGATGTTCGATACGGTAACCGGCGAGGTCGTACTCGGGGGAATTGCCCAGGACATCATGGAGGACGTTCAGGGCGTGTCCAGGGCCCGTCAACGCGAAGGGCGTTTCCGGCACGGGGGCGACCTCACGGCAGAATCTGGCGCCGATTCTCACAAAGTGGTCGATGAGACATCACTGGAGCCCGTCGACTTGGATCTCGAGCACTTCAAGGTCTACGCCGACGCGCGTCTTGAGCAAGCCGGCGCTGAAGTGCTCTATCACTCACGAGCAGCCGGTCTCCACTCATCCGACGAGGTCATCGAGAGCGTCATCGTCGCGAACAAGAGCGGATTGAGCGAGGTGCGACCGACGTTCATCGTCGATTGCTCGGGGGACGCCGACATCGCCGCGTGGGCCGGGAACCCTTACGACAGCGACCCCGAGAGGGCGCAGCCGATGACACTCCACTTCCGTATGGGGAATGTTTCGATCGGCCCGGATCTGGTCGCTCATTGCAGCGATGTCCTGCGAGATGCGCATGCCGCAGGGATGATTCCACCATATGGCGGGCCCTATATGCTCAAGCTCGGCGAGGGCGACGTCCTGATCAATGCCACACGACTGCGTGCGGACCGCACCGACGCTGAAGACTGGTCGCGTGCCGAGGTCGAGTCGCGGAAACAGGCTTGGACGATGTTCAAACTCTTCAAGGAGAGGGTTCCCGAGTGCGTCGATGCCTACTACATTTCAAGTGGACCGGAGACCGGGGCCCGGGAAACACGGCGCATCCGCGGTGAATACCAACTGACAGTGGACGACGTCCGGAGCCAGCGGCGCTTCGACGACGCGATCGTGCTGGGCGCCTGGTACCTCGACCGTCATCGGGCCGAAAGCGCAGGCTTTCATGAGCATCCACAGACGCGTCCGTACGACATTCCCTTCCGGACCCTCATCCCGCTCAAGAGCAAGAACCTCCTTGTCGCCGGGCGCTGTCACTCCGCCACTCAAGAAGCGCTCGCATCATCTCGCGTGACGGGGACTGCAATGGGGATGGGCGAGGCGGCCGGGGTGGCCGCGGCTATCGCGGTCGCCAGCAACATCAGCGCGGCCAAGAACATCCCCGCCGCTGATGTCCGCGCAGAGCTCCGGCGCCGAGGGGCAATCCTGCATTGACACGCCGGCCGGTTGAAACCCAACGGGGACAGCCATCGACCCACTCAACTAGACCGCTAGAACGTCACGACACAGGCCGGAGCGTCAATCGTCAACAGCACGTCCGCGATGCCAGTTCGTCTGTCCACACCGACGATTCGGTTGTCATGCTGGAGCGCAACGGCCAGGCGTTCGTCATCAAGATGGACATGGTGTCGCGGTTCGGCGCCAGGAAGAGAGATTTCCTCTGCGAACTCGACCCCTCTGGCCGCGGGGCGGAGGAATACGAGGCGAGATACTCCGCGCACGCTAGCTGTCAGTTCCTTGCCCGCCGGAGACAACGTAAGGTGAGACGGTCGAACCCAAGGGTAGCCGCGCACGTCCCGGCTTACGGGCTCCGAGTGGATCCAGCGCCACTCCGATGCAGTGAAGTGCATCATGTGCAGTCTTCCATCGAGTTCTCCGACGACATACAGCCTCCCACTGTCGACAACCATATGCCGCGGCCCGGTCCCGTCCGGCAATTTGAAGCTCCTCCGCAAGCTCAATCGACCCGCCTGCCACTGAAGCTCATGGAGGCAATCCGACCCGAGGTCGCTAACGACAACAGAGCCCCACGGAGTCGCTCGACACTGGTGGGGATGGCTCGATTCCTGACGCACTGGCATAGGTTCACGCCCCCACGGCATCGTGAATTCCTCGACCAAATCGAGAAGCCCGTCATCGTGGACCAGGACAACCGTGACGTTGCCGCTTCCGTAGTTCGGCACGAGGGCAAGATTCCCGGCTTTTCCTGGCCCGGGCGAAAGTGCCAGCAGCTCTATATGGCAGGGCAGCGCACCCGTATCGACGCGATCGATGTACGCCAATCCAGTCGGCCGACCCTCGCTGTATTCGATTCGCCGCGTCTCGATCGCGCCGGCTCGATCCTCGTTCACCGATATGGCCATACCTTTGAAGACGGCCAAGTAGGAGACGTTCGAGGTCTCCGCGCGCGCGACTACCTCCCACCCGTCGGCACGACACCTTACGAGCGCTATGCCGCCCGGGGATGAGTCCGAGCGATAGGAGCCCACGAGAGCATGCATGCCTTTTCCTGTCACCGGTCTATTCAGCCCTTCGCAAACTTTCGCCTTAATTGTATGTTTGCCCCGTTATTGAAAGGAAATTCAATTTAGATGCCTGGACCATTCGACGAAAAGATTGATGGCGGTGCTTACGAGCCTGCAGGTGGCGCGTCTGCAGGCGCGAAGGGATCTGCTCTCGTTACCGGCGGCACGCGCGGCATCGGGCTCGCAACTGCGAGGCGGCTAGGCGAGGCCGGCTGGCGAGTGATCTGCGTCGCCCGAAGCGCAGGACATCTGGAGTCGACGGTCGCGAGCCTCAGGGCGGACGGGATCTCCGCGCGGGGCCTGACTGCTGACCTGTCCGTTGCGGCGGAGCGCCAAAGCCTTGCGGAGGCCCTTCAAGACACGGTGGATTTGCGGGCAGTCGTCAACAACGCCGGAGGAGCGGCGCGCGGCGGCGCTCTCGACACGGCCCTGGAAGACTTCGACGCGGCTCTCGAGATTGATGTTCGCGCCGCCTGGGACCTCGGCCAGCGTCTAGCCTCCCGGCTCGCCGAGAATGCCGGAAGCATCGTGAACGTCGCATCAACTGTGGCATTGGCGGTGCCGAGCGGTCGCGGTCTCTATTCTTCGGCCAAGGGCGCGCTTGTCGCCGCAACTCGCAGCATGGCGATTGACCTTGCCCGAACCGGCGTTCGAGTGAACGCAGTCGCGCCCGGGCCTACCCTGACCGAAGGTCTGCGCACGTTCAACACCGACGAACAGCTCGCGGAGCGGGCGACCAAGGTTCCGCTCGGTCGGTTGGCGGACCCAGCGGACATCGCAGACGCGATCGAGTTTCTGTGCAGCCACCGAGCACGTCACATCACCGGCCAGGTTCTGGTCGTCGATGGCGGCGCCTCTGTCGCGGGCATGTACATCTGACGGCGCAGCTGGAGTTTTCCGAGCGCACCGGCCGAAGGCTTTACGCGAGTCTTTCCTTCGATTCATAACGCGCTGTAAGTCGTCGGACCGTGAATTGTCAGGTCGCCAACATCGCCTCCGAACCTCGACGCTTCTCAGCGGCGCCCTCATCACCGCTAGCTGGTGATCAGTCGCGCTCGATCGACCACCTCCATCGGTTGGCGCGGAAGTCCCGCGAAGGGCCGATCGGGTCCGCGGGAACTTATGTCGGCGGGTACACGACTCTAGCGACGCTGACGGCGGATCCCCCGGAAGATGTCGTCGAAGCCAGTAGGACACCCGAACGAACCGCATGATTGTTACAACGTCACATCTCGCCGGCACAGCCCTCCACTTCTTTGGTCGGGGCGGGCACCCTCGAAAGCAGAACGGCCGGCAATCCGCCCGCGCCGGCGGTGGCTTCCTTGCCTCCACCGACTAAAGCGTGGTGTCAAGAGTTTCGATCCTCGACAGACCCTCAACTCAGCGCACGAACGAGAGCGCGCGTCCTCGTCGAAACGTCAGGAGTTGCCAACCGGGTAGTCGACGCGCGATCGCGTCTCGAGCAGTGAATCGCCGAGTTCGATCTGACGCTCGCGAAGTCTGGCTGCGAGCGCATCGCGAACGGAAGTATAGCCAGGGTGCGAGTACAGATTCGTCATCTCCCACGCGTCCGCTTCGAGGTCGAAGAGTTGGTTATGGCTCTTGTCCTGGTATTCGATGAGTTTGAAATGTCCGGACCGCACAACTCGCTGCAGTTGTCGATAGGCGTTGAATATCGTCTCTTCCCCGTCAGCTTCGCCGAGCATTAGCGGCGCAAGCGACCGGAACTCGATATGGTCAGGCCGGGAAACACCAACAAGTTCACAAACAGTCGGATAGATGCTGCCCGAGTAGACTAGTTCGTCACACTCCAGTCCCCCCTTGACCTCGGGCGCGGCGATCACGAGCGGAACGCGAATGCTGTGTTCATAAGGATTCTGTTTGCCAAACAGCCCATGCTCTCCTAGCGCGAGCCCATGATCACCAGAGAAGACCAGGACGGTACCCGCTTGCCCGTCCACTGCGTCCACTGCATCGAGAAGGCGACCGATCTGCTCGTCGACGTGAGTGAGAATGGCGAAGTACTCGCGGCGGTGGAAGCGAACCGAGTCCGGCGTCCGTGGCAAAGGGGCAAGCTGCTCGTCTCGCACCATGAGTTCACCATTGTCAAAGGGATGGGCGGGCAAGAAGTTCGGCGGAAGCGGAAGATCCGCAGGGCAATACCGGTCCAGAAACTCGCGGGGCGCCTGCCGCGGATCGTGCGGCGCGTGGTATGCCAGATGAAGAAAATAGGGTGCACCGTCGTGACCACGGGTTATGAAGGATACGGCGGCGTCAGTCCAACGCTCGGATGAATGCTGGATCGTACCATCGTCGAGAGTCATCCAGTGGCCTCCGAGGGCGGTGTCCGCCGGATCCCATGAGTTCTCAGGATCAGGTCGGAGGTATGCTGCACCTCCGATTTCCGTGGAATGGAGCATTCCACCCGCCCATGGGCCGACTTCTTTGTAGTCGGTGTAGAGCGCCGTCTCCTCGTTGTGCCACTTCCCCGTGAAGTATGTGTCGTAGCCGGCGTCCGAGAGAACGCGCCCGATCCTAGGGACGTTCATGAAGCCATCTATAGCCCGAAACAACGTCAAGCCGGAGATGAGCATCTGCCGAGCTGGCATGCAGACCGCCTCCTCCATCGACCCCTGGTTGAACGCGTGGGTGAAGGTGACGCCTCGGCGACGCAAGCGGTCAAGATTCGGCGTGTGCACGATGTCGGACAGCAGCGCCCAGTGGGCCATATCGTCCATAAAGATGAGGACTACATTGGGACTAGTTGGCTCGATCATTTGTCGCTACCTCCGGGAGATTGACAGAAGCATCAAGGTGAACCCAGGGGAATCCTGCTCGGAAGGCAACAACTTCACCACAACCGTCGACCACGCTCTACCCCGTCGTGAATTCCCGAACAGTCTTCGCTGAAGAAAAGAACATCGGGCGCCGCCTTGTCGAACTCGTCGCACTCCGAGCCTCTCGCTTGTCTTCGGCGGAGCGGCATTCAGCGCGAACTTCGGTAGCGCTTCTCGAGCTCGAGCCTGGCCGCGGGCCGCCCTCTCGATACTGTGCATCGCGCGGGCTCTAGGGTTAGCTTTTCACGGAGCCAGCGAACGCTCCTCGAGTGAGCAACCTTGACGAGACGAGGAACACCACGAGGATCGGCAAGGCGACCAACGCCCCAGCCAACGCAACCTCAGGACGCCCAATCGGCAGCCCGCTTGGACCCGAACCGGGGTTGAGAGCTGGGGTCGTCGAGAACAACACGCCCAAGCCGACCGGCAGGGTGAAGTTGGACGAGCTACCCAAAAGCACATATGGCAAGAAGAACGTAGCCCAGGCATCGATGAAGACAAAGAATGCGACGATACCTGCGTGCCCCCGAGCAAGTGGCATAGCAATCCGGAAAGCAACCGCGATTTCGGATGCTCCGTCGATTCTCGCCGCCTCGTACAGCTCTACCGGGACAGCCGTTGAAAAATAGATGTAGGAAAGGAAAACCCCAAACGGGTTCAGTGATGCAATGAGAATGAACGCCCACGGGGAGTTGTAAATCCCCATCTCAACCGTCTGCAAGAACAACGGAAGAATGAGCGCGACGCCTGGCACAAGCATCGCGATCAAGGTGGTGGTCACGATCGTTCGGCGAAGGGGAATCCGCGTGCTGGCGAGGGCGTACCCTGCCAGTACCGCGCTCGCCGTGCCTATGAGGACAATGGCGCCTGTATACCACAAAGAGTTCCATGCCCAGCGCAAGATTGCGCCGTCTTGGAAGGACACAAGATTACTCCAGGCAACGGAATAGTTGGTCACGTTTCCAAACGCCAGAGGCGGGAGACTCACCAATTGTTCTTCCGTCTTCGAAGGCGTGATGAGGAGCCACAACATGGGAATGATCGCGATCGTGGCGAACGCGAAGAGTAGCGACCTGACTCCAAATCGCGCCCAGTCGAATCGTCGCCCACGAAGACGGCGACCTTGACCGCGCAGTGCCGGCCCAGGCCGGTTCGTCGCCGCGATGAGTGTGGTGCTCGCCGACATCATGCTTCCTCTCTCGCGCTGTCAAAAAAGTCCGTCCTGAATATGAGGATCAATGCGGCCAAGAGACAGATCCCGAAGAGCACCAGGCTGAGCGCCGCGGAGGAGGCGAAGTTCGAGTTCTCGAAGGCGAAGTCAAAGCTGAGTTGGTTGAGGGACCACGCGTCAGCAAGGCCAGGGTAAATCGATCCGACAATCTGTGGTTCCACAAAAATCTGGATTGCGGCAGTAAAGCAAAGTATGGACATGTACACCAAATACTTCTTGATCAAAGGCAACTTGATCCGATAGGCGATTTGAAACAAATTACACCCATCCAGTCGCGCCGCTTCGACAAGTTCGTCCGGAATGGATTGTAGCGATCCATACTGAATCACGATCCAGTTCCCCGCGCCGGTCGCAAAGGCCATGAGGGCGAAGATCCAAGCAAGGTTCCCTTGTTGCCAAATCTGTGAAGTGGACGTAATGCCGACCGCCCTTAACGCTTCTCCGAAAGGGCTTAGATTAGGATCGAGCATGAAGTACCAAACCAGGACGGCGACAGCACCCGAAAGCGCTCCGGGGACGATGAAGGCGAGCCGTAGGGAGGTATTCCATTTGCTCTGATATGCATCGAGGAGAAGCGCCGAGATGGTCACCATCACGAGCATGACCGGCAAATAAATGGCCAGAAATGTTCCGACATTGAGCAACGCCGGCAAAAAACGAAAATCTGAGAACAGGTCCCCATAGTTTGCAAGGCCGCCAGCGGGGTTCCGGCGGGTCGGCTCAAGCGAGTTGATGATGGCGACCCCGATGGGGATGATGCCAAAGCATACAAGCAGTACCAAGTACGGCATCACCAGGAGGATGCCTACCGGTCGAGACGATCGAAGAGCAGGTGACGCCATGCGCGCTTCCTTATCGCGTCGCGCGGGGTGGCGCGGAGATTCCGCACCACCCCGCTGATCGATTGGTTTCCGGACTCACTCGACCGAATAGCCCGCTTCCTCAGCAAGCTGCGTAGCACTGATGGCGAATTTTTCGATGCCCGCCTGAAGGGACTCTCCCGCTTGCACTGACGCGGTCATCTCCGAGAGCGCGGCGCCTTGGATATCGAATAGCACCGCCTGCGCCGCAGGTTGCAGTCGCTGAGCCTGGACCGCGAAGACGTCGGTCGGGTTCTCCGCCAGGAAGTCGCTAGCCGCGGCCTTCTCCTGCCATATCGCTAGCGCTGGCTCGTATGCAGGAATGGTCGGGGATTCCTCGATCACCGAGGGATCGCTGATGAAATACTCGAGCGCCGCCGCAGCCTCATCCTTGTACTCAGAGTGGGAGGAGAGAACCCAGATTCCTCCGCCGAACTGCCCCGAGTATGCTACATCGTTACCGTCCCAGATTGGCATTTCTGCAGCCGCGAAGCGACCAGGTGGTACTGCCCAGTTCTCGGCAGGCGCAAAGAGGACATCACCCCACCAAGAGCCGCCGATCTGCATCGCCACCTTTCCTTGCTGGCCAACCTCAGCGATGAACTCGGCGTCGAACGGGGATCGCGTGTCGAACGCTCCGGAATCGATTAGTGGCTGAAGAGTTTCCGATACCCGAACACATTCGCGTGCAGACGCGTCGATCTCGATCGAGTTGTCCGCCGGATCGACATCGGAAAATGTGCACCCGCTGGAGTTCAGAAACCCGTACTGAAGCACGGTCGATCCAATCGCACCTGACAGATACCCCGCAGCATTGAGCTCGTCGGCGACTGTAGCGAACTCATCAAACGTAGAAGGGGGCTCTAGTCCCAATTCTTCGAAGATCACAGTGTCATACCAAAGGACGCTTTGCGCGAGGTCGTTCTTGAGGCACCAAGTCTGACCATCGAACTCGCAGGATACGTTCGCAGACCCGTATCCCTCGAGCACGTCATTGGTGATCAAGTCGCCAAGCGGCTGGGCAAAGCCATTGGCAGGGTCTCGGAACTGCGCGATGTCGTTGGGGTTGGGGGTGAAGAGCAGATCTGGCCAACCTTCGTCGGCACGATTCGCGAGCGCGATGTCCGAGACAAAGTTGTCCTTGAGTTCGACTGTGACGTCGACATCGTCAGCTACAGCCTCTGCATATGCTCGTGCGGGCGCTTCTCTTGTAGCGTCAGTCCAGATGACCAGTTCTGGCTTCTGAGCGGGATCGCTGGCTGCGCCAGCGCAGCCAGCGAGGACAATCGCGAACGCCGCCGTGGCAGTTCCGAGGATCAACAAGCGCTTCATTGAGCTTCCTTCCGGGTTGTTAGATTAAATATAATCGATTAGCGATGGAACGACAAGATGTTTCCTGTTTAGGCGGGGAATGAGTTGACGAGATCCAGCCAGCCCAAGTCCTCGACAGCATCCGTGCCTTCGTACGCGAAGCGCTTGCCCGTAGAAAGCGCCACAAGGGCATCATGGTGCTGCTCGAGTGGGTTGGAAGTATCGCCCATGTCCGGCTGCGCGATGCGTTTCCCGGAGAACACGGCGACCTCGTCTGAGCCGCCATAGGTAAAGGATCTACCGCGGAGAGGCTCGGTGCCCTTGACTGTCAGCTGAGCGTTGTCCTCGTACTTCATCCACCCGCGCGTTCCGAAGATTGCGACGACACTTTCGGCGTGAGACCAGCCCGTCACCATCTCGAAGAGAGAACCCCCTTCGAGCGTTCCCACAAGAGACGCGACATCATCGCCCTCGATATGCGGCAGTGCCACCCGAGCTCTTTCGCCCCCAAGAGCAACAATGCGTCGTCCAGCGATCCACTGGACAAGGTGGATCAGATGCGGGCCCAGAAGTGCCCACGAGCCTCCCCCTGCTCGCGCCTGTGATGCGCGCCACGAGTCCGCCGCCCAGTCAAGGCCTCCGGTATGGGCCAGCGCGAGACGCACCCTGACTATTTCACCGAACCAGCCCGACGCCACAGCATTCTTCATGTCGTGGAACACCGGGTTGTCCAAGCTGTTCATGTAGACGCCAACCCGACGACCGAGTTCCGGCGCTCGCGAAATGATCGCTTCACCTTCATGACGGTTACGCGCCAACGGCTTTTGCACAAATACATCGAGTCCCGCTTCCAACGCCGCAAGCGCGTGAGTCATGTGGAGGTCATTGGGCGTACTGATGATCGCTGCATCCGCTTCGACCCCAAGCGCGTCCTCAATGGAGTCAGTGGCGAGAGCGTCCGAGTCGCCCACTGCAGCCAGCGCTTCAGACCTCGCGACGTCGCAAGCGGCAACGAGTTTCGACAAGGGGTCACTCAGGTACACCCCACGATAGTTTTTCGCAATCCCGCCGCATCCGACGAGAACTACCCTAATTGGCCTATTCACTACACCATGCTCCAATACCTTGTCCTGATGTCTACTTTTCGCGTCAAGCGGTGCCATCTTTACTTTTGCCATTAAGCGTCGCCACCTTTCGCGTAGGCGAGTCTGCGTGCGCATGATCATGCGAGGTTGCAGTCGCGTGCGCAAAAGCCCAATCGTCAAGCTCCTCGCTGATCGTGTGGAGCAGGAAGGTGTGCACCTCCTGGATACGTGGCGTCAGCGCAGCCGGCGCACGAAGGACTATGTCCGCATGCTCATCGGCAGGTCCGGGGCGGCTTCCTGTGAAGAGGATCGTGCGCGCGGAGGCGCGGCGAGCCGCCTCAAGGCCTTGGACAATGTTCGCGGAACGTCCGGAGGTCGTAAACGCCGCTACTACGTCGCCGCGTCTGGCAAGCGCCGTGATTTGTCGCGCGTAGACGACTGAAAAGTCATAATCGTTCGCAATGCACGTCATCGTTGTTGCGTCCGCTCCGAGTGCGACTGCCGGCAACGGTGCCCGGTCGTGTCGATAGTGGCCAATCAACTCACCGACGAAGTGTTGCGCATCCGCAGCGCTTCCACCGTTTCCCATGCAGTAGAGGTGGCCGCCCGCGATGAACGCCGCCTTGATGGTCTCGGTCGCTTCGGCGACCGCGCCCTCCAAATTGCGCAACATTGATGCCGCCGCCAAGTACCGGTCGACTCCATCAGACAGGTATCGGTTCATCCACTAACCTCAATCGCTAGGAGGGCGGCGCCTACGAGGGGGCTGGCCGCGCCCAGACGAGGTTCCTCGATGGCAGGCGTCGCGCCCTTGCCCATGAACGCCTGGGATGCGACCTGCTCAGCCACCCTTGGGTGGAGATCAGCCATCGCCATCGCCACTCCGCCGCCGATGACGATCCATCTGGGCTCGTAGCAGTTGGCTGCATCAACACACGCGTTGGTGAGCTTCTCGATCGCGTCATCCCAGACCCGCCTTGCGCGCTGGTCGCCCGCGACCGCCATCTCATGTACGTCTTTCGCCGAAAGCACCGCATGGCTGGCCGGTCCTTCACCGAGCGCCTCGGTCGCGATCGCGCCAATCGCGGTTCCTGAAGAGTAGGCCTCAAGGCATCCGGCTCGCCCGCAGAGACATTCGCGTCCGCCGAACACAACGGTGGTGTGACCGAACTCAGTCCCATTGCCGGAGTTCCCGAGGTATGGCCGACCGTTGATCACAAGGCCACTCCCGATGCCTGTGGATACAGTCAGATACAACAGCGTGTCTGAGGCGTCGCCTCCGCGCGCATGATGCTCCCCCAGTGCGGCCGCTGTGCCGTCGTTGACGAGGCGGGCAGGTGCCTTCAGCTCAGCTTCGAGCTGCGCGCCAATGGGCACGTCACGCCAACCGGGCAGGTGAATCGGCGCGATCAAGGTCGCCGAGCTGGGGTCCAGGGGACCACCTGATGCGATCCCGATTGCTTGAGGCTCACCCAATTGACTCATCAAAGCTGTCGCCGCCCGGACGATGCTGTGGACAACTAGTTCCGACCCTCTTGTCGGTTCCGTCCAGAAGCGCTCCCTCGACAGAATCTGCCCGCGGGCCGAGACTGCGCCCACGACCGTCTTCGTCCCCCCGAGATCGACGCCGAGCGCCCACGGCTCACCGGACATGTGGCTCCATTCTGCAACGAATGTGGGTACGCTACCACATCCGACCCGTTCTCGCGGGCGGTTCGATAGCCTACACAGGACCGAGTCGACCAACGGAGCGACGATGTACGAACCAGACACAGACGCGACCACGAGATCCGAACCGGCTAACGCCTGGGCAACGATCGCCGATGTGGCTCAACTGGCGGGCACGTCCACCTCATCCGCGTCGCGCGCGCTTAGCGGTAGGGGATATGTCAGCTCGGCGTTGCGACAGCGGATAATGGATGCCGCAAAGGAGCTCAACTACATTGCGAACGAACCAGCGCGAGCGCTGAAAGGGGTTCCGCAGAGTGTCATTGGCGTGGTGGTCACCGACCTCAGGGATTCCTTCTACGCGGATCTGACGTCGGGCGTGATGTCAGCGACTCGGGCCAAGCCGGTCATCCCCATCGTGCTCGAGCTTGGTAGGAACGAAAGCCCGGAATCGTTAGTGACGAAGCTGGTGTCGATGCGGATTGGTGGAGCTGTGATAACGCCAAACTCGCCACAGCTTGGATTGCGGTTGACTGACAGCCGCGTGCCCGTAGTTGAAGTGGATCGGCGGTTCTCGCGTGGCCGATCGGACGGCGTCGTCGTCGACAACATCTCCGCGGGGCTGACGGTGATGAAGCACCTTGTCAGGTACGGCCACCGCCGCATCGCCCTAGTTGTCGACGAACTCGAGTGGAGTACCGGCCGCGACCGCCTAAGCGCGTACCGCCAGTCCCTCGCAGAAAACCAGTTGCCGGACCGCACTGACTGGGTGATCGAAGTCAGTCCGGAAGATCACACGGGGGTCGCGCGCAGAATGCGTCAGCTCATGGAAGGCGATAGCCCGCCTACAGCAATAATCGCTGCCAACAGCTCAACCGCTGAGAGCGTGCTTCGCGCTGCGAGACAGATCGATCTCCGGATACCCGACGATGTCAGTCTGGCCGCATTCGACGACGCGCCGTGGATGACTTTGACTTCGCCCATGATCACAACGATCAACCAGCATCCACAGCTCCTCGGGAGAATGGCCGTTGAGTTGCTGCTCCGGCGCATCGCAGAGCCCGACGCGCCGTTCCAGACGATCGTCGCCGACGCCGAGCTGATCGAACGCGGCTCTGTCGTCGCCCCACGCTAAGGGCGGCGTACCCGCCGAACGGACGCTCCTGTTGCTTTTCATGAACGCCGCAAGACTTCGGCGGATTGTATGCGGAAGACACGATGCGCCGTGGCCCCGAACAGGTTGCTCTGGTCAATGGAGTCCCAGTCCGAAGAAAGGCGCTCGAGTTCACGCCACGGGTCGCGGGCTTCCACAGTGCTCATCGGCCAGTCTGATCCCGCCATCAACCTGTCCGTCCCGAAGAGGTCGCGGAGGTAGTTCAGCTGCCGGTCTAGCAGGCCCCGCGCGAGGGCGACGCCGGAAACCTTCACGTTGACGTTGCTCTGCATAGCGAGCAGTCGCATCCCGCTCACCCATTGATCCTGTCCCAGGCTGCCGGAAGCGGCACCGACGTGATCCAGGATGACCGTGAGAGCCGGATAACGGCTGATTAGTCGAGCAAGCGGATCCAGTCCGTCGGCATTGACGAGGACATCGAGGAGCAGACCACGCCGTTGGAGAGCCTCGAGCCCGCGGTGGCCCGAGGGATCCTCAAGGACCCCCGGATCGAGTGCGACCAACCGGACTCCGCGAAACAACTCACCCCCGTCGGAGGCAAGTAGCGTGTCCAGCTCGTTGCCGGCGATCGGTGACTTCAGGTCCACCCAGCCAACCACCGCCCCTGTGAAGTCGTTTCGAGCGCAGCGCGCAAGGAGGCGACGAGTTCCGCTGAGGCTTTCGTCCGCGGTCACGGCGACAAATGACTCAACGCCGCGTCTCCTTGCCACCTGGGATGCCTCCTCCACGCTGATGGCCCGCCGGATGAGGCGGTTTCGTTGTGAATTGAGCCAGCGGACCTCAAGGAGCTCCTGGCCCCAGACATGGATGTGCGAGTCGACGCGCACGCTAAGCGGTCGCCCCTGCCGCTCTCCAGGACTCGAACTCGGCTCGACTGCGCTCGCTGAGCGGGTAGTAGTCCGACAGGCGTGCCCCCTGGTCCAGCCGAAGACGGCTGAACTCTTCCCAGTTCTCGTGCTCCTCAGCGGATCGAGCCAAGGCCTCGGCCTTCGATTTGGGGACCACCACTGCACCATCGTCATCGGCCACGACGATGTCCCCGGGCAGGCAAAGCACGCCGCCTGCGGCGACCGGGACGTCGTACGCCCATGGAAACAAGTCGAACTGCGAGGCATAGTGTGGTGTCACGCCAGTACACCAGATCGGCACCCCAAGAGCACGAACTCGTTCCACGTCTCTGATGCGTCCATCAACCACAATTCCGGCACCGCCCCGATGCTTGAAGTACCTTACGAGCATGTCGCCCAGGCAGCCTGTGTACGCGCTTCCATAAGCCTGGATGACGAGCACGTCCCCTTCCTGAACTGTCTCGAGCACCTCCCAGAGCGCCGTGTGCCGCTCGACGTACTCCTGATCGACGCCGCTGGACACATCCTCGCGTTGCGGCATGAACTGCAATGTGAGCGCGGAGCCGACCATCTTCATGCCCTCACGCAATGGGCGCGGACCCTCGATCGCGGTTCGGGTTATGCCCATCCCGTTGAGTTTCGCGCACGCGGTTGCCGCACCCACTGACTCAAGCCGCCTGGTCAGTGTGGGATCGGCCCGCTCGAATGCCGGACCCCTCACCGGGAGGGGCCACACACTCGAAATCGGGCTCGGGAACTCAGACGACATGAGGACTCCAATCGACGGTCTGAAAGCGAAGGTGGGAGGGGTTCCCCACGCGCCGCTTGACATTCAGCTCCATCCGCAGCTCTGAGCGCGCGGACAGCACCGAGATGAATGAATTCGTTCCCACCGCGAAACGGCGAGTTAGTCGTGAAGGGACGGGCAGTGTGTGCGTATGCGGGTCGCCGGGATACCCCGTCGAAACCTCATAGGCCACGTCAGTAATGATGTCTTCTCCGAATGACCCAGCGACCAGCAGCACTTCGCGTGCGGTCTCTGCGAGGTTCACAAGATGCACCGCAACGACGTCTCCCTTCCCGGGCGTGACGAGCGCTGCGACACCGTCGGGAAGACCGGGTCGACTCGGGGAGCCGAAGACCACTCTCGCGTGCGTCAAGCCCCCGTAGTAGACGGCCGGCAAGGCTCCGGTCGTCAGCTGGGTTAGGACTTCGGTCACGACAGGGTTGAGCCGTTGCCAGAAGTGGATGTCGCCATCATCGGGTTCGTCTGGCGACTCCTCCATGAGCGCGACCCGACGCAAGACCTGGCGAATCGCAAAATCGAGCGCGTGCTCCGGATAGTTGGGGTTTCTTCCAGCCAGGTACTCCACCCATGGAGCCTCGTGACCCTGTTCCTCTTTGTCGTGGAAACTGTTCAGCTTCGACCAGTTGAAGCTAGATCGGGCTCGGATCGACTGGAGTCTTTGCCAGTCCTGTTCGTCGCCGGTGATCCACCAGAGCCACACGAAGGGCAAGAGCGGAACCGGGTGGTAATCGAACCACCCCTCGGGACCGCATCTGTAGGGCACGAGGAGATGATCTTGCTCAGCATCTCCCGAACCCTCGCGCTTCGCCCACCGGGCGCCGAGCGGTTCGCCGGAGGCCGCCGGAGGCGCAGAGTCGGTCGCGAACCTCATCACGGAGTCGAGAGTGCTCCGGACGAAGTCGAGTCGTCCGGAAGACCCAGAGATGATGGTCGCGTTCAATCCGGCAACCAGGGTTGCGGGCGCGAGCGACTGCAGCCCGTGAGGCCACGTCCATCCATAGAGGCCGCCGTACCATGCGCCCCCGTGGAGCTCCCCGACGCGACCGCCGGGACCGACGTTGTCGGGGACAAGCCCGCCATTTGCATCAGTGCGCTCTCGCCAGGCATCGACGTAGTCGAGCACCCACTCGGCGTAGCGATCTTCGTGGTTGTAAAGCCACGCATTCGTGCCAAGGGAAGTGGCGGCGAGGTTTATGGCCGTGTCTCCACGACCCAGCCGTTCCTGCATTGCCGCGCCCATACGGCGGGCGGCAGCTGGATCTTCTAAGTCACGCCATTCCGAGATTCCGGCGACATCCCTCAGGGGGAGGCCAAATACCCGCATCCCCGTCTGTGATGCCGAGTACTGGTCCCAGTCGTCCCCAAGGCCCGTACGCGGACCTCTTGACCCCGTGTGCGGAGCCACGATCATGCGCAGATTGGGATCGTAGTTTCCTGTGGGCGAGTCCGGAAGATACAGGTTCGCGAAACGCCTCGCACGAGCCTCGAACTCGGAGTCAGTCGGATCAGCCGCACAAATGCCGTAGAAGAGAGTCGCCGACTCCGCCTGATGGAACCAGTCGTACCCGACCTCGTACTCCTCGTGAAGGAAGCCAAACTCGGTAAGTTGCGCCGTCACCCCGCGCCAATGATGCTTGGCGGCTTCGAGGAGATCGTCGGATCCGCCTAATCGGTACAGCGTCGGCCAGTTGAAGAACGGCTCATAGAAGTCATCGACCCCATCTCGACCGTACATCCGCCCTGAGTAGCGAAGCCGGCCATCTTGCCCGGCGTACTTCAAAGAGAATTGGCGCCAAGCCTGATCGAGCAACGCGAACAGTTCGCGCTCAAGCAGCGCCCACGTCGGAATGCGGTGAAGCCGATAACTCGCCTTTAAACGCCTCATGCTTCAATACCAAATCGTTGATCGATAATCGATAGAACCACCGTAACATCTGGCGAACGAAATGTCGACTCAGACTTGCTCGCCGCGAGCGTGCCTGCCGAACTCGGCGGCAGCGGCGGCCGCTTGGCCCGACCTCAGGAGGGTAACGAGCTTGCGGTGCAGCTCCGCAATCTGCTGGACCCGATGAGCGAGCAGATCGGGGTCGGGGAGGGCATGCTGCGAAAATGTGGGATCGCCAATCACGCGCTGGCTGATCAGCAGCGGCTCAAGCGTTTCCCACAACCTTGTGAGCACAGTCCGCCGAGATGCCTCGACCACGGTCCGATGGAACCGGATATCGAGGAAGCGGAACTCCGCAAAGTCGTCGCGGACAAGGGCTGGACTCATGCGGTCGACGAAGTGATCGAGGAGCTCTAGCTCTGTTTCCGATATGGCATGAGCTGCGAGCCTGGCGGCCTCGGCCTCGATGGATGCCCTCATCGTTCGTGCGACCGCGAACTCGTCCGGGCTGACTTGGGTAACGTAGCTGCCACGTCGGGGAATCGACTGCACTACGCCGACGTGTGCGAGTCGCTTGACCGCCTCGCGAACAGGTGCCTGACTGACGCCGAGCTGACGCGCGACCTCCGATTCGACGATGCGGGAGCCTGGCGCCCGCGATCCGTCGACGATCGAGGAGAAGAGAGTGTCGTAGACCTGGTCGGATAGCAGATCCCTGCTGATCGCCGATTCACCGTGCCGCCCGGAAGTCACGGCTTCACAGTAGCTGCTGGCGAGAGCTTCCCCGTAGTGGTGAGTTGGAGAGGGGCAGGTCGTCGAGCTGAACTCAAGCCGGATCGACTCGACGGACGACGGGCGCGAAGCTCGCCTGAGAACGCTTGATATGGTCCTTCATCAGCCTTTTTGCTCGGACTGGATCCGCCGCCCGGATGGCGTCGACAATCCCTCTGTGTTCGCGCACCGCGACAGCGCTGTCTCCGCCGCTGTAGTAGTTGTGGAATAGTTCGTGCACGAAGTCGGTTCCGTGCGCGGGGACTTGGATGTTCGCAAGGTACAGGCGGTAGAGGTGCATGTGGGCATGGGTCCGCTCGAAAGCCTTTGCGGTCGCCTCGTTGCGACTCATTCGAGCAATAAGCTGGTGAAGTCGATTGTCGCTCTCGGTGAGTTCGCGAAAGGGAGTTTCAGCGTTCGACAACAGGGCTTCCTGGAGTTCCACTTCACGCGTAAGCTGATCGACCTCAGCACCCTCGACCTGGCGCGCCGCCTGGGCCGCGCACCACGGTTCGATCAGGAGACGGAACTGGAAGAGGTCGGTGAACTCCGCCGCCGTGAGCAGGGGCGAGGCGGAGTAGCCGCGGTTGGCTTCCTTGACAAGGAGGCCGTCCGCCTCGAGCCGTGCCAATGCCTCGCGGACCGGCGTGTGGGAGACGTTGTGCGCTCTTGCCACACTGTCGATCGTGACGTGCTGCCCGGGCGCGATCTCGGAATACAGGATTCGCACCTTGAGTCGCTCGTATGTCTCATCGACAAGGTCGACCGCCCGTCGTCCGCTTCGAGAAAACTGGATTTCCGATGCGCTCATCTCTTTACTCACTCCGCCCCCGAATCAGGCCGGGAGCACGGGCGTCACTGTGCCACGGCGACTCGTACGTCGGGCTGGCCGCGAACCGAACCATCGACGCCTCCACGCGCACGCTCGACCGTGCAGGAAGGTCTATTGCCAACCATTTCGTCGGTGCAATCGCATGAGACCGCCCGCCTGGAAGCCTCACACCGTCGAATCGGTGCTCTCCGAAGGCTCCCGCCTGGGTTACAACGGTAGCGGGAAGGTCCTTCGTATTGACCAGTTCAAGAACGACCCCGTCGCTACGGACCTCACTTACTAACGCCGCAACACCATCCGGTAGGCCAGGGCGCTTTCGGTGGGCATCGAAGTGCCTGACGGCGGCGTGCTGGAGTCCGCCGTACGACCCATGGATGTTCGCGCCCATGGTCAGATTGACGAGCGATTCGACGTGTATCGGGGTCAGTTCTTGCCACACATGGATTGCGTTGCCGTCGTGTCGCAGATCGAGGCCATCGGTGAAGTTCTCAGGGTTCGACAAACGGTCAGGGGCGCCCTTCGGCGATCGCATACGCTCCAGCTTCATCGACATGAGCTCTCGATTCGCTTGCAGAGCCTTGATCGGAAAGTCCGGATTACGACCACGGATGTACTCGAACCATGCTAGAGAGTTTGCGAAGTAATGCTTTGTCCGCCCGGACGTGGGCACCGAGACCGATCCCCAGTCTGCCATGCGAGGCACTCGCTCTACTCTCCTCGCATCAGCCTCGTCAAGGGAGACAGACCATAGCGATAGGGCCAGCCGCGGGTCCTCAAGACGGAGGTCCGTCCAGCCCGAGTCGGCGCGCTTGTTCGGCACAAGCCGCCGGCCATCGATCTCCACACCTCGTTCGTGGTATCCGTCCAACTGCATGCGGGCAAAGTCCAAGGCAGCAAGATTTCCGTTGACTAGAGCGAGATTTGCGGCCCCCGTCGAGATCGCACCGAACATGACGTGGAATCCGTGCGGCCACCGCCAGCCGTAGTAGCCACCCCACCATTTTCCGTCGTTATACTCCCCGATTCGTCCGCTTAGGCCGACGTTGTCGGGGATGATTCCGTCATTCTGCGCAGCGAGCGCCTCCCAGCGCCCGACGTAATGTCGGATCCAGTCGGCGAACTGCACCTCCCCCGTCAGCATGTAGGCATGGAGGAGAAGTGTGGTGCTATTCAAGTTCATCGGGACGTCGCCGCGAGCCATGCGCGCGTTGAATCGTTCCAGGATCGCGTCGTACACCTCATCGTCGCTCCATGCCACCTTGCCGGAGAAGTAGTCGACACCTGGAAGGTCCTCGAATGGGGCCGCGTAGTTGTCCAGCACGCCCCGGTGGGTGACGAAGTCCTCTCGTGTCACTGTGTGGCGAGGGCCGTTGCTACCCGTCAACGGCGACGTGAGTAGTCCGGTCTCCGGGTTGAAGTTGCCCAGCGGGCTGGCGGCCGTGTACATGGAGGCGAAGCGATGCGCGCGTTGTCGAAGCTTGAGCGAGTGTGGATCGGCGAGCGGGAGCAGATAGAAGTAGTTGTATCCCTCGCCGTGATGCATCCAGTCGTAGTAACGATCGAACTCGTCGGCGATCTGGCCGTACTCGGTCCATTGCCAGGTGATCGCGTCCCAGACACGATGAGCGTGCGTGAGCAGCGAGTCCGATCCGCCCAGCGCGTATAGAAGCGGGAGATGCATGAAAGCCTCGTACGGATCGTCGGAACCGTCCATTCCCGGCCACGAATCCCGCCATCTGAGTGTTCCGTCGGCTCTGCAGTATCGCTCGACGAATTCCAGGGCGGCCCGATCGAGGTCGTTCATCAGGGCGATCTGGAGCTTCGCCCATTCCGGTACTGATCTGTCGACCTCTGCGGAGCTCGGATCGACAACGAAGGGCTTGTCACTCATTCGACTTCTCTTCCTGACCGTCGCAACACAGACGACGTTCGACAGCTACCCAAGAATTTGATTAAATATCATTCGGGGCCCGTTGATCAAGGGTGCGAACCAACACAGACACGAGACCGCAACCCGGCCTGCATCGCTGCCCCGTTACCGAATCGAGGGTTCATTTGCAGCCAATGTCAGACAGCCTCGGTGACGAAGTCCGAGGTTATCCGGACCTCCAGGCGACACATGGCGTCTCACTGAGTCGCTTAGGCCTTGGCACGGCACAACTGGGCAATCTGTACTCGGATATGGATGCGGCGACAGCTCGCGCCATCGTCACCCTGGCGTGGGACCGCGGCATCCGCTACTTCGATACAGCTCCGCTCTACGGGCTCGGCGCGAGCGAAGCGAAGTTAGGGAAAGCACTCAAAAATTTCCCTCGTCCCAAGTTCACCATCAGCACGAAAGTCGGCCGCCTGCTACACCCGGACGGCGCAGGGTGGAGTTTCGACTTCTCGGAGAACGGCATCCGGCGCTCGCTAGACGGCTCACTACACCGGCTCGGAATGGAATGGGCGGATATCGCCCTCCTGCACGACCCCTCCACTCGCCTGGAGCAGGCAATCCGCTCGGGGTACCCGGCGCTGCTGAAGGAGCGAGAGGCGGGACGTGTCAAGCTAATCGGAGCCGGAACGGCCGACGTCGCTGCACTCCTGCGCATAGTGCGGGAGACGGACCTTGATGTCGTCATGATTGCCGGACGCCTCACGCTGCTGAACGGAGAGGCCCTCAAGGAGCTAGTTCCTCTATGCGAATCACGCGGAGTTGCCATCATCAACGCGGGCGTGTTCAACAGTGGGATCCTCGCCGAACAGCGACCCAACCCAGCATCGCGGTATGAATACCGTCAGGCCTCCCCCGAGATTCTCTCAAGGGCGAGACACATCGCAACCGCTGCAGGCACATTCGGGCTGACCCTGCCTCAGGCCGCACTTCGATACTCAATGACCTTGAGGGGAGTTGCGTCGACCGTCGCGGGAGCGGACTCGGTGCATCAGCTTGCTCAGCTCACCGATCTCGCCTCGACCGACCCTCTTCCTCCGGCCCTTCTCAAGTTGATCCGGGCTTGACCTGGACCACCTTGTCAAGCAAACGTCACGGTGAGACGGCGCGGCGGCCACTTGTGAATCGTCCGGTCTCGTGGAGCGTCTGGTTCGCCGAGCGGATGATGCCAATGCGAGCGCAGGGGGAGTCCGAGCAGATTCGTGAGCGTGCGATGGGGATTATCGCTGAGGCCCGGAATGCGGATTCGAAGCTCTCGTTGAGTAGATCTCAGCTCCTTTGGGGACGGTGCGTGCGACAGGGAATCGACGTCCCCGTCGGCCCGCTCCAGGCAGGGTCCGCTCCACAGCTCAGATTGGGCGTTGCCGCGCGTCGCTGATGAGGAGTGTCGCCTGAGCGGATCGATCTCAGGGCAGCTGCGTGCGACACCATCGATTGGGAGATGGCGGTGTGCTGAGCCGACGCCTGGATCAACTGCGCGCCCTCCGAGGCCTCACCCATCGATCCAGATTAGAGAACCACGCCTTGGGGGAATCTCGTGGACACGGCATGGCGGGCGCTCCGGGCGAGGGAAGGAACGACCCTTCGGCAGCTCCCGGATGTGCGTTGCCATTTCCCGATCGGCACGGCAACCGGCAGCGGGCGGGTGCGGTAGTCCTGTGGCTCGCGAATGGCGCCACTTACCCTGTCGTCGTCGGCCTTTCGAGCACGATTCCGTTATCGATACCACTCCTCGTCGATGCGCGCTAAGCGGCTAAAGTGCACTTCTTCACTGAGCCCGAAGAAGCGCTGGAAGCTCATGACCAACGGTCGCCACCTAGTCGGATCTATCCGGTCTTGATAACCCGGCGCCCGCAGCGCGGGATGGACATGCACGGCCCTGACTGCGATTTCGAAAACTGCCGACTTCCCATCGTCCGTGGGCTCGGCGCGTTCTAGTCCGTGAGCGGCCACAACGCGGCCCTCGAGGGCTACTGGAAACTCTGCGACACGTGGAGGGGCGACCGTGTCGGAAGGAACGGGCGTGAGGTTCGCCCATTCGAACTTGTCTGCTACGAACCGATAGCCAACTCCCGCCTTCGCGTCGGGTACCGGATCTCGACCAGTCGTCAATGCCAAGCGGTCTATCGCGTCGACCTGGTCAACGGATGGAAGCGATATGACAACTTCGCGCGTGCTCAAAAGGTTCTGTGCGGTCTTGGATCTCGTCCCAAGCCCAAGTACCGCAGTCGACCCGAGCCAAAAGACGCTCGACATCGGCGCCAGATTTGGCGCTCCGTCATTGCCAACAGTGCTCAAGACGGCTACAGGTGTACCGAAGTAAAGAATGGCGGGATCCAATCGGATGTGCTCACGAATCTGATGACTATCACTCGTCATTAGTGGACCTTTCTACGGATAACTCAGCTTCCCTCTCACCCGAAGCGATTTCTGGCGGGAATCGGACAATACGTCATTCAGAGTCGCGCCGCTCTCGACCATGACGCCGCCCGGACACTCCTGGCCAGCGACTTCGGAGGCGATTCGACCGTTGACCACCAAACTGGTCGAGGCTGAAACAGCGGTCGACAGCAGATGGGCGCGGACATCTGGTTCGAACCTTGAGGGTGCAATGTGTACCACCGGGCGCACGGTCAGGTGCACAGGGGCCGGTTCGCCGTCGCGTCGCGCGTTCTAGTTCTGGGGCAGGTGATTGCGATTTGGCCCCTGCCCGGATGGCCGAGACGGACTGTCGCTCGCGGGTGAGGGGTTACGGTGTCGACTAGCTTGTCTGCGTGAGGCCGATACGGTGGCGTCAGTGTCCCCTCGCCTGCAATTGTGTCCTGGCGTCGGGTTGGGCGGAGTCGATAACGGGTTTCTCTCGCCTCCTCACCTGCGTGACCACGCTCGCACGGCCCCGACGCCGAAATGGAGTGCTGATCAGTTTCGCTCGGCACGTTAGCGTTGCCTTGCGCGAGCGCGTCGCTGACGCCCATCTCACGATCGGCACCAGCGGGTGGAGAACCGATGGGACGACCGTCGATGACAACGCGTTCGAGCGACGCAGACAAGACCGTTTCGTCGACCCGGATGGCTCTTTCGAGCCGCAGAACGACCATTTCGAAGAAGACCACAGGGTTCTGCGCAGTCGCTTTGCCTTCTCCACAAGCCGAGTCAGCGTGGGTGTGTGTTCGGCGCCGCGGCACTCCCGTTCTCTCATCGCGGAGATGAAGTCGAGTGCACCGAGAAGGCGCTTCACGATCGGGCTGTCCGGAGCGATGGCGCTCCAGAATGATGTGACGTCCTTCATGCGCGCAGGGCGTTCGAGGTACTCGATAACGACCACGGCAATGATTCGCCAGATTGATCGCCAAGGTATCCGGAGAAGGTGCATCAGCCTCATCCTCCCCTTCAATCTCGTCGCGCTGATTTATCTGATCCCCCGCCGGCCAGGATCGCCGAGTAGGCGTTGTCGAGACCATACATTGCCCGGGTGCAGCGTCGATGCGACACCAGTATCGGGCCGCTCGGTGAAGTGGATTCTGCCTAACGTGGTGCTCGCCCAAGGCCCAATAGGGAACGCTGCCGCGACTACTATGCGAGCTTCGCCGGATCGGTCGAAAAGGCTCCACAACAAGGATCTGGAGCCTCGCTTCGATCGCCGCGATCCGTTCTCCGCACGTGGGCGCTCGGGCTCTGCCTCAACGGTACAAGCGGCCGTTCAGCTGAGTTCAGCAACGACACGCGGGACTCCAAGAGTCGCCTGATCTGTGTCAGCGTAACCTGAGCTCCATTTACGGCTGGGTGTATGCACCATGATCACCTGGTCTCCACAGCAGAACCGGTAACCGGTGTGTGAATCGACATGCGCTGTTTGAGACGCCCGCCCTTAGACCACAGCCACGCGACCGGGACCGACACGAGTGTGAGGGAAGCGAAATCGCCGATGGTGAACGTGCCCGCTCCAGCGTGGAATTCTGAACCAGAGTGGAAGTAAAGCCTGTCTGCCGACACCGGTCCAGTGATTCTCCGAAATTCGTATCCCACCACGGAGCTCATGGTCGTCCCTGAGTCGTCGTCGATGACGATTGTTGCGCGCGTGACCCATGCGAACAGCCTCCTCAAGAGCCCTCCTTCGTCATCGAAACCCCGCCATTCGCGCAAACATCGGCGCGTCCGCCCACAAGTGCGGAGCGACGGCGTGGTACGCCCACGCATGCACCCATGCGTTTGTTGTTCGAAGGGTGAGGTATGCCTTGAGGGCTCCGGGACCGAAGTAGGTGATGAAGACGAGCGAGAACGAGACGACAGCAGAGGGAATGGATGAGTAGTCTGTCCACCCGTCCGCGGTGTGCAACGCGGCGTAGGCGACTCCGCCTCCAATCACGGCGGCCGTGGGAGAGCGGGTGATGGCGAGGAGACGAGGGACGATGAGTGCGGCCACGATCACGAGCGTGGGAAGCACGGTACCGACGAACGAGACGGAAAAGGCGAGCAATCCGCCGACGATCAATTCCTCTGGCGACAATGCGAGAAGCTCCTCTCCGTACACCGCTATCTGAACTGCCGACTCCAGTGAGAGCACAGTCAGGATGACGGCGAGGTCGTTGCCCGGTCGTCGCGACGTCAACCACAGATCGCGACGACTGTACCGGCGGCGCATCCACATCAGCGGAAGCGCGACGTACACCAAGAGGTTGTAAGCCGCCCAGCCAATCGCCGCGGATACAGCCACTGACTCGTGCGATGTGTGAAGGGAGCCGGCCAGATGGAAACTGATGGGCCCCCATCCGAGGAATGTACCTAGCGCCGCGCCTACGACCTGAGCAGCTATTGCATAGACGACGATGCCCAGCAGCTCTCGGCGAGCCGTCGCGTTCTTTGGGAGTTCGGCGTACGTCCGCTTGAGCTCAGGTGAGCGGGAGCGGGTGATGAGCCAGGCGACGAACCCAAGTATCGCGACTTCGACGAGCCCGAAGAGGCTGATCGACACCCGTTCTTCGGCGGTCCATTCGGACGGCCGATGAGCAAGTCCGTTGTCCCACCAGACTAGAACCGAAGCCGCGGCAAGCGTCCATCCGCCCAAGGCGAGCACCGTCCAAACGATGGCCGTTCGTGCCCTCCGCGGGCCGGTCGAGACCGACTTGTGCTCTGCAGTCGTGTCATCCGTTCTCAAGAGTTCCCTCCAAACCTCTGGGCTTCATTTATGTCGATCGCCGCCTGCCGGCTTGAGCCGGTTCGGGTAGACGTCGGCATCGCCTCGAGCTTCATTGGAAGCGTCGTTGCCGCGGCGGATCGTCGGCGTTAGCAATTTACATGAAGGTTCATGTATCGTACAGATCCGAATAGGAAGGTGCGATAAGTGAGCAATGCAGTCGACAGCCCCTCAGAGGTAGTCCTCGATTTCTTTAGGACCGCGTTCACCGAGCAAAATCCCCGGGAGGCGGCGCGACGCTACCTGAGCACCGGGTACATCCAACACAACCCATCCGTCCCAGATGGCCCCGAAGCGTTTGTCACGCTCATGGAGGGCCTCTTTGCTCAAGCACCGCTAGCTTCGAGTGAGCTGATGCGGACGATCGCAGATGGAGACCTAGTCGCGCTCCACTATCGCGTCACTATGGCTCCAGGCGATCGGGGGATGGCGGTTGTGGACATCTTCCGCGTCGAGGCTGGGCGAATTGTGGAGCATTGGGACGTCGTACAGCCCGTCCCGGAAAAAGCCGCCAACGCTAACGGGATGTTCTGAGTTCGCTGCGGCGCGGCCGCGATGCACCTTCGCCTCGCGGCCGCATAACCTACCGGAATGACGCTGCGACCGCTTCCCGGCTTCACCGAAGAGGAATCGCTGACATGGTTGACACTTGTGCGGGCGACCATGTGGGTACCGGCATTCTTGGATCATCGCCTTCGGGCCACATCCGGAATCAACCACTTCGACTACGCGCTCGTCGCCACACTCCGGGACCAGCCAGGGCAAGCCATGCCGCTGACCGACCTCGCGGAGGTCACTGGAGGCGAGCTGTCCCGCCTCTCGCACGGCATCAAGCGCCTCAGCGAACGAGGATGGGTTCAGCGTCGCGCCGACCCGAACGACGCTCGCGTTACGCTCGCGATGCTCACGCCGGCGGGCCACGCGGCCGTGATTAACGCCACAGCCGAGTACGTCGCGATCGTCAGGGAGCTGATGCTCGACCAAACGACGACCGAGGAGCGTGAGGAACTGCGAGTCCTTCTGACCCCTATCATCGCTCGGGCCAATCCGCGGCTCCGAAGCAGGAGGTGAGGAAATGCTGCCGAACTACCATTCGTTCTCCCGAGCAACCGCAGTCTCCCGATACCAGTGTGCGGATGGGACGGACCGGGCCGGCCTGCTCGGGCCCGGCACGGCTTGCCAATGTTGGGCAACAGAGACGCTTTCTCCCTTCCGCATCGGTACACGGCTGATGGCGAAGAGCTCGTGACTCTCCGCGGCACATCGGACTAGGTTGATGCGTCAATGTCGACGATGGCAAAGACGCTTCGAATAAAGCACATCAAGACAGAGCGCTGGAACCCCGAGGTAGTGACAGTTCATCGCCTAATCGGGGGCTGGCGACGAGCACCCGCCCCACCGAAGTTCGCGGCGAGCCCCACGCGGCTGGCTCCTGCGGTAGAACCTCCGTGGTTAACGGTGGTTGATTTTCGCTCTTGGCACCGAATGGCCAAGACAAATCATCGACACCCGAATGGCGACTCACCTTCGTAAGTCAACCCGATGATTCGGCGCACGTTGTCGAGAAGGATCAGGCTTTGCAGTGACTGCGACCACGGCATGAGCGGGTGTTGCTTCAGCCCTCGTTGAATGGCGTCCTGCACGGCGAGAGATTGGAGCCACATCCCGCGACCGGCGGGTCGCGAGTCGAATCGCCTCAACTCTCTATCTTCGGCGTCGCGCACGACGACATCTGAAGGCATGTTCCAGCGCGGACCGACGACAAGCGATCCGCGGTCACCTGCGATCACAACCTGGTTCGATCCCACCCCGTCGGCTGAGACTGAGGCGGTGCACATGACCTCGCCGGAATGCACCGAGAGGAAGCTCGTCGCTGCATCGACACTGTTCTCCCTCCACCTCGCTTTCGCCGCGGCCACCGCCCCGGGACCCAGCAGGTCGACCGCGATACTCGTGGCGTATACACCCATGTCGAGGAGGGCCCCTCCGCCGAGAGCGGGATCGAGAAGACGACTTTCCGGCGACGGCGCCAGGGACCGGGAGACGTCGATCGCCATACCACGGACGTTGCCAATGGCATGCTCCTTCAACATCGCCCGCACAAAGGCGAGATGAGGGAGGAAACGCACCCACATCGCCTCCATGCAGAACAGACCGAGGTGCGCCGCACGATCGAAGAGCAGTTCAGCGCCGGATGCATTCATCGCGACCGGCTTCTCGACGAGGACGTGCTTTCCGGCCTCGAGTGCGATCAGGGCGTGGCTGACGTGAAAGGGATGCGGCGTCGCGATGTAGACGACATCGATATCGTCTGATTCACATAGTTCTGCGTAGCCGTCGAACGCCATCGCGATGCCATGATCGCGAGCGAATGCGAGCGCTCGTCGCCCGTCGCGGGACGCGACTCCTCGAACAGCCGCTCCGGCGAGTGGCTGGTCCTCGGCGAAGGCGGTGGCTACTGCACCGGTGCCGAGAATTCCCCAACGCAGCGGCGGCATAGTTCTGATCATATATATTCAAATCATTCGAGAGACCATGACGGCTAGCCTCCCGCGTGCTGGTTCGCGCGCAGGCTAACGTGTGGGGAGTTGCGTCGGAGGGAGACGAGGCGGTGAGCATGACGGAATCGGTCCCGAAGATCGGTCGAACCGATGCGGCGTACGAGGCGCTCCGCGCGAAGATCCTCCGCAACGACATCCGTCCCGGCGAGCATGTGAAGATCGAGCAGGTCGCCCGCGAACTGAACATCTCGCAGACCCCGGTGCGGGAAGCGCTCGCACGACTGGAGGCAGACGGGCTCCTCGCCAAGACCCGCTTCCGTGGCTACACCGCCACCCCTATCCTGTCCGACGCGGAGTTCGAGCAGCTGTTCGAGTTCCGCCAGCTCATCGAGCCGTGGGCCGCCGGGCATGCGGCGCGGAACGCGGGCCCGTCGAGCAGCGCACTCTCTGACGAGCTCGACCGCATCGCTGGAGAGGTCCGCGGTGTCGGTGCCGACATCGAGAGGGAGCGACCCGACGAGGTGTACAGCCTGCTGAGCGACCACGACGTGCGGTTCCACGCGCTGGTGTCCCAGCTGTCCGGTAATCGGCACGTCGCCGACTCCTACGACGCCATGCATTGTCACATGCACCTCTTCCGCAATTATCTCGCGGCCCGTGCTGCCGTAGCCGCCGAAGGCCCCGATGAGCTGGCGAGGTTTGACGGGCAGTACACCACGCAACGCGCCGCGCTGGAGACCACGAACGAGCACCGCGCGATCAGCGCCGCGATCATCGCGGGCGACGAAGAGCGAGCCGCGCGGGAGATGCGAGCGCATGTCTCCCGCGCCGAAGGCCTTGCCCGCGTCCGCATGGCGATCGTCGCCGCCGCGACCCGCGCGGACTAGGCATCCTCGACACCGTTCGCGCGGGCAGCGAACGTCCGGGCCGCGCCGGCGAGACATCGATGCGGATCAGCGGCACCGGAGAGGTAGGCACCGGCGACGTGATAGGCGTCGGGGCGCCCCATTGTCATCCGCTCCGGATGAGGCCCGCGTTCATGAGCCCAGGTGCCCGCCTCCTCAACGTAGTCGCGTCGGGCATCTTCCCAGTACAGGCCGAGGCGCCAATCCCAGACCTCGCCTGGTTGCAGCTCGGCGAGGTGGGCTGTCGCCGCAATCGCTTCTGTGAGGGGCCAGTGCAGACGGCGTGTGACGACCGGTCTGCCCGTGAAGGTCGTCGTGTACACGACTCCGGAGTCGCCTGCCGCTCGCCAGCCGACCTCATGACCCCTCCTCGCGAGGTTTCTTGCCCAGTCGTGCAGCGCGTCGGCGGTCGCCGGCTCGGCCCCCGGCCGGGCGTTGAGGCAGATCCGGGCCCATTCGAAGAGGTGACCGGGCGTGACACCGTACGGCTTGAACTCATCCGACCGATGATTGCGGCCGAAGTCTTTCAACACGCGCCAGGACGAGTCGAAGTGCTCGGGCATCAGCCAGTCATGCGCGGCGGCGATGCGTCCCACGAATCGGTCGATGATCCTTCTCGCCTGATCAGCTCGGTCCTCGCTTCCCAGGGCGTCGGCCGCCGCAAGCAGACCCTCCGCTGCATGCATGTTGGAGTTGGCGCCGCGATAGTCCGGGGCGGTTCCAGGGAATCCGTAAGTGTCGCGCACGACACCCTCCGGGTCATCCCATGCTGACTCGTCGAGGATGCCGAGAGCGTCATCAAGGAGCTCCCCCGCGCCCGGGATTCCTGCGATCGAGGCGGAGGAGGCGGCGAGGATTACCTGCGCGAGCAGATAGGACTGCTTAGCGGTCGCCTCTGAAGAGGCATCCCACTGCCACCCGACCGAGTCCCGGAGAGGGCCGCTGCTCAGGCGGGCCACACCGTGCTCCGCGAGGGCCCCGTAGTCGCCAATTCCAGCCAGGTCGCCTACGGAGAAGACGTGCGTGTAGCGGGCCGTCAGGAGCGTGGTCGTCGGGACGGGACGAACCTGACCTGACTCGGTTAACCACCCGAATCCATCGCTCATCCGGGACGCCGTGGCGAAGCGGAGCAGCCTGGCGAATCGCTCCAGGCGCCAGGTGAGAGAGGGTGCAAGGGCGGGCGCGATGTCGGGCCCGGGTGCGTTCGACTTCACCACAGCGTGTACCCCCCATCCACGAGAAGGACCGAGCCCGTGGCGAAAGTCGAGGCGTCACTGGCGAAGTAGAGCGCCGCGGGTGCGATCTCGCGCGGGGAGGCAACCCTCGCCATCGGCACCTCGTCCGCCCAGTACCGCCGGAACAGCGGTTCTTCGGGGGCGATGCCGTTCTCCGCCACGAATCCCGGGGCTATCGCGTTGACCCTGACACCGCGGTCTGCCCACTCCGCCGCAAGCGACTTGGTGAGATGATGGACACCCGCTTTGGCCGCGCCGTAGGGCGAATGCCATTGTGGGCGGTTCACGATGAACCCCGAAATCGAGCCGAGGTTGATGATGGAGCCGCGGCGTCGCTCGAGCATGCCGGGCGCCACCAGGCGGGACATTCGGAACACCGAGGTCAGGTTCTTCTCGATGAGGTCATCCCACTCGCGCTCCGTCATCGTCTCCGACCGCAGGTTGGAACCACGACCGACGTTGTTCACGAGGATGTCGATCTCACCGTAGGCGTCTTGCGCGGCGTCGACGGTGAGCCGCGCTTGGTCGGGGTCGGTGACATCGCCCACCGCGTATCCGGCGTCCACCCCGGCTCGGTGCAGAGCGTCGACGGCCTCGACCAAGCGCGGCTCCTGTCGACCGGTGATCATCACTCTCGCCCCAGCCTCACCGAGAGCCTGGGCGATCGCGAACCCGATGCCCGACGCAGCCCCGGTGACAAGAGCTGTGCGGTCGGCGAGGGAGAAGAGGTCGAGGACGGTCATCAGTCCGCGCCGCCCTGCGTGACGACCACCTTGCCGCTCTCGCCGCTCAGGAAGGTGGCGAAGGCCTGATCGAGCTGCTCGACCGGGTACGTGTGCGTCAAGAGCTTGCGCACGGCATCGCGGTTGTTCTGAAGGCGATCGAGGTTTCCCGCAAACTCGTTGTAATCGAAGTACTCGCTCCCGAGGATCGAAAGTTCGCGCGGAAGCAGTTCGACACCGACGTCGTCGAACGAGAACCCCTCCTGCCCTCCGACGACCATAAACACACCGTGGTTGCCGAGCAGATCAATGGCCAGTTGCCGAGCGACTTTCTTGCCTGTCGAGTCGAAGGTTAGGTCGACCGCGCCGACTGCCCGAATAGATTCCTCATCCGCAGCATCCAGCGGGTGACCCCCTAGCTCGGCGACGAGGTTCCTGCGCCACTCGGAGAAGTCGCTGACGTAGATGGGGATGTCAGCGGGGAGGATGAGTCGTCCGGTCAGCAACAGACCAAGGCCGATCGGCCCGGCGCCGGCTATGTACACGGACCTCACGTCCTGTCGCTCGTGGAGAGCACGCTTCCACGCGTGTCCGGTCGTGCCCATCGCGTCGAGGAGCATCGTCGCCAGATCGAACGGGACATCGTCGGGAATCGCGAAGAACTGCTGCTCGGCGATGAGTTCCCAGGGTCCGTAGCCGCCATCCGTCGTCATCCCGGTGCTGGCGCGCTTCTGGGAGCACAGGCTGGTGTGACCCGCAGCACAGCTGCGGCACGATCCGCAGTACTCCTTGAAGTAGATCACACCGCGCGTGCCCACCGGGGTCGAGGTGTTCTGTCCAGCGGCAGCGACCTCGCCCGCGGCTTCGTGTCCGGCGACCACCTCGGAGCCGTTGAGGAACTGCTCCCGGTCAGTGCCGCAGATGGCGTTGGCTCGGACGCGGATGAGCAGCTGGCCGGGCCCGGGGTCGGGCCACTCATGCTCGGTATAGGCGATCTGCCCCTGGCCGCGGAAGACAGGTACGAGTGCGCGCTTGGTCATGTGGTTCTCCGTGTTGTGGGATGGGTGGTCGTCGTCGGCGAGACATGGATGTCGGATGTGGCCGGTGAACGCACCGGGCCGGCAGCAAGCTGAATCGTGAGTGCGGCCCGCCTGGCATCAGCGAGGACACGAGTCGCATTGGCCTCGTCCGTGCGCTTGACCCATTCCGTCGCTTCCGACCGCGATCGCCCGAAGGATCGGTGGCGGTCGATCAGCCGGCGGACCCGCTCCCGAGAGTCGACCTGCAGCCACCACACTTCGTCGAGAAGACCGCCCACCGGAGCCCACTGCGGTGTTTCCTGCAAGAGGTAGTTGCCCTCGATGATGACCAGCGTGTGGTCTGCGGTGACCTCGACTGCGCCCGCACGCGAGAGCTCACGGGCCCTGTCGAACTCCGGAGCGAAGACCCGCTCCTGTTGTCGGAGACGGAGGAGCAGATGCTCGAGGCCGGCGGCGTCGAAGGTCTCGGGCGCACCCTTGACGTCCAGCAGTCCCTTCTCCCGCAGGATGGCGTCGTCGAGGTGGAATGCATCCATTCCGATAAGCACCGACGACGGTCCGATGACGCGGGCGAGCGCAGCGGCGAACGTGGACTTGCCTGCCCCTGGTGCGCCCGCGATGCCGAGGACAGCGCGTCGTCGTGCGCGAACGGGCAGCTCCACTGCGCGACGCGCCAGCTCCTCGAGCGATGGGAAGTAACGGATCGTCGTCATGCGGGGAACCCCGCCGGAACGTCGGGATTCCCCGCATCCTCCCAACCCACTCCCACTCCCGTCGGGGCCGAAACCTGGCCCTCGCGGTCGACGACCGACTCGCCGGCGGCCGGGTTGGTGCTGATGAACGACTCGAAGTAGGTGTTGTTGTGAATTGCCATCACCAGATGGCGATGAACGAGGCCGGATCCGTGGACCTCCGCGCGCAGGAGGAACGCATCGGCGAGGTGAGCGATCCGCATCGCACCGGTGATGCCGCCGCGGTGGCTCGCGCTCGTGCGCACAGCGGAGGCACATCCGGCGACGATGAAGTCGGCGGTGTTCATGTGGGCGCCGTCGCTCGTCTCGGCCACGAGCAGAGGCACGGTCACCCTTTCGGCCAGCCGCGCGTAGGCATGCACGCTGAACTCACGCATGGGCTCCTCGTAGTAGAGAAAGTCCTCGTCAGCGAGCGCATGCCCGAGCCAGACCGCTTCCAAGAGGTCGAACCCAGCGGAGCCGTCATACATGAGCGCGACGTCATCCCCGACGTGCCGGCGCAGGGCGCGGGCGAGGCGTGCATCTTCTCGCGCGTCGCCGAACGCGTGCAGCTTGATAGCGCGGAAGCCGAGCTCCAGGCACTGATCGGCGACTTCGAGGTACTCGGAGATTGTCGAGAACGTTGTCGTCGACGCATACGCGGGGATGCTCTCCCTCGCCGATCCGAGCAGCCGGTAAAGGGGAAGACCCGCCGCTTTCCCGGCGAGATCCCAGAGGGCGACGTCCACGATGCCGATCGTGTAGATCGGGAACTCCTCGACCCGGTCGAGCTCCCACAGACGGTGCCAGAGGAGCTCGCGCGCGAGCGCGTCCTTGCCGACGAGTTCCTGCCGGAGGCGACGGTCGATGAGGTCGCGGATGATGAGGCCCCGGTGCGCATATGCGAAGCCGCGCAGTCCCTCGATGGTGCGGATCTCGAGCCACGCAGCCACGTGGGCTCCTTCTGAACCGGGCAGACCCTGGCGCC
Source organism: Microbacterium sp. SLBN-154 (assembly GCF_006715565.1). Taxonomy (NCBI): domain Bacteria; kingdom Bacillati; phylum Actinomycetota; class Actinomycetes; order Micrococcales; family Microbacteriaceae; genus Microbacterium; species Microbacterium sp. SLBN-154. The sequence continues at coordinate 192,275 of NZ_VFNL01000001.1, forward strand.
AGGAGAAGCGTGGCTCCCGAGCTGGGACATCCACCAAGTGGACAACGACGTCCGAGATGATCACGCTGCGAATCCTTTGCCTCGATGGGTTGACAAGGACTTCATATCATATATTCTTGCAACGCGCTCCCCTGCGCCAGAGAAAGGATTGCCCAATGACGCGCATTACCCGAGTCGCGACAGTCGTAGTCGCGGCACTCCTCGTGACCGGCTGCAGCAGCCAAGCTGCAGATCCGAACGAGACGCCCTCCCTGACGATCTGGGTCGACGCCCCCCGCGAAGCCGCGGCCCAGGCGTACGCGGATTCCGTGGAGGGCGACGTGGACGTGACAGTCGAAGTCCGCGACACCAACAACCTCGTCGCCGACATCGGACTCGCCAACCGCGCCCAGGAGGGGTGGCCCGATGTCGCCTTCTCCGGCCAGCCGAACTCCATCGCTCAGCTGAGCGACCCTGACAACGGCTTCGCGGCACCGGTGAACGACCTCGTTCCAGCGGACTTCCTCGACGCCTTCGGCAGCGCCAACGTGATCTGCGAGGCCGATGGATCGACCTACTGCCTGCGGAACGACCTCGCGCAGACCGTGCTGTGGTACGACGTCCCGACCTTCGAGGAGCTCGGACTTGAGGTGCCGGCCACGTTCGAGGAGTTCGCAGAAGTCGCCCAGACGCTACAGCAGAACGGCTACGTCGCAGGAGCGGTCGGCGACAACGCCGGCTACACCGGCTTCTTCGAGTCGAGTGGATGCACCTTCACCGACCTCGACGGCAACGTGCTCCCCGTCAACCCCGACGCTCCGGAGTGCCAGCGCGTAGTGGAGCTGATCGACCCGCTCCTCGACTCGGGCGCGCTGGACCGCCGATCGCCTTTCGACGCGGGATTCGTCGCCGACGTGGCTCAGCAGGGCAAGGTGGCGATGCAGATCGGCCCTTCGTGGTTCGGCGACTTCGTCTACACCCCCGAGGACAGCTGGGGCGTCGAGCCCGGCCGCACGGGAGCTGCCGCCATGCCGATCTGGGACGGCGCGGAAGAGCCGTACTCCGGTCAGTGGGGCGGTGGCTACTGGGTCATCTCCAGCCACAGCGAGTACCCGGATGCCGCGGCCGACGCTGTGGAATGGATCCTGTCCGACGCAGCGACTGTCGAAGCCGGTCCCACCTACCCCGCCTACGGACCGTCGGCGGAGATCTGGGGGGCGAAGACGGCCGCCAACGACTTCTATGCGTTCGACATCATGCCGGTGCTGACCGCTCAGGCCGCTGTCTTGAACCCCGCGACGAAGTCCGTGCTGTTCGACATCGATGCCGCCTACAAGGCGGAGCTGGCGGCCCCTATCACTGCAGGCGAAAGCGCAGCCGATGCGCTGCAGGGCTTCGCTCAGGAGGTGCGCAACCTCGCCGAGGAGGCAGGTTACGACGTCAACGACTAGGAGCCGCAGCGGTGGGTCGGGCGTTCCTCCTGGCTCCCGGCCCACCGCGCACGATTCAATCAGAAGGGGTGATCGATTGATCGCCGACACAAATCTCGCAACCACGCGAGCGCCCCGCCGGGACAGTTCCGCCGCACCCAGACCGTCAAGGCAGCGAGGCCGCAGTTCCAAGATGCGGACTCGGTCCAGGGTTGCCGGAATCATCCTCTTTCTGCCGTTTGCAGCACTGCTTGTGCTTTTCGGGATGGTTCCCGTCGTGATGGCGTTGCTGACTTCGTTTCAACCCACGCGCGAGAACCCCGATGGCGGTTTCCAGAACTACGTTGACGTGGTCACCGACTTCCGATTCCTCCCCGCCGCGCTGAATGTACTCACATTCCTCGCGATCTACTTGCCGGCGATGCTCATAATCGTGACGATCATGGCAATGCTGCTTGACGCCTACAAGTCCAAGTTCAACGCGTCACTCCGGCTGGCCTTCATTGTTCCCAGTGCGATCTCGGGGTCCGTCGCCGTACTCGTCTGGTACTTCATGCTCGAGCCGACGCTTAGCCCATTTCGCGGCGCGCTCAACGCAATGGGGATAACGCAGGCCTCCCAGATTTGGAGCCCCGGAAACCTCGCCTGGATTTTTGCCCTCATGGCTTTCGCGACCGGCGCCGGAAACTGGATCGTGATCCAATACGGATCGCTACAATCCATCGACGACGAGCTGCTCGAGGCGGCGAGGATCGACGGCGCCAACGCCTTGCAGCTCGCAGTCCGAATCAAGCTGCCGCTGATCCGAAAGTATCTCGTCTACATGGCTGTCCTGACTTTTGCGGCAGGCGTCCAGGTTTTCGTCGAACCGCAACTGATTAGCGCCGGCGTCTACGAGGGTCTCGCCACCGACTGGGCTCTCAACCAGGTGGGCTATTCCTTCGCCTTCACCAATAACGATTTCGCGGGTGCAGCCGCCCTCAGCTTCGTCTTGTTCGTCGTCTGCCTGCTTGCAGCCCTCTACCTGATCTTCGGCACCGACTTTTTCGAGCGCCGCGAGGAGGAATAGTGATTCGTTCCAAAGTCTCAGCCGCGGGCTTGCGGGTTGTGCTCTTCGCCGCGGCAGCCCTCAGCGTGATCCCTATGCTCTGGCTGGTCCTCGCGCCCTCCAAGCCCCGGTCAACGTTCTCGACGTACGCTCCCCTAGCATTTGGCAGCTTCGAGAATTACGGCGTCGCTTGGGCGAACCTCATGTCGTTCCAGGACGGGATCGTCCTGCGGTGGGCGTGGAACTCAGTCTGGTACACCGCCGCGATCGTCGTCATCGCGACCGCCTCGGCTGTTGCCGCCGGTTACGCCCTGGCGGCGACCGCGATCCCATTCCGACGGACTCTCGTAACGATCACCCTAATCATGATGCTCGTACCGTCGGTCGCTCTCGTCCTGCCGCTGTTTCTGCAGGCCACCGCCTTGGGGCTGTACAACTCCCCGTGGTCAGTGATCCTCATCAGCGCACTGAACCCATTTGGGGTGTTTCTCGCCTACATCCACTTTTCCACGGCGGTACCCCGAGAACTCTACGAAGCTGCTCGCCTCGACGGGGCGACGGAAATGGGCCTATTCGCCCGCATCGCCGTTCCGCTTTCGCGCGGAATATCGGCGATGATTGCGTTCTTCGCCTTTACCGCCGCGTGGGTCAACTACTTCTTGCCCTACGTCTTGCTGGGCAGGGGCGAGAGCTACCCACTGCCCGTGGGGCTCGGAGTTCTGTTCAGCGCCACACCCGCGCTCACGCCGGCGGCCGGCACGAACACCCTCCCCATCGGCCGCCCTGAGATCGCACTCGCGGGCCTGGTCGTAGCGTTGCCGATCCTTTTCGTGTTCCTCGCCTCATCCCGACTCCTCACGCGCGGCGCGTTCGCCGGCGCGGTCAAGAGCTAGCGGAACCGTGGTCGGAAAGTGACGCATGTTGCTGTCGACTCACCGATCCAGCTGTGGGATCTGACGAAAGGGCACTACGCGTGGCTGGCGCCGTCCGAGCGTTCCTTCAGCCGCACCTTCACCGTGACGAACGTCTCGGTGTTGCTCACTGCCCAGCCCGTCCACGTCGTGATCTTCGTTCAAGCGGCCGAAGAGAACGCGGAGACTGACCGACTGCTCGAGGACGCCCATCAGGACTTCCCCATGCTCGGGATCGTGGCCCGCCGTCCGCTCGATCAGCCGACGGCGTCCACGAGGCTGACTAACGCCGCTGAACGACGCGGACTTGTGCCCCGAACGCTCAGCCGCGGCCGGGCCGGCCTTTTCTTTCTCGCTGACCCGGGGGTGGATGAGCCGGGGACGCTGAAGCGACTTGGCATTCCGTTCGAAACCTTCGGCCGGAAGCGCCTCAGTTGGGGCGGCGACTGGGCCGTCTCGCTCAACGCGGGACCGTACGTTCCGGCATGTCGAGGCTTGCGCGCAACCCTCGACGGGTTGGACCCCAGCGCGTTGCGCCTGATCCGGGAGGGACCGGCGCCTCGCTTCTCCTCCCTCTCCGTCCGGGAAGGAAAAGGCCGGTGACCTCTAGGCCCACGGGCGAGACACGGGTTCGTCGCATCGCCGCCGTCATCGGTCTACCGCCGGAGAACCGCGACGAGTACGAGCGGCTCCACCGTGAGGTGTGGCCGGCCGTCTTGGAGCGGATCGCGCTCAGCCACATCCGAAACTACTCCATCTATCGGCACGGCGACACGCTCTTTTCGTACTTCGAGTACGTCGGAGAAGACTTCGAGGCAGACATGGCGGCGATGGCGTCAGACCCGGAAAGCCAGAGATGGGTGTCAATCTGCCATCCCCTACAGCGCCCCTTCCCCGAGCGCGGCGAAGATGAATGGTGGATGCGCATTGATGAGGTGTTTCACACTGACTGAGCTTGTGAGACCGGTATCGGAATAAGCTCCTGTCCGGGATAAGACTCAAGCGTCGAGCCGTCGTTTCCACACCTGAGGAGCCGTCTCGGCGCGGGCGTCGGTGCACGCGCTACGATTGCTGCTGAAGTGCGCGCCTGGCGTCAGACCGGGCTGGGTCAACAACCTCAGTTGCTTGCGGGCCTGCAGGGCGGATCCGGGCTGGCCGGGCATTGCATCCAGCTACACGCGGAACCTCTCATGAACCCTCGAGGAGAGTCACGGGCTCCGCAGTCGTCGCCGTCTCAGACATTCTGGGCCCGATGCCGGGGTGGCCGAAGAGAGCCGGGATGAGCGCGACCGCCGGCTGACGGGACACCGGCCGGTCCCTGGTCAGTGGGCACCGTCTGAGGTGACTCGAGGACGTCCCGCCGTTCCTGCATCGATCATCTCGCGCGATCCGGTAGCGCGACGCGTAACTCGAGCACCGGAGTTCATCAGCCGGCTGGACGGACGAGCGGGGCTTCGGCTCCCCTGCTGAGCGGCGCCCCCGGCCACCGGCTGACGCCAGCCGGCAACGAGCGGCGGCAGTTCTGGCAGACGTGTTGGCAGCCAGAATGAGAGCAGCGCCAACGATGAGGTTCACGAGAATGGTGCTGTCGGGGCTGGTGGCGTCGACCTGCGCGACGACAAGCCCTGACTGGACCGCTGTCGCGGTCCCGTTAGCATGGCGGCATGGCGGTCACCGACGGGGCGATCCGGAAGATCAGGGACATGATCACGGCAGGGGAACTCGCTCCCGGCGATCGGCTACCGCCGGAGAAGGAGTTGAGCGAACATCTCGGGCTGTCGCGGAGTTCGCTCCGCGAGGCGGTAAAGGCCCTCGAGGTGATACGGGTGCTCGATGTGCGCCGCGGTGACGGCACCTACGTGACGAGCCTAGAGCCGAGACTGCTCTTGGAAGCGATGAGCTTCGTCGCCGATCTGCACACTGCGCGCTCGGTGGTGGAAATTTTTGGAGTACGCCGCATCCTCGAACCGGCCGCCGCAGCTCTGGCGGCCATCCGGATCGACGACGAGGGAATCGTGAGCCTTGAGGTGATGTTGGCCGAAGTGAACCCACACACCGACGTGGAAGAGCTTGTGCGGCACGACCTTGGGTTTCACCAGGCAATCGCTGCGGCATCGGGCAATGACTACTTGAGCGGACTTGTCGAATCGATGGCGAGTGGCACGGTTCGCGCAAGGCTGTGGCGAGGCATCACTCAGCGCGGCGCGACGGAGCGGACCATCGCCGAGCATCGTGCAATTCTCGACGCCCTGCGCCGCGGTGACGCCGAACTCGCCTCAGCGCTCACGTTGGCCCATATCGCCGGCATTGAGGAATGGCTCAAGGAAGCCTTGGGGTTCGACGAGTGAGGCATTCGGGGTGCCGCCGCCCGATTGATTCTGTCATTTCGCTCGGAATGTGGGTTCCCCGACGATAGGGTCGTGGATAAGTCCGCGGGCAGAGAGCGTGACCCAAAGTTCATCCGGGATGAACTCGGCCGCACGGGTCGCGTTCTGCGTCACCGATCGAGGATTGGCCGTGCCGACGACCACGGTCGCGACAGCGGGGTGCCGAAGGGGGAACTGCAGCGCCGCCGTCGGGAGCTCCACTCCGAACTCCGCGCAGGTCTGGGCGAGGGCCGCTGCGCGGTCGAGCACCGCGGCAGACGCTTCCGCGTAGTTGTAGGTCGCGCCCCACGCCGGATCGGGATTGGCGAGAAGCCCTGAGTTGAACGGCGCAGCCGCAACAATGCGCACGCTCCTCTCGGCCGCGAGAGGCAAGAGCTCTGCTGCTGCGACCTGCTCGAGCAGCGTGTAACGTCCGGCGACCATCACTACGTCGAGGTCTCCCTCGGCGATGGCGCGCGCAGCTACACCCGCGTCATTCACCCCGACCCCGATCGCGTCGACAAGACCCTCATCCCGCAGCGCCGCGAGAGCGGGCAGACCCTCGCGGAGCCCTTTATCAAGGTCGTAGACATCGGGGTCGTGCAGATAGGCGATATCGATCCGGTCGATACCCATCCGCTCGAACGAGTCCTCGAGCGATCGGCGGACACCAGGCAGAGTCGGATCGAAGCGTCGCACGAGATCATCGGGTACGTGGAAGTGAGCTTTCAGGTCGCGTCCGCCGGAGAACGCGGGGTTCGGCTTAAGCAGCCGCCCAACCTTGGTGGAGAGAAGATACTGTTCGCGGGGCTTGCCGCGAAGGAACGCACCCAAGCGTCGCTCGGAGAGTCCCAGTCCGTAGTGGGGGGCAGTGTCAAAGTAGCGGATGCCGCCCTCCCAGGCCGCCTCCATAGCCGCATGCGCCGTTTCGTCAGACACGACGCGATAGAGATTGCCGATCGATGCTGCACCGAATCCGAGTGGTCCAAACTCCGTTGTCATGTGCGCTCAACTCCATTTCGGGGGACCTCGGGACGGCGGAGTCTGACAATCAAAACATCTGATGTCTGGCTGCGGGCCCATGCGTCAGTATGCCAGAATCAGTGGGTACACCTACTGCCCAGGTCGACGGAGCCAGGCCGGCCCCGCGCCGCTGCTCTGATGTTTGAAGGGATTGACCGATGAAGCTGTCACGACTCGGCCCGGTCGGCGAAGAAGTGCCAGTCGTCTGGGAGGAGGATCGAGCCTTCGATCTCCGCCCCCTCACCGCAGATATTGACGGCGCGTTCCTCTCGTCCGATCCCGTCGCCCAGGTGCGCGTCGCGTTGGCCGACCGCCGACTTCCCATGGTCGGTGAGGCGGACGCGCTGCGGGTCGGAGCTCCGATCGTGAGGCCGTCGGCGGTGTACTGCATCGGCATGAACTATGCCGCGCACGCCGCCGAGTCGGGTTCCGCACCACCTGAGCACATGGTCATGTTCATGAAGTCACCCAACACGGTTGTCGGGCCCAACGATGACGTCGCGGTGCCTCGGGGCAGCACGAAGACGGATTGGGAGGTCGAGTTGGGCATCGTCATCGGAGCTCGAGCCTCATACCTTGAATCCGCCGCCGACGCCCGCCTCCACATCGCCGGATACGTCGTCGCCAACGACTTGTCCGAGCGAGACTGGCAGATTGCAGTTTCCGGCGGGCAATGGTCCAAGGGGAAGTCCGGCCCAGGGTTTTGTCCGCTCGGTCCCGCGCTTGTAACGCCCGACGAGATCGACGCGAGCGACCTTCGCCTGCGCAGCTGGGTGAATGGCGAGCCGCGACAGGACTCCCGCACCTCCGACCTCATCTTTGGGATCGAGCAAATCGTGTGGGAACTGAGCCAGTACCTCATCCTTGAGCCCGGCGACCTGATCCTGACCGGCACCCCCGAGGGAGTGGCACTGTCGGGCCGCTTCCCTTACCTCACCCCGGGAGACATCGTTGAGCTCGAGATCGAGGGTCTGGGCCGCCAGCGCCAGACCGTCGTCGCCGGTTGAAACACTGGAGTACCGCATGTCTTTACCACTCGATTCCCTCGTGGCGATTGTCACCGGCGGAGCATCCGGGCTGGGTGCCGCGATCACCAAACGCCTACAGAACGATGGTGCGACCGTCGTCGTCTTCGACCTGAACGCGGATGCCGAAACTGACGCTGATCTCGCGGTCGCCGTCGACGTCACCGATGACGCGTCGGTCATCGCCGGCGTCGAACGCGCCGCCGGGCAGTTCGGCCGGATCGACATCCTGGTCAACAACGCGGGCATCGGCGCACTGGGCGATGTCACCGCCAACTCCGACGACGAGTGGCATCACGTGTGGGACATCAACGTCGTCGGCATCGCCCGCGTCAGCCGGGCCGCCCTGCCCTATCTGCAACGATCCCCCGCGGCTGCCATCTGCAACACCTCTTCCATAGCCGCCACAGCCGGGTTGCCCCAGCGCGCCCTCTACAGCGCCACCAAGGGTGCGGTACAGTCCCTTACTCTCGCCATGGCAGCCGACCACTTGCGCGAGGGCATTCGCGTCAATGCGGTCAATCCTGGCACAGCCGACACCCCGTGGATCGAGCGGCTCTTGAGCGCAGCACCAGATCCCATCACCGAGCGCGCATCCCTCGAATCGCGTCAGCCCCACGGCCGGCTCGTCACTGCCGCGGAAGTCGCTGACGCCGTCGCCTACCTTGTCAGCCCTCGCGCCGGCTCTACTACTGGCGTCGCACTCGCCGTTGACGGTGGCATGCAGGCGCTCAGGCTCAGGCCAAAAGTGGGGTGATGTCTCACTCGGCCACATCGCAGGTCATGCGCAACACTCGCTTGGGGGTTGCGCATATCGGGTCGCGGCGGCCTGTATGCCGCGGAGACGGCAGGGTCAAGGCGCGTCGGTCCACTTTCCTAAACCGAACGGGCCTCCTTATCTCCCGCAGTTCCGCGAGCGTCATCTGGACAGCACGAGGCGCCGGCCGGACTCAGCACTGACCCTCGCCGTCGCGTGGGAAACCGCCCAGGCGCCGCGTCCCGAACGCGGCACTCTCGACAGATCGCTCGAAGACCTTTGGAATCTCGTCGCCCGTAACCATGAACTCCGCCACCACGATCCCCGCCCTGAGAAGGAGTGACCATGGTCACCCGTCAGCTTCCCCGCCCCGCCGAGCTGCTGGAGCTCATGCAGTTCAAACGTCCCGAGTTCAACGGACGGAAGCGTCGACTCGAGGCGGCGTTGACGATCGCGGATCTGCGGGTGATCGCGAAGCGTCGCACGCCGAATGCGGCCTTCGACTACACCGACGGCGCCGCCGAGGGCGAGATCTCACTGCACCGGGCGCGGCAGGCGTTCGAGGATGTCGAGTTCCACCCCGACGTTCTGCGTCCCGCGCCCGAGGTCGACACCTCCTGTGAGATCCTCGGGGGTCCCTCGGCGCTGCCGTTCGGGATCGCCCCCACCGGATTCACCCGATTGATGCAGACCGAGGGGGAGAGCGCGGGGGCCTCGGCGGCGGGCGCGGCGGGGATCCCGTTCACGCTGTCCACCCTCGGGACCACCTCGATCGAGGACGTCAAAGCCGCGAACCCGATGGGACGCAACTGGTTCCAGTTGTATGTCATGCGTCAGCGTGAGATCTCCTTCGGCTTGGTGGAGCGCGCCGCGAAGGCCGGTTTCGACACCCTGCAGTTCACCGTGGACACCCCTGTCGCCGGGGCACGGCTCCGTGACAAGCGCAACGGATTCTCCATCCCCCCGCAACTGACGCTCGGCACGATCATCAACGCCATCCCCCGGCCGTGGTGGTGGATCGACTTCCTGACCACCCCGAAGCTCGAGTTCGCATCCCTCAGCACCACCGGCGGCACCGTCGGGGAGTTGTTGAATGCCGCGATGGACCCCACCATCAGCTACGACGACCTCGACCTCATCCGCTCGATGTGGCCCGGGAAACTCGTCGTGAAAGGGGTGCAGAACGTCGCGGACGCCGCTCGCCTCGTCGACAGCGGAGTGGATGGCATCATCCTGTCCAATCACGGCGGCCGCCAGCTCGACCGCGCCCCGGTGCCGTTCCACCTTCTCCCGCAGGTGGTCCGCGAGGTCGGGAAGGACGCCACGATCATGGTCGACACCGGCATCATGAACGGCGCCGACATCGTCGCATCCCTCGCCCTGGGCGCGAAATTCACCCTCATCGGCCGCGCCTACCTCTACGGACTCATGGCCGGCGGCCGGCAGGGCGTCGACCGCACCATCACCATCCTCCGCAGCGAGATCGAACGCACCATGGCACTCCTCGGCGTCTCCACCCTCGCCGAACTCCAACCACGTCACGTCACACAACTCCGCCACCTTGTCCCGATCACAGTAACTTCCTAAATCATTGGGACACGAACGTCTGGACAGGTGTGTCCGGTCGGGCTTCCGGGGCGTTGCATTAGTTCCCCTATCGACGACCAGTGCGCCATCCCGGGCAATCGGGAGTCTCCCGCAAAGCCGAGGCGACCACCGCGGCGCGCATCCCAGCGCAGTAGCCATCGATGAGCCTCCCGGTGCACGGAACAGTCGAGGGGGCAGCCGGGTTAGGAGCCACCGCAGCAATCATTTCCTCGCAATCTCGGACTCCTCGCACGAGGCCGGTTGACGCAGCCGCCTCGTTTGACAAGGGTCCCCCTTGCCGGCCGCGCGTGTATCGCTCTCCTCACCGTTCTGCCTCGGATCCCGTGATTGCGTGTGAAGCTGACATCGCTTGTAGTCGGCGAACTGCGTTTTCGATTGAGCGCGACTTCGCGCATACAGCCGTCACGCGTCACGGTGCTACCTCTCCCCTATGGGCCGTCTTGGCGACGGCGGCGACACTGCCAAGCACCGGACCGTCGAGCGACGTATCAGCGGAAGGGTCGCTTAGCGAGCAGTTGCATCAGGCAATAGTCGTGAACCCGTCACACCTCACCGAGCGCCTGCCCGAGCTGAAGGTAGAGCAGCGACACGAGTTGCCCGTCCACGCTGTACCGCACGCGCCCCCCGCGCTCCCACTGGTCACGCGGGGGATCAGCCACGAGCAGCCCGGCATCCAACATCTTCTCTAGCGCGTTGAAGACGGTCGGTGAGGGCACCCCGAGTGCAGCGGAGATCTCGGCGCGAGACGAGTTCGGATGCTCTCTGAGGTATCCGATGATCCCGGTTCGTAGCCGGTTGCCGAACGCTTCGATGGGGTCCTCCGCGCGATCACTATTCGCGGGGCGGGCGTACTTGGGCACGCTCCATTCTCTCGATAGACCTACGGGTCCGTCCAGATAACCGCATGAAAAAAAGCTTTGCTCACCTGAGTGTAGCTATGTACCATGCACTCATGTCAAGGTCCGCGGCGCCCCTTCGAGCACACGATGCTCGATCGGCGCGCTCGCCCTTGTCCCCCAAAAGACCTACAGACACCGCCCTGAGGGCCGACATAGCATCGGGACTTAACGCGACGATGCCAACCCCCCGAGCTCCTCGCGCTCTTGCTGTGCATGCCATAAATCCCCGATCAGAAGTATTTTTACGATCTACCCCTTGCGTGCTTAGGATGCCGGGACAGCGTGTAGCGCGACTCGTCACGTGGGTCAGCGCATTCGCTGTTCTCGAAGGCGAGGAGCGATCATGACAGCACGAACGAACCGGCGCGGCATCGCGTGGGCGGTCATCGGCGCAATCGTCCTCATCATCGGTATTGCGGCACTCATCATCGTGTCGCTGAGCAACGCCGACTCCACTCCTAGTTCCCCCGACCTGACGTCGACACGCACGAGCGATTTCGAACCAACTCCAACGACCGAAACCGCGGTGGTCGACGAGTCCGTCATAAAGCGCGGGTTGGTCCCCGAACCCATCACCACGGATCCCGAGACCTACGTCCGCGCGGCGCTCGCCGCCGCGGGGACCTTCGACACCACGAAGGCCGAGTACGAGGAATGGATCGCCTACCTCGGTACGTGGTTCACACCCGACACGCGCTACGCATCAGAGGCCGACCGTATCGCCGAACTAGAAGCAGCGAAACTTGAGATGCGCCAGACAGTCGTTCTGCCTGAAGCGGAATGGGACTCTCTCGCAGGCGAGGACGGCAGAGTCAGCGCCGTCACGACCGGTGACGTCGCCTTCTCGCCCGTCCCCGAGGACCAGTCGGGGGATATGTCGAGCGGCACAGCCGACATCACCATCACCTTCACGCGTTCCGACGGCGCCGGCGGCGAGGTCTCATACGAGGAGCAGACCCGCCTCAGCGTGCAGGTGCTGTGCGGAGAGGCATCTGTTCCCACGCCCGATTCCAGCCAGGCCGCCGGGGACTGCAAGGTGGTCCGACTGCTCTCAGAGCCGGTGGAGCCCTGACATGCCGGCCCCGGTCACCGCGATCGCCGCCCTCGGCCAAACGAGGATTGGTCGCAAGGTCGCGATCGGGGCACTGACCCTCGTTCTCCTCATATCGGCGTTCGCCGCCACCCCGCTCATCGCGATCCCGCTCGCGATCGCAGGCAGCTCGATCGCAAACGGGCCCGACACCACACGCCCAGTCCCGACAGCCCAAGGCGACTGGGGCTTCCCTATGGCCGGCCCGTACTCCTTCGGCCGAGGGTTCGGACACAACCCCGTCACCGGATGCGGGTTCTGCTCGGTCCAGCACAAGGGTTACGACATGTCCCAGGGATGCGGCTCACCGATCTTCGCCGCCGGCCCTGGCACGGTGCTCAGCGCCGGTGCCCTCAGCGGGTGGGGCAACACCGTCCGCATCGACCACGGCGACGGCCTCATCACCCTCTATGGGCACATGCAGTGGGGCTCGCTCCGCGTCAGCGAAGGGCAAGCGGTCACCCCCGGCACGCCCCTGGGCGCCGAGGGCAACACCGGCCGTTCGTTCGGGTGCCATCTCCACTTCGAAGTCATACACGACGGGCTATCGATCGACCCCGTCCCGTTCATGGCCGCGCGCGGCATCCTCCTGACCTGACCACGAACAAAGGAACCCCCTGTGACCGGCATCGTCCTGACTGACGTCGACATCCCCGACATCCAACCCGACTTCTCTGCGCCCTTCTTCCAGGGATTCCAGGTCATCGCGTCCTACATCCTCGCCGGTGCGATGCTCGTGGTGCTGATCATGCTGATCATCGCCGGGGCGGCCCTTGCCTTCCGAGGCCTCGCCTCCGACCGAGTCCGCACGTGGGCCGGCGAGAACATCCTCTGGATCTTCATAGCCGCCGCGGTCCTCGGCGCCGCATCTGGGCTCTTCGCCTGGTTTGTGAACTTCGACTTCGGTTTCTGATGAAGCTGTGGCGCACCATCGCGGCCGGGGTGGCCCTCGGGCTGACTCTCACGGTCGGCGCGCTGTCGCCTGCGCTGGCAGTCGAAGCGGATGCCGCGTCCCCGCGCGCCACGACAGCGACCGAAATCTCCGGCGAAACGTGGTCGGCACCGTCACACCCGGTCAAGTGCCTCAAGGCCGGCGGACAGATCAGCTGCACTCCCACTGACCCGTCACTGGTCAAACCGCAGCAGTGCTTGATTGGACTCATCTCCGTTGGGACCCGCGCGACCGTCTGCACGACCTACGAGGGGCATGTTGATGCCCTCAAGGCGTCGGGCGGTAAGCCCATCACCGTTGCGTACGGCTGCAGCATCGGCGACGTCGTGTGCGTCACGTTTGAGAACGCCGGCCGAGGGATAGCGCTGAGCGCGACCGGAATGATGTTCCTCGTCGCTCAGAATATGCAGTTCGATACGAGCACGTTGCTATGGACAGCAGCGGTCAGCGAATGGTCGTTCTGGCAGTGGGCGATCCTCATGGTGCTCTTCGGTGCCATGGTGTGGGCGTTCGCGGCGGCGATAGTCTCCGGCGATCGTGAGCAGCTCGTCGGCGCACTCCTCCGATCGTTCATCGCGATCCCCGCGGTTCCGCTCACGCTGTGGGTCACCGGGCATCTCCTGAACGCGATCGACGACATGACGTGGTACATCCTCGGCGGGCAAGGCCCGTTCGAGATCTTCACGACCCTGCAAAGCGTCATGTGGGCCGGCGGGCAAGCGAACTACTTCTTCGCCTTCCTCATCCACGGCCTCTTGCTGATCGCCATGCTGCTCTTGGCGCTGGTCTTCGCGTTCCGCAACATCGTGTTGGCCGCACTGATCGCGGTGGGGCCCGTGGCATGGATGCTGTTCCCCGTCCGCGGGGTCGGGCCGCAGTGGGTCGTCCGCTACGTGTCCGCGGTTGTCGTTCTGCTGCTCACCGGCCCGTTGACCGTCGGATTCGTCACCCTCATCATCAACGGGCTCGCTTCGGTGAAGACGATCTGGGACCCGCAAGCGTGGCCACTGCTTATCGGACTCGCCCTCGTTGCGTTTTCACCGTTTGCGATCTTTGGACTGTTCAGCTTCGTTGGCGCGGTCGCCGCGGATGGCATCGGCAGCCGACTCGGCTCGGGTGCCGGGAGGGTCGCTTCCTCCGCCTCTCGCTCGGCCATGCAGCTGCCAACCCGACTCGGCTCGGCCCCTGCGGGGGTAAGCACGAGTGGGGGGCGTGCGACAGCCGGCACAGCACCCTCGGCGCGAGGGCCTCAGACACGTTCGGGCTCGACGCCGTCGGCCCCGACGACCACAAGCGGTCCAGCAGAAAGAAGTGCTGCATCCACGCCGCGACCCACGTCACCTGCGCGGCCGCAGCCCGCCGCACCACCATCAACTCCGCGCCCCGTTGAAAGGAGTCCGCGATGACTTCGACCTCTGACTTGACCCGCCCAGTCCGGCTCCCCCGTCGATCACGGCAAGGCGTGGTGCTCGGCATGGATCCCTGGCAGCTGGCATTCATCGCCGCCGCTGGCGTCGTCATCCTCATCAGCGTCAATCGATTCGGGCCACTCGGGCTGTTGTGGATGGCCCCTCTCTATCTCGTACTCGGCGCGACGGCGCTGATGACCGTGCACGGCATCTCGGCACCTCGGATGGCGGGGACGTGGGCTATGAAGCAGGTGCGCCACGCGATGGGGGCGACCGCCTACACCTTCCGGCCCGAGCAGCCCAAGCTCATGGGCACGCTCAACCTGCCCGGAACGCGCGCGTCACTGCAACTTTGGGAGAGCGACGGCATCGCGTGCGTCTACAACCCCCACGACCGGAGCGTGTCAGTGACGGCCGAACTCGAGGTGCAGGGGTTCCTCATGCACGACTCTCCAGAACGGTTTGATCTCGCGCAGCAGTGGTCCAAGGTCCTCGCTTCGTTCACACAGCGCGCCGGAATCAAGCGGATCACCCTGCAGGAGCGCACTCTCCCGACGACGATCCGAACGGCGCGCGACCACTATGACACGGTCGTCAGCCGCCGAGGACTCAACCCCTCATCGCCCGCGGCTGCCAACTACGAGGAAGTGATGAATCGCTCGGAGCGGTTCGCGGTCGCCCATCGCAACTACCTGACCTTCACCCTCGACCTCGTCTCTCTCGCTCCGCAGGTGAAAGCACTCGGGGGTGGAAAGGACGCGATCATCGACCTCGCGCGGCTAGAGGCCAGCAATCTCGCCGACGCCCTGCAGTCGGCGAAGGTCAAGGTGCGGCGCTGGCTATCTTCGCGTGACCTCGCTGCGCTCAGCCGCCTAGCCATGGATCCGGAGTCGGCGCCGAATGTGCAGAACCGGCCCGACATCCGTGGCGGCGTAGACCCCTCCGCCATCGGCCCCATGTATCTGGAAGAGCCAAAGGGACGAAACGGAATCGTCTGCTCCGACTCCGGCGTGCACACAACCATGTGGATTCACGAGTGGCCACGCTCCGACGCGCCGGTGGGGTTCGTGGCCCCCCTGGTGTTCGCGCGGCATCCGCACACGCATGCGGCCGTCACCCACATCTTCTCTCTTGTTCTCACTCCTGTCCCCGTGGCGAGTGCATTGCGACGCATCCGCGACGAGAAGAAGGTGTGGCGCGGCAACGAGCGGCTTCGCGCCAAGCGAGGCGCGGATGGATCTGCCGCGGATGCGGCGGACTGGGCCGCCCTTGAGAAGCAAGAGGAGGAGATCGTCGCAGGTCACGGCGAGTTCCGGTACGGCGGATATCTCACAGTGAGCGCCCCGAACGAAGAGCACCTTGACCAGGCCATCGCCGGCATGCGCAACGCGCTCGCGCGTGCGGGGATGGAGGCGCAGATCTTGTACTGCCAGCAGGCGGAAGCGCTCATGGTGAATGCCCTGCCCATCGGCTTGGGGATGAAGTGATGGCTCGCCGTGCCGTCGTCTTTGCTCCGGCCGGCCTCACCGACGAGGAACGCCGCGCCCTCCGACGAGCCGTCTGGGACGCCGAACATAGGCGCCCGGATGCCCGCCCTCCACGACGCGAGCGTGGACTCCCCGAGCCAGCCGTCCCCGGTCCATTCGGCCCCGGCCTGGTAAACGACAATTACTGGAACCTCGTTCGTCCCTCCGTTCCACCCCATCAGGCGACGTCTCAGCACATCGCAGGGATTTACCCGTTCGTGGCCGACGCTGGCCTCGGCTCGCGTGGCCCCATCGTCGGCGTCGACTTAAACGCTGATTCCCTGTGGCACTTTTCCCCGTGGGAGTCCTATACCGACGTCACCGAGCGCGGATCGTTCTCAACCAACATCCTCGTGCTCGGCGCCTACCGGGCAGGGAAGAGCGCCGCCGTGAAAACCCTGGTCACCCGGTCACTCGCATTCGGACACCAGGCCGTCGTCCCCTCTGACGCGAAGGGTGAGTGGGTCGTCATCGCCGACGCCATCCCTGGTGGCACCGTCATCCGTCTCGGCGACGGCACCTCCGCCCGGCTCAATCCGCTCGACCGTGGCCCCCGGCGCAGCAACTCAACAGACGACCAACACGAACAGATGGTCCGACAACGCCGCATCGCAACACTCATCGCCCTCGTCGAGATGGCCCTGGGAAAGACCCGCCTCACCGCCGTCGAGCACGCGGCGATGCATGAAGCGCTTGGCCGCTGCATCCATGACACCAATGACCGCCCGACGCTCCGTGGCGTCTACGACCAACTCGGGCTCATGGTCGCCGAGACCGGCGGCGATTTCCGGCTCTCCGAAGGCGCAGTGCAGCCGCGCTTCGTGCTACGCCGATTCGTTGACGGCGACCTGTCGGGTTTGTTCGAGGACGAATCCACGGTGTCGTTCGATCAGGATGCTCCAATCGTTGTGGTCGACACCTCTGAGCTGTTTTCGCGCGGTGATCTCGTGGCACAGCTCACCCAGGTGTGCACGACGGCGTGGATCCAGGCGGTCGTCTCCGACCGTTCGGCGAAACGCACGCGTTACGTCATCCGAGAAGAGGGATGGCGCGACATGACCTCTCTCGCTGCTCTGCAGATGTATCAGCAGTGGCTCAAGCTCTCGCGCCACTACGGGATCAGCAACATCGTCATCTTGCACAAGATGGGCGATCTCGACGCCGTGGGCGACGCCGACTCGCAGGAACGTAACCTCGCGTACTCGATCGTCGGCGACATCGAGAACAAGTTCATCTTCCGCGTCAACCACCAGGAGCAGACCAGCCTTCGCCAGCGCCTGAGTATGCCGGCCCCGCATGTCGACATGGCGAGACAGCTCGCTAAGGGACAGTTTCTCGCATACGTCGGTCAATACTCCTACCTCGTCGACTGCTTCGCGACGTCCACCGATTGGGAGTACGAGCTGTTCAAGACTGACGAAGCTGTGCAGACCGCAGACCACCTCGATGCCAATGCTCCGTTGATGGATGCCGCGGAGCTCGGCACCGACTGGCTGAACGCAGCACGGGACGACCCGGACCGGCTAGCGCTCAGGCGGGGAGAGAACGCGCGATGAACCAGGGACTGCTCGGCAAGCTGATCGCCATCCTCATTGCGGTTGTTGCCGTGGTGGGACTGGCGACGACCTTCATCGCGGACGCGATTACTTACTGGGTTTGCGGCGAACGGGGTCTGGGGTCGGGCCCGCTTTCCGGACTCTGGCTCGCGCTCACCGGCGACCTGTCAACCTACACCGCGCCCGCCGGGTGCGCGCTTCCCCTTTGGCAAATCCGCGTCGCCGACACGCTCGCCCTGATCACCGTCGGCGTGCTGGTGATCCTCATCCTGGTCAAGGTTCGGCAGTACCAACAGTCGGATGCGTCTTTCATTGCCGATCTGCGCACGCGCCCCGGGTTCGCGCGCACGGGTGAAATCCGCGAGCACCTGTCCGCGAGGGCCGTTCTCAAGCGCGCTGGTCAGCTGCGACCCGATTTGACGCACCCGCTGCCGTCCGACGTGGGATGGCGGGTCGGGAAGTCGCGTGGCATGGACGTGTACGTGTCGATCGAAGACTCCGTTGCGCTCGAGGGGCCGCCGCGCTCGGGCAAGGGATACCGAGTGTTGATCTCAGCGATCCTCGACTGGTCGGGCCCGCTGGTCACGACCTCGACGACGAACGACAACCTCACCGCCTCGATGCGCATGCGACAGAGCCGCGGCGATGTGCACGTCTTCGACCCCCAAGGGCTCTCCGGCACCCGCCACCCTCTCCGCATCAACCTGCTTACCGGGTGCGAAGACCCGCTCGTGGCGATGCAGCGCGGCACCGCGATCATCACCGGGACGGCACTCGGCACCTCGTCGACGAACGCCGAGTGGGCGCAGGCCTCGGGCGTCGTTCTCGGACGGCTGCTGCATGCCGCGGCTGTCGGTGGATGCTCGATCGGCGATCTCTACTCGTGGGGCAACAGCCCGACCCTCGCCCGTGACGCGATCGATTATCTCCGCGACGGGGGCGCGCCGGGGTGGGCGGATAGCCTCGAGGCAACGATCGCGGGCGACGACAAGCTCGTCTCATCCATCTGGTTCGGAGTGTCCGGCGCCGTCGCCCCACTCGCAGTCCCCCAAATCCGTGACGCGCTCATGCCACGGCCGGGCGACCCCGTGTTCGACGCGCGCGAGTTCTTACAGGCCTCGAACACCCTGTATCTCATCGGCTCATCGTCGGGCGCGTCCGCAATGGGCGGGTTCCTAGGGGCAATCGTCGATGACATCGTCGAGGTCGCTCGAGTCCGCGCGCTCGCTTCACCTGGTTCGCGTCTCGCTCTCCCGCTCGGTCTGATCCTGGACGAGATCGCCAACATGTTCCGGTGGGGCAACCTGCCGCGTGTGATGGCTGACGGCGGCGGGCGAGGCATCTGCACCTTCGTTGTCCTGCAGGCCCTCTCGCAAGCCGAGACGGCGTGGTCTCGCGCCGAGGCCGACACCATCTGGGCTGCGGCAACCGCGAAGGTCCTGCTCGGCGGCGCGTCCCACGTCGACCACCTTCGCGATGTGGAAACGCTGCTTGGCTCACGCGATACCCGGCGCACCCAACGTTCGTGGTCGACCCGCGAAGCCGGCCACAACACCAGCGAACAACACGAACGTCGACCGCTCATGTCAGTCGACGAGATTCGACGGATGCCGCAGACCACCGGCCTCCTCGCCTACCGCAACCGCCGTGGCGTGCTCCTCGACCTCGCCGGATGGGACGACCGCCGCGACGCGCGCTCAATCCAGTCCGGCAAGCGCGCGACCGAGCAAGAGCAGCAGGGAGTGTTCCGCGACGCCGCGAATCGACCGGTGACAGGCCACACCGCTCACGACGGGGCGAAGACCGAGGCGCGAGAATGAGCAATCGTCGCGTCACGGGATTAACCACCTATCGGTCCGATTTCCTCCGGTCTCGGGCATGGTTTGCCCGCCGAAATCGATGGTTCCTGACGGAACAGCGCCGCGGGCGGACCCCGACGTGCGGAGTCTGCGGGGGCGCGGCATCCGCATCGGATCTCGAACTTCACCATCTGGACTACGCGGGGGTGACTCTCGTCGCCGGGAGGTGGCGGGCACAGGAAAGGCACGCAGACCTGGTGGCGATGCACCCGACTTGCCACGACCTTGTCCATCGCCTGATCGACCGTGACACGGTCCTTGCGCGCCAACGCAACCGGCGCGACGCGACCGCGATCGCTGCTGCGCGCATTCGTGAGGCGCTCAACTCCCAGGAGACGCGGTGATTGGCGACGACTACGAGCCCAGCCGCCTATTCGCGGACGACGCGGCGGGTCTGCCGCAGCTCCCTGATGACTACCCACGGCCGAGCCGCGGGCCATCGGCGGTGATCGGCGGACGTGCGACGAACTGGCGCACCATGACTGACGAGCAGGCACCCGGCGAGTGGGCAGCATTGCGTGATTGGACCGAGTGGTTCGTGCGTCGATACCGCGTCGCCGAGACGATCGTTCCGCCCTGCTGGTTCCGGCACGGCCAGCTCGTCGAGGAAATCTCGGCCCTCCACTGCGCCCATCGAGCAGCCTATGACCCCTCTGACAGCGGCAACGGTCCGATCGGATGGCACGAGCGGCTCGCTCTTGCGATGCAGCGGCTGGCGAAGGCATACGCCGGCGGATGCAGCAACGGACACAGAGAGCATCCCTCCCGCCCGTGGCCGAAGGCGGCCGCTGAGGAGGAGTGGGACGCGTGGATCACACAGAGCCACGCTCACTGAGGCACCGCACGGTGCCACTTCAGAAAGGAAGAAAGATGGCCACGAAAATCCCGGTCACGATCGAGGGCAACCTCACCGGTGACCCTGAACACGGAGCAAGTGACGCGGGCAACGAGTACGCCCGCTTCACGGTCGCAGTCAACGACCGCCGTCTCAACGAAACGACAGGTCGGTGGGAAGACGCAGGCACGGTCTACCACCGCGTGGTGGTGTTCAGTCAGCAGTCGCGCCACGTCTCCGAGTCGCTCCGCAAGGGAGACAGCGTGCTCGTCGCCGGCGATCTTCGGTTCGGGTCGTACACAGACAAGGAGACCGGCCAGACTCGCGAGACGCGAGACATCGTCGCGGACACCGTCGGCGCCTCACTCAGATACACGAGCGTCGACGTGGCACGCGCCCCAAAAGCAACTAGCCCCGAGACTCACGCCTCGGGGCCGGTAGCAACACCGGCCTCGTACGCCGGTGCTGGGGTTGCGCGCTGACCCATCAGGACAGGAGAGCGGCGCGGGAGTCATCGTACTCCCGCGCCGCTCTTCGCTTGAGAATCTCCTGAGCAGTGAGCGCAGCTGAGGAGCCTCTTCTCTCGCTACGACGTGTCTCAGAACCATCGGCGAAGCGCGGTCGGCGGCATGGGGAAGCGAGACTTAGTTCTGAGACTCGCACATCACCTGAACTGCGCTGAGATCTCGCCTACACGAGCCGCTCAGGGTGTACGTGCTGCGCGAACGACACTCGTGAATGAGACGTCGCAATAGGGAAGGAATACGAGACGCATAGCGTCCGAGATCTGTGACGGACGTGGTGCGAACCGCGAACTTCGCCCCCCAGTCCCTACTGAGTGTCTGATGATGCGAAGGACCGCTCTAGGCCGTGTTGCTAAAGCCGGTGGGTGGCTGTTGTCATGCTGGTTGGGTAAGCCCATTCAGGGCCTCGGCGACTCCGTTTGGGTAGAAGGGTCGGCTCACGCCATCGATCGGCACCCATCGGACGGGACTGCCTTCATCGAGGACTTCGAGTTGCGCATCGAGCGGTATTGCATCGATATCGGTTGAGTCGACGGCGAATACGTGGGCGATCTCGTGGCCGGGCTCTCCTTCGTATTCGAAGATGTTCTCGACCACCGCGAGAAGCCTGACGCCATCTAGCTTGACGCCGAGTTCTTCTGCGAACTCTCGGCGCAGAGCGGCCTCGGCAGTCTCGCCGAACTCGATGCCGCCACCGATCGCGCGATGGAATGCCGCGCCCTTCACTCGGTCAAATCCGTCCAGCAGGAGCACGTGGCCTGAGCGGACGGGGAGCCCTACCGAGATGTTTCTGATCGATGCCACCCGATCGACACTAGAACAGGTGGGACCTGCTGCTCGTGATCCAGTGGAGGGTGGCTGCGAGGCAGAGGCCGGCATGGTAGATGCGGGCGGTCTTGTCTGAGCGCATCGCAATGCCGCGCCATTGCTTGAGTTTGTTGAAGCAGCGTTCCACGACGTTGCGGCCGCGGTAGCGGTCTCGCTGCGCGTCGCCGAAGTCGATCGGCCCGCCACGACGCTTGCGGCGATGGGCGATCTGGTCGTCGCGTTCAGGGATCGTCGCCGCGATGCCACGCTCCCGCAGCCAGGCTCTGTTCGTTTTGGATGGGTAGCCTTTGTTGGATCGAGGAGCGCACATGGTGAACGACGCGGTTCCGGATCAGGTTCTCATAACGCCAAGATCAGCCGGCACTATGACGGCGATCACGGCACTGTACGTCGGCCTCACTGCGGCTTCATTGATTGCGGCATCCCTAGCCTTGTTCACGGGCACGCGCGTGGTTGTGACAGTGCTCGCGGTTGCCGGCCAGCTGATTTTCCTTCTACCGTTCCTTCGCGGTCATCTTCGCGCCAATGCCGTGTGGGCGACAGCGGCTGTATCCATGCTCGTCGGCGGTCTGATCGCCAGCCGCGCGCTGCGCTGGCACAGGTCCGGCGTCTACATCAGATGACGGAGTCGGGCTGCTTCTTCGAGGTCGTCTCGGAATACGTCAAGCGTGGCGAGTGTGTACATCCCGTCGATATCGCGGTCTACCCAGAGCTGGTGGATGCGTCGTAGGTCCGCGATGCGCGATTTCCAGCCGATTCCGTCGATGACCGCTAGGACGTACTGGGAGGGCTTCCGGATCGCTGCCATCTCCTGGATCTCACGTACCGCGTCGGTCAGTTTGGAACCGGTGCTGTCAAACCCCTTCGCGGCGACGACGATCTGCGCGTCACCGGTGTCCGGCACGACAAGGTCGCATGGTGCGGTCTGATTGTTCCGTCCGGTGAAGCGGGTGCGGGTCTGGTAGGGCAGTCCCAGCCCAGCTGCTATGGCTTCTATCTCGTCTTCGACTTTGCGCCCCGAGGCGCCAGCCCGTGTTGCGGTGACCCGGGTTCCGGCGCGGGCGATCAGTATGTCTCCGAGTCCGTAGTGTCTCGAGCGCTGAAGGTCTAACTGCCGGATCAGGTCGAAGTCTTCGTCGAGCCACTCGATGAGATCGGTGGGGCGCGTGCGCGCCAGAGTCGTCCAACCGGTTGTGTCGAACCTGTCGCGTAGGACGTTCTTGAGGCGCTCCTGACTCAAGCCGACGACGAGGCCGAGCACGGGTACCCGGATGGAGTGTTCGCGGGCCCATTCGGCGAGTGTGTCAGCATTCAACGGTTCGAGTGCCAGCAGACTGTCCGAAGCGTCTCTGATCTCTTCCGCTTCCGGCGTCGACGCCGTCACATCGATGTGTGCTGTGAGTCTTCCGAGGGTCGCGATGTATTGGTCGAACGTGGGGATGTCCGCTGCCATCAGCTTCGGCCAATGAAGAGGTACTCGGACACGTTTCGCCGCGTCGCGGAAGCGTGAGTACCGAAGTGATAGGTGTGATCGATTGCCTGCACCTCGACGTTTGGTTTGACCTCCCGCAGAAGCTCGGCGATCCGGTCAACTCCGGGGAGGGCATTCGACGAGTACGACATGACGATCGCGCCGGCTTCCTCAAACTTCCTGAACGTGCGCGCGAGGGCATCCTCGATGCTTCTCTTGTAGGCGAACGGGGTGAAGCGTTTTTCGATCTTCTTCGTCTTGGTGTGCTCCATGATTTGGACTCCACGCCAGTACCGGCTCAGGCCCTCGAGGAAGTGATACCGCTTCATGTAGTCCGCGTCATCCCGCGGAGGCGCGTAGGGCGGGTCCAGGTAAACGAGATCAGGAGCTTCAGCTCCCAGGTCGAACACATCACCACACACCGCGGTGCTCGTCGTTCCCAAATCAAACACTGTCGCGTTGTACTCCGCGACTCGCTCAGCGAAGTGGTCGCGCATAGAGAGGCGCAGATCGCGTCGACCGTCCGAATAGCGGGTTCCGGTGAAGGTGAACACCCCTCTGGGCTGCTTGCGCGCAGCAGAGAGGACGAGTGCAGCGATTGCGATGTCACGCTGATAACCCGGGAGATCGTCGATGTGAGACCACGCGGAGTCGAGGAACTCCAGGTCTTCGGCGGTGAAGTAAAGGTCTTGGAACGTGCGGCTGATGAAATCACGGTCGTCGGCAGCCGGTCCGCAGATCTTGTTCACGACGTCCAGGGGCAGAAGCTCTCGGGAGTTCTCCACGGTGGCGCGAGCAACGGTGGAGCTGAAGTTCATGAAGTCGTTGCTGGTGACCGCGAAACCCTGCGCTTTGAGGAGGTAAGAAACCACACCCGAGCCCGAGAAAGCATCGACCGCGGTGGTTCCTCCAACCTGCGCAAATACACGTTCGAGATGTGGGAGAAGCGCGTACTTGCTGCCCATATACCGAAGCCGAGGGAATGACTGCGCACGCGCGAGAACCTCCGAGCTCTTCAGCGTTCGCTTCAACGGGCGCGGCGTGGCGGTCTCCGACGTTGCGGGGGCCGGGACACGGGGTGGCATACCAGCAGTCTCGCAGGGACCGTCAGCGAACCGTGGATTGACGGCGATGGCAGTTCTGGGGCTGCAGAGTGCCTCTCTCGTGACATCCATGCGGGTCATCGCTCGTAGGTGTCTCTCGTAGGCGGCCGTGGAGCTTCGATCTGGGGCTGCTGCGCAACCGGCCCGGAGGCAGCGGCGTCCGTTGAGAACGACGCGCTGAGAATCGACCGGACGCGCTGCTCGGGCCGAGACCCCGCGGCAGGGCAGTTCTCCGCGCTGGCTACGCGGGCGATCCAGGAGGCGACGGCAGCGGAATCGGCGTCGAGGCCGTAGTCGGAGATGAAGGTCTTCTCGCCTCCTTCGATGTCGATCCACCAGCAGGGGTTGTCGGGGTCGATGCCGGCGGTGTCGTGGGGGTCGTCCACTCCCCCGCGCTGTCCGAGGTCAATCTGAAGCGCGAACGTGCCGCCCATGTCGGCGTCGAGCTCCACCGGGAACGGCAAGAGCGCCGCGACCTGCTCGACGTGCGCGTTGATGGTGGAAGTGGGCGTGTCGGATTCAGTCACGGGAGTGCTCCTCTTTTCAGAACAGGGTGGTCAGGGGTGCGTAGGACGGGCCGGGGATGGGTTCGTCGGTGACGGGGTGGATGCACGGTTCGCCCTGCTTCCCTCGCGGGTATCGGTTGCGGACGTCGCGGTCGGTGTCGGCTGCGCACCAGGTGATGTCGGCGTTGTGGGCAGCGCCGAGATGGATGACGGCTTCTTCGTAAGATTCGGCCCAAACGCCGATGATCCGGCCATTGGTGTTCTGAGCGGTCCACCATGCACGGCCGGGACCGGACGGGCCGTGACGGTCGTAGGTGGGGATGCCGAGCGCGGTGAGTTCAGCGTCGATAGCGGCCCATTCGCGGCGCACGCTGTCGTCCGTGGCGTGGTCCCCGTGGTTCGCGGCGGCGCTGACGCGCTCGGCGGCGTCCCAGAGAGCGACGAGGCTGGCGCGCGGAGCGAGCCGCACGGTGGTGGTGGGGTGCGGCTCGCTCACGGGTCAGTCCTCGATGGTCTTCTGCAGGGTGTCGACGACGGTGATCGTCTCGGGGGTGGTGATGGTGAACGTATGGGTCAGGGTGTAGCCCTCCCGCCCGTGCTGGTTCAGGTCGTCCTCGCGGCGGACGATGAGCCGCCCAGTGTCTGACTGCCCGTCCTCTCTCACGCTCACGATCGTTCGAACTGTGCTGAAGATGCTTCGTGTCATCTCTTCTTCTCCTCACCGTTTTCCCGGCGTCGGGCCGGACACGTAGTGCCGGTGCGGGCGGAGGCGGCGTAGTGCCTGAAGGGAGCGGTTGCTAAGCGGAGCCTGGAGCGCAGCGGAGGGTGGAGTCTGCAAAGAGCGACCGGAGGGAACGGAGGCGGTGGAGCTCGCATAGGCTCGGAGTTTCCGGCTCGACCCTGGGAACCAAAGACAGCGCCGCGTAGCGGCTCGTCCAGCCGGCCGTGGGCCGGCTGCCTTCCACAGTTCGCGCGGGAGGCGCTTCGGAGTCACTGTGACTTGGTAGACAGTGGGTCTGTGCGGTGGGAGGTTGGGCTCATGAGCAAGCGGGCGCGGATCGCGAGGACCGCGGCGATATCGAACGGCATGGTCTGGTTCGGTCTGGCCCTTTTTGTCGGAGCGTTCGCGGTGCAGCTGGCACCGGCTGCCCTGGCGGGCGCGTGGGCGGGCGTCGGCGGATGGATCTGTCTGGTTCTCGCCACCATCGGGCTGATCGTGATGGGGCTGGTGGAGCAGCGCACGATGCGCGCCGCACGGGTCAAGTACGGTCACCATCCCTGAGCGCCGATGGACGAGTTCGAACACGCACCCCAGCCGGCCTGCCCTGACTGTGGGACGGCGCTGCATGACGTTGCGGGCGGGTTTGTCTGCCGCTCGTGCGATCTGGCGTACCTGCCTCACGTGAGCTTGCTCACCGCCGCACGCAGCGATCGCTCGTCGGCGACCTGACGTATCCTCGATTCGACTTTCTTCTCTCGGCCGGAGGAAGGAACCCGGTCTGGGGTGACGAAGAACCGTCGCTATGAGGCGCACTACGACGCGCTCAACGATGAGCGCATCCAGCAGAGCACGACACGTCGGCGGGCCTGCACACTCGGGAGCAACGCGTACGGCCCGCAACCGATCCAGTGGGCACCGCGCGGACGGCTCCCCGAAGTATGGGCGTGGATTTCGTGGGCAGATGAACCCGCCTCCCGCATCCCGGCCCAAGCTGCAGGATGGAACGACCGCGTCGTCATCGTGGAATGGGAAGCTGCCGGCGGTCGGCGAAGCGTCGTTGTGTGGCGCAACGCCGTCAGCCGCCGCTCTCCGGAGCGGAAGTAGGAGCGATTGCGTGGTTCTGGGTCACGACAGCCCGGACGCGAGCCCGCTTCGCAACGTCGTCCTTCCGCCGAGGACGTCGGGGGCTTCTGCGCCAAAGAATCGCGCCGCCCGCCGCAACTCTGTCATCGCCAACGCGCGGGAGTCTTCGATCGACACCTCAATCGGGCTTCGCGTCATGCTCTCCGCGATGGCCGCGACGGCGGCATCCCTAGTCCGGGCAATCGCGATCGCCTCATTGTGAGCGCGACCCCGGGTCATTCCGACATACAGCCCCGACGCATCCACGCCCGGACCGACGATCGACGCATCGGTCGTCTCGCCCTGAATCCCATGGACGGTGGACGCGTAGGCCAGGTGTACGTGCGACGCAGCGTAGTCAGTGGAGATGCGACGGATGTCAGCGCTGTCGGTGAGGCTGACGAGGTCGATGCTGCCGGGACGGATGCGACGGATCGTCCAGACCGCGCGATTCTCTACGTCCGTGGCCCTGTCGTTGCGGCGTGTCTGCACGACGTCGCCTTCGAGCAGTCGTTGCTCGCCGCGTCCGACGGCCACCCGGTTGAGACTCAGCTGGCCTAGGTCCAGCCGCCGCTGCTGGATCGCGTCGTTGACGGCGTTTGCTTCCTCGTTCGTTGCAGTGACGAGCGCCACTCGCTTGTGCTGACCAGCCCAGCGGAAGTATCCCTCGGTCATCAAGTTATGGGCACCGCTCTGGTCATCGACCCGGTGTATGAGTCCTCGATCGTCCAATTCGGCGGCGACGGCGAGCGCAGCATCCATCGATCCCGGTTCTCGGAGCCGAAGTGTCAGCGCCGCGTAATCCTGATCGCGGAAGCGATGAACCGCGCTGAGTTCGACGACAGAACCGCTTCGGCGAGCCATGGTCGCCATGGCACCCGAGTGGCCCACGGGCATGGCCTGGAGATGGTCACCCACCATCGCAAGACCGGCGCCAGTCTCGTGAGCGAGCGCGGCGAGGGCGTTGGCCGTATGGAGGTCGAGCATGCCGGCTTCGTCGATGACGATGCGGTCGCCCTGGTTGATTTGGTAGCGGGTCGATCCCAGGTAGGGAGCGCCCGTGGTGGGGTCGATTTTGCCGGGGATGAGGCGTGTCCAGGCTTCCGCTCCAGCGACGTCGCGCCCCCAGCGCCATCCATGGTCGGCAAGCAGCGCGTGTACCGACGAGGCGGGTGCACCGACCTCGCGTCCGGCGACCGAAGCCGCCTTCCGAGTCGGCGCCACAACGATGAGCCCACGACGCTGGAGGATAAGTGCGGCGTGTGCGACACGGAGCATCGTCGTCTTCCCTGTGCCAGCCGGTCCAGTGATGGTCACGAGCCGGTCAGTGCCGGCGATGGCACCAGCGGCCTTTGCCTGGCCGGACTGGAGGACGACGCCTGGCGGTAGTTCTGACTCGGAAACCAGTCGCATCGCCTCGGGTGACAGCGCGGCTCCAACGATGTTGAGCGAGTCGAACCGGCGGGCAAGCTCGACCTTGAGCGCAGCGGTGAGCGCCGCCATGTACCCCTTGACGTGTTGAGGCCGGTCTACCGCGTCGTCGAGCAGGTCGACCGTGTGAGCGAGCGAACGCGATACGACAGCGTCGATCGTCGCCTGAAGCGCGTGACGGTGGGCGACGACCCCGGATGCCGCGACCGCACGCGTCGCTCCCGCGCGGAGATCGAACAAGCTAACGCGCCCGCCATAGCCCGCCGACCGGTCATCGGCGTCCACGATCGCTCGCGCGGCTAACAGATCGAGATCGATGCTCTCGACGTCGACAGCCCGCACCGCGACGGACGCGCGGTCCGCCAGCAGCCAGGGGTCGATCGCGGCCAACTCATCGCGGACCGTCTGCTCCCAGGCATCCTCCTTCAGGCCCTTCGGCTTGCTGGGCCGCCCCCTCGCCCACGCCTGACGATCGATCTGCTGCAGGATGTCGCGGCTGGGCTCTTGTCCCGAGTGCTCGTCGCGCCACTCGGCGAGAAGTGCCGCGCGGTTCGCTTCGATCTGATTCGACCGTCGTGACAGGGCCGGCACGGCGTGTGCGACCTGCACGACTTCCCCGTCGGCGCCGAGCGTGTAGCCGTGTCGCGCGAGGGCGGATATCCACTCGGGATCCGTGCGGGCCGCGACATCACCCTCAGCGTTGATGAGCGTGTGCAACCGCATCGCCACGCGAGAGTCAACGTTCGACCACTTCCCGTCCTCGCCGAGCACCTTGACGCTGAGCCAGAGGTGCCGGTGCACGTGCGGATCGAGTGCCCGTGACCGCCGATGCTGGAGCTCCACAACCTCGATCTGATGGAGTGGCTGTCGGATGCTGCCGCCCGCCCCTCGACGAGCGTTTAGCTCACGCTGCCACGTGGTGATGATGCGATGCCGCAAGCGGTCCTGCAGGGCTTCGAACTCGGCTGCCAGCTTTGGATGCAGCAGCGCGACCAGGCTGTACGACTTCGGGGCGTTGATCGTGCCGTCGAGCACGAGATCGGCTTCGGGTGACAGGAGCTCGCGGCCGCGGCGCTCGCCGGTGAGCGGGTCGCGCCCGTCGACCCAGTCGGCAAGCTGAGGACGATTCAGCTGGTCGGCGGCGACACTCCCGCCAGCAACAGTGAATCGGGTGACCACTGCCTTACCGCCGTACTCCGTCAACGCGTCGACGCCCCGCGCCAGCCGTGTTGAGGCGTCACATCCTCCTGTCAGCGCGTAGGCGATCGCGGAGCGGATGCCGTGAGACTCGACGCCCCGCTTCCATCTCTCGAGCCCGCCACGCATAATCCGAGGTTACCTATTTTTGCGATACTGCAACACTGATTCACGTAAAGTGCCTGCGTGCATCGTTGTTCTGGTTGGTCAATGGGGCGGCACTGGCCGGGGCGGTGTTTCGGACCTCGGGTTGCCGTCGGGCGCATGAGCGTCGATGTCCGACCGGCTGTTAGGGTTTCGATCTCATGGTCGACGACCCGATTGCAGACGGGGTGGCCCCGCACTGCCCCGAGTGCGGGGCCGTGCTGCGGGATGCGGGCACTGCCTACGCGTGCCACACCTGCCGCATCGTCGTGGTGAGCAACATCCCGGTGTTTCCTCCCCTCAGTCGCCCGCCAGCGGCGGGGTAATCTAGCCGACCGAAGTCTCCTGGGAAGGGAGAAAGGCGGCAAGAGGTTTCAACGCCCGCATGCCGCACCCTGATCGGTCAATGCTCCGTTCGGGTCATACGTTTATGGCCGGGGACTGCCTACGGGATTAGCGCGCCCGCCACGGGACCGTGCGGTGAGCGACCGGCTTGCGCCCAGGTGTAATGGCTGCGTTCGCGAGAACGGTCTCGGTGATTCCACTCTGTCGCGCCGTGACCAATGAACGAATGAACCCTGCGTGTTTGGGATGACAGCCGTTTCGGTCGAAGTAACGCTAGCTTGAAGGGAAGAGGCCAACCCCAGGCTGCGATATCAGGGGGTGCCACCCGACTGGCTCCGATTCGGCCGCGCTGAGTAGGTATTGCCGTATGTAGACCGCTGCGGCCCCCTCCGACTCTGTGAGGCGGGTGGACGCGTCAATCATCCAGTCGCGAACTGCCGGGTCTTGGAAAGCTCTCGTAACTCTCGGCAGGAGCTGCAGATCATTTCGACGGGCTTGAGTCGCGACTTCAGCCGCCGTCAGTTCGAGCAAGACGGATACGCGGCTGAGGGATCGCAGCGCTCGCTCGACCGATTCGCGAACATCCACATCTATCCCCGCGAAGTCTCCTACCGCGGCGATGACGAGGTCGATCCGTCGCTTTGGCCGACGAACATCCCTGGTCGGCCGCCATCCTCGCGCCTGAGCAAGTTCAGAGTTCGCAAGGGTGCCGGCAGCTGCTGTTGCTCTTTGCCAGGAGAGCAACAGGGCAACTGTGGTGGATCTGGCCGGACCAGTGGATTGAAGACCACGCCGAACAGCAGTACGGACCAGCTCGAACGCTTCCTTTCCCGAACCCACCTCGATGGCCCCCGTTTGCGAGAGCTTCCTGATCGATTGATCGCCCCAGTGGTCCAACACGCCCAGCGCTCTGCGTAGCAGCAGCCGCCGAATCCGCGGAATTGCGGCGGCGAACTGATCTTCAAGGAGGTCCAACGCGAGGCGCTGACCGGGCCCTATCTCTATCGAAAGCGCGGACGCAAGATCTGCCTTCTCGAGCCGTGTGAGGAGTGCGTCTACAAGCTGCGGGTTGCTGTGCCCTTGCAAGCGGCCGGCCGCCAACAGCCACGTGTTTCGCCAGTGCGACGACGGTATTAGTAGCTCCAATCGATCCAGCACCGTCTCTTCGGCCCCGCTCGTGATGGCGCGGGCGGCTAGGTACTCCTGGATGCTTCGAACCTCGAACCCGACCAAGTCGCCGCGTAGACCCACTAGAAGGACGACTCTGTTCCGAACCGCCCTGATTAGCTCTGCAACCAGTCTCCGCGCCTCATGCTGTTCATGTTCGTCCTGCTCAAGTCGCTCGAAAATGAGCATCTCAAGGTCGGCCTCCAGGAGGAGTGCCTCAGCCGACCCGGGCCGCTCCGCCTGCACATGGAGATAGAGCGCGACTTGCTCGTGCACATAGTCGATCACGTGTTTGAAGCGGGCGAGGATGTCGCCGAGGAAGCCGGCCTTGCCAGTTTCGCGGGCGTAGATAGCGCTGTAGTACTCATCGAACAGTGCATGCCGGGTATCAGGGACGCGCGTTAGACGCTCGAGGAGCGTCGACATGATCGTGACTTGCAGCGGCGTAGTCATCAGCCGTTGAGTAGTGTCGCTTGTTGCCGCTTGAGCCAGCCTCTCCAGCACCCTTTCCCGCGCGATCGCATCCTGTGCATGACGCGCATCGGCCAACTTCGTACCGTAACTGAGAGCCTCGCTGATGCTGAGCGGTTGCAGCTCTAGTTGCTCAAGCTCAAATCCATCGAGTTCGCCGTGATAGCCCTGAGGTCGAGTCGTCGCGACGATGAAAACATCAGCGTCCGCCACATTGCAGTCTGTGAGGAACTCGTTGACGGCGCGAACCACGTGCTCTCTTGTGCGCGGATGAGCAACCTCATCAAGCCCGTCCAGGACGACGATCCAGGGCCACATGCGCCTCCAGCGGAGGAGTTGCGCCGTTGTGAGACGTTCGCCTTGAACTCGCACTCGGCTCGCGATGTAGCGGAGGATTGACAGGCTCTCGTCCTTGGCTATCTCGTCGCCGAACTGAGAAAGCTCGATGTATGCGGGCCAGCGGCGATAGTCGGGGAGGCTGAAGCCGACACGAGAAGCTGCAGCCTTGATCTCGGTGACAAGCTTTTGCTGATCAGTCATCAGAGCGGCGTTGCCGTCAAGAAGCGCAGCACGGTGAAGCTGACAGATGAGCTGGGCGATCGTGCTCTTGCCCTGGCCCGGGCCGCCGATGATGAGCGACCCCCGGAACGTTGGTTCGCTGCTGCGCCGGGCGAGCGCGCTCGCCCGCTCTACGACGTGCGCGACACTTGCCGCCGATGCCCAGACGTCCCGTTCGACCTCAGGATCGACGATAAGACTGGGCACGTCGATCGCCACGTTAGCGAGACGGAGCCGTTCGTCGCTCTCCAGTCCTGACTCGCCCAAGCGGGTCCATTGGCGATCCCCGAGCTCGACGGCCGTATTCGCGCTGATCCACCTCCCAAGGTCGTGGTATTCCTCGACCGAGTACGCGCTCATGAGCGCGGCGATCACGTCCCCGGGAACCACGAAGTGCAGATATGTTTGCCGGACACCGACGTGGTCATCAAGTAATCGGCTGATGCCGCTCGCACTCCACAGATCGACGTCCTTCATTCGAAGCTTGCCCGCGTAGGAGCGCAGTTCTTCGACGCAGGCGTCGTAACCTTCCGGAGACAAGGTCGCATTTGTCATCAGAAGGTAGAACTGTGGCGGATCATCTCGCTCGGGTGATTCGCCATTCTCGCCGGGAAGCCACTTCTTGAGCTCGCTCGCGATGTGCTTCTTCACCCACGCGGTGTTCGCGGTCGTGTCAACGTCACGGGCGAGGTGCTTTGCCTGGATGACACCATAGCCATTCCAGTTGCCCGCACCGTTGGATGCGGGGTGCTGGACCTCGCCCCGAAAGTAGGCGTCTCGTCCCTTATCGCGTCCGCGGCCCAATGGTCTGACATTGTTGCCAAGCTCTGCAATGGCCAACGCTTGGGCCATCTGCTCAAATCCGTCGGACCCCAAGGAGGCGAACGAGTAATCCACGGGTACATCATCGCGCCTTGTGGGAGTCGTCACTGCGACCCGCGCTGCTCGCGCCCGCGTAACGGGCTTCCACCACTTCGCCGCGATGCAGCGTGACCAGGGAGGTGATGACGACACCCGCCATTCGCACTACCATCACCGTCTCCGCATGGGCGATCTGTGATTCCGCGTGCCGGCCGCGACGTCCTCCAGGCGGCTGGCTCGAGTAGGCATAGAGCTTCATCTATCGCGGCGCGCAATGGAACGGGACGGCCAGGGCTATCACGCCCCTGGTCGGTTCTGCCTGCGAATCCGGATCGCGGCACGGATGCAATTCCACGCCACTCATGGCAGTCACTCCGCTGGGGGCGGCTTGCCCGTTCCGGGGATTCGAACTCGAGACACCACATGTCCGCTGGTCTGGCCAGCAGTTACAACGGTTTGACTGGATGCCGTGGTACCGTGGGTTACGGTAACACGTACATGTAATACATGAAAGGGATACGGACATGGCAATGCTCAATGTGCGCGTGGATGATCATGTCTACGAGCGACTCAAAGAGATCGCCGAGGACCAGGGGGCCAGTCTCAGCGAGTATGTTCGCGACTTGCTGCTCGAAGCGGTGGTGCCGGTAGATGAGAGGTCTGCGCGTCATGGTGATCAGCCCGCGCCAGACAGTTTTTCCCTCCGGGATAGACTCACGCTCTCGCTCCTGCACCGCATCCTGGCGCGAGTCCTCCCCGAAGACGCAGCCGGTGAGGACGGTGACGAGGAGTATCAGCTGAACAAGGCGGAGATCCTCGAGTCTGGGTTCACTGGGCAGTATTGGCTCGAAGTCGCAGGCTTCGAGACGGAGCTGTCGAAGCGTGACAGCGACCGCGTCGTCGACATCCTCGACATGTTCAGGATCATCACATTCAGCATCCAGCGCTTGCTAGAAAGCGGGGCCTCAATAGACGAGGAACTGCTGTACAGCCTGAGCTTCAGAGGGTTTGATCACAACGACTCCCTGGAAGCACACATGGCGAGGTACGTCGCGTTCCTCACACGCGACGGGAAGCATTGGACTGAGCTGTTGCCTCAAATCGAGGAGAGTGACAACGGGAACTCTCACATGCAGGTGCTTGACCTCTACATGCGCATGCTGACGGAGTACCGCCGCATCATGGATGGCAGGAAGAATCGCTACGCGCGTGACGCCTACTTCTTGAGCCTTGACGAGCTGAAGCGGCTATCCGATGCGCAGACTCATCCGTCGAATCGCGGCCGTCGCTAGAGTGGCTGCCCGATCGCATGCCCCGCCGCCCGGGCCGCCAGCAAGGGATCTCGCGTCGCGCAAGAACGAGATCGCAATGGGCGTGTCCAGGCTCGCTGTCTCGTCGGTCAATCGAGCATTGCGCGGATAGGGATAAGCATCGGGCGTAGAAGGGGCCACCTCCCGATCGGCGGTGGCCCCTTCTACGTGAATTCAGTGCACGACGATGCGGTGCAGGAACTGAATCGCGCCCTCGACGCGGGTCTTGAGCGCTGCCAGCTGGGCAAAGTCGAATCGGCCAGCGGGCCCGTGCGTTCCGCCGTTGAAGTCATCGAACAGCGCGACAACGCTGTCGATGTCGTCGTCGATGAACTCTGCGAGCCCATCCACGTCGTTTCCGGTCTGCCGCAGCAGGTAGTGAATCTTCGCCCGCCTCGACACCCCGCCGTTCGGCGTAGGCGCGAACCCCGGCAACACCTGCTTGACGGCGGCATCAGGAGCACGATCGCTGAGAATGCTCGTCAGAATCTCGCGAGCACTGGTGCAGAAATGTCGTGCCGCATCCGGGTTCCTCGGGCTTAGCGAGAACAGTGCGCCGCGCCACCGGTTATCGAGATCTGGATCAATATCGTTCAGTTCGCTCGTCAGCACCGTATTGCGAAGACGCGCATCCTCGTCGGACTCGGACTCCGGCGCGGCGAGTAGCGAGTTGAGCGCCGCCGCACTGTTAGCCGCTTCGCTCTCAGCGAGGTCGAACAGGCCCCGATCATCTGCCCAGGATCCGGATTCCGCGGTTGCCTCGACGCGTCGGAACGACGTCTGCACTGTCTGCACGGACGAGGTGTACCGGGGATAGCGCGTAGAGGTCGGCTGCGAACGAAGGCGAGCGAGCTCCTGGTTGAGCCGCTGCTGGTTCGCACGCACTCGAGCGTTATGTGCGCGCGCAGCACTGTTGTAGTTGTTCACCGCCTGATTGAGCTTGCGCGCCGCCTGGTTGTAATTGCTAATCGCCTGGCGCTGCTTCTGCTCAATCTGCCGGAGCTGACTCTTCAGCTGAGACAGATTCACCCGCCTCACCACCGGATCTTCTCCGGCTCGAAGGTGATGCGGGTGTTGTCCGAGATGAGCTGGGCCCAGTCCGTAAGTTCCGGATCGGAGATCGTTCCCCCGCCACGACGGAAGAGTGCCTGGAGGTGAGGCTTGATCTCTTCGACCGGATGGCCAGCCAGCTGTGCCCGAAGGTTCTCGAGCTGACGGCTCCAGTCCGCGGCTAACTCGCCCGCTCCGGCCTGAACCTGTGACTCGATCGCTCGTCGAAACTCACGTTCGTCGAGGTTGGATGAAATCTTCATGGTGCTGAAACGCTTTCTCGCCCCGCGTAGGAGTCGATGATGCGAAGCGGCGCGCACCGAGTGCGAGTCGCGATAGATCGTCCAGCGCAGGATGGGTCGACGACATCGGGTTCGCCGACCCTCCTCAACTGCTCTAGCCCTTGCCGAGCGTCGAGCCAGCCTTTGACCTGGCCGGCTTGCTCGACGAGTTCGACGCAAGCGTCTTGCCCGCCTTGCTCAGCGCGGCCTTCGAGGGCTTGGACGACCGCGACGACTTCGCCATGGTGCGCGCTCCTCTCCGACTAATGAGGAAGCAGATACACCCGAACGAAACGTGCGTCCCAGCTCGCGTAAAGGCCATGGAGCCTTTAGAGTCGAGAAGTCCCATCACAGACAACTCAGCCCCGATCTGCCGTTTGAGAGCTCCGCTCGCGATAGCCGATCGGGGCTTTGTTTGTGTACTCGCAGTCTAGTGCGTGCAACCGACATACGCCGCCCTGAGTTCGGAGAATGGTCATGTGACCTCAGAAGTCATGTTGGCGGCCGTACGCGCCCCTACGGGCATGCAGTGGCCTTTGAGACCCAATCTGGCACGACGTGACCACCTGCGAGTTACACAAATGTAATTCTCTCCAGCGATGCGGCGATGCTCTTTGGACCCCTGGCATTTGGGCATCGCTCGCTTAGGGATCGAGGATGTTCGGCGGATTTGCCGCATCGAGCCTGCAACTACATGCTTTCGGTGTGACGCGACTTCTACTGACCCTCGGTCTCGTGCTAGCGGTGGTTGTCGCGGTCCTGATCGTCGCTGCGATCTTCGCCGGCGTCATCCTGCTCGTCCGATTCTTACTGCGCCGTGCAGACGCAGCCAGCGGGGGCAGTAGCGGCAGCTGACATCAGGGCTGAATGTGCGGGCGCCTGGTTCTCAGGCCCTCCACGAACCATTTACGCGCAATCGCCCGATTGGGCATGGTCAGTGCTCGTCGTCTTCGAGGATCATTCCGACGGAGGTGGCGCAGGCGTCGCCTCGCCATGCCTCGATGCCCTCGCGGATCGCGAAGCCGGCGATGACGAGTCCGGCGATCGCGTCGGCCCACCACCAGCCGAGCAGGGAGTTGAGGATCAGTCCCGCGAGTACCGCGGCAGACAGGTATGTGCAGATCAGGGTCTGCTTCGAATCCGCTACGGCCGTCGCTGAGCCGAGCTCCCGACCGGCGCGGCGTTCGGCATAGGACAGCACCGGCATGATCAGCACACTCACCGCCGTGATCACGATGCCTACCGGGCTGTGCTCCACTCCGACCCGGCCGGCGAGCGCGGACAGCGACGTCACGATCACATATGTGGCGAGGGCGAAGAACGCCACCGCGATCACCCGGAGGGTGCCTTTCTCCCATCGCTCGGGGTCGTGGCGGGTGAACTGCCACGCCACCGCGGCCGCGGAGAGCACCTCGATTGTGGAGTCCAGCCCGAACGCGATCAACGCTCCCGACGATGCCGCTGCACCGGCGGTGATCGCGACGACGGCTTCGATGAGGTTGTAGCCGATCGTGGCCGCCACGATCCATCGGATGCGTCGCTGCAGCACGCCATTACGTTCCTGCGTAAGCTTCGGAACACTCATGCGCAGGTGCACCCCTCGCCGGCGCAGCAGTCCGGGTGCACTGACAACACCACTTGCAGAAGTCTGCCTAGCATCGGAGCGAGCTGGGGGTCCGCGAGCCGGTACGACACCCGACGGCCCTCGATCACCGCTTCGACCAGGCCGCACCCGCGCAGACACGCCAGCTGATTCGACATCACCTGCCGCGACACCCCGATCCGGTCGGCGAGGTCCGACGGATACGCGGGACCATCCCGCAGTTCCAGCAGCACGCTCGACCTCGTGGCGTCCGACAGGGCGTGACCAAGCCTGGAGACGGCGGCGGAATGGGAGGCAGTTGCCGACAGCATTCTGAAATAATACAGCCGATCGTGAACTATCCGGCAGCGACGGTGAATCCCGCGATCGCGCGCAGAGGTGCAATCATCGCGCACCGCCCGTTTACTGATGGGCTTGCGGCCGCGCGGATCCGGATCGCGGCTCTCCGAGATCACGAACTCCGGCGGAAGAGTGGCTCGCGCCTACACTTGGGGCCATGCGTCCGCCCGCCACACCATCCGGCTGGCTCTTGGGCACCATTGCGCAGTTCGACGCACTCACCGACCTCACCAACCTCGTGATCGCGCGCCTAACGGAGGCTGCTGCGGACGGCAATTCGGCCGCGTCGGATGAGATCATCAGGGTGCGTCGCGGGTTGAGGAAAGTCGATCCGCGAGATGCGACCTCCGCTACAACGCTTGCTTCTTCGTTGTCTCAACGCGCTGCCGAGTTGGGACCATGAGCGGCATCAACCCGGTCCCGCTGATCTTCGCCGGTACCGAACCGAGCCCCACGCCGGAGCTCATGCTCGTCGTTGGACAACCGGGCGCGGGAGCACAGAGTCTGGTTCACGCCCTACCAAGCGAGCACGCCCCCAGTTTTGCCAGCGTCGCCGCCGAGGACTTTGCCGCGTTCCATCCGGACTTTCTCGAGCTCGCCACTTGGCGCCCACTGGACGCCCCTGCGGCTATGGCCCCGCGAGTGGCTGAGTGGATCGGCGCGACCCTCGACTACGCGCGCACTACCCGGCGGTCGCTGCAGTTCACAACGAGCGCGAGCACCCCGGCGCCTGCGATCGCCACGGCCGCGGCTTTCAAGACGGACGGGTTCTCAACGCACCTTGTGATTGTCGCCACTCCACGTCACGAAAGTCTGTTGGCAACAGCCTCCCGCTTCCTGAACGCTCGCCGTCTGCGACTACCGGCCCGGTTCACGGATCGCGCCGCGCATGACCGCGGCTTCGCCGGCACCCAAGCGCTTGCCCGGGCAGCCGAGGATGCGGCTGACCTGGACCGAGTGACTGTGCTCGATCAGACCGGCCGGCGACTATTCGATGCCACCCACCAGGATCGGTTGGCCGGCGTCGCCGAGGCGATCGAGGTGGCACACGCTGCACCAGTTTCGGTCCTCGAGGGTGCCCGATGGTTCGGGG
The DNA here is from genome assembly GCF_006715565.1 of Microbacterium sp. SLBN-154. NCBI lineage: Bacteria > Bacillati > Actinomycetota > Actinomycetes > Micrococcales > Microbacteriaceae > Microbacterium > Microbacterium sp. SLBN-154. Next base: position 230,673 of record NZ_VFNL01000001.1, read on the forward strand.
AGCTACGCGCGATTACCGACTTCGCGAAACGCGCGCGTGAACTCGCGCCACCCGTAACTGAAGTGCTCATCGAGCTGCACGAGCTCGCGCTGACGGAGGTTCTACCGCGGATGCCTGTGCCACCCGATTCGTCTTTTGCGGTCGACCAGGTGATGCGTTTGCGGTCTGAGATCGACGCGCTCTCGCGCGAGCTACCAGAATCCGCTCGGTCGATTGGGCCGATCGAAGAAGCCGGGCCAGTGGTGTCGCCCGCACCGTCACGTGGTGGGCCGTCGCTGTAGGCACCTTTTTCTCAGTCGTCCCCCTCGATCCGATAAACAGCTCGCCTAGCGGTCGGGCAGGGCGCAGTGCCCGGGAGCGAACGGTTGCTAAACGGAGCCGGCGCGCAGCGTCGTGCGGAGTCTGCAAAGAGTGAGCGTCGGGAACGGAGCCGTGCGCGACCGCTACAGTCTCGCGTTCGGAGCGATGGTCGTACTTCGCGATAGAGAACGGGCACATCGGGTCGGTGGCTCCGGCCCTCATCTACGCCTGGCTAGTCTCCCGGACTAGCGAACGCGGTCGCAGACGCCGACCCGCGCTACCGCGCCCTACTCTCCCACTCGTCGATGAACGCGCGTCGGTCGGCGGTCGGGTCAGTGATCAGAAGCTGGATGGTACGGGCCAGCGCCGCGGCATCCACTCCTTCTTTCCCTGATAGCGGCTTGACGCACCACGCGACGTCCTCTTCAACGGTGTACCCGGGCTCAGTAGTCGACCGGGCGGGGTGATATCGGAAGGCGCATTCGGCGACGCGAAAGATGAGTTCCTCGACATCTGCGCGGTCGATCATGCGGGCTCCTTTGGTCGTTGTCATCGTCCCATCTCTCGTGTCTGCGCGTGACTGCGTGTGGGAAGCGGAGCGTCGTCACTCGCCCGGCTACCATTTCGCGGCGCGTGACGAAGCTGGTCGTTGATCGCACGTGCAATGGCATCGAGTCGCTCGTCTTCTCGTTCGCGAGCGACTCTGTCAGCGGAGCGTGCTGCGGGTTCCGGACGCCCCGGGGCGATGGCGTGGCGGTACTCGGCGCGGGCCCGGGCACAGTCTCGTTGAAAGGGGGCGAGGAGCTCGGCTGGCGTCCCTAGCTCCTCGAGCATCGTCTCAATTTCGTTGGTTGTCCGAGATCGCGTGAAGAACGTCGTCGCGGCGACGCGATTGGCGTCGCGTTCAGCCTTTGCGGTGCGATGAACGCGGTAGGCCGGAAGTCCCGCGTCGAGACGTCGCTTCTCTCTCGCTCGCCACGCCCGCTGCTTCTCCAACTGCGCGTCACGGTTGCGGGCGTAGTACTCACGGCGACGTGCTTTGACTTTCTCCGCGTGGTTCTCGTAGTAGCGGGCGGCACCGGCGCGCTTCTGCTCCGGGTCGGCGCGGTACTTCTCGCGCAGCTTGGCATTCTCCTGATCCCGGTGCCCGTCGCGCCATCGCTTGTTCCGCTCCCGCTTCGCTACCCGGAAGCCATCGGGGTCCGCCGCGCGCTGTGCCGCCCGGTACTGACGCTGCGCCTCGAGATGGCGTTCGCGGTTCTCCGCGTACCAATCGCGGGCGCGTGCGCGGGCTGCTGCGCGGCGCTCCTCATCAGCGCGTTCCTTTTCACGCCTGGCGCGGTCTCGTTCGCGACGCCGGGCCTTGCTTGCGTCGCTCCCGCGGTTATCGCGATACCGCTTGACCTTGTCGGGGTTGGCTTGCTTCCACTGCTTGAGCCGTTCAGCTTTGCGACGGGCGCGGGCCGCAGCATCTGAGTCACCGGGTTCCGTCGCCATGACGTGTCAAACCCGCCCGATTGGCGAGCCCGCTGTCGGGCCACCGTCCGGTTCGCTGTCGATACGAGCGGCGAGCTGAGTGAACAGGTCGGGCCGGAACCCCGACCAGTGCATGTCGGGATGCTGATCGACGACGACTACGGGCGCCTGCGAATGGCCGAGTGTTCGAGTCACCAGCTCCACCGCCGCAGCGTCGGTTGAGAGGTCGACAACTCGGAAGTCGATTCCTACTGCCGCCAATGCCCGACACGTCAAGGTGCAACGAATGCAGCCAGGACCTGTGGAGTACACGGTGACGGTCGCCATCATCGCCGCCGAAGGTTGCGGATGTCGTGCCGACAGATCTGAGCGTTGTCTTCCTTGAACTGCTCGACTTCCAAGGCGTCGTAGCGCACCGCTCGCCCTAGCTTGAAGAAGTTCGGGCCCCGTCGGTAATAGCGCCAGATCGCAAGTGCATTCTCGGTCACACCGAGCTTGGCAGCGACCTCAGCGGGGGTGAGTAGCCGACGCTCGTCTGCATTGGCCTTCCCCGTTGATGTGTTCGTCATTTCCAGCCTCCTTGCATACCCGCTCCGATGTTTGACATGAGTAGAGCATTTTTTGCTATGGTCAGTCAAGAGCGATCTGCGTATGAACGACGCGGTCTGACAGACTGAGGAGGTGAAGGTCGACGTGCGCACACCTGACGGAGCACCCATGACATGGGAAGATGCGACACTGCCCGTCGGTTCCGCGTTGCGGATCGCTCCTGCGTTCCGCGCAAGCGCCGCCGACGAAGGTGTTGGTATCGAGACGACGTTGCACGCCCGATACCACGCATCCGAGGGTCGCTACCTGGTCAGCGAGGTCAACAATCGTGCCCTCCATGCCGACGTCGAGGTGAACAACGTCGCGCTTCGGCAGGTGCCGATCCAGGGCATGGTTCAGGCGGCGGCACCGCATTGCATCGCGCTCACTCTCGACAACGAAGCCGATCCGACGGCGACGTGGATCACTGCCGCGGAATTGACTAGCACCGCCGGACGGATCATCCCCGAGTGGCTAGCGAAGGACGTCGTCAAGCGAGCCAACAAGGATGCTCGGATGGACGCCATCGAAATCCTCTATGGCACCGCGGCGCTGGCTGGGCTGCCACCGGTGAGAGCCGTGCAGCACGAACTCGGAGTACCGCATCGCACCGCCTCTGACTGGATCAAGAAGGCTCGTGCCGCTGGGCGCCTGGAGGGCATGAACTACATCGTCGGCCGACAGGCGGATGGGTAGCATCCAGTCGTATTCCACGAAGGACGGCAAACGATACCTCGTCCGATACAAGAAGCCAGATCGCACTCACGGGGCGAAGCGAGGCTTCCGGACGAAGCGCGACGCTGAGGAGTTCCTGGCCAGCGTCACGGTAGCCATTAGGCAGCAGGAGTACGTCGACCCGAGCGACTCCCGCATCACGATTGGCGAACTGGGCAATATCTGGCTCCAGGACCAGCGGGCGGTCCTCAAGCCTTCGTCGATGCATCCCCTTGAGTCATGCTGGCGCGTTCACGTGCAGCCGAGATGGGCATCCATCCGTGTCAACGCCGTCCGCTACAGCGACGCCCGGAGCTGGGTCACTGAACTGAGCGAAAGACGCGGCGCATCCACCGTGATCCGCGCATACGGCATACTCGCGTCGATTCTCGACGTGGCCGTGCGGGACCGTCGGCTCAGAGAGAACCCGGTGCGGGGGATCAAGCTGCCCCGCAAGCAACCCAAACGCCGCGTGTACTTGACCCATCGACAGGTCGAGCTGCTCGCCAGCGAATCTCGATACCCAGACATCATCCTCTTTCTCGCGTACACCGGGTTGCGGTGGGGAGAAGCTACGGGGCTCCGCGTCCGCGACGTCGACCCGATGCGCCGGCGCGTGCACGTGCAAGAGAACGCCGTCATGGTCAACGGCACCGTTCACACCGGCACACCCAAGACCCACGCGGCCAGGTCCGTGCCCTACCCTGACTTCCTCGACCCGGCCATCCGCGCAGACATGCGGGGGAAGGCAGCTGAGCACCTCCTCTTCGGCGACGGCGACGACCACCTCCGGCTCCCCAGCTCCCAAGATGGCTGGTTCGCTGCCGCCGTCCGCCGCGCACGAGAGATCGACCCCGACTTCCCCTACATCTCCCCTCACGATCTGCGTCATACCGCCGCGAGCCTGGCTATCAGCGCCGGCGCAAACGTCAAAGCAGTACAGCGGATGCTCGGTCACGCCAGCGCGGCGATGACACTCGACACGTACGCCGATCTCTTCGACGACGACCTGGATTACGTCGCACAGGCGCTCAGCCGCGCTCGCGACACCCAGCGCACGATCACGATTCCGGAGAGTTCGCACGCGGGACCCGCCGGCTATCGCGGGCCCGGGCGCAGCTACGGTCAACTCGACCGCTGACCATCGCGACGCGCGCAATGGGCGTTGCGGGGGCGGACCACGGCCGTTCGCAGAACTCCCGGAGGTGGTGTCGAGCACGCTGCGCAACGCACTTTTACCCATTCTTTACCCGCCTGCCCGGCGAAGGGTAAGACGAAAGCCCCGCGATCCCAATATTTACAGGGGTTCGCGGGGCTTCGACGATGGCGGTGACGGTGGGATTTGAACCCACGGTAGGGGGTTACCCTACACAACTTTTCGAGAGTTGCACCTTCGGCCGCTCGGACACGTCACCGCCGAAGAGTCTACGACACGCCGCGGTCGGTCGCGAATCGCGGCATCCGACCCTCCCTCTCCCGGCAGCTTCTGCCCTCGGAGAGCCGAGGGAGGGGCGAAAGCTGACGGGAGAAGTGCAGACGTCGGAAGGGCGGTGAGGACGGATGCCACGGACCGGCGCACCGCCACGGCCGCGCCGCTCGCTCGGCGACGAGAGATCGGGCCACACCCGCGCACGGCCGGCTGGGAGACTGAGCGCATGGCGGTCATCGAGAACTCCAAGGTCACCATCGTCGGCGCCGGAAGCGTGGGTGCGAGCACCGCGTACGCAGCGCTGATCCGCGGGTCGGCCCGGCACGTCGCCCTCTACGACATCGCCACCGCGAAGGTCGACGCCGAGGTGCTCGACCTCGCCCACGGCACGCAGTTCACCGGGCGGAGCGACATCGTGGGCGGCAGCGACATCGGCGTCGCCGAGGGTTCGCATGTCATCGTCATCACCGCCGGCGCGAAGCAGGACCCCGGTCAGACCCGCATCGACCTGGCGGGCGTGAACGCCGGCATCCTGCAGCGCATGCTGCCCGAGCTCCTCGACGTCGCCCCGAACGCGATCTACGTCATCGTGACGAACCCCTGCGACGTACTGACGGTCCGCGCGCAGCAGGAGACAGGGCTCCCGCCCGAGCGCATCTTCGCCTCGGGCACCGTGCTCGACACCTCGCGCCTGCGATGGAAGCTCGCGCAACGCGCGGGGGTGTCGACCTCGAGTGTGCACGCCTACATCGTCGGAGAGCACGGCGACACTGAGTTCCCGCTGTGGTCGCGCGCGACGATCGGCACCGTGCCGATCCGCGAGTGGCAGGCCGCGGGTCATCCGCCGATGACGCAGACCGAGCTGGACGAGATCGCGGTGGACGTGCGGGATGCCGCGTACAAGGTCATCCAGGGGAAGGGGGCGACGAACTACGCCATCGGCCTCTCCAGCGCCCGCATCATCGAGGCGGTCCTCGGTGATGAGCACGCGGTGATGCCGGTCTCGACGGTGCTGCGCGACTTCCACGGGGTCGACGGGGTCGCCCTCTCGGTCCCGTCGATCGTCAGCGCGTCCGGCGCGACGCCGGTGCGCGAGACGACCTTCTCCGACCACGAACTCGAGCTGTTCCACCGCTCTGCCGCAGCGATCCACGACGTCGCGCGCTCGCTCCCGTGACCTGAATCCGACCAGGCCCTCAGCCGAGGAACCCGCGCAGAAGCGACTCCGACCCGGCGAGGTGTTCGAGGACGGCCGCCTCGGCGGCATCCGCTCGCCCGGCCAGGATCGCGGTGACGATCGCCTCGTGCTGGGCGTTGGAGTGCTCGATGTTGCGGGGAAGGAGCGGAAACGCGTCGAGCCACACGTTGACCTGCGCCCGGTTCTCGGCGATGAGGGCGACGAGGGAGGGGACCGCGGCGAGCTCGGCGATCGTCAGGTGCAGCAGCGTGTCGAGCCGACGGTAGTCGTCGGTGCCGACGAGCGCGGCCTCCTCGTGCCGTGCCCACAGCTCGGCTCTCGCCTCGGGGTCGAGGGTGCGCCCGGCAGCGGTGCGCGCCGCACCCGCCTCGAGCACCCGCCGAAGGCCCAGCACGTCTTCGAGCTCGGTCGCGCTCACCGCGACCGACGCCGGCTGCGGCAGCGGGTCGGCGACGAACGTGCCGCCGTACCGGCCGCGCCGCCGCACGAGGTACCCGGTGTCGGCGAGCTCGCGGATCGCCTCGCGCACGGTGTCGCGGCTGACCCCGTAGAGCCCGGCGAGCTCGCGCTCGGGCGGCAGCGACTCCCCCGGCGCGACGACGCCGAGCCGCACGGTCTGGATGAGGCGGGCGATGGTGTCTTCGAGGGCGTTCCCCCCGCGCACCGGCCGGTAGACCGCGCGCCGCACGGCGGGGAGGGGCACCTCGACGGACACGGCACTCACCTACAGGGGGGTGACATACGCGTTTGTGATGCCGCCGTCGACGACGAACGCGGTGGCGGTGATGAACGAGGCGTCGTCGGAGGCGAGGAAGGCGACCGCCGCGGCCATCTCCTCGGGTTCGGCGAACCGCCCCATGGGCACGTGGATGAGGCGGCGCTGCGCGCGCTCGGGGTCTTCTGCGAAGAGCTCGCGCAGGAGCGGGGTGTTCACCGGCCCCGGGCAGAGCGCGTTCACCCGGATCCCCTGTCGTGCGAACTGCACCCCGAGCTCGCGCGTCATCGCGAGCACTCCGCCTTTCGACGCCGTGTAGGAGATCTGCGAGGTCGCCGATCCCAGCAGCGCCACGAACGACGCGGTGTTGATGATTGATCCGCGTCCCGCCGGCACCATGTGGCGCAGCGCCGCGCGCGAGCACAGATACACGCTCTTGAGGTTGACGTCCTGCACCCGGTCCCACGCGGGGAGCTCCGTCGTCTCGATCGAGTCGTCGTCGGCGGGTGAGATGCCGGCGTTGTTGAAGGCGATGTCGAGGCGCCCGAGGTCGCCCGCGACCGAGTCGAAGAGCTGATTGACGGATGCCTCGTCGGCGACGTCGACCGGACGGAAGAGCCCGTCCACCTCGGCGGCCGCCCGCTCGCCCGACGCGGGGTCGACGTCGGCGATCACGACGCGGGCGCCTTCAGAGGCGAAGCGGCGGGCGGTGGCGAGGCCGATGCCGCTCGCACCACCGGTGACGATGGCGACCCGGTCGGCGAGGCGTTGGGTGAGGTCCATGGGTGTTTCCTGTCTGGATCGTGGGGCGTTTCGACTCGCTGCGCTCGCTCAACGACCGGTCACGGTCAGTCGGTGGCGAAGAAGACGTTCTTGGTCTCGGTGAAGTGCTCGGCGGCGTCGGGCCCGAGCTCGCGCCCGAGACCGGAGGCCTTCATCCCGCCGAACGGGGTGGCGTACCGCACCGAGGAGTGCGAGTTCACCGACAGCACGCCGCTCTTCACCCCCCGGGCGACGCGCACGGCGCGGCCGAGGTTCTCGGTCCACAGCGACCCGGCGAGGCCGTAGATCGTGTCGTTGGCGAGACGGATCGCGTCGGCCTCGTCGTCGAAGGGCAGCACCGCGACGACGGGTCCGAAGACCTCCTCCTGCGCGATCCTGTCGCCGGGGGATGCCAGCACCACCGTGGGCGCGAACCAGAAACCCTCGCCCGCCGGAGCTGCGCCGCGGAAGGCGACGTCGACGCCGTCGAGGAAGCCGGCGACGGTGTCGCGGTGAGAAGCGGAGATGAGCGGCCCCATGTCGGTGTCGGCCGACCCGGGGTCGCCGACCCGCCACGCCTGGACGGCCGGCTCGAGCAGCTCGAGGAACCGGTCGTAGACCGAGCGTTCGACGAGGAGGCGGCTGCGGGCGCAGCAGTCCTGCCCTGCGTTGTCGAACACCGATCCGGGCGCACTCGCGGCGGCGCGCTCGAGGTCGGCGTCGGCGAAGACGATGTTGGCCGACTTGCCGCCGAGCTCGAGCGTCACCGGCTTCAGCATGCGGGCACAGCCCGCCGCGACATCCGTCCCGACCTCGGTGGACCCCGTGAAGACGACCTTGCGGACGTCGGGGTGGCTGACGAACCGCTGTCCGACGACCGATCCCGATCCGGTGACGACCTGGAAGAGGCCGTCGGGAAGACCCGCGTCGAGAGCGAGCTCGCCCAGGCGGATCGCGGTCAGCGGCGTCAGCTCGGCCGGCTTCAGCACCACCGCGTTGCCGGCGGCGAGCGCCGGCGCGAACCCCCACGACGCGATCGTCATCGGGAAGTTCCACGGCACGATGATCCCCACCACGCCGTAGGGCTCGTGGAAGGTGACATCCAGTCCCCCGGCGACGGGGATCTGCTGGCCGATCAGGCGCTCGGGTGAGGCGGCGTAGTAGTTCAGCACCTGCGCGACGTGCGAGGCCTCCCACCTCGCCGACCCGATGGGGTGACCGGAGTTCTCCACCTCGAGGGCGGCGAGCTCGTCGACGTGCGCCTCGACGACCCGCGCGAAGGCGCGGAGGGCGTCGGCTCGGGCACCCGGGGCGAACGCTGCCCAGGCGCGCTGCGCCACCACGGCGCTCGCGATGGCGGCGTCGACCTCGGCGAGACCGGCGCGCGGGATCTCGCGGAACGCCCGTCCGGTGGCGGGGTTGACGAGGGTGATCGTGTCGCTCATGCCGACACCTCCTGCTCTGGGTGCGAAGCGCGCGAGCGGGCCCGGTAATCGGCGGCCTCGCGCACGAGCCCGGCGAAGAGCCGGCGGTCGTCGAGGTTCTGTTCGGGATGCCACTGCACGCCGAGCAGGTACCCATCGCCGGTGCCCTCCACGGCGTAGACCAGCCCGTCGTCGGTCCGCGCGGTGACGGCCAGCCCGTCGCCGAGGCGATCGATGCCCTGGTGGTGGTAGCTGTGCACCTCCTGCGTGCCGGCCCCGACGAGCTCCGCGAGCCGCGAGCCCGCCTCGACCTCGGCCGGGTTGGTCGCGAAGACGCCGTTCCCGAGGCGGTACTTCTCGGTGCCGAGCACGTCGGGGAGGTGCTGATGCAGGCTGCCGCCGCGTGCGACGTTGACCACCTGCATCCCGCGACAGATCGCCAGCACCGGCATCCGCCTGGCCTCCGCGCCCGAGAACAGCGCCAGCTCCCACGCGTCGCGATCGGCGCGGGCCGGGTCGGTGAGCGGATGCCGCGGCGCGCCGTACAGCTCGGGCTGCACGTCGACCCCGCCGGTGAGGATCAGCCCGTCGAGTCCGTCGAGGACCGCGGGCGCGGCGTCGTCGGGCGCCGGCTGCGGGGGAAGGAGCACCGCGATCCCCCCGGAGGCGGTCACGGCGTCGAAGTACACCTCGGGAAGGAAGGCGGCCCGCACATCCCACACCCCCTGGGCGGCCTGCTCGAGGTAGGTGGTGAGGCCGATGACGGGCCGCCTCGTCCGCGCGCCGCCGGTGTCGTCAGAGCCGCTCGAAACCACGCACCCGCTCCCAGTCGGTCACGGCGGCGTCGTAGGCCTCGACCTCGATGCGCGCCTGATTGAGGTAGTGCTCGACGACCTCGTCGCCGAAAGCCGCCCGCGCGATCGCGGACTCATCGAAGAGCTGCGCCGCCTCGCGGAGGGTCGTCGGCAGATGGTCGACGCCGGCGGCGTAGGCGTTGCCGCGCAGCGGGTCGGGAAGCGGCAGCTCGTGCTCGAGCCCGTGGAGGCCGCCGGCGATGATCGCGGAGATCGCCATGTAGGGGTTCACGTCGCCGCCGGGCACCCGGTTCTCCACGCGCAGCGACGAGCCGTGCCCGACCACGCGGAGGGCGCAGGTGCGGTTGTCCACGCCCCACGCGATGCCGGTCGGCGCGAAGCTGCCCTTCGCGAAGCGCTTGTACGAGTTGATCGTCGGGGCGTAGAGCAGGGTGAACTCGCGGAGCGTGGCGAGGATCCCGGCGATCCACGACTGCATCAGCGGACTGAACCCGTGAGGGCCGTCGCCGGACATCACCGGCTCCCCCGCCTCCGAGCGCACCGAGAGGTGGATGTGGCAGCTGTTGCCCTCGCGCTCGTTGAACTTCGCCATGAAGGTGATCGCCTTGCCGTGCTGGTCAGCGATCTGCTTCGCACCGGTCTTGTAGATGGTGTGCTGGTCGGCGGTCTCGAGCACCTCGGCGAAGCGGAACGCGATCTCCTGCTGCCCGAGGTTGCATTCGCCCTTCACCCCCTCGCAGTACATGCCCGCTCCGTCCATTCCCAGACGGATGTCACGCAGCAGCGGCTCCAGTCGGGTCGAGGCGAGGATGTCGTAGTCGACGTTGTAGTCGGTGGAGGGCTTCAGATCGCGGTACCCCTTGGCCCACGCGCAGCGGTAGCTCTCGTCGAAGACCATGAACTCCAGCTCCGTGCCGCTGTAGCCGACGAGCCCGCGCTCGGCGAGACGGGCGCGCTGGGCCTGCAGGATGGCTCGCGGCGACTGCGCGACAGCGTCGCCGCCCTCCCACCCGAGGTCGGCCATGACCAGCGCGGTTCCGGGCTGCCACGGGACGCGGCGCAGGGTCTCGATGTCGGGCAGCAGCATCATGTCGCCGTACCCGGTCTCCCAGCTGGCCATGGTGTAGCCGTCGACGGTGTTCATGTCGACGTCGACCGACAGGAGGTAGTTGCACGCCTCGGCGCCGTGGTGCAGCACCTCCTCCTGGAACAGCCGCGCCGACACCCGCTTGCCGACCAGGCGACCCTGGGCATCGGCGAAACCGACGATGACGGTGTCGATCTCACCGGCCGCGATGGCCGCCGCCAACTCGGACGGAGTCATGTTTCCCGGCATCCTTGCTCCTCACTGTGGTGCAGCGCTCCCCCACCGTCAGGCGGCGGCGCCTTTCGACCGATGCGCCGCCGACCGGTGGGGTCCGGTCGCGACCACTGTAACCGGGCTCGTCGAGATAAAGGTAGACACAGCCCACCATTGGGTCCACAATCATCCGCAAGGCGCACACCCTCGCCGCACCCGAGCGCACGGAGGACCGATGTCACAGTCGAAGAGCGAGCCCCAGAAGGTCGCCGGAGCGACCTATACGCGAGCGGGCCAGGACTACTTCGAAAAGCGCGGACTCAAACGCGCCGCGGGGATCTGGGGTCTGTGGGGCCTCGCCGTCGCCGCCGTGATCTCGGGAGACTTCTCGGGCTGGAACTTCGGCATCGACTTCGCCGGCTTCGGCGGCATGCTGATCGCGTTCGCCGTGCTGGTCCTGATGTACTACGGCCTGATCTTCTCGATCGGGGAGATGGCGGCGGCGATGCCGCACACCGGTGGCGCGTACTCGTTCGCGCGTTCGGCGATGGGCCCCTGGGGAGGGCTCGTCACCGGCGCGGCGGAGACGATCGAGTACGTGGCCACCACCGCTGTGATCGTCTACTTCTCGGCGTCCTACGCCGATGCGATCACGAGCGAACTGCTCGGCCTGTCGCTGCCGCCCTGGGTGTGGTGGCTGGTGCTCTACGTGGTGTTCATCGCCCTGAACTCGGCGGGGGCCGCGATCTCGTTCCGCTTCGCGATCGTCGTGTCGGTCATCTCGATCGGCATCATCGTCGTCTTCTCGCTGATGGCCGTCTTCTCCGGCGCGTTCCAGTGGGCGAACCTCTGGGACATCGCCCCCGACCCGGGTCAGACCGCGTTCCTGCCGCACGGCGTGCTGCCGATCCTGTTCGCCCTCCCCTTCGCGATGTGGTTCTTCCTCGGCATCGAGGAGCTGCCGCTGGCGGCGGAGGAATCCCACAACCCCGTGCGCGACATCCCGAAAGCCGGCTTCTGGGCCCGCGGCACGCTCATCGTCACGGGACTTCTCGTGCTCTTCCTCAACACCGGCGTCATCGGCGCCGAGGCGACCGGGGTCGCCGGTGAGCCGCTGCTCGACGGGTTCCGCGCGATCGTGGGCGACGAGGCGGCGGCGGTGCTCGCCCTCCTCGCCCTCGTCGGGCTTCTCGCCTCGCTCCAGGGGATCATGTTCGCCTACGGCCGCAACATGTACTCCCTCTCCCGCGCCGGCTACTACCCGCGCTTCCTCTCCCTGACCGGCAAGCGCAAGACCCCGTGGGTGGCTCTGACCGTCGGCGCGGCGATCGGCTTCGTGGCGCTGGCGATCCTCGACACCCTCGCCGCGGTGAACGAGGGCGCCGGCGCGGTCGCCGGCGCGATCGTGCTGAACATCGCGGTGTGGGGCGCGGTGCTGGCCTACTTCCTGCAGATGGTGTCGTTCGTGCTGCTGCGCCGGAAGTTCCCGAACGTCAACCGGCCCTACAAGAGTCCGTGGGGTGTGCCGGGTGCGATCCTGGCAGCGGTGATCGCGGCGATCGTCTTCGTCGGATTCCTCCTGAACCCGACGTTCCTTCCGGCGATCATCGCGATCGTGGTCGTGTACGTCGTCATCCTGCTCGGGTTCGGCCTATTCTTCCGTCACCGTCTCGTGCTTTCGCCCGAGGAGGAATACGCTTTGTCCGGGGGCCGCCACGGCGACCCTCAAGCAGAGGGATACGACGCCATGGAGTCTCAGGTCTTCGGCAAAGACGCCTGACCTTTCTCACCGGGGCGAGGTGCTGCGACTGGGGGGTTGCAGCGCCTCGCCGACGGAGAACGGATCGGATGTCGGGGGCCGCGGCTAAGGTCGCAGCATGCCCCGTCGCACCGCCACGACCGCCCCGTACCGGTGCACGGAGTGCGGGTGGACGACCGCCCGCTGGGTCGGGCGCTGCGGTGAGTGCCAGCAGTGGGGGACCGTCGTCGAGGCCGCAGAGCAGACCGGGATCACCACGCAGATCGCACCGGTCGCGCCGGGCGCGCAGCGCGCAGCGCGACCGATCACCGCGGTCGATACGCGCGACGCCCCGCGGCGGACGACGGGGGTCGGCGAGTTCGACCGGGTGCTCGGCGGGGGCCTCGTTCCCGGCGCGGCCATCCTCCTCTCCGGCGAGCCGGGAGTCGGCAAGTCCACGCTGCTGCTCGAGGTGGCCGTCCACACCGCGCGCAGCGGGCAGCGTGTGCTGTACGCAAGCGCCGAGGAGTCGCTCGCGCAGGTGCGCCTCCGCGCGGAACGCACCGGCGCCCTCCACGACGAGCTGTATCTGGCCAGCGAGACCGACCTCGCCACCATCCTCGGCCACATCGACGAGGTCGCTCCCGATCTGCTGATCGTCGACTCGGTGCAGACGGTGTCGTCCGCGATGTCCGACGGCGCGGCCGGGCACCCGAGCCAGGTCCGCGAGGTCGCCTCGACCCTCATCCGCGTCGCCAAGGAGCGCGCTCTGCCGACGATCCTGGTCGGACACGTCACGAAAGACGGCACGATCGCCGGCCCGCGCATCCTCGAGCACCTCGTCGACGTGGTCTGCCAGTTCGAGGGCGACCGACAGACATCGCTCCGGTTCGTGAGGGCCCTGAAGAACCGCTTCGGCCCGACCGACGAGGTCGGATGCTTCGACATGACCGGGGAGGGAATCGCTGAGGTGCCCGACCCCAGCGCTCTGTTCCTCGGGCACGGCGAGCCGGTCCCCGGCACGTGCGTCACCATCGCGCTCGAGGGCCGCCGGGCGATTCCGGTGGAGATCCAGGCCCTGACCATCCCCACGGCGTCGCCGAACGCCCGCCGCGTCGTCAGCGGTGTGGACGGCGCCCGGGTGGCGATGATCCTCGCCGTGATCGAGAAGCGCCTCAACCTCAAGGTCTCGGCGTGCGACGTCTACGTCTCGACCGTCGGCGGGGTGCGCCTGCTCGAACCTGCGGCAGATCTGGCCATCGCGGTCGCCGTGGTGAACTCGATGCGCGACCGTGCGCTGGCGCGCGGAGTCGCCGCCATCGGCGAGCTCACCCTCGCGGGCGAGGTGCGGCCGGTCACGCAGGCGGCGCAGCGGCGCACCGAGGCCGGCCGGCTCGGCTACGCGACGGTCGTCGATGCGTCATCCGGTCATCTCGCCGCCGCGCTCCGAGACCTGGTGCCCCACGCCTCGGGGCGCCTGCGCGACGTTCCCGAGTTCTGAGCGCCGATCGCGCGGCGGCGCCGGAGTCAGGCGTCGAGCGCGGCGATGAGATCGTCGGGTGATGCCTGCATCGGGTGGGGGCCGGCGATGTCGAAGAACACCGTCTTCACCGCCTCGCGATGGCGGCCGAGGAAGGCGCGCAGCCACGCCGGAGACTGCAGGGCCACCGTGGGCGGCAGACTCTCGGGCTTGTGAGCGGCATCGCTGAAAAGCAGGAGGGCGAGGTCGCCCGATTCGGGGTCGCGGTAGGTCCACACCTCGCCGGCGTCGCGCGGGTCATCGCGGGCTCCGGCGCGCAGCAGCGGGACGACGGTGGGTCCGTGCCGCAGAGCGAACGCCACCGCGGCCATATCCTGCGTCTGCAGCGCGTCACTGAGCGCGGTGTTGCGGAAATCCAGCTCGGGCGCTCGTCGAGCGCGCTTCTTCCCCGCCATCCCTCCAGCCTACGGGAACGTCAATGGCCCTCCCGGGGACCCTCTGCGAGGAAAGGATCGGCGGAAGGGCCATGCCCACCGGGGCACGTCTGGACGCTCGCTGGGGACGAACTCGCTGCTGGGGACAACGACGACAGCTCACCCGATGGACAGCTCTAGGATACGTCGCTGCATCGACTTTCCGCTGTCCCCCAAATGGGGGACACGCCGGTGACGGAAGGCGGGAGGATAGGCCGTTTTCCGCGCCCGCCGAAAAGATGAAAATCATGTCCCCCAAACGGTGGACAAGGCCGCTCGACGACGGTTAGTGTGATCACGGCGATCGAGCGGGGCTGGGGCTATCACAAGCCGCTCGATCCAACTGGGGAAGCTGGGAGCCAAGGGGGCATGGGGGCCGACTGATCGTTCACAGCATGTGAGTCCCCTCGCATCGACTGCATCGATGCGAGGGGACCGCAATCCCGTCTGAAGCACGATGACCGATTGGGGATTCGGACGGGTCGGCTACTTGGGGGACGCCGACCCGGTGCTGGGGACACCGTACGTGCTCCTGAGTCCAGGGACCAGCCAACTCTAACCCGGCCGCGGCGCCCACACGCCGCGGCCGGGTGGTATATCGCCTGGTCAGGTGATATATCAGTTCGTCGGTGTGGCTTCGCGTCGCCCGGAGCTCACAGAAGCAGGAACTGTGCGGTGTTCGTGGAGTTCACCCCGCCGATCGAAACATACAGGTGGTACGACGCCCCGCCCGCCGGCGCGGCCTGGCGTTCGGTCGCACCGCAGGTCTCCACCGACGATCGCGTGCGGTCCCAGGTGATGGGTGCGGCACTGGTGACGACCTGATTCTCCTCCAGCAGCACCATCAGGTCGCTCGGCTCCGCCTGACAGTCGGTGGACTTCCACCAGGTGTCATTGCCGCTCATCACCGTGAACACCTGGCCGGTCGTGCCGACGTTCAGCGTGCACGCGTCGCCGTTGTTGGTGAGCCGGATCGACAGCTGCGGGTTCTCCCCCGCCGCGTACTCGGTCTTGTCGGTGACAGCCTCGACGAGCAGGTCTCCGGGCACGCACGGCTCTGCCGAGCTCGTGACAGCCGCATCGTCCGCGGTCTCGGAGCTCTCGGCGTCCGGCGCGGCGCTCTCAGAGCCCGGTCCCGGCGTCGGCGTCGCTGCCGAACCGTCGGACTCCAGCGCCGGCAAGTCGGTGGCGACGGGGTCGCCCGTCGGCGTCGACGATGCGACGGGCGCGGGTCCGTCCGCGGCGGAGCCCCGCCAGGGTGGCGCGACGATCAGCCACACCACGAGGGCGATGACCGCGGCCAGACCGAGGAGCACCACGAGGCGCCGCCGGCGATACACCGCCGGGGAATGGCGCCGACGCGCGACGGTTTCGGTCATGCGACCAGGCTAGGTCGCCGTCGTCACCCGCCCGGGACGGCACGCCCTGGAGGCTCGGGAAAACGACAGCGCCGACGCGCCGCCGTGAGGCGGACGCGCCGGCGCGGAGGCGTCGGTCAGCGAGTGACGCTGCGGTTGCGCGTGACGAGGACGTAGATCCCCAGCACGATGATGGCGCCGATGATCGAGCCGATGATGCCGGAGGGCTGCAGGAAACCGCCCATGGGGTCGGCGCCGAAGATGAGGAATCCGAGGAATCCGCCGACGAACGAGCCGACGATGCCGAGCACGATGGTCAGCAGGATGCCCATGCTCTGCTTGCCGGGGATGACGGCGCGAGCGATGAGGCCGGCGATGAGGCCGATGACGATGAGGCCGAGAATGGTCCAGAGCATGATCTCTCCTTGTGGGGTTGGGCCATGGGGGCCGTGTGCGCGCTCCGGGTGAAACGCTCCCCCCATCTGAGCAGACGCTGGACGATTCGCTCGGGCGCTTGCCCCGGCTCACGAAGAGGCGTATAAGCGCCTCCCCGCAAGATCAGAGGTCTTTGAGCATCCTCGTGTTGCCGAGGGTGTTGGGTTTCACGTGCGCGAGATCGAGGAATTCGGCGATGCCCTCGTCGGGGCTGCGCACCAGCTGCGAGTACACGTCGGGATCGACGATCTGCTCGCCGATCTCGTCGAATCCGCGGCTGCGGAAGAAGTCCACCTCGAAGGTGAGGCAGAACAGCCGCGTGAGTCCCAGGGTGCGCGCGTTCTCCTCCAGGCGATCGACGAGGGCGCGTCCGACGCCGTGATGCAGCCACTCGTCCGCGACGATCAGGGTGCGCACCTCTCCGAGGTCCTCCCACATGACGTGCAGGGCGCCGCATCCGATCAGAACCCCGTCGGCGCTCTCGGCGACGACGAACTGCTGGGTCGATTCGTACAGCACGACCAGGTCCTTGCCGAGCAGGATCCGCTTCTGCACGTAGGGCTCCAGAAGAGTCTGGATGCCGCGGATGTCGGCGGTGCGCGCAGGGCGGACGGTGTAGTCGGACATCGGATCCACGATACGCCTCGTTCGGGAGCCGACAGACGAAGGGGCGGGCGCCGATCCCGGCGCCCGCCCCTGTCGTTCTCGCTCGCTCAGCCTCCGGCGACGATGTCCGGCGTCGCGGTGATCTCGCCGGCGGCACCGACACCGACGGCGACCTTGTCGCCGCGCGGGCCGTGCTCGAAGGCGAACTCGCCGTTCTCGACGTCGACCTTCACGTGGTCGCCGGGCTCGAGCTCACCGTGCAGGATCTTCTCCGACAGGCGGTCCTCCACCTCGCGCTGCATGGCACGGCGAAGCGGCCGTGCGCCCAGCGCCGGATCGAAGCCGACCTCGATGAGCTTGTCCTTCGCGGCGTCCGTCAGCTCCACCGTCATGTCGCGGTCGAGCAGACGCTCGCCGAGGCGCTTGGTGAACAGGCCCACGATCTGACGCAGCTCGTCCTTGTTCAGCTGCGGGAAGACGATGATGTCGTCGACGCGGTTGAGGAACTCGGGCTTGAAGTTGCGCTTGAGCTCCTCGTTGACCTTGCCCTTCATCCGGTCGTAGGTCGTTCCCTGGTCGCCCTCCACCTGGAAGCCGACGGGGCCACCCGCGATCGCCGACGAACCGAGGTTCGTCGTCATGATGATGACGGTGTTCTTGAAGTCGATCACGCGACCCTGACCGTCGGTCAGACGCCCCTCCTCGAGGATCTGCAGGAGCGAGTTGAAGATGTCGGGGTGGGCCTTCTCGATCTCGTCGAAGAGCACCACGCTGAAGGGCTTTCGCCGCACCTTCTCGGTCAGCTGGCCGCCCTCTTCGAATCCGACGAATCCGGGAGGGGCGCCGAACAGGCGCGAGACGGTGTGCTTCTCGCCGAACTCCGACATGTCGAGGGAGATCAGCGCCGACTCGTCGTCGAAGAGGAACTCCGCGAGCGCCTTGGCGAGCTCGGTCTTTCCCACGCCGGTCGGACCGGCGAAGATGAACGAGCCCGAGGGACGCTTGGGGTCTTTCAGGCCCGCCCGCTGACGACGGATCGTCTTCGACAGTGCGGCGATCGCCTCCTCCTGGCCGATGACCCGCTGGTGCAGGGCCTTCTCCATGAAGACCAGACGGCTGGACTCCTCCTCGGTGAGCTTGAACACCGGGATGCCGGTGGCCTGAGCGAGCACCTCGGCGATCAGGCCCTCGTCGACGACGGCGTGGGAGGCGACATCCCCGCTCCGCCACTGCTTCTCCAGGCGCAGCCGCTCGGCCAGGAGCGACTTCTCCTCGTCGCGCAGCGACGCGGCCTTCTCGAAGTCCTGCTCCTCGCTCGCGCGCTCCTTGTCCTCGCGGACCTTGGCGATCTTGTCGTCGAACTCACGGAGCTCGGGGGGGCTCGACAGGATCGACAGACGCAGCCGCGCGCCGGCCTCGTCGATCAGGTCGATCGCCTTGTCGGGGAGGAACCGGTCGGAGATGTAGCGGTCGGCGAGGTTCGCGGCGGCGACGATCGCGCCATCCGTGATCTGCACCTTGTGGTGCGCCTCGTACCGGTCGCGCAGTCCCTTGAGGATGTTGATCGCGTGGGGCAGGCTCGGCTCGGCGACCTGGATCGGCTGGAATCGGCGCTCGAGCGCAGCATCCTTCTCGAAGTGCTTGCGGTACTCATCGAGCGTCGTGGCGCCGATCGTCTGCAGCTCGCCTCGTGCGAGGAGGGGCTTCAGGATGGATGCGGCGTCGATCGCGCCTTCGGCAGCGCCCGCGCCCACCAGCGTGTGGATCTCGTCGATGAAGACGATGATGTCGCCGCGGGTGCGGATCTCCTTGGTGACCTTCTTCAGGCGCTCCTCGAAGTCACCGCGGTAGCGGGATCCGGCGATGAGCGAGCCGAGGTCGAGGGAGTACAGCTGCTTGTCCTTCAGCGTCTCGGGGACGTCGCCCTTCACGATCGCCTGGGCGAGGCCCTCGACGACCGCGGTCTTGCCGACGCCGGGCTCACCGATGAGGACGGGGTTGTTCTTGGAGCGGCGCGAGAGGATCTGCATGACCCGCTCGATCTCCTTCTCACGGCCGATCACCGGGTCGAGCTTGTTGTCGCGCGCGGCCTGCGTGAGGTTGCGGCCGAACTGGTCGAGCACCTGCGAGCCACCCTGGGGGCCGGACGTCTGCTGCTCGCCCGCGCCGGTCGACACACCCGCGGGCTCCTTGCCCTGGTAGCCCGAGAGCAGCTGGATGACCTGCTGGCGCACCTTGTTCAGGTCGGCGCCGAGCTTGACGAGCACCTGGGCCGCGACGCCCTCGCCCTCGCGGATGAGACCGAGGAGGATGTGCTCGGTGCCGATGTAGTTGTGGCCGAGCTGCAGCGCTTCGCGCAGCGACAGCTCGAGCACCTTCTTCGCGCGCGGCGTGAAGGGGATGTGGCCGGTGGGCTGCTGCTGCCCCTGGCCGATGATGTCCTGGACCTGCTCGCGCACGGCGTCGAGCGAGATGCCGAGGGACTCGAGCGCCTTCGCGGCAACGCCCTCGCCCTCGTGGATCAGCCCGAGCAGGATGTGCTCGGTGCCGATGTAGTTGTGGTTGAGCATCTTCGCCTCTTCTTGGGCGAGCACAACCACGCGACGGGCTCGGTCGGTGAATCTCTCGAACATCGTTCACTCTCCTCTAGGACGCTTCGGGTCAACTCTCCCCCGCGTCTTACATCGAGGGTAGCCAGCGCGCCCCGACCCGATGCCCGTGTTCGCCGTGGGCATAGCGTCGCGGCGGCACCGGTCGGACGCCGCGGGCGCGACCGGAGTTGCGTCGCGGCATCCTCGCGTCTTATCGTTTTTCGATAACAACGTTTATCGATATGAAGGTGGGCACGATGATGACAGCAGAGGCGACCTCACCCCGGGTCTGGTCACGATGGGATGCTGCGGCGATGTGGTTCTACGCCGTTCTCGGCGTGGCCTTCGTGGTCTGGACGATCGTGGGGGCGACGCGACGGATCATCGAGGTGGTCGCCGGCGGGACGATCCCGGTTCTCGGCGAGTTCGCCGGCACCCCGGCTGAAGCGCCCATCGGGCCGAATGGAGCCGGAGTGACCGTCGAGCTCGATCGTGCGATCCTGCTGCCGGCCGAGCTGCCGATCGCGTCGGTGGTGGCGCTCGTGGTCGAGCAGGTGCTGATCGTCGGGGCGGTGACGGTGACGGTGGGATGCCTGCTGGCGCTCACCTGGAGCATCCTGCACGGTCGGCTGTTCAGCCGCCGGAACACCGCTCTCGTGGCGACGGCCACCGGCGCGGCGCTCGTCGGCTTCGCCGCGGCGCCCTTCTTCGCCAACATGGGCGCGAACGGCGCGTTCGCGTGGATCTCGGATCGCACCTTCGACAACGTGATCCTGTCGGTCGACCCGGTGCTGTGGTTCGGTGCGGCCTTCATCGGTTCGATCGCCACGACCGCGTTCTCTGTCGGAGCGCGTCTGCAGCGCGACACCGAGGGGCTCGTATGACCCCGGCGGAGGACGAGGGCCCCACCGGAGTCCACTGCCGGCTCGATGAGCTGCTCGAGGCCCGCGGGATGACGCTGACCCGCCTGTCGGAACTGGTGGGCGTGTCGGTGGTGAACCTGTCGGTGCTGAAGAACGACCGGGCCCGCGCCATCCGCTACTCCACGCTGTCGGCGATCTGCCGCGTGCTGGACTGCGAGATCGGCGAACTGCTGGTGCGCGCCGACTGATCATCGCGCGGCCGCCGCGCTCACCCGGCCGGCGAGCGCGGCGCCGCCCTCACCAGGCCTGCGCATTCGACTGTCGCATCCGGTTGTCGCCGGCGACAAAGTGCGTCCAGTGAACGGCGGGCCATCCGTTCACTGGACGCAAACGCCGAGCGACCGTGTCACTTTGCGACAGGCGAAGGCCCTCATCCCTGAGCCCGGGCGCCGAATGCCCTCCGCACACGGGCGACAAGCTCTGCGGTGTCGGCGAACAGCTGCATCTTCGTCACCCGCACGATGATCCAGCCGGCGGCGGCGAGCCGCTCGTATCTCGCGATGTCTCGGGCCCACTGGACTGGATCGAGGAGATGGTGCTCCCCCTCGTACTCCAGGCCGACCTTCTGCCGCGGGTATGCCAGATCGAGTGCGCCGAGGTAGCTCCCTGCTTTGAAGACCTCGTAGTTCAGCTCCGGCTCCGGCAGTCCGGCGTCGACCACAGCGAGGCGCAGATGGGTCTCCGGCCGTGAGGCTGACCGGGTTCGGATCTGAGGGAGCGCCTCGCGCAGACGCGCCACCCCCACCCGTCGTCCCGCGTGCGCTGCGGCAGTCAGTTCCTGCAACTGGGCGAGGGGCGTGGCCCTCCAGCTGCGAACCGCCGCGTCGCCGACGGCGACGACGTCGCGCACATCCGGCAGGATCGCTGCCAGCGCGGCCCAGGTGGTCGCCGGACTGGTCACGAGAAGGCCGGTCGCCGGGTGCGGTCGGACGTGCGCCAGCACCTCGTGGGCTTGATGCCCCCGCACACCTCGACCGCGAGGCGCCCGGCCCGGGGCCCACACTGAGACATCGATCGTGTCATCCCGCAAGAGTTGCAGGGGAAGCGGCAGCCCCCACATCGCCGCTGCGGTGACGTGGCTGAAGAAGGCACCTTCGGCAGCGATCGCGGCGTAGGCGCGCGCCTTGTCGATGTGGGCCCGCTCGGCGACACCCCGCGCACCGGAGACCGCGTCGGACCAGAGCGAGCCCAGGTCGGGATGGGGCGAGCGGACGCCATGGAATGGCCGCCCGAGAGACGCGTGACGCAGGCGAGCACGGCTGACGCCGGCGCGCAGCGCGTCGCCCACGCGGAAGTGGGGTCCGAGTTCGGCGGGGATGGGTTCTGCGGGCATGCGCCCACGCTGCCCGGGAGGCGCGGCCACCGGCGTCCCGCGCTCTGGATCTGTGGGCAACTGCTCGGCTACCTCGCCTGTACAGGAACGGACGACGCCCGCGCATTCCCCTCTTCACTTGGCGCGATCGGCGCTTCCCCGTCGCACTTCGCGCCAGGTGAAGCCGTGCTGTCGGGCCGGGTAGGGGTTCGCCTGACCGGAAGTGCGACAGGCGGGCGCGAAATGTGACAGGCGAGGCGGGCCCGGGAGGACGGGCGCGCGGGAGGGCTAGGCGCGGCCGAGGACCGGAACCCGGATGTCGGCGAACTCGGCGCCCGACAGCACGGCCGTGACAGCCGCGTCGTCGTCGACGTCGCCGGTGACCGCGACGACGGTGACCCGCGGCGCCATGTCGGCGGTGCACACCTGGTCGGAGACCGGCTCGGCGAAGCTCACGAGAACCTCGCTGCCGGCCGCCTCGGCGGACTCCCACACCGGCGGGCACGTCGATGACCCCCAGCTGAGGACCAGCATCATGTCGTCGTCGGCCCACCCCGCGCTGGGCGCGAACTCCTCGGGCACGGCGATCTCGCCCTCGAGCCCATCGAGGTCGGTGTCGTCGGCGTACGTGCCCGTGACGACGATCTCGAGCTCGCGGGTCGGGTCGACGCCCTCGGGCAGCCCCACGTACGACCCGCGCGGCACGAGGTCGCGGGTGCAGGCCTCGCCGTCGGGGTCGCTGATGTCGACTGTGAGCACGCCGTCGGCGTAGGTCGGCTCGCCGACCACCGGGAGGCACGACGACGACCCGAAAGTGACGAGTCCCACGCCGCGCCCGCCGTCGAGCCATGCCGCCTCGACGTCGTCCGATCCCGCCACGCCGCTCGACGACGGCTCGGGCGATGCCGATGCGGACCCCGACGCCGACGGCCCCGCCGAACCGGCGCCGGCACCCGTCCCGGACGGGGTCGCGCACCCGGCGAGCACCGCCGCCCCCGCTCCGAGAAAGGCGAGCGCGAGAAGAAGGCGAGGGCGTGTCATGTCCACATCATGCCGCGAACGGCGGCCCGCGTCATCCGTCTTCTGCCGCACGCTACTGCAGGGCGGACGTCAGGCGGGCGATGTTGTCGAGCACGGTCGAGCGCAGCGGCTGCTTCTGCCACTCCTCGAGGGTGAGTTCGCGCGAGAGCGACCGGTACTTGTCCTCGACCCCGCGCATCTCGCGCACGAACTCCTCGCCGCGCACGAGCATCGAGATCTCCATGTTGAGACCGAACGAGCGCATGTCCATGTTGCTCGATCCGATGACGGCGATCTCGTCGTCGATCGTCATCGACTTGGAGTGGAGGATGTAGGGCTTCCGGTACATCCAGATCTTCACGCCCGCGCGCAGCAGCGCCTCGTAGTAGCTGCGCTGCGCGTGATAGACCATCGCCTGGTCGCCCTCCTCCGAGACGAACAGCTCCACCTCCAGGCCGCGCTGGCAGGCGGTCGTGATGGCCAGCAGCAGCGCCTCGTCGGGCACGAAGTACGGGCTGACGATGATGATGCGGCGCTGGGCGTAGTACAGCAGCGCCGCGAACAGGCGCAGGTTGTTCTCGGAGTCGAACCCGGGCCCCGAGGGCACGATCTGGCAGTCGAGGTCGCCGTGGCTGGATTCGACCTTGAACAGGTCGATCTCGTCGGTCAGGATCTCATCGGTCTCGCTGTACCAGTCGCTGAGGAAGACGGCATTGATGGATGCCACGACGGGGCCGTGCAGCCGCACCATGAGGTCGACCCAGTGCAGCCCTCGCTTGATGTTCTTCTTCAGGTTGTACGTGGAGTCGGTGACGTTCTGCGAGCCCATGTAGCCGACCTTGCCGTCGATGACGAGGAGCTTGCGGTGGTTGCGCAGGTCGGGGCGCTGGTACTTCCCCTTCAGCGGCTGCACCGGCAGCATCAGGCGCCAGTGCGCGCCCATGGCGTCGAGGCGGCGGAGCGTCTGCTTGTAGAACGGCTTCCCCCGGTTCGCCCAGTGGTCCAGCAGGACGCGCACGACCACTCCGCGCGCGCACACCTCCTCGAGGGCGGCGAAGAACTTGTCGGTCGACGCGTCGGTCTGGAGGATGTAGAACTCGACGTGCACGTAGCGCTCCGCCGAGCGGATGGCCTCGGCCATCTCGTCGAGACTCTCCTGGTAGTCGGAGATCAGATGGGCGTCGTTGTCCCCGGCGAGGGGCATGGCCCCGAGGGCGCGGTTCATCGTCACGAGCGACTGGAACCACTGCGGGGCGTGCGGGCGCAGGGTGCCGAAGTCGAGGCCGGCGCTGGTGTCGCGGATGTACTGGTTGATGGCGTCCTGCTGGCGACGGCGCTTGCGCGGCAGCCGCGGGTTGCCGATCAGCAGGAAGAGGAAAACCCCGATCAGGGGAATGAAGTAGATGGCGAGAAGCCACGCCATCGCGGCGGTGGGACGGCGATTGCGCGGAACGTAGATGACCGCCAGGATGCGCACGACGATGTCGAAGACGAACACCAGGACGAGCCACCAGGACGCATCCAGTGTGATCTCGATCACGACTCCCCCGTTCGCCCCGCCCGCCCACTGTCAGCGTAGCGGGCCGGGCGATCAGCGCCCGGCGGGGGCCGGGGGCGCGTCTGCCGCCGGCGATGCGGGGGGAAGACCGCGCTTGGCGCGCTCCTGCGCCTCGATGCGCGTGTAGGCACGCCGCTCGTTGCGGTCGGCATGCAGGATGCTGCGGAGGATCCAGAAGAAGAGGGCGCTGACCACCACGGTGGGAAGAAGCGTCCACGCCGCTGCGATCCAGAAGCCGTCCATGCCTACCAGGATACGCGGGGCGACCCCGGGCGCGGCCCGGGAGAGGACGGATGCGGGGGCGCATCCTCTCCTGCACAATCGGCGGAGATCACCGGTTGACCACAGAGTGTGCCGGTGACCTCCCCCGACCGGACGCCGCAGACCAGGGTCGGGGCATGACCACGATCGTGAAGGCCGCCACCCCGGCCGAGTTCCTGTCCTTCGTCCCCCGCATGCTCGGCTACGTCCCGTCCGACAGCGTCATGCTCATCCCGTTCGAGGGCACGCGCACACTCGGCGCGATGCGCATCGACCTCCCCGCGGTCGCCGACACCGATGCCGCGGCGGCCACCTTCGTGGGCCTCGTGTGCCGGATCGAGGCCGCCGATGCGCTCGCGGTGGTGGTGTTCACCGACGAGCGTTTCGACGGCGGCCGCGCGCCCGCGCGCGCGCTGGCGCAGGGCATCCGCGAGCGGGCCGACGCGAGCGGTCTGCGCGTGGTCGACATGCTCTGCCGAGCCCCCGACGGCTGGGCGTCGTATCTCGATGCGGACGCCCCGTCCGGCGGACGGCCCCTGTCCGAGATCCTCGATGTCGACACGTCGCCCGCCGGCCCTGCGGGCCTCCCGCTCGCGGCCGGCGACCAGTGGACGGGAGCCGCTCTTCCCGCCGTCGACCTGGCCGAGAAGGAGAGGGTCGGGCACGCCCTGCAGGCGATCCGCGTCGCGATCGAAGGCTTCGGGGCCAACGCGGCCGGACCCACCGTGCGCGTCGACCCGCGCGGGCTCGAAGCGGTGTGCCTGCTCGACGACCTGCCGGCCCTGTTCGAAGAGGCGCTGCAGTGGAATCCCGAGATGCTCGACCCGTTCGACGCCGCCCTGCTGCTGTGGTGCCTCGAGAGGCCGGCGACCCGGGATGTGGCGCTGGTGCAGTGGTGCGACGACATCGACCGCGGCGATGAGGCGATGGCCGCGCAGCTGCGATGGGAGGCGGGAGAGCCCTACCCCGCAGAGGTCGCGGGGCGCATGTGGGGCGAGGGTCCGCAGCCTTCGGCCGAGCGCCTCCGCGCGGCGCTCGAGGTGACCCGCCGGGTTGCGGCGGCGGCGCCGCGGGCCGTGCGTCCCGGGCCCCTCGCGGTCTGCGCCTGGCTCTCGTGGGCACTCGGCCGTTCGACCCACGCCGAGTGGTTCATCGGACAGGCCGCCGAGATCGATCCGACCCATGGCCTCACCGGAATCATCCAGGCGATGGTCCGCCGCGGGCATCTCCCCGCGTGGGCGTTCGCCCCCACCGGGGCCTGGCGCCCCGAGGATGCGATGGGGGCGGCGCAGTGACCGGCTACTTAACCAGGGGGAAGAGGATCGTCTCGCGGATGCCGAGCCCCGTGATCGCCATGAGGAGCCGGTCGATCCCCATGCCCATGCCGCCGGTGGGGGGCATGCCGTGCTCGAGGGCGCGGAGGAACTCCTCATCGATGCGCATGGCCTCGACATCGCCGCGCGCGGCGAGCTTCGCCTGCTCGACGAACCGCTCGCGCTGGATGACCGGATCGACGAGCTCGGAGTACCCGGTGGCGAGCTCGAACCCGCGGACGTACAGGTCCCATTTCTCCACCAGGCCCGGGATCGACCGGTGCTCGCGCACGAGCGGGCTGGTGTCGACCGGGAAGTCCATCACGAAGGTGGGGCGCGTGAGGCCCGGCTTGACGAAATGCTCCCACAGCTCTTCGACGAGCTTGCCGTGGGTGGCGTGAGGCGGCGTCTCGACCCCGACCTCGGCGGCGAAGGTCAGCAGGTCGTCCAGCGAGGTCTCGGGCGTGATCGTCCTGCCCGCAGCATCCGAGAGGGAGTCGTACATCGACAGCCGCTCCCACTGCCCGCCGAGGTCGTACACCGTGCCGTCGGCCCAGGTGACGGTCGTCGACCCGGCGACCGCGACGGCCGCGTTCTGGATGAGCTCCTGGGTGAGGTCGGCGATGCCGTGGTAATCGGTATAGGCCTGATAGGCCTCGAGCATCGCGAACTCGGGGCTGTGCGTGGAGTCGGCGCCTTCGTTCCGGAAGTTCCGGTTGATCTCGAAGACCCGGTCGAGCCCGCCGACCACCGCGCGCTTGAGGAACAGCTCCGGCGCGATGCGCAGGTAGAGCTCGGTGTCGAACGCGTTGGAGTGCGTGACGAAGGGACGCGCCGAGGCACCACCGTGCTGCACCTGCAGCATCGGCGTCTCGACCTCGATGAAATCGTGAGCGGTGAAGGTCTGCCGAAGGCTCGCGTTCACCGCGGCGCGTGCGCGTACGGTCGCGCGTGCCTGATCGCGGACGATGAGGTCGAGGAATCGGCTCCGCACCCGGCCCTCTTCACTCAGCTCGCCGTAGACGTTGGGAAGGGGCAGCACGGCCTTCGCGGCGATCTCCCACGAGGCGGCCATGATCGACAGCTCGCCGCGGCGGCTGGAGATCACCTCGCCCGAGACGAAGACGTGGTCGCCGAGATCGACCAGTTCCTTCCACCGCTGCAGCGACTCCTCGCCCACGGCGGCGAGCGAGATCATAGCCTGGATGCGACTGCCGTCGCCCGACTGCAGTGTGGCGAAGCACAGCTTGCCGGTGTTGCGGCTGAAGACGACCCGCCCCGCGACCCCGGCCGTCACACCCGTTTCGGCGCCCGCCTCGAGGTCACCGAACCGGGCGCGGAGCGCGGGGATGGTGTCGGTCACCGGGACCGCCACCGGATAGGCGCCACCGGCGGCATCCGTCCGCTCTGCGATGAGCCGCTCTCGCTTGGCCAGACGCACGGCCTTCTGCTCGAAGACCTCTTCGTCGCTGGGCTCGGAAGCGTCGACGGGCGCGGGCGAATCGGTCATGAACAGGCTCCTCGGGGGTCGCGGTCAAGTCTATCGACGGGCGCCGCGGCGCCCGTCGGCTCCACCGACCGACCCCTGGCGCGCGATCACCGGGGGCGCGGCGATCACTGGAGCGAGATCTCGGTGTTGTCGATGAAGCGGTGTCCGGCGACGGTCGCGGCGATGAGCGCGAGCGCCCGCCCGCGATGGCCCTCGTCGACAGGGAGGAAGGTGGCGGGGTCCACCACCGTGAGGTACTCCAGGTTGATCCGTGATTCGCCCATGAGCGCCGACTGCGCCGCGGCGATACAGGCGTCGACCCCGCGGTCGGCGTTCGAGGCCGCGGCGTCGAGGGCCCCCGTCAGCTTGCCGGCCGCCTGGCGATCGCGATCGTCGAGCAGCGACGCACGGGTCGAGACGGGGAGACCGTCGTCGCCGCGCACGGTCTCGACGGTCGCGACGTCGACGTCGAAGAAGAGGTCGCGGATCATCCGCTCGACCAGGAAGATCCGCTGCCGGTCGCGGAGCCCGTAGACGGCGACATCGGGCTCAATCAGGTGGAAGAGCTTCGCCTCGACGGTGAGAAGCCCGTCGAAGTAGTACGGCCGGAACCGGCCCTCGTAGCGCAGCCCCAGGTCGCCCGCGCTGATCTTCGTCGTCGCCGTGCCGCGCGGCAGCAGGTCGGCGGTCTCGGGGGCGAACACCACGTCGACGCCGAGAGACTCCAGCAGCAGACGGTCGGCGTCGGGAGTACGCGGATACGCCTCGAAGTCCGCTGTCGTACCGAAGCGCAGCGGGTTGACGAACGTCGACACGACCACGATCCCCGCTCGCTCACGGGCGGTGTCGATGAGGTCGATGTGACCGTCGTGGAGGGAGCCGATGGTGGACACCAGCGCGACCGTCGCGTCCGGGGCATCGCGGCGGGCCTCAGCCAGGCGGCTGCGCAGCGCCTCGGGGGTGCGGATCATCCGACGATCGTATCGGCGGTGCGCGAACGGTCGCCCGCGGCCGATCCCTCGGCGTCCGACCACGAGGTGATCGCGGCGATGACCTCGTCGAGGTGGGATTCGAGCAGGAAGTGGCCGCCGTCGATGAGTTCGACACGCGCCTCGTGTGCGTCTCGGGCGAACGCGCGGGCTCCGTCGGCGTGGAAGATCTCGTCGTTACGCCCCCATACCGCGAGGACGGGCACGCCAGAACGCCGCAGCCAATCGTGCACCGCCGGGTAGAGGTCCCGGTTCGAGGCGTAGTCGCGGAAGAGAGCGAGCTGCACGTCGTCCTGCCCCTCCCGGGCGAGCAGCGCGAGGTCGTGCTCCCAGGCGTCGGGGTCGACGGAGGTGGGGTCGGGGACGCCGTGGGTGTACTGCCACTCCACAGCCTCGCGACCGAGCGCAGGCCGAAGCGCCTCCCGCGTCTGCGGGGTCCTCTCGGCAGCGTCGGCCCAGATGGGGTCCCAGAAGCCCGGGACGAAACCGTCTTCGTACGCGTTGCCGTTCTGCGAGATGACCCCGGTCACGGCAGCGGGGTCCGCGAGAGCCAGACGCCACCCGATCGGAGCTCCGTAGTCCTGGACGTAGATCGCGTAACGCTCGACGCCGATGACCGACAGGAATCGACCGGTCACTTCAGCGAGGGCGGCGAAGGTGTAGTCGAACTCGTCGACCGACGGCGCCGAGGAGCGACCGAACCCGATGTGGTCCGGGGCGACGACGTGGTAGCGCTCTGCCAGTGCGGGAATGAGATGGCGGAACATGTGAGAGCTCGTCGGGTACCCGTGCAGGAGGACGAGCGAGGGGGCGTCGGGGGCTCCGGCCTCACGGTAGAAGACATCGAACCCGTCGACGGAAACGGTGCGGTGGTGGACGACGACCATTACTAACCTTTCAATCCTGTTTTACCGGTTAGTCACACGCTAACATGATCGAGATGCGTCCACGACGCGAGAAGGTGAGGGATGGTGCTTCGCGACGAGGAACTCCTGCTCGCCGTCCTGAACAGCGCGCCCGTCATCGACGGCGTCGCCACCGACGCGCTCGCCGAGAACCGAGGGGGAGGCGCGCTGGCGCGCAGCTGGGGCGGATCGGGCTCGCCGACCGAGCTCGCGCGACTTCGTCACGTGCGGTCGGCTCTGCAGGCCGTCATCCGCGGCGAGGAGACGGCCACCGACGGTGAGCTGGCGAACGCGCTCGGCGCCGTGACGCGGACGCCGCGCGTGACCCGGGACGGCGTGAGATGGGACCTGCACGTCCCCGACGACGACGATCGCCTCGCGGTCGAAACGGTCCTGGCGTGGTCGCGGGTGATCACGGAGCTTCCCGGCCGCCTCCGCCCCTGCGCGAACCGGGAATGCAACCTGTTCCTCGTCGATCACAGCCGACCCGGCACCGCGAAGTGGTGTTCGATGGCCACCTGCGGCAACAGGATGAAAGCGCGGGCGTACGCCCGTCGCGTGGCGACGGGCTGAGGGCCACGCGCATCCGGCGAGGCAGCCCCGCAGCGTCCTGCTGTCGTCGGGAAGGTCTGCGCTGAGGAGGGCGATATGAGCGAGCACCTGCGGGCGCAGCATCCGGATGAGGGCGACGCATCGGAGCCGACGGACGCCGCCCTCGCGCTCGCCGAGGTCCACCGCGCGGAGTGGGGGCGGATCGTCGCAGGGCTCGCACGCCGCTTCGGCGACCTCGATCTCGCAGAGGAGGTCGCAGCCGACGCGTTCGCCGTGGCCGTGGAGCGCTGGACCGTCGATGGTGTGCCCCCGAATCCGGGCGCCTGGATCACGACGACGGCGCATCGGAGGGCCATCGACCGCCTCCGGCGCGAGGCCCGGCGCGACGACAAGCACCGCGAGGCCATGCTCCTCGCCGACGACTCCCCCGCGGAACGGGTGGGCGCGGTGGCGGATGATCGCCTGCGGCTGCTCTTCGCCTGCTGTCATCCGCTCCTCGGCGTCGAGACCCGGGTGGCCCTGACCCTCCGTGTGATCGTCGGTCTCACCGTCGAACAGATCGCGCGCCTGTTCCTCGTGCCCCCGACGACGATCGCGCAGCGGATCACCCGGGGAAAGGCGAAGATCGGCGCGGCGCGCGTCCCGTTCCGGGTTCCCGAGGCGAGCGACCTTCCCGAACGCGCCGCCGCCGTGGTCGCGGTGCTCTCGCTGATGTACACGCAGGGCTACGCCGCGACCGGCGACGCCCCCGACCGGCTGCGTCTCGACCTTCTCGCCGAGGCGCTCCGGCTCGCGCGCGAACTGCACGCGCTGCTCCCCGACGACGGCGACGTCACCGGTCTCCTCACCCTTCTCCTCGCCTCGATCGCCCGCACCCCCGCCCGGGTCAGCGACGACGGCGCACTCGTGACGCTCGCCGAGCAAGACCGCGGTGCGTGGGACCGCGACCTGATCGCGGAGGCCGACGCGCTCCTCGGCGAGCGGATGCGACACGCCCGCGCCACCGGCATCCGCCTCGGCCGTTTCGAGCTGCTCGCCGCCATCCATCTCGTCCACGCGCATGCCCCCGATGCCGGGAGCACCGACTGGTCGCAGATCGTCGCGCTCTACGAGATGCTCGGGCGGGTCGACCCGAGTCCCATCGTGGCCGTCAATCACGCCATCGCCGTCGCCGAGGCCGACTCGCCCGAGGCGGGCCTGGTCGTCCTCGAGCGGCACGACGACGACCTCGCCGGGCACTACGCCTTCCACGCCGTCCGGGCCCACCTGCTGGCGTCGAGCGGCGCCCCCGTCGAGGCCCGCGATGCGTACGAACGCGCGATCTCCCTCGCGCCGACCCCTGCGATGGCGCAGCTCCTGGCCGCGCGCCGCGACGGCGTCGATGCGACGACGCCCCGATGAATCATCCACCGGGTGTCGTATTCCACGCCCCGCGATCGTCGCTTGATCGAGAGGGGTCGCCCGGGCCCCGCATCACCACACGAAAGAGGAGCAGATGAGCAACAGGTACCTGGTCATCCACATGACCGATTCCACCGGCACCGATATCACCCGCGAAGAAGACCAGCGCATGCTCGAAGGCTGGCTCGCGGAAGGCGAGAAGAAGGGGATGCTGCAGAGCGGCGCCCCGACAGCACCGGCCGATCAGGCGAAGTCGGTGGTCGTCCGCGACGGTCGTGCCCTCATCACCGACGGCCCCTTCCCGGAGTTCACCGAGTGGTTCGCCGGGTACGACGTCATCACCGCGGAGTCGATCGACGACGTCGCGGGGCTCATGACGCAGCACCCGACCGCGATCGCGGGACGGGTGTACGTGCTGCCGCTGGTCACGCTCCCCTGGGACGAGGACTGAGCACCGCCGCGGCACCCGGGAATGCTCGGGCGCCGCGGTGCGCTTGACTCCTTCATGACGAACACCACTCAGCCCGCACAGTCATCCGGCACCTTCCGCATCGGCGGCGACCTCGAGGTCAACCGCCTCGGCTACGGGACCATGCAGCTGACCGGGCCCGGCGTCTGGGGCCCGCCGAAGGACCACGACGAGGCCATCCGCGTTCTGCGCCGGTCGGTCGAGCTCGGCGTGAACTTCTTCGACACCGCCGAGTCGTACGGCCCCTACGTCGCCGAGGAACTCCTGAAGGAAGCCCTCCACCCCTACGCCGACGATGTCGTCATCGCGACCAAGTCGGGCCTGACCCGCACCGCCCCCAATGTCTGGCCGCCGCTCGGTCGACCGGAGTTCCTGCGCCAGGGCGCGGAGATGAGCCTCCGGCGGCTCGGGCTCGAGCGCATCGACCTCTTCCAGCTGCACCGCATCGACCCGAAGGTGCCGCTCGAAGACCAGGTCGGTGAGCTGAAGGCGCTGCAGGACGAGGGCAAGATCCGCCACATCGGTCTGTCGGAGGTCACCATCGACGAGGTGAAGGAGGCGCAGAAGATCGCCGAGATCGTCACCGTCCAGAACCTCTACAACCTGCAGACCCGCGACGCGGAAGACCTCCTCGACTGGTCGGAGGAGCAGGGCATCGGGTTCATCCCGTGGTTCCCGCTCGCGACCGGCGGTCTCACCGGCGCCGACTCGCCGCTGATCGACATCGCGGCGAGGAAGGGCGCGACGCCCGCGCAGGTCGCGCTCGCGTGGCTTCTGAAGCGCTCGCCCGTCATGCTCCCGATTCCGGGCACGTCGAGCGTCGCCCACCTCGAGGACAACATGCAGGGCGCCGTCATCGAGCTGACCGACGAGGAGTTCGCCGAGCTGTCCGCGCTCCGCGGCTGACCCGGGGATCTGTGCACCCCCGCGGGCGGGGAGTGCACCCTCGCGCGTGGCGAGTGCACCCTCGCGCGTGGGGAGTGCACCCTCGCGGGTGGGGGGTGGGGTCAGACGGCGGGCGGCTCGATCGCGGGGGCGTCGGCCCGCGTGAGGGCGTGGTCGATCGTGGTGTGCACGAGGCTCGACAGGTAGCGTCCGGGGTCCTCGACTCCGGCGCGGGAGAGCAGACCCGCCGCCTGGGCGATGATCGAGCGCGAGAACTCCGTCGCGGTCGAGATCGCCTCGGCGTAGGTCGGCCGCTGATCCTCGGCCACCTCGACCGGCTCGCAGCCGAGCTCGACCGCGAGCGCCTGCGCGATCGGGAGCACCGGCGCCGGCGCCGTGACCGCCGCGTAGGCGTGGGTCAACTGCCGCAGATCGATGGACGACCCGGTGAAGGCGATCGCGGGGTGGATCGCCAACGGGATGGCGCCGCGCGCCGTGGCGGGTTGGAGCACCTCGATCCCGTAGGAGGCGTCGGTGTGCAGCACAAGCTGGCCCGGTCGCCAGGCGTCCAGCGCGGCGAGGCCGGCCACGAGGCCCGGAAGCTCCGCGCGCGGAACCGCGATCACGACCAGGTCGCTCCCCGCGATGATCTCGACCGGATCGAGCACGGGCACATCGGGCAGCACCGCGTCGACGCGGTCGCGGTCGGAGCCGGCGGTGATGCCGACGATGGCGTGACCGGCGCCGCGGAGGGCGGCGCCCATGACCGGGCCGACCCGGCCCGCCCCGATGATGCCCACGCCGAGTCGTCCGTCACGTCTCACGGCGACACCTCCTCGGTGCGGCGCGAGTCGGTCGGTTCGGCTGGCACGTCTCCATCCGCCGGCGCGGCGGCGACGCCGGCGGTCGCCGCGACCTCATCGAACGCCTCGTCGCCCGCCCACCGGTGGCTGCGGTCGGTGGCGGCGGCCGCGACCGCCGCTGCTTCGGTGCGCTCGAACAGCGACACCGCGTCATCCCGATCGATGATGCCGAGCGACCCGCTCACGCGGCCGATGACGGTGTGCACCTGGAGATTGGCGACACCGACCGCACGGTCGACGGGCCCCTGCGCGATGGCGAGGCTCTGCATCCGTGCGAGCGGGAAGAGCGCGAGCTTGCGCCAGATGAACCCTCGGCGCACGAACAGCACGTCGGGCGTGAGGAAGGCGCCGTTGCGCCGCCAACTGGTGGGCCGAAGCCACGCGGCCCGGCGCGGCGTGGTCACGTAGGGGTCGCCCTCCTCCGGCCCGAGCACGCCGTGCTGGAACACCAGCGGCCATTCCTCGCGCGGCAGGTGCGGCAGCAGCAGCTGCAGGACGCGTTCGACGTCGGTGCGGTTGCCGACGGGGAGGACGGTGGCGAACTGGTCGGTCCCCGCGGCTTCCAGACCTCGTCCGGACAGCCGGTTGACGGTGATCGCCCACCATCCGGCCGGCCGCCACAGGATCGGCTGACTGATCTCGAGGGCGTGGATCCGGCCGGGCGGCAGCGTCTCGGTGACGGTGGTGAACAGGCCGAAGGTGATGCGCACGCCGCTCGAGGTGGGTGCGATCGAGTACCGCAGCGACCTCGTGATCGTGCGCACCCAATACGCCCCGAAACCGAGGAGAGCCGGGATGGCGGTCAGCAGCAGCCACGGCGTCCCGAGGATCGAGGCCACCACGATCGCCGCGACGAGGACGATCAGGAACAGCAGCGAGCCGTCGAGGAGGTGCGACGCGATGAGGCGCCCCACCGGGATGTTCACCACCGAGTCGGGTTCGTCGACGGGTTCTTCCGCCCCGTCGATCATCTCGGTCAGCCCTGCAGCGACGGTCGACGCGGCCGCCGACACCCGACCGCCGCCGGCCGCCGCAGCCGCCTGGCGGGCCTCGGCCAGGCGGCGCCCCGAGGCGAGGCGCAGGATGTCGGCCCGCACCGCCTCGGCGTTGGCGGTGGAGAGGTACTCGAGCTTGACGTTGCCGTCGGTGCCGGCGCCGACGACCTCGAGCTTCGCCATGCCCATGAGCCGGGCGATCATGGGCCTCGTGAGGTTGACCCCCTGCACCCGGTCCAGCGGCGCCCGCCGCTGGGTGCGGAAGAGCACGCCGCTGCGCACCTCGACATCGTCACCGGTGATGCGGAAGGTGTGGAACCGCCACGACAGGTAGAAGACGCCGACGAGCACGATGACGACCACGATCACCGCGCCGAGGGCGGCGAGGATGAGCCCGCGCTCGAAGATGAAGTCCAGCGGATCACCGGTCTCGAAATCGCCCGGGTCGACCTCGGGGACGAAGATCGGCACGACCCCCTGGATGAGGCGGTCGCGGAAGTTCGCGATGAGGATGCCGGCGATGATGACGAGCGTCAGCCCGCCCCGCAGAAGCGGAGTGAGCGGATGCAGGCGGTGCCAGTCGCCGTCGCTGAGCGGTGAGCGGGTCGGCCCGGGAGCGCTCGTCACAGTCCCGTCCGGCGGGTCTCGGCGACATCGATGAGGGTGTCGCGCAGCTGCTCGGCAGCCTCCTGCGTGAGACCGGGCAGCGTGACCCCCGACACGGCGGCCGCGGTGACGATCTTCAGCTGGGCGATGCCGAAGCCGCGATCGAGGGGACCGTGGGTGATGTCCACCAGTTGCATCCGCCCGTAGGGGACGGCGACGATGCGCTGCCACAGGATGCCGCGGCGGAACACCAGGTCGTCCCGCCGGAGCTGATAGCCGTAGGACCGCGCCTGGCGGGGAGTGACGATGAGAACCGCGGCGAGGATCACCAGGAGGATCCCGGCCGGGATCATCAGCCAGCGCAGGTCGAACGCGAACACCGCGACGAGACCGCCGACGAGCACCAGGGCGAAGAAGAAGCCGGTCGTGATCAGCTGCACCTGCACGTAGGCCTTCGCCAGCTGGTACCAGGTGCCGTCGCCGAGGGGGAGGCGGTGCTCCGAGCGCGGCTCGACGACACGATCGAAGGCGCCGGCGGCGAACACCCCCGGGTCGAAGTCGTCCTGCCGGACCTCGTCGGCGCCGAGCGGCTCGGCCGCCGGCGCGGCCGGTGCGGTCGACGCTCCCTCGAAGGCCACGGCGGCCCGCTCAGTGTCCGCCGGGTTGGAGTCCGGGGTCGGAGCCTCCGGGCTGTTCGTCATCGTCATCCTTCCGGATCGTGCAGAACTGCTCTGCGACCAGGCCCGCGACCACCAGCAGCACCGCGCACAGGGCCGTCGCGATGACGGCCCCCAACGAGCCTAGCGAGGGCGGAACGGGGCGGGTGAGCAGGAATAGAGCCAAGCCCGCCGCGATTCCCGTCACGATCGCCCCGACCAGGCTCGACGCCTTCGCCAGCACCGCGATGCGCAGCGCGCGGAACGGATCGACCGGTGCCGCGGTCCCGCGCGTGGCGCGGCGGATCGGCACCGCGAGGGCGACGACCACGGCAGCCAGCAGCACCAGGAGGATCGGCAGGGACACGGCCGGGGTGAAGGTCGCCCGCCCCGCCGAGGTGAGCGCCTGGTCGATCAGGAATCCGACGGCGACGCCGAGGGCGGCGACGATGACGAGGACGAGCGGGCGCGTGCGCCTCACGAGGGTTCCCGCAGACGGGCGAGGATGTCGGCGACACGGCCGACCCCGGGAAGCATCGCGTCGGGGTCGACCTGCAGCCAGGGCTCGAGGACGAAGTCACGCTCCGCGGCCCGCGGGTGCGGGAGGATCAGCACCGGGCCGTCGCTGGTCACCTCGCCGTAGGCGATGAGGTCGAGATCGAGCGTGCGGTCGGCCCAGCGGACCCCCCGCTCCCGACCGTGCCGCGCCTCGATGGCGTGCAGATAGCCGAGCAGCACCGTCGGTGCGAGGCGCGTGGTGAGCAGGGCCACCGAGTTGAGGTAGGCAGGGGCGTCGGCGTCCCGCCCCTCCGGTGTCAGCGCCACCGACTCCATGGGCGTGGCGGTCTGCACATGGGTGACCAGCGGCAGGCGGGCGAGGTCGGTCAGCGCCGCTTCGAGGATGGCGGCGCGGTCTCCCAGGTTCGATCCGAGCGCGACGACGGCGATCGCCTCGTCGCGGCGCCGGGGCGTCGCATCCGTCTGCAGTCGCTCAGCCAGTCGACGACTCATGTGGGTGCCCTCCTGTTTCGGTCCGCGCGCGCGTGATCGTCACCGACACATCGGTGAAGCTCAGCGGGATCGGGGCCTGCGGCTTGTGAACGGTGACACGCACGGCCGAGACGAGCGGGCGCCCGAGCACCGCGCGGGCGATGCGGTCGGCAAGTGTCTCGAGCAGGTTCACCGGGTCGCCCGCGACGATGGCGGCGACCTCTTCGGCGAGCTCGCCGTAGTGCACGGTGTCGGAGACGTCGTCGCTGGCCGCCGCGGGGCGGGTGTCGAGCGTCAGATCCAGGTCGATGACGAAGTCCTGACCGCCCTGCCGCTCGTCGTCGTAAACGCCGTGGTACCCGAAGACCCGCAGGCCCGTCAGCGTGATCGTGTCGCCGTCCACCGACGGTCTCCCTCCCACGCCTCGGCGATCAGCAGCGCGTCGCGGGTGGCGCGGACGTCGTGCACGCGCACGCCCCACACCCCCTCACGCGCGGCGAGCGCGCTCGTGACGGCCGTCGCCAGGTCGCGCCGATCTTCGGATTCCTCGTCCTGCGTCGCCGTCGATGAGATGTCGGCGCCGCCGGAGACGAGCGTCTCGGCCAGGAACCGCTTGCGGCTCGTTCCGACGAGCACGCGGGGGCCGATGCCGAGGATGCGAGGGAGCCCGCGCAGCACCGCCCAGTTCTGGTCGCCGCGTTTGCCGAACCCGATGCCCGGATCGAGGATGACGCGCGACGGCGCGATACCGGCGACCGCGGCTGCGTCCAGACGCGCCGAGAGCTCGGTGACGACCTCGCGGACGACGTCGCCGTACTCGGCCCGTGCGTACATGTCGC
Source organism: Microbacterium sp. SLBN-154 (assembly GCF_006715565.1). Lineage (NCBI taxonomy): Bacteria > Bacillati > Actinomycetota > Actinomycetes > Micrococcales > Microbacteriaceae > Microbacterium > Microbacterium sp. SLBN-154. The sequence goes on from NZ_VFNL01000001.1 coordinate 268,101, forward strand.
TCGAGGGCCCCCGCCAGTGGCCGATGACGACCTCGGCGCGCGATCCGGCGACGGCGGCGAGCATTCCGGCGTCGGCGAGCCCGCCCGAGACGTCGTTGACGATCACGGCTCCGGCCTCGACGGCGGCGACGGCGGTGGAGGCGTTCATGGTGTCGATGCTCACCGTCGCGCCCTCGGCCGCCAGTGCCCGGATCACCGGAAGCACGCGCTCCTGCTCGACACGCGGCTCGACCCGGTCGGCACCGGGACGGGTCGACTCACCGCCGATGTCGAGGATGTCGGCACCGGCGGCACGAAGGACGCGGCCGCGTGCGATCGCGGCGTCCTGTGCGAAGTAACGGCCGCCGTCGCTGAAGGAGTCGGGTGTGACGTTGACGATGCCCATGACGACGGTCATTCGCGCGGTGCCCCCATGAGCAGCATCAGCTCGGTCCTCGAGATCGGGTCGGTGAATTCGCCGCGCGCGGCGATCGTCACCGTGGAGGCATCCCGCTGGCGCTCTCCGCGGAAGGTGACGCACCCGTGGGTCGCCTCGAGCACGACGAGCACGCCGCGGGTGTCGAGCGCATCCCAGATCGTGTCGGCGATCTGTTCGCCCAGTCGCTCCTGCACCTGCGGGCGCGAGGCGAGCACGTCGACGACCTTCGGCAGAGCACCCAGACCCACCACCTGCTCCCCCGGCAGGTAGGCGATGTGGGCCTTGCCGCGGAAGAGCAGCAGGTGATGCTCGCAGACCGAGCGGAAGTGGATGTCGCGGAGCATCACCGCGCCCGACGGCAGCGTGTCGGGCGCGGGACCGCGACTGACCGAGATGGTGTGCGAGAGCGGCTCGGCGGGGTCTTCCCCGACGCCGGAGAAGAATTCGGTGTAGGCGTCGGCGACGCGCTGCGGCGTGAGCTTCAGTCCCGGGCGATCGGGGTCCTCCCCGATCGCCGACAGAAGCTCGGTCACGAGCGCGGCGACGCGCTCTCGGTCAACGGCCACGGGCCGAGCCTACGCGGTCGCCGGGCGCGCCTGTCCGCTCGGCCGGCGGCGCGGCGCCTTCTCGGCGGCAGGCTCGTCGGCTTCGACAGAAGCCGCCACGCCCGCGGGCTCCGCGCGTCGCGGCACGTCGACTGGGGGAAGAGTCGACACGGGCCGGTCGCTGCTGGAAAGCCACTGCGGACGTGGCGGGAGCTTGCTGATGTCGGAGAAGATCTCGGCGAGTTCGATGTGATCCAGCGTCTCCTTCTCGAGGAGCGCCAGGGCGAGCTTGTCGAGGACGTCGCGGTTGGCGTTGATGACCTCGTACGCCTCGTTGTGCGCCTGCTCGATGAGCGCGCGCACCTCGGCGTCGACCCGCTCGGCGATGCGCTCGCTGAAGTCGCGGCCGTGACCCATGTCGCGGCCCATGAACACCTCACCCGAGGATTGGCCGAGCTTGACCGGGCCGACCTGAGTGGTCATCCCGTACTCGGTCACCATCTTGCGGGCGATGCTCGTGGCCTTCTCGATGTCGTTCGAGGCGCCGGTGGTGGGGTCGTGGAAGACGATCTCCTCGGCGACGCGGCCGCCCATGGCGTAGGTGAGCTGGTCCTGCAGCTCGTTGCGGGTGACGGAGTACTTGTCGTCGAGGGGCAGCACCATCGTGTAGCCGAGGGCCTTGCCGCGCGGGAGGATCGTGACCTTCGTCACCGGGTCGGTGTGGTTCATCGCCGCGGCAGCCAGGGCGTGCCCGCCCTCGTGGTACGCGGTGATCAGCTTCTCCTTGTCGCGCATGACGCGGGTGCGCCGCTGCGGGCCGGCGATGACGCGGTCGATCGCCTCGTCGAGCGCGCGATTGTCGATCAGCTGGGCGTTGGAGCGGGCGGTCAGCAGGGCCGCCTCGTTCAGCACGTTCGCGAGGTCGGCGCCGGTGAAGCCCGGGGTCTTGCGAGCGACGACCTCGAGGTCGACGCTGTCGGCGAGGGGCTTGCCACGACCGTGCACCTGCAGGATCTTCTGGCGGCCCTTGAGGTCGGGCGCGTCGACGCCGATCTGGCGGTCGAATCGGCCGGGGCGCAGAAGTGCCGGGTCGAGGATGTCGGGACGGTTCGTCGCCGCGATGACGATGACGTTCGCCTTCGGGTCGAAGCCGTCCATCTCGACGAGCATCTGGTTCAGGGTCTGCTCGCGCTCGTCGTGCCCGCCGCCCATGCCGGCGCCGCGGTGGCGGCCGACGGCGTCGATCTCGTCGATGAAGATGATGGCCGGAGCGTTCTCCTTGGCCTGGTTGAACAGGTCGCGCACGCGGCTGGCGCCGACGCCGACGAACATCTCGACGAAGTCCGAGCCCGAGATCGAGTAGAAGGGAACGCCCGCCTCACCTGCGACGGCGCGGGCCAGGAGCGTCTTGCCCGTTCCGGGAGGGCCGTACAGCAGCACGCCCTTCGGGATACGCGCACCGACCGCCTGGAACTTGGCGGGGTCCTTCAGGAAGTCCTTGATCTCCTGCATCTCCTCGATGGCCTCATCGGCACCGGCGACGTCGACGAAGGTGACCTGCGGCATCTCCTTGGTCACGAGCTTCGCGCGCGACTTGCCGAACTGCATGACCTTGCTGCCGCCGCCCTGCGCGCTGGAGAGCAGGAACCAGAACAGCAGACCCAGCAGCAGCAGCGGGATCATCAGCGACAGGAACCCGTCGAACCACGACGGCTGCGGCACCGAGTCGTTGAAGCCGTCCTCGGGGTCGGCGGCGTTGATGGCGTTCACGACCTCTTCGGCGCGGGCCTGGACGTAGTAGAACTGCACCTCGGTGGCACCCTCGTAGGGCTCGGCGAGGGTGAGGTCGACGCGCTGGTCGCCGTCGGTGTTGAGGACCTCGGTCACCGTGCCGCCGTCGAGGAGTTCCAGACCCTCCTGCGTGGAGATCTGCTTCGCACCGCCCAGGCTCGAGATCAGCGAGAAGCCCACGATCAGGAAGATCCCGATCAGCACGATGTAGAACAGGGGATTCCTGGTGATCTTCTTCAGGTTCATGGTGCGGGCGGGGCCCGATCCCTTCCTCGACGAGCCGTCAGCGTGGCGGGAGCCGCGGTGACGGTGAACTCAGGGTAACGCGGGCACTCTATGCCCGGCCTGTGCGTTCGTCGTGGGCTGAATCGATGCCCGATCTCAGGGCCTGCCCCCCGGTCGGGCACGGTGGATGGACTGCGGAACGAGGTAGGCCTCCAGGCCTTCGATCCCGTACTCCACCCCGAGCCCTGAGTCGTGGCGTCCGCCGAAGGGCGCGTAGTGGTTCGAGGCGAAGAAGTTGATGCCGACCGAGCCGGTGTCGATGCGGCGGGCGACCTCGAACGCAGCGTCCTCGTCGCGACCGAACACGATGCCCCCGAGCCCGAAGCGCGTGCCGTTCGCGATCGCGATCGCATCGTCGACGTCGCGGGCCGGGAGGATCGTGATGACCGGTCCGAAGATCTCCTCCTGCGCGATCGCGTGGTGCGGTCGCACATCGGCGAACACCGTCGGCGCGACGAAGAAGCCGCCGTCGACCGGTGCCGCGACATCTCCGCCCACGACCGCGCGCGCACCCTCGCGGAGCCCCGCGCGGATGTGCCCCACGACGCTGTCGCGCTGCGACGCCGTCGCGACCGGGCCGAACACCGTCGTGGGGTCGAGCGGGTCTCCGACCGGCGCGGCGGCGACGGTGGCGGCGACCATGTCCACCACGTCGTCGTACCGCTCGGGGGTGGCGATGATGCGGGTGGAGATGTAGCAGGTCTGGCCGGTGTTCCGCAGGCAGCTGCGGATGAGCCCGGCCGACATCAGGTCGAGGTCGGCGTCGGGAAGGACGATCGCCGAGGACTTCCCGCCGAGCTCGAGGGTCACCGGACGCAGCAGCTCCCCGCAGGCGGCGGCGATCCGGCGACCGACGGGTGTGGATCCGGTGAAGGCGACCTTGTCGACGCCCGGATGCCGCACGAGCGCGTCGCCGGTCGCCCCGTCGCCGGTCACGAGGTTGATCACGCCGGCCGGGATCCCTGCCTCGGTGGCCGCGTCGAGGAGGAACCGCACCGAGAGGGGCGTCGGGCTGGCGGGCTTGATGACGACCGCGCATCCCGCGAGCAAGGCTGGCGCGAGCTTGATGACGACGAGGTTGATCGGGAAGTTCCACGGTGCGATGAGGGCGCAGACGCCGATGGGATCACGCGCCACGAGCGTCTCCCGATCACCGCCCGGGAAGGGGCGGACGTCGGGGCGCTCGAGGTGATCGACGAGGGAGGCGAACACCCGGAGGATCGATGCGGCGTTCGCGGCCGCCCCCGAGCTCTCGGACACGGGCGTGCCGTTCTCGAGCGTGTTGGTCAGTCCCAGCGCGTCGGCGCGCCGCTCGACGGCTTCCGCCATCCTCTGCAGCGCCGCCGCACGGGCGGCGGGCGCCGTCGCGGCCCAGTCGGCGAGCGCGGTGCGGGCCGCGGAGACGGCGGCGTCGACGTCGGCGGGTTCGGCGACCGGCACGGCCCCCCACTGCTCGCCGGTGGCGGGGTCGATCACCGCCGACGAGCGGCGTCGCACCGCGACATCCTCCCCTCCGATCCGGAAGGACTCGACCCGGGTGTAAGGAAGGGATGCCGCGGCGGCGCGGTGCGCGTCGCGGAGACCCGAGAGGGTGGCGGCGAGAGTCATGCGAGCTGCTCCGTCTTGAGCAGGATCTCCGATCGACCGAGCTCCGCCTCGGCCATCAGCACGGCGGCTTCGGTCAGCAGCTCGGGGATGATCTCCGCACGCAGCCGCCGGCAGTACTCAGCGGGCGTGAGCCGGAACCAGCCGGAGGCGAGGGCGATCCCGGCGGGAGTGAACCGCCACAGGCGATCGGCGTCTCGCACGAGGCTGTCCTCGAGCGAGTGGGCCACAGGCCGGGTGTCGTGTCCGTCGATGATCGCCGTCACCCGTTCGACGAAGTCGTCATCGTAGCCGAGCGGCGGGAGGACCTCGCGCGCGATGTCGCAGCCGTGCCGTTCGTGCTCGTAGCGCACATCGGCCCGCCGCCAGTCGCCCGAGAAGCCCTCGTCGAGGATGCGTCGTTCGTCGACGCGGGCCCAGCCGGTGTCGTGCAGCAGGATCGCCACCCGCACGACGAGCGCGTCGGCATCGGGGTACGCGTCGCACAGCCGCTCGGCGAAGGCGAACGAGATCGGCAGATGGATGTCGTTGGCCCGCGTGCGGGACTCGGCGACGACCGCCCGCCAGACGGGGTCGAGGTCGCCGTCTCGCTCGTCGGCGTGGATGGGCGACGTGTCGACGGGGTGGATGGTCTGCAGGGTCATGGCCTCACCTCAGGATGCGACGGCCACGGGGGCGTCGACGAAGGATTGCTTCAGGCGCACGCTCGTGTCGGCGGCGGCCTCGGGCGGGATGGTCTGGCCCTTCGCGAGGGCCTGCTTGATCGCGAGGAACTCGGCGGGCTGGTTGACGCAGTCGGCGGCGATGAGCCGGTCGTCGCGGTAGTACAGCACGGTGAACCGCTCGGTGTCGGGGTCGCCGCGCACGACGACCGCGTCGTACCCCGCCGAGAGCCCCGCGATCTGGAGCTTGAGGTCTGCCTGATCGGACCAGAACCAGGGCACGGTCGAGTACGTGGCATCCTCCCCCAGGAGTGTCGCGGCGGCGACCTTCGCCTGCTCGAGGGCGTTGTTGACGCTTTCGATCCGGACTCTGCCGCCCAGGCCCGCGGGATAGGGGTTCGGCATGACGGCGCAGTCGCCTGCGGCGACCGTGCGTCCGTCCGACGCGAGGCACGACGCATCGACGACGATTCCGCCGTCGACCTCGAGGCCGAGCTGCACCGCGAGTTCGACGCGCGGGAGGACGCCGATCCCGATGACGACGAGGTCGGCGGGGATGATCCGGCCGTCGTCGAGCTCGACCCCCGTCACCGATCCGCGGCGTCCGGCGGCGGAGGCGTCCACGCCGAGGATGCGTTCGAGCCGGGCGCCGAGGACGATCTCGGTTCCCCGGCGTCGGTGCGCGGCGAGATAGAACGCGCTCGTCGGTTCGGCGACCACGCGCCCGATGAGGCGGCCCGTTCCTTCGACGAGCGTCACGTCCTTGCCGAGCTGGCGGGCGGCGGCGGCCGCCTCGAGCCCGATGAACCCCCCGCCGATCACGACCACGCGCTGGGCGGACGGCTCGGCCAGCGCGGGACCGAGGGCGATCGCGTCGTCGGCGTCGCGGAGGTAATGCACGCCCCGGTAGTCGGTGCCGGGAAGGGTGAGGCGACGAACGGAGGCGCCGGTCGTGAGAGCGAGGCGGGTGAAGGGGATGCGCCGGCCGCCCAGGGTGTGGGCGACGCCCGCGCCGGTGTCATCCCGATGGATCGTCACGACCCTGTCGCCGGCGATCAGCTCGATGTCGCGATCGTCGAACCACTGGCGGGTGCGCAGGATCACGTCGTCGGGCTCGAGCTCGCCTTTGAGCCATCCCTTCGACAGCGGCGGCCGCTGGTAGGGACGGTGCGCCTCCTCCCCGACCATGACGATCGCCCCGCTGTCGCCGAGATCGCGCAGCGTGGCGGCGAGCTGAACACCGGCCTGGCAGGCGCCGACGATGAGTGTGGTCTCCATCAGGCGCCTCTACAGCTGCTCGCTCGGCGTGGTGACGTGGTACTCGCACCCGTCCTGGAGCTTGATCTGGCACGACAGGCGGGAGTTCTCCCGCCGCTCGACGGCCGTGCCGTCGAGCATCTCGTCCTCGAGGTCACCGGGCCCGCCGACCAGGTCGACGGTCTCGGGGGCGACGAACACGTGGCAGGTGGCGCAGGAGAGGCTGCCACCGCATTCCCCGACGATGCCGGGGACACCGTTTCGGACCGCGGTCTCCATGACCGAGTCACCGGGGCGCCCCTCGATGGTCGTGGTGGTGCCGTCGTCGGCGGTGTAGACGACAGTGCTCATTTCTTCTCCTTAGATGAACTGACGGCCACCGTCGACGACGAGCGTCTGGCCCGTCACGAAGCCGGCGTCGGGACCGGCGAGGAACAGCACGGCGCCGACGATGTCGTCGGGGGCGATGGCCCGCCGGATCGACCCGCGGTCCACGCCGTAGCTCTCTGCGTCGTCGATGAGGGCGTGACTGGCCTCGGTGAGGGTGAATCCGGGTGCGACGGCGTTCACCGTCACACCCCGCGCGCCGAGTTCCTTCGCCATGACGCGGGTGAGGCCGATGACACCCGCTTTGCTCGCGACGTAGTGCGCCCACTGCGCCGAGCCGCTGAAGACGGTCGCCGAGGCGATGTTCACCACGCGCGCACCCTCCCCCAGGTGGGGGGATGCCGCACGGGTGACCTGCCACGGACCCTTGAGGTTGACGTTCATGACGCGATCCCACTCCGCCTCGGTGATGTCCTCGAAGGGGGACCGCGTGATTCCGGCGTAGACCGCGGCGTTGTTGACGACGACGTCGATCCCTCCGCCCTCGGCGACGGCCGCCGCTGCGAGGGAACGCGCGGACGCGGCATCCGTCACATCCACTCCTCGCCCGACGGCGCGGTATCCCTCCGCGACGAGGGCCTGGGCTGCCCGGGAGGCGCCGTCCTCATCGATGTCGGCGAGCACCACGAGGTCGCCCCGGCGGGCGAAGGCGTCGGCGAAAGCACGCCCGAGCCCTCCGGCCGCTCCGGTGACGATGACGGTGCGGGGCGCCCCCGCGGTGCTCTGTGCCATGACGCGCCTCAGTCCAGGATGGTGACGGTGCCGGAGTTGCCGTCGACACGCAGCCGCTGCCCGGTGCGGATCTCGCTGGAGGCGGTGCCCGTCCCGGTGACTGCGGGCATGCCGTATTCGCGGCAGACGATGGCGGCATGGCTCATCATGCCGCCGATGTCGGTGACGGTCGCGCGGATCTTGCCGAAGATCGGACCCCAGCTCGGTGCAGTGACCGGCGCGACGAGGATCTCGCCCTCCTGCACCTCGGAGAGCTGATCGGCGCTGGAGATGACCCGGGCGGGGCCCTCCGCCGTCCCCGGCGAGGCCGGCATGCCCTTGAGCGTGCCGTCGGGCACGTCGCCCGTGCCGAGCCAGTTCTGGATCTGATCGTCGGTGATGCCCCAGAGCATGAGGGTGAAGGGCTCGGTGATCACCTCGGGCGGGGTGTTCAGCGCCGGCTGCGGACGCGCGGTCGACAGGGCGTCGACGATGCCGCGGCGCCGCTCGACCTCGGCCGGCCAGTAGTCGGGGCCGATCGCCGGAGCCCCGACCATCCATGCGTTCACGTAGTCGAAGAGCGCCTCGCGCACCTCATCGCGGCGCAGGTAGAACATGTCGTTCGCCTGCGGCCAGAACCCTTGCTCGTGCAGCACGCGCGACAGCTGCCGGGCCTTGCGCCAGAACACGCCCATCGTCCAGTGCTCGATGTAGAAGTTGTGGTTCTCGACGTAGGGGTAGACGGTGCGGGCGAGACCGAGCTTGCCCTGGAAGGTCGCCAGGACGTCGCCCGACAGCAGCTCGGCGTATTCCCCGTGATGCGGTCGCGCTCGGCGACCAGATCGGCCACATGGCGGTCGATGTCGTGCCCGGCCTGGAGCCGGTCGATGTAGCCCCTGATGAAGCCGAGGGGGATGGCCGGCACATCCCGCCAGTATTCGTCGTGCGCGTAGAAGCCGTTGCCGGTCGTGAAGTTGAACCACGGGTCCTGTGCGTCGCGCCACGCCTCGGTCCAGGCCGCTCCCGAGGGATGCGCGGAGATCGCGGCGAGCGTCGCGTCGGCGTCGGAGGTGTCTCCGAAGAGATCGACCAGGCCGTCGCGGACGGCGATCTTGGCGAGCTTCTTCAGTTCGTCGTCGGGGCGGAAGAGCTCCATGTCGACGCCCTGCACCATCGTCGCGATCGCCTGATCGGGGATGCGCGGGAAGACCTCCTTGCAGAACATGAACAGGTCGAGGTAGGCGACGTACCCGAGGTTGAGGAATTCGAAGTGGTACTGCCAGGCGCGATAGGCCAGCGCGATGAGCCGGTCGTAGTCGCCGAGGAGTTCGGTCGCGGGCCCAGTGCCCTTGCCGGCGAGCACATCGTCGAGGGCGATGGCATCGGGGAGCGCGGTGAACTCGATGCTCTCGAGCTCGGCGATGGTGTCCTCCAGCTTGCCGTGCCAGTTCTGCAGCAGCGACTCCCAGTTCTGGAAGTAGTGGCCCGCACGCTGCATGAACTGCGGCACCCGCGCCTCGATGTGCTCGGGGTCCACAGCCACGGGTGACATGAACACGTAGCCGTTGTGGATGCGGTACTCGATGCCGTTCGCCGTGGGAATCAGGAGCTGGCGCGAGTTGTACTGGCCGAGACAGCCGACGGCGAACTCGAAGCCGATCGTCTCGAAGGGCTTCGTGACGGTGGGCCAGTGCTGGCTGTCGCAGAACCAGAACTTGCGCTCCTCGATGTCGCGACGGTTGTCCTGGAAGACGAGGTTGTAGGCGTAGAGGTCTTTCCAGCCCTCGGCGCCGGCGGGTGCGTCCTGCTCGTAGGGGCTGGGGAATGACGTGCGCGCGGGCGCGCTGACAGTGGTCGTCTGTGACATGTCGATGCCTTTCATGGGCGGTGTCGGGTTCTGCGTTCGGGTGGGGGGATCGGTGGCCGGTCAGCGTCCGATCTGGGTGAGGAGGGACTGGGTGATGCTCTGGATGCCGAATCCCGAGGTGGTGGGAGCGGCGTCGGCCTGCTTGGCCGACCAGACCGTCTCGGGGCGGGACTGCAGCAGGAGGAGGTTCTCGCCGTCGGGGAGTGTGCGGTCGATCGCCCACTCGATGTCCTGCGGAGTACCGAAATGCTTCTCGGCGCGCTTGGCGATCGCCGCGATCGCAGCGATCTCGCCGTCGGTGAGGCACCGCACGCCGCGGCGCTCCGCCTCGACCTCCCGCTCGGCGATGCCGCGGGCTGCGGAGTCGGGGACGAGCTCGATGTGCTTGTCGCCGAGCTGCTCCGCGGTGATGGTCAGCATGACCTTGTCGACGTGCAGGTTGTCGGGGGTCACCTGACCCGAGACGACGAGCTCGCCGAGGCCCCATGCCGCATCGATGACAATCGTCGACCGATCCCCGTTGGAGGGATCGACGGTCATGGCCACACCGGCCACCTTGGCGTCCACCATCTTCTGCACGGCGACAGCCATCGACAGCCCCTCGTTGGGGATGCCGTTGCGGAGCCGGTAGACGATGGCGCGGCTGGTGTAGAGCGACGCCCAGCACCGGCGGACGTGCTCGGCGACCTCGTCGAGGCCCTGGAGCCACAGGTAGGTGTCCTGCTGGCCGGCGAAGCTCGCGTCGGGGAGGTCCTCGGCCGTCGCCGACGAGCGCACGGCCACCGGCGCCTCGGCCGAGAAGCGCGACTGCAGCCGCGCGTAGGCCGCGGAGAACTCCTCCCGGATGGGCTCCGGAATCGGGCGCCCGAGGATCTCATCACGGATCTGGGCCGAGGCGGCATCGATGCTCGCCACGTCGTCGGCGTCGATCGACGCGAGCAGGCGGTGGATGTCGTCGGCGACACCGGAGGACTCGACGAACGCGGTGTAGGCATCGGTCGTGACGGCGAAGCCGGGGGGCACCGGCATCCCCGCCGACGTCAGGGCGACGAGAGACGCGCACTTGCCGCCGAGCACCTCGAGCTCAGCCGGCCCGGGCTCGTCGAAGAAGCGGATGAAGAGGCTTTCGGACATGGTCATGCCTCCCAGGTGACGGGGACGGACGTGGGGACGCGGAACGAGAGGTTCTCGCGGAAGCGGATCGGCTCCGTGCCGGCTAGGCGGAGGCCCGGGACCGCGGCCGCGGTCTCCTCCAGAACGATGCGGTCCTGGAGCTTGGCGAGCATGTTGCCCAGGCAGTAGTGGATGCCGAACCCGAACGACAGGTGGTTCCGGGCGTCGTCGCGGGTGATGTCGAACTGGTCGGGATGCGCGAAGACGGCTTCGTCGCGGTTGGCCGATCCCATGAGCAGCAGGATGTCGGCTCCCTTCGGAACGGCTACGCCCCCGATCTCCGCATCGGCCAGCGCACGACGCCGCCATGCGACGATCGATCCGCTGTAGCGGAGCACCTCGTCGATCGCCCCCGGGATGGCGGTCGGGTCGGCGACGATGCGCTCCCACGCCTCGCGGTGCGACAGCAGCACGCGGATCGAGTTCGCGATGAGCGTCGTGGTGGTCTCGTGACCGGCGAAGAGCAGGCTGTAGCACAGCGACGCGATCTCGTGGTCGGTGATCTCGGCCCCGGCGCCCTGCGCCTCGACGAGGTCGGCGATGAGGTGATCGCCGCCCTTCTCGTGGGCCTCGGCGACGAGACGCTGACACTCCTGCCAGTACTCGACGAGGTTGTGCGCGTGCGGCACCTGCTCATCGTCGTCGAGGTCACCCCAGGTCATCGCCGCCCGCGAATCGGACCACCTCTTGTACGTCGGCACCATCGAGGGGTCGACGCCGAGCAGCGTCAGGATCGTGACGGTCGGGATGTCGTAGGCGACGTCGCGGAGGAAGTCACCGGTGTGATCGGCCGAGGCGAGCATCGCGCGGAGGGCAGCTCGGGTGTTCTCGCGGATGGTCGGCTCGAGGGCCTTGAAGCGGCGCGGGGTGAAGGCCCGCTGTGCGATGGCGCGGATGCGGGTGTGATCGGGCGGGATACGCGCCGACAGCCCCGAGTAGGCGGTGAACCCGCCATCCTTCATGATCCTCGTCGCCGCCGGACCGCGCTGACGCACCGGCGCCTGTGCATTCTCGCTCGAGAAGGTCTCCCAGTCCTCGAACACGGCGCGGACGTCCGCCCATCGCGACACGACCCAGTAGCCGATGCGCTCGTCGTACATGACCGGCTCGTCTCGGCGCAGTCGCGCATACGCGTCGAACGGATCATCCATCTCGAAGGGCTGGTACCCGTGGTGATCGACCGGGCAGCCGACCGCCGTCGATGCGGCGTCGCTCTCGGTCAGTTCGGTCGGCGTCGGACCCATGCCCACTCCTTCGTCAGCGGGTGCCGTGACGGCTTCGTCATCAGGCACCGGAACTGGGATCATTCAAACCCCGGATGCCGCGGACCTGCGCCAGAACTTCCACTGGACGGAAGTGACTTCCCAGTCCTCAGCCCGGCGGGCCGCTGGCCCTCACCCGCGCCGAGGGCCGGAGAGTGCGGAGCGGGAAGGGGCCGACGCTGGCCTCGATGCGGCGGGAGATTCCTCGCATCGCCGGCAGGTGACGTTCGAGCGCCCCGGCATCCTCCGCCGGCGCCACCAGCCCCAGGGCGGCGCCGATGCCGCCCTCCCGCTGGAAGATCGGCACGGCGATCGATGACGCTCCCAGACGTGCCTCATTCAAAGCGAGTGCGAAACCGCGCTCGCGGATCCTCGTCAGCTCCGCCCGCAGCGCGTCGGGGTCGACGTGCGTCTGACTGGTGCGGCTCTCCAGAGGTTGAGCGAGCACGGCGTCGCGCACCCACGATTCCTCGAAGGCCAGGAGCACCTTGCCCACCGCCGTCGCGTGCAGCGGGAGGCGGCCACCCACCCGGGATGCCTGCGGCACCCGCCGCGTGCCGTAAACGCGATCGATGTACAGCGCGTCGGTGTCTTCGCGGATGGCGATGTGAACGGTCTCCTGGGTCAGGCTGTAGAGGTCCTGCAGGAGCGGCCGCGCGATGTCGCGGACTTGGCGGCCGGCGTGCTGCCCGAGCTCCCACAGCCGGATCCCGATCTGGTAGCGGCCCTGATCATCCCGCTGCAACGCCTCCCACGCCTCGAGCTCGGCGAGGAGGCGATGGGTCGTGCTGAGCGGGAGCCCCGTCTCGGCGCTGATCTCGCTGAGGCTCCGGGGCGCGAGGCTCTTCTCGAAGACCGCGAGGATCGACAGCACCCGGCCCGTCACCGTCTGCCCCGGCATCGAGACTCTTCCCGCCACGGCCGCCTCCTCGCATCCGTTTCCGGTCAGTGGAAGCTTAGTTCCCCGCGGCGCCTCTCGGTGAGACCCTCGGCGCATGCCAGGTTCGAGCACGCGCTACGGCCGAGACGTCCGTCGCCACCTCCCCGACGCGCACGAGGTGCCGGGGCTTGTGACCCTCCCTCCGGAGGACGACGAGGTGTGGATGCGCGCCGCGCCCCACCTGCGCGTTCGCAACAACGACTCGCACTCGCTGTACGCGTACGCGATCGCCCGGGCGCTGCTGCGACGCCTTCCGGAGGCCGACCCCGCGATCGTCCGCCCCGCGATCCTGCTCCACGACACCGGGTGGTCGACCGTCCCCGACGACGAGATCCTCGAGGCGATCGCGCCCGGCGGCGGTCGCCCAGATCTCGTGCGGCACCACGAGATCGAGGGTGCGCGCATCGCGCGGGAGGCACTGACCGGGCTCGGTCGCCCCGAGACCGTCGTCGGACGCGTGACCGACATCATCGACGGCCACGATTCCCGGCTGGAGGCGCTCTCGGTCGAGGACGCGATCGTCAAGGACGCCGACAAGATCTGGCGGGTGACCCCGCACGGACTGACCGTCGTCTGCGGCTGGTTCGGCCTCGACCGCGACGAGGCTCTGCGACTCTGCGCGAGCCGCGTCGAGTCGAGCCTTCACACCGATGCCGGCCGGGCGATGGCCGGCGCGCTGATCGCCGTGGCGTCGATGGACCTCGCGCCCCAGCGCAAGGGCTTGGCGTAGCGCGTCAGGCGTACACGTGCGGTGCGAGCACCGCGACATCGCGCAGGTTGCGATACTTCTCCGCGAAGTCGAGACCGTATCCGATGACGAAGTCATTCGGGATGTCGAATCCGACGTACTTGCAGTCCACGTGCACCTTCGCGGCGTCCGGCTTGCGGAAGAGCGCGAAGACCTCCACGGAGGCGACCCCGCGGGACGCGAAGTTGTCCAGCAGCCAGCGGAGCGTCAGGCCGGAATCGATGATGTCCTCGACGATCAGCACGTGCTTGTCGTGCAGGTCGGTGTCGAGGTCCTTCCGGATCTGCACCACGCCGCTGGAGCGGGTTCCGGCGCCGTAGGACGACACCGCCATCCAGTCCATCGGATACGACACCGGCAGAGCGCGGGAGAAGTCCGCCATCACCATGATCGCGCCCTTGAGCACCCCGACGAGGACCACGTCTTTGCCCGCGTAATCCACGGCGACCTGCGCCGCGATCTCATCGAGCTTGATGCGGATCTCCTCCTCGGTGACGAGAACCCGGGTGATGTCGCCTTCGATGTCAGCCGCGCGCATGCCCTCCAGCTTACGTCGCCGTGTGTGAACGCCCGAGCGGCGGGAGGACTGATCGGTCAGCGTGCGGTGAAGACCACGCGACCACCGACGCGCGCGGCGCGGCACGCGGGGAGGTCGATGGGTCCCTGCCCCGACCAGTCGGTGACCAGGCGCGCGACCTCGAGTGTCTGCACGCGGGTGAGGCTCGCACCGAACTCGGCGGCCACGACGTGGCGGATGATGCGGTGCCGGAGCGCCGGTGGGTTGGCGGCGAGGGCCGCGACCGACACCGCGATGCCGGCCTCGGCGTGCTCGACGATGTCTTCGATCGTCTCGTCGATCATCTCGTCGAAGGCCTCCGCGTCCTCGCGCAGCTGTTCGGCGGTGCGCGCGAGCGCCTCGGCGATACCCGGGCCGAGCTCGGCCTCGAGCACTGGCAGCACCCGCTCCCGCACCCGCACGCGCGCGAAGCGCGGATCGGCGTTGTGCGGGTCGTCCCACGGCACCAACCGGAGCGCCGCGCACGCCGCCCGGGTGGTCTCGCGCCGCAGAGCCAGGAGGGGCCGCAGCAGCGGCACGCCCTCGAGATCGGATGCCGCGGCCATGCCCTGCAGGCTCGCCGCGCCCGAGCCGCGGGCGAGCCCGAGCAGCACCGTCTCGGCCTGGTCGTCGAGGGTGTGGCCGATGAGGATCGCCGTGGCGGCCTCCTCGCGAGCGGCCGCCCGGAGCGCCGCGTAGCGCGCATCGCGCGCCGCGGCCTCCGGCCCGCCGGTGGCCCCCACCTCCACCCGCACCACCCGGGCCGTGGCACCCGAGGCCTCTGCGGCGCGTCGGGCCGCATCCGCGGCATCCTCCGACCTGTGCTGGAGACCGTGGTCGACCGTGATCGCGACCACCCTGATCCCGCGCCGTGCGGCCTCGAAGACCGTCGCAGCGGTGAGGGCGAGCGAGTCGGCGCCGCCGGAGAGACCGATGATCACAGAATGACCGTCGGTCACCACCTCGAGGCTTTTGCGTACGGCGAGCCGCACCGCGGCCACCGCCGGGTCGAGCGAGGGTCGCAGCGTCACGCCTCCACGCTACCCATCGACGGCGTGGCGACCGTCGACAGCGCGCACGCGGGGCTCTACGTTGTGGCCATGGAATCCGAATCCGAGATGGGTCGCACCCGTTACCGGCTGTACATGATCATCGGCTTCGTCGTCTCGCTGCTCTTCGCCATCGTCGGCGTCGCCGCGCTCCTCACCAACGGCGGACCGGTGCTCGGGTGGGTCATGATCATCGCCGGCCTCGCCATCGCCGTCGTCTCGATCGTGCAGCTGCGACGATCCTGAGCGCAGAGGGTGCCGCGACTAGGCTGGTCGCCGGCCACCCACCGTTCTGAAGGAGCACAGGCATGGGCGCATACGACGCCGTCATCGAGATCCCGCGCAACAGCAAGATCAAGTACGAGGTCGACCACGGCACCGGACGGGTCTTCCTCGACCGCATCCTCTTCACCCCGATGGGGTACCCGACCAACTACGGGTTCTTCGAGAACACCCTCGGCGAAGACGGCGACCCGCTCGACGTGCTGGTGCTGCTCGACCAGGACCTCATGCCCGGCATCCTCGCGAAGGTCCGCCCCGTCGGCGTGCTGAAGATGGTCGATGAGGCCGGCGGCGACGACAAGGTCGTCGCGGTGCTCGCGAAAGACCCGCGCTGGGCGCACATCCAGGACGTCGACGACATCCCCGAGTACACCAAGAACGAGATCGGGCACTTCTTCGAGCACTACAAGGACCTCGAGCCGAACAAGTGGGTCACGGTCGACCAGTGGGCGAATGCCGCCGAGGCCGAGCGCCTGGTGAGTGAGGCCTTCGTGCGCTTCGAAGAGCACGAGGGCGAGACCCGCACCCAGGGTGAGGGCGAGTCGCCGAACACGCTGGACTGAGGACGGGGGCGACGGTGGCGCGGAACGGGTTCGGGCCACGCGCCGCCGCGCTCTCCGAAGCCATCGCCTCGCGGTTGTGGCCGATCCCCCTCGCCGCGACCGTTCTCGCCGTCCTCCTCGGCGTCGTCCTGCCCGAGATCGATCGTGCGATCGACCAGGACCTGCCGGCCACCTTCACCGCGCTGCTGTTCGGGGGCGGGGTCGATGCGGCACGCGCCGTGCTCTCGGCGATCGCCGGGTCGGTCATCACCGTCACGTCACTGACGTTCTCGCTGACCGTCGTCGCCCTGCAGCTCGCGAGCAGTCAGGGGTCGCCGCGCCTCCTGCGCATGTTCGCCGCCGACCGGATGGTGCATGCGACCCTCGCCATCTTCATCGGCACCTTCGCCTACTCGTTGACGGTACTGCGCACGGTGGAGGATGCCACGGGAGATGCGGGGGCCTTCGTCCCTCGGATCGCGGTCACCGTGGCATCCGTCCTCACGCTCACCAGCGTGGTGATGCTGACCTTCTTCCTCGGGCATCTGGCGCGGCAGCTCCGGCTCGAGACGATGATGCGCGACGCCCATCGGGAAGCGTCGCGCACGATCGGGATGGTGTGGGATGCGGCGCCGGGGCGCCCGGCTGCCGTCGCCCCCCGCTCGCCGCAGGAGGCACGGGAGGTTCGCTCGGAGTCCTCCGGGTTCCTCACCGAGGTCGACCGATCCAGGCTGGTGGAGATCGCCCGCGAGCACGACGTCGTCGTCGAGGAGATCTCGCCCACGGGCACGAATGTGGTCACCGGATCGCCGTTGCTCCGGTGGTGGCCGCGCTCGGGCGAACCGACGCGTGCCGACGCCGGCCTCGACTCTCGTCTTCGCGATCAGTTCAGCCTGTCGTACGAGCCCACTCCCTCGCAGGATGTGAGCTTCGGTCTCCGTCAGATCACCGACGTCGCGATGAAGGCCCTGTCCCCCGGAGTCAACGACCCGACGACGGCTGAGTACGCGGTGGGGCATCTGGCCGACCTGCTCGCCGACATCGCCGCCCGTGGTCCTTTGCCGGCATCCTTCACGGATGACGAAGGCACCGCGCGTCTCGTCCCCGCACAGCCTTCGTTCGAATCGCTCGTCGCGTTGAGCCTCGGTCGCGTCCGACACTATGGAGCCGGAGACCCGCTCGTCAGCGGCCGTCTGCTGCGCGCCTATGGCGAGGTCGGCCGTCGAACCGTGGATCAGGGCCAGCGGGAGGTCTTGCGATCAGAGCTCGCGCGCACGCTGCGCGCGATCGACACGCACGCCGCCGACGACACCGACATCCGGGCTGCCCGGCACGTCGCAGACGAGGTGCGGACGACCCTGGGCTGACCCCCAGGTCAGGCGCCTGGGTGTGTCAGACGCCGATACCGCGATCTGCCATGAAATAGATGGGGTTCACCGTGGCACCGTTGACGTAGCACTCGAAGTGGAGGTGGCAGCCGAACGATCGCCCGGTGTTGCCCTCGGCGCCGATGAGCTGGCCGGCATTGACCCACTGGCCGTAACCGACGTAAATCGAACTCAGATGCGCGTATCCGGTAGCGATGCCACCGCCGTGGTCGATGCGGATGAAGTTGCCGTAGCCGCCGTTCCAGCCGGAGTACGTGACGCGCCCAGCGGATGCGGCGAAGATGCCCGCGCCACATCCGGCGGCAAGGTCGACACCGTAGTGGAAGGAGCTCGAGCATCCCTGGGATCCGCATTGGGATGCTCGCGCGCCGTACCCGGAGGACCGCCAGCCGGACGAGGGACGAGCCCAGCCGGTTCCGACGACGCCGCCGCCGTTTCCTCCGCTGCCGCCTCCGCCTCCGCCTCCGCCTCCACCGCCGCCACCGCCGCCACCGCCACCGCCGCTGTTCTGCTGGGCTTCGCGACGCTTGCGCTCCTCCTCAGCGAGGCGGGCAGCCTCGGCCGCGCGGGCGCGGGCCTCTTCCTCTTCGCGGCGTCGGCGCTCTTCTTCGGCCTTGCGACGGGCCTCGACGCCGGCCTGGTAGTCGGCGATCGTCTTGGCGGTCGTGTCGCGGAGGGCCGCCAGCTGGGCCTCGAGCTCGACGCGGTGCGTCTGCTGCGCAGCGAGTGCCGCCTCAGCGGCGGCGGCCGCCTCCTGCGCGGCCACCATCTTCTGCTCCGCCTCTTTCTGCAGGCGGTCGCGCTCTGCGCGCTGCACGGCAGCCTGGTCGCTGAGACTCTGCGCTGAGTCGCGAGCGGTGATCGCCTCGGCGTAGGCCCCACGGTTGCGCTCGACGAGCTTGTCCATCGTGCCGAGCTTGGCGAGCAGGTCATCGGCCGTGGCGGCGGAGCCGGCGAAGAACAGCTCGAGCGAGGTGTCGTCTCCGCCGTTCCGGTAGAGCTCGGCGGCGACGCGGCCGGCCTTGTTGGCCGCATCCGTGGCCTTCACGGCCTGCTCGTCCGCCTGTCGCTGCAGTTCGTCAGCGCGGTAGGCGGCCTCGAAGAAGGCCTGCTGCGCCTCGTAGTACTCGTCGCCGGCCCGGACCGCTTCGGCCTGCTTGGCGGCGACATCCGCGGCGAGACCGGCGATGAGGCCTTCGATGCGGGTGATCTCGGCGGCCTTGGCACCCTCGTTCTGCTTGGCGCGCTCGACGTCGTCCCATGTCGGGTAGTCGACGGCGAAGGCCGGAGCGAGGGTCGGACCCGCCAACGCGCTCGCCGCAGCGAGGCCGACGATTCCGAGACCGAGGAGGCCGCGACGACTGAGGTCGGGCCAGAGCATCGCCTTCTCGCGCGCCGTGGGCGCACAGCCGCAGTCGTCATGCATCGCGTCGGAGTCCACAGGCCCTCTCCTTCGCACACAGGCAGAAGTAGACGTGCATCACATTAGCAACATCAGTCACAATCGCAACGGTGATCACCGGAATCGTGCTCCTCGATTCCGGTGCGACCGTCCGCCCAGTGTCGTCGCGAACCCCGCTTCTCACCTGCGCGACGCGCGGGGCGACACCGCATCGGAGAGCTCGATTGGCGCAAGCGCCGGGGATTGCGTATGCTTGGGCGTCGGCGAGTGAGCCTCCGGGTTCGTTCATCCGGCCCCATCGTTTAGCGGCCTAGGACGCCGCCCTTTCACGGCGGTAGCACGGGTTCGAATCCCGTTGGGGTCACTCCGTAAGGCACAATTGAATAAGCATGGCCCTGTAGCGCAGTTGGTTAGCGTGCCGCCCTGTCACGGCGGAGGTCGCGGGTTCAAGTCCCGTCAGGGTCGCTCCAAGCGGCGGGCCTTCTTTCGAGAGGGCCCTTCGTCTAGGACGTGGCATCGCGTCGTTCGCGATACGGATGCCGCGCGGCTCTGTAGCTCAGTTGGTAGAGCGCACGACTGAAAATCGTGAGGTCACGGGATCGACGCCCGTCGGAGCCACTGGGACCCTCGTGTGGCTTCTACGCACGGGGGTTTCTTCATTCCCCCTCACGGGCCACCGCGGTCGCAGAATCGCACGGATGTCGCAGACGACCGCCGCTCCGCTGCGACTTCGACAGTTTTCTGCGACGCCGCGGCACGACATGACGCATAATCCTGGTAGCGCGTCCCTGACCCGAACGGTTCCCCATGCCCTTCCGCAACGCCGCCACCCTCCAGGCATGGTTGGAGGAGTTCCTCGCCTCCGGCGACCACGCCGGCTTCGCGGGCACGGTGCGCGTGATCCCGCAGGACGGGGCCGACGGAGCAGACACCGGGCTCGTCGGGGTGAAGTTCGAGCGACTTTCCACGACGACCGCGATCCGACCCGAGCAACCCGGCTCGGCGCGCTGGCTGGTGAGCTTCGAACCGCGCGACACTCCTGTGTCGATGCCCCCCGAACAGGTGAGCGCCCTCGCCGAGGATCTCACCTACGTCGCGCGACTCTGCCGATTCCTCGAGCAGAAGTCAGCGCAATACCTCGAGGGCGACCAGCCCTAACCTGACGGCCGCGGTCTCAGCGTGAGGTGACCGCGGCGGTGAGGTCTTCGAGGAGCGTCGACAGCTCCTCGACATGCGCCACGTCGCGAAGCGCCACCGCCTCGTCGAAGTCGTCGTCGAAGCGGCAGAGCGACGACCACGGGGCATCCGAGAGATCGATGGCGGGATTGATCCGGATGACGCGGCGATCGTCCGGGTCGTAGTCGCGGGTCGCGACGCCGCGCTCGACCAGTCGGTCGATGAGGGCCGTGGCCCCCGCAGCGGTGATGCCGAGGTATGCCGCGATGTCGGCTGCGCGAACGCCCGGGCGCTCGCAGATGAACATCAGTGCGCGCGCATCGCCGTCGCCCATGTTGAGATCGCGACGGGCCTGCGAGAAAGCGGCGGAGCGCGCGTCGGCATACCCGGAAAGGGCCCGGCGCAGAGCGGATGGCTGTCGTGCGATCGTCATCGCCTCCATCCTGTTACCCACACTCGTGCGGTGTGGCTCACACCCTGAGTATTACACTGATTTAACTAAATCGGTGAATCATTGTGTTAGCGTTGCCCTGTTGCCACTGGCTCGCTCCCGGTGTCGATACCTCGATCCCAAACGCTGGGTGGGCCTGGCGAAGGAGTGGACCATGGGTTACTTGTATTACGGCAGCGACACACAGGCCATCTCGATGCCTGACCGCATGCTCGCGCACGTGAAGGTGCTGGCGGCGACGAAGCTCCGACGGAACGAATCCTTCACGATCACGTGGCGCCATACCGACGACGAAGCTCCGGGGCGTACGACGCTCTGGCTGCATCCGGCGATCCCGCTGCGCTTCACCTTCAGCACGGTCGACGCCGAGAAGATCGACGGGCCTCTCCTGCAGCGGCTCGCAGCCGAAGCCAGTTCTTCCGGCGGCCTCAATCTCGACGCACGCATGTTCGCCACGAGCCCCGAGCCCGAGCCGCAGCCCGCGCTGACCCTCGCCGCCGCCGTCTGACAGGTCGTCACGCGGTTCTCATCCGCCGCCCCGACCCCTTCCACGCCGCCGTAGGCTGACGGCATGGAGGACGGTCCGCGACGGGGCGCCGCGCCGCTCGACGCCGGCGAGGCGGAGGAACTCCGCTCACTCCGCCGGCGCGCCTTCAGCCCCGACGCCGACATCCATCTCGACGCGGCAGCGTCAGCACGCCTCGACGAACTCGAGGCACGTGCCCTGCCGAGCCCCCCTCCTCCCCCGCCCGCACCGCCGCCGGCGTCGCCGGCCGGCCCGGGCGCCGCGGCGCGGCATCCCTCCGCAACGGGCGCGGCCACCGACATCCTGCTGATTCCCGCCGATGAGGATGACGCCGATCCGGCCGCCACCGCGGGAGACGACGTCGAGCCGCGGCGCGTGCGGCGACCCCGGCCGGCCGCGACCTGGGCGGCCTCGCTCGTGGGCGCCCTCGTCATCGGGGCGGGCATCACGGCGGGGGTGATGGGCGCCGCCGCCGACAGCGGCGGCATCCGCCAGGTCGCGACCCTGAACGTCGACGAGGAGTTCCAGGCGCCGATGTTCATGGATCCTGAAGCCTCCTCGGTCCGAGGCTTCGAGGACTTCTACGGCATGGTCGTCATGGCAAGCGACCAGAAGTGGCTCGGGCCGGGATCGGACCAGTGTCTCGTCATCACTGCGGGCGGCGACATCAGCTACCAGTCGCAGGCGTTCCAGGGACGGCTGTTCGTCGGGTGCGGCGCGGGCGAGTTCCCCGCCTCGGCGCAATTCACCGTGTCGCCGGGTCTTCCCCGCGACCTCATCGCGGCGTTCCCGGTCGGCACCCCGCTCCAATTCGTGCTCGACGGGTCGCGGGTCGGGGTGTTCGTCGGGCAGGAGACGACCGTCGAAGCGAGCGGAGCCGGCCGATGACCCTCGACGCCACCCGCGAAGAGCTCCGACGCCTCCGAGAACGCGCGTGGGGTCCCGACGCCGATCTCGCCCACGATCCGGCCGCCGTCGAACGACTGCGTGCGCTCGAGTCCGCCCTCCGGAGGAACAACGAGCGGACGGATGACGCGGGCCCGCCGACGCACGGATCCGCACCGCCCGCGGCCGAGGCCGCCCCGGCGCCCGCCGCCCCCGCCCCCGTACCCGCCGCACCCGGCGCACCCGGAGCGCCCGGCGCACCCGGAGCGCCCGAGGCGAGCGGGGCGCCCGAGCGGCCCGGCACGTCCGGCTCGACGTCCGAGAACCGGCCCTCGACCGATGCCGACGAGCCCGCGGCATCCCCCCTCCCCCCGGCCGACGAGCGACCGCCGCTTCGCGCCTGGTTCCCCCGGCGACGCGCGCCCTGGGCCGCCTCGCTCATCGCGGCGGCGGCGATCGGCGCCGTCATCGTCGTCGCCGGCGCGACCACCGTCGAGCGCACCGGCGGCGGTCAGCAGGTCGGCACCCTCGCCCGAGACCCCGGCTTCACTCCGCCGGACTTCCTCGGCATTCCGGCGGACTCGCTGCGGGGCTTCGACGAGTTCTACGGCCTCACCGTGTTCAGCAGCAACGAGGAGTGGATCGGCGGCGGCACCGACGAATGCCTCCTGGTGGTCGGCGACGGCGGCGGCGAGGCGCAGCGGCAGGTCTTCCTCGGCTGCGGCGTGGGCGCCTTCGCCGCATCGGTGTCGTTCCGGGTGCAGCCGAGGATGCCCGCCGCCCTTCTCGAGCGCTTCCCGGAAGGAACGCCGCTGAAGTTCGTGCGTCAGGGCTCCGACGTGCGGGTGCTCGCGGGCGACGCGCCCTGACCACCGAGCGGGCGGACCTCTCCGCTCGTTCGGCGCGCCCCCAGGCGGCGGCCGATGATGCCCTGCCGCGGGGCGAAGAGGTAGGCGAGCGTGAAGAACGCCCCCTGCACGAGGACGACGAGCCCCCCGGATGCCGCGTCGAACCAGTAGCTCAGGTAGATGCCGATGACCGACGCGGCCGCCGAGACGACCGGGGCGATCACGAGCATGCGACCGAACCGGTCGGTGAGGAGGTAGGCCGTCGCGCCGGGGATGATGAGCATCGCCACGACGAGGATCACGCCCACCACCTGCAGTGCGACGACCGCGGTGAGCGCGAGCACCCCGAGAAGGAGGGCGCCGAGAACCCGCGGCGACAGTCCGATCGCGAAGGCGTGCGTCGGGTCGAAGGCGTAGAGCGTCAGGTCGCGGCGCTTGACGATGAGCACCGCGAACGCGACGACGGCGAGGATCAGGATCTGCACGAACTCGGCATCGGAGATCCCGAGGATGTTGCCGAAGATGATGTGGCTGAGATCGGTCTGGCTGGGTGTGACCGAGATCAGCACGAGCCCCAGGGCGAAGAGGGTGGTGAAGACGATGCCGATCGCGGCATCCTCTTTGACACGACTGGTGCCGCGGATGAGTCCGATGAGCGCGACGGCGAGGAGGCCGAATACCAGCGCCCCGAGGGCGAAGGGCGCCCCCACGACGTAGGCGAGCACCACACCCGGCAGCACCGCGTGCGAGACCGCGTCGCCCATGAGCGACCAGCCCACGAGCACCAGCCAGCACGACAGCAGCGCGCACACGATCGCAGCGACGACGGTGGTGGCCAGCGCGCGCACCATGAAGTCGTACTGCAGGGGCTCGAGGAGGATGTCGATCGGGGTCACGGGGTGTCCTCCTCCGCGCGGGGCCACCGCTGTGCGGGCTGCTCCTCGAGCCCGAAAGCACGCGCCAGGGTCGCGGGTTCGAGGGCCTGCGCGACCGGCCCGTGGAAGAGCACGCGATTCATCAGCAGCACGGCCTCGTCAGCGAGATCGGGAAGCGCGTGCAGGTCGTGGGTGGAGACCAGGACGGTCCGGCCCGCCCCCGCGAGGTCGCGGAGGAGACCGACGATGGTCGCCTCCGAGCGCTTGTCGACGCCGGCGAAGGGTTCGTCCAGAAGCAGGATGCCGGCATCCTGCGCGATCGCCCGAGCGACGAACGCGCGCTTTCGCTGACCGCCCGAGAGGCGACCGATCTGCCGGTCGGCGAGCCCGTCGAGCTCGACGCGCGCGAGCGCCTCGTCGACCGCGCGGCGGTCGGCGGCGCCCGGGCGGCGCATCGGGCCGAGTCGGCCGTAACGGCCCATCATGACCACGTCGCGCACCGAGACCGGGAAGGTCCAGTCGACCGCCTCCGACTGCGGGACGTAGCCGACGAGCCCGCGACGGCGGGCCGGCGCCGGGTCGGCGCCGTCGATGCGCACCGTGCCGCGGTCGGGCCGCAGGCGCCCCACGATCACAGCGAACAGGGTCGACTTCCCCGACCCGTTCATCCCGATGAGGCCGGTGACGCGGCCGGCGGCGACCTCGAGCGAGACGTCGCGGAGCGCGACGACGTCGCCGTAGCGGACGGTGACATCCGAGACCTCGATGGGGTGCGTCATCCGCTCTCCCCTCGAAGCCCCGCGGCGACCAGCTCGGCGTCGTGGCGGAGGAGATCGAGGTAGGTCGGCACGGGGCCGTCGGGTTCGGAGAGGGAGTCGACGTAGAGGGTGCCGCCGAAGGCGGCGTCCGTCGCCTCGACGACCTGCTGCATCGGACGATCCGACACCGTGGACTCGCAGAAGACCGCGGGGATGCCGTCGGCCCGGACCCTCTCGATGACCGCGGCGATCCGCTGCGGGGTCGACTGCTGCTCGGCGTTGACCGGCCAGATGTAGGCCTCCTCGAGCCCGGCGTCGCGCGCGAGGTACGAGAACGCCCCCTCGCAGGTGACCAGCACGCGCTCCGCCTCGGGGACGGCGTCGATCTCGGCCACGAGCTCGTCGTAGACCTCCTGCAGCTCGGCCTTGTACGCCTCGCCGTTCGCGGCAAAGTCGGCGGCGTTGTCGGGATCGAGTTCACCGAAGGCGGCGACCATGTTGTCGACGTAGACGGCCGCGTTCAGCGGACTCATCCACGCATGCGGGTTCGGCAGGCCCGCGTACGCGTCACCCGAGATGTCGATGGGCTCCACACCGTCGGAGACGACGACGTGGGGCACGTCCACCGACTCGACGAACTGAGCGAACCACGCCTCCAAGCCCAGCCCGTTGTCGAGGACCAGGTCGGCATCCGCCGCACGGCGGACGTCACCGGGGGTCGGCTCGTACCCGTGGATCTCGGCCCCGACCTTGGTGAGCGACTCGACGCGGAGGTGGTCTCCGGCGACGTTCTGCGCGATGTCGGCGAGCACGGTGAACGTCGTGAGCACGACGGGGCGATCGTCGTCGGCGGGGCTGCCCGCTCCGCCGGAGGCGCACCCCGCGAGCGCGACGGCGAGCGCCAGCATCCCCGTGAGGAGCGCACCGGTGAGCGCCGCACGATTTTTCGGCATACCGAAAAATATAGCGGGACGGGCACGTGCGCGACATCACGATCGGGATGCGGCGGCCCCGCGCTGCCGGCCGTGACGCGCCCGAAGGACTACGATGCCCTCGGCGCGGGGGCGCGGCGAAGGGGGATGTGATGTCGCAGGTGGGTCGATCCGGAAGGCGACGGGCCAGCGCCCGCGTGCGGCGCCGGAGGCGTCTGGTCGCGACGATCGCGGCCACGGTGCTCGTGGTCATCCTGGTCGCGACCGTCACGATCGCGGCACTCACGCGCGGTGCGCCGGCGCCCGCGGCCGACAGCGACACCTCGACGACGCCCGGGCCTTCGGCCGAGCCGACACCCGAACCCACCCCGCTGACGGCGGCCGAGACGCTCCTCGCGGGCACCGACGACCCCAACGCGTGCGCCGTGAGCTTCGCCGGCGACGGCATCGACCAGGCGCCGATCCTGCAGACGCAGGGGACGCTCTACGCGGGCCTACCCATCCCCGGGCGCGACGGCGCGGTCTTCGCCGGCTGGTACGCCACCCCGGAGGACGCCGCGGCCTTCACCGTGCCCGCACGGGTGAACGGGTCGGAGATGGTCGTCTGCACCGACCGGCAGGTGACGCTGCACGGGGCGTGGAAGACCCCCGAGGAGAACGCCGCCGAAGACGCGCGCATCCCCATCCTCATGTACCACCAGTTCACGACGAACCCCAAGGGCGAGAGCGGGTGGCTGCGCGGCAATTACGCCTACATCGGCGACTTCGACGCACACATGAACCACATCGCCACCGGAGGGTTCTACCTTCCGACGTGGGACGAGCTGAGCGCCTTCATCGACGGGCGGCTGTGGCTGCCGAACCGGTCGGTGATCGTCACCGACGATGACGCCGATCAGACCTGGTTCGACCTCGCCGTGCCGGTGGTGGACAAGTACCAGGTGCTCTCGACGTCGTTCATGATCACCGCCGACCGGCAGGACCCGGCACCCTCCCCCTACGTGCTGCGCCGCTCACACACGCACGACATGCATCAGGCCGGGGCGAACGGCGACGGGCGGATCACGAATTACGCGGTCCCTGAGATCATCGCCGACATGGAGGCATCCGCTCAGGTTCTGGGGGTGAAGGAGGTCATGGCGTACCCCTTCGGGCATTACAACGAGACCGCGAAAGAGGGCCTGCGCCAGGCCGGCTTCGAGATGGCGCGCACCATCGAGCCTGGCTATGTCACGATCGGCACCGACAAGCTCGCCCTCCCCACCATCCGCATCAATTACGGGATGGGGCTGGACGCACTGGTGAACCTCATCGGCTGAGGCGCGCGGGGTTTGACGCGCAGCGGGCGGCGCTTCGCGCTGCGGGCTCTTTCTGCGCTCATGCGGTCTTCTGCGCTCCCGCGGATTGCAGCGCTCCCGCGGGGTTCTGCGCTCCCGCGGATCGCTGAGCGCGGGCGATCCGCGGGAGCGTGGATCACCGCGCGAGCGTCTCGCGCGGAGGGCAACGAGGCGGACACGACAGCGCGGGCGACGCGCGAGCGTGTCACGCCGGGGGCCGACAGCGCGAACGCGACAGCGCGGGCGATCCGCGAGGTGCGGGGCGGCGCGGAGGGGATGCGTCAGAGCTCGCCGGGCGACATCGCCTGCGCGTCGAGCTCGTCGACGAACTGCCGCGCGCGGCTCGGAGCTCCCGCCCGTCGCGGGGCGTAGACGACGAGCGAGTGGAACATGAAGCGCACGAGGAAGGCGACGACGAGCGTCATCCCGGCGGCGATGACGCTGGAGATGTGCCACGTCTCGACGAGGAGCGCGATGACCGGGATGCGGATCAGCGCCTCGGCGTTGTTGAAGGCGAACGACTTCGCGAAGCGGGTCCAGACCCCGGATGCCTCGTGCTTCATGTCGTGGAAGACGA
Source organism: Microbacterium sp. SLBN-154 (assembly GCF_006715565.1). NCBI lineage: Bacteria > Bacillati > Actinomycetota > Actinomycetes > Micrococcales > Microbacteriaceae > Microbacterium > Microbacterium sp. SLBN-154. The sequence goes on from NZ_VFNL01000001.1 coordinate 295,336, forward strand.
ATCGCTCCTGCAGCAGGAAGTTGCCGATGATCGTCGCTTCGGCCGCGATGACGGCAGCGACGATGTAGCCGACCCCGAACTGGATGAGCACCCACATGATCGCGAGGTTCGCCACGGCCCCGAGCCCGCCGATGAGGGCGAAGAGCGACATCTTTCCGAAGCGCAGCGCCGTCAGCTGGGCGAGGAAGTGCAGGCCCTGACGAAACGACGCCTTCGATCGGCCGGCATGACGCTCGGCGAAGTCGAAGGGCACCTCGGCGATGCGCAGCGACCGGCGCGCGAGAATCTCGAGCAGGATCTTGAACCCGCGCGGCATCAGCGTGGAGGGGTCGACGGCGCGGCGGTCGATGAGGAAGAACCCCGTCATCGGGTCGGTCACGTCGTGCAGGCGAAGGGGGAACATCGCCTTGGTCAGCGCCGTCGAGGCGCTCGAGACGAGCACGCGGGTGCGATCGGCGAGGCCTCCCGAGGTGCCGCCGCCGGCATAGCGCGACGCGATGACGACGTCGACGTCGCCCTGAACGAATCGTCGGTAGAGCTCGGGGATCTTCTCGGGCGGATGCTGCAGGTCGGCGTCCATCACCAGACACGCGTCCGCCGCAGCGGCCTTCATGCCCGCCATGACCGCGCCGCCCAGGCCTCCGGTGCGCTTCGCGCGGTGGATCAGCCGTACCGGGAGGCCCGCGCTCCGCGCGACGTCCTCGACCACCGCGGGGGTGTCGTCGGTGCTGTCGTCGACCACGATGATCTCGGCCTCAATGCCCTCGACCGCCGCCGAGACGCGCGCGACCAGCTCCGGGATGTTCGGAGCCTCATTGAAGGTCGGGACGATGATCGAGAGCTGCACTGCCGACCATCGTCGCACGATCGCCCGAGGCTGCGCGCGGCCTTGGGGAATGCTTCGGGCGTGCTCAGGTGTTGTCCATGCTCGGCACGAAAGGATTGACGGATGACTGCCACCCCCACCCCCATCACGATGTTCGGCGCGGACTGGTGCCGCGACTGCATCCGCACCAAGAAGCAGCTCGACGAGCTGGGTGTCGCCTACACCTACGTCGACCTCGTCGCGCAGCCCGAGGCCGCGGACGTCGCCCGGGAGATCTCGGGCCGCACGAACATCCCCGTCGTCGTCTACCCCGACGCGTCGCACCACGTCGAGCCCTCGAACTCCGACGTCGAGGCGAAGCTGCGGGAGCTCGCGCTCCTCTGACGCGGGTCGCACTCCGGGGGCCGCGGAGTGTCGCCGAGTCGAGGTGACGCAGACGGTCGCCCGGCGCGGCCACATGCGCCACCCGGATCCACGCCGCGCCACGTCGCTCGGTCGAAGTGGCGCGAATGGTCGCCCCGCGGCACTCAACCTCGCGATATGCGCCACCCGAAGCGCGGGCGCGGGCGCTGAGGTGGCGCGAATGGTCGCCTTTCGGCGCTCAACCTCGCCAAATGCGCCACCCGAAGCCGGGCGGGCGCTGAGGGGGCGCAAATGGTCGCCTACGCCGCCCGACGCGGCGAAATGCGCCACCCGGATCCACGAAACTCCGCATCGCGCGGTCGAGGTGGCGCGAATGGTCGCCTTTCGGCGCTCAACCTCGCCACATTCGCCACCCGAAGCGCGGGCGCGGGCGCTGAGGTGGCGCAGATGGTCGCCTTTCGGCGCTCAACCTCGCCATATGCGCCACCTCGGGCGCGGGCGCGGGTGCTGAGGTGGCGTAGATGGTCGCCGACGCCGTCCCGCGGCCACATGCGCCAACCGGGTTCACGTCGCGCCACGTCGCGCGGTCGAGGTGGCGGAAATGGCCGCCTTTCGGCGCTCAACCTCGCTATATGCGCCAACCCGGTCCACGCAGCTCCGCGTCGCGCGGTCGAGGTGGCGCGAATGGTCGCCTTTCGGCGCTCAACCTCGCCACATTCGCCACCCGAACGCGACGCGCGCCATCCGATCCCCGCCCCGCGACGAACAGGTGAGGTCAGGCCGAGAAGCGGAAAGGGGAGCCGGATGTCCACGAAGACGGCACGCCGCCCGATCGGGTGGGCCGCGGCATCCGGAATCATCGCCGCCGCCGCCTTCCTCGCCGCCGCCGAACTCGTCGCCCTGATCGTCGCGCGCAGCGCGAGTCCGATCCTCGCGGTCGGGTCGTTCCTCATCGACATCGTTCCGCAGCCGATCAAGGAGTTCGCGATCTCGACCTTCGGCGATGCCGACAAGGTCGTGCTGCTGATCGGGATCGGCGTCGGCGTGGTCGTCGCCGCGGCGGTCGCGGGCATCCTGCAGTACCTCCGACCCCCGCTCGGCGTCGCCGCTCTCGCACTCGCGGGCATCCTCTCGGGAGCCGCGACGCTGACCCGCGCCGGAGCGACCCCGCTCAGCGTGCTGCCTCCGCTCGTGGGCACGATCGTCGGCATCCTCACCCTCATGCTGCTCGTCAACCGCCTCCGCCGGTGGCGCGGCCCGCGCACGATCACCGCACCCGCCACCACCGAGGGCCCCACCACCGAGCACACCACCGCCAACCCCGCGACCACCGAGCACCCCGCCGCCGTCGACCGCCGCGCGTTCCTCCGCGCGAGCCTCGTCACCGCCGCGGCGGCGGTCGTCGTCGGGGCGGGTTCCCGCGTCGTCAACGCCGCGACCTCGTCTCTCGCCGCCATCCGAGAAGAGCTGGCCCTCCCCGCACCCCGCACGACGGTGACCATCCCCGACGGGGCGAGCTTCGACATCCCGGGCCTGTCGCCGCTCATCACCCCCAACGACGACTTCTACCGCGTCGACACCGCGCTCACGGTCCCCTCGATCGACCCCGCCACCTGGCGGCTTCGGATCGACGGCATGGTCGACACCCCCGTCGAGCTGAGCTTCGACGACCTCGTCGCGATGGGGCTCGACGAGTACGCCGTGACCCTCACGTGCGTGTCGAACGAGGTCGGCGGAGGGCTGGTCGGCAACGCCGTCTGGCTGGGCGTGCCGCTCCGCGACGTCCTGCGCATGGCGGGCCCGCAGGCCGGTGCCGACATGGTGCTCTCGCGCAGCGTCGACGGCTACACCGCGTCCACGCCGCTCAGCGCCGTCATCGACGACGGCATCGACGCGATCCTCGCCGTCGGCATGAACGGCGAGCCGCTTCCGTTCGAGCACGGCTTCCCGGTGCGGATGGTGGTGCCCGGCCTCTACGGCTACGTCTCGGCGACCAAGTGGCTCACCCAGCTGACCGTGACCACCTTCGCGCAGGACGAGGCGTACTGGACGCCCCGCGGGTACAGCGCCGAGGCTCCGATCAAGTTTTCCTCGCGCATCGACACCCCGCGCGCCGGCACGCCCATCCCCGCCGGACGCACGCCGATCGCCGGAATGGCCTGGGCACAGACCGTCGGCATCGAGCGGGTCGAGGTCAGCATCGACGACGGCCCCTGGCAGCAGGCGACCCTGTCGACGCCGATCAACGACGACACCTGGGTGCAGTGGTTCCTCGACTGGGACGCCCCGGGCGGCACACACTACATCGCGGTCCGCGCGGTCAACCGCGACGGTGAGACCCAGATCCAGGAGCGCGCGCCGATCGCGCCCGACGGATCGACCGGATGGCAGCGGGTGCTGGTCACCGTCCGGTGACCGACAACCCCGGCCGCGCCATCGCCACCCCGCGGCCGGACCACCGCGACTGGCTAGGCTGACGGGGTGACGGTCGAGCGCAACACCCGACCACTGGAGCCCACGGTCGAGACGGATTTCTCCGACCGGATGAGCTACGGCGGCTATCTGCAACTTCCCACCCTGCTGTCGGCGCAGCTGCCGCTGAGCGACCCCGAGCACCACGATGAGCTGCTGTTCATCGTCCAGCACCAGACCACCGAGCTGTGGCTGAAGCTCGTGCTGCACGAGCTCGCCGAAGCGTGCCGCCTGCTGCGACAGGACGACCTCGCCCCGGCGCTGAAGTGCGTCGCGCGGGTCAAGCACATCCAGCGCACCCTGACCGAGCAGTGGTCGGTGCTGGCGACCCTGACCCCCACCGAGTACGCCCAGTTCCGCAGCGTCCTCGGCAAGGCGAGCGGCTTCCAGTCGGCGCAGTACCGGGCGGTGGAGTTCACGCTCGGCAACAAGAACGCCGCCGTCCTGCGGGTGTTCGACGCCGACCCGGCCGCGCACGACCTCGTGCGCACCGCGCTCGAGCAGCCGAGCCTCTACGACGAGTTCCTGCGGCTCCTCGCGCGCACCGGCTACGACATCCCCAGCGCGATCCTCGAGCGCGACGTTACCCAGGCGTGGACCTTCACCCCCGAGCTCGTCCCGGTCTTCACGAGCATCTACGCCGACACCGCGACGCACTGGGCCGCCTACGAGACGTGCGAAGAGCTCGTCGACCTGGAGGAGAACTTCCAGTTCTGGCGCTTCCGTCACCTGAAGACCGTGGAGCGCATCATCGGCGGCAAGACCGGCACGGGCGGATCGAGCGGCGTGCCGTTCCTTCGCCGCGCCCTCGACCTGACCTTCTTCCCGGAGCTCTGGGCGGTGCGCACCGAGGTGCCCGATGCCGCATCCTGAGCCGCTGCGCGCCCTGCTCGGACCCGACGCCGCCGCGGTCCGCCGCGCCCTCACCGACGAAGCGGGGGTCTCGCTCCCCGCGTTCGTCGATCACCACGTGCACCTGCACCTCGTCGACGGCGAGCGTCTGCCGCTCGGCGGGGTCGCAGCGGTGGTCGACCTCGGCGGCGATCCCGCGATCCTGGCTGACCGCGCCGCGGGCACGCTCCCGCAGGTGACCTATGCCGGGGCCTTCCTCACCACCCTCGGCGGCTACCCCGCCGGTCGCGAGTGGGCCCCGCCGGCCATCGTCCGTCAGATCACCGACGCCTCCCCGCAGATCGGGCGCCGCGGGGGCGCGGCGACGGCGGTCGACGAGCAACGGCTCGCCGGAGCATCGGTCATCAAAGTCGTCCTCCATCACGACCGCCCCCTCCCCGAGGATGCCGTGGCGACGATCGTCGAGACGGCGCACGCCGCCGGACTTCCGGTGGTCGCTCACGTCGAAGGAGAGGGGATGACCCGCCGCGCCCTCGACGCCGGAATCGACGCCCTCGCCCACACCCCGTTCACCGAGCGGCTCGACGAGGGCCTCGTCGCCCGGGCGGCCGCCGCACAGGTGTGGATCTCGACCCTCGACATCCACCGCGACGACGAACAGGCGGCCGACGTCGCCCGCGAGAACCTCCGGGCCTTCCGCGCGGCCGGCGGCCGCGTCGTCTACGGCACCGACCTCGGCAACGGCGATCTGCCGCTGGGGGTGAATCCGCGCGAGCTCCGCGCCCTCCTCGCCGCCGGGTGCGACGTTCCCGCCCTCGTCACCGCCCTGACCGATCCCTGGCCGGGCACCGCTCCGCTGCCGGAGGTGCGCACGTTCCTGCGCGGCCGGCCGCCTCGGGGCGCGGGTGGCGTCGACGACGCGAACGCCCTCGCCGACTGGCTCGCCTCGGCGAGCGTGGTTCCGGCCGAAGACCTGCTCCCCGACCTCGACGACGAGGCCGGGAACGTCGACAGTGAGGATGACGATGACTGACCCCCGTGAGCGTGGCGATACGCAGGACTGGGATGCCGCGGCATCCGCTCTCGACGCCGCCGATCCGCTCCGCGGCTTCCGCGACCGGTTCGTCGGAGCCGAGACGTCGCTGGTCTACTTCGACGGCAACTCGCTCGGCCGGCCTCCGCGCGCGACCGCCGACCGCCTCGCCCGCTTCGTCACCGACGAGTGGGGCGGCCGACTCATCCGCGGCTGGGACGAGTCGTGGATGCGCCTGCCGTACGCCATCGGCGACGAGATCGGCCGGATCGCACTGGGAGCGGCGGCCGGGCAGACGGTCGTCGGCGACTCGACCACGGTGCTGCTGTACAAGCTGATGCGCGCCGCCGTCGATCACCAGCGCCGTCGCGACCCCGCCCGGGTCGAGATCGTCATCGACACCGACAACTTCCCCACCGACCGGTTCCTCGTCGAAGGGATCGCCGCCGAGCGGGGCGCGACGATCCGCTGGATCGAGGTCGACACCGCCGCCGGAGTCACCCCCGACCAGCTGCGGGCCGTCGTGGGACCGGCGACCGCACTCGTCGTGCTGTCGCACGTGGCCTACCGCTCGGGGCACCTGGCCGATGCGCCCGCGCTCACCGCGGTCGCCCGCGACGCCGGCGCGCTGCTGCTGTGGGATGTCTGCCACTCGGCCGGTTCGGTGCCCGTCGAGCTCGACGCGTGGGGCGCCGACCTTGCCGTGGGCTGCACGTACAAGTACCTCAACGGCGGGCCGGGTTCCCCCGCCTTCGCGTACGTCGCGTCGCGGCTGCAGTCCGAGCTCACCCAGCCGATCCAGGGATGGATGGGCGCGGCCGACGTGTTCTCGATGGGGCCGCGATACGAGCCCGCCGCGGGTATGGGCCGCTTCCTCTCTGGAACCCCGCCGATCGTCGGGATGCTCGCGATGCAGGACACCCTCGCGATGATCGATGAGGCGGGCATCGGGCCGATCCGCGACAAGTCGCGCGCGCTCACCGGCTTCGCCGTCGACCTCGCCGACGACCTGCTCGCGCGCTACGGCGTCACCCTCGGATCGCCCCGCGACGCGGCAGAACGAGGCGGTCACGTGACGCTGCGGCATCCGCAGATGCGCGCCGTGACGGCACGGCTCTGGGAAAGTGACGTCATCCCCGACTATCGCGACCCCGGGGGCCTTCGCATCGGCCTGTCGCCGCTGTCGACCAGCTTCGCCGAGACGCTGTCGGGCATGCGGGCCGTCGCCGACGCGCTCGCGGCACAGGACGGGGACGGGGACGGGGCCCGCGGAACGACGTCCGGCACCGCGGCTTAGGCTGAGCGCGTGCCCGCACCTGACATCGACGTCGCCCTCCGAGACCTCCGCGAGGGATCGCGCGCCTGGGTCGCGCTGACCCTCTCGCAGCGGGCGCGCCTGCTCGACCGGGTGCATGCGAGCATCAGCGACGCCGCCCCCGAGTGGGCTGCTGCGGCGGCGCGCTCGAAGGGCCTCGACGCCCGGCATCCGCTCCGTGGAGAGGAGTGGCTCTCGGGCCCGTACGGCGCGATCGAGCTCGTCGACGCCCTGGCGACGACGCTCCGCCGGCTGGCGCGGGGCAGCAGTCCGCTCGACGGGGTGCGCGTCACCTCGGCGCCCGGGGGCCGGGTGCGGATCGACGCCTTCCCGCTTCGCGCGATCGACTCGCTGCTGCTGTCGGGATTCACCGGCGAGGTATGGCTGAGGCCGGGCGTCACCGAGGCAGAAGCTCGCGAGAGGGCGGGTCTCGCGCAGCGCTCCCCCGGCACCCCCGGTGGGGTGGGGCTCGTCCTCGGCGCCGGCAACGTCACCTCGATCCCGGTCGCCGACGTGCTGTACGAGCTGTTCGCCCACAATCGCGTGGTGATGCTGAAGCTGAACCCGACGCAGGAGACGCTGCTGCCGGTGTTCACCCGCGCGCTCGCCCCGCTCATCGAGCCGGGGTTCCTGCGCGTGATCGCCGGCGGGCCCGAGGTGGGATCCGCCCTCACCACTCACCCCGGCGTCGATCACGTGCACATCACCGGTTCTGCGGCGACGTTCGAGCGGATCGTGTGGGGCGAGGGGCCGCAGGCCCGCCGCCGACGGCGCGAGAACCGCCCCGCGCTGAAGAAGCCGATCACGGCCGAGCTCGGCGGGGTCTCGCCGATCATCGTGGTGCCCGGCGAATGGTCGGCCGCCGACATCCGCTATCAGGCCGAGCACATCGTGACCATGCGGCTGCAGAACGCCGGGCACAACTGCATCGCCGGGCAGGTGGTGCTGATCAGTCGCGACTGGCCGCAGCGCGCGCAGTTCCGCGCGGCGCTCCGGCGCGCATACGACGAGGCGACGGCGCGGACGCCCTGGTACCCCGGCAGCGCGGAGCGGATGGATGCCGCCGCGGCGGCGTATCCCGACGCCGTCTGGTGCGCCGACGGCACCCGGTTGCTCGTCGAGGCCGACGCCGGGGGCGCGCCCGGGCCCATCGAGGAGACCGAGTACTTCGCCCCGGTCCTCGGCGTGATCGCCCTCCCGGGTCTCGGTCAGGAGTTCCTCGACGCCGCCGTCGCGCACGCGAACGAGCGGCTGACCGGCACGCTCGGCGCCAACATCCTCATCGACCCCCCGACCGAGGCGGCGCTCGGTGCCGGGTTCGAGCGCGCGGTGGCCGACCTGCGATACGGGGCGATCGCGATCAACGCGTGGACGGCCTTCGTCTTCCTCACCCCGACGCTGACCTGGAGCGCGTTCCCCGGGAGCACCCTGCAGGACGTCGGCAGCGGCATCGGCGTCGTGCACAACGCGCTGCTGCTCGACGACGTCGAACGCTCGGTCGCCCGCGGGCCGTTCCGGCCCTTCCCGCGCTCGCTCACCGCGCTCGTGCGCGGTGGCCGGTTCTCGGTGCTGCCGAAGCCGCCGTGGTTCGTGTCGTCGCGCACGGGCGCGACGGTGAGCGAGGGGTTCACCCGGTTCCGGATGCACCGGCGGTGGCCGTCGCTCGGCAGGACCCTGCTGCGGGCGTTCCGGGCGTAGGCGGCTCTGGCGCCCGCTCGGGTTGAAGACGCGGATTCAGCCGACGGCGAGCATCGCTCCCCACGCGAGCGCGGTCGTCGCCAGGAGGGGGAGGATGCCGGGGGCGTCGGCGTCCGCCGGGCGGAACCAGCCCCGGAACCACACCGCGATCGAGAGGGCCAGCACGACGAGGGTGACGATCCGCGTCGCAAGCCCGACGGGATCGCCGACCAGGCCTCCGCCGATTTGCGCGAACGCGATCAAGCCCCAGGGCACGATGCCGATGACCGCCGCCAGCGCGGCGGGGCGCCGGAGACCCCGGATGACGAGGCCGGCGCTTGCGGTGTCGGCGGCCTCGGCGGGTGCGAGGTCGTCGAGGCGCGGGGCGACGAGGGTGCCGTCGAGGGCGAGGAGCATCACGGCTCCGGCCGTGAGCGCGTAGAGCGCGACGAGGGACGTCAGTTCGGTGACGCCGTTGAGCTGGGCGATGAGGAAGACCGCGACACCCGACAGCTGCGACCACCCGATCCAGGTGACCAGGCGCGCGCGCGTGGCGAGCGCGTCGATGCGCGCGACGGCGGCGTCGACGAGCCCGCCGAAGGCGAGCAGCACCACCGCGGCCCATCCGGCGTGGACGGTCGCGATCGCGACATCCGCTCCCCCCAGTCGGGCCGTGACCTCGCCGGTGGCCGGCATTCCGGTCAGCGTGATGACGACGCCGGCGATGATCGCCTGCACCAGGTACAGTCCTGCGCGAACCAGCCTCATGGGCTCATTCTGCCCGGCCGCGGTCGCCGCGATGCGGGGGTTGCGGCGCCCGGGTTCACGACCGCGCATTCCGCCACGACGATCGAAGCGCCGCCGGACCCGGCCAAGACCGCTGCGTCGATCGCCGGGCACGGATCGGGGCACGAATCGGAGTGGCGCAAATGGTCGCCGAGCGCCGCCAACCCCGACCAGTCACGCCACCTCGATCGACCGCCGCGGATCGAGGTGGCGCAAATGGTCGCCCATCGACGCCGAACCCGACCGATTGCGCCACCCCGAACCAGGGATGGGCATCGCGGTGGCACGAACGGTCGCCGCGAGTGCATGTGGGCGACCAGCTCCGCGACCTCGCCGCTCCGCGGCATCCACCCTCAGATCGAGGTGTCGCAGATGGCGACCTTCAGCGGGTCAAGCTCGCCATTCGCGCCACCTTCGTGGTCGGCCTCGAGATCGAGGTGTCGCAGATGGCGACCTTCAGCGGGTCAAGCTCGCCCTTCGCGCCACCTGAACGCCACGCACCACCGCACGAAGCCACACGCGAACGAGCCCACCCGATCCGCCCTGCCACCACGCCCTCGTGAGAGGACGGGCGACGAAGAGGAAAGGGTGGGCTCGACCGGCCGGGACCCCCGGCGAGAGGGGCCCCGGCCCGGCGCGGATTGGGCCGCGCCGGTGGTTTACCGCGTGTTACTCGGCGACGGGGATCGACTGCGCCTCGAGCGTCGAGATCGTGGCCGCCTGGCCCTCCTCGAGCGCCTCGAGCAGCGTGCCGTTGCCCTGCGCGGCGGCCTTGAAGCCGTCGGACACGTCACCGTAGGTCTGCGTCATGGTCGGGCCCCACGTGAAGTTGGGGTCGACCTGGGTCGCGGCCTCGGCGAAGACGTCATAGATGGGCTGGCCGCCGTAGAACTCCACGCCCTCCTTCAGCACCGGCAGCTCCAGTCCCGCGGTGGTGGCGGGGTAGATCTGCGCGGTCTCGTTGAGCGAGGTGAGGGCCTCTTCCGAGGTGTTCAGCCACAGCGCGAACTTCGCCGCCTCGTAGAGGTGGTCGGTGCCGTTGAAGACCGCGATGGACGAGCCACCCCAGTTGCCGGCCTTCTGGTCACCGGCGTTCCACTGCGGGGCCAGGGCCACCGACCAGTTGCCGGAGGTGTCGGGGGCACCCGAGAGGATCGAGTTGGCACCCCACACGGCCGAGTTCCAGGTCCAGACCTCACCGGAGTTGTAGGCGTTGTTCCACTCGTCGGTCCAGGCCGGGTAGGTCGAGACGAGGTCGTTCTCGATGAGGTCCTGCCAGTAGTCGGCGACCGTCGTCGACTCCTCGCCGGTGAGGTTCACCGTCCAGGCGTCGCCGTCGTTCTCGAACCACTGACCGCCGGCCTGCCAGACGAACCCGGCGAACTGGTTGATGTCGCTGTCCGAGAAGTTGGTGATGTAGCCGCCGGCCTCGCGGACCTGCACCGCAGCCTCGCGGTACTCCTCCCACGTGGTCGGAACCTCGATGCCGTTCTGCTCGAACAGGTCGCTGCGGTAGAACAGCGCCATGGGGCCCTGGTCCTGCGGGATGCCGTAGACCTCGTCCTCGGTGCCGAGCGTGACCTGACCCCAGGTCCAGTCGAGGAACTGGTCCTCGGCGGCGAGCACGTCCTCACATGCACCGAGGTCGACGAGGCCATCCTGCACGCGGAAATTCGGCAGCGCGTCGTACTCGATCTGGCCGAGGTCGGGGGCGTTGCCGGCCTCGAGCTGGTTGAAGAAGTTCTGGTAGGTGCCGGCGTTGCCCGAAGGGCCCGTCTGCACCTCGACCTGGATGTCGGGGTTCTCCTCGTTCCACATCGCGACGGCATCCTCGATGCCGGGAATCCACGAGGTGAACGTGAGAGTGACATCCTCGCCGGCCGGCTCGCAGGAGGCGGCGTCGCCTCCACTGCCCGACCCTCCGCCGGCCGCACAGCCGGCGACGGCGAGCGCGGACACGGTGAGCAGGGCTGCGGCGGCCGCTCGTTTCGTTGAACGCATTGTTTCCTTCTCTCGGTGGTGGGTGCCCGGGTTGCTGCCCGGGCGGGGGGTTGTCACTTCAGCGCGCCGGTGCCGAGGCCCGTGCGCCAGTACCGCTGAAGCAGCAGGAACGTGATGATCAGGGGGACGATCGACAGCAGCGACCCGACGAGCACGAACGTGCGCAGCTCGGGGAACTGGTTGATCGTGGAGTTCCAGGCGTAGAGCCCGTAGGTCACCGGGAACAGCTCTTCGCTGCGCAGCATGATCAGCGGCAGGAAGAAGTTGTTCCAGATGGAGACGAACTGGAAGAGGAAGACCGTCACCAGCGCCGGGAACATCAGGCGGATCGACACCGTGAAGAAGGTGCGGACCTCGCCCGCTCCGTCGAGGCGGCTCGCTTCGAGCAGTTCGTCGGGAACGGATGCCTCGGCGAAGACCCGGCTCAGATAGACCCCGAACGGGCTGACGATGCTGGGGAGGAAGACCGCCCAGAAGGTGTTGGTCAGCTGCACCTGGCTGAAGAGCAGGAACAGCGGCAGCGCGAGCGCGGTGGCGGGCACGAGCACCCCGCCGAGGACGACGTTGAAGAGCGTCTCGCGGCCCGGGAACCGGTACTTCGCCAGGGCGTATCCGCACATGGACGCCAGCAGGGTCGCCACGACGGCGCCGACCCCGGCGTACAGCAGGCTGTTCAGCAGCCACCGGAGGTACACCCCGTCGCGGTAGGCCACGAGGGCGCCGACGTTCTCGAAGAACCGGAAGTCGGCGAACCACAGCGGGTTGGTGCTGAACAGGTCGCCGCGGTCTTTCGTGGAGGCGATGAGCAGCCACCAGATGGGCGTGAGGAAGTAGAGGGTGAAGACCCCCATGACGAGGAAGGCGGCGGTGCGGGGGATGACGCCCTCGCGGGGTCCGCGGCCCACGGCATCCTGTCCGCCGCCCTTCCGCCGGCGCGACGCCGTCGGGTTGACGGCCGTCATCGTGGTCGTCGTGGTCATGACGCCGCCGCCTTCCGTCGGGTGATGCGCAGGAACGTGAACGACAGCACGAAGGTCGCAAGCGCCAGCACCACCGAGAACGCCGCGGCAAGCGACACGTTCGGGATGGAACTCGTGGCGTAGATCGTCATGTTCGGGGTGTACGTGCTCGTCACCGCCGAGCTGAACGACCGGAAGGTCTGGGGCTCGGCGAGCAGCTGCAGGGTGCCGATGATCGACAGCACCCCGGTGAGGACGAGGGCGGGGCGGATGAGCGGGATCTTGATCGACCACGCGATCCGCGCCTGCCCGGCGCCGTCCAGGCGCGCGGCCTCGTAGATGTCGCCGGGGATCGCCAGGAGCGTGGAGTAGATGATCAGCATGTTGTAGCCGACGAACACCCAGGTCACGACGTTCGCGATCGACCACAGCACCAGATCGGAGGAGAGGAAGTCGACCTGGCTGGTCACCGCCTCGAACGGCGACAAGTTCGGCGAGTAAAGGAAGCCCCACATGATCGCGGCGATGACGCCGGGCACGGCGTAGGGCACGAAGAACGCCAGGCGGAAGAACTTCTTCCCCCGCAAGAGCGGCGAGTCCAAGAGCAGGGCGAACAGCAGCGCAAGCCCCAGCATGACCGGCACCTGAACGATGCCGAAGAGGAAGACCCGACCCACGGATGACCAGAACGCGGTGTTCTGGAACACCAGCGCGTACTGTGCGAACCCGCCGAAGACCTCACGGGCCTCACCGAATGTGCCCTCGCGCTCGACGACGAGCATCGACTGCCACACGGCGTAGCCGATGGGGATCACGTAGAAGAGCGTGAAGACCAGCGCGAACGGCGCCACGAAGGCGACGATCGCCCACGGGTTCTGCACGCGCGGACGTTTCCGCTTCTGCACCGGCGCGTCGGGCGCCGCGGCCGCGCCGGCGATACCGGCGATGGATGGCGAAGTGGTCATGCCGTCTCCTCTGTCGGCTGCTCACGGATGACACGGACGCCGCCGGCGGGAACGACGATCGTTCCGGTCACGCGGCTCTGGGTCACGAGGTCATCGCCGACCGCGTCGATCTCGACGGGTCGATCGGTGTTGTTGATGACGAAACGGTAGGCGCGGTCGTCGCCGTGGCGGCGGATGACCTCGACCCCGCGTCCCGCACCGGGCTCGGCGGCGACGCCTGCCGCCGCGGCGGCGGTCTCGAGCAGGTCGCGCAGCGCCGGTGCCTCCAGCAGTGTTGCGACGTACCAGGCATCCCCGGTGCCGGCAGACCCGGCGGTGCGCCGGGTGATCGCCGGCAGACCCGCCGACGGCCCGTCCGCGAAACGTGCCACGACCGCGGCGTCGGTCACCGACATCCGCTCGGTCCACATCGTCGCCGTCGCACCGCTGTCGAGGGTCACCGTGGTTCCCGGAAGGACCGGGGCGAACTCCTCGACGCGGACGCCGAGCAGGTCGCGCCACGCACCGGGGTGACCGCCCGGGCGGACCCGGTCGTTCTCGTCGACGATGCCGCTGTAGAACGTCACGACAACGTGGGTTCCGGTGGCGGCGGCGCCGTCGAGGGCACGCGCGTCGGCGTCGGAGACGAGGTGCAGACCCGGCACGACCACGAGGCGGTAGCGCGAGAGGTCGGCCCCGGGGCGGACGACGTCGACGGTGTAGCCCAGGTCGCGGAGCGCTGCGTACATCGCGTGCACCTGGTCGAGGTAGCCGAGCGCGTGGTTCGGGCGGTTCTCGGCGTCGCCGGCCCACCACGATTCCCAGCTGAAGAGCATCGCGACCTCGGCGGTGACGGTGGTGCCCGCGACCTCGTCGAGGCGCGAGATCAGCGCGCCCAGCTCTCGCACCTCGCGCCACAGGACGCTGTCGGTGCCGGCGTGGGGAAGGAGCGCCGAGTGGAACTTCTCCGATCCCTGGAGCGAGGCGCGCCACTGGAAGTAGCAGACGGCGTCGGCGCCGCGCGCGACGTGCGAAAGCGAGTCGCGGGTCATCTGCCCGGGCGCCTTGGCGAGGTTCACCGGCTGCCAGTTCACCGCACCGGTGGAGTGCTCCATGAGCAGCCACGGCTCGCCCCCCGCCAGCCCGCGGGTGAGGTCGGCGGTGAAGGCGAGCTCCGCGAGCGGGTCGGCCAGCCGCGAGTCGAGGTAGTGGTCGTTGGCGATGACATCCATCTCGGGCGCCCAGGTCCAGTAGTCGAGGGCGTCGATGTGGGCGGTGACCATGAAGTTGGTGGTGACGGGGATGTCGCTGTGGCGACGGATCACGTCGCGCTCGGCCCGGTAGTGGGCGAGCACCTCGTCGCTGCAGAACCGGCGGTAGTCCAGGACCTGACCGGGGTTGCGCGTGGAGACGGTGCGAAGCGGGGTGAGGATCTCGTCGAAGTCGCTGTAGCGCTGGCTCCAGAAGCTCGTCCCCCAGGCGGCGTTCAGCGCGTCGATGGTGCGGTATCTGGCTCGCAGCCACCGGCGGAAGGCGCGGGTCGACTCGGCGCAGTGGCATTCGGCGTTGTGGCAGCCGAGCTCGTTCGAGACGTGCCACAGGGCGACGGCGGGGTGCGCGCCGTAGCGCGCGGCGACGGCCTCGACCAGGGCGAGCGCGTAGCGGCGGAACACCGGGGAGCTCGGGCACCAGGCCTGGCGGCCACCGGGATAACGGGTGGTGCCGTCATCCATCACCGGCAGGATCTCGGGATGCCGCGTGGTCAGCCACGGCGGAGGAGACGAGGTGCCGGTGCCGAGGTTCACGCGGATGCCGTTCTCGTGCAGCAGCGAGACGACCTCGTCGAGCTCATCGAACCGGAAGCTGCCGTCGGGCCCCTGGAGGGCCGACCAGCCGAAGACGTTGATCGCGACCAGGTCGACCCCGGCTTCGCGCATCAGGGCGACGTCTTCGCGCCACACCTCGGGCGTCCACTGCTCGGGGTTGTAGTCGCAGCCGAAGGCGACACCCTGGTGCGCGAAGCGCGGGTGAGCCGGCGACGCATCGATCTCGGTGAGAAGCGCGTCGTCGCTCTGCGGGGGGAGCGTCGTTGCGAGGTGGTCCACGGATCTCCAGAAGTGAGGGTGTTGTCCGACGTGCTGTGTGAACGTGCACAGTTTCTCGGACGACAACTCCTCGTCGAGAGTCTGTGAACGTACACACACTGACATTCACGCGGCCCGACTGTCAAGCAGAAAAGTGAACGGTGAAGGCTACAGTGGCCTCGTGACCACTCCGCCCGTCCGCCCCAAGCGTGCGACCGTGCACGATGTGGCGCAGGAGGCCGGGGTGTCGCGCGGCACGGTCAGCCGGTACGTCAACGGCGACCGCTACGTCTCCGCCACCGCGCGCGAGGCGATCGAGGCGGCCATCGCCAAGGTCGGCTACGTGCCGAACACCGCGGCGCGCAACCTCGTGATGCAGCGGAGCCAGGCGGTCGGCTTCATCGTGCACGAACCGCACTCGCTGTTCATCGAGGATCCGAACATCGGCGAGATCCTGCTGGGGGCCAACGCCGCCCTCTCGGAGGCCGATCACCAGATGGCCGTGCTCATCGCCGACACCGGCCGCGACACCGACCGTGTCGCCCGCTACCTCTCCGGTGGCTTCGTCGACGGCGTCATCATCGTCTCGGCGCGAGCGAACGACCCCATCACCCGGGTCGTGGAGCGGCTCCAGCTGCCGGCGGCGTACGTGGGCCACCCTCCCGGGGCGTCTTCAGCCTCGTTCGTGGTCATCGACAATCGCGGTTCGGCCCGCGCGATCACCTCGCGCCTGAGTAAGACGGGTCGCCGACGCATCGGGATGATCGCCGCGGCACTGGACCGCGACTCGGGGTCCGACCGCCTCGCGGGTTTCCGCGAAGCCCTCGGCGAGCAGTTCGACGAACGCCTCGTCGAGCCGGTGCCGCTGTACTCGTACTCGGCGGGGAGAGAGGGCATGCAGGCGCTGCTGGAGCGCGCACCCGACATCGACGGGATCTTCGCGGCATCCGATGCCGTGGCCGCCGGAGCGGTGGAAGCCCTGCGCGCGGCCGGACGCCGGGTGCCCGAGGATGTCGGCGTGGTCGGCTTCGACGATTCGGCGTGGGCGCGACGCACCCTGCCGGCGCTGTCGACCGTGCGCCAGCCCGCGGCACGGCTCGGCGCCGAGGCGGCGCGCCTGGTTCTGGATCGCATCGGCGGCGCCCCCGGGGGCGCCGAGGTGATGCTCGAGTGCGAGACGGTGTGGCGGGAATCGGCATGAACCTCGACGACAGCACCCTCGCGGCACGCGTGCTCGAAGCACGCCTGGAAGTGCGGCATCCATCCCCGCTGAAGCGCGCGGCGAAATACGTCGGCGCGTTCGCGCTGGCCGTCATGGGCGGCGGCGACGACCTCGCCGCCCCGACGTTCGACCTGGTGGTGGTGCGCTCCGACAGCGACGCACCGGTGCTGCGCGTGAACGCCGGAACCGATGCCGAGGCGAGCCGCCTGCTCGAGACGGTGCGGCGCGACCTGGGCGAGAAGACCGTGCGCGACTTCTTCGCCGAGTGGCGGCTGCTCGACGCCTGACCGCCGCACTGCAGTGGACTCGCCGCCGGGCGGCATCCCACCTTCGGATGACCGCGCGAGATCCGGACGGCGAGCGCGGGATGCTCCGAACTCGGCGCAGATCTCCGAAGCGCCTCAGACGCCCGCCAACCGGCGCCGGTAGGCGGCGGGCGGCGCGCCGCAGCGGTCGCGGAACCGCGCATAGAACTGGCTCTGCGACCGGAAGCCCGCGGCGAAGCCGACCTCGGCGATCGGCAGGTCGGTGGTCAGCAGCAGCCGCTGGGCCCGCGCAACCCGGCACTGCAGCAGGTATTCGCCGACCGTGATGCCGAGCGCCCGCCGGAACAGCGTCATCGCATACTGCGGGTGCAGATGCACGTGGCGGGCCACGTCGTCCACCCGGATGTCGTCAGCGGCGCGTTCGGAGATGAATGCCGCCATCGCGCCGGCGGCGCCCTTGACCCCCGGATGCCCCGGGGCGACCTCCGTACGACGCGCCGCGATCCGACGCAGGAGCGCCTCGACTTCGAGCTCGGCCGCGCGTCGCTCGGCGTCGGCGGGGTCGCGCGCGAGCGCGTCCGTCCACAGCTCCGCGCGCGGGGCGAGCGCGAGCCCCGCCTGCTCCGAGACGAGCACGAGGTCACCGGCCAGGAGCGATCCGATGAACCCGCCCGGCAACGACCAGCCGAGCGCCACCCCGAGCGGCACGGTCACCCAGCTCACCTCGTCGACGGCGGTGACGAGCCGATGCGGCCGGGCCGCCCAGAACAGCCCGAGGCTTCCCGCCGGGATCGTGGCCTGCCTCCCGTCGATGAGGTAGGTCAGCGGCGAGGGCGAGGCGTTGACCTCGAGGTCGTCGTGGCGATGCGCGGCGAACATCGCCGGCACCGCTCCTCGGAACGACGCCAACCCGAACCACTCCGGCCGGTCGTCTGGCATGCTCATGATCCCGGAATTCTCCCATGCAACTCGGGAAGTACTGCGGTGGACTCCTCCCGTAGCGTCCCTTGCATGACCGACACCACACTGACCGCCGCCCCCGTCGCGCCGACGCGCACGTGGCACCTCACCCCGGAAGAGATCGCCTTCTTCGACGCGAACGGCTACCTGATCCTCCGCGACCGGATCCCCGCTCCCCTGCTGGAGCGCCTTCGCGCGGCATCCGATGCCTGGATGGCCCAGGGCCGCGCTCTGGGTCCCGATCACCCCGACGCGGGGGACTACGCGTGGGCGAACCGGGGCGGGCAGAAGCGCATGTTCCGCGTGGACTACCTCCACAACAAGGCCGAGTCCGCATCGCTGGAACTTCTGGGCAGCCCCGCCGTGCTCGGAATCGCCGAGAGTCTCGCAGGCGAGAACTTCGTGCCGACCTACGAGTCGCTGGTGTTCAAAGACGCCGGAGACGGCGCCGCGATCGACTGGCACCAGGACGCGGTTCACCCCCGCACCCATCGCATCTTCAACATCGACGTCTACCTCGACGCCTCGCGCGCCGGGGAGGGCGCCCTGCGGGTGGCTCCCGGTTCGCACCGCGCTCCCGTCGACGTCTGCCAGCTGCAGGAGGAGTACGGCTGGGATGCGCCCGGCGTGATTCAGGTCGAGCTCAACCCCGGCGACGTGCTGGTGCACGACGTGATGATCGTCCACGGGTCGGAGGCCGTGACCGGGAATCGCCTGCGCCGGACGATCTACTACGAGTTCCGCGCCGCAGAGCAGATCCTCAGCGAAGGGCCCTGGGACGCCGAGTGGGTCGACCGGCGCCTGCGCCTCGTGCCGCTGGGCCTGCGCGAGCACGCCCGGCAGAATCCCGACACCGAGGCCTTCGACTGGCGGATCTCCCCCGAGCTCGCCCCCGCGGTCGGCGACGACGACGCCGCCGAGCTGCGCATCGCGCACGTGGTGCACTCGCCGGGGTCGTACTGCAGCGCCGGGAGCGTGCCCTTCACCGCGTGAGGTTCAGTCAGTGACGTCTGTCGATGCGGGCACGTCGTCCGTCGCGAACCGGTCGGTCGCCGCGCGCAGCGCGGCGGCGATCCCCGGCTCCGAGGCGGCGTGCCCCGCGTCGTCGACGATCACCAGCTCCGCCTCCGGCCACGACCGGTGAAGGTCCCACGCCGTCATGACCGGCGTGCAGACGTCGTACCGGCCCTGGACGATCACGCCCGGGATGTCGCGGAGTGCCGTCGCACCGCGGATCAGCTGTTCTTCGGTGAACCATCCGCCGTGCATGAAGAAGTGATTCTCGATGCGGGCGAAGGCGGTCGCCGCGACCTCGTCCGTCATCGTGTCGACGAGGTCGGCGTCGGGTCGGAGGGTGAGGGTCGCCGCCTCCCAGCGGGTCCACGCCTTGGCCGCCGGCACGTGGACGGCCGGGTCGGGGTCGGAGAGCCGGCGGCAGTACGCCTCGATCATGCGGGAGCGCTCGAGCACCGGGATGGGCGCGAGGTAGTCCTCCCAGAGGTCGGGGAAGATCGCCGCCGCCCCACCCTCGTAGAACCACTCCAGTTCGTGCGGGCGCAGGGTGAAGACACCTCGCAGGACCACCTCGGTGACCGCCTCGGGGTGGGTCTCGGCATACGCCAGGGCCAGCGCGCTCCCCCACGATCCGCCGAAGACCTGCCACCGTGCGATCCCGAGGTTGCGGCGCAGCAGCTCGATGTCGGCGACGAGATGCCAGGTGGTGTTGAAGCGCAGGTCGGCCTCGGGCGCCGACGCGTGCGGGGTGCTGCGGCCGCAGCCGCGCTGGTCGAAGAGCACGATGCGGTAGCGCTCGGGGTCGAAGAACCGGCGGTGCCACGGGGATGTCCCGGCGCCCGGTCCCCCGTGGAGGAAGACGACGGGCTTGCCCTCGGGGTTGCCGCTCTCCTCCCAGTACACGCGGTTGCCGTCGCCGACGAGGAGCTCGCCGGTCGCGTAGGGCTCGATCGCCGGATAGAGGATGTCGTCGAGGTGCGCCGGACCGCTGCTCACAGTTCGCTCCCCGAGACCGCGAACGTGTCGCAGGCGCCGACCCCACCCTGGTAGCCGGCGGCGAACCACCGCTGCCGCTGCTCGCTCGATCCGTGCGTCCAGCTCTCGGGATTGACCGGTGCCCCGGCCTCCTGCTGGATGTGGTCGTCGCCGACCGTGGCCGCGGCGTTCAGGGCGTCGGTGACCTGGGTGCCGGTCGGCTCGAGGAGGAACGGCACCCCGTTCTCGTCGACGTAATCGGTCATCGCCGCCACCCAGGCCCCGGCGAAGCAATCGGCCTGCAGCTCGATCCGCACGCCGTTGCTGTCGGGGCCGGTGCCGTTGTCGGGGTTCTGCTGCGTGATGCCGGTGATGTTCTGCACGTGATGGCCGTATTCGTGCGCGAGCACGTAGAGCTGGGCAAGCTCGCCGGCGCTCGCGCCGAAACGCTCCCGCAGGAGCCCGAAGAAGGTGGGGTCGATGTACACCGTCTCCTCGGGCGGGCAGTAGAACGGCCCCGTCGCGTTCGAGGCGGTGCCGCACGCCGACGACGTGGACTGGTCGACGATGATCAGCTGCGGCTGACGGTAGCCCTCGACCTGCTCGGCCCAGTACTGGTCGAGCACGAGCGATCCCGCCGCCAGGCGGCATTCGTCGTTGCGGTTGGCGTCGGCGCCGGTCTCGCACGAGGCGATCTCACTGCCCTCGCCGCCGGAGACTCCGGGCACGCCGCCACCGCCGAGGAGACCCGAGAAGTCTCCCCCCGTGAACAGGTTCAGCAGCAGGACGGCGATCGCACCGATGCCGGCCACGCCGCCTCCGGCGAGAACGAGTCCACTGCCGCGTCGTCGCGCCGTGTTCCCGCCGACCTGGGCGTTCTCATTGAACGTCATCTGCTCACGGTACCGCCCCCGACGTCTTCCTCACGGGACGACGCCGCCCGGCCCTATGCTCGGAGCCATGCGCGCGACGACGATCACCCTCACCGGCGCCGGAGGGCAGATCGGCTACGCCCTGCTCTTCCGCATCGCCGCCGGCGACATGCTCGGCCCCGATCGTCCCGTGCGGCTCCGCCTGCTGGAGATCCCCGCCGGCCTCCGCGCCGCCGAGGGCGCGGCGCTGGAACTGCAGGACTGCGCCTTCCCCCTCCTGGCCGGGGTGGAGATCTCGGATGACCCGCGCACGGCCTTCGACGGCTGCGAGATCGCCTTGCTCGTCGGCGCCCGCCCTCGCGGGCCGGGCATGGAGCGCGCCGACCTGCTCGCCGCGAACGCCGGGATCTTCGGCCCGCAGGGTGCGGCGCTGAACGATGTCGCCGACGACGCCGTCCGCGTGGTGACGGTGGGCAACCCCGCCAACACCAACGCCCTCATCGCGCAGTCGTCGGCCCCCGACATCCCTCCCGAGCGCTTCACCGCCCTCACCCGCCTCGATCACAACCGCGCCGTCGGTCAGCTCGCCGCCGCCCTCGAGGTGAACCCCCGCGACATCGACGGCGTCATCGTGTGGGGCAACCATTCGGCCACCCAGTATCCCGACGTCTCGCATGCCACGGTCGCCGGCCGCCCCGTCATCGACGTCCTCGCCGAGCGACAGGGGGGCGTGGACGCCGCGATCGCCTGGCTCGATGAGGAGTTCGTCCCCCGCGTCGCGCGCCGGGGCGCCGAGATCATCGAGGTGCGCGGCTCGTCGTCGATCGCCTCGGCCGCTCACGCCACGATCGAGCACGTCCGCAGCGACGTGCTCGGCGGTTTCCGCACGTCGGCGGCCGTCGTCTCCCACGGCGAGTACGGCGTGCCCGAGGGCCTCATCTGCTCCTTCCCCGTCACCTCCGACGGTTCGGGATATCGGATCGTCGCCGATCTGGGGGTCGACGACCGGTCACGGAAGCTCATCGACGCCTCGGTCGACGAGCTCGTCGCCGAGCGCGACGCCGTGCGGAGCCTGGGCATCCTGCCGTGATCGAGGTCATCGTCATCGCCACGGTGACGGTGCTCGTCATCGCCGGCGCGACCGCACTCGGTCCGCGCCTGCGGCTCGCAGGGCCCCTGCTGCTCGTGCTCCTCGGGCTCGGGGTCAGCCTGCTGCCGTTCGTGCCGGCGTTCGAGCTCGACCCCGAGGTCATCCTCGTCGGGGTCCTGCCGCCCCTTCTGTACTCGGCGGCGGTCTCGCTTCCGGCCATCGAGTTCCGCCGCGACGTGCGGCCGATCTCGGGGCTCGCCGTGCTGCTCGTGGTCGTGAGCGCCGTCGCGCTCGGATTCTTCTTCCACGCCGTCATCCCGGGACTCGATCTGTATCTGGCGATCGCACTCGGGGCCATCCTCAGCCCCACCGACGCGGTGGCGACCTCGATCGCGAAGCGGCTCGGCATCTCCCGGCGCGTCACCACCTGGCTCGACGGCGAGAGCCTGCTCAACGACGCCACCTCGCTCGTGATCCTTCGCACGATGGTGGCCGCGGCGGTGACCGGGTCCATTCCCGAGGGCGGGATCGTCGGGGCGTTCCTGTGGGGCGTGGTCGTCGCGATCGTCGTCGGCTCGATCATCGGCTACGTCAACCTGCGGGTGCGCGCGCTCGTGCGCAACCCCGCCGCGAACACCGCGATCGGGTTCGTGGTGCCGTTCGTGGCGTACATCCCCACCGAGGCGCTCGGCGGCTCGGGCCTCGTCGCCGCCGTCGTCGCCGGCATCGTCACGGGGCAGGGCGCCGCTCGCCGATTCACCCCCGAGCAGCGCCTGTCCGACGAGCTGAACTGGCGCACGGTCGAGCTGGTCCTCGAGGGTGCGGTGTTCCTGGTGATGGGGCTCGAGGTGAAGGACCTGTGGGACTCGGTGGCCGCCGACGGTGCCGGCGGTCTCGAGCGGGCGGTCTTCCTCGCCGCGACGGCGCTGCTGATCATCCTCGCTGCGCGCGCGGTCTTCGTCTCCCTCCTCGTGTGGGGCGAGTCGCGGCGCGCGCGACGCGCGGCCACCCACCTCCCGCGGGTGCGCACCTGGCCCGACAGGGTGCCCGAGCGCGCCCGCCCACGGGTGCTCCGTTTCATCGAAGACCTCGAGTACCACCGCACCACCCCGCTCGGGTGGCGGCACGGCACCGTGATGGTGTGGGCCGGCATGCGAGGCGTCGTCACCCTCGCGGCGGCGCAGACCCTTCCGGCCGAGACGCCGTCACGCGATCTGCTCGTCTTCGTCGCCTTCCTCGTCGCCGTCGGCAGCCTCCTTCTGCAGGGCTCGACGCTCCCGTGGGTCGTGCGCATGCTCGGCCTCGACGGCGAAGGCGACGAGACCGTCGATCGCGAGGAACGGATGCGACTGGATCGGGAGCTGCGGGATGCCGCGGCCGCGGCCCTCACCGATGAGAACCTCTCCCGGCGAGACGGCGAGAGCTTCCCGCCGGAGCTCATCGCCCGCGTCGGCGACCGGTACACCAGACCGCCCGACGACGACACCACCGCCCTCGTGCGCGACGCGCTCGAGCTGCGCCTCGTGCTCATCCGCGCGATGCGTCGGCGGCTCACCGAGCTGTCTTCGGGCGGGGCGTACAGCACCGCCGTGCTCCGGCACACCCTCGCCGAGCTGGACGCCGATGAGCTGAGCCTGGAACTCCGCCTCGACGGCGAGGACTGACAGCCGATCGAAAGAGGTCGCGGCACCCGTCATCCCGGGAGAGAATGGATGCCATGAGTGCGGGATTCGGCGAGGCGATGGAGACCAGCCCCGTCCCGGTCCCCCACGCCGCCGCCGACTGCCCGAAGTGCTTCACCGAACTGCAGCGCGATCGTGATTGGTGGGCCGCCCGCCCATCGGGCGCACGCCTGGTCGGACTCGTCATCGCCCGCGACGACATGCCGTCGGTGGTCGAGCAGCGTGATCTGCTCACCCGCTTCGGGGTGCCCATCGAGGGGTTCCGTCATCCCTCGCCCGAGACGCTCGAGAGCTGGGAGGAGCGTCTGGTGCGCCTGTTCGGCACGCTCCGCCACGGTGACGTGCTCGTCGTGGCGAACGTCCACGCGCTCGGACGCGACATCGAAGAGGAGACGCGCACCGTCGCCGCCCTCCGCCGCCGCGGCGTGGTCGTGAAGGTGCTCAGTCACGGCGCCCGGCACCTCTACGACGCCGGCCGGTGAGCCGTGGGGAATCGTTCGCGGGCCCGCGCGGTTTCCTCTGTCGTGGCCAGCTCTGAAACATCACGAAACGCGATGACGGCGAACGATCTGTCGCGGGCTAGCCTGCCGCCCATGACTCGTTCCGCCGTTGGCACCCACCCCGCGTCGTTCCCGACCGCCTCGCTCAGCGCCGAGGAGTTCAAGACCGTCTTCCGCGGACACCCCGGCGGCGTCGCCGTCATCACCGCCGACGCCGGCGACGGACCTGTCGCGCTGACGGCGACCTCGGTGTCGTCCGTGAGCGCCGAGCCGCCGCTGCTGATCTTCTCGCTCTCGGCCATCTCGTCGGCTGCCCCTACGATCGCCGCCGCCGACACGGTGGTCGTGCACCTGCTCGACGCGCACGACCTCGAGCTCGCCAAGCTCGCTGCCACGAGCGGCGTCGACCGCTTCGCCGACACGTCGCTGTGGGCGCGGCTTCCCACGGGCGAGCCGGTCTTCCCCGGCGCGCGGGCGTGGCTGCGCTGCGCGATCATCAACCGGATGGATGCCGGCGCCTCGACCGTCATCGCCGCGCAGGCGTTGCAGCACCAGATCACCCGCGACGTCGAGCCGGGCGAGCCCGCCGACGCGCTGGTCTACCACAACCGCAGCTGGCACCGCCTCGGCGAGCACTCGCAGCTCGGCTGACCGCGCGACGCGCGCGCCGCCGCCCGCCCACGCCACCGCCCTCCCACGCGCCCGACCCGCGCGACGCGACCCGCGCGACGCGCCCGACCCGCGCGACGCGACCCGTCAAGAAACGTCGCCTGCCCACACCCCGAGCCGCACATTCTGACGGGTCGCGAAGAAGGGGCGGCGCGCCGCCCGCCCACGCCACACGCAGCCCCGAGCCGCGCGACCCGACCCGTCAAGAAACGTCGCCTGCCCGCACCCCGAGCCGCACAATCTGACGGGGCGCAAGGAGCGCGCGACGCGCCGTCCGCCCCGCCTCACCCCCGCGCCCGACCGGCGCGACGCGACCCCGCGATTCATCCGCGCGACCTGATCCCATGCCACCCGCATCGCGGCCCGTCAAGAAACGTCGCCCGCCCGCACCCCGAGCCACACTTTCTGACGGGTCGCGAAGAAAGGGCGGCGCGCCGCCCACGCCCCACGCCGCGCCCGACCCGTCAAGAAACGTCGCCTGCCCGCATCCCGAGCCGCACATTTTGACGGGTCGCGAGGAGCGCGCGGCGCGCCTGCCCAGGCCACACGCAGCCCTGAGCCGCGCGACCCCACCCGCGATTCATCCGCGCGACCTGACCCCACGCCACGCCCGACCCGCGCGACGCGACACGTCAAGAAACGTCGCCTGCCCGCATCCCGAGCCGCACATTTTGACGGGTCGCGAGGAGCGCGCGACGCGACACGTCAAGAAACGTCGCCCGCCCGCACCCCGAGCCGCACATTCGGACGGGTCGCGAGGAGCGCGCGGCGCGCCGCACGCCCGGGGCCGCCCCCGCGCCCGACCCCCGCGACGCGACCCGTCAAGAAACGTCGCCCGCTCGCATC
Source organism: Microbacterium sp. SLBN-154 (assembly GCF_006715565.1). Lineage (NCBI taxonomy): Bacteria > Bacillati > Actinomycetota > Actinomycetes > Micrococcales > Microbacteriaceae > Microbacterium > Microbacterium sp. SLBN-154. The sequence continues at coordinate 320,744 of NZ_VFNL01000001.1, forward strand.
CCGAGCCGCACAATCTGACGGGTCGCGAGGAGCGCGCGGCGCGGCGCGAGGCGCGCGGTCAGGCGCCGACGTAGGTGCGCAGATGCTGCGCGGTGAGCGTGTCGGCCGTCGCCACGAGGTCGCCCGGTGTGCCCTCGAAGACGATGCGCCCACCGTCGTGGCCTGCTCCCGGTCCGAGGTCGATGATCCAGTCGGCGTGCGCCATCACCGCCTGGTGGTGCTCGATGACGATGACGCTGTTGCCGGCGTCGACGAGCCGGTCGAGCAGGCGCAGCAGATTGTCGACGTCGGCGAGGTGAAGCCCCGTCGTGGGTTCGTCGAGAACGTAGATCGCGCCCTTCTTCGCCATCGAGATCGCCAGCTTCAGCCGCTGCCGCTCCCCGCCCGACAGCGTATTGAGCGCCTGCCCGAGGGTGATGTACCCCAGCCCGACGTCGATGAGCCGCGCGAGCGTGGTGTGCGCCGGTCCGGTGGGGAAGAACTCCGCCGCCTCGGCCGCCGACATCGCCAGCACCTCGGCGATGTTCTTGCCGTTCAGGAGGTATTCGCGCACCTCGGCGCTGAAGCCCGTTCCCTCGCACACCTCGCAGAGCGTCTCGACGCTCTGCGTGTAGCCGAGGGTGGTGATGATGACGCCGAGCCCCTTGCAGACCGGGCAGGCGCCCGCCGAGTTCGCGCTGAACAGCGACGCCTTGACGCCGTTGGCCTTCGCGAACGCGGTGCGCACCGTGTCGAGGATGCCGGTGTAGGTCGCCGGACTCGAACGGCGCGAACCCTTGATCGGCGACTGGTCGACGACGACGACGTCGTCGAAAGACGGCACGTTCCCGTGGATGAGCGAAGACTTCCCCGACCCCGCCACACCCGTGACGACGGTGAGGATGCCCAGCGGGATGTCCACGTCGACCCCGGTGAGGTTGTGCTGCCGCGCTCCGCGGATCTCGAGGGCTCCGCGCCCGCTGCGGGGCGCCGCCTTGAGCGTTGCGCGATGGTCGAGATGCCGGCCGGTGAGGGTCTGCGAGGCGCGGAGCCCCGCGACATCACCGGTGTACTGGATCTCGCCACCCGCGCGGCCCGCACCGGGTCCGAGGTCGACGATGTGGTCGGCGATCTGGATGACCTCGGGCTTGTGCTCGACGACCAGCACGGTGTTGCCCTTGTCTCGCAGGCGCTGCAGCAGGTCGTTCATGCGCTGGATGTCGTGCGGGTGAAGGCCCGCCGTCGGCTCGTCGAAGACGTAGGTGATGTCGGTGAGCGATGACCCGAGGTGACGCACCATCTTGGTGCGCTGCGCCTCGCCCCCCGACAGCGTGCCCGACGACCGGTCGAGCGAGAGATAGCCGAGACCCACCTCGACGAAGGTCGCGGTGAGGTGCTTCAGACCCGACATCAGCGGCCCGACCTCGCGATCGTCGACGGTGTCGAGCCAGGCGGCCAGGTCGGAGATCTGCATCGCGGCGGCATCGGCGATCGAGATGCCGTCGATGAGGGATGCCCGCGCCGCCTCGTTCAGGCGCGAGCCGCCGCACTCGGGGCACGCGGTGAACATCACGGCACGGTCGACGAAGGCCCGCACGTGGGGCTGCAGCGCGTCGCGGTCCTTCTGGAGGAACGACTTCGTGACCTTGGGGACGAGTCCCTCGTAGGTCATGTTGATGCCGGTGACCTTGATCTTCGTCGGCTCCTTGTACAGCAGGGCGTCGAGCTCGTCGTCGGAGTAATCGCGGATCTTCTTGTCGGGGTCGACGAAGCCCGACTCGGTGAAGATGCGCACCATCCACCCGTCGACGCTGTACCCCGGGATGGTCAGCGCGCCTTCGGCGAGCGACTTGTCGCGGTCGAAGAGCTGCTCGAGGTTGATGTCGCTCACCTCGCCGAGACCCTCGCAGCGCGGGCACCAGCCCTGCGGCAGGTTGAAGCTGTAGTGGAAGCTCGCACCCGCGCTCGGCTCCCCTCGCCGGCTGAAGAGGATGCGCAGCATGGCCTGCGCGTCGGTCGCGGTGCCGACCGTCGATCGCGAGTTCGCGCCCATGCGCTCCTGATCGACGACGATCGAGGCGCTGACATTCTCGAGCGCGTCGACCTCGGGGCGGCTGAGCTGCTCCATGAACTGCTGCACGAAGGTCGGATAGGTCTCGTTGATGAGGCGCTGCGACTCGTTCGCGATCGTGCCGAACACCAGCGACGACTTCCCCGATCCGCTGACGCCGGTGAAGACGGTGAGCCGACGCTTGGGAATGTCGACGGTGACGTTCTTCAGGTTGTTCTCGCGGGCGCCGACGACACGGATGAGCCCGTGCGAATCGGCGATGTGAGCGGATGCAGCGGTCATGCGTTTCCCGTCTGTCGAGGCGCCTAGACGATACAGCGTGCCAGCGACTGCGGACAGGGGGTGTCCGCAGTGGTCACTCGCGCGGGTCCGCCGCGCGCCAGCATCCCTCGAGGTGGTCGTCGACCATGCCGGAGGACTGCATCAGCGCGTACATCGTCGTCGAGCCGACGAAGCGGAAGCCGCGCTTCTTCAGGTCGCGGCTGAGCGCATCGGACTCGCGGGTCGTCGCCGGCACATCGGCGAACGTGCGGGGGCGCGGCCGGTCCGCGGCATCCGGAGCGTACGCCCACATCAGGGCGTCGAGCGCACCGTCGGGCATCTCGGCGACGATCCGGGCGTTGCCGATCGTGGCGAGGATCTTCGCGCGGTTGCGGACGATGCCCGCGTCGGCCATCAGCCGCTCGACGTCGTCGTCTCCGAAGGCCGCGATGACGACGGGGTCGAATCCGGAGAAGGCGTGACGGAACGCCGGGCGCTTGCGGAGGATCGTGATCCACGACAGTCCCGCTTGGAACCCTTCGAGGCTCATCTTCTCGAAGAGCGGCCGGTCGCCGTGCAGCGGCCGGCCCCACTCCTCGTCGTGGTAGCGCCGATACTCGGAGTCGTCGCCGACCCACGCGCAGCGGTCGCGCCCGTCGGGCCCGGTGACCACACTCATGGGGTCAGTATGCCCGGGCCCGCCGACACCGGGCGCGCGCTACTTCTTCTGCAGCGTCTTGCCCTTCTGCAGCGACTTCTCCGAGATCGGCTCGTTGCCCGCGGCAACGCGCGCACGGTAGTACTCGCGAGCCTCCTCCTGGCGCACGCGCTCCTCGCCCGACGCGATGGGGGCGCGCACATGCTCGGGCGCGAAACCGTAGGCGTCGACGAGGTCCTGGGCGTGGGGCCGCAGCCGCGCGCAGAGCCGGTCGATGTAGCGCGACACCGCAGCGGCGCGCTGCGTGGAGAGGCGCCCGTTGATGAGGTACCACGCGAGGTGCTTCTCGATGAGGTGCAGACCGAACAGGTCGCGCAGCCACGTCAGCACCTGGCGGGTGCCGGGATCGGCCACCGCCTTTACCCCGTCGGAGAAGGCCTCCCACTGCAGCAGCTCGCCGTGAGCGCGGGCCGCTTCGATCAGCTCGGCCTGGTGGCTGTTGAACAGCGCCGCCGCCTCGGCCTTGTCGAGCTTGGAGGCGGGGCGGAGCGCCCCGGCGAGGTCGGCGACCATCTGCTCGACCCGCCCCGAGAGGATCTCGTGCTGCTGCTCGGCGCGAAGCCCCAGCTCCACCGAGCGCGCCGTCGACCCGAAGTCGGCGACGGCCTGCCCGAGCTGGCGGAGGCCCGCGCCGTGGAAGACCTTGCCCGCCGTCTGAGCCGCCGCGAACCGTGCGAGCGCAGCGGCATCCTTGCCCTTGAACTGCTTGGCGTAGTCCGACAGCAGCCGCTTGCCGACGAGCTGCAGGAGCACGTTGTTGTCGCCCTCGAACGTGACGTAGACGTCGAGGTCGTGGCGGAGCCCCGTCATCCTGTTCTCGGCCAGGAACCCCTGGCCGCCGCACGCCTCACGGCTCTCCTGGATGGTGTCCAGCGCATTCCACGTCGACAGCGCCTTGAGCGCAGCCGCGAGGGTCTCGAGGTCCTCGCGCTCCTCGGAGGTGTCGGCGCGGCCCGAGAAGACCCCGTCGAACTTGCGCAGCAGCTCGTCGTGAGCGAAGAACTGCGCGTAGTTCTGGGCGAGGAGGGGCAGCAGGCGCCGCTGGTGCTTGCCGTAGTCGAGCAGCGTGACCTCGTCGGTGCCGGCGCCGGAGTCGAACTGGCGGCGCTGGTTGCCGTAGGTGGTGGCGATGTAGAGAGCCAGAGCGGATGCCGTCGTGGCGGCCCCGTCGAGAGAGACGCGTCCCTGCACGAGGGCGCCGAGCATCGTGAAGAAGCGGCGTCCGGGGCTGTCGATCGGGCTCGAGTACGAGCCGTCGGGCGCGACGTCGCCGTAGCGGTTGAGGAGGTTCTCGCGCGGGACGCGCACCTGGTCGAAGTGCAGGCGGCCGTTGTCGATGCCGTTCAGGCCGCCCTTGGGGCCGTCGTCCTCGCCGCCGATGCCGGGGAGGAATCTCCCCTCGTCGTCGCGGATCGGCACGAAGAAGCAGTGCACGCCGTAGTTGACGCCGCCGGTGATCAGCTGCGCGAACACCGTCGCGGCCTTGCCGTGCAGGGCGGCGTTGCCGAGGTAGTCCTTCCACGCCGCGCGGAACGGCGTGTGGATCACGAACTCCTCGGTGTCGGGGTCGTAGGTCGCGGTGGTGCCGATGGCGGCGACGTCGGAACCGTGCCCGGTCTCGGTCATCGCGAACGCTCCGGGCAGCTCCATCGAGATGACGGGGCGCAGCCACTTGTCCCAGTGCTGCTTGGTGCCCAGCTGATAGATCGCCGAGGCGAAGAGCCCCCACTGCACGCCCGACTTGATCTGGAGGCTCGGGTCGGCGAGCACGAGCTCCTCGAAACCGGCGAGGTTCGCGCCGTTGTCGTCGGCGCCGCCGTACTCGGCGGGGAACGCGCGGCGCCCGCCGCCGTTGTCGGCGAGGAGGTGCAGCTGCGTCAGGGTGCGCTCGCGGTGCTCGGCGACCGTCAGGTCGTTGACCTGCCAGAACGCGGAGTCCTTGATCAGCTCGCGCGCCTCACGGCGGGTGTCGGCCCAGGTGCCGAGCAGCAGGTTCGTGACGGCATCGATGTCGATGCGGGCCTCGGATGCCTCGGCCGCCGTGTGGGCAGCGGTCGGCGCTCCGCCGGCGGGCGTGCGGGAGTCGGATGCGGGGGTTTCAGGACGAACGGCGGCGTCGGCCATTTCTCACCTCTCCAGAAGGAGTCGAAGGAAGTCACCTAAACCGTAGGTGTCCCACAACGCGCTTCCAAGTGCGTTGTGCATTCAGCACAAGCAGGCGCGGCGATGTCGCCGGGGCCGATTGTGCCCAAGCGACATCCGGACCCGCAGCGGCCCCGCGGGGAGGTCAGAAGAGCCCGACAATCCGCCCGTCGTCGGTGACGTCGATCGTGTTCGCCGCGGGCACCGCCGGCAGGCCGGGCATCGTCATGATGTCGCCGCAGATCATCACGACGAACCGGGCCCCGGCGGCCAGGCGCACCTCGCGGATGTCGACGACGTGCCCGGTCGGTGCACCGCGGAGCCGCGGGTCGGTCGAGAACGAGTACTGCGTCTTGGCCACACACACGGGATACCCGCCGTACCCCTCCTCCTGCAGGCGTCGGATCTGTGTGCGCACGGCGCTGGAAGCGGTGACATCGGATGCTCCGTAGATGCGTGTGGCGATGGCGCGCATCTTGTCCCACAGGGTCGCGTCATCGGGATAGGTGAGCGCCGGCTCCGCCGGCTCTTCGCAGAGGCGCACGACCTCGCGGGCGAGATCCTCGGCTCCCCTCCCGCCTTCGGCGAAGTGACGGGCGACCACGGCGGTGACTCCGGCAGCCGCCGCCTCCTCCTGCAGCGCCGCGACCTCGGCATCGGTGTCCTCCGCCCGGTGGTTGATCGCCACGACCACGGGAAGGCCGAGCACACCGTGCACGATCTCGATGTGGCGCCGGAGGTTGACCGCGCCGCGGCGGAGCGCCGCGACATCCTCCGTCGCCAGGTCCGCCACCTCGACGCCGCCGTGGTACTTCATCGCCCGCACGGTGGCGACGATGACGGCGGCGGAGGGACGCAGCCCCGTGGAGCGGCAGAGGATGTCGACGAACTTCTCGGCGCCGAGGTCGGATCCGAATCCGGCCTCGGTGACGACGTAGTCGGCCAGGTGCAGCGCCGTGTCGGTGGCGAGGTACGAGTTGCAGCCGTGCGCGATGTTCGCGAACGGACCACCGTGGACGAACGCCGGGGTGTGCTCGAGCGTCTGGACGAGGTTGGGCGCCAGCGCATCCCGCAGCAGCGCCGCCATGGCTCCGTGCGCGTCGAGGTCACGGGCGCGCACCGGCTGCCGCTCGCGCGTGTGACCGATGACGATCTCGCCCAGCCGCGCCTTCAGGTCGGCGAGGTCGGTGGCGAGGCAGAAGATGGCCATCACCTCGCTCGCCACGACGATGTCGAACCCGCTCTCACGCGGATAGCCGTTCCCCGGGCCGCCCAGGCCCGCGACCACGTCGCGCAGGGCGCGGTCGTTGACATCGAGCACCCGCCGCCACGTGACCCGGCGGACGTCGATGCCGAGGGCGTTGCCGTGATGGATGTGGTTGTCGATGAGGGCTGCGAGGAGGTTCGTCGCCACACCGATCGCGGCGAAGTCGCCGGTGAAGTGCAGGTTGATGTCCTCCATCGGCACCACCTGCGCATACCCGCCGCCGGCCGCGCCGCCCTTCATCCCGAACACCGGACCGAGCGCCGGCTCGCGCAGGCAGATCGCGGCACGCGCCCCCACCCGGTTCAGCGCGTCGCCGAGGCCGACCGTCGTCGTGGTCTTCCCCTCGCCCGCCGGCGTCGGGGAGACGGCGGTCACCAGGACGAGGTGGCCGCGCGGGCGATCCCGGATGCTGCGGGCGAACGACAACGCCACTTTCGCCTTGTGCCGACCGTAGGGTTCGAGGGCCTCGGCGGGGATGCCGAGCTTGTCGGCGATCACGCCGATGGGCTCGAGCTGCGCCGCCTGGGCGATGTCGATGTTGCTCATTGCTGGGTCAGACCTCCCGGGCCTCATCGCCCGATGTCTCCACGGGCGCTGTCGCCCGTCGTCTCGTGGGCACCGTCGCCCCACGTTGCGGGGCGCCGCCCGGTGTCGGGGGCGCCATCGCCCCTGACAGGAGCCTAGAGGACGCGTGTTCAGCCGGCCCGGACCACATCGAGGACGGCCTCGCCGTACGCCTCGCGCTTCTTCGCACCGATCCCGGGGATGCCTTCGAGGTCGGCGGCGCTCTCGGGGCGGCGCTCGGCGAGCGCGCGCAGGGTCGCGTCGCCGAACACGATGTACGCGGGCACACCCTGCTCGCGTGCGACGCCCGCACGCCACGCCCGCAACGCCTCGAACAGCGGCCTGTCACCGGCATCCAGCGTCTCGCTCGCCGCGGCTTTGCGGACGCGGCCAACGCCGCCCGACCGACCCAGCACGTCGCGCCGGAGCGGCACCTCGCTTGCTCCGCGCAGCACGTCGGGCGCCGCCTCACCGAGTGCGAGGGTGCCGTACTCGCCGCGGGCCACGAGGATGCCGCGGGCGAGCAGCTGCCGGATGACGCTGCGCCAGTCCTGATCGGTCAGGTCGGCGCCGATGCCGAAGGTGGCCAGCTGATCGTGTCGTTGCTGACGCACCCGCTCGGTGCTGTTGCCGCGAAGGATGTCGATGAGCTGGCCGGCGCCGAATGACTGATTCCGCTCGCGCTGGAGCCGCACGATCGTGGAGAGGAGCTTCTGCGCGGCCACCGTGCCCTCCCATGTCTCGGGAGGCTCGAGGCAGGTGTCGCAGTTGCCGCAGGGATCGGAGGGCTGACCGAAGTAGGCGAGGAGGTTCTGTCGGCGGCATCCGACGGTCTCGCACAGCGCGAGCATCGCGTCGAGATGCTGGCCGAGCCGCGTCTTGAACAGCCGGTCACCCGGGGAGGCGTCGATCAGGCGCCGCTGCTGGACCACATCTCCCAGTCCGTAGGCCATCCACGCGATGCTCGGCTCGCCGTCGCGGCCGGCGCGCCCAGTCTCCTGGTAGTACCCCTCGACCGACTTCGGCAGGTCGATGTGCGCGACGAAGCGCACGTCGGGCTTGTCGATCCCCATCCCGAACGCGATGGTGGCCACCATCACCACACCGTCCTCGCGCAGGAAGCGGGCTTGGTGGGCGGCGCGCATCTCTGCCGGAAGCCCGGCGTGGTACGGCAGCGCATCGATCCCCTGGGCTCGGAGGTGATCGGCGGTCTGCTCGACGGTCTTGCGGCTGAGGGCGTAGACGATCCCGGCCGAGCCCTCGGGCTGGGCGCGGATGAACGAGACCAGCTGCTTGCGCGGCTCGACCTTCGGCTCGATGCGGTACTGGATGTTGGGGCGGTCGAAGCTCGCGACGAAGTGGCGGGCGTCGGGCAGGCGGAGCCGCTCGGTGAGCTCGCGATGGGTCTCGCGGGTGGCGGTGGCGGTCAGGGCCAGCCGCGGAACGCCCGGGAACCGCTCGGCGAGATCGCCGAGGGCGAGGTAGTCGGGCCGGAAGTCGTGTCCCCACTGCGACACGCAGTGGGCCTCGTCGACGGCGATCACGCTCAGCCGGCCGCGCTGGAGGAGCGCGGTGGTCGCAGCATGGGAGAGTCGCTCGGGCGCGACGTAGAGGAGGTCGATCTCGCCGGCGAGGTACGCGCGCTCGGTGGCGGCGCGCTCGGGCTGCGACTGCGTCGAATTGAGGTACGCCGCACGCACGCCGTTGGCGACGAGCGCGTCGACCTGGTCGTGCATGAGGGCGATGAGGGGAGAGATCACCAGGCCCGTGCCCGGTCGCACGAGGGCGGGCACCTGATAGGTCACGCTCTTGCCGGCGCCGGTCGGCATCAGCACCACCGCGTCACCGCCGGCGATGACGTGCTCGACCACCGCGGCCTGATCGCCGCGGAACGTGTCGTAGCCGTAGACCTCCTTCAGTACCGCCCGCGGGTCAGCGCCGGTGAAGTCGCGACGCGCGACGCTCGGCGCTGCGGCCGGCGTTCTCGGGACGTCCGCCGGGGGCAGCCAGGCGTCCTCCGGTGGATACCACTCGTCGTCATCGGGCGGGATGTCGAAGGCGGGCGCTTCGTCGAGGGGGTATCGGTTCACGTGCGCCACGGCGGCCATGCTACGCGGTGGCGCCGACACCGGCTTCCCTCTGTCAACACCACCGCTCGGCGAGGGCGGTGACGACGGTGTGCGTGCGGTTGGTCGCGATGCCCAGCATCTTCGTCGCGGCGAGCGGGTCGACCTGGCCCGCCTCGTAGCCGTCGCCGAGCAGGGCGTGGGCCGCGCGCCCGCGGACCACCATCCGCCCCTTGTCGCTGGAGGTCGCCTCGACGGCCGCCGCCTGAGGAGGTGTCGGGCTGCTCTTGAGCAGGTAGACGTAGTGGCGCGCGAGCCCCGGGTGCGCGGCGGAGAGCTCCGCGACATCCCCCGCCACGCGGCGGAACTCGTCCTGCGAGAACACGATCGTCGGAACCTCGAAGCCCCGATCGGCGGCGAAAGCGGCCTCGAGCGCCGACGCGATGCGGGCCTGCGAACGCATCATCGTGGTGAACCGGACGTTGCCGGTGTTGATGTACGTCTCCACGCCGGTGAAGCCCCGGCTCTCCACGACGCGGCGGATGTCATCCTTCGGGAACACCCGCTTCGCGCCGAGGTTGACGGCGCGAAGGAAGGCGAGATAGGTCGGCACGTTCTCGTTCTACCCGATGTCACCCTCCCGGTCACCGGTTCAGGTGGCGCGATCGGTGGCTTACGGAGAGCGAAGTCGAAGAAGTGCGCCACCTCGATGCGGGGTTCGCCCCAGACGATGGACGATGTCTGATGCACCCTCTATCCTCGAACACATATACGCATATACGATCGAAGGAGTGGGAACTCATGTTCGAAGAGACACCGCTGGCCATTTCCGCCTGGCTCGACCAGGAAGACGCGCACGTGGCCGACATGATCCGCCGCCACGGCGTGCACATCACCTACGTCGGAGGGGCCTGCGGAGCGCCCGGCTGCTCCTGCGAGGGCAGCGGAGAGGGGCCGTCTTTCGCATACACGACCGGCCTGTTCGGTATCGGGCATCCGGAACTCGCCATCGTCAACGTGAAGCCGGGGACGGCTCAGGCGGTGCTCAACGACGTCGCCGGCCGAGTCCGCACGGGAGAAGGACTCATCCCCGGGATGCTGCTGACGTTCGGCGATCGGTGGGCACACAGGGTGATCGTCGAAACCATCCCCAATCCCGCCGAGATCGCCTTCACCGCCAACCGCCACTACCAGCGTCCCGACGTCGCGTCCGTCCCGCTGTTTCAACTGACCTACGACGATCTCGGCGGCCGGTTCCCCTGGGAGGACGGGTACAGGAACACCGCCGAGATGCAGCCGCGGCCAGGCAAGTGGAGCGCGTGAGGGTCGTGTGAGGTCAGAGGCGCAGGACCTCGGTGACCCGAACGATCGCGGTGCCTTCGGCCACGGATGCCTCGAGGTCGACCTCGGCGCGGATACGCCAGTCATGGTGGCCGGCTGGATCGTCGATCGTCTGCTCGACGATCCAGAGACCGTCGGCGGCGGTCTCGTCGATCTCGACGAGAGACGACGATCGAGCGGATCCCCCGGTGAGGATCTCGTCGTGCTCGTCGAAGTAGTCATCGAGCGCCGTGGGCCAATCCACGTCGGGGTCGAGCGCGACGAGATCGTCGTCGCGCTGCAGGGCGGCGAGCTGCACGCGACGGAAGAGCTCGTTGCGTACGAGGACGACGAAGGCACGCCGATTGGTGAGGATCGACGGGGGCGCCGGCGGAACGACCGGAGCGTCGGGGTCGGCGGCCGGGTTGATCAGCGCCTCCCACTCGTCGACGAGGCTCGAGTCCACCTGACGTACCAGCTCGCCGAGCCAGGCGACGAGATCGAGGAGATCCGGCGTCTGGGCTTCGGCCGGAACGGTCTGCCGGATCGCCCGATAGGCGTCGCTGAGGTAGCGGAGGACGAGGCCTTCGCTGCGGCCGAGCTGGTAGAAGGAGACGAACTCGGCGAAGGACAGCGCTCGTTCGAACATGTCGCGAACGATCGATTTCGGCGACAGGGCGAAATCGCGGACCCATGGCTGGCTCGAAGCGAACACCTCGAAGGTCTGCTCAAGCAGCTCAGCGAGCGGCTTGGGGTACGTGATCTCCTCGAGCGCGGCCATCCTGTCGTCGTACTCCACGCCCTCCCGCTTCATCGCCGCCACGGCCTCGCCGCGAGCGCGGAACTCCTGCTGCGACAGGATCGGCCGCGGATCGTCCAGGGTCGCCTCGATCACGCTGACGACATCGAGGGCGTAGTGGCCGCTCCCCGCGGTGCTGGACACCTCGTCACGGTCGGCGGCGGTGGCATCCCCACCGGGCGTCCGACCCCGCTCGACGCGGGGATCGAGCACCTCGATCGCCGCAAGCGCGAAGGGGGACAGCGGCTGGTTCAGCGCGAAGTTCGGCTGCAGGTCGACCGTGAGGCGGATCGCGCCGCCGGGCCGCTCCACCACGACGATCCCGGCGACGACGAGGGTGCGGAAGATGGCCAGCGCTCGACGGGCGAGCGCGAGTTGACGAGGGCGCGGCTCGTGGTTGTCGAAGACGAGGCTGCGCACATGCGCGAAGACGTCACCGCCTCGGGCGATGACGTTGATGAGCATCGCCGCGGTCAGCTGCAGGTGCGGGACGAGCGGCTCGGGTTCGGCGGCGACGAGCCGCTCGAACGACGCCTCTCCCCAGTTGACGAACCCTTGCGGAGCCTTCTTGCGAACGACCTTCCTCTGCTTCTTGGGATCGGACCCGGCCTTGGCGATGGCCGCTGCGTTCTCGATCTCATGCTCGGGCGCCATCACGAGCACGGTGCCGGCGGTGTCGAATCCGGCGCGACCTGCCCGACCCGCGATCTGGTGGAATTCACGGGCGGTGAGGTGCCGCATCCGCTGCCCGTCGTACTTGGTCAGAGCCGTCAGCACCACCGTGCGGATCGGCACGTTGATGCCGACGCCGAGCGTGTCGGTGCCGCAGATGACCCGCAGCAGCCCGCGCTGAGCGAGGGTCTCGACCAGTCGTCGGTATCGCGGCAGCATCCCGGCGTGGTGCACACCGATGCCCGCACGGACCAGGCGGGAGAGAGTTTTGCCGAACCCGGTCGTGAACCGGAACCCGCCGATCGCCTCGGCGATCTCGTCGCGACGCTCCCGGGAGACGATCCGGACGCTCGACAGCGCCTGAGCGCGCTCCATCGCCGCCGCCTGCGAGAAGTGCACGATGTAGATCGGCGCCTTCTGATCCGACAACAGCTCTTCGACGATCTCGTGCGCCGCCGAGCGCGAGTAGGCGTAGTCGAGGGGAACCGGCCGGTCGACCCCGGTGATCTCGGCCACCTCGCGTCCGGTGCGTCGGCGAAGGTCGGCGGAGATGTCGGAGGTGTCGCCGAGGGTGGCCGACATGAGGACGAACTGGGCGCGTGGCAGCAGCAGCAGAGGCACCTGCCACGCCCAGCCCCGATCGGGATCGCCGTAGTAGTGGAACTCATCCATCACGACCTGGTCCACCGCGGCATCCGAACCCTGCCGCAGGGCGAGGTTGGCGAGGATCTCCGCCGTGCAGCACACGATCGGGGCGTCGGGATTCACCGAGGAGTCGCCGGTCACCATGCCGACCTTCTCGGCGCCGAAGATGTCCACCAGCGCGAAGAACTTCTCGCTCACCAGGGCCTTGATCGGAGCGGTGTAATAGGTCCGGCCACCGCGGGCGAGCGCGATCGCGTGGGCGGCGACAGCGACGAGTGACTTCCCTGTGCCCGTCGGCGTGGACAGGATCACGTGGGCACCCGACACCAGCTCGATCGCCGCCTCCTCCTGGGCGGGGTAGAGGGCCAGCCCGCGATCGGCCGCCCACGAGGCGAACCCTTCGTATGCCGCATCCGGGTCTGCACCGGGCGGGACGGCGTCGAGCAGCGAGAGGGGCATCCAGCGAGTCTGCCTGATACGCGCGCCGCGTGGCGCCTCGCGGCGCGGCGTCGTCCTCGCGGAATGCCCACGACGCGGCATAGGTTGAGAGGCACAACGGAAGGACACCCGTGGGCAACGAGACCGACACCGACAGCATCAGCGTCACCCGCAACGACGAGGCCGGCCGCTACGAGATCCACGTCGGCGACGCGCTCGGCGGGTTCTCGCAGTACATCACCGACTCCCGTGGTCGCGAGCTGTTCATCCACACCGAGATCGACGAGGCCTTCGCCGGGCGCGGTCTGGGCGGCACCCTGGTCGGACAGGCGATGGCGGATGTCGCGGCGCGCGGTGTCACGGTGGTGCCCCGCTGCCCGTTCGTCGCCCGCTGGCTCGGCAAGCACGAGGTTTCCGACCTTCAGGTCGACTGGCCGGAACCCCGACCATGACACGCCTCGACGCATCGGCGCCGGGGACGGCCGGCGGTCTCGATGCCTCCGCCGAGCTGTCGGCGGCAGTGGAGTGCGACGGGCCCAGGGCCCTGCTGCTCGAGGCGCGCGAGGTGCCGCTCGGCGGCGTGCGAGGAATGGAGGTCCACCGGGCACTCCCCCAGCGCGACCTGCCTCTCGTCGGGGCGTGGTGCTTCCTGGATCGGTTCGGACCTCAGGAGACCACGATGCGGGTCGAGCCCCACCCGCACATCGGACTGCAGACGGTGACGTGGCCGCTCGTCGGCGAGGTGCGCCACCGCGACTCCGTCGGAAGCGACGTCGTGGTCCGCCGCGGCGCGTTGAACCTCATGACGAGCGGCGAGGGGATCTCGCACTCGGAGTACTCCCTCGGCGACGGTCCGTCGGCGCTGGACGCCCTTCAGCTGTGGGTCGCGCTTCCCGAGTCACGCCGGCACGGCGCCCCCGACTTCGAGCGGCACGAGGCGCTGCCGACCCTTCGACTGGAAGCCACGACGGGCGCCGACGGCGAAGCGACCGTCGTGATGGGGAGCCTCGGCGGGGTGGCATCACCGGCGAGCGCCTTCACCCCGATCGTCGGCGCCGAGATCCGCATTCCCGCCGGGTCGCGGGTCCGGGTGCCCCTGCGCCCGGAATGGGAGCACGCCGTCCTCGGTCTCACGGGGGAGGTCGATGTGTTCGACGGCGTCGACGAGTCCGACGGCCGCCCCGCGGCATCCGTCGACGACCGCCACCTGCTCTATCTCGGAACCCGCCGGAGCGACGTAGAACTGTCGAGCACGGAGGACGCCACCGTCTTCCTCCTCGGAGGCGAGCCGTTCGAGGACGAGATCGTCATGTGGTGGAACTTCGTCGGCCGCTCGCACGAGGAGATCGTGGCGGCGCGCGAGGCCTGGCAGGCACGCGGTGACCGCTTCGGTCGGGTGATCGATCACGGCGACGAGTGGATCCCCGCTCCGCCGCTGCCGGCCGTGCGCCTGACACGCCGACGCCGTCGGGTCTGAGCCCCGCGCTGCGGTAGCTGCGCTCCGCCCGCCCGACCGCAGCAAGTGCGATAACGCTGGACCCCGGTGTGCCCGGTCCCGTGGTCCGGGTGTCACAGATGGCCCCCGGAACGGTCACCCACGACCACTTCCGCCACCCCGTTCCCGGCCCCCCTCGCACCCGCGACCCGGGTGTCACAAATGGTCCCCCCACGCCGCCCGAAACGACCATTGCCGCCACTCCGATCGCAGCCTGGGCATCGAGATGTCACAGATGGTCGCCCCACGACGCCCGAAACGACAATCTCCGCCACCCCGATCGCCGCCGCGGCATCGAGGTGTCACAGATGGTCCCCGGTACGGCCACCCACGACCACTTCCGCCACCCCGTTCCCGGCCCCCTCGCACCCGCGACCCGGGTGTCACAAATGGTCCCCCCACGCCGCCCGAAACGACCATTCGCGCCACTCCGATCGCGGCCGGGGCATCGGGCGTGTCACAGATGGTCGCCCCGCGCCGCCCGAAGCGACCATCTCCGCCACCCCGATCGCCGCCGGGGCATCCAGGTGTCACAGATGGTCCCCGGTACGGCCACCCACGACCACTTCTGCCACCCCGTTCCCGGCCCCCTCGCGCCCGCGACCCGGGTGTCACAAATGGTCGCCCCGCGCCGCCCGAAGCGACCATTCGCGCCACCCCGACCGCAGCAGGGGCACCGAAGTGTCACAGGTGATCCTCGGCGCCCACAAGCCACCACCCCGTCGGGCCGCCTCGCCTGGCGGCGGCGCATCGAGGTGTCACAAATGGTCGCCACCCACGTCACCGAGCGACCACCCCATCCGAATACGCCAGCGGCGCCCGAGCCGAAGCCCGGACGCCGCTGGCGTTCTCAGCGCCGTTGTTCTCAGCGCCGTCGCACTCCGCGTCAGCGGAGCACGAGGAACCCGGAGAGCCCCGTCGAGGTCTCGACCGTGTTGCTGCCGCCGTACTGCGCGACCACGACGTGCACGCCGCGGTTCTGCTTCGGGAGCGGGAAGGCGACCTGACCGTTCACCAGGGTGCCGGTGTACTTCTTCGCATCCACGAAGAGGGTCACCTCACCCTCGGGCACGACGCCGTTCCGGGCCGAGACCGTCACGGTGGCGACGAACTCCTGCGAGCTCGATCCGACGTAGCGGTTGAGGCTCACCCGCGTGTCGGAGGCCACCTTGACGAACACCTCGGCGCTCGTCGCGGTGCCGGGGTTGATGTTCCCCTCGGCCGTGGCGGTGACGCGCACCGACAGGGCGGCGCCCTGGTCGTCGCGGGTCACGCGGTACCGGTCGGAGGTCGCCCCCTCGATCGGCTCGCCGTTGCGCAGCCACTGGTAGGCGACCGTCACCTCGGCCGGGTCCCACGTGCCGGGGTCGGCGGTGAGGGTGCGTCCGATCTTCGGGGTTCCGCTGATCGAGGGAGCCTCGACCGCGACCGGAGCCGCGGCCCCGGGATCGACCTCGACGACCGTCCGCACCGCCGAGTCGCCGTAGCCGACGACACCGAGGTAGCGCGTCCCGGGCTCCAGCCCCGACCACGAGACCGTGTAGGTCGCGGGCACACCCTGCTGCACCGGCAGCGGGTTGGGCGTCGCGGTGAACGAACCCGCGCCACCCGGGGTGACGACCGCCGAGGTGAGGTCCCACCTCAGCGGCTGCGTGATCGAGTACATGTTCGCGATGACGAGGTACGTCCCCGCCTCCGGGTCGTCCAGGCTCACCTGCTCATCGGCCGACGCCGTCGCCGACGTCCACGACTCGTAGTAGCGGAGGTCATCCGGGGCGACCACGCGGTACACGAACAGGTCGAGGTCGCTGCCCTCGTCATCCGACGAGTCCAGCTTCCACTGTGCGAGCGTGGCACCCTCGGCCACGTCGACGATCCACGCGACGTCGCCGTTCTCGTCACCGGAGTTCTCGTTGCCGGTGTGACCCTCGACCGGGTTCGCCGGGTCGGTGAGCAGGCTCACCGGCGCGAGGCCCGAGAGGTTCAGCGCGAGGTCGCCGGTCACGCCGGGCGTGATGGTCACGTCGGTGCTGCCGGTGATCCCCTCGCCCGACGCGGTCGCCGGAGCATCCGCCGTCACAGGCTGCACCGCGAGCGGCGAGCGCGCGGTGGTGCCGTCGCCGCCGGTCCAGGTGAGGAAGCCCGTCGCCCACTGCTCGACCGGGGCCGAGGCGTTGGAGATCGTCACCGAGAACGACTGGCTCTCGCCTGCCGCCCCGAAGGTGAGCGTCGACGGCTCGACCGAGACGTTGACTCCCGGGATCGACGCGTCCACGGTGTACGTGCCGGGGCGCGTCGCGGTGAGGGTGCGGGTCACGGTCTGCTCGCTGGAGAGCGTTCCGATCGCGATCGACGCGAGGTTCAGGTCGCTGCCGTCGATGGGCTCGACGCCCTCGAAGTCGAAGTTCCCCACGCCCTCGACGAACGCCGCCCAGTCGGCCGGACCGTTGAGGTACAGCAGGCCCGGGTCGAGGAAGCGTCGCGCGTCGACCTGGCCGGCGCCCTGTGCGAACGGATCGGTGTTGGCCGAGCCGTCGGCGTTCACGGTGTCGTAGGCGGTGGTCATCATCGCCGACTTCACCTCGTCGGGCGTGGCCAGCGGGTTCTCGCTGAGGTAGAGCGCCCCGAGACCGGCGATGTGCGGCGCCGCCATCGAGGTGCCCGAGAGCACGCCGTAGGCGGGTTTGCCGTCGGCGTCGTTCTGCACGGCCGCGAGGATCGCCACACCGGGTGCGGCGATGTCGGGCTTGAGCACATCACTGCCGTCGGCGAGCATCGGGCCGCGGCTCGAGAAGCCCGCGACCTGGGGCACCGGCGTCTCGTTGCCGGTGATGTTGCCGCCGATGAGCGTCGCCGTGGGGTCGACGGTGTTCTGGACGTAGTCCAGCAGCGCAGGGCGCACGGCGGCGTCCAGGTGCACGGTCGGCACCGAGTGGAAGTCGTTGTCGAGCGACCCGGGGGTGACGTTGACGAGGATCATCCCGGTTCCGCCCGCGGCGGCGACCTCCTGCGACTTCTCCACGCGCGCGTTCACACCGCGGTCGCAGACGACGATCTTGCCCGCGGCCTGCGCGGGGTCGACGGTGTCGAGGAAGCACAGCGCGGCATCGGCGGCGTTCGCGCCCGCAGCGGGGATGTCGCCGGCGTACACGACCGGACCGGTGACCTCCTCGCCCTCCTGCACGGTGACCGAGGCACCGGCTTCGAGGTAGCCGTTCGGCAGCTGGACGCTGCCCTCCCAGGTAGGGATCGTCGAGGCCGCGACCGTGGCGTACCAGGGCGAGGCGTGGTCGGCGGTCGAGGCGCCGGGGCCGCTGTTGCCGGCGCTGACCGACACGAAGACACCCGCGATGGCCGCGTTGAAGAACGAGATGTCGTCCGGCTGCCAGGTGGAGGATGCGGCGCCGCCGCCGATCGAGTAGTTGATGACGTCGACGCCGTCGGCCACCGCGGTGTCGATCGCGTCGAGCAGGTCGCTCAGCGCGCAGATGTCGTCGTCGGTCACGAGGGGATCGGGTCCTGCCCAGCAGGCCTTGTACGCCGAGACCTTCGCGGCGGGGGCCACACCCGAGATCGCGCCGAGGTCGATGCCCTCGATCGACGCGGCCACCTGGTCGTTGCCCGCGGCGGTGCCGGCGGTGTGCGAGCCGTGGCCGTCGTTGTCACGCGGCGAGACGTACTCGGCCTCGAACGTGAACCCGGCGGCGGCGGCGCCGTCGCCGAAGTAGCGCGCACCGATGAGCTTGGTGGAGTACGCCGACTCGTCCCACGCATCGCCGGTCACGCGCTCCGCGCGGAACTGCGTGCCGTCGGCCTTGTCGAACACGACCTCGTTGCCCTCGAGGTACGGCTCGCCCGTGCCCGGCGTCGTGCCGAGCGGGTCGCCGGCGAACGAGGGGTTCTCGGGCGCGATACCGGTGTCGATGACACCGACGACGACGCCCTCACCCGCAGCATCCACACCGCCGACCTGCTCCCACACGCCGCCGGCGCCCTCGAGGCCGAGGAACTCGGTGGAGGGGACGGCGTCGGGGTGACGGATCTCATCGGGGTAGACGCCGATGACGCCGTCGGTCCCGGCGACCTTCGCGGCCTGTTCGGGCGACATCTTCGCGCTGAAGCCGTTGAGGGTCAGCTGGTAGGTGGCCGCAGGGTCGATGCCGGTCTCGGCCGCGACATCCTGCTGCCGTTCGGCGAGGAAGGTGGAGTACTCCTCGACGGCCTGCGACTGGGTGTCGAGCTTCTCGCCCTCGCCGGGCTTGGTGGGCGCGAGGCCCGCCTCGCCGCCTTCGTACGTCGCGACGGGCTCTTCCTCGAGCAGGACGATGTACGAACCGGTGGGGGAATCGATGGGAGTGGGGGGTGTCACCTCCTCCACGGGTGTCGCGGCATAGGCGCCGGTTGCTGCGGACCCGGTGAACAGGGCGGCGAGTGTGACGACCGCGGCTGCTCTCACGGAGGATCGACCCATAGAAGGCTCCCAACGAGGATGGTGTAGAGCGAGGCGTGCGCGGCATCATCGGCGCGCACGTCGGGCTAACGTAACTCACAGGCGAAACTCAGAGAACGTATTCCAGATGAGAACTCGATGAGATCCGCCCTACGCTGGAGAGGTGGCCCGAACCGCGCCCCTGACGACCCGCGTTCTGTTGACGTGCGCGGCGATCGGCGTGGCGACGGGCGTGCTGCAGGCAGGAGCGGGAGCCCTCAGCGGCGTGATCGTCGCGACCTGGCCGATCCTCTACGGCCTCGTCCTCGGCATCCATGTCCTTCCCGGGGTGATCGCGCAGGAGCTGCTGCGCCAGCCCTGGGTCGCCCTGCTGACGCATCTCATCGCGGCGCTTGTGGCGAGCGCGGTCGTGCCGGTGTGGATCGGTCGCTACATCGGGACGGCGATCCTCATCGGCCTGCTCCAGGAGGGGGTGGCTGCCCTCACCCGATACCGTCGATGGGAACCGTGGCGGTTCTTCGTCTCGGCCGTCGTCGTGGGCGTCGTGATCGGCGCGGCGATCTGGTTCGCCGCCGATGTGACGCAGTTCCGCGAGTGGCAGCAGATCGTCTACGTCGCCCTCTTCGTCGCCGGTCCGATCGCCTGGACCGCGGTCGGGCTCGGCATCGGTCGGGCGCTGCGCCGGGCAGGTGTGCGTCCGCGGATTCCTCAGCCCCCGAGCTCGGCGGGGTGAGTCAACCGCCACCACTGCGTGGGCGGCTCGATGTCGCCCTCGATGACGACGTCGACCGTCTCGGTCCGCGGCCCGGCGGTCCAGGTGATCGAGCCGATAACCTCGCCGTCGGTGTAGGTCTCGGGCGTGCGGATGTCGGAGGTCACCGCGATCGGGGTGTCCGACCAGGTGCGGATGTCGGCTGCCGACGCCGTCACCACGCGCGCCGCCCCACCCCACGGGGCCGTGACGTCTCCGAGTGTCTGACCGGCGGTCACCAGCGGCACGTCGTGGAAGCCCTCCTGGATGCTGCCGAGCAGCCGCAGCACGTCGCCGTTGACCGCGTCGCGGGATTCGCCCCCAAGCATCACGCCGACGACCGCGAGGGGCGTGCCCACGCCGACGTCGAGCCGTGAGGTGTAGAGGAATGCGAACGTGCCGGGGCCGAGGTTGCCGGTCTTGAGCCCGCTGATGCCGGCCGTGCCGAGCAGGCCGTTGGTGTTGTTGACGATGCCGGCGCTGCCGATCGTCGCCGATGGGGTGTCGACGATCCCCGCGATGTCGGGATGCGCCGCGGCGATGCGCCCGAGCGCGATGAGGTCTGCGGGAGTGCTGGTGTTGCGCGGGCTGATGCCGGTCGGGTCGACCACGGTGGTCTGGGCGAGGCCATGGCCGTCGAGCCAGGCGCGGGCCGCCGCGACGAAGCCGGCCCGTGACCCGAAGGCCCACGTCGAGACCGCGTCGGCGTAGTTGCTGGCCGACGGGATGAGCATCGTCGCGAGCGCGCCGCGGAGCGACATCGAACTGCCCGCCGGCATCGGCGCGATCGTGACGTTCTGCACGTAGTAGGCGTCGTAGAGGTCCTCGTCGGCGTCGTCGAACCACAGGGTCGGACCCTGGTCCTCCGGGCTCGCGAGAGGGTGGGCGTCGAGCACGACGAGCGCGGTGACGAGCTTGGTGATGCTCGCCATCGCCGCCGGCTCCTGTGGACCGGAGGTCGTCCAAATGCCCGCCGCCTCCGCGCCGAGGTAGGCGTCGGCGCCGGCGACGCTGATCGCCGACGACCCCTGGGCGGGGAGCGAGAGCGTCGCGGGGGCGGTGATGGGGGCGGCCGGTTCGGTGTACGTCGCCTCGGGGGCGGGAAGCGGGGCGGTCAGCGCCCAGGTGACGTAGGCCGATGGCGCGCCGATCACCAGGGCGAGGACCACCGCGATGACCGTCCAGCCGATCCAGCGGCGCCTCCGCCGTCGCCGGGGATCGATATCGTCACCTCTCACGGGCGCCCCCGGGGCGTCGCGCATGAGGGCGTCGAAGTCGGCGAAACCGCCCCGCTCGTCCAGCTCCGTCGTCACCGCTCCCCCTCCGGCCCCTCATGCTTACCTCGTCGCGCGGGAAAGCGCGAGGCCCGAGCCGGAGTCGAGTGGTGTCGCGTCCCGAACTCCTGCAGATTCGGCGCGCACCGCCCCGATCCGGGGAGGCTGGCCGCGCGGCGCGCGAAACGGCAGGAGTTCGGGACACGGCGAGGCGGCGCCGGCGCCGTGCGGCTGGGCTCGACGTCGAGAGACCGCCCGGCCGAGGGAGGTTAGGGCAGGCTAAGTTGGGGGTACCGAGCCATCGAGGACCCATGCCCGCCCATCCCCGCGACCACGCCGCCCCGCGCACGGCTCGGGACGACGCTCCGCGGCTTCTCCGCGCACGGCAGGTCGCGATCACGCACGAGGGGGCACAGGCCGCAACCCCTGCCTCCGCGACCCTCGACGTCGCACCGGGTGAGGTAGTGCTGCTTCTCGGGCCCAGCGGTTCGGGCAAGTCGACGCTCACCCTGGCGCTGAACGGTCTCATCCCGCAGGCGATCCCCGCCGCGGTCGTCGGCGACCTCGAGGTCGCCGGCCTCGACGTCGGCGCCACCCCCGTGGCGACCCTGAGCACGCGGGTGGGGATGGTCTTCCAGGACCCCGACGCCCAGCTCGTCACCGGCACGCTCCTCGACGAGGTCGCCTTCGGCCCCGAGAACCTGCGGCTCCCGGTCGGCGAGGTGCTCGGGCGCGCCGAAGCGGCGCTCCGCCGGGTGGGGCTCTGGGAACGGCGCCGCGAGAACCCCGACCGGCTCTCCGGTGGCGGCCGGCAGCGCCTGGCGATCGCCTGCGCCCTCGCGCTCGGGTCGCCGCTCCTCGTCCTCGACGAGCCGACCGCGAACCTCGACCCGCGCGGCATCGAGGAGGTCTATGCCGCGCTCGCCGACATCGTCGCCGCGGGCGATCGCGCGATCCTTCTCGTCGAGCACGATCTCGACGCCGCGGTCGGCCTCGTCGACCGGGTCGTCGTCCTCGATGCCGACGGGCAGCTGTTCGCGGACGGTTCGACCGACGACGTGCTGCGCGCCCGCGCCGAAGAGCTCCACGCGATGGGCGTGTGGCTCCCGGTGTCGACCCTCGCCGCGCTGCGGCTGCGCTCCGCGGGGTACCTCCTCGATCGGCTTCCCCTGACGCCCGCCGAACTCACCGACGCCCTCGACGCCGCACCCTCCCCCCTTCCCGCCTCCTCCCCCCTCCCCACCTCCTCCCCCCTCCCTACCGCCTCCCCCCTCCCCACCTCCTCCCCCCTCCCCACCTCCTCCCCCCTCCCTACCGCCTCCCCCCTCCCCACCTCCTCCCCCCTCCCCACCTCCTCCCCCCTCTCGACCTCCTCCCCCCTTCCCGCCTCCTCCCCCCGTCAGACGCGGGCGATCGGTCCAAACGCGGACGATTCGGGGCGAAACGTCCGCGTCTCGGCCGAATCTCCTCGCCTCGACCGCGCGCTCCGCACAGCCGGCGCGCTCCGCGCGCGCGCCACGGAAGCACCCGCAGCCGCCCCCGCCGTCACAGTGCGCGAACTGACCATCCGACGCGGAGGCAGCGAGATCCTCCACGGCGTCGACCTCGACATCGCCACGGGCGAGTTCATCGCGATCGTCGGCGCCAACGGCGCCGGCAAGACCACGCTCCTGCAGGCGATCGCGGGCGTCATCCGTCCCCCGAAGGGCAGCGTCACCGTGGGGGGGACGGATGTCGCACGCGCCGACATCCGCACCCTCGCGCGCCGGGTGGGCTTCGTCTTCCAGAACCCCGAGCACCAGTTCATCACCCACACCGTGTTCGACGAGGTCGCCCATGGGCTGCGCCTTCAGCGACTCCCCGACGACGAGATCCGTGCGCGGACGGCCGAGATCCTCGCGCGCTTCGGCCTGTCCGACAAAGCCGCCACCCACCCGTTCCTCCTCTCGGGCGGCCAGAAGCGCCGCCTGTCGGTCGGCACCGCGCTCGTGACGGGTGCGCCGGTGCTCGCCCTCGACGAGCCGACGTTCGGGCAGGACCGCGCCCGGGCCGACGAGCTCCTCGCTCTCCTGGGCGACCTGAACGCCTCCGGCACCACGGTCCTCGTCGTCTCGCATGACATGCAGCTCGTCGCCGAGCACGCCCACCGGGTCGTGGTGGTCGACGACGGACGCATCCGCGCCGAAGGCGCGCCGGCCGACATCCTCTCCGACCTCGCGCTGCTCGAGTCCACGGGCCTGGCCGCGCCACCGCTCGCCCGAGCGATGACGGCGCTCAAGCGGCATCCGTCCCTCCGCCGGGTCACCCGCCTGGCCGACCTTCCCGGCGGTGCGCCGTGACGGTCACCGGCCCGGTCACCGCGGCGCAGGCGACCCGCGGCCGGTTCGACCCGTACGCCGAGCGAGTCGAGGCGTCACCGCTGCGCTTCCTGTACGGCATCAATCCGCTCGCCACGCTGATCGCGCCAGCGCCGGCCATGCTGGGGCTGGTGTTCGTCAGGGATGCCGCCACCCCGGCCGCCTTCCTGGCGCTGGCGTACGCGGTGCTGCTCGTGGGGGTGCGCTTCACGCCGCGTCTCGTCGGCTTCCTCCTCGCCATCCCCGCCTTCGCCGCGGTGCTGGCGCTCAGCTTCGCCCTCTGGACCGACCCCGAGCGCGTCGACCAGAGCGTCACGGTCTGGTCGATCGGCGACTGGACCCTCTACGGCGGCGCCCTCGAGGTGGGGGCGGCCACCGGCATCCGGATCGCCGCCATCGTCTCGCTCGCCCTCATCGCCGGACTGTCGGTCACCGGCCCCGACCTCGTCCGCGCGATGGTGCAGCAGCTGCGGGTGCCGTACCGCATCGGGTACACCGCGCTGGCGGCGTTCCGGTTCGTACCCCGGTTCGGCTACGAACTCGAGGTGATCCGCCAGGCGCACCGGGTGCGCGGCGCGCACGGCGGGCGGGGGCCGTTCGCCGCGGCCCGCCGGTGGATCGGGTACATCGTGCCGCTCCTGGCCGGCGCGATCCGGCACGCCGAGCGGGTGGCGCTCGCGATGGACTCCCGCGCCTTCGGCGCCTACCCCGACCGCACCGAGCGGCACCTCGTGCCGTGGCGGGCGCGCGACACGGTCTTCACGCTGGCGTTCTGGATCGTCAGCGCGGCACTCTTCGCCCTGCCGTTGCCCCGCTGACGCGCCCGCCGCCGCCGCGCCGCGGAGGGCGCCCGAAGTTCGAAAACCCCGGATGCCGCCCCTCAGCGCTTGCCGGCGAGCTGACGCCCCACGATCTCGCGCATGATCTCGTTCGTGCCGCCGTAGATGCGGTGCACGCGCGCGTCGAGGAACGCCCGGGCGATCGGGTACTCGGTGATGTAGCCGTACCCGCCGTGCAGCTGCACGCAGGCGTCGAGCACGTCCCACTCGCGCTCGGTCGCCCAGAACTTCACCTTCGCGGCCTCTTCGGCGCTGAGCTTGCCGTCGCGGTACGCCAGCAGGGCACGGTCGATGTAGGCCCACAGCGCGTCGACGGTGGTGGCGACATCCGCCATCTGGAAGCGGGAGTTCTGGAAGTCGATGATCCGCTGCCCGAACGCCTCGCGGCTGCGGGTGTAGTCGAGGGTCCAGTCCAGCGCCGCCTGCGCGGCCGCCGCCCCTGCGACGCCGATCGACAGGCGCTCGAGCGGCAGGTTCATCATCAGCTGGATGAAGCCCTGCCCCTCCTTGCCGCTGATGAGGTTCTCCTCGGGCACGAACACATCGGTGAACGACAGCTCGGCGGTGTCGTGGCCGTGGAAGCCCATCTTCTGCAGCTTCTTGCCGTGGTCGAAGCCCTCCGACGAGGTCTCGATCAGCAGCAGGCTGAACGCCTCGGGGCGATTGCCCTCCCCCGTCTTGACGAAGGTGACCACCACGTCGGCGCTCGCACCGCTCGAGATGAACGTCTTCGCCCCGTTGACGACGTACCCGCCGTCGACCTTCTTCGCGGTGGTGGAGATGCCGCGCAGGTCGCTGCCGGCGCCCGGCTCGCTCATCGCGAGCGCGCCGATGATCTCGCCCGTGGCCATGCCCGGCAGCCACTTCTGCTTCTGCGCGTCGGTGCCCATGTGCACGAGGTACGGCACGGCGAGGTCGTCCTGGATGCCCAGAGCCCCCGCCAGCGACCCGGCACCGGCAGCGATGACCTCTTCGTTGACGATCGCGCGGAAACGGTAGTCCTGCAGCATCCCGGCGCCGCCGTACTCCTCGGGGACCGAGAGTCCCATCACGCCGGCGTCGCCCGCGGCGCGCAGCGTCTCGCGATCGATCTGCCCGTCGGCATCCCACTTCTCCCGCTTGTCGTTCGTGACGTAGCGCTTGCAGAACTCCTTGACGACGTCGCGGAACGCCTCGTGGTCCTCGTCGTAGATGTCGCGCTCCATGAGCGGGCCTCCCATTCTCGTCTTCGAGTGCGGGTCACGCCGACCCTCAGTGTCACGAGCAAGGGTACTCAGTTTCATGGCAGAGCGGATGCCGCGGTCCGGCCGACGACGGACGAGTGCCCCGCGTCCAGGCCGCGGGGCACTCGGGCGGTGAAGGTCAGCGGATCAGAGCCTGCCCCCCGGGCTGGCATCGACGACGTCGACGCTGCTCTTCTTCGCCGCACGGACGGCGACGAGACCGAACCCGACCTTGTTGAGCACGTCGGCGATGACGTAGATCACCGCGGCGATGCTGATCGCGACGGCGGCGTCACCCCCGCCGAGCTCGATGAACTCCTGGATGGCGGTGCCGAGCGGGTAGATCGACCACCCGATGACCACGAACAGCCGCATCACCTGCACGGCGCCGCGCACGTGGGCCGGAGCGCCCGCGGGAACCTTGACGGTGAAGATCAGGTACACGATGTACAGCCACGCCAGCACCGAGATGATGAAGAAGATCCAGTTCGGCGCCGATCCGGGAACGCCGATCTCGCCGAGGTAGCCGAACACGATCATGATGATGTCGGCGACGATGAGCTGCGCCACGAAACCGCGACGCACCGCGCCGGCGATCGCGAGGATGAGGCCGAACTCCACCAGCAGGAGCGGGGTGGTGATGAGCCAGTCGATGTAGCGGAGCGGCAGGGTCGCATCGACCTCCGCCGCCGTGATGTCGCCGCCAGGGAACTGCACGACGTCCTTCATCACGTAGTAGAGGATCGCGGCGACGAGGGTGATGACCGCGGCGTAGCTCGCCACGGATCTGTACTCGGGTTTGAGGTCGTTCCGCTCCATGAAGAACCAGAACGTGCCGGCCGCCATGGCGACGAAACCGAGCATGAAGAACGACTGCACGATGGAGAAATCCATGACCACTCCCTGAGACAACGGCGGCGGGGAAGCCGAAGGGCTCAACGTCGGTGTCAGCCGGTGCTGAGAGGCGTCGGGGTGGCGCCTGTGATCAGGCTAGAACCGCGATTTGACATCGGGGCCGAACCGTAGTAGAGGTCTCTCGATCGCGAGGAATCGCGTGCTAACCGTAGGTGGGAGCGGCCGGCAGGCCGAAGAACTCCTCTAAAGTGGTGAAGTTGCCTTCGTGCATCGCTCGCGCGATGTCGGGGCCGACATAGCGAAGGTGCCAGGGCTCGGGCGCGTAACCCGTGACATCCGTCCGCCCCTCCTGATACCGGACGATCCAGCCGAACTCCCACGCGTGCTGGGCGACCCAGGCCCCCTGCGGCGTGGCGGCGAGGTCGTCGAGGGTGCCGCAGGCCCCATCCGCACACGGCACGACGTCGGCGGCGAGACCCGACTGGTGCTCGCTGTGACCGGGCCGGGCGCTGACGAGGTCGGCACCCTCCACACCGCGATCGGCGACCTGCACGCCGTACGAGGTCTGCTGCGTGGTGTACGACCGGAAGGCGCTCTGCAGCCCGATCTCGCCCACGCCGGCGGCAGCCGCCGCCGACACCATCGCCGTGAGCGCCGCGGCCGCGTCGGGGGCCAAGGCTCCTTCACCGAGGTTGCGCACCCCCTCGGGGAAGACGACCGAGCCGGGGGCCCAATCGATCGGGGCGAACGGACGGATCTTGTTGACCACCACCCAGCTGAGGTTCGGGTCGTCGAGGCGCAGGCATGGCGCGGTGCCGGCGACGACTGCATCTCGGAATGGCCCGATGCCGCCGACAGCGGAGATCACCGCAGCCTCGTCCTGCACGGCGAGCGCGGAGGTCACCGCGGGGTCGGCGCACAGATCCTGTCCGGCGACCTGCTGCTCGACGACAGGGAGGTCGGTGGCCGGCACCGGCGCGAGAGGCGGCGGGGTGGGTGCCGCGGTCGCCGGGGCGATGAACGCACTGAGCGGGGCGGGAGGTGCGGATGCCTCGGGCTCGGCGGCCGCAGGGGGCGGGGCGTCAGGAGCAAGGCCGGCGACCGCAGCGGTGACGCTGGCGCTCGAGCCGAACACGAACGCCGCCACGAGAGCCGTCGTCACGGGCACCGACGGCCAGCGACGGTGGCGCTTTCGCGCGTGTCGCGCCAGGGGGACCCCCGGGCCGCCGAGCGAGGACCCCCGCCGCGCCGGCGCTGCCTCGTCGCCCGCCGTGCGCGCAGCATCATGCGCCCGGGCGCGCTCTCTGGCTTCGCGACGGGTGAGGGGAGGGGTGTGAGGAGGGGGCGCCTGCACCCCCTCATTCTTCCCGCATGTGCGCCCGGTGGCCAGCCCGGCCGGGTCGTCTTCGATTATCGGTCGGTGGGATCTTGACAGAGTTTCGAAGACGTGTTCCCCTGGAAGCATGCGATGGCAGGGGCAGCAGTTGGGCGTGGCGGATGCCGCGGCGCTGCCAGGTCTCGAATACCTCAACGGTCTGGTGCGGTCGGTGACCACGCCCGAATTCGCGGGGATCACCTTCCACGAGGTCATGGCGAAGTCGGCGCTCAACCGCGTTCCGGGGTCGTCGGCGATGCCCTTCGACTGGACGATCAACCCCTACCGCGGCTGCTCCCACGCGTGCTCCTACTGCTTCGCGCGGGGAACCCACGAGTACCTCGAGCTCGACGCGGGGAAGGACTTCGACTCGCAGATCGTCGTCAAGATCAACGCCGTGGAGGTGCTGCGGCGGGAGCTGGCGAGGTCAACCTGGCTGCGCGACCCGGTGCAGCTCGGCACGAACACCGACCCGTACCAGCGGGCCGAGGGCCGCTATCGGTTGATGCCGGGGATCATCGACGCTCTCAGTGCGTCGGGGACGCCGTTCTCGATCCTGACGAAGGGCACGCTGCTCCGACGTGATCTGCCGTTACTGGCCGACGCCGCGGCATCCGTCCCGATCACCATCGCGATGTCGATCGCCGTCTTCGACGACGCCCTGCAGGCTGCTCTCGAGCCGGGGACGCCGAGCGCTGCAGCGCGGCTCGACACCGTTCGGGCGGCGGTGGACGCCGGATTCGCGGTGACGGTGTTCCTCATGCCGATCCTGCCCCACCTGACCGACTCGGTGGCGGCGATCGACGACGCTCTGCGTCGGATCCGCGACGCCGGAGCATCGCGGGTCGTCTACGGCGCCCTGCACCTCCGCCCGGGAGCGAAGGAGTGGTTCCTGCAGTGGCTGGCGCGCGAGCGCCCGGAGCTGGTGTCGTCGTACCGGGGGCTGTACCCGGGGGTCTCGGCGACCGCGCCGAAGGCCTACCGCACGTGGCTCGCGCGCCGGGTGCGCCCGCTGCTGCGGGCCTATCGTCTGGAGGGCGGCGCGGAGGACGACGCGCACCCGCGCGCCACACGGTACGCGGGGCTGGCGGGCGGCCCGGGCGCGGGGGGCGCCCCGCTCTCGCATGAGGCCGCCGACCGCGCGCGGCTGGCCGCCACGGTGATGACGACCTCGCGCGGCCGACGTGCCGCCTCCGCGCCGCCGGCGCAGCCGTCCCTCTTCTGAGCGCTCGAGCTGTACGCAGCGCCGCGCGTCAGGTCACCGGGATGCCGCGAATGCGACGTCGGGCCGCCGCAGGCGACCAGTCGCGCCACCCTGGTCGCACCGCCGCTCGCGCCGAACCACCCGAAAGGCGACGAGCCACCCCGGAATGCAGGGTGGCTCGTCGTGAAGGGGGTCGGTTCGACGCTCCGCGGGGCCGGACGAGGTTTCGCCGGCGCAGCGGCCGTCAGGAGGTGAGGTCGGCGACCGTCGGACGACCGGCGAGGGCCTCGACGACCTCGTCACCGGGACGCGCGTCTTCGAAGGGCGCCTCGATCTCAGCGCGACTGAGCAGCTCCGTCATGCGACGACGACGCTGACGCGTGACCAGGGTCACGACGGTGCCGGCACGGCCCGCGCGGCCCGTGCGGCCCGAGCGGTGCAGGTACGTCTTGTACTCGTCGGGCGCGTCGGCCTGGACCACGAGATCGATGTCGTCGACGTGGATGCCGCGCGCGGCGACATCGGTGGCGACGAGCACCCGGACCCGGCCCGAGGTCAGTCGCTCGAGGTTGCGCGTGCGCTTGCCCTGGTTCAGGTCGCCGTGCAGCGCCAGTGCCGGAATCCCCGCGTCGTCGAGCTGCTCGGCGAGCATCTCGGCGTAGGCGCGGGTGCGGGCGAAGACGAGAGTCTTGCCGTCGCGGTCGGCGAGGGCGGTGACGATCTCGGCCTTGTCGCGGTGGTCGATCACGAGCACGCGGTGCTCGATGGTGCTGGAGTCTTGGTCTTCGCCGGCGACCTCGTAGACAGCCGGCTCGACGAGGAACTCCTCGACGAGGGCGGCGACCTCACGGTCGAGGGTGGCGGAGAAGAGGAGCTTCTGCGACCCTTCGGCGGTCCGGCGGAGGATCCGCTGCACCGGCTCGAGGAAGCCCAGCTCGCACATGTGGTCGGCCTCGTCGAGGACGGCGATCTTCACCTGCGAGAGGTCGAGCTTGCCCTGCTCCACGAGGTCCTCGATACGTCCAGGGGTGCCGACGATGATGTCGACGCCCTTGCGCAGGGCTCCCACCTGTCGAGCCTGGGGCACGCCGCCGTAGATCTGGGTGGTGAAGAGGCCGACGCTGCGCGCCAGGGCCTGCACCGTGCGGTCGATCTGAAGGGCGAGCTCGCGGGTCGGCGCGAGGATCAGCGCCTGGGGAGCGCGGCCCTGCTGGCGACGCTGTCCGGCCTGCGCGCGCAGGATCGCCTCGACGAGCGGGGCGCCGAAGGCGATGGTCTTACCCGAACCGGTGCGACCGCGCGCGAGCACGTCGCGTCCCTCGATGATCGGGGGGATGGTCGCCGCCTGGATCGGGAACGGCGTCGACGCGCCGAGCTCTTCCAGACGGGTCACGAGGTTCTCGCCGAGACCGAGGTCGCCGAAGCCGACGTTCTCGACCTCGTGCGCCTCGACGGCTTCGGCCTGCAGGCGCTCGTGGACGACATCGAGCTGGGCCTCGGCGTGCGCCGAGCGCACGGGGCGGTCGTCGGTCCGACGCGCGGGGCCGTCGTCGAAGCGACGCGCGGGGCGGTCGTCGAAGCGACGCGCGGGGCGGTCCTCCGTGCGACGCGCGGGACGGTCGTCGAAGCGACGCGCGGGACGGTCCTCGTCGTAGCGGCGGGCCGGGCGGTCGTCGAATCCGCGCGCCGGACGGTCGTCGAAGCGGCGCTGGGGGCGGTCGTCGGTGCGGCGCTGGGGGCGGTCGTCATAGCGACGCGCCGGACGGTCGTCGCCGGAGCGCGCCGGGCGGTCGTCGAAACGGCGCTGCGGACGGTCGTCGACGCGACGGGAAGGACGGTCGTCGTCTCGGCGGGGAGCCCGATCCTCGAAGCGACGCTGCGGACGGTCATCCTCGAACCGGCGCTGCGGACGGTCGCCACCCTCGTAGCGACGGGCCGGACGGTCGTCGGTGCGACGGGCCGGACGGTCGCCACCTTCGTAGCGGCGGGCGGGACGGTCGTCACCCTGGCGGGCATACGAGCCGCGGTCGCCGCGCGCCTGCGAACGGATCGCGCGGGCCTCGTCGCGGCCGGCCTTCTCCTGCGCGCTCCAGCGGCGCTTCGGCTCGCTCGCTTCGCGGGCCACCCACTCGCGTGAGGCGCCGGGTCGGCTGTCAGTCGCACCGTCGTTCGCGCGGTAGCCGCGGTGTCCGGGGCTGCGGCTTCCGGCCTTCGCGCCGGAGCCGCCGGAGCCCGCACCGTCGGCGGGGCGCCGCTTGCGGTCCTGGTAGCTCGAGCCCGCGGCGTAGCGCGGGTCGTAATTGCGTGCCGGGCGTCCGCCGGCAGGCTTCTTGTTCTTCGGGCTCATGATGAGGTCCTTCGTGCTGGCACGAGAACAGCGCTCGAGAACACGCTCGAGCAACCCGGGCAATCGCCGGCCGGGGGCCATTCCTGTGGTGTGAAGCGCCGGCTCGCAATGGCAGAGGGCGCGGGAATCGGCCGTGAGAACTCACAGAAGCCGTCACAACTTGGCGGTGTCCTCAGCCCGACGCTCCCCAGCCTACCGTCCCAGCCTGTG
This sequence comes from Microbacterium sp. SLBN-154, assembly GCF_006715565.1. Lineage (NCBI taxonomy): Bacteria > Bacillati > Actinomycetota > Actinomycetes > Micrococcales > Microbacteriaceae > Microbacterium > Microbacterium sp. SLBN-154. The sequence continues at coordinate 352,066 of NZ_VFNL01000001.1, forward strand.
AGAGCCCCGATCGGCGGCGTGTCCGCTTGTCATGTGCACGCGCTACCATTCACACCAACGGGCTGGAACCGCTTGGCCCGGGGGATCCTCCTTTCCTTACTCGCGTCGACCTCCCGGAGGAGCGGTTGGGCACAACCGACCATCGGTACGCCGTCGTCGCCCGACCGATCGTGAGCAGCATGACCACCGCGACCCTTCCGGCCACGGCTCCCTTCTCCTCTGCGCTCGCGGCCGCGCTCCCGGCATCCCCCGTCGCCCTCCCGCGCGTCCACCGCCTCGGCACCATCGCGATCTCGTCCCTTCCGGTCGGCGTGCTCCTGGCGATCCTCACGACCACCGACCCCGACTGGTGGCACCTCCACTTCTCCCAGCTCGGAACGTTCAGCACGATGTCCAGCAAGCTGTTCAACTCCACCGTGCTCTTCTCCGGCTTCTTCCTCGCCGCGTACGGCGTGCTCCTGGCCGTCGCCCTCCCGCAGGGGGTGGGTCGCCGCACCCGTCGGATCTTCCGCGGATCCGTCGTGTCGGCAGGGTTGCACCTCACCGTCGTCGGGATGATCCCGATCCCCGTCAGCGTCGTCCTTCACGACCTGGCCGCGTCAGGCCTCGGGCTGTCGTTCCTCACGATGGTCGCGTCGAGCCTCGGCATCCGCGGACGCCACCACGCCTTCCGCCGGTTCACCCTCTTCTGCGTCGCGACCCTCGCGATCGGCATGGTGATCCTCACCGCCGGGTTCATCACGCTCGCCCTGTTCGAGATTGTGGCGTTCTCGCTGATGCTCGTGTGGCTCGGTGTGCTTCCGCGCGCGCTCGCCTATCGCGCGCCCGTCGGCGCCCACGGCGACGCCTTGACGAAGACCACCCCGATGACGGATGCCGCGACCGCACCTCGCGCCGAGATCACCGCGATCGGTTCGACGTGCGTCCCGACGCCGTCGACGGCCCGCCGTGTCGGCCGACCGTCGACGGTCACCGCGCGTCGCTCGCCTCGTCGTCGGATTCCCCGTCGTGCGGCACGCCTTCGGGCGATGCGCCTTCCGGCTATGCACCTTCTGACGTCGGCTCCACCTCGGCGTCCTCAGCAGCCGGCTCGCCTCGGTCCGGTTCAGGTCCGTCAGCACCGGAATCGCCGTCGGCTGACCCACCCGTAGGCGTCGACTCCTCGAGCGGCTCTTCCGGGGGCATCGGCGTCTCGATGTCGGGGTCCTGCTCGATCATCGGCAGATCGTCGGGCACCGTGGTCTCTTCCCGCACGACGTCGCCCTCGGTGGCATCCTCCTCATCGGTCGACGGTGTCTCGACATCGGGAGCTTCCTCGATGAGAGGCACGGCCACGGCGATCGCGCCGGTCGCGACGCCCGCCTGCTGACGCAGCTGGCGGCGGGTGAGGCCCGTCGAACCGACGGCGAGTGCACCCTCGGCCGGAGCGAGTGCACCCTCGGCCGGAGCGAGTGCACCCTCGCCGTCGCGGAGGCGACGACGGGCTTCGCGGCGCTCCTTCGCTCCCTCGATGAGGTTGTAGAGCGTCGGAAGGACGAGGAGCGTCAGCACCGTCGACGAGATCAGTCCGCCGATCACCACCACCGCGAGCGGCTGCGAGATGAACCCGCCGCTGCCGGTGATGCCGAGAGCCATCGGGGTGAGGGCGAAGATGGTCGCAAGGGCGGTCATGAGGATCGGACGGAGCCTGCGCGACCCGCCCGCGATCGTGGCGTCGTGCGACGACAGCCCCTTCTCGCGGTACTGGTTCACCAGGTCGATGAGCACGATGGCGTTCGTCACCACGATGCCGATGAGCATCAGCACGCCGATGAGGGACGGCACACCCAGCGGGATGCCGGTCACGACGAGCAGCAGGATGGCGCCGGTCGCGGCGAACGGCACGGAGATCAGCAGCTCCAGCGGCTGACGCAGCGACTTGAAGGTCGCGACCATGACGATGTACACGATGAGGATCGCGGCGAGGAGCGCCAGGCCCAGCTGGGTGAAGGCGTCCTGCTGCTCGGAGACGACGCCGCCGATCTCGGCGTCGGCCCCGGTGGGCAGATCGACCTCGGCGAGCGCCTCGGCCACGGTCGCCGAGGCGACGTTGAGGTCATCGGTCGAAGGGGTCACGGTGACCGTCGCGGTGCGCTGTCCCCCCTCGGTCGTGATCGACGCGGGGCCCGCCGACTCCTCGACGGTGGCGATCTGCTCGAGCGGGATCGGCCCGGTGGCGGCGGGCACCTGCAGCTGCCGGAGCTCGTCGATGGTGAGCGGGGTGTCTGAGGCGGTCAGGTAGACCGTGAGCGACGTCCCGTCGATCTCGACGGTGCCCACCGACTGCGGCTGCATGGCGGCCGACACGATGCCCCCGACGGCGACCTCCGAGAGGCCGAGGGCCGCAGCAGCGTCGCGGTCGACCGTGACGGCGATGAAGGGCAGCGACGAGGAGAGGTTGTTCGAGACCTGACCGATCCCCTCCTGGCCGTCGAGCCCCGCGACCACGGCGTCGGTCGCCTCCTGCAGGGTCGGCGAATCGGGCGCGGTGACATCAATCTCGATGTCGGTCGAGCCGAAACCGCCCTGCGCGGCCGAGACGGTGATCTCGCCGGCATCGTCGAGCTCCGACACCCGCTCCTGCACCTCTTCGCGCAGGGCGACCTGGTCGACGTCGTCAGCGGTGGTGATCGAGTAGGTGATGCCGGTGCCACCGCCGGCGAAAGCGTCCTGCAGCGGTGATCCGCTCGAGCCGATCGAGACCTGCACGGTCTGGATGCCGTCGATGTCGGTGAGGATCGCCTCGACCTCCTCGGCCGCGGCGCTCTCGGCCTCGAGGCTCGGGGCGGGCCCGATGCTCTGGGTCATCGTGAAGGTGTTCTGCCCCGAATCGCCGAGGAAGTTCGTCTTCATGAACGGGATGGCCGCAACCGTGCCGCCGAGCACCAGCACGGCGACGAGAAGGGTCGCCCACGAGTGACGGAGCGTCCAGCGCAGGACCGGCAGGTAGGCCTTCTGCAGTCGGCTCGGGGGTGCCGCCGGGTCTTCGGGGTCGATCGCGCGGCCGTCCTCGTCGAGGATCGGCTTACCCGGCCGCAGGAACCAGTACGCCAGCACCGGCACGATGGTGAGGGCCACGAACAGCGAAGCCAGCAGCGCGATGGTGGTCGTCAGGGCGAACGGGCGGAAGAGCTCGCCGGTGACATCGCCGACGAAGGCGATGGGCAGGAACACCGCCACGGTCGTGATCGTCGACGCGGTGATCGCCGTCGAGACCTCGCGGACGCCGAGGAGGATCGCGGCCTTCTTGTCGGCGTCGCCGACGTAGTGCCGCTTGATGTTCTCGATCACGACGATCGAGTCGTCGACGACACGGCCGATCGCGATCGTGAGCGCGCCGAGGGTCAGGATGTTCAGCGAATAGCCGAACCCCTGCAGGCCGATGAAGGTGAGGAGGACGCTCGTGGGGATCGAGATCGCCGTGACGATCGTCGCGCGGACCGACAGCAGGAAGACCAGGATGACGAGGACGGCGAAGACGAGGCCGAGGGTGCCCTCCACGGCGAGGGTCTCGATCGATTTCTGGATGTAGGGCGCCTGATCGAAGACGACGGTGAACTCCGCGCCGCCGATGGCGTCTTCGAGGTCGGGGAGGGCGGCGAGCACGCCCTGCGACACCTCCACGGTGTTGGCTGCCGGCAGCTTCGTGACGGCGATCGTGAGCGCCGGCTCACCGTCCACCCGCGAGATGCTCGTCACCGGGTCCTCGGCCTGCTCCACGGTGGCGACGTCGCCGATCGTGACCGTCTCCGCGCCGAACTGCGCGGCGTCGGTCGGCACGAGCGGGAGTGCGGCGATGTCGTCGACGGAGCCGAGCTTCACACCGGTCTGCACCGTGAGGGTCTCGTCGTTCTCGGTGATCTCACCGCCCGGGAAGAGCACGCCGTTCTGGTCGAGCGCGTCGCGGATCGCCTGCTGGCTGAAGCCCGCGGCGGCGAGCGCGGCCTGGTCGGGTGTGATGCTGATGCGCTGGCCGGTGCCGCCGACGATCTGGGCGGTGTTGACGCCCTCGACGTCTTCGAGGTCGGGAACCACACTCGCCTCGAGCTGCGACTGGATGGTCTCCTCGTCGTCGTACCCGGTGACGGCGAGCTGGATGACGGGGAAGTCGTCGATGCTGGCGCTGAGCACGTTCGGGTCGAGGCCGTCGGGGAGCTGGCTCTCGATGCGGTTGATCGCCTGGTTGATCTTCTGTTCGGCGGTGGCGAGGTCGGTGCCGTAGGTGAAGGACGCCTGCACCACCGAGGCATTGGTGGTGCTCGTCGCGGTGGTGGACTCCAAGCCCGGCACCGCCTGGATCGCCGTCTCGATCGGGGTCGACACATCGGTGTTGACCACCTCGGGCGACGCGCCGGGGTACGTCGAGACGATGATCAGCGTCGGGAACTCGATCGAGGGGATGAGCTCCTGCTTGAGGCTGTTCAACGCGATGCCACCGAACAGCGCCGCCACGATGGTGATGAGGGCGATGAGCGCGCGGTTCTTCAGGCTCAGGACGGCGAGGTTCGACATGAGCTGCTTTCTGCAGGGACACCGGATGCCGCGACCCGGCGCTCCATGCTGTGCTGCTGCTGTGGCGGAGCCGCCGGCGCGTCGATACGGGAGTGTATCGGCCGCCTCAGTATCTCATCCGCGTGGTGACGTCAGGCTGTGAGGACCGCGCCGAGGAGAAGACCCAGGCCCGCCGCGGCGACACCGGCGAGCAGCGTGCCGACCACGTTGCCGAGGGCGAGCCGCCACCGGCCCCGCTCCGCGAACAGCACCGTCTCGACGGACACGGTGCTGAAGGTCGTGTACGCCCCGAGGAAGCCGACCCCGACCACCGTGACCAGGGTGTCGCCGAGCGCCAGCGCAGATCCCGTGAGGAGGCCGAGGAGGAAGGATCCGGTGACGTTGACCAGGAGGATGCCGAGCGGGAATGCCCGCAGCCACGCGCGCTGCACGAGGGTGTCGATGACATAGCGGGCGCCTGCTCCGAGGGCACCGGCGACGAGGAGCATCAGGAAGGCGAGCGGATCGACGGCGCTCACGGCGTGCCCCGCGACGGGTTCACTCGGCCTCCCGCGGGGCATCGGAACCCGGCCGTGCGCCGGTGAGCCGACGACCGATGGCGAGTCCGCCGAGTGCGGCGAGGAGGCCGAGCAGCAGCGAGGCCAGCGCGAGCAGAAGCGCCGCCGCCGCGGCATCCACGGTCGGAGGCACGGTCAGCTGCACCGTCTGGACGGCGAACGTGCTGTACGTGGTGAATCCGCCCAGCACACCGGTGCCGGCGAAGGCCCGCAGCCGCGGCCGGCGATCACCGAGGATCGCGACGACGATGCCGAGCATCAAGGATCCGACGACGTTCTCGACAAGGGTGATCGCGACGACCTCGGTGCGACCGCCGCCGGCGGCAGGCAGGAGCAGCAGCGCCCGCAGTCCCGCACCGACCGCCCCGCCGGCCATGACGGCGAGGAGCACATCGGGGCGGATGCGCGGTCGGACGGGCACTCGGCCACAGTACTCGCCGCCCACCGGCGGCGCGGGGCGAGGGCGGCCGGTGTCAGCGACCGGTGAGCAGCTGGCGGATCGCCGACTCGGGCGAGATCGTCAGGTCGAGCAGCCGCCCGCGGTCATAGCGGGCGAACACCTTCGGGTCGATATAACTGCTGCGCGCGACCGCAGGGGTGTTGCCGAGGGCCTCGGCGGTGGCGCGCACGGCGAGCTTCTCGGCGCGCTTGCGGTCGCGCGCCGTGTCGACGGTGCCGATGCGGGCGAGGGCCTCGGCCGCCATGATCGTGCCGCGCAGGGTGCGGAAGTCCTTGGCGGTGAAGCGGCCACCCGTCAGAGCTCGGACGTGGTTGTTCACATCGGCGGGGGTCACCGGCACCCGCCGACGGCCACGCTGATACGACAGCAGCGCAGAGCGCGGGCGGCCGGCACTGAGCTCTTCGATGACCGCGGCGAGCTCGTCGTCCTCGATGCGGATGAGTGCGCGCTGCCCGCTCTTGGCGGGGAACGACAGCGTGATGACGGAGTCCTCCACCGACGCGTCGCGGCGCTGGAGCGTCGTGAGTCCGCGGCTGCCATGACGCTCGAGATAGCGAGCCGAGCCGATCCGCGGCGCGCCTTCGTCGAGCAGGCGGAAAGAGACCGCCAGCACCTTCTCGCGGCTGAGATCGTCGCGCCGCAGGGCCGTGGTCGCCTTCGCCCTCGCACGCGGGAGTGCCTCGGCGAGGGTCAGGGCGCGTGCGAACTTGCCCCGGTCGCGGCGCTCCCGCCACTTCGGGTGGTACAGGTACTGGCGCCTCCCGGCCTCGTCGACCCCCACCGCCTGGATGTGGCCCATCGGCTCGCTGGAGATCCAGACGTCCTGCCAGGCGGGCGGGATCACCAGCTGGTGGATGCGCTCGCGATCCTCCTCGGGGGCGGATGACCCGTGGACGTCGACGTAGCGGAAGCTCGATCCCGAGCGCACGCGGCGGTAGCCGGGATCGTCACCGGGACGCACCCGCACCAGTCGCGCCATACGTCGCCCCTCCGCGGTCGCGCTCAATGATCGCGGAGCATCGAGATGAGCTCCGCCTTCTTCTTGTTCGAGTATCCCGACAGCCCGAGCTCCTTTGCACGATCGCGGAGCTCGGCGACCGTCCAGTCTTCGTAGTTGCCGGATTCACCGCCCCGGCGGCCGACGGTCTTGCGGCCGTCTCGAGCGGCGGCGTTGGAGATGCGTGCGGCCTTCTCCTTCGACGCTCCGTCCTTGCGGAGCTCTTCGTAGAGCTCGGGGTCCTTCAGGCTCGACGAGCCACGTCCCTGGGGCATGATGCCTCCTTCCGCGCGGTCGCAGCGACCACACCGCCGACGTTAGGACCATGGCTGCGGGTGCACAGCGGCTTGACAATCCCCCTCCCCAGGGAATAGCCGTCAGCCTGCGGCTACACCGCACGGGGGACGACGTCAACCCCCTGCTGACGGAGCCCGCGGGATGCGAACCTGTGAAAGTGCCGAGTGGCACGCGGCGCACCCGACACTGGTCGCCGAATACGGACAAGGAGAGCCCCATGAACCTCGCCCTGATCATCATCATCGTGGTTGCGATCGTGCTTGCCATTGTCGGCGGCCTGAACTCCGCCCTGCAGTGGCTGCTGTGGGTGGCGCTCATCGTCGGCGTCATCGCCCTGATCGCCTTCCTGTTCCGCGTCATCACCGGCAGCCGCCGGACCTGACGTCCCGCACCCGCGCGCGACGGACAGAGCGCGGGAACGACGAAAAGGATGCCGCAGGCCTCGAGCCTGCGGCATCCTTCTCTTTTCCGTTCGGGTCTCTCACCCCAGGGCGTCCACGTGGTGCCGCAGCGCCGCGCGCACGAACTGCGCGCCTGCTGTCCCGCCGTAGTTCGCCGCGAAGCGCGGGTCGTCGACGTACATGTCGGCCAAGCCCCGCACGTACTGTGCGAGCTCGCGGGCAGATCCTTGACCGGGAGTCCCCGGGATGCTGCGCAGCCACGCCACGTGGCGGGCGGCGAGCGCCTGCGCCTCGTCGCTCTCCGGGTCGATGCCGGCTTCGGCGGCGGCGATCCAGTCGCGGCCGAGGTCCGCGGCACCGGCCTTCCAGTCGGCGCGCTCACCGTCGCTCATCCCGCGCCACCAGCGGTCGCTCCGCTCGTACGCGTCGGCGCCCCAGCGCTGTTCGACCTCTTCCCGGTACTGGGTGTGGTCGAACCCGTCGAACATGTTCTCTGCCATCAGTTCTTCACCTCCTCTCAATGCGTGGATGGTCGCCTTCACCGACGCGATCTGACGCGCCAGACGGCTCTGCTCATCACGGAGCCAGGCCAGATGCCTCTCGAGGGCGTCCACCTCGGTCGTGTCTCGATCGAGCAGATCGCGGATCTGCTCGAGCCCGAGCCCGAGTTCTCGAAGCAGCAGGATCCGCTGGAGACGAACCAGCGCCGACCCGTCGTAGTACCGGTAGCCGTTGCCGCCGATACGCGTCGGAGCGAGCAATCCGATGTCGTCGTAGTGCCGCAGCGTGCGGCTCGTCGTCCCTGCGGCCCGCGAGATCTGCTGAATCGACCACTCCATGGCTCAACCTCCTTCGAAAACGACCGTAGAGGTTGACGTTGCGTCAAAGTCAAGACGCATTTCCGAAGCAAGGGACGTTGGTCCTGGTGCGAACGCGATATATCGTGTTAGCCTCAGGACGAACGAGATATATCGCGTCTCGCAGTTTGGAGGAGTCATGAGTCTGGAGAAGTGGATCATCCACCCGGGAGAAACCCGCGTCATCGACCTCGAGCACGTCGCCGCTCTGAAGATCGGGCTCGTCGGCGGCCAGATCGACGTCGTCGCCCACGACGAGCCCGGCGCCCGTATCGAGGTGCATTCGGTCACGGTCAAGGACCTCCGTATCGAGGTGACCGGTGACGGCGCAGAGGGCAGCACCGTCGAGATCGACCACCCGCAGCTGCGCTGGGACAACTTCCTGGAGGTGTTCCGCAACTTCGGCGCGGGCGGCCCGCGTGCGGAGATCAGCGTCGCCGTCCCCCGCTCGGTCGCGCTCAACCTCGGCGTCGTCAGCGCGAGCGCGCTGGTCACGGGGCTGCGCAACGACGCCCGCGTCAACACCGTCTCGGGCGACATCATCGTCGACGGCCACACCGGCAACCTCACGGCCAACGCCGTCTCGGGCGACGTGCAGGTGCGCGAGCTCGTCGGCGGGCTCGTGGCCAACAGCGTCTCGGGCGATGTGACCGCCACCGGCGAGCTGCGCAAGGCCACGATCGACACCGCCTCGGGCGCCATGCTGGTCGACTCGACCGGCGCCCTGCAGAGCGTGAACCTCAACACCGTCAGCGGAGATGCGACCGTCCGCCTCGACGAGGCGCTGCCGGCCAACTACGTCGTGCGCAGCGTCAGCGGCCGGATCCAGATCGACGGCGTCGTGCGCTCGGGCCGCGGTCCGACCGGCTACAGCGGGTCGACGGGTGAGCTCAGCGGCTCGTTCGTCGACGTGCGCGCGAACTCGGTCTCGGGAGACCTGACCGTGCTGCGCCGTGCACCGCGGGTCGCCCCCGCCGACGTTCCCACCGCTCAGGTGGAGGGCGCCGACGACCGCCGCGGGGAGGACTGGTCATGACGCCGGTGTTCTCACATGGCGACCTGCGCCTGTACCTGCTGAACCTCCTCGACGAGGGGCCGCGCCACGGCTACGACGTGATGCAGGCCCTCGCCGATCGCACGGGCGGCACGTACACCCCGAGCGCGGGGACCATCTATCCGCGGCTGGCCAAGCTCGAGGAGGAGGGCCTTGTGACCAAGACCGTCGACGGCCGCAAGACCGTCTACGAGATCACCGAGGCCGGTCGCGCCGAGGTGCGAGCCCGCGCAAGCGACCTCGAGGGCATCGAGGCGGGCCTCAGCGACTCGGTGCGACTGATCGCCGAGGGTGTGCGCGGCAGCGTGCGCGAGGCGATGAAGAGCCTTCGCGCCGACCTCGCCGCCGCACGCGTCGACGAACGCGCGAGCACCGAATCGGCGCGGACCATGACGGATGACCCGCGAGGACGCAATCGCGAACAGCTGAACCGTGCCGACGCGGCTCTCACCGAGTTCCGCGCCCGCATCCGGGGAGACCTGAGGACGCACGTCGCCCGGGGCGGCGAGCTGTCACCATCTGTCGTCGATCACCTCGCCGACGACCTCGATCGGATCTCCCGCGAGATCATCCGCGCCCTGCGCGGCTGACCTGCCCGACCGTCACGCCGGCCAGATCTCCTCGTCCTCGGGCACCGGCTCGCCCAGAGGCACGACCAGGATCGGCCGGCGCTGACGGTGGGCCAGGCGCGCGGCGACCGATCCGGTGAAGAACTCGCGGATCGACTCGCCGATCCCGCGCTTGCGGGTGCCGACGACGAGGAGCTTCGCGTCGACCTTGTCGGCGAGGTGCTTCATCGCCAGCGCCGGATCGCCGACCAGCTGGTGCACACGCCAGTCGACGCCGTGTCCCTCGAGGGCTGCCGCAGCCGCCTGCTGGATGAGCTTGAGGTCTGCCTCGCCGGAGGCGATGTTGATGTCGATCGGCGCCGAGTGGACGTAGCCGTCAGGATCTTCATACGTGACGAAGCGGGTGACGTCGACGTGGACCACCACGAGAGGCGCGCCGAGGAGCTGCGCGTAGCGGCCGGCTTCGTTGAGGACGCGGGGCGACTGACCCGGGATGACCCCGGCGATGACCGCACCGTGCAGGGCCTCGAGATCGATTCCCGCGGTCTGAGATTCCGCCTCGCTCATATATCCTCGTTTCACCAGTCGTGGGGCCGCCGGTCGGGCGGGGCGCCGTGATATTCTGAATGCTACTCTTGCCGGTTCGTTGCCGGATTCGTGATTGCCCGGGTAACCGTCGCGGACAGCCCGCGCACAACAGCCCGCGGCTCAGACATGAGGGGGTCTCGCATGGGGCGTGGCCGACAGAAGGCGAAGAACACCAAGATCGCCCGTGAGCTCAAGTACGACATGCAGAGCATCAACTACTCTGCACTCGAACGTGAGCTCGGCTCCCCGACTCGTGAAGACGAGTACGTCGACAAGTGGGCAGGCGAGTACGAGGACGAGAAGGCCTGACAGCCTCGTCGCTCTGACCGCTGCACTCTCCCCGCGCCGTGAGGGCGGGGTGGCACGCTATGCCCGGCGGGCGGCGCGCTGTGCGCGATGCTGCCGCCACCAGGCCCAGAAGCGGTCGAGCTGACGCTTGAGCCATGCGGCGATGCGTCGTGCCCAGTGGAACTCGGTGCCGAGCACGGCGAGTCCGAGGAAGACGACCAGCCAGCCGGGCCCGGGGAGCGGGACGAGGATGAGTCCGCCCAGCGCCAGGACTCCGCCGAAGATCGCGACCCCGACACGGTAGAACCGTTCGAGAAGCGGATGACCCGCCACCCACGCCCGCGCGCGTCGGAGCGCCTCGCGGATCGGGCGATCCGGCCGTTCGGCTTCGGCGATCTCGCTGCGGATCTCGCGTTCGAGCCCCTCGGGCTCGGCCGGCTGCGGGTCGGGGTTCGCGGGTGCGGACACCCTTCGACGGTAGCAACGCCGCTCGCGAAAGGGCTGAGAGGCCGGTGGGCAGACACCCCACGCCGGCGCGCACCCGCTTCGCACCGTCGGAGAATCGCGCGGAGTTCGGACGATTCGCCCCGAACCCTCCGAGTCTCGCGCGATTCTCCGAGCTTCGTGAGGAAACAGGCACGCGCCGCGGGCGGTGCGGCGGGGCGCTGCTCAGCTCTCCTGCGAGCCCTCGACCCAGGCGAGGTACTCCTCGGTCACCGTTCCGGTGACGTAGCGACCATCGAAGCAGCTCATGTCGAGGTCCTCGACGTCCGAGCCCTCGAGGATCGCCGCCTTCAGGTCGTCGACCTCCTGGTAGACCATGTAGTCCGCCCCGAGCTCGGCGGCGATCTCGGGAATCGTCCGCCCGTGGGCGACGAGCTCGAGACGTGAGGGCATGTTGATGCCGTAGACGTGGGGGTACCGCACCGGCGGTGCGGCCGAGGCGAAGGTCACACTCTTCGCCCCGGCATCCCGGGCCATCTGGATGATCTCCTTCGACGTCGTCCCCCGCACGATCGAATCGTCGATGAGAAGCACGTTCTTGCCCTTGAACTCGCTCGACATCGCGTTGAGCTTCTGGCGCACGCTCTTCCTGCGCACCGCCTGCCCGGGCATGATGAACGTCCGGCCGATGTAGCGGTTCTTGTAGAAGCCCTCGCGGTACTCGATGCCGAGCTTGCGGGCGACCTGCATCGCCGCCGGTCGTGACGAGTCGGGGATCGGCATCACCACGTCGATCGCCCCCGGCGGGGTGTACTTCGCGATGGTGTCGGCCAGGCGCTCGCCCATGCGCAGCCGCGCCTCGTACACCGAGATGCCGTTCATGATCGAGTCGGGCCGCGCAAGGTAGACGTACTCGAACGAGCACGGCACGAGCTTCGGATCCGCCGCGCACTGGCGGGTGTGCAGCTGCCCCTCGAGGTCGATGAACACCGCCTCGCCGGGGTCGACGTCGCGCACCACCTCGAACTCGCCGTTCTCGAGGACGAGGCTCTCGCTGGTGACGACCCACTCGTAGTGGCCGTCGTCGTGGCGACGGGTGCCGAGGATCAGCGGTCGGATGCCGAACGGGTCGCGGAACGCGAGCAGACCGTGACCGGCGATGAGGGCGATCGCCGCGTACGATCCCTCCACACGCTCGTGCACCCGGGTGACCGCGTCGAAGACCTGGTCGGGGTCGAGTTCGGGGCCCGAGATCGTCGACTGCAGCTCGCCACCGAGCACGTTCACGAGAAGCTCGGTGTCGCTGGAGGTGTTCAGGTGACGACGGTCTTTGTGGAACAGCTCGTCGGTCAGCTCACGGGTGTTGGTGAGGTTGCCGTTGTGGATCAGCACGATGCCGTAGGGGGCGTTGACGTAGAACGGCTGCGCCTCCTCCTCGCTCGAGGCCGTGCCCTTCGTGGCGTAGCGGACGTGACCGAGACCGATCGTGCCCAGCAGCGCCCGCATGTCGCGGGTGCGGAAGGCCTCCCGCACCATGCCGCGCGCCTTGTGCATGTGCACCGCGCCGCTCGGCTCCGCCGTGGCGATGCCGGTGGAGTCCTGCCCCCGATGCTGGAGGAGGAGGAGCGAGTCGTAGATCTCCTGGTTGACGCTCCCGCGCCCGACCATCCCGACGATTCCGCACATGTGGTGTTACTTCGCTCCGATCCGGGGGATGCCGCCATAGGCGCCGACCAGACGCACCGCGCCCCCGTCGACCCCCTTCGCGCCCTGTTCGAACTCGCCGTCCGGCACGGGGCCGTCGCCGACGACGCCGACCTGCCATGTGGCGATGCCCGCGCGCACGAGCGCCGCGGTTGCGGCAGGCGCTGTCTCGGGGGCGACGACGGCGAAGAATCCGATGCCGAGGTTCCAGGTGCCCTCGGTCGCGGTGAGCGGGAGGTCGCCGAGGTCGGCGAGCACCTGGAACACCGCGGGGGGCTCCCACGTCGAGCGGTCGACCTCGACCCAGCTGCCGCGCGGCAGCACGCGCGCGAGGTTGGCGGCGATGCCGCCGCCCGTGACGTGGCTGAGTGCGTGCACCCCGTCGCCGACCTCGTCGATGAGGTCGAGCAGCGGACGGGTGTAGAGGCGGGTGGGTTCGAGCAGAGCCTCACCCCAGGTCATCCCGAAATCGGCGGCCCGATCGCCGTAGCCGATGCCGGCACCGGCGACGATGTGGCGGATGAGGGAGTAGCCGTTCGAATGCGGACCACTCGAGGCGAGGGCGAGGACGACATCGCCCGGGCGCACGCGCTCGGGCCCGAGAACAGCGGATGCCTCGACGACACCGGTCGCGGCACCGGCGACGTCGTAGTCGTTCGGCCCGAGAAGTCCCGGGTGCTCGGCGGTCTCGCCACCCACGAGCGCCGCTCCCGTCTCGCTGCAGCCGCGGGCGATCCCCGCGACGATGTCGGCGATGCGGGCCGGGACGACCTTGCCGCAGGCGATGTAGTCGGTCATGAACAGCGGTCGGGCGCCGACCACGGCGATGTCGTCGATGACCATGCCCACGAGGTCGAGACCGATGGTGTCGTGCTTGTCGATCGCCTGCGCGATCGCGACCTTCGTCCCCACGCCGTCTGTGCTCGTCGCGAGCAGCGGCCGCTCGTATCCGCGCAGCGCCGAGGCGTCGAAGAGACCGGCGAAGCCGCCGACCCCGCCCAGCACCTCGGGGCCGTGGGTGCGCGCGACGGCGCCCTTCATCAGCTCCACGGCCAGGTCGCCCGCCGCGGTGTCGACGCCCGCAGCCGCGTAGGGATTCTCGGGAGAGGAGGGGGAAGTGTCGCCAGAGATGCGGTCCACCCGCTCAGCCTACCCGCGCCCAAACAGCGGCCTTTACACTGGCGGCATGGGCGGTGCCGGCGGTCCGGAGTGGCTGATCCGCGAGGACGCGGGTCGGCCGGTGCTGATCGCCCTCTACCTGCGACAGGCCCTTGGGATCCGGTCGCCCGACGAGCTGCCGCCGCTTCGTGGCATCCCTTCCCGTGTCAACGATCGGAACGAGAAGGCGCAGTCGCTCCTGGAGCGGCAGTGGCGGGAGTTCTGGGCGCTGACCGTCGAGCCGCAGGCGCACCCGTCGCCCGTGCCGCTCGACCTCGTCGACGGGTTCGGCGTCTACGTCGCCCTCCCCACCGAGGGGATGGACGAGCTGCGCGAGGCGATCGTGCCGCACGCGGCGGAGGCCGTCGCCTTCGCCGAGGACGTGCATGCGCGATACAGCCGCGAGGCCGGGTCGCACAGCGCGTATCGCGCGTACGCCAGCGCGATCGCCGAGCACGAGCGGCAGGTGGGTCGACGCGCGCATTCGTTCGAGTTGAACGTGCAGGTGCTTCCCCTCGCCCAGCGGGGGGTGTGGTGGATCGGATCGCTCACGATCGCCGTCACCGACGGGCTGCGCGGCGACATCGCGGCGTTCGACACCGCGATTCACCCGATCATCGCCGAGCTGGCGTGAGGATCAGTCCTCGCGGGTGAGGGTGTGGTCCACGCGCACCTGACGTGTGCGGCGCCCCGAGGTGCGGTCGAGGATGAGCGCGACGGCGCCCATCACCGCCAGACCGACGGGGATGAAGATCAGCAGCAGGAAGCCGAACACCTGGCCGCTGGAGTACTCCAGCCCGGTGTTGTCGCTCACCTGCGCGGAGCCGTTGAAGCCGAAGGTGAGGATGAGGGCGGTGAGGATGCCGAGTGCGGCGCCGACCAGCAGGAAGGCGGAGTACTTCGGCGATCGGCGCACCGACACGGTCTCGACCTCATCCCGGGCGGGGGGACGGAGGTCGGGACGACGCGGCTCATCTGCCATGCCCCCATTGTCCCACCCCGAGCTTCGGGCGGCGTCGCGCCGGTGCGGGCGCGGTCGGGCCCGCAGGGGCGACGTCAGCGCGGTCGCTTCTTCGGGTCGGGGTCGGCAGGCCGCCACGGCGGCGGATCGTCGGAGACCGGGCGGCGCAGATCGTCGACGAGCGTCGTGTCGCGCTGCGCCTGCAGCATCCGTCTCCGCCTGCTGATGACGGCGTCGACGACCAGCACCACGAGCGCGGAGACGAGCAGGCCGAGCCCGGCGAAGACGACGCTCAGCACCCCGGCGACGCGGAACGCGCCCCCGAGGCTGTCGGAGGCGGGGCCGCCGGGGTTGCCGACGAAGACGTAGAGGAGGGCCAGCGCGACACCCGACAGCACGCCGATGACGAGGAACCGGCCGTAGCGCGGCGAGCGATGGACGACGGCGGGGATGCGCTCTTCATCGACGACGTGTTCGTCGTCGGGGTTTCCCTGCCAGCCGTCGCGGCCGGCGCGGCCGCGCGCCATGCCCTCATTGTGGCACCGGCGATGAGGGGTGGGGGCCGCCGGGGTCAGGGCCGCAGCGGCAGGAGTGCGCTGATGTCGGCGCGGACCCCGGATGCCTGGATGCGGCCCGCCGCGGCGGCATCGGCCCACTGCTCGGCGCCGGTGGCGAGGGCGAGCCAGGTCGCGGCATCCATCTCCACCACGTTGGGCGGGGTTCCACGGGTGTGCCGCGGGCCCTCGATGACCTGCACCGCCCCGAAGGGCGGGACCCGCACCTCGACCGAGTGGCCCGGCGCCTTCTCGGCGAGCAGCTGCAGGAGGTAGCGCACCGCCGTGGCCTGGGCCGGGCGTGGCGCCCCGGGCCGACGTGCGGCGTCGAGCGCGGCGCGCCCCTCGTCGGTGGTGATCTTCCGCGGCATCCTCTCACCGTACGCCGGGCCCTCGTGCCCGAGCGCCCGTGGCGCCTCGGCGCGCATCGATAGGCTGGCCGGGTGAGAATCCTGGTCCTCGGCGCGGGAGCCCGCGAGCACGCCATCGTCCTTGCCCTCCGCAGCGAGGAGGCGCAGCACGAGATCTTCGCCGCCCCGGGCAACGCCGGCATCGCCCGGGATGCGACGATCGTCGAGCTCGACCCCGACAGCCCCACCGCCGTGACGTCGTTCGCGCTGGCCCAGAACATCGATCTCGTCGTGATAGGCCCCGAGGCGCCCCTCGTCGCAGGCGTGGCCGACGCGGTGCGCGAGCGCGGCATCCCCGCCTTCGGCCCGAGTCGCGCCGCTGCGCGGCTCGAGGGGTCGAAGGCGTTCGCGAAGCGGATCATGGAGGCCGCGGGCGTGCCGACCGGGCGCGCCCTGCGGGCCCGCACCCTCGACGAGGTGGCCGCCGCGCTCGACGACGTCGGCGCACCGCACGTGGTCAAGGCCGACGGCCTCGCCGCCGGGAAGGGCGTCATCGTCACCGACGACCGCGCCGCCGCCCTCGCTCATGCCGAGATGTACCTGCCGACCGGTCCGGTGCTGATCGAGGAGTTCCTCGCCGGGCCCGAGGTGTCGCTGTTCTTCCTCAGCGACGGCGACCGGGTGCTGCCCCTCAGCCCCGCCCAGGACTTCAAGCGCCTCGCCGACGGCGACGCCGGCCCCAACACCGGCGGCATGGGCGCGTACTCCCCGCTGCCGTGGCTGGCCGATCGGTTCGGCAGCGAGGAGGCCTTCGTCGACCTCGTCACGACCGAGGTCGCCGCACCCGTCATCAGCCAGCTGGATGCCGAGGGCACCCCGTTCATCGGACTGCTCTACGCCGGCCTCATCGTCACCGACGCAGGCGTGAAGGTCATCGAGTTCAACGCGCGCTTCGGCGACCCCGAAACGCAGGTCGTGCTTCCCCGCCTCGCCGAACCGCTGTCGGAGCTGCTGCTGGCCGCCGCCTCGGGCCGGCTCGAAGGTCTCGCGCGCCCGCGGTTCAGCGACGCCAAGGCGGTGACCGTGGTGCTCGCGAGCGAGGGATACCCTGCGGGTCCGGTCACCGGCCGGGTCATCGAGGGGACGGATGCCGCGGCGAGCGTCGCGGGGGTGCACCTGGCCCACGCGGCGACCCGGGTCGAGGGTGACGACCTCGTCGCCACGGGCGGCCGGGTGCTGAATGTGGTCGCCGTCGCACCGACCTTCGCCGAGGCGCGCGATCGCGCCTACGACGCGATGGGCCGCATCACACTCGAGGGCGGGCAGTTCCGCACCGACATCGCCGCGCAGGCCTGACCCGTCCCGGTCGCCGAGCGGCGTCCCCGGTCGTTGAGCGAGCGCAGCGAGACGAAACGTCCCGGTCGTTGAGCAGGGTGTTGCGGGTGACATGCACCGCCAGAGCGGCCGCCGGCGAGCTCAGTCCGACGCGACGCACGCGCGTTTCCGCTCCTCGCTCGACGATGACGATGACCGAGCCGCGGCACGCGGAGCGGGTCGGGATAATGGGCGGGTGACCCTCCCCTCTACGCTTCCCGGCTGGCGGCACGTCTACTCCGGCAAGGTGCGTGACCTGTACCTCCCCACCGACGAGCCAGAAGACCGGATGCTGGTGGTCGCGAGCGACCGGGTGAGCGCGTTCGACCACGTGCTCTCCCCCGGCATTCCCGGCAAGGGCGAGCTGCTCACGCGGCTGAGCCTGTGGTGGTTCGACCGCCTCGGGGTGCCGAACCATCTTCGGGAGGGAGAGATCCCCGCGGAGGTGCGCGGGCGGACGATGCTCACCCGGCGCCTGGAGATGCTGCCGGTGGAGTGCGTCGTCCGCGGCTACCTGACGGGATCGGGCTGGGCGGAGTATCAGCAGCACGGCACGGTCTGCGACATCCCTCTTCCCGCCGGTCTCGGAAACGGCGACCGCCTGCCCGAGCCCCTCTTCACCCCCGCGTACAAGGCGCCGCTGGGCGAGCATGACGAGAACATCTCGTTCGACCGCACGGTCGACCTCGTCGGTCGTGAGCGCGCCGAAGAGCTGCGCGATGCCTCGCTCGACATCTACCGCCGCGCGGCGGCTATCGCCGAAGAACGTGGCCTCATCCTCGCCGACACCAAGTTCGAGTTCGGCGTCGACGACGCCGGCGTGCTGCGCCTGGCCGACGAGGTGCTGACCAGTGACTCGTCGCGGTACTGGGATGCCGAGGCCTGGGCGAGCGGCACCACTCCCGAGGAGCGGATGGCGAGCTTCGACAAGCAGATCGTCCGCGACTGGCTCGCCGCGCACTGGGACCGCACCGGTGCCCCGCCCGCGCTCCCCGCCGAGATCGTCGAGCGCACCGCCGACCGCTATCGCGAGCTGATCGACCGCCTCACCGCCTGAGCCCCCGGCCCCGCCGCGCCTCAGGCGTTGCGCATCGCCTTCAACCGCGACAGCAGCACCGGGCCGGTGCGGTCGAGGGTCCGGCCGCCGACCACCATCCCCCCGGCGAAGACGACGGCGCCCATCACAAGCCCGACGAGCCCTGCGATGAGGCCCAGCACCGTGTTCCCCGTGAAGAAGGCGATGAGCGCCATCACCACCGACGGCGCGGACAGCACGATCGCGATCAGCCAGATGCCCATGAAGATGAGCCCCTGGACGAAGGTCACCCCCGGTACCCGCTTGAACGGGTTGTCTCCGGGTGCGGCGACGGGCACCACGAACTGCGCCGAGGTCACCGCGCACACACCGTAGGAGATGCCGAGGACCCCGAGGCTCGCCCCCAGCACGGCGGGCGCCTGCGACCAGTCGCCCGAGAAGGCGAAGGGCAGCACGGCCCCTGCCACCGTGAGCGGCAGCGCCAGCGTCGCCGCGGCGAGGGTGCGCCCGAACCGGTCGGCGCGCCCCGAGACCCCGGTCGCCAGCTGGGTG
Source organism: Microbacterium sp. SLBN-154 (assembly GCF_006715565.1). Lineage (NCBI taxonomy): Bacteria > Bacillati > Actinomycetota > Actinomycetes > Micrococcales > Microbacteriaceae > Microbacterium > Microbacterium sp. SLBN-154. The sequence continues at coordinate 370,818 of NZ_VFNL01000001.1, forward strand.
CCGAAGGCGGTGCCGTCGTAGGAGATGTCGGCGTAGATGACGATGCCGATGACCAGCGCGATGAGCAGGCCGCTCCAGCTCACGGCGCCCAGCGCGTCGCCGCCGCGGGAGTAGAACCACAGGATGACCGGGACGAGCGGAACGACGATGAGCTGGCGGAGGTAGCGGGGGTCGCGCAGCCAGTAGGTGAGCGACCGCGCGTAGATCGCCCCGAACCCTCCCGTCGGCACGCGCCCGAACCACCCGAGCGCGCCGGGCTTCGCTGCGGCCCCGCCGGCGTTGCGCGGCCGCACCAGCGCGTCTGCGAGCGCCCGGCGCCACAGCACCCAGAGGATCACGACGGTCCCGACCGCGATGAGGAACTTCACCAGGGCGGGCAGATACTCGCCCGCCGCGGCGGCGGCCGGAATCGCCCACGCGGCGCCGAGCGGTGTCCACGAGACGACCTCGACGGCGATCGCCACCGTGTCGATGTTCAGCGCGAACCCGGTGGTGACCGCGATGATGATCGGGCCCGCGAGCACGAGGGGGATGAAGATCAGCACCCCCGCGATCTCGCGGAAGCGGCGGCCGCCGCTCAGCCCCACGGCGAGCGCGGCCATCGTGCGCGACGCGATGACCGCGGTGAGGATCGCCAGCGGGGCGGCGACGACCCAGGCGACGAGCGAGGCCGGGGTCCGCATCCAGGTGGCGACGGTGGCGAGGGCGGCCACGGAGGTCACGATGCCCGGGATGCCGCAGATCCCCGCGAAGGTCAGTGCGACCATCATCCGGTCCACCGTCATGGGGAAGGTGACGAGCCGGTCGGGCTCGAGCGTCGTGTCGACGCCGGCGACGAGGAGCGGTCCGAGCACCCACCCGAGCGTGACGAGGGCGCCCACCCCGACGACGATCGCCGATGCCAGATCGAGCGGTGCGGAGCCGAGCAATACCAGGCCGATGACGACGCCCGCCAGCATCCCGAGCCCGTAGACGCAGCCGAAGAGGAAGCCGACGAGCTGCCACGGGCTCCGCGCCAGCTGGTTGCCCAGCACGCGGAACCGCAGCCTCAGGAGTGTCGCAACCATTCCGGCCCCTCCCCGTGGCGGCGACCGCCGACCAGTTCGACGAAGCGGTCCTGAAGCGACTGGCCTGCGCGCACATCGTCGACCGTCCCCGCGACGAGCAGGCGGCCGCCCGCGACGACGGCGACGTGATCGCACATGCGCTGGACGAGGTCCATCGAGTGGCTCGAGACGATGACGGTGCCGCCGGTGGCGACGTAGCCGGTGAGGATATCCTGGATGTTCGCCGCCGACACCGGGTCGACCGACTCGAAGGGCTCGTCGAGGACGAGGACGCGCGGGGCGTGCACGAGCGCACAGGCCAGCGCGATCTTCTTCGTCATGCCCGCGGAGTAGTCCACGACGAGCACGCCGGCGGCCTCGGTCATGTCCAGGAGCGACAGCAGGTCAGCCGTGCGACGCGCGATCTCGTCGTGCGGCAGACCGAAGAGCATGCCGGTGTAGGTCACCAGCTGCTCTCCGGTGAGGCGGTCGAAGAGCTTGACCCCGTCTGCGAGATTTCCGAGCATGCGCTTGGCCTCGACCGGATTCCGCCACACGTCGACCCCGTGGATGAAGGCCTGTCCCGCGTCGGGCTGCAGGAGCCCGGTCGCCATCGAGAGCGTGGTCGTCTTGCCGGCACCGTTGGGTCCGACCAAGCCGTAGAACGACCCGGTCGGGACGGTGAGGGTGAGTGCCTCGACGGCGACCTTCTCGCCGAAACGCTTGTGCAGACCAGTGAGTTGCATCGCCGCCGAGGGCGGTGCGGTGGTGCGGGAATCGTTCACATCGCTCCGTCCGTCAACGCGCCGGTATATCAGCGCCCGTACAGCATTCCGGAAACCGCTCGCCGCGGCAACTCGAGAGAGGCGCCCCGGCCGATAGGGTGAGTCCCGCCATCCGCGGAAGGAAGACCCACCCATGCCCCTCTGGAAGCTGCACGGAGACGGCCGCACCGTCGCACCCGGAAGCGTCGTCGGCCCGCAGGAACGCCTCAACTGGGGAGCGACGATCGCCCTCGGCATCCAGCACGTCATCGCGATGTTCGGTGCGACGTTCCTCGTTCCGGTGCTCACCGGCTTCCCGGTCTCGACCACGCTGCTCTTCTCCGGCGTCGGCACCCTCCTCTTCCTCCTCATCACACGCAACCGTCTGCCCAGCTATCTGGGATCGTCGTTCGCCTTCATCGCCCCCGTCACCGCCGCCACCGCCTCGCAGGGCATGGGCTCGGCGCTGGCGGGCATCGTCGCCGTCGGCGTGCTGCTCGCCGCTGTCGGCGTCGTGGTCCAGCTCGCCGGTCTCGGCTGGATCGAAAAGCTGATGCCGCCGGTCGTGGCGGGAGCCATCGTCGCCCTCATCGGCTTCAACCTCGCCCCGGTGGCGTGGGACAGCTATCAGCAGCAGCCGGTGATCGCGACGGTCACCCTGACCGCCGTCATCCTCTTCAGCGTTCTGTTCCGCGGCTTCCTCGGGCGCATCTCGATCTTCCTCGGTGTCGTGGTGGGGTACGTCGTCGCCCTTCTCGTGGGCGCCGTCGACTTCACCGCCGTCGGTGAGGCCGCCTGGGTGGGCCTCCCTGAGTTCCAGATCGCCGACTTCGGCTCGCCCGGCACGTGGAGCGTCATCGCGATGTTCCTGCCCGTCGTGCTGGTGCTCATCGCCGAGAACGTCGGGCACGTCCGTGGCGTGGCGACGATGACGGATGCCTCGGTGAACCGCTCGACCGGACGCGCCCTCATCGCCGACGGAGCCGCCACCACGCTCGCGGGGTTCTTCGGCGGTTCGGGCACGACGACCTACGGCGAGAACATCGGCGTGATGGCGGCGACGCGGGTGTACTCCACCGCGGCGTACTGGGTGGCGGGAGCCACCGCCATCCTGCTCAGCCTGTCACCGAAGGTGGGGGCGCTGTTCAACTCGATCCCCGCGGGGGTGCTCGGGGGTGTCACCACCGCCCTGTACGGGCTGATCGGCATCATCGGCATCAAGATCTGGGTCGACAACCGTGTGGACTTCTCCCGGCCCGTCAACCAGTACACCGCGGCCGTCGCCCTGGTCGTCGCCATCGCCGGTTTCACCCTCGAGTGGGGCGACTTCCAGCTCGGGGCGATCGTGCTGGGAACGGCCGCGGCGCTCGTGATCTATCACCTCGGCAACGCCGTCGCGCGATGGCGTCGGACGGGCGCCGACGACGGTGGCCCGCTTCCGGCGGTGGGACAGCTCGGCGGCGATCCCGTCGAACGCTGATCCGGGGGCGCTCAGCTGCGGAGTGGGTCGGCAGGGAAGTCAGGTCGAGTCGCGCACCACCAGTTCGGTGCCGAGGATCGTGGCGTGCGGCGGATTCCGCCCGGCCAGAAGGTCGAGGAGCACCCCCGCCATCTGCTCGCCCTGCTGCAGAGAGGGCTGACGCATCGTCGTGAGGGCCGGCTGCACCGCCACGGCGATGGGTGAGTCATCGAAGCCGACGACGGCGACGTCTTCGGGAACGCGGCGTCCGGTGCGACGCAGCACCTCCACGGCACCCTGGGCCATGAGGTCGCTCGCGACGAACAGCCCGTCGAACTCCACCCCGCTGTAGACGATGCGCTCCATCGCGCGCATTCCGCCGTCGGTCGTGAAGTCGCCGTCCTCGGCCGCCACCTCCGTGAGTCCCTCCGCTGCCAGCGCCTCGCGGAATCCTGCCAGTCGGTCGACGCCCGCCGCCATCGTCAGTGACCCCGTGATCGTCGCGATGCGACGCCGGCCCTTCGCGATGAGGTGCGCCGCGGCATCCTTCCCGCCCCGCAGGTTGTCGACGTCGACGTAGTAGTCCAGGGGGCCGAGCCGGGGCGGCCGGCCGCCGTACACGACCGGGAGAGCGCTGGCGATGCGGTCGAGGAACGTGTCGCTCGTGTGGTGCGACACCACCACCGCCCCGTCGACAGAACCGCTCCGCAGATAGCTCGTCGTCTTGTCTCCGGGATCGTCGCTGGCGATGAAGAGGTTCAGGACGTAGTCCGAGCGGCTCAGACGACGGTTGATGCCCGACACGATCGCCGCGAAGAACGGGTCGCCGAAGAAGCGGGTCGTGTCCTCGGGCACGATGAGCGCCACCGCGTGGGTCTGACGGCTGGCAAGGGAGCGGGCCGCGCGATTGGGCACGTAGTTCAGATCGGCGATGGCGCGCCGCACCGATTCCAACGCGGCGGGGCTCACCGCCGTCGACCCGTTGACCACGCGCGATACCGTCGACCGGGAGACCCCGGCGGCCGCGGCCACCTCTTCGATGGTCGCGGCAGCCCTGGTGTCACTGCTCATGGGATGCCTCCTTGCCCGCGGGGCACCCGCCTCGCGATCGACGCTACGACGCGACCTCCGGGTGGACGTCGTCGAGCTCTCGTGCTGCGATGATACGGCGGTACTCGCGGCCGGAGTCCTTCACCGTGCGCGCCTGGGTGTCGTAGTCGACCCGGACGATGCCGAACCTCTTCTCGTAGCCCCACGCCCACTCGTAGTTGTCCAGCAGCGACCAGTAGAAGTAGCCGCGCACATCGACGCCTGCCTCGGCGGCGTCCAGCACCGCACCCAGGTGCGCCCGGAGGAACGCCGTGCGCTCCGCATCCGGCACCCGCACCTCGCCGCCGTCGACGATCACGTCGTCGTCGTAGGCCGCGCCGTTCTCGGTGACGTAGAGCGCGACACCAGCGGGCGCGGCGTATTCGTCCCACGTCCTCTTCAGCAGGCGTGTCAGCCCCTCGGGCTGCACCTCCCAGTTCATCGCGGTGCGGGCGAGGCCCCGGTCATGCCAGAAGATTCCGTCGGAAGCCGGGAACGGCGACGCGGTCACGCGGTCGGTCGGAGCGTCGCCGCGCGGCGGGAGCACCGCCGGTTCGGTGCCGCCGACGAGCTCGCCGTGGTAGTAGTTCACGCCGAGGGTGTCGAACGGCGTGCTGATCGCGGCGAGGTCGCCGGGATGCACAGCCTCGGTGAAGGCGGCGACGGCCGCGGCATCCTTCTTCTCGAAATCCGACAGGATGTCGGCCGGATACGCGCCCCGGAAGAGGGGGTCGAGGAACCAGCGGTCGAACTGTCCGTCGATCCGACGGGCCGCGTCGACGTCGGCCGGATCGGTCGGATCAGCGGGATCGGCCACCGTGAGGTTCAGGGTGATCCCGAGCGTCAGCGACGCATCACGGGCGCGGAGCTCGCGGACGGTCTGACCGTGGCCGAGGAGCAGGTGGTGGGAGGCGAGCATGCCCTCGGTCATGCTGAAGTGCCCGGGGGCGTGGATGCCCGCCGTGTAGCTGAGGAACGACGCGCACCACGGCTCGTTGAGCGTGGTCCACACGTTCACCCGGTCGCCGAGGGCGTCGTGCATGTCGAGCGCGTACTCGGTGAAGAGGTCGGCGGTGTCGCGGTTCGCCCAGCCGCCCCGCTCCTGCAGTGCCTGCGGCAGGTCCCAGTGATAGAGCGTCAGCCAGGGGAGGATGCCGGCGTCGAGCAGCTCGTCGACGAGCCGACGGTAGAAGTCGATGCCGGCCGGGTTGAGCGCTCCCCCGTCCGGACGCACCCGCGACCAGGAGGTCGAGAATCGGTAGGTCTGCAGCCCCATCTCCTTCATCAGCGCCACGTCGTCGCGATAGAGGTGATAGTGGTCGCACGCCACGTCGCCGTTGTCGCCGTTGATGACGGCGCCGGGCACCCGGCTGAACGCGTCCCAGATGGAGTCGCGTCGCCCGTCCTCGTGCGCGGCGCCCTCGATCTGGTAGGCCGCGGTGGCGGCGCCGAAGAGGAAACCGGGCGGGAAGGCGCGGGCGCTCGTGACAGCGAGGCGAGGGTCCTCGGTGAGGTCGATGGTCATGTCAGCCTTTCACTGCTCCGGCCATGATGCCGCTGATGAGTTGCTTACCCGCGATGACGAAGAGGATCAAGAGCGGGATCGTCGCCATCACGGCGCCGGCCAGCACGATCGAGTAGTCGATGTAGTATCCCGACTGCAGCTGACTGAGTGCTGTCTGCAGCGTGGGGTTGCTCGGGCTCAACACGATCAGCGGCCAGAGGTAATCCGTCCACGCCGTCATGAAGGTGAACAGCCCGAGGATCGCCATCGCCGGTCGCGCGGCGGGAACACCGACGGTGAGGAACGTGCGGAACTGGCCCGCCCCGTCGACACGTGCCGCCTCGATGAGCTCGTCGGGGATGACGTCGACCAGATACTGACGCATGAAGAACACCCCGAAGGCCGTGACCAGGGTGGGAACGATGACGGCGCCGATGGTGCCGGTCCAGCCGAGCTCGCGCATGACCATGAACAGCGGGATGATGCCGAGCTGCGTGGGGATCGCCATGGTGGCGATGACGAAGAGCATGAGTCCGTTGCGGCCGCGGAACTTCAGCTTGGCGAAGGCGTAGCCGGCGATCGTGGAGAACGTCACGACCGAGACGGTGATGACCCCCGAGATGACGATCGAGTTGCCGAGCGCCAGCCAGAACGGGATGGCGTCGAGCACACGGGCGGCGTTGGCGAGGAAGTTGCCACCGGGAATGAGCGGAAGCGTCTCGCCCCGGGTGGCGTTCGTGCCGCTGGCGACCACGAACGACCACCAGAGCGGATAGACGCTGCCGAGGATGAAGGCGGCGAGCAGGCCGTAGGTGAGGAAGCCCGGACGGCTGCCGATGCCGGCGTTGCCGGTCTCGCGACCGCGCCGGCGTCTGCCGGGTCGCTCCGGCGGATCGTTGTCGAGAGTCTCGACCTGCACCGCGGGAAGGGGCTCGGGGATGGTGACACTCATGCGACGCCTCCGTGGGTGCGGGCCTGACGCCGTGCGATGCGGCGTGCTCTGCGGTCGGATCGGGAGTCGGATGTCGCGATGCGACGGGCGATCAGGAAGTTGAGGACGCCGAACAGCACGATCAGAAGGAACAGCAGCCACGCGACGGCGGACGCCTCACCGAGGTTCGTGCGGAAGAAGGCGAGATCCCAGAGGAAGAGGACCATGGTCTGGAACTGGCGGTCGCTCCCGCCGATCCCGCCGGCGGCCGAGACGTCGAACAGGCGCGGCTCGGCGAAGATCTGCAGCCCGCCGATGGTGGCCGTGATGATGACGAAGATCAGCGTCGGGCGGATTGTCGGGATGGTGATCGAGAAGAAGCGTCGCACCGGACCCGCACCGTCGATGGCGGCGGATTCGTACAGGTCGCGCGGAACCGCCTGCATGGCGGCGAGGAGGATGAGGGCGTTGTAACCCGTCCACCGGAAGTTGACCATGATCGCGATCGCGAGATGGCTGAGGAACCGGTCCTGCTTCCACTGCTGGTCGGGGATGCCGAAGATGTTGAGGAGGTTGTTCGCCAGCCCATCGACGTCGCTGAAGATGCTCGAGAAGATGAGCGCGACCGCGACCGGGGTGACCACGAACGGGAGGAGAACGCTCATCCGCCAGAAGGTCGGGGCGCGCAGGCCCCGGTCGAGGAGGTACGCGACGATGAGGGCGATCGTGAGCTGCGGGATGGCCGAGAGCAGGAAGATGCTGATGGTGTTGAACACCGCGTTCCAGAACATCCGGTCGTTCAGGATCTCGACGAAGTTGCCGAGCCCCACGAAGTCGCCCTGTCCCTGCAGCAGGTCCCAGTCGTACAGCGAGACGTTGAGCGTGTAGAGCAGCGGAAAGAGGCCGACGACGCCGAACAGCAGGAAGAACGGGGCGACGTAGAGGTAGGGCGAGGCCTTCTGGTCGGCCTTCGACAGACGCTGGCGGAAGGGGGAGCGGACGGATCGGCGCATCCGATCCTTCGGCTCATCTCGACCGGAATCGGCGGGTGCCGACGCCGGCGACGGCAGAGTCGCGGTCATGTGCAGTTCCTCTCGCGGAGAGATGGTCGGGGCCCCCGGGCTGTCCGCCCGGAGGCCCCGTGTCATCCGATCGGCCTCAGCCGACCAGTTCGTTCAGCAGCTGGAGCGCCCGCTGCCAGGCACCCTGCGTGTCGGTCTCGCCCAGGTCGAGCGCCTTCAGCGCGGGACCGAAGACGTTCTCCTGGATGACGGAGTCCTCCGGGCCCTTGTACTGCGCTTCGACGCCGACGGCGCGCTCGGCGAGGATCGCGCCGGTGGGTGCGTCGTTGAAGAACGGGTTGGGAGTCGCCTCCGCCGCCAGGGTCTCCTGCGCCTCGACGGTGCTCGGGAAGTTGCCCGCTGCGGCGGACTGCTTCACCTGCTGCGCGGGCTGGGTGAGCCAGTCCGCGAGCTTGGCCGCCTCTTCCTTGTGCTCCGACGTCTCGGGAACGGTCAGGAAGGCGCCACCCCAGTTCGCCGGGCCACCGGGGAAGACGTTGGCGAAGTCCCATCCGTTGTCCTCATCGCCACCGGCCCCCTCGATCGAGCCCTTCATGACGCCCAGCATCCACCCGGGGCAGATGAACGTCGCGAATGTCCCGTCGAGGAACGATTCGCCGCTGTTCCAGTCCCATGCCGCCTGTGCCGCCGAAAGCCCGTCCTCGGTCGCCGCGCCCAGAAGCTCGAACCGCTCCTCGAGTTCGGTGTTGCCCTCGACGTTCAGCTCGCCGTCGGTGGTGTAGTAGCCCTCGGGGAGCTGGTTGACCATGGCGTTCCAGACGAAGCCGGAGTGGTCGTACCAGGCGTTCCCGGTGGCCTCGCTGTACTGACGGCCGACGTCGAAGTAGTTCTCCCAGTCGCCCTCGAGAAGAGTCGCGACCTCTTCACGGTCGGTGGGCAGACCCGCCGCCTCGAAGGCGGGTGCGTTGTAGCAGATGCCCTGCGGGCCGATGTCGGTGCCGTAACCGATGACGCGGCCCTCGGGATCGGTCGCCTGGTCGTACTTCCACTCGAGCCAGTCGCTCTTGCGGTCTTCGATGCCGTAGTCGCGCAGGTCGACGAACTGGTCGGAGACGCCCATGATCTGACCGAGCCAGCCCTCTTCGACCGCCACGACGTCGGAGAGTCCTGATCCCGCCCCGATCTTGGTGAAGGCGTCGGTGCGGGCGTTGCCGCCCGTGTCGATGTTGGTGGCCTCGATGGTGATGCCGGGGTTGGCCTCTTCGTACTCGGTGTACAGGTCGTCGTAGCCGAACGTGCCGAAGGTGGTGACCGTGAGGGTGATGTCCTCGCCGGCCTCGCCGCCTGCGGCGTCGCCGCCGGAGGAGCTGCAGCCCGCGAGAACGAGGGCGGTGGATGATGCGATCGCAGCCGCGACGGCCGCTTTGCGCATGGTGGATGACGTCACGATCACTCCTTTGTGGGTGGGTAAGCACGATGCTGTGTCGGCGACACGGTGCAGGTTGACGTTCCCGTGGAACCGCTCCCACGGATTGCGGATGACGCTATGGGATCGCTCTCACAGCTGTCAAGGGAGCGCTCCCAAGAAGATGGGTAACGATCAGGTCACGACGGCGAGCGGGGGGTCGAGCCGTAAGATGTCGGTGTGCCCACCATCGTCGTCGACGTCATGCCCAAGGCCGAGCTGCTCGACCCGCAGGGGAAGGCCGTCGCCGGAGCCCTCACGCGGCTCGGCGTCGACCGCTTCTCGGGTGTGCGGATCGGCAAGCGTTTCGAATTGACCGTCGACGGGGAGGTCGATGACGAGACCCTCGCCACGGCCCGCCGCATCGCCGCCGAGGTGCTCTCCAACGACGTGATCGAAGACGTCGTCGGCGTGGAGGTCGTGGAGTGACCGCCCGTATCGGCGTCATCACCTTCCCCGGGAGTCTCGACGACGTCGACGCCCGCCGCGCTGTGCGTCTGGCCGGCGGTGAGCCGGTCGCCCTCTGGCACGGCTCGCACGACCTCGAAGGCGTGGACGCCCTCATCCTCCCCGGTGGCTTCAGCTACGGCGACTACCTGCGTGCCGGGGCGATCGCCGCCCTCGCGCCCATCATGTCGGAGGTCACCGACGCCGCGCGGGGCGGGATGCCCGTGCTGGGCATCTGCAACGGCTTCCAGATGCTCGTCGAGGCGCACCTCCTCCCCGGCGGCCTCATCCGCAACGCCCACCAGCAGTTCATCCGCCGCGACCAGCGTCTTCGCGTCGAGAGCGCGTCGACGGCGTGGACATCCGACTTCGCCGACGGCGAAGAGATCGTCATCCCGCTGAAGAACGCCGACGGCGGCTACATCGCCGACGCCGACACCCTCGCGCGCATCGAGGGCGAGGGCCTCGTCGCCTTCCGCTACCTGGGCGTGAACCCCAACGGGTCGCTCAACGACATCGCGGGTCTGCGCAACGAGCGCGGCAACGTCGTGGGGCTCATGCCCCACCCCGAGCACGCCGTCGAGGAGGGTTTCGGCCCCGACACCCGTCTCGCGATGCGTTCGGGAGTCGACGGCCGCCGGTTCTTCACCTCGGCGATCGCGTCGCTCGTCGCCGCGGCCTGAGCCGCGGCGAGCGGGTCAGACGGTGCCGGCGGGCGGCCAGACCCCGATGATCAGCGCCATCACGACGAACGTCGCCAGCTCGTGGCCGATCGTCAGCACGGTCAGCGACGACGGTCGCCCCTCGAAGGCGTCGTGCGTGATGATCCGGGCGGCCGTGAACCCGGCCCACAGGATGATCGCTGTGCCGAGCGCTGCGAGCAGATACCCGCCCCCGTAGAAGTGCCACGCGATCGCGGTCGCCCCGGCGAGCACCCACGCGCTGATGAAGCTCACGAGGATCGTGACGAGGATCGGGATGACCGCCGTGGCGCCAGGTCTGTTCATGTCGACGCCGGCCAGTCGGGCCCACCTCGTGCCGAACACCTTCGGCGCATAGAACACCGATCCGACGATGAGCGTCGAGGCCGTGGCGATCAGGACCGCCCAGTAGTTGATCTCGGGAACCATCCGTCATCGGCAGGTGCTGCCGCCTCCTGCGCCAGACCATACTCCGGCCGGGCGGTAGCGTGGGAGTGGTGAGTGCGAATCTCGTCGTGTCCGTTCCGACCGCCCAGCTCGCCGATGACATCCAGCCGGCCCCCGCCGGCGTGGAGGTGATCGTGTGGCCGATGGATGGCCCGCCGCCTCGACCCCGGATCGACGTCGTCGTGCTGCCCTACATGTCGCTGACCGATGCGGTGCCGCTCCTCGACCAGGTCGAGACCCGCCTGGTGCAGAGCCAGTCGATCGGGTACGACGGCATCGAGGATATTCTGCCGCCGACATACACCTTCGCCAACGCCTCCAGCGTGCATGAGACCTCGACCGCGGAGCTCGCGGTGACCTTGGCGCTGGCTGCGCAGCGACGCGTGCCGGCGTTCGTGCGCGCGCAGGTCGAGGGCCGGTGGGCGCCCGAAGTCGCGGAGAGTTTCGCCGATCGGCGGGTCCTGCTCCTCGGATACGGCGGCATCGGCAAGGCGATCGAGGCCCGGCTCGCGGGCTTCGAGGTCGAGCTCGTCCGGGTGGCGTCGCGCCGCCGCGAAGAAGACGGTGTCACGATCCACGGGGTCGACGAACTGCCCGAGCTGCTGCCGCATGCCGAGATCGTGATGGCGTCCCTGCCGGGCGGCGACGCGACCCGCCACCTCGTCGACGACGGGTTCCTCCGCGCTCTTCCCGACGGCGCCCTCATCGTCAACGTCGGTCGCGGGCCGCTCATCGACACCGATGCGCTCGTCGATCACGCGGGCCGTGGCCGCATCCGCGCGGCGCTCGACGTCACCGATCCCGAGCCGCTGCCCGCGGGTCATCCGCTCTGGTCGACCGACGGCGTGCTCATCGTCCCGCACGTCGGCGGCGCGTCGAGCGCGATGCGCCCGCGGATCGCGCGACTCGTCCGCCGTCAGATGGAGCGGATGTCGCGGGGCGAGGCCCCGCTGAACGTCGTCCTCGGCGGCTGACGCCGCCTCCGCCTCACCCGCGCGGCGCGCGCGCTGCCTCCTCGATCAGCTGCAGCAGCCGCGCTGCGACGCTCACCGCGATGACGGCCGGCGCCTTGCCCGACACCTCGGGCACGCCGATGGGCGTGGTCACACGCGCGAGATCGCCGTCGGTGTGCCCCAGCTCGCGGAGCTTCGCCGCGAACCGCCCCCACTTCGAGCGCGAGCCGATCAGCCCGATCGACGCGAGGTCATCGCGTCGGAGCGCCTGGTCGGTGAGGGCCAGATCCTCGACGTGATCATGGGTCATGATGAGCACGTGCGTGCCGGCCGGCAGGTCGGCGATCGCCGCCTCGGGCACCGGGGTGTGACGCACGTTGACGGTCGCGACCGCGTCGGCGAAGATCCCCGAGCGTCCGGGTACCCCGAGCCGCTCCTCGGCCACCATGTCGGCGCGCCCGTCGATGAGCCACAGCTCGATCTCGTGTCGCGCGAGCACCCGGGCGAGCTCCAGTCCGACGTGACCGACTCCGAAGACCGCCACCGTCGGCACCACGCGCACCGGTTCGAGCAGCATCGTCACCTCTCCCCCGCAGCACTGCACGCCGTACTCGGTCGCGGCCTTGTCGCTGAGGGTGAGGGTCAGCAGCCGCGGCTCGTTCTCGCCCGCCTCGATCATCTCGCGCGCCGTCGCGATCGCGGTCTCCTCGAGATTGCCGCCGCCGACGGTGCCGAAGAGCCGATCGGGTGAGACCACCAGCTTCGCCCCGCCGTTGCGCGGCGCGTGACCCCGCACCGCGGCGAGGGTGACGAGCACCGCCGGCAGGCGTGCATCGCGCAGCCGGCGCAGTTCGTCGACCCAGTCCATCGGCGTCGCTCTCCGCTAGGGCGCGACAACAAGCGCGGAGCGCGTCGCCTCGATCGCCCAGAAGACCGCCTCGGGGGTGGCGGGCGAAGCGAGCTCGACGGTGCGCCCCGGCTCGCCGAAGGCGGCGACCGCCTCGCGCAGCGCCTCTCGCGCGGCGAACGCGAGCATGAGCGGCGGCTCCCCCACGGCCTTCGATCCGTACACCGCGCCGTCCTCGCGGGCGTCGGCGAAGAGGTGCACGCGGAAGTCCTCGGGCATCTCCGAGAAGCTCGGCAGCTTGTACGTGCTCGCCGAGGTCGTCAGGAGTCGCCCGCGGCCGGGGCCGGCGGAGGTGTCCCACCGCAGATCCTCGAGGGTGAGCCATCCGGCGCCCTGCACGAACCCGCCTTCGATCTGCCCGCGGTCGATCTGCGGCGAGAGCGAGTCGCCCACGTCGTGGACGATGTCGACCCGTCTCAGCCGGTAGGCGCCGGTGTACCCGTCGACCTCGACCTCGGCCGCCGCGGCACCGTAGGCGAAGTACTTGAAGGGCGAACCCGTCATACGTTCGATGTCCCACGACAGGCCCTCGGTGCGGTAGTACCCGGCGGCGAAGAGCGGCACCCGCGAGAAGTAGGCGGCAAGGGCCACCTCGGCGAACGGCACCGAGCGCTGCAGATGAGGAGCGGTGACCTGCCCGCCGGCGAAGACGAGGTCATCCGGATCGGTGCCCAGGAGCCCGGCGGCGACCGCCGTCATCCGCTCTTTGATCTGCTCGCAGGCGTTCTTCACGGCCGCGCCGTTGAGGTCGGCGCCCGACGACGCTGCCGTCGCGGAGGTGTTGGGCACCTTGTCGGTGCGGGTCGGGGCGAGCCGCACCTGGGTGAGAGGCACCCCGAGGGCGGTCGCGGCGACCTGCAGCATCTTGGTGTGAAGGCCCTGGCCCATCTCGGTTCCGCCGTGATTGATGAGCACCGAGCCGTCTTTGTACACGTGCACGAGGGCGCCGGCCTGGTTGTAGGCGGTGAAGTTGAACGAGATGCCGAACTTCACCGGCGTCATCGCGATTGCGCGCTTGACGTCGTCGTGCTCGGCGTTGAACGCCGCGATCGCCGCGCGCCGAGCGTCGACCTCCGCCTCGGCGCGGAGGGTCTGCCAGATCGCGGGCATCCGCTCGGCGTCTTTCACCACCTGCCCGTAGGGGGTGTCCTGCCCGGGGGCGTAGAAGTTCCGGCTGCGGAGCTCGTCGGGCTCGATGCCGAGCGCGGGGGCGGTGCGGCCCAGGATGTCCTCGATGAGGAACACCCCCTGCGGACCACCGAAGCCCCGGAACGCCGTCTGCGAGGTCTTGTGCGTCTGGGCGACGCGGCCGACGACGTGGACGTTCGGGATCCAGTAGGCGTTGTCGACGTGGCAGAGCGCGCGGCTCATCACCGGCTCCGAGAGGTCGAGCGCCCACCCGCCGTCGGAGGTGAGCGTCGCCTCCAGCGCCTGCAGCAGGCCGTCGTCGTCGAATCCGACCCGCCAGGAGATGTGGAACGGATGCCGCTTGCCGGTCATCGTCAGATCCTGAGTGCGGTTCAGGCGCAGCCGCACCGGGCGCCGGGTGAGGCTCGCCCCGAGTGCGGCGATGGCCGCCAGGCCGTGGGGCTGCATCTCCTTGCCGCCGAAGGCGCCGCCCATCCGCAGCGACTGCACGGTCACCTGGTGCGACGGCAGGTCGAGCACGTGCGCGACGATCTCCTGCGTCTCGCTCGGGTGCTGCGTCGACGACTCGACGAAGACCTGCCCCTCGGAATCGATCCGTGCGAAAGACGCATGGGTCTCGAGGTAGAAATGCTCCTGGCCCGAGAACGCGGTGACGCCTTCGAACACGCGGGGGGCGTCGGAGAGGGCCGCGCCGGCGTCGCCGCGGACGATCGCGCGCTCGGCACCCTGGAACGAGCCGGCCGCGATGGCCTCCTCGAGGGTGACGATGCTCGGGAGCGGCTCGTAGGTCACCTCGACGGCGGCGGCGCCGAGCCGCGCCGCCTCGGGGGTCTCGCCGAGCACCCAGGCGAGAGCGTGCCCGTGGTACATCGCCTCGACGGGGAAGAGCGGCTCGTCGTGCTTGACCCCGGCGTCGTTGACACCCGGCACGTCCTCCGCGGTCAGCACCCGGACGACCCCGGGCACACCGTAGGCGGGCAGGACGTCGAGGGTCACGCGCGCATGCGTGTGGGTGGATTGCACCGGCCACGCGGTGAGCACCCCCATCGTCTCCACGGCGAGGTCGTCGGTGTACATCGCGCGGCCGGTGACATGGAGGGTCGCGCTTTCGTGCGCGACGGAGCGGCCGACGACCGGGTCGGCGGGGCGGCGGGCGAGATCGCTCATCAGCCCACCGCCGATGCGGTGGGCTTCGGGTGCCGCGCGAAGAGTTTCCGCAGGGCGTTCTCGAGCATCGCGGTGCGGTAGGCCGCACTCGCCCGGTGATCCGACATCGGCGTGCCCTCGGCGCCCAGCACCGGGGCGACCTCGCGCACGGTGGCGAGGCTCCAGTCGCGGCCGATGAGCGCCTGCTCGGTGGCGCGGGCGCGCACCGGCATGGCGGCGACGCCGCCGAGCCC
This sequence comes from Microbacterium sp. SLBN-154, assembly GCF_006715565.1. Lineage (NCBI taxonomy): Bacteria > Bacillati > Actinomycetota > Actinomycetes > Micrococcales > Microbacteriaceae > Microbacterium > Microbacterium sp. SLBN-154. The sequence continues at coordinate 386,102 of NZ_VFNL01000001.1, forward strand.
GATGCGTGCGTCGGCGACGACGCCGCCTCGCAGGTCGATCACGAACGCGACGGCGACGCTGGAGATGTCGTCGAAGCGGCGCTTGGCGATCTTGTGGAACGCAGCGAGCTCGCCGCGGGGCGCGGGGAAGCGCAGGGCTCGGATGATCTCGTCGGTGCGCCGCACCGTCTGGCGGTAGCCGGTGAAGTATTCCTCGAGCGGTACATTCCGCTCCCCGTCGCGCGAGGCGAGGGCGACGCTCGCGCCGAGGGCGAGGAGCGCCGGCAGCGCGTCGCCGATCGGCGACCCGGTGCCGAGGTTGCCGCCGAGGGTCGCCCGGTTGCGGATGAGCGGTGAGGCGAACTGCGGCAGCAGCTCGGAGAGGAGCGGCACACGAGCGCCGAGGGCGGCGGCGACCTCGGTGAGGGTGAGCGCCGCACCGAGCTCGATCTCGTCGTCGTCGATGCGGAACGCCCGCAGCTCGGGCAGGCGGTCGATCGCGACGACGAGCGGGGCGCGCAGACCGCGGAGGTTGACGTCGACGCCCCAGTCGGTCGCGCCGGCGACGAGGCGCGCATCGGGCTCAGCCTCGAGGAGGGCGACCGCATCGTCGAGGGTGGCCGGGCGGACGAACCGGGCGCCGTCGACGGTCACGTCTGTCGCGACGGGCTCCGGGGCCGGATGCCGCAGGCGCGCCGCCAGCGGATCGTCGCCCTCCGGCATCCCGAGCTCGTATGCCGCATCGCGAATCGGTCGGTAGCCCGTGCAGCGACAGAGGTTGCCGCTCAGCGCGTGCAGGTCGAATCCGTTCGCCCCGACGTGCCCACCCTCCGCACCCGCGAGGGTGCGCTCCTCACCCGCGAGGGTGCGCTCCCCACCCGCGAGGGTGCGCTCCTCACCCGCGAGGGTGCGCTCCCCACCCGCGAGGGTGCGCTCGTTCCCCTCCGGCGCGCGATCGCGCCGGTAGTACTCCCCGGCCATGCTGCAGACGAAGCCAGGTGTGCAGTAGCCACACTGCGACCCGCCGCCCACCGCCATCGCCTCCTGCACCGGGTGCAGCGCTTCCGGAGTGCCGAGGCCCTCGGCGGTCACGATCTCCTGACCGCGGAGCGCCTGGGCGGGCACGAGGCACGAGTTCACCGCGGTCCACGCCGCACCCGCGGCATCCGCAGCCGGCGTCGCGATGAGCATCGCGCACGCGCCGCACTCGCCCTCGGCGCACCCCTCCTTGCTGCCCGTCAGGCCGCACGAGCGCAGCCAGTCGAGCGCGCTGGTGTGCACCGCGACGCCGTCGAGCGATCGGAGCGCGCCGTTGACGGTGACCTCGTTGATAACCACCTCGGCCACCGCTCCGTCATCCACACGGTGTTCAGCCACGCGCACGCTCCATCTTCGCGATTGTACGGCCCGCGCGAGACGGGCGGTCTCCTCCCGCCGCACCCCGCCGCGCCATCCGTCACACGTCCGAAACACCCCACGGCGTCAGGCGAAACGTCGGCGCCATACCTTCGCCTGATCACATCCCTGAGCTCCACCTGCACAAGAAAGAGCCAACACCCGATGGCAACACACAGCCCCCTGAGCCGCCGCGGCCGCATCGCCGCCGGCGCCGCCGCGTTCCTCGCCTCCGCCCTCGTCCTCGCCGGCTGCGCGTCCGGCGGCACGACCACCGCCGCCGCCGGCGGCAACAGCGCCGAAGAGGCGTCGTACGGCGAGATCAGCGTCCAGTACTCCTGGATCAAGAACGAGGAGTTCGCCGGCGAGTTCTACGCCTACGAGAACGGCTACTACGACGAGGCCGGCTTCGACGAGGTCATCGGCATCTCGGGCCCCGACACCGGAGTCGCCAAGCTCCTCTCCGGCACCGTGCAGGTCGCGCTCAGCGACGCCGCATCGGTGGGCGCCGCGATCGCCGAGGAGGAGGCGCCACTGAAGATCATCGGCGCGACCTTCCAGAAGAACCCGTTCACGATCCTCTCCCTCGCCGACGGCGGTGACATCACCACCCCCGAAGACCTCATCGGCAAGACGATCGGCGTGCAGGACTCCAACGCCTCCGTCTTCGCGGCCCTCCTCAACGCCAACGACATCGACCCCGCCGACGTCAACGTCGTGCCGGTCGACTTCGACCCGACGCCGCTGATGAACGGCGACGTCGACGGCTTCATGGCCTACCTCACCAATGAGGCCCTCACCGTCGAGCTCGCCGGCTACGAGGTCACCAACCTCGCCTACGCCGAGAACGGCGTGCCCTATGTCGCCGAGACCTTCACCGTCACCGACCAGTACCTCGCCGAGAACGCCGATCTGCTGAAGGCGTTCCTGACCGCCGAGATCAAGGGCTGGACCGAGGTCTTCCAGCAGCCGGTCGATGACACCGTCACCCTCGTCGAGAAGTACTACAACGCGGCTGCCGCGGAGTCGTCGGAGGGGCTCGAGGCCGTCTTCGGGGCGCTCGACCCTGAGAAGACAGCGCTCGGCATCGAGGCGCAGAACCTCCTCATCTCCACCGAGGAGACCGAGGCGAACGGCCTGTTCACCATCTCCGACGCGCTCAAGGAGCAGACCGTGGCCTCGCTCGCCGCGGCCGGCTGGGAGGTGTCGGTCGACGACCTCTTCGACACCACGATCATCGACGAGATCTACGAGGAGAACCCCGAGCTCATCGACTACCTCCCGTAGCCCGAGCGACGCACATCATGACCGATACAAGAACATCGGATGCCACGGCGACGCCGTCGGCGGGGGTCACCCCGTCGGCGGCGCCGGCCGGCGGTTCCGGCATCAGCATCGACGGTCTGACCAAGACCTTTGCCACCGGTCGCGGCCGCACCGTCACCGCCCTGCAGGACACTCACCTGCACACCGAGAAGGGCTCGTTCCTCGCCCTTCTCGGGCCCTCGGGATGCGGCAAGTCGACGATCCTGCGCATCCTCGCCGACCTCGAGACGCCGACGACCGGCGACGTGCGCGTCGACGGCAAGACCCCCGCGCAGCTGCGCCGCGACAGCGAGCTCGGCATCGCCTTCCAGGACCACGCACTTCTTCCGTGGCGGAGCGTCTACGCCAACATCCGGCTCGTCTTCGAAGTCGCCGGCCGCCGCGCCGACAAGGCCTACATCGACGAGCTGATCTCCCTCGTCGGGCTCACCGGCTTCGAGAAGGCCAAGCCCGCCCAGCTCTCGGGCGGCATGCGCCAGCGCGTGTCGATCGCCCGCGCCCTCGCGCTGAAGCCCTCGGTGCTGCTCCTCGACGAGCCCTTCGGCGCACTCGACGATATGACCCGGCAGAGCCTCAACCTCGAGCTCCTGCGCATCTGGACCGAGAAGCCCGCGACGACGCTGCTGGTCACCCACGGGATCTCCGAGGCGATCTTCCTCTCCGACCGCGTCGCGGTGATGTCGCCGCGTCCCGGACGCATCAAGGAGATCATCGACGTCGACCTGCCGCATCCTCGCACCCCCGATCTGCAGCGCACGCCCGAGTTCCACGCCCTCGTCGACCGCGCGTCGGAACTGCTCTTCGGGGCCGACGGGCGCGCCGCGGCGGAAGCCTGATGCGGGTCCGCCGCATCCCCGGCTGGCTCGCCGGGCTCATCGGGGCCGCGGGGCTCCTCGCCGCGTGGTGGCTGTTCTCGGCGACCGTCTTCCAACCGCGGCCCGGCACGACCTTCACCCCCGTGCCCTCACCGTTCGTCGTGTTCCAGACCATCTGGACCGACGGCCTGGCTCCCTACATCGGCGTCTTCGAGGTGACGATCACCGAGGCGCTCATCGGGTACGCCTGGGGCAACGGCCTGGCGCTCCTCGTGGCCTCGACCGTGCTCCTCCTCCCCCAGATCGAGACCGTCGTGGTGCAGATCGCGGTCGTGAGCTACTGCCTGCCGGTGGTCGCCGTCGGCGGCATCGCGATCGTGGTGCTCGGCGGCGCGCGGCGCGCGGGCGACCCCAGCGCGACGGCGATCTTCCTCGCCGCCCTCGCGGTGTTCTTCACCACGGTCGTCGGGGCGCTCCTCGGGTTCCGCTCGTCCGACCGCTCGAGCCTCGACGTCGTGCGCGTCTACGGCGGATCGCGCTGGATGCAGCTGCGCAAGGTCCGGCTCATCGCCGCCCTTCCCGCCATCCTGAACGCCCTCCAGATCGCCGTCCCCTCCGCCTTTCTCGGCGCGATCCTCGGCGAGTACATGGGCGCCACCGACCGCGGCGTCGGCATCACCCTCATCCGTCTGCAGGGCGATCTCGATTCCGCGCGCGTCTGGGCGGTGTTCCTGCTGTCGGCGATCGTCGCGCTCGTCGGCTACGCCGTCGTCGGACTGCTCGCCCGCGCGGTCACGCCGTGGGTCTCGGGCAAGGCGGTGGCGGCATGACCGGCGCCGCACGGGCCGTCGGCCGCTCTCTTCTCAACGCCCTCCTCACCCTCGTCATCGTCGTCGCGCTCTGGTGGGCGGTGGTGAACCTCACGGGCATCTCACCGTACGTCGCCAAGGGTCCGGTAGACGTGTGGCAGTTCCTTTTCACCGATGAGGATGCTGCGCTGCACCGTGCCGAGATGGCGCCGCTTCTGGCGCAGACCCTCTCCGACGCCGCTCTCGGTTTCGTCGTCGGCATGCTCGTCGCCGTCGTCCTCGCCATCGCGTTCTCGCTGTCGCGCTCGGTCGAGATGGGGGTCATGCCTCTCGCGCTGCTGCTGCGGAGCGTGCCGCTCGTGGCGATCGCGCCCGTCATCATCCTCATCACCGGCCGCGGAACTCCCGCCTCGGTGGCGGTCATCGGCTCGATCGTCGTGCTCTTCCCCGCGCTCGCGTCGGTGCTGTTCGGGCTCAGCCGGGCGTCGAAGGAGAGCCTCGACCTCGTTCACGTCTACGGCGGCGGGCGGGCGACGCAGCTGCGGAAGGTCAACGTGCCCGGCGCCCTGCCGTCGCTGTTCGCGGCGGCGCGGGTGTCGGTGCCGGGCGCGGTGACCGGAGCGCTGCTGGCCGAGTGGCTCTCGACCGGTCAGGGCATCGGCGGGATGATCCAGAAGTTCAGCGCCTCGGCGCGCTTCGACGAGCTGTGGGCCTCGGTGGCGCTCATCACCGTCATCACGCTCGTGCTCTACAACGTGGTGCAGGTGATCGAGAACGTCGTCCTGGCGCGCATGGGGATGCCGACCGGGTCGCGCTGACGCGCGGGGCGGCGCGCAGCGTCGCCGCCTCGCGAGACCGACCTCCGCTGCCGAAACTCACCGCGCCGCGGTCGGTTTCGACGGCGCGGGTGGGTTTGGGCGCGCGGAGGGCGCGCCGCTGGATCAGAGCTGGAACTCGGGCCGCACTTCGGCGTCGCCGTCGGTCGGCATCCGAGGCTCCGCTCTGCTCGACGCATGGGAGCCTGGCGATACGGCGCAGTCATAAGGGTCGCTCGCGACCCGGTCTCGGTAGGCCTCATCGAGGGGAGGGCCGCGCCGCCCGTGCTTCGGCGGCGGCGAGGGCCGCGCGTGCCCCATCGGTGGGGGCGATGGCGACGAGTCCGCGGTAGAGCCGCACGAGGGTGTCGACCTCGAGTTCTCCGGTGCGGGCTCGGTTGCAGTGCACCGCCTGGATGGCCGCTTCGAGCTGGAAGCGCCCCAGCGGGCGGCCGAGGTCGGACGCCCGCTGCAGGAGCGCGTCGCCCTCGGCGATCAGTGCGCGATCCCACAGCGTGGTGTCCTGCTCGTCGAGCGGCGGCCAGGGATCGCCGATGCGGGCCGCCGCGCGAGACTGGGCGAACGTCAGCAGCGCGGCGAGACCCCACGCCTCAGGTTCGTCGCCCAGCAGCGCGGCGGTGAGCACCGCGAGCCACCGTGCCTCGTCGGCGAGCGATTCGCGCGGCTCGTCGCCCTGATTCAGCCAGTCGATCGCATATGCGCCGTAGATCGCTTCGAGCACTGCGGGCAGACGCGCGGGCATGTCGTCGCGGCGCGGGATGCGGAACGGAATGCCGGCACCGCGGATGCGACGCTTCGCCCGCACGAGTCGCTGGGCCATCGTCGCGCTCGGAACCGCGAAGGCGGCGGCGATCTGCGACGCCTCGAACCCCAGCACCGTCTGCAGCATGAGGGGCGTGCGTGCGGCGGGATCGATCGCCGGATGCGCACAAGCGAAGAGCAGTTCCAGTCGGCGGTCGGGGATGTCCTCGAGCCGCTCCAGCTCGTCGAGGGCATCGGCAGACGCCGGGTGGGCGAGGCGCGCCACCAGGCCGTCGTCGAGATCAGCAGAGGTTCGCCGAGCCGCAGAGCCGAGCGCGTCGCGCAGTCGGTTTCGCGCCACGGTGATCACCCACCCTTCCGGATTCGCAGGGACGCCATCGCGGGGCCAGAGCCGCAAGGCTCGTTCGAAAGCATCGGCCAGGGCGTCCTCGGCGAGGGCGACGTCGCGTGTGCTCGACGCCACCACCGCCAGGACGCGTCCGTATGACACCCGCGCCGTGCGCTCAGCGACGGCCCTGGCGTCACTCTCCGCGGTCATCGGTAATCGAACGCCTGCCACGCACCGTCGGCGAAATAGGTGCCCGACGGGCGCACCTCGACAGAGCCGTACTGCGCCGACGGCGCACGACCCGCCCAGGCGATGGCGTCATCGAGGTTGTCGACCTGGATGACGAAGGTGCCGCCCAACTGTTCCTTCGTGTCGGCGAAGGGGCCGTCCTGCACCTGGAGTGCACCGTTCGCTGCCGTGACTGTCGTGGTGAGGCTGGACGGCTGCAGCACCTCGGCACTGATGAGAACACCCGCCGCATCGAGAGCTTTCGCGTAGTCGTCGAAGGCTCGCATCCCTTCGGCCAGTGCCTCGGCGCCGAGTTCGTCCGCGGTCATCTCGGGGTAGTGCAAGAGCAGTGCGTATCGCATGATGTCATCCTTTCGTGCGCCGGAGTCGGCGTCACTGGGGTGACGATCGAACGCGTCGCCGATCGACACTCCTCCGTGCGGAATCACCTACCCGTCGGCCTCCACCCCCGAGACCGACCTGCACTGTCGAAACCCGCTGCGCCGCGGTCGGTTTCGACAGCGGGGGTCGGTGTGGATGTGGGGAGCCTGTCGCTTCCGTCAGATGACCGCGCGCGCGACCTCCGAACCCGTCTCCTCCGCGCTTCCGGTCATCCCGGCGGCCGGCGCAGGCGCGGCATCCTCTTCTGTTGATGGCGGAACCAGGATGCGACGGGGGTGCGCCGCCGAGCCTGAGACGACGTACTTCTGTCCGCGCCCGGTCGCGCTCGGGCGGGCCGGCCGCGGCGCGGCAGGCGACTCGGCGTCGACATCCGGGCTGTCGTCCGGCTCGTGGTCGACGCCGGGCAGGACAGGATCGCCGGCCGTCTGCGCCGGAGATTCCGCGCCGGTCCTGCGCGGCGGGGCAGCGTCGAGAGCTTCGCGCATGATCCGCCGGGGGTCGTATTGGCGAAGATCCATGGTCTCCCAGCGAGCACGGTCGAGGGGAACCCCCAGGTCGCTCTCCGCCTGGGTGCGCGTGCTCTCGACGAAGGCGCGCAGTCCTCTCACTATCTCTCCCGCCCGGCGGGCGAGGTGCGGCAAGCGATGCGGGCCGATGACCAGCGCGGCGAGAACGGCGACGACGAAGAGCTTCTCGAAGGTCAGGCCGAACACCGGGTCTCCTTGGGTCGGGGAGCCTCAGACACCCGCGGGCGTGGCGACGGGGTCGGGAAGGCGAGCGGCGCTCGCGCGGCGGGCGGCGCGGCGGTCGTGAAGATGAGTGATGAGGAGCGCGCCGGCGAAGAGCGCCGCCATCGGCACGGCGATGAGGAACATCGACAGCACATCGGCCGAGGGGGTGACCAGGGCGCTGAAGACGACGACCGCGACCACGATGAGCCGCCAGCTGCGCAGGAGCGTGCGGGCTGACACCAGTCCGAGCGCGTTGAGCAGCACCATGAACACCGGCAGGGTGAAGGCGATGCCGGTGGCCACCACGATCTTCATCACGAAGTCGACGTAGTACGTGGCGCTGAGGATCGTGCTGTCTTCGGCCGACGCGAAGCTCGCCAGCAGCTCCACCATGTGCGGGAACAGGATGAACCCCGTCACGCTTCCGGTGGCGAACAGCGCGAGCGCGGCGAAGGAGAACCCGACCGTGAGCCGACGTTCACGGCGTGTGAGGCCGGGCGAGACGAATCCGAAGAGCTCGAAGATCCAGACCGGGCTCGACAGCACGACTCCTGCGAACAGGGCGATCTTCACCTTGAGCTCGAACGCTCCGGTCACGGAGTCGTAGTTGAGGCTCGCGTCGCGCGACTCGGCGAGGACCTCGATCGGGGCGCGGAGCACCTCGATGACCTGGTCCGAGAAGACGAATCCGGCGATCACGCCGATCGTGAGCGCCACCGCCGCCCGGACGGCACGCCGACGGGCTTCGCGCACATGCGATCCGAGGGGCATGTCGCCTCGGGCGACGGTCGCGGCGGTCATGACGGGCGCACTCCTCCGGCGCCTGCCGTCGTCGGTACGGCGGGAGCGCGCGACGGGCCGATCGGAACCGATGCCGCAACCGACGCGACGCCCGGCTGGCCGGGGGTATCGTCGACGTTTTCGCGGACTTCGTCTTTCAGGATCCGCATCGACTGACCGACGCTTCGTGCGAGCGCCGGGAGTTTCGCGGCTCCGAAGATCAGCACGATGACGGCGAGGATGACGAGGGCGTGCCAGCCCGTGAGGTTCTGCAGCATGGGAGTTCCTTTCTCATGTGTCCAGTGGTCAGTTGCCAGGTAGTCAATTGCCAGGGGATCGGTTGCCAGGGCCCCCGCCGGACGGCGGCTGCCCGCCACCGGCCCCACCTGCGCCGGCGCTGACGCCGGGGGCGGTGTCGGTGTCCACTCCGACGGCGAGGGTGCCGACATAGCGGGACGAGGTGTCACCGCTGAACGTCCCCATCTGCAGCTCGGTGCCGTCGCTGAAGACGTTGTCGTTGGCGAGGCTGCCGATCTGCGCCAGGTTCTGGGCCGAGCCGGAGTAGGCGTCGAGCTCGTAGACCGCGTTGAGCATCTCCTCGGGGAACGCCACCTGCGACGTAGCGATGACGTTCGCCACATCGGTCGCGGATGCCACATCGGGGTACACCTCGAAGTGGATGTGCGTCCAGCGGCCGGTGTAGCACCCCGGCACGATCGTCTGGAACGTGGCCTCGCCGTTGGCGTCGACGACCTGGATGCCGCGGAGGAACGTCTCGTCCTCGACCCCCTCGGAGTACATCGAGTACAGCCCCTGGGCGTCGCAGTGCCACACGTAGACCGCGGCACCCTCGAACGGCACGTCGCCGCCGGCGATGTCGGTCACCGAGAAGGTGAAGGTCAGGGGCACGCCTTCGGCGGTCGTGCCGCCGTCGAGACTGGACCGGATGTCGCTGCGGACGATGCCCGACTCCTCGAGCACGTTCACGCCGTTGGCGCCGTCCGCAGGGTAGGGACCGTTGGTCTCCTCGGGGATCTCGCCCGCCGCCGCCGTCGTCGTGGTCGTCGAGTCCGTCGCTTCAGTTGTCGGGGTCGACTCTGTCGTGGCGGCCGACGTCGAACTGGCGGACGAATCGGTCGTTGCCGCACACGCGGCAAGAGTCGCCGCGCCGACGCCGAGTCCCAACAGCGTGAGCACCCGCCGCCGGCTGACCATCGTCGCGACATCGAATCCGGCGCCTTGGTCGACCACCTCGTCCGCCGGACGGGGCAGAACACGCCCTTCGTAGCTAGGACCCTGCGGGGTGTCGTCAGGTTCGGGCGTATTGCTCACGGCATCCTCCTCTGTCGGTGTGTTGCAGCAAGACTGGAGGGCCCGGATAAGCGCGATGTAGGACGTACCTTTGCTCTTCCTCTGTAGCCAGGGGATCAGCGCACGAAGAAGGGGATGGCGGTCGGGCAACCTTTCTGCCAACCCTCGCGGCCATCGGCCAACGACGAACGACGCTGTCAGCGGTCTGGGAAATCGCCTTCGTAGTCCTGCCACGTGCCGGCCAGATGCTGCATCGCCCACAACTGCTGGCTCTTGGTCACGCTTGTCTTGCCAGCGAAGTCCATGACGATGTAGTTCGACCGAAACCCGTCAGAAACTGTGCTCTCGTGCTCCTCGGCGGCCGCTCGGGATTCGAACCGAACGTAGAGCGCCTCGGCCGTGTCCCAGGCCTCAACGCACAGGATTGGTCCCCCGCAGACCGAGGAGGTGACGTTTTGAGGGTCAGTGGTCGGATCGGCAGCGTCAGGCTCGCTCTCCATCAGATAGTCGAGGGTGAGCGTCCACTGCGAATCGAACAAGGTTCGCCCGAGCCACCAGCCGCCGACGAGGACAAGTCCGGCAGCGATCACGGCCGCTGCGATCGCCGCGAGCTTCCACGCCCTCAGGGCTCTTGGTGTTGCGGACATGGTCGCGATCATCGCACGCGTCTGCTGTGTGGAGTACTCATCGACCTCTGCCCGGAAGCGGCCAGCCGCAGGGACTTGCCGCGCTCCTGTCGCGGTTGGTTACCGAGCGGCGTACTCGCTGTCGATGACGTGATCACCCCAGATCGCGCTGGGTTGTCCGGGCAGGGTGTCCCAGACGGCGAGGTGGCTCATGAAGCTGTGGGGTGCGGCGCCGTGCCAGTGCTCCTCGCCGGGAGGGCATAGGACGGTGTTTCCGGCGGACACCTCGCTGACGGCGCCGCCCCGCGACTGCACCAGCGCGACTCCTTCGAGGATGTGAAGCGTCTGGCCTCCCGGATGCGAGTGCCACGCGGTGCGGGCGCTGGGCGCGAATCGGACGATGGCGGCGTTCGCCTGCTGTCCCGGAGTCGACGGCGCGGCGACAGGGTCGAGCCAGACCTTTCCGGTGAACCACTCGGGCGGGTTCTTGGCGGTCGCGTGGCGGGTGATTTGCATGATGGCTCCTTCCGTCGGTCGTGCAGTCAGAGGGTGAGCAGCACCTTGGTGGCGCGACGTTCGTCCATCGCTGCGTACCCGTCCGCGGCCTGCTCGATCGGCAGCGTCAGGTCGAAGACATCGCCGGGGGTGATCTGCCCGTCCCAGATCAGCTGGATGAGCTCTGGCAAGAAGCGCCGTACGGGGGCGGGGCCGCCGTGGAGGTTCACGCTGGAGAAGAACAGCTCGAGCCCGTCGAGCGACACGTCGTGCGAGACGCCGACGAAGCCGACATGCCCGCCGGGACGGGTGGCGCGAATCGCCTGTTCCATCGCCTCCTGGGTGCCGACCGCCTCGATGACGCCGTGCACGCCGAGACCGTTCGTAAGTTCCCTGATCTTCGCGACGCCTTCGTCGCCTCGTTCCTCGACGATGTCGGTCGCGCCGAACAGGCGCGCCAGGGCCTGCCGGTCGGTGTGCCGTGACATCGCGATGATCCGCTCCGCTCCCAGCTGCCTCGCGGCCAGGACGCCGAGGAGGCCGACCGCGCCGTCGCCGACGACAGCGATCGTCTTGCCTGGGCCCGCGTGAGCGGCGACGGCGGCGAACCATCCTGTGCCGAGCACATCGGATGCCGCGAGCAGGGACGGCACCAGCTCGGCGCTCGGCTCGCCCGGCGTGGGTACGAGGGTGCCGTCGGCGAGCGGGATGAGCGCGTAATCGGCCTGCGTGCCGATCGCCCCCATCATCACTTGGTGCACGCAGCGCGACTGATAGCCGGCGCGGCAGATCTCGCACGTGTTGTCTGAGGCGACGAATGATCCGACGACGTAGTCACCGGGCTTGACGTTCTTCACCTCGTGGCCGATCTTTTCGACGATCCCGATGTATTCGTGCCCCATGGGCTGCGGGGTCTGGTGCAGCGGCTCGAGTCCCCGATACGGCCATAGGTCGGAGCCGCAGATGCAGGTCGCCGTGACGCGGATGACGGCATCCGTCGCCCGCTCGATCTCCGGCATCTCGCGCTCTTCGACCCGCACATCCTTCGGGCCGTACAACATCACTCCACGCATCGCGTTCTCCTGACTGAGGAATCCTGGGGTGCCGGCAGGTCCCGCCGCCAGGCACCATCTCAGGGAACGCGATGTCGGCCGCGACGGGGAGTGCCTGGTGAAAGGTGTACGGACAGTGCACCCCACACCTCGCGCCGGGCGACTTACGCTCGACGACATGGACAACAGGGCCGAGGTGCGGGAGTTCCTCACCACCCGCCGTGCGCGCGTCACCCCCGAAGCGGCCGGCCTGCCAGCGGGCATCGGCATTCGGAAGGTGCCGGGACTGCGCCGCACCGAGGTGGCGATGATCGCCGGAGTGAGCGTGGAGTACTACGCGAAGCTGGAACGCGGCGACATAGCCGGTGCTTCGGCGTCCGTCCTCGACGCGATCAGCCGGGCGCTGCAGCTAGACGACACCGAGCGTGCACACCTCGTCGACCTCGCGAGGGCGGCGGACGGCATCCCGCTCTCCGGCCGTCCCCGGCGCAAGGCGCCGAAGCAGTCGGCGTCTCGACCGAGCCTGCGATGGGCGCTCGAGGCCATCACCGATGGCATCGCGTTCGTCCGCGACTCGCGCCAGGATCTCCTGGCCACCAACAGTCTCGGCCGCGCGTTCTACTCACCCGTCATCGGCGATGGCGGCAGGACACCGAACCTCGCCAGGTTCCAGTTCCTCGACCCGGCATCCCGCACGTTCTACCCCGACTGGGACCTCTTCGCCCAGATGTGCGTCGCCATCATGCGCGCCGAGGCCGGACGCGACCCCCACGACCGCGGGCTGCAAGACCTCGTCGGCGAGCTGTGCACCCGGAGCGACACGTTCCGCACCCTCTGGGGGGCACACGACGTACGCACCCACGGCACCGGCACCAAGCGCTTCCACCACCCCGTCGTCGGCGAACTCGTCCTGTCCTACGAAGAACTCGCCATCACCGCCGAACCGGGACTCATCCTCATGGTCTATACGGCCGAGCCCGGATCACCCTCAGCGGAACGGCTCCGACTGCTCGCGTCATGGGCTGCCCAGCACCCCGCCGACAACACAGCCACGCCCGCCTAGCGCGTACCGCGTTCCACCGCATCCCTCCACGGAGCAACACATGACACTCACCGAACTGCTCGACGCGCTCAACGCCGGACACACGATCACCGGCAACTCGCCCTTGCACCACGTCATGCACGAGGCCAGCCAGGACGCGCTCCGGGTCACGGGCGAGCTCAACGGCGGGTACCACCCGCCCGCACGGGTTCGAGAATTGATCGCCGAGCTGATCGGCGGGGCTGTCGACGAGACCGTCACCGTCTTCCCACCGTTCCACGCCGACTTCGGCAAGAACATCACCATCGGCAAGCGGGTCTTCATCAACTCCGGATGCAAGTTCCAGGATCAGGGCGGCATCACGATCGGCGACGACTGCCTCATCGGCCACAACACCGTCCTCGCCACCCTCAACCATGACCTGGACCCATCCCGTCGCGCAGACCTCCACCCCGCACCGATCCGCATCGGACGCAACGTCTGGATCGGCGCCAATGCGACCATCCTGCCTGGCGTCACGATCGGCGACAACGCGGTGGTCGCCGCCGCAGCAGTCGTCACCAAAGACGTCCCCGCCGACACCGTCGTCGTCGGCTCCCCCGCAAGAGCCGTTCGCGCCGTCACAGGCTGAACGCCCGCCTCCGTCGGACCCCGCGCCACAGTGTGCGGAACAACGGCGTCGGGGCTGTGTCAGGGTTGTTTGCATGGACGCGCGCGCACGCATGTGGGGGTCTCACCTCCTCGCGACGGTTCGCGACACGGAGTTCGCGGTGTCACTCCGCTCACGCCTGATGTGGGACCGCGAACCCGTCCTTCTTCTCCCGAGCGCCGAGCACATCGCCGACCTCCCGTGGGTTGCCGAGCTCCTCGACGAGAACCGCCGCATCACTGTCGAGCATGCGTCGATGACGCGCCTTCGGCGGGTGGACGCGTACGGCTGGTACGCGGGTGAGGGGCCGTTCAGCGTCACGTTCTTCGGCCCGGATCGTGATCGGATCCGGGAACCTCGCCCCCGTGACTCCGGTGAGGCTGATCTCGCCTACGGCGGCCCACCCGAGTCGGACGCGCGGGTCGCCGCGCTACCCGGTCTCACGAACAACCCCTGGCTTGGCCGCGTCGTGGGGCGCGTACCTACCGCCGAGATCACCGATTACCAGCAGACATTCGTTGAACTGGATGTCACGCAGTGGCCGATCCCGATCGTGAAGGCGAAGGTGCCCGGGCGAAATTAGACCCGGCGCGTGACGCCTCAGGCGGGCCGATCGCATCCAGTCGTCGCGTTCGCCGACGCCTGTGGGTCACCCCGCCGGTGCGTGCCACGTGCGCGCCCCACGGGATGATGGGTCGAGTGCGCTCTTTACCAGCGGAGCAGGGATCGTGCCCTACTCGCGGGGCTGCCCATCGCCGCGCAAAACGCACGCTTCGACCTCATGTTCCTCCGCGCGGAGTTTCGCCGCGCGGGCTGGGACATTCCCTGGCTGCCGATGTACCGCACAGCTTCCGCTTGTCGATTCGCGGAAGGAGCCCGCAGGTCCGTAAGCCGGTGGGTCAGCGGGCAGGTGGGCGCTCCTGGATCACCCAGGCGTTACCGGCGGGGTCCGTAAAGAAGACGAAGGAGTTCCAATCTCCGCCACGACCCTCGCGGAACTCCCCGTCCTCGACCCGCTGGACGGCGCTCACCTCGACCCCACGCGAGATCAGCTCGGCGCGGGCGGCGTCGACGTCGTCCACGACGAGCTGTAAACCGTCCACGCGCGTCGCACCCCTCTTGAGGTGGATGCTGCTCGCGGAGCCGCGCGGCGTCAGCTGGACAACGCGGCCCGTCGCGCCGATCTCGATATCGAGGTCGAGGTGGAATCCGACCTGCTTCTCATAGAAGCGCTTGGCCTCGTCGACGTCGTCGACACACACCGGTATGACCTCGAGGCTCCACTGCACACTCGCACCTTATCGGCGCAGAGCGGTTCGCGAGAGAACCCCTCCAGCACAACTGCCGCGGCCACGGCCTGTGCATCGACGAGTTGTGGAACAGCGGCCTGTTGCCGATGAGCAGGGCATCTTCGGCTAGGAGTTCCGGACGATATCTCGCCTCGCGCCGGTGAAACATAGGCTTGCGAGATGGCGCATTCGACCGGATCCCGACCCGTCACGATCATCACCGGCGGAAGCCGTGGCATCGGCGCAGCGGTCGCGGAGCGACTCGCCGCTGACGGTCATGACCTCGTGCTCACCTACCGGGTCGCCCGCGACGAGGCCGCGGCCGTCGCTGCAGCCTGCCGTGCCCTGGGTGCCCGAGTCTTGCTGATCCGGGCGGATCTCGCCGACCTCGATGACGCCGCTGCGGTGGTCCCGGCGACCCTGGCCGAGTACGGCCGGCTGACCGGGCTCGTCAACAATGCCGGCGTGACCATGCAAATCGGCGACTACATCGACATCGACCTCGCAGAAGTAGAGCGGATGCTTCGCATCAACGTCCTCGCTCCCATCTCCCTCACACGCGCAGCGTTGGAGGTGATGTCGACCGAAAGGGGAGGCGAGGGCGGCACGGTCGTCAACATCTCCTCGGGTGCGGCGACGAGCGGCGCACCGAACACGTACGTGCCGTACGCGATGAGCAAGGCGGCGATCAACGCGATGACCGTCGGCTTGGCCAAAGAGTTCGGCCCTCAGGGGGTGCGCGTGAACACCGTCTCACCCGGGACCACCTACACGACCATCCACGCCGATGGCGGGCGCCCGAACGCTCCCGAAGAGCGCGCTTCGGCGATTCCGTTGCGTCGAGCGGCCCATCCCCACGAGATCGCCGACGCCGTCGCCTACTTCTTCGGCCCGGGCGCCGCCTTCACCTCCGGTGCCGATCTCCGCGTCACCGGCGGCAACTGAGCCCGGGCAAGACGCTATCGTCGCCACTGCGACGAACGGCCCCGCTGACGTCCCCGCGACGATGGGAGAGCAGGGTCGCCGCCACGCGGCGAGAAGTCGCGCTCGTCGCATCCGGATACCGCAGGCGCATGGCGAGGTCACCGGTGACGACCAGCACCAACTCGTCGGCGACCTCGCCCGCGCCGTCGCCGACCAGCGGACGCGCCAGTGCTTCCAGTCGAGATCGCAGCGATTCGGTGTCTGTCCGCACGGCCTCAGCAACTTCGGCAGGGGGATCGGCATGCTCCGCCGCTGCCCCGAGGAAGGCGCACCATCGCGAGCCGTGGGCACTCCCGCGAAACGTGTCGAGCGCATCGAAGACGGCGAGGACGCGGGACACATCGTCGGACGCGGCCGCGACCGCCTCATCCCACGTCTGGATCCAGACGCGCTGACGCCGTCGCAGTGCGGCAGCCAACAACGCCTCTTTGCTGGCGTAGCCCCGGTAGAGCGTCGCGGCCGACACCCCCGCACGCTCGATGACGGCGTCGATTGGCGTCGCAGCGACGCCGCGCGTGAAGAACAGCTCCTCTGCGGCGTCGAGGATGCGTCGCTCGGTGCCCTCGCGCAATGCCATGTCAGCACCCTATGCTTGTGAAAGTGAAACGATCGTTTTCATTCTACCTGACCGTTGCTGCGACCACTCTGATCGCCGCCACGTATGGTCTCGCCCGCTTCGCGTACGGCTTGCACCTCCCCGGCATGCAGGCCGAGCTCGGTTTCGATTCCGCGGTCGCCGGAGCGATTTTCGCCGGCGGATCGATCGCCTACTGCGTCGGAGCGGTGTGCGGTTTCGGGCTCGCGCCGCGGTGCCCGCGCACGCTGGTCGCTCTCGCCGGCGCCACCGCTGCCCTTGGCACCACGGGGGTGGCGATCGCCCCCTCGACTGCATGGCTTGCTCCCGGCGCGGTGCTGGCCTCGACCGGTGCCGGTCTGGCCTCCCCGGCGCTCGTGCGGGTCATTCAGCGGAATCTGCGGCGCGAGGCCGCCGATCGCGCGCAGTCGATCGTCAATGCCGGAACGGGGCCGGGCCTCATCGCGGCAGGCATACTCGCGCTCGCGCTGCTGCCCCAGTGGCGCGCGGCCTGGTGGATGGCCGCCGCCGTGTCGGTCGTCGCCGCCACCGCTGTACTCCTGCTCGACCGGCAACGCGACTCCGTCCCGACTCTCGGCCTTCCTCCGGCCGCGTGGTGGCGTGCGCACCGCATGGTGATCGTCGGCGCCCTGCTGATGGGCGTGGCATCCGCCGCGGTGTGGAATTTCGGTCGCACGATGCTCACCGATGCCGGGCTCGCCGATGGCGCGACGGTGCTCGCCTGGGTCGCGCTCGGCGTCGGCGGGCTGGCGGTGGTTCCGACCGCGGGTCTCCTCGCGGTCAGGCCGCCGCCGCGAGTGTGGGCGCTCACCGTCGTGGTGCTCGCCCTGGCCACCGCCACGCTCGTCGCGGCTCCCGCCACGGTGGGCTTCACGCTGGCCGCCTGCGTCGTCTTCGGTTGGGCCTACGTGGCGAGCACGGGAGCGCTGATCGGATGGACGGCCCTCCTCAAACCGGCGCGGGCAGCCAGCGGAACCGCTCTGCTCTTCGTGCTGCTGGTGCTCGGGCAGGCGGTCGGCGGCGCCATCCTCGGTCTCGTCGTGGGGTCGGCGGGTTACCCGACGGCGTTCCTCGCAGCCGCCGCCGTCGCCATCATCGCCGCCGGCGCGGGCGTCGTCCGCAGTCGGCCAGGCGCGCGACGCAACGCCTCGCCCCGAACTCCCGACGCGATGACCTCGGGCCGCTGACGGGGCGGATGTGGGTTCAGCGTCGATCGACGCCGACGGATTGATGCGAGGTCAGCGTCTGGTGATCGTGACGTCGACGACGTCGCCGATGCCCTTTCTCAGCTCTTTGCGGACCTTCGCGTTGAGAGACACCATGTGACCGCCCTCTCCGGTCGGCAGCGTGCCCACGTTCGCCAGCAGGACATCGTCGATCTTCGCGTCGATCCTGACGCTCTTCCCGGTGCCGAACAGACTCGTGGATGCCGGGATCTCAACGCAGTTCCACACCTCGCCCTTCACGTCGACACCGATCGTCGTGCGAAAGCTCGTCTCTTGCGCGTCCATCCCGCCAGCGTATGGCGGTGCGCGGCGGCGGTTGTCGTGCAACTCGCTTGTCCGCAGGGATGCCACGCATTCCCCCAACGTACGCCGCAGCAGTAGTTCACGCGGCTGATCCTCACAACCCCCTCATCGATGCCCGACTCGGTGGGTACCGTTGGTCGCCCGTCCCAGGACCGCACCCCCGGAAGGCGTCTCATGGCTCAGCACCCTCGCGAGAAGACATCGAGCAAGACGGCGAAGCTCGTGTATCGCCCGGTCGGCCTGCTGAGCGGGATTATCAGCGGGGCACTGGCGAGCGTCCTCTTCAAACAGATCTGGAAGCGCCTGAGTCCAAGCCATAGAGAAGACAGCCCCAATGCCTTGGAATCCGAGTACGGTCTCGGCGAGCTGCTCATCGCCACCGCGATACAGGGAGCGATATTCGCGGTCGTCAAGGCGCTCGTCGACCGGGGCGGAGCTCGGGCCTTCGAGCGCGTCACCGGCTCGTGGCCGGGCGACTGATCGTCGCGGCACCAGCACCGGCGAGCTCAGCGATCTTGGTCTAGCCTCCAGCCGCTCGAGGTGCGGTCGCTCAACCGGCAAGGCCCGTAACCGAATAGCGGCGAGTGATGCCAGCCGTGGCCCTGCCCCACTCGCTACTCGCGACTCGACGCTGATGAGACTCGAACACCGCCTGATCTGCGAATCGCTCCTCTACTGACCAGATCCGTGGATTGTCGGTCGCGACGACCTCGAAGGAGACGCACCCGACTTCGGCCCGAGTGAGCCTGAGGTGCTCCGGCAGGAGAAGGCGCACTACTTGTGCCTCTTCTTCCGTAGCGCATTCGAGCTCGCCAGCGAGGTGGATTTCACCCATGCATCGACAGTAGGGCGCTTCTCGATCTGACCGGAGCCCGTGGCGGGGACCTGGTCCGTCTACGGTGTACACCGCTGTGGCCCTCGCGAGCCTACGCCGCCCGCGCGACATCGATGCCGCTTCTCATGAGCAGACGAGTGCTCCCGAGGGGAGCCGCTGACTAGCATCGATTGATGACCAGGAACGCGATCATCTTCCATGGCACCGGCGGCAACCCGGACGTGCTCTGGTATCCGTGGCTGGATCGGCAGCTGACCGAGCGTGGCTACCAGGTGGAACGCCCGTACTACCCGAGTCTCAACGTCGAGCCGATCTCCACGTTCCTGCCGAAAGTGCTCGACGGTCGTCTGTTCGACGCGGACACCGTGTTGGTGGGCCACTCCGGCGGCGCAGCACTTCTGCTCGCACTGCTGGAGCACCTGCAGGCTCCGGTGGCTCAGACGATCCTGGTCGCGGGCTACGCGACGAGACCCAACGACTCCGACGAGCCCGTCCTACAGGATGGCTACGACTGGGACCGGATCCGCTCGAACGGCGGAGAGCTGTACTTCATCAACTCGATCACCGACCCGTACGGGTGCGATGCCACGCAAGGCCGGCTGATGTTCGACAACCTCGGCGGCACCCAGATCGTGCGCGACGACGGCCACTTCGGCGACTTCGACCAGCCCTACGACACCTTCGAACTCATCGATCGGCTGATCGTGCCGACGAGGCCCGACCACGACTCTGAGCCGCACATACCCGCTGCCGGGGAACCAAGCATTCCCGAGATCGAGGTCGACGAGACCGTCGCGCCGCGACCCGAAGAGGAGGTCGCCGACGTCGCCCGCGCCGACGTGCGACCATGACGCGGTGGTCTGCCCGCGGCATGCACGGCTCGCCGAGCGCGGATCGCACGGTTGAGGTCGGTGAGGATGCGTATGCCCTCGCCGCCCTTTTGGCAACGGCCGCGGCGGGCGCACCCCGCCACCCTACGTTGGACCCATGCTGCACTCGACCCGGCAAGGCTCCGGCAAGCCGCTTCTCCTGATTCACGGCCTCGGTTCCAGTAGTGGCAACTGGGCCCCGATCATCCCGGCACTGGCAGCCGAACGCGAGGTGATCGCCGTCGACCTCCCTGGCTGCGGCAAGTCCGCGCCGCTGACGGGGGAAACCACGATCGCCACGCTGACCGATGCTGTCGAAGCCTTCGTCCGCGACGCGGAGTTGGGCGATATCGATGTGGTCGGCAGCTCCATGGGCGCCCGGATGGCGATGGAGATGGCGCGTCGAGGGCATGCGGGCACCACTGTCGCATTGGCGCCTGGTGGGTTCTGGAACGACCGCCAGGCTGCGATCTTCGGGGCGAGTATCAAGGCCTCCGTCGCTCTGGTGCGCCGGATTCAACCGGCGCTTCCCTTCCTCACCGGCAACCCCGTGGGCCGCACAGCCCTGCTCTTGCAGTTCTCCGCTCATCCCTGGAAGCTGCCGCAGGATCTGGTGCTGCACGAGCTCCGGGGGTTCAAGACATCACGCAGCCTCGACCCAGCCCTCGACGCCCTCATTCACGGGCCCCGCCAGGCGGGCGCGCCGGCCGGTTCGCTCAAGGGCAGGATGGTCATCGGATGGGGGCGGAAGGACAGAGTCACCGTTCCGAGCGAGGCAGCGCGCGCGACGGAGTTGTTCCCGGATGCCACGCTCCACTGGTTCGACAACTGCGGTCACTTCCCACACTGGGACCAACCAGCGGAGACGGCCCGCCTGGTGCTCGACAGCAGCGCCTGAGCTGCGGCTGAGCGTCGACGCGAAGCCGGTTCACCATGGGCGCAGCGATCGACTCGTGCCGTCGGCTAGGCGGATGCGGCCGGGCGAGGATCGTCCTCCTCGCGCAGCCGCGGTTCGACGCGCAAAGCCGGACGCATTCCCGACTTGTCCGCGTAGAACGCGCGGATGGCGTCCATGTCCGCGCGGACGTCCCCTGTCAGCACGAGTGTCGGCCCCAGCCCAGTGGTCATCGTGGCGCGGTCGACGTAGCCGAGCGTGACCGGGAGGCCCGCCTCGCGGGCGATGCGATAGAAGCCCGATTTCCAGTGGGCGACGCCGCCGCGGGTTCCTTCCGGCGTCACGACGAGGCCGAACACATCGCCGTCCCGGATGCGGCTGACGAGCGCGTCGACCACGCCGGCGGGGTTCGACCTGTCGACCGGGATGCCGCCGATCGCCCGCATGAGCGGGCCCCGCCACCCGCGGAAGAGGCTCTCTTTTCCCAGCCAGCGGAAGCGCATCTTCAGGCGCCACGCGATCCCCAGCATGAGCACGAAGTCCCAGTTGGAGGTATGCGGCGCTCCCAAGACCACCGTGGGCCGGGCGGGTGCGGGTTCGGTGACGAGAGTCCATCTGCTGAACGCCCAATAGATGCGGGCGATGAGACGGAGCATCCGGCAACCCTAACGCCCCAACAGTCACCTCGGGGCTTCGGGTGGCAGGTCTCCGCGAGTGATGACGTCAGCGCCGGGCTCCCCCGTCAGTCGCCACCAGCTCGGTCCGGACTTGTAGGCGTCATACGGCACCCACTGATCGCCCCGGAGGATGAAGTCACGACCGTTCGTCATCCGGAAGTAGTGATCTGTGGATGCCACGGAGTGTCGCCAATACTGAACTCCGTCGTCGCTCGCTGGCGCGTCGGGTCGAGACTGCGACGCGGCCGACGCGGCCGGAAGTGCCCGGTCGGGGTCGGAACCGTCGCCATTCCACAGCACGGACCAGAACGCGCGAGAAGCCAGAGCGTCGATGGCGTCATCTCGAACCTCGGGAAGCCGACGGCGCAACTCAGTCTTGTAGTCGGCCGACACGGCGATCGTCAGCGCCTCCCCCGAAGCAATCGGGATGCCCTCCGACACCGCTATCGCGGCGTGAATCGCGCCCAGGAAAACGTCTGGATCGATGTCCGCGCGTATCGCGAGCTTCGCCGCCCCGTCGCGGAGGGAACCGGGATGCGGTGACCCTGGCCAGCCGAGATACGTCACCACTCCATCGGAGAGCAGATCCGGATCGACGCTCATGGCACCGGCCGCATGGCTCCCGGCTGACGCCAAGACCCCGGGGTAGGTGGACTGGATCGCCTCGGGCTGAACGACGAAGGCTGAGCGTTCCGTCATCAGCCACAGCGCCCCGCACGCCGTGCAGCGGTACAGCTCGCTGTGATCCACCACATTCTCGGCGACGAAGTCCGGCCGCTCGGCAGTCTCCCACTGCCGACGACACACCGCGCACCCCTGCGAATCCCAGAGAGATGGTGCGTTCGGCGCCTTGCTCACCTCAGGGTTCTCCTCTTCGTCGACGCGACTCTCGCGAGGCCGGGTCGACCGGTGCACTCACAGATCGAGGAAGTCGCCGAGCCACGTGCGGACTGAGGCGAGGCACTCCGGCGAT
Source organism: Microbacterium sp. SLBN-154 (assembly GCF_006715565.1). Taxonomy (NCBI): domain Bacteria; kingdom Bacillati; phylum Actinomycetota; class Actinomycetes; order Micrococcales; family Microbacteriaceae; genus Microbacterium; species Microbacterium sp. SLBN-154. The sequence continues at coordinate 408,314 of NZ_VFNL01000001.1, forward strand.
ACCTCGCCTGCGATCCCGGTCAGCCTGTCTCGCGAGAGCGTGCGGGGCTGTTCGGTCATTATCCACGAGGGTCGATCGAGGCCGGACGTGCCGTCCACCCGGACGTGGTTCGGCCAGCCGCGGTCGGTCGTTGTGATCGGCAGAGCAATCACGAGTGTCGTCACCGCATCCAGGTAGCCCGACGATGACACGATCATCACCGGCCGGTGACCGCCTTGCTCCCGACCGCGAACCGGCTCGAGCGCGGCCCACGCGACAACACCGGGAGCGAGCTCCAACGCGGTCACGACTCGTCGGTCAGTTCGGTGCGCTCCCACTGGGCGGTCTCGGTGGCGTGCGACTCGACATCCGATCCCGTGGACGCGGTGATCGCAGACTTGAGCGCCGCGAGACGCCGGCGTCGGTCCTCAGCGTCAGCGAGGTACGCGAGATGTGCTCCGAGAGTCACTCCGTCCCGTGCGGCCTGGGCCTTGAGCCGGTCACGGAGCTCATCGCTGACCTTGATGGTCGTGGTCATACTCGAAGTATACCGAGCAAAGCTTCCGCCGCTGCGGTTGTTCGGAGACGAGCCCTCCGCCCGCGGATGTCGAGAACGCGGCCTCGGTTCCGTCTCCTTCGTGAAGCGGCCAGAATGGGCCGCACGAACGGAAGGCTGACATGCCGAAGTACCTGATGCTCAAGCACTACCGCGGTGGTCGCCCTGCGGTGAACCAGGTTCCGATGGACCAGCTCACGCCGGACGAGTGGAACGCGCACGTCCAGTACATGAAGGACATGGAGCAGCGACTCCTCGCGTCGGGCGAACTCGTCTCCTCGGAGGCACTGTCGATGGACGGCTCGTGGGTGCGCTTCGACGGCGAGGGACGCCCGCCGGTCGTCGACGGCCCCTTCGCCGAGACGAAGGATCTCATCGCGGGCTGGATGCTGATCGAGGTGGACTCATACGATCGCGCGCTCGAGCTCGCCTCGGAGCTCTCCGCGGCGCCGTGGGCCGGCGGCACGCCGCTTGGTGAGTGGCTCGAGCTTCGCGAGGTGATGGGCGCACCCCCGGCAGACGCCGGATGATGATCGCGGATGCCACCGCTCTGCGTCGAGCGATCCCCGAGGTCACCGGCATCCTCGTCGGGCGCGGCGCTGATTTCGCGTCGGCCGAGGATGCCGTCCAGACTGCCCTGGTGCGAGCGCTGGAGCGTCCCGACCTCGACGAGGTTCGAGACATCCGGGCCTGGCTGGTCGCTGTCGCGTGGCGGGCATTTCTCGACCAGGTGCGCAGCGATTCGGCTCGCGCGGCGCGTGAGCAGCGCCACGCCGACGAGCCGGAGGCGGGGCCGGTTCCACAGCGCGAAGACACGCTCGCGATGTACTTCCTGTGCGCGAATCCGGTGCTGACCGCGACATCCTCGATCGCCCTCACGCTACGCGCGGTCGCGGGGCTGACGACCCGCCAGATCGCCGACGCCTTTCTCGTCCCAGAGGCGACGATGGCGCAGCGGATCAGTCGCGCGAAGCAGCGACTCGGTGGCATCCCGCTGGATCAGCCCGGCGACCTCTCTCGAGTGCTGCGCGTTCTCTACCTGCTGTTCAACGAGGGCTACTCGGGCGAGGTGGACCTCTCCCTCGAAGCGATCCGCCTGACGCGTCAGCTCGCCGTGCTCACCGACCACCCCGAGGTCGGCGGCCTGCTCGCACTCATGCTCCTCCACCTTGCGCGGCGGCCCTCTCGAGTGGTCGGCGGCCGGCTCATTCCGCTCGCGGAGCAGAACCGCGCCCTGTGGGACACCCAGTCGATCGCCGAGGGCGTCGACATTCTGCAGAGAGCGCTGGCGCGAGACCTCCTCGGCCAATACCAGGCGCAGGCTGCGATCGCCGCGCTCCACGCGGATGCGTCGAGCGCGTCGCAGACCGACTGGGTGCAGATCGTCGAGTGGTACGACGAGCTCGTCCGTCTCGCTGACTCTCCGGTCATCCGGCTTGGTCGCGCGGTCGCTGTCGGTGAGGCGGATGGTCCGCAGGCAGGCCTCGCGGCGCTCGCCACGGTGGATGCCCAGGTGCCGAGGTTCCACGCGGCGCTCGCCTACATGCACGAACGGGCCGGAGAGGCGGGTGTCGCGGCATCCGAGTATGCAGAGGCGGCGCGCCGAGCGACCAGCGTCCTCGAGCAGCAGTATCTGCTGCGCCAGGCCGATCGGCTCCGTCTCGGAGTGGTGGGCAGACCGTCCAGACGATGAGGTTGACCGACGCCTGAGCGGCTCGCTTTGGAGCAGTCGTCTGCTCGCTTAGAGGGGCGTGGATGTCGCGGGGGCGGCGTAAGCTCCCGCAGTGGCCACCCTCGATGACGTGCGGAGGATCGCCGACAGCCTGCCCGGCAGCGAGGAGCGCACGACGACGGGTGGCATCGCCTGGTTCGTCCGGAGGAAGCCGTATGCGTGGGAGTGCCACCCGTGGCCCAGCATCCCCGACGACATTCGAGCGATTCTCGCAACCGAGCTCGTCGTCGCCGTCAAGGTCGCGGACCGGATCGACGGAATCGCTCTGGTCCAGATGGAGCCCGACGTGTTCCTGCGGACGACCACACCCTGGAGCGAGCCGAAAGTGGCTTTCCGGCTGGCCGCGATCACGGCGGACCATCTCGCCGAGCTCGTGACCGACGCCTGGCGCGTGCAGGCTCCGAAGTATCTTCGCGACGAGTTCGATGCCGTCGCCAACGGCGCAGAGTCGACCGAGCCCGAGGTCTGATGAGCGAGTTGCAGGCTTAGGCCCCGTGGCGCAAGGCGCAGGCTCAGAACGCAGGTTGAGCGAACTGCAGGAGGAGCAGCTGCATGCGGCCGGAGACTGCGCGCGTCGCCGCGGGCACGATCTAGGTTTGTGACGGTCAGCCCGTGATCAACGTAGATGTTCGCGTCGAGGACCCCGAGACGCAACAGTGCGTCGCGTTGCGAGGAGAGGTCCTGGTCGGCGGTGGAGACCCTGGCATAGCCAATCTGAGTTTCATTGATGCCGCCGAGGGTGTCACTTGGTCTGGCGATGCGCGCTCAGGATCCGCGTACCAGCGAACGGAAGTCGATGGACAGCGCAGAATGATGCCGTGGACAAGAATCGGCGGGCGTCGACGCAGCTCATAACCGACGTCCTGCACCTTCTGAACGCTCTCGATCCCTCTGGGCTTGATCCCGGAGACGAAGACGGCGCACCGGCCGACGAGTACAGCCCAGAGGCAACGGCAATAGCGAGCAAGCTACGAGCGAGTGGGCTCATCACCACGGAAGACATCAATATGATCTGGGCCGACTGGTTCGGTGAATCCCTGGCTGCCGACACCGATGGACTCGCAGACTTCGTCAGGGATCTGAACGCGCTGATGAAGCGTCCCTGAGTTGAGGCGAGGTGCCGCCCGGTCGCCGATCGTTCAGCGATCCCGATCAGCCATTACCCCAGCGGCGTTAACTGCGACTGAGGTGTCCGCTAACCGCCGGCACCTCACCCAGCTCGGCGCTGATCAGTCGGTTCGTTGTAGTGGTCGTTCGGTGTATCCGCCTGTGTCCCCGGCCGATTTTGGCGCGTTTCGTAAGGCTCAGGTTCGGGCCGAAAGAACCGCACTACTCGCTGCCAAATTGACGATCTCGCAGTCGTCGAAGCTCCCGTCGTTGGTCACGCCCTACGCGCGCTCGTATCGTGCCGCACGAGCCGCCAAGAACGAGACCTTCGCCGGCTGATCCTAGAGAGACGGGGACTGTCGCGCACGCCAAGGGATACGAGACACAGGTCGCGGTTTGAGCAGGCGTGGGCATGTGGCCCCTGCCGTGCAAATCTCACCAGACGGGTCCTGCGAACAGTCAGGTGACGCGAAGAACTGCTCGGTCACTGACCACGCGAGCTAAGCGAGCCAAACATCTTGCGAGGTACCATCGCGCATGTGCGGACAGACAGGAACGTGACCGGCGGGGCGCGTTCTGACCGTGATCTCGACGCCGTGACCGCAGTGAGAATCGCAGGTGAAGAAGGCGAAGACCTACGTGACGTTGCTGTTGCGTTCGCTTGGTTCTTCTCCTTCCCGCTAGTTGGCATCGCGGCTCCCAGCCTTCCTGGCTCAAGCCTCGCTTTGAGCGCCTCCGGAATCATCGGGATTGTTTGGATCGTGAGCGCCCTGTGGGCTCCTCGATGGGGGCCCGTGACGAGCGCCATCCCCCTTCTCGGAGTCGCCTTCTTCCTCGTGTCACTTTTCGTCGGGAACCTGCTCGTGGGGTACGACCAGCCAACGATCCCTGGCGCGGGTCTGGCACAAGGGGCTGTGATTGCGCTCGTTGTCCTGGCTGCTGCCGGAGGTGCACTATCGACGGTCACGGTCGGGCGTGTGCGGGGCGCAGCGACGCTTGCCCACCTCGCTAGCGGCGTTGGGTTGTTGTTCGTCGTTGGCTGGTCGCTGTTAGCGAGCTAGCGTTGCGTGGTCGGCGCCTCCCTGATCGCCCGCTGGAGGATCGCTTACGAGTGCGCCGCGTGGCCTGAGGTCTGCAAGCGCTACCGGGCAGCCACGTACGCGCGCGTAATCCAGGCCCTTACCTCGTCATCGATCTCATCGACGGCACGCAACTCGAGATGGTGCATGAACACACCTGCCCGCGGTTCGACCACCTCCTTCCACCTCGGGTTCTCGTCGCGCTCGGGCAGCGCCAGCGAAAGCACCAGCGGCGCGCCGCGTTCTCCCAGGTATTGACCGGGTGCCCACGCGATCGCGAACGTTCGTCCGGCACGGAATGCCAGCTGGCTCTTGGACAACTCCTCCGTCACCGTTCCCACCCCGAGGATCACAGCCCGCAGCGCGTTGAGGAGCCCGCGAGAGTCGGCGTGGTCAACGAGGTACTCCTCCAGATTCATGGACACATGGTGTCGGGGACCTCAGAGCGCGAGCAAGGTCACGCCCCGATCCTCGGCGACCGCGGTCGGCACACCGGCTCCGCTATACCGTCGAGGGCGGGCACCGAGGACACCTTTCACGCGCCGCATGGCTCGTCCGCGACGTGGCCCTCCCGTGCAGTGCCCGTGTGGGGATCGCTACCTACTTAGCGTTCGTCCGGCGGGGCCGGAGTATGGGCCTTCACGGACGACATGGCCAGAGTGCTCGACGAGCCGCGCGACGATCTCTGCACGACGCCCGATCATCCAGTCGGCGGTGACGGAGTCCCACTCTTCGTCCGACGGTACGTAGAGCACGAGAGGACTAGCTCCCCACCCGGCGTCGAAAAGGTAGCCGCGGGAACCCTCCCAGTACACGACCTCTTCCTTCCAACGTCCTTGGACCTCAAAGGTTTTGTCGTCGCCGTCTTCCACAGCGGAAGGCTACATCGGGGGATCGGTCGCTAGTCTTCCTGACCGAGCTGCCCGCAGCACGGATCTTCCCGCTCGCGGTCCCGTTATGGCCACTGCACTACAGGGATCCCTAAACGGGAACCGCCCAATTGGGGCACCGTGTGCGCGCTGGCGACGCGCAGGCCCGACGAGTCGTATCCCGGCGTCCATCCCCTAGCCCGGACAAGCATCCGGCGATAATGCGGGCGAACTGACTCTCCCGTCTTCGCGACCCTTGGATTCCTTTTCGTGCTGAGCCCGCTAAGCCACCGTGGCGGGCAGTTTGGGCCGGCGAGCTCGCGGACTATCCCGCCGATGCGGCGATCAGACGTGCTTGTCCCTGAGGTCGGGCGAGAAGGACGCCGGTCACGTGGGAACAAAATCGACCTGCCCGCCGCCATGTAATCGCGCTTTGCTGCTCAAACGTTGCCGGCCATTGTCGCGCTTTCGTCAGTGCCGTACGGGCGTGTGACGCTCCTAGAGGCTGAGACGGGGCCGGGTGTCGGCAGCCCTCACTAGATTTGTGGGAGGGCAAGAGCTGGGGGTCTGGATGAGCGTTTTCGATGCGTTTGGTGCGTTCCAAACGAAGGTCAACGCGGACGTCGAGTCCGTGCGCGAAGCGCGCCGGCGCCGGGATGTATTTCGCGCCGCGTTCTCAAAGGAGGAGGACGTTCTCGAAGTCGTTTCGTCGGGCTCTCTGGCTCGCGGGACTCAGAAGGATCCAATCCACGACGTAGACCTGATCCTGATTTACAGCGCCGATGATCACCCAGAGTGGGGAAACCCGGGCGCGTCCGCGGCGGCGGCATTGGACCACGTTCGCGGCCGAGTGAACACTCTGCTGGGCGCCACTGACGGGAGCCATGACAAAGTGGTGCGACTGGCTCGCTGGCGGAATCACGCTGTGAAATGCTTCCTCGATGACCCGAATGATGAGTCGGGGTTCACTGTCGACGTCATGCCGGCGCTCCGAGTCGGCGACCACCTGATGATCCCCGAGGCCGCTTCGGAGGACTGGGTGCACTGCGACCCCGAGTCGCTGATTGCGGCCGTAGCCACGAAGCACAGCGAGTGGAACAAGTTCGCTGGCACGATCCGGATGCTTAAGCGGTGGGCGAGCGACCAGGACATCAAGATCAAGTCCCTCGTGATGGAGGTCCTCGCTCTCGATCATCTTCCTACCAGCTCGAATCAGCCGGCCGCAGTCAAGCAGTTCTTCGTTGCTGCGACGTATGCGATTGAGGGCTACGAGGAAGTGACCGACCCGGCAGGCTATTGCGGGCCCATCCAGGGAGATCTCGACTACGACGAGTTCGCGAAACGATTGCGCGGGGCGCGTGATCACGCTATCCAAGCAATCCAGGCATCGTCCAATAACGACGCGGACACTGCTCTGTGGCACTGGGGTCAGATCTTTGGTGCAGACTTCCCGCACGACCCAAACCCGGTCAAGGCTGCACCGGCGATGGTCGCACCGCGCCCGGTCAAGGACACTCCTCAGGGATGAGCAACCGTCCTTCGCCGGTCGCGTGGTTCGAGGACGATCCGCACCGGCTTCTCCGTGACAGGGAGGAGATCGGGCAGTTCGCCCCGGAGTTAAGATTCGTGGAGCCGACGACGGCGGCTCCCGGCGGAGGCTGGGTCGGCAAACTGCCCTTGTGGCCATTCGACCGCACTGCTCCCGCGGGTCTTGAAAGCCATTACCAGGACGGCGGGCTGGAACTAGTTGTCAACTACGGTCCGGCATACCCGATGGTGCCACCAGACCTGTGGCCGACGAATCCTTACCCGGAGATCGAGGAGCGAAGCCAAGCCGTGTGGCACGTTCTCCCGTCCGGCGCGTTGTGTCTTCTGCAAAGCGTGGGCCAGTGGCATCCCGAAGCGAGCATTACTCAGATGCTCATGAAGGCGGCGGGATGGAGGCTTGAGTACGCACTGATGAAGGCCGGACGTCTGGAGCGAATGACGGAAAGCGGGATCGTCTCGAACGCGGGTCTTGACGCGTTGCTCGTCGAGGCTGGTGCATGAGAAACGCGCCGCATGTGATGGTTCCCCGCGACGCGCTGAGTAAGATCGCGTCGTCGCTGGAGCGTTCCGGCGACCTTGCCTTCCGCCACGTGCCGTCCGACGACCTATTCGTGGTCTCGGTCGTCGAGACCGCGCCCAGTGTCAGGCAGCAGGTGGACATCCCGAGGCAGTACTCGGCCTTACGGTCGGGCGATGCGCTGTTCCATGGCAAGTGGGTAAGAACCCCGGGCGGTCTCGCCAATCTCACTCATCTCCAGCTTCTGCAACGCCCCGGGACGATGTTGCCGCACGAGGATGCCACAAGCCTGTTCGGGGTCTCCATCAACCCCGGTGCCCAGATCTCGCTCGTCCTTACTCATGATTCCGCCCTGCCGGAGGAACTCCGAAAGGCAGGCGTGCAGGAGTTTGCGGGGTGGGCGGTGACTCGCGAAGGGGCATTCCCCTACCCGACTTCCTTGGAGCCCGAGATTCTTGGTCTCTCACAGTTGAGCGGGCTGTGGCCGTTGGCTGAAACTGCGTCCCTTTCCATCGCTGTCGTCGGGTGCGGAAGCATCGGCAGCGTCGCTGCTGATGCGCTCGCAGGGTACGGCGTCGGCGCGTTGCATCTCATCGACAATGACCGTCTCCTGTGGCATAACCTCATTCGCCACCGGCTAGGCCCGGAAAGCGTCGGTCGGTTCAAATCGGCCGCTCTGGCTGACGCGATACAGGAGCGCTGGACAAACGACAACGTCGTCTCACACCCCATCGACGTCGTTCGCTCGGCCGACGTCTTTCGCAGTGTCATCCGCGAAGTTAACCTCGTCTTGTGCGCAGCGGACGGTATAGCGCCGCGTCGGGTTGTCAGTCACGCCGCTCGGCGAGCAGGGGTTCCGGCCGTCTTGGCCTGCGTCCTCGACCAAGGGGCAATCGGCGAGATCGTACGACTTCGCCCGTCGCCGCGCTTCGGATGCCTCTTGTGTCTGCGGGCGCAGCTGGCTGGAGAGGGCGCAATGGACGCCGAGGCAGATCAGGAACTCGCCTACGGGACCGGCGAGGTTCATCAGCCCATGACGGCGTCTCCTGGAGACCTGCAGGCCGTTGGGATCTTCGCAGCGAAGGCGGCTATCGCCACGCATCTCGAATCACGGTACGGCGACAGTTCACAACTATTGCCGGGTGAGCACGCGGTTCTCGGATTGCGACCTCAACGCGACCTCGTTCCCCCTTTCAACCTTGAGCACGCCGGAGAAGTCCGGTGGTCGTCGATCCCGCCGCCGCGGGAAGGATGCCCAACATGCAATCCGTAGTCCCGATAAGGATCACGCGCTCAGCGCTGCGACTCATAGCGAGCGAAGCGGTCGCGTCCTCGGACGGTAGAGAGACCGGCGGCGTACTGTTGGGGATTTCCGACGGCGAGCACATCACGATCCGCCATGCTGGCGGTCCAGGTCCTGGCGCCAGGAGAACGCCGATGACATTCGACCGCGATCTCGTCTACGCGCAGGATCTCGCAGACGAGGCGTGGGCACGAGATCGAAGTCAATGGATTGGTGAGTGGCACACCCACTCAAGCGGGCCGCTCTTCCCGAGCCCGCGCGACATCAGCTCATACCTCACTCATCTTGCGGACGCCGAACTCGGATTCACTCAGTTCGTATCAGTAATCGTCGGCCCGCCGACGCCCGAGGGAACGCCGATATCTGGGTGGATAGTGCGGTCGGCGCAGACCGTCGCATCGCCGATAGAAGCCATCGAGGAGGACGATTCGCATGCCCACTGACCCTGATTCCGTCAACCCGCGTGACCCCGTCTTTGTCTCGTACCGACACTCCGACGGCAAGCCCATCGCGGCAGAGCTGACGTGGTTGCTGCGTGCCGCGGGGATCCCTGTCTGGCGCGATGTCGATGACCTTCCCCCCGGAGACACACGAGAGCGTCTCCAGCAGGCGATAGATGACGGCATTTCCGGAGCGGTCATCGTAGTCACTCCTGAGATCGCCGCTAGCCCGGTGGTCAGAGAAGTCGAAGCTCCCCGCTTGCTTGACCTACATCGATCTCGACCGGCATTCGCGTTAGGCATCGTCAACGACGTGCACCGGCCCGACGGAGAGCTTGACTACAGTGCGCCCGACCGACTGCTGGGGCTTGAGAGGTCTGAACTCAAGGGTGTCGACCAGCGTGAGACGACGCGGCCTGGCCTGGTGGAGATGGCGAAGCAAATGCTGTGGCATCGAATCGCGTCGCTCCGTCCGGAGATTCTTTCGGAGTCGCGAGCCATTCGTATTTCTATACAGACGCGAAATACGCCGCAGGTGTATGACCGCACTGATGCTGACCTGGATGTTCGACTTCGCCCCTCGACCCACGAAAAGCTGCCGAGCAGGGCGGGCCTCTTGGACCTCATGGAAACGGCTCCATTCCTACCAGACGCTGTCACCCGCTCCGCCGCGCACGGTCTCCACATCGAGGGTGGTGCACACCTGTCGGTAGCCGTCGCACTCGGAGCAATCATCCCGTCGACTCGAATCGGGCCGGTGACCGTCACAGATGGACGCGGTGACGACTGGCGCAGCACCACTGAGGCGCAGATCCCTGACCCTGAGCGTTTGCGCGTTCTTGGCCGATTTGCCGGTCACCGTCCCCTGCCCGAAGACCGACGTGCCGACGTGGCGGCATACGTAGACCTTCAAACTCCACCCAGCAACGCCGCATTTGAGAAGTTCCTACGTGACCATGACGCCATCCTCACCGATTGGGTGCATATCGCCGCCGTCCACGACGGTTTACTCGATGTAGGCGACGCTGGCAACCTCGCCGCGGAAGCAGCGGCCAGGCTCCGCGAGCTTTCTATGTCCAACGGGAACGCACGAGTGCACCTCATGTTCCGGGGTCCGTTTGCGGTCGCCACGCTTATCGGCCGTCTGACAAACACGCTCCGAATCACGTCGTACGAGTATGACGAGTCGCAGTCCCTGAGCGCCCCATTCGTCGGGCCGCGCTACGAGCCCGTCTTGGAGATACGAGCGTCGACACCAACAGGGGCCATCCAAGAAGTCGTAGTGCCCGACCACGCCTGAAAAGTTTGGTGCGTCTTCCTCGGCCGAGTGCTCGGCTACGGATCTCGCGTTGCGAGCGCGAAGGCACTCACACTCTGCCCGGGTCCTTGACCGGGCGTAGTTGCCCCAGGCGTTTGCGCGTTCACAGAGCATGCCGGCCGCGCGGGTGACGTCGCCGGGTGAGGGAACCTCGACGTCCACGACGTTGGTGCACTCGGTGAGTCACCGATTCGCATATGACCCGCCCGGTGACGTGCTCGACGATGGTGCCCCATCCGCGATAAAACAGGGAAACGCGATGAGCCGCTGACAGCGAGCCGATCAGGCGACCGCCCGGGCACGCACCGCCGCGGCCAGCGCACGGATGCCGAGGTCGACGTCGGTGCCCGACACGGCCTCCTCGGGGTGATGGCTGATGCCGTTGGGGTTGCGGAGGAAGAGCATGCCGACCCCCGTCACGGCCGCGAAGGCCATGCCGTCGTGGCCGGCGCGACTGAAGAGCGTCGGCGCCTCCCCTGAGCGGAAAGGCGACACCGACCGGATCCCCTCGCCGACCACGTCCTGCAGCAGCGGGTCGCAGAACACCGCCGACGCCTCGTGCACCTCTCGCGCCGACCACGTCAGGCCTCGGCGCGCCGTGACCGCACCGACCTCGTCTTGGATCACCCGCCACACCCGGTCGCGGTCGCCGTCGAACTCGCCGCGGAGGTCCAACGAGAGGTGCGCGTCGCCGGGCACCACGTTGATCGCCCCGGGGTGGATCTGCAGCTCGCCGACCGTGCCGACGATGTGGTGCTCGGCGCGGCACACCCGCTCGACCGCGAGCGCGATCTCGGCCGCTCCGAGCAATGCGTCACGCCGCCGGTCGTAGGGAGTGCCGCCGGCATGCCGGGCCTCGCCGGCGATGTCGAGCCGGAACCGGCGCGCCGACGCGATCGACGACACCACTGCGAGAGGCTCGTCGCCCTCGTCGAGCTCGGGGCCCTGCTCGATATGCGCCTCGAGGTATCCGACGAGGTCGCCCGAGGCGCGCGCGGCGTCGCCGATGCGTCCCGGGTCAAGACCGAAGTCGAGGAACGCCTCGCGCAGCGTCGCGCCCGCGGCATCCGTCAGCTCCCACCAGGTCGGGTCCCACACGCCCGCGGCTGCCGACGACCCGAGCAGCGCGCGGCCGAACCGCGTGCCCTCCTCATCCCAGAACGCGACGACCTCGAGCGCGAACGGCAGCGTTTCCGCACGCAGCGCGCGCACCACCTCGATGGCCATGAGCACGCCGGCGATCCCGTCGTAGCGGCCCGCATCGGGCACGGTGTCGAGGTGCGAGCCGAGCACGAGCGCCGGCGCCTCACCCGCCGCCGGCCCCGCCCGCCCGATGAGGTTGCCCGCGGCATCCTGTCTCGTGGTCATGCCCGCTTCGCGCATCCACTCCGCCACCAGCCGGTTCACCCGCGCGTGCTCGGGCGAGAGGTACACCCGCTCGATGCCGCCCTCGGCGCTGCTGATGCGCGCGAGCTCATCGCACCGCGCCATCACGCGCTCGGCCGGCGTCATCACGCTCGCGCGCGTCACGCGTGCGCGGTCCACACCGCATCCCCCGCACCCCGGAACACGTCGGTCGCCGCCTCCACCCCGCCCGCGGCGGGCACCGCAACGCCGTGCCGGCGCAGCACCGCCTCGAGCGCGGCAAGGGTCGTGAGCACCGCGTCTTCGCGAGCGTTGTAGCCCATCGTGCCGATCCGCCACACCCGGCCGTGAAGCGGCCCGAACGACGTGCCGATCTCGATGCCGAAGTCCTCCAGCAGGTCGCTGCGCACCGCGTCGCCGACCACGCCGTCGGGGATCTCCACGGCGACCACGTTCGTCATCTTGTGCGCGACGTCGCCGAACACGACGAGTCCGAGGCCCTGCACGCCGGCGAGCATCGCCGCACCGGCGCGCGCATGCCGCGCGAGCACGTTGTCGGCGCCCTCCTCGAGCAGCAGCCGCGCGCACTCGCGCGCGCCGTAGAGCATCGAGGTCGCCTCAGTGTGGTGGTTGAGCCGCCGCGGGCCCCAGTAATCGAGGATCATCCCGAGATCGAAGTAGTTCGAGCGGATGAAATCGGATGCCGCCTCGTCGCCCTCCTCGCGAATGCCGGCCTCGATGCGCTTCCGCGACCGGATGATCTCCACCGCGCGGTCGGACAGGGTCACCGGCGCCGACCCCGAGGGGCCGCCGAGGCACTTCTGCAGGCCCGCGGTGGCGGCATCCAGTCCCCACCCGTCGGCCTCGAACGGGTTGCCGCCGAGCGACGCGGTGGCGTCGGTGTAGAACAGCACCCCGTGGCGGGCGCAGATCTCGCCGACCCCCGCGAGCGGCTGGTTCATCGTCGTCGAGGTGTCGCCCTGCACGAGCGCGAGAAGGGTCGGGCGCACCCGCACCACGGCCTCCTCGATGACGGAGTCGGGGAACACCTGCCCCCACTCGGTCTCGATCGTGTGCACCTCGGCGAGCGCACGCTCGGCGATCTCGGCGAGCAGGTGCCCGAACCGCCCGAAGATCGGCACGAGCACGCGGTCGCCGGGGCGGATGAGCGAGACCAGCACCGCCTCGATCCCCGCCCGAGAGGTGCCGTCGACGAGCACGGTCGCCTCGTTGCGGGTGCGCCACACCTGCCGGTACAGGCCCTGCGTCTCGGTCATCGTCGCGGTCATGAACGGGTCGTACTGGCCGACGAGCGGCGCCGACATCGCCGTCAGCACGCTCGGGTACGCCGAGATCGGGCCCGGGCCCATGAGCAGGCGCGGGGGCGGGGCGATGGGGCCGGGGAGGTGGGTCATGGTGCGTCCTGGGTCAGTGGGCCGGGGGGGTTGGTCATTCCTGAACCGCCTCGGCGAGGCGGCGGGCGAGACGGACGAGGGCGACATCGGTACCGGCGCGCGAGGTGACGCAGACGCCGACGGGTGCCGGCGCTCCGCCACCGGCGGCGACGCGCAGGAGCGGCGCCGACATCGACGGCAGGCCGGCGACAGCCGCGGGTGTCGTCATCCGGAGAGTTGCGGTGCGCGCCGCGTCGATGTCGGCCCCGGCGGCGGTGCGCAGCGGCGCGGGCCCGGGCACCGTCGGCATGAGCAGCACCGCCTCGGCGGCGAGCGCCTGCAGGCGGTCGGCGAGGGGGGCGAGGGCGCGGCGGGCGTCGTCCTCTTCTGCCGGGGTGATTCGGGATGCCGCACGGAACCGCTCCGCGACAGCCGGCCCGAGCGCGCCCGGATGCCCCTCGACCCACTCACCGTGATTGCGCCAGGCCTCGGCGCCCTGCACGGTGCGGAAGGGGACGAGGTAGTCGTCGAGGTCGCCGATCGAGACGGTCGCGACGTCTGCGGCATCCGTCCGCGCCAGCCGCGCGAGCAGCGCCTCGAAGGCTGTACGGGTCTCGGAGTCGGCGGCGTCGAGCACCTCGGAGGGCACGACGAAGCGCCACGGCAGGTCGTCGTCGGAGGCGCCGAAGACGTTCTCGGTCGACTCCGATGAGTCGTAGCTCAGGCACCAGTCGGCCACCCGCTGCAGGGTGTCTCCGTCGCGCGCGAGCCACCCGACCGTGTCGAACGACTGAGCGAGGGGCACGAGGCCCTGCCGGGGGACGAGACCGTGCGTGGTGCGGAGGCCCCACAGGCCCTGGTACGACGCAGGCACGCGGATCGACCCAGCGGTGTCGGTGGCGAGGCCCACCTCGGCGTGACCCAGGGCGACGGCGGCAGCGGGTCCGCTCGACGAGCCGCCGGGCAGTCCACCGGGGGCGGCGGGGTTCGGCGGGGTGCCGTAGTGGGCGTTGTCGCCGGCGACGCTGTACGCGAACTCGTCGGTGCGTGCGATGCCGCGCAGCGACGCTCCGCCGCGAAGGAGGTCGGTGACCGCGGGCGCGGTGGTCTTCTCGGGCCGGGCCTCGTCGAGGAAGACGGGATTGCCCGCCCCGATGCGGTACCCCGCGATGGCGAAGAGGTCTTTCACCGCGACGGTGAGACCCCCGAGCGGGCCCTCCCACGCGCCCTGCCAGAGCGGGTCGCCGACGGTGCGCCACACGGTGCGGTCGAAGGGGGCGGAAGCGGCGACCTCGTGCGACGCCGGGCCGGCGGCATCCGTCCGTCCCTCGAAATCCGACACCCGGATGCGGGCATGCACGCCGCAGACGATGTCGACCACCTGCGAGATGTCGAAATCGGTCGCGGCGCTGAGGTAGGCGTAGGCGAGGTGCTCGGCCATGCCGTACCGCGTCTCGATGAGGGTGAGCGCCGCGCGCACGCAGCGACGCATCGCCTCGTTCAGGTCGGGGTCGAGCCCCGTCGGCACAAGGTAGTCGGGCGTGCGCACGAGAGGGCCGCCCAGCTCACCGAACTCGACCAGCGCCTGCGCGCGCGGGATCACGTCGAAGCGGAGCGTCGCGCGCAGCGACGCCTCGAGCGCCGTCAGCGCGACCTCGCCATCGCCCTGCGCGAAGTGCGGATCGCCGACGTAGGCGAGCGCACCCTCGACCTGGACGGGGAGGTACAGCGCCGTCCCCTCGACGAGGAGGTTGATGTCGATGTTGCCGCCGTGCGATCCGGGCGGCACCGAGTGGGGGCGCTCGGGTCCGGTGACGGCGACCCCCATCGTGCCGAGGAACGGCGCGAGGGGGAACGACACCGTCCGGTCGCCGCCGTCGACGATCGGCAGCAGTCCGAAGAGCCGGCCGTCGCGCCGCTCGACCGGGGTGAAGACGCTCACATGCCAGTCGCCTCGCGGCAGCTCGCCGACGAGCGCTCCCTTGCCGTGCCGGTTGGAGATCACGCCGTACGGCACGCGCGGGGCGAGCTTCTCCACGGTGATGCGCAGCACGTCGCCGGGCGCCGCGCCCTCGACGAAGACAGGCCCGGTCACCACGTGAGGACCGTCGGTCGCGGGGTCGCGCGAGAGCTGCGCGGCGATCGCGATCGCGTCGTCCAGCACGGCGTCGGGCGCCACGCCCTGACCGGTGAAGTAGCCCAGCGGGTCTTTCCCGTGGTCTTCGAGGATGCCCTCGTGGCTGACGGTGTCGATCGTGACCGACTCACCCGAGCGGATCCGCAGCACCGGTGCATCCGTCTCGCAGGGGAGGCGCCCCCACAGCACCGTCTCGGGCGTCGCGCGCAGATAGTGGTCGCCGGGGATCGCGCCGACGCCCGGCTGCAGGATCGGCGTCACCGCGAGCATGTCCTCATCCCACCGCGCGCGCTCATCCCACACCATCAGGCGACCCCCCGCGACAGGAGGCGACCGCCGGGCGCCCCACGGAACTGCGGCGCCTCGCCCGGCCCTCCCTCGGTCACGTCGAACACCGACCGGCCGTGCAGCCATGTTCGTCGGATGCGGCCGCGCAACACACGGTTCTCGTAGGCCGTGATGGGGTTCTTGTGCAGCAGCTCTGCGGCTCTGATCGGGTACGGATCGTCGGCGCCGAAGACGGTCAGGTGCGCCGGGGCGCCCGGCTCGATGACCCCGGCCGAGAGGCCGGCGACGCGCGCAGGCCCCGTCGTGAAGAGCGGCAGGAGGGTCTCCAACGGGATGCCGCGCCGGCGCGCCTCGGTCCACACCGCCGAAAGCCCCACCTGAAGACCCGAGATGCCACCCCACGCGAGGCCGAAGTCGCCGTCGCCGGTGCGCTTGAGGTCAACAGTGGAGGGCGAGTGGTCGCTGACGATGGCGTCGACCGTGCCGTCGACGATCCCCTCCCACAGCCGGTCGCGGTTCGCGGCATCCCGGATCGGCGGACAGCACTTGAACTCGGGCGACCCGGGCGGAATCTCCTCGGCCGAGATCGTGAGGTAATGCGGGCAGGTCTCGACCGTCAGGTCGACGCCCTCGGCCTTCGCGCGGCGGATGGCGGGGAGGGAGCCCGCGTCGCTCAAGTGCAGGATGTGCGCGCGGGCGCCGGAGCGGCGGGCCTCGGCGATGACCGTCTCGATGGCCGAGGCCTCGCTCGCGGCGGGCCGCGAGGCGAGGAACGCGGCGTAGTCCCGGCCGATCGCGCCGTCGGCGTGGAGGTGCGCGGGGTCTTCGGCGTGGACGATGAGCCGCGAGCCGAGTGCGGCGATCTCGTCCATCGCCGCCGCGAGCTCGGCGCGGTCGAGGTGACCGAACTCGGGGACGCCCGAGGGAGAGAGGAAGCACTTGAACCCGTACACGCCCTCGTCGTGCAGCGGCTCGAGGGCACCGAGGTTCTCGGGCACCGCGCCACCCCAGAACCCGACGTCGATGTAGGCCGACGGGGCGGCTGCGGCCTTCTTAACGGCGAGCGCGTCGGCCGTGATCGTCGGTGGCAGGGAGTTCAGGGGCATGTCGACGATCGTCGTCACCCCGCCGGCCGCGGCGGCGAGGGTCGCCGAGCGGAATCCCTCCCACTCGGTGCGACCGGGTTCGTTGACGTGCACATGCGAATCGACGAGGCCCGGCAGCAGCACCGCGTCATCCGGGACGATGTGGGCGCCCCGCGCGGGTCCCGACGGATCGTCGACCCGGGTGATGACGCCGTCGACGTACTCGACGTCGGCGGGGCGGAAGCGGCCAGCCACCCACGCGCGCGCGGCGCGGATGACACCGCTGCCGGCGCTTCGGGGGTCGGCCATCGGCGCTCCTTCGTCGGGTCCGCCGCGCGGCGGATGCCCCATCCTCCCCCCGCCGCGTTTCGTCGATGTGAACGGCGGTGCGGCAACGCGATGTTTACACGAGGGAAACCGAAACGTGTCGGCGCGCTTCGTAGCGTGAGCCTCCAGCAGCACCCCCGCGGGAGGACCGTCATGCGCATCGGCGACTTCAACGCCCTCGACGAGGGCGAAGCGCGCGATCTGGTGAGCCTGTGGGCGGCGATCCCGCGGTGGGTGACTGCGGTGCTCGCGGGGCGCCCGTACCCCACGCGCGAGGCGTTGGAAGAGACGGCAGCGACCGAGGCCGCGACCTGGGACGCCGCCGATCTCGACCAGGCGCTGGCGCAGCATCCCCGGATCGGCGAGCGCCGCGAGGGCGACGACCCTTCCGCGACCGCGTCGCGTCGGGAGCAGGCCGCGATGACGGATGCCGCTTCCGACGTCGCCCAGCGGATCGCGGCCGGCAACACCCGGTACGAGGCCCGGTTCGGGCGCGTGTTCCTCATCCGGGCCCGCGGGCGCTCGGCCGAGGAGATGCTCGCCGAGCTCGAGCGGCGCCTGGCGAACACCCCCGAGTCGGAGGTCGCCGAGGCGGCGGGCCAGCTGGCCGAGATCGCTCTGCTGCGGCTGCGCGAGACCGTGTCGGCCGAGCGGGTGGCGTCAGGATGATGCCATGACCGGCCAGCTCACCACCCACGTCCTCGATGCCTCCACCGGCTTCCCCGCGAGCGGGGTCGCCGTCGTCCTGTCGAAAATGGGCGACGAGCCGCGCATCGTGCAGATCGCGTCGGGCGAGACCGACCTCGACGGGCGCCTCAGCCTCGGGCCCGAGTTCCTCGACCACGGCACCCACGTGCTGAGCTTCGCCACCGGGGCGTACTACGCCGGTCTGGGCGTCGACACCTTCTACCCGTCGGTGACGGTCACGTTCCGCGTCACCGACGACACGCACCTGCACGTGCCGCTGCTGCTGAGCCCCTTCTCCTATTCCACCTACCGCGGGAGCTGAAACGTGAAGGTCGTGATCATCGGAGCCGGTATCGGAGGCACGAGCGCGGGGATCGCGCTCGCCCGGCACGGGCACGACGTGGTGATCTACGACCGGATGCGACAGAACCGACCGGTCGGCGCCGCCCTCTCGCTGTGGTCGAACGGCGTGAAGGTGCTCAACTGGCTGGGCCTCGGCGAGGAGGTCGCGCGCCTCGGCGGCCGGATGGATCACATGGCCTACCACGACGGCCACACCGGCGATCAGCTATGCCGCTTCAGCCTCGCACCGGTGACCGCGCACACCGGACAGCGGCCCTACCCCGTCTCGCGCGCCGAGCTGCAGGCGCTGCTCATGGACACCTTCGGGCTCGACCGGGTCCACCTCGGGCACGAGCTCGTCGGGATTCGCGAGGAGGGCGAGAAGGTGATCGCCGTCTTCGCCGACGGTTCCACCGACACCGCCGACCTGCTCATCGGCGCCGACGGGGCGCGCTCCCTCACCCGCGACTGGATCACCCGGGCCGATGAGGGCGGCTTCCGCGTCGAGCGGCAGTACTCCGGCTACACGAACTTCAACGGGCTGGTGGCGGCTTCTCCCGCGATCGCGCCGCTCGATCAGTGGACGACCTGGGTCGCCGAGGGCAAGCGCGCCGCGGTGATGCCCGTCGCCGACGACCGGTTCTACTTCTGGTTCGACATCCCGCAGCCGGCGGGGCTCCCGTACGAGCGGGAGGATGGCGTCGCGCCTCTCGAAGCCGCCTTCGGGCACTGGTCGCCCGAGGTGCGGCGGCTGATCAGCGGCATCCGTCCTGCGGAGTCTTTGAACCGGGTGGAGATCTGGGACATCGATCCGCTGCACACGTGGACGCGCGGGCGCGTGGCGATCCTCGGCGACGCGGCCCACAACACCGCGCCCGACATCGGGCAGGGCGCGTGCTCGGCGCTCGAAGACAGCTTCGCGCTGGCGATCAGCCTCACCACGCACACCGTGGGGGTCGAGGACTCGCTCCGCCGCTACGAGAAGATGCGCACCGAGCGTGCGGGAGAGCTCGTGCTGCGGGCGCGCAAGCGCGGGGAAGAGACCCACGGCTACGACCCGTCGATCACCGCCGCCTGGTACGAGAGCCTGCGCGGCACCGACGGCACCGCGATCATCCGGGGGATCATCGGCAACATCGAGGGCAGCCCGATCAACCTCGGGGTAGGGCTGCTGTAGCTGCTCGGGTCGGACCCTCAGGTCAGGCGATGACGAGCAGGGCGATGCCCGTCCCGACGCTCACGACCGCCAGCACCAGGGCGAGCGTGATCAGCACGACGTGCACCCGGTAGAACGCCGTGCGGCGCCCGTCGGTGCCGCGGGCGCGGGGGTCGTTCGCGATGCGCGGGTAGAACCTCGGCCACACGACGGCGTTGAAGAGCGCGTTGACGAAGAGGACGATCGCAGCAAGCACCAGCACCGCTCGATCGTATGACGGATGCCGCGGCGCGGCGCCCGTGCCCGGTCGTTGAGCGAGCACAGCGGGTCGAAACGCGGCGCCCCCGCCCCGGTCGTTGAGCGAGCGGAGCGGATCGAAACGCGCCCACCCCGGTCGTTGAGCGAGCGGAGCGAGTCGAAACGCGGCGCCCCCGCCCCGGTCGTTGAGCGAGCGGAGCGAGTCGAAACGCGGCGCTGTCCGGTGGGCGTTTCGTCTCGTCGCTTCGCTCCTCGCTCACCGATCAGGCGTCCTCCCTACGGCGCTCCCGCCGCGTCGAGGAACCAGCGGCGCTCTGCGCCGTTGCGCGTCAACCCCGCGGCGCGCTCGTACTCGCGCCGCGCCTCCGAGGTCCGCCCCGCCCGATCCAGAAGGTGTGCGCGCACCGCCGCGACGCGAAGCGGCGAGGCCCGCCCCTCCCACGCAGCGACGATCTGCAAACCGGCCGCGGGGCCCGCCACCTCCCCCATCGCGACGGCGCGGCCGAGCTCGCTCACCGGTCCCGGGTCGAGGCGGCGGAGCACCTCGTAGAGTCCGAGGATCTGCCGCCAGTCGGTGTCGGCCGCGGTTGCGGCCTCGTCGTGGACCGCGGCGATGGCGGCGCGTACCTGATAGCGTCCGGCGGCGCGGAGCGCGAGGGCGGCGGTGAGCAGCTCGGCGCCCTCGGCGATGAGGTCGGCGCGCCACCGCGTTCGGTCCTGCTGGGCGAGCGGGATGAGCACACCCTCGCCATCGACGCGCGCAGGCCCCCGCGCGTCGGTGAGGAGCATGAGCGCCACCAGACCCATGGCCTCGGGTCGCCACGGATCGCCGGGACGACTGAGAGAGAGGAGCAGCCGGGCGAGGCGCAGCGCCTCGGCACCGAGGAGGGGTCGTGCGATCTCCTCACCCTCGGCCGCAGAGTGCGCCTCGGTGTGGATGAGGCTCAGGACGTCCAGGAGCACGGGGACGCGGTCGGCCAAGGGGCCACCGGCGTCGAGCGTGACCCCGCGAAGCGACGCCTTCGCCCGCGAGATCCGCTGCGCGACCGTCGACTCCGTCGAAAGCAGGCCGCGCGCGATCTCGCGGGTCGTGAGCCCACCGACGCAGCGCAGGGTGAGCGCCATCTGCGACGCGCGAGACAGCGACGGGTGACAGCAGAGCAGGAAGAGGCGCAGAGTGTCGTCGACCTGCGCGACGGGCCCGCCGGGCTCCTCTCGCGCGGTCCTCTCCTCGCGCGCCCGCCGCGCGGCATCCGATCGGACCGCATCGACGTACCGGCGCGACGCGACCGACACCAGCCACGCCGCGGGGTTGTCGGGAACGCCCTCGCGCGGCCACTGCGTCCAGGCGGCGGCGAGCGCCTCCTGCACCGCGTCTTCCGCGTCGTCGAAGCCGCCCGTGCGCCGCACCATCACCGCGAGCGCCCGCGGTGCAGCCGACCGCGCGGCGGCGGTCACCGCCCCGAGCGGCGCCGGGTTCACGTGTTCTCGGCGAAGTCCGCGTCGGTCCAGATGCGGGCGATGCGCATCCCGCCCGGCACGACGGCCTCGGGAAACCGCGCGGCGATCTCGGTGGCGCGGGCCTCGTCGGCGACATCCACGAGGTAGTAGCCCGACACCACCTCGGTCAGCTCCGGCAGCGGTGCATCGGTGACGACCGGGCCGTCGGCACCGCGCAGGACGTGCTTCTGGGCGGCGGTGTCGAGCGCCTCCGAGGAGACGAGCTCCCCCGTGGACTGAAGGTCGGACACGACGTCCCAGTAGACCTGGAACGCCGCCGCGCGCTCGTCGTCGGACATCTTCGCGAACAGGTCGATCACGGCCGGGCTGTTGTGGATCAGGATCAGGTACTGCATCGGAACTCCCTCACTTCCGGCCGCCGGGCGCGGCCCTCTCAGTGTGTCGGAGCCGCCTCGCCGATTTCGACACCCGTCGGGGCGCCCGAGCGGGCGGTCTCGCACCGAGACCCACCTCCCGCGCCGAGACCTACCGTGGCGCGGTAGGTCTCGGCGGGGATGGTGGGTCTCGGCGGGGACGGAACGCCGCACCGCGCGTTTCGTCTCGTCGCTTCGCTCCTCGCTCAACGACCGGTGAACGCCCGCCCTGCCCCGGTCGTTGAGCGAGCGCAGCGAGTCGAAACGGCGCCGACCCTCCGCGTCCCGCCCCAGGGTCAGGCGACCGGCTGCTGCAGATCGACGACCCAGCGGGTGCCGCCCGGATCCATCGGCGTTTCGAGGTACACCTCGCGGGCCGGTCCCGCGACCGACAGCCCCCGCCGCTCGCCCTCGGCGACGAGGTCCTGCCACGCGCGCTGGATCCCCAGCAGGTCGTCGGCCTCGTACCGCCCGGTGAGGGCACGGGATGCCGCGGGCACGGTCGCCCGCTCGAGCCCCGGCGGGGTCGCGGCATCCCCGATCTGCTCCGCCGCGGCGGCGATCATGCCGTCGCCGTCGGTGGTGTAGATCGCCACGCCGGGCCCGGTGTGCGCGGCGCCCGCCGCGGCGATCGCTTCGTTCACGCGCGTGAACATGTAGCCGATCTCGGCCTCGATCTGCGACATCTCCTCGATGCGCGCGGTCTGCTGCACCACGTGCAGTTCGGGCAGGGCGGTTTCGATGTATTCCGTCATGGGAATCTCCTTCTGGATGACGCGGAGACGCGCCTCGACCGCCGCGAGCCGATGCCGGTCTGCGGCGATCTGCGACCGCAGCTCCTCGCGCCGCTCACGCAGGAGGAGCGCGACGTCCTCCTGTGAGAGGCCGCCGTCCAGCATCCGTCCGACCTGATCCAGGGTGAACCCGAGGTCCTTCAGAGCGACGATGCGGTTGGCGCGCTCGAGCTGGCCGACGCCGTACGAGCGGTAGCCGCTCCAGGGGTCGACGCGCTCGGGCGTGAGGAGACCGAGGTGGTCGTAGTGACGCAGCATCCGGACCGACACTCCGGCCAGCCGGGCGAATTCTCCGATGCTCAACATGGTGATTCCACGACAGAGCCTGACACCGTGTCAGGGTCAAGCACCAGGGTTCGGGTTCACTCCGTCAGGCCCGGAAGACGGTGTGGATGTCGCGTTCGACGCGACTCAGCACCTCCCGGCCGCCGAGCGCCTCGAGCTCGAGCAGCACCGCGGTGCCGGTGACGTCGGCGCCGACCGCGGCGAACAGTTCGTGCGCCGCGGCGAGGGTGCCGCCGGTGGCCAGCACGTCGTCGACGAGAAGAACGCGCGCGCCGCGAGGCAGGTCGTCATGCACCTCGATCGTGGCATTGCCGTACTCGAGGGCGTAGTCGACCGCCGCCGCGGGCCGCGGGAGCTTTCCGGCCTTGCGCACCGGCACGACGCCGGTGTCGGCGGCGATCGCCGCGGCGGCGGCGAGGAGGAACCCGCGCGCCTCGACGCCGGCGACGACGTCGAAGCTGCCCGCAAAGGGGGCGATGAGCGCCTCGGTCACCGCGCGGAGCGCGGCGGCGTCTGCGAGGAGCGGAGTGATGTCGCGGAACTGGATGCCCGGCGACGGGTAGTCGGGGATGACGGTGATCAACGATTCGGCGCGGGCGAGGGGGCCGGAGGCGGTCACCCCGCCACCCTAGTCGCGCGCGCAACATACTCAGGAAAATGTAAGCGCTTGCAGTATTGTGAGCGCATGACTTCGCCCGAAACGGTCACATCCCCCGCAGACCGCTCCTCCACCCCCGGTTCCGAGTGGTGGCGCACCGCCGTCATCTACCAGATCTATCCGCGCTCGTTCGCCGACACCTCCGGTGACGGCATCGGCGACCTTCCCGGCGTCACCGCCCACCTCGACGACCTCGCTGAGCTCGGCGTCGACGCGATCTGGCTGTCGCCCTTCATGCGCAGCCCCCAGAAGGACGCAGGATACGACGTCGCCGACTACTGCGACGTCGACCCGCTCTTCGGCACGCTCGCCGACTTCGACGACATGCTCGAGGGGGCGCACGCGCGCGGCATCCGGGTCATCGTCGACCTCGTTCCCAACCACTCCTCCGATCAGCACGAGTGGTTCCAGCAGGCTCTCGCCGCCGCGCCCGGCAGCCCTCAGCGTGCGCGCTACATCTTCCGCGAGGGCCGTGGCATCGACGGCGACGTGCCCCCGAACAACTGGGAGTCGGTCTTCGGCGGCCCGGCCTGGACCCGCGTGACCGAGGCCGACGGCACCCCCGGTCAGTGGTACCTGCACCTGTTCGACACCTCGCAGCCCGACTTCGACTGGACCAACGAAGAGGTGCGCGAAGAGTTCCGTCGCATCCTCCGCTTCTGGCTCGACCGTGGCGTCGACGGCTTCCGCGTCGACGTCGCGCACGGCCTGGTCAAGGCGGAGGGCCTTCCCGACTACACCCCGCCCTCCACCGCCGACTCGATGGGCGGCGGCGAGGTGGACGTGCCCTACTGGGGTCAGGAGGGCGTACACGACGTCTACCGCGACTGGAACGCCCTGCTCGCGGAGTACGAGGGCGACCGCGTCCTCGCCGCCGAGGCGTGGCTGCCCACTGCCGACAAGACGGCGCTCTGGGTCCGCGAAGACGAGATGCACCAGGCTTTCAACTTCCCGTACCTGTCGACGCCGTGGAACGCCGCGGAGCTGCGCGAGGTCATCACCGAGTCCCTGCGCGCCTTCCCGGGTGTCGGTGCGCCGAGCACCTGGGTGCTCTCCAACCACGACGTCGTGCGTCACGCGTCGCGCCTCGCGCTGACGGCCGAGAACCCGCAGGGGCACGGCATCGGTCCCGACTCCCCCGGCAAGCCGATTCCGGATGTCGGACTGCGCCGCGCCCGCGCCGCGACGACCGTCATGCTGGCGCTCCCCGGTTCGTCGTACCTCTTCCAGGGTGAGGAGCTCGGCCTCCCCGAGGTCGTCGACCTGCCCGATGACGCCCGCCAGGACCCCACCTGGTTCCGCACCGGCGGCGAGCGCTACGGCCGCGACGGCTGCCGCGTGCCGCTGCCGTGGCAGAGCGACGCGCCCGCGTTCGGCTTCAGCACGACCGGCGAGGCGTGGCTGCCGCAGCCGGCCGACTGGGCGGGTGTGGCCCGTGACGTCCAGCGCGCCGACGGCGGCTCGACGCTGTCGCTGTACCGGAGCCTTCTCGCCGAGCGCCGCGCCCACCAGCTGGGTGCCGGCGGCCTGGAGTGGATCGACGGATTCGGCGACGACGTGGTGGCGTTCCGCAACGGCTCGGTGCGGGTGATCGCCAACCTCGGCGCCGCCCCGGTCGAGCTGCCGGCGGGTGACGTCCTGGTCGCGAGCGGGCCGGTCGACGGTCGCACGCTGCCCGTCGACACGGCGGTCTGGCTCACCGAGGACTGAGCGGCGCAGGCGCGCGGGACGACGAGCGAGGGGGCGACGTGGTCAGCATCGATGAGGTGGCACGCCTGGCCGGCGTGTCCACCGCCACGGTCTCCCGCGCGCTGAGCGGCCGCGGCCATGTCTCGGCGACGGCGAAGACGAGGGTCGAGGATGCCGCGAAGAGCCTCGGCTACGTCGTGTCGGCGTCGGCATCGAGCCTGGCCTCGGGCCGCCGGCGCAACATCGGGGTGCTCGTGCCGTTCCTCGACCGCTGGTTCTTCAGCACGGTGCTGAGCGGCATCTCGACCTCGCTCATGCGCCGCGGCTACGACATCACGCTGTACAGCCTCACCAACGACGCCGCCGAGCGGCACGCGATCTTCGAGACGTTCCTGCGCCGCCAGCGGGTGGACGGGGTGATCGCGATCTCGCTCGAACTCGGCGAGGACGAACTCGAGCGGCTGCGGCAGCTCGACCTGCCGGTCATCGCGATCGGCGGGCCGAGCCCGCGGCTGGACACCCTGACGATGGATGACGTGGCCGTGGCCCGGCTCGCCACCGAGCACCTCCTCGCGCTCGGCCATCGCGACATCGCCCACATCGGCGCGAGCCCCGAGTTCGACGTCGACTTCCACGTGCCGACCCAGCGGCGGCAGGGCTTCGAGCAGGCGCTGGCCGACGCCGGGTTCCCCGCGCGGCCGGCCCTGTACGAGCCCGCCGACTTCACGATCGAGGGCGGCTTCCGCGCCGCCAAGCAGCTCCTCGGGCGCCCCGGCGAGCGCCCGACAGCGATCTTCGCCGCCTCCGACGAGATGGCGATCGGCGCGCTGCTCGCCGCGCGAGAGCTCGGCTACCGGGTGCCGGAGGACCTCTCGATCATCGGCATCGACGGGCACGAGCTCGGCGAGTTCTTCCGGCTCTCCACGGTCGACCAGTTCCCGCTCGGTCAGGGTGAGAGGGCTGCCGACGCGATCCTCGCCGAGATCGATGCGGTCGCGCCCGTCGAGGATCGCCCGTCGCGGCGCCTGCCGTACGAGCTGGTCGTGCGCGGCTCCACCGCCCGCGCGGCGGGCTGACTCCGCGCGCGGCTCACCGGCCGGCCCGGAGCCGCCCGGTGTTCGCAGGTTAGGCTCGGCGGTATGGCCCTCGACCTCGACGCGATCTACACCGACCTCCACCGTCATCCCGAGCTGTCGTTCCAAGAGACCCGCACCGCCGGGGCCATCGCGCAGCGTCTGACGGAGCTCGGAATCGAGTTCGAAGAGGGCATCGGCCGCACCGGCCTTGCCGCGGTGATTCGCAACGACGACGACAACGCCGCCGATGGCGAGCGCGGCCCGGTCGTGTGGCTGCGCGCCGACATGGACGGCCTCCCCGTCGAGGAACGCACCGGCCTCGCCTACGCCAGCACCGCGCGCGGTGTCGACCCGCAGGGCCTCGACGTGCCGGTCATGCACGCGTGCGGCCACGACATGCACGTCACCGCTCTTCTCGGCGCGCTCGAGCGCCTGGTTGCGACCACCGACGAGTGGCGGGGCACCGTGGTGGCCGTCTTCCAGCCCGCCGAGGAGTACGGCGCCGGGTCGCAGGCGATGATCGCCGACGGCGTTCTCGACCGCTTCCCCCGCCCCGACATCGTGCTCGGCCAGCACGTCACCCCGCTCCCGGCGGGCACCATCGGCGTGCGCCCGGGCACGCAGATGGCCGCCTCCGACGGACTGCGCGTGACGCTTCTCGGCCGAGGCGGCCACGGCTCGCGGCCGCAGGCCACGATCGACCCCGTCGTGATGGCCGCGGCCACGGTGATGCGGCTGCAGACCGTCGTCTCGCGCGAGACCGACCCGCGCGATGTCGCCGTGGTCACCGTCGGGTCGATCCACGCCGGCCTGAAGAACAACATCATCCCCGCCGAGGCCGTGCTCGAGCTCAGCCTCCGCTATCCCGACGACGCGGCCCGTGCCCGCGTGCTCGAGAAGGTCGAACGCATCGTCCGGGCCGAGGCGCAGGCCTCGGGCGCCGAGGAGGAGCCGGTCATCAAGGTCGACCACAGCCTCCCGCCGACGATCAACGACGACGAGGCGACGGCGCGCCTGAGCGCGGCGTTCACCCGCGCCTTCGGCGACGACAAGGTCGTTGACCCCGGCATGTTCACCGGCAGCGAGGATGTTTCCTGGTTCGCCCGCGAAGCAGGAGTGCCGCTGGTGTTCTGGTTCTGGGGAGGCGTCGACCCTCAGGTGTACGCCGACGCCGCGGCATCCGGGAGCATCGAACGCGAGATCCCCACCAACCACTCGCCGTTCTTCGCTCCGCTCCTGCAGCCCACCCTCGACAACGGCGTGGCGAACCTCGTCACCGCGGCGCGGGAGTTCCTCGCCGCGCGCTGATCCGGCGCATCCTCTCCCTCTCTGCGCGGGCACCTTTGTCCGCGCGGGAACCTTCATCCGCGCAGCCTCCGCTTCCCCTCCCCGCGCGGGCACCTTCTCTCTGCGCGGGCACCGCCTTCCTTCCCCGCGCGCGGAGAATCGGCCGAGAGGCGTACGTTTCGCCGCGAAAAGTACTCCCGCGGGCCGATCGTCCTCTCGCCGCGAACCGCGGCTCTCGGGCCACCCGGTCGCGACATGGTGCGCACGCGCCGCGACAGGCGTAATGTCATCGGCCGTGACGACTGATGGTCGCGAGCCGGTGGAGGAATCCCCTCGCGCAAAACGCCTCCTGCTGGGAGACCCCCTCACCTCCGAAAAGCTCGACGACCAGCTGCTGCCCAAGCGCCGCGCGCTGCCGATCTTCGCCTCCGATGCGCTGAGCTCGGTCGCCTACGCCCCGCAGGAACTCCTGATGATCCTGCTGATCGGCGGCACGGCGTTCCTG
This sequence comes from Microbacterium sp. SLBN-154, assembly GCF_006715565.1. Taxonomy (NCBI): domain Bacteria; kingdom Bacillati; phylum Actinomycetota; class Actinomycetes; order Micrococcales; family Microbacteriaceae; genus Microbacterium; species Microbacterium sp. SLBN-154. Next base: position 435,969 of record NZ_VFNL01000001.1, read on the forward strand.
GCCTTCAGCCCCGGGGTCGCGGTCGCCGTCGTCGTGCTGCTCGTCGTCGTCGTGCTGAGCTACCGCCAGCTCATCAAGGCCTACCCCTCAGGCGGCGGCGACTACGAGGTGGCGCGCACCAACCTCGGCGAGGTGCCGGGGGTCGTCGTCGCCTCGGCGCTGCTCGTCGACTACGTGCTGACCGTGGCCGTGTCGATCGCGTCGGGCGTCGACAACATCATCTCGGCGATTCCCGAGCTGGCGCCCTTCCGCATCGAGTTCGCGGTCGGGTTCGTGATCCTGCTCGTCCTCGTGAACCTCCGCGGGGTCCGCGAGGCCTCGTTCGCCTTCGCGATCCCCACCTACGTCTTCATCGGATCGGTCGCCGTGATGGTGGTGGTCGCCCTCATCCGCACCGCACTCGGCGACCCGCCGATCGCGTCGAGCGCCGAGTACGCCGTCCAGGCCGAGGAGCTGACGCAGGCCGCGACGATCCTCCTCATCCTGCGGGCGTTCTCGAGCGGATGCTCCGCCCTCACCGGTGTCGAAGCGGTCTCGAACGGCGTGCCGGCCTTCCGTCGCCCGAAGGTCAAGAACGCGCAGTGGACCCTCGTGCTCATGGGCGGCGTCGCCATCGTCCTGTTCGCCGGCCTCACCGCGGTCGGGCTCATCTCGCAGGTGCACTACGCCGAAGACCCCTGCACCCTCGTGGGCTTCGCGTGCGAGACCACCCCGCAGCCGAGCCTCATGGCGCAGATCGCCGCGGCGACATTCGGGATGGGCTCGATTCCGTTCTTCATCGTGCAGGCCGCCACCGCGTGCGTGCTGCTGCTCGCCGCCAACACGGCGTTCAACGGCTTCCCGCTGCTCGGCTCGGTGCTCGCCCGCGACGGCTACGCACCGAAGGCGCTCAACACGCGAGGCGACCGCCTGGTGTTCTCCAACGGCATGATCATCCTCGGGCTCGCGGCCATCGTGGTCCTGGTCGTGTACCAGGCGAACCTCACCACGCTGATCCAGCTCTACATCATCGGCGTCTTCGTGTCGTTCTCCCTCGGGCAGATCGGCATGGTGCGGCACTGGCGTCGAGAGCTTCGTCAGACCACACGGATCGAGGCGCGGCGCGATCCGCGGGCGGCCGCGGAACGCCGTTCGGTGCTGATCGGACTCGCCATCAACTCCACCGGAGCGGCGATGACGGTGGCCGTGCTGCTCATCGTCACGGCCACGAAGTTCATCTACGGAGCGTGGCTGGTCTTCCTCGCCATCCCCGTCCTCGCGGTCCTCATGGTCGGGGTGAACCGCTACTACCGCGACGTCGACCACGAGATCCGCATCGACGAGCCCGTGCGATACGGATCGTCAGGCGACATCGCTCTCATCCTCGTCAGCAAGCTGCAGAAGCCTGTCGCCAAGGCCCTCGACTACGCCCTGGCTGCCCGGCACGACAAGACGATCGCCCTGCACGTGGCGGTGACGAATGAAGATGCTGACGCGCTGCAGCAGGCGTGGCAGGACCAGCGGATGCCGGTGCCCCTCGTCATCCTCGAGTCGCCCTACCGCTACTACGCCCAGCCCGTCGCGGAGTTCATCCGTCAGTACCGCGAGAAGCACGGGTCAGCCGTGGTGACGGTGTACCTGCCGCAGTACATCGTCGGGCACTGGTGGGAGACCTTCCTCCACAACCGCCGCGCGCGGCGCATCGCCCAGCAGCTCATGCTGATCCACGGCGTCACGATCACCCTCGTCCCGTGGCTGCTCGACTCGTCCGAGCTCATCTACGGGCGCCGCTCGCGCCCCCTTCCCGGCCAGGACCGCGCCGGCCGGCCGTTCGACCCGGCCATCGAGGCGCCCCCGATCGCCGAACGGTCGAGCCTGGAGGCCCGCCCCGACGAGTGACGCGGGCCCCGCGGCATCCCCTCTTCTCCCCCTTCGGCCCCTTCGCGCCCTCTGCCGGCGCGCGTACTTCGGGCCCCTCTGCCGGCGCGCGCACGATCGGCCGAGACGCGGACGTTTCGCGGCAGAACGTACGCGCCCGGGCCGATCGTCCTCGTCTCAGCGCAATGATCGTTGCGGCCGGACCCTGAGCGGACCGGACTGTCTAGGCTGTCGGCGATGACCGCCGCCGATCGCCCCGCACTCCGCCTTCTGTTCCGAGGGCCGCGGGGTCGGCTGCTGGCCGCGCTTCTGCTGGCCGAGTTCGCGGCGAGCGTGACCGGCCTGAGCTACGCCGCCGTCCTCCCCGTAGCAGCGGCCGAATTGGACGGACTCGCGCTGTACGGACCGGCCGTCACCATCACCGGTGTGGTCAGCATCGCGTTCATGGCGTTCGGTGCCTACCTCTACGGCCGTATCGGCGCGCAGGCACAGCTGGGGATCTCCACGGCCATGCTCATCGTCGGCGTGGCCCTCTCCGCCGGCGCCCCGTCGATGGAGGTACTCATCGCGGGCCTCGCAGTGCGAGGCGTCGCGGCCGGCATCATGGGCGGGCTCGGGATGGGTGTGCTCTCCGACGTCTTTCCCGACGCGAAGGAGCGCGAGCGCGCGTTCGGTCTCTACGCGCTCATGTGGGTGGCACCCGCCCTTGCCGGCCCTGCGGTCAACGGCGTCCTCCTCGTCACCGTCGGCTGGCGGGCATCGATGGCCTGGCCGGCCGTGCTCATCGTGATCGCGCGAGCCCTGATGTCCCGATACCTGCGGGTCGTCGGATGGCAACGACCCCCTGATCCGGCGAAGATTCGCGCACCATGGGCGTTCCTGTCGATCGCCGCCGGCGTGCTCGTCGCCCAATTCGGAATCGCATCGGAGACACCGCTCGGCGTCGCGATCGCTGTGGCGGCCCTCGCCCTGACTCTCGCCGTGCCCTTCCGTCGCGCCCTTCGGCTGACCGTCCCGGGCGAGCGTCAGGCCCAGGCGGGCGGATGGATTCTGGCGCTCGTCTGTGGGAGCTATTTCGGCATCAACGCGCTCGTCCCGCTCCTTTCGGCGACGTATCTCGACGCCTCCGGAGTCATCGGGACGGTGCTGGTGTCGATCGGTCCCCTCGCGTGGGCGCTGTTCAGTGCTGGCGGCCTGGGGGCGCGCGTGTCAGCGAGAGGCTCGTACCTGTTGGCCGCCGTCGCCTTCCCCCTCGCAGCCCTCGGAGTGGCGATGTTCGCCGTGGGCCTCACGAAAAGCGTGGCGATCGGGGCGATCGGGCTGGGCCTGGTCTCGGCACTGATCGGGATGGCGATGGGTGTGGTCTATCCGAAGGTGATGACGCTGGCGTTCGAACGATTCCGGGGCTTCGACGGCACAAATCGCGCGCACGGCGGAGTGGTCCTCGGGGTCGGGGAGGACGTCGGCACCGCGACAGGCACCACGCTGCTCGCCGGCATCGGTGCGGTCGTCATCGGAATGGGGACGGGGTGGGTCGCAGGGCTCGCGGCGGCATTCGCCGTGCTCCTGGTCGTCGCGTGGGTCATGGCCGGCCGCAGTCGGCTGTGGCGACCGTGACCTGACCGCGCGGCGCGAGCGCAATCGGCCGAGACGCGGACGTTTCGCGGCAGAACGTACGCGCCCGGGCCGATCGTCCTCGTCTCGGGAGAGAGGAAAGGGGAGAGGCGCGAGGAGAGAGGAGAGAGGAGGGGAGCGAGGCGCGCGAGACCCGCAACGCGACCGTGAGCAACCCGTGAGGAGCAGCCGCCCGGCCGTAGGGATTCCGTGAGGACGCCGGATCCGCAGCATCCACGGGTGTTGCATCGCATCTCGTGCTCGATGTCATCTACCTCCTGGCGACCCTCGCCCCTCTTCGCCCTCGTCGGCCTCGCCGTGAAGGGGGTGGAGCGGCTGTGACCGTGCTCTCGCTCATCGCCACGGTCCTCGCCGTCGCCGCGATCGTCTACCTCGTCGTCGCCCTGGTGAAGCCGGAGAAGTTCTGATGGACGCCTCCTCCGTCTGGACCGGTGTGCTGCAGGTCGCCACCGTCGTCCTCCTCCTCGTGCTGATCTATCGACCCCTCGGCGACTACATCGCCCACCTCTTCACCTCCGACCGCGACCTGCGCGTGGAGCGGGGGCTCTACCGCCTCATCGGCGTCGACTCCCGCTCCGAGCAGAGCTGGCAGGTCTACGCGCGAAGCGTGCTGATCTTCTCGGCCGTCGGCGTGCTCTTCGTCTACACTCTCCAGCGGCTGCAGCAGTTCCTGCCCTTCTCGCTGGGTCTTCCCGCCGTGCCTGAGGCGCTGGCGTTCAACACCGCGGTCTCGTTCGTGACCAACACGAACTGGCAGTCGTACTCCCCCGAGCTGACTCTCGGCTACACGGTGCAGTTCGCCGGACTCGCCGTGCAGAATTTCGTCTCGGCGGCCGTCGGCATCGCCGTCGCGGTGGCCCTCGTGCGGGGATTCGCCCGGCGGGGCGCCGCCACGATCGGAAACTTCTGGGTCGACCTCGTCCGCGGCGTCGGGCGCCTGCTCCTGCCGCTGTCGATCCTCGCGGCGATCGCCCTGCTCATCGCCGGCGTCGTGCAGAACGTCAACGGTTTCACCGAGATCACCACCGCCACCGGCGGCACCCAGCTGATCCCCGGCGGTCCGGTCGCCTCGCAGGAGGCCATCAAAGAGCTCGGCACGAACGGCGGCGGATTCTTCAACGCCAACTCGGCGCATCCGTTCGAGAACCCGGCCCCGTGGACGAGCGTGCTGCAGATCCTCCTCCTGCTCGCGATCCCCGTCGCCATGCCCCGCGCGTTCGGCCGGATGGTCGGCGACAACCGTCAGGGCTACGCGATCCTCGCCGTGATGGCCTCGATCGCGATCGTCTCGATCGCCGCGGTCAGCTGGCTCGAATCGCTCGCCCTGGGCACCGCGCCGCAGCTGGCCGGCAGTGCGATGGAGGGCAAGGAGGTGCGCTACGGCATCTTCGGCTCGACCCTCTACGCCGCCGCGACCACCCTCACCTCCACCGGCGCCGTCAACTCGATGCACGACTCGTACACCGCGCTCGGCGGCATGATCCCGATGATCAACATGATGCTCGGCGAGATCGCGCCCGGCGGCGTCGGCTCGGGACTGTACGGGATGCTGGTGCTCGCCGTCATCGCGGTGTTCGTCGGCGGCCTGCTCATCGGCCGTACCCCGGAGTACCTGGGGAAGAAGATCGGGCCGCGGGAGATCAAGCTCGCGAGCCTGTACATCCTCGTCACCCCGACCCTCGTGCTCGCCGGGACGGCACTGAGCTTCGCCCTCCCCGGCATCCGCGAAGACGTCGAGTCGACCTCGATCTGGAACCCCGGCGTCCATGGATTGAGCGAGGTGCTGTACGCCTTCACCTCGGCGGCGAACAACAACGGCTCGGCCTTCGCCGGCCTGACGGCCAACACCCCGTGGCTGAACACCGCCCTGGGGGTGGCGATGCTGCTCGGCCGGTTCCTGCCGATGGTGCTCGTGCTGGCCCTCGCCGGGTCGCTGGCGGCCCAGAAGCCCGTCCCGACGACGGTGGGCACCCTGCCGACGCACCGGCCGCAGTTCGTCGGCCTTCTCGCGATCCTCGCGGTGGTCGTCACCGCGCTCACCTATTTCCCCGTTCTCACGCTGGGTCCCCTGGCGGAAGGTCTGGTCTGAACATGTCCACACTCACCGATCCCGCCGACGCAGCGGGCGTTTCGACTCGCTCCGCTCGCTCAACGACCGAAGCGGAGGGCGTTTCGACTCGCTCCGCTCGCTCAACGACCGAAGCGGAGGGCGTTTCGACTCGCTCCGCTCGCTCAACGACCGAAGAGCCGCGCGCCCCGCGCGCCTTCGGCGCGGCCCAGCTCGCCCAGGCCCTTCCCGGGGCGCTGAAGAAGCTCAACCCCGCCGCACTGTGGCGGAACCCCGTCATGTTCCTCGTGTGGGTCGGCGCCGCCCTCACCACCGTGATCGCGATCGCCGAGCCCTTCCTCGGCGGCGCGGGCGAGTCGGGCGGCACCCCCGTGCCCGCCGGATTCACCTGGGGCATCGCGGTGTGGCTCTGGCTCACCGTGATCTTCGCCAACCTCGCCGAATCGGTCGCCGAGGGACGGGGCAAGGCGCAGGCGGCGACCCTGCGGAAGACCCGCACCTCCACGATGGCGAACCGGGTGTCGGGCTACGACGCCGCCGGCGACCCGGCCGCCGAACGCGCGGCGACCGCGCCGGTCTCATCGGCCGACCTGACCCTCGGCGATGTCGTCGTGGTCTCGGCCGGTGAGCTGATCCCCGGCGACGGCGACATCGTGCACGGCATCGCCACCGTCGACGAGTCGGCGATCACCGGCGAGTCCGCCCCCGTCGTGCGCGAATCCGGCGGCGACCGCAGCGCCGTCACCGGCGGCACCCGCGTGCTGTCCGACCGCATCGTCGTGCGCATCACCTCCAAGCCCGGCGAGACGTTCGTCGACCGCATGATCGCCCTCGTCGAGGGAGCCAGCCGGCAGAAGACGCCTAACGAGATCGCGCTGAACATCCTCCTCGCGAGCCTGTCGATCGTCTTCGTCATCGTCGTGCTGACGCTGAACCCCATCGCCGACTACGCCGCCGCGCCCGCGAGCATCCCGGTGCTGATCGCCCTGCTGATCTGCCTCATCCCCACCACGATCGGTGCGCTGCTGTCGGCGATCGGCATCGCGGGGATGGACCGGCTCGTGCAGCGGAACGTCCTGGCCATGTCGGGACGCGCCGTCGAGGCCGCGGGCGATGTCACCACGCTGCTCCTGGACAAGACCGGCACGATCACCTACGGCAATCGTCGTGCGAGCGCGTTCGTGCGGATGCCGGGGGTCGACCCCCGGCAGGTGGCCGAGGCGGCGGCGCTGTCGTCGCTGGCAGACCCCACCCCCGAGGGGACGTCGGTGGTCGAGCTCGCCGCCGCCGAGGGCGTCAGCGCCCGGATGCCCGCCGGAGCGGTCGCCGTGCCCTTCACCGCGCAGACCCGTATGAGCGGGCTCGACCTGCCCGACGGCACTCAGGTGCGCAAGGGAGCCGGGTCGGCGGTGCTCGCGTGGCTCGAGGCGGAGGGCGCGGCGGTGTCGACCCAGGTGCGCGCCCAGGTCATCAGCGAGACCGACGCGATCGCGTCGTCCGGCGGCACGCCGCTCGTCGTCGCGACGTTCGCCCCGGTCGAGCCCGCGCAGCCCGGCGAGCCGCGAGGGCGCATCCTCGGCGTCATCCACCTCAAGGACATCGTCAAGGACGGCCTCCGCGAGCGGTTCGACGAACTGCGCGCGATGGGGATCCGCACCGTGATGATCACGGGCGACAACCCTCTCACCGCCAAGGCGATCGCCGCCGAGGCCGGGGTGGACGACTACCTCGCCGAGGCGACGCCGGAAGACAAGCTCGCCTTGATCCAGCGGGAGCAGGAGGGCGGGCGCCTGGTCGCGATGACAGGCGACGGCACTAACGACGCTCCGGCGCTGGCACATGCCGACGTCGGGGTGGCGATGAACACGGGGACGTCGGCGGCGAAGGAGGCCGGCAACATGGTCGACCTCGACAGCGACCCGACGAAGCTCATCGACATCGTGCGGATCGGCAAGCAGCTGCTCATCACCCGCGGCGCCCTGACGACGTTCTCGCTCGCCAACGACATCGCGAAGTACTTCGCCATCATCCCCGCGATGTTCATGGGGATCTTCCCCGGGCTGGCCGCGCTGAACATCATGGGGCTGTCGTCGCCGGCGTCGGCGGTGACGAGCGCCATTATCTTCAACGCGATCGTCATCGTCTTCCTGATTCCGCTCGCGCTCCGCGGCGTCGCCTACCGTCCCGCCAGTGCCTCGCAGCTGCTGACGCGGAACCTGCTGATCTACGGGCTCGGCGGCGTCATCGCCCCGTTCATCGGCATCAAGCTCATCGACATGGTCGTGAGCCTCATCCCGGGCTTCTGAGCCCCCGCATTCTCGGCCCGAACAAGGAGTCCCCCTCATGTCCGCCACCCGCACCACCCTTCGCAGCGTCGGCGTCGCCGTCCACGCGATGGTCGCCTTCACCGTCATCCTCGGTCTCGGCTATACCCTCCTCATCACCGGCATCGGCCAGCTGGCCCTCCCCTGGCAGGCGAACGGTTCCCTCGTTCAGGACGCGTCCGGAAACGTCGTGGGCTCGGCCCTCATCGGGCAGTCCTGGACGGATGCCGACGGCGAGGCCCTGCCGGAGTACTTCCAGTCCCGCCCCTCGGCGGCCGGTGACGGCTACGACGGCGGCGCCTCGAGCGGCTCGAACTGGGGTCCTGAGAACCCCGACCTCATCGCCGCGATCGAGGAGCGCAAGGCCGTCATCGCCGAGCGCGAGGGCGTCTCGCCCGACGACATCCCCGCCGACGCCGTCACCGCGTCGGCCTCGGGACTCGACCCGCACATCAGCCCCGCCTACGCGCTTCTCCAGGTGCCGCGCGTGGCGGAGGCCCGCAGCCTCGCCGAGCAGGACGTCCGCGACCTGGTGGAGTCTATGATCCAGTCCAGGGACCTCGGGATTCTCGGGGAACCGCGCGTCAACGTCCTGCAGCTGAACCTCGCGCTGGACGCCCGGAACCAGGACTGACGCCGCAGAGACAGAAGGACCACCCATCATGCCCGCCGCCCGCGCCCACCGCATCACCCTCGCCGGGGTGAGACGGTGAAGCGCGGGCGGCTGCGCGTGCTGCTGGGAGCGGCACCGGGCGTCGGCAAGACCTACGAGATGCTCGAAGAGGGCCGGCGGCTGGCGGGAGAGGGGCGCGACGTCGTCGTCGCGATCGTCGAGACCCACGGCCGCGCCGCGACGGCCGCGCAGATCGAGGGTCTGGAGGTCATGCCGCGCCGCGTCGTGGAACATCGCGGGGTCGAGCTGACCGAACTCGACCTCGACGGGGTGCTGGCGCGACGCCCCGAGATCGCGCTCGTCGACGAGCTCGCCCACACCAACGCGCCGGGATCCCCGCACGACAAGCGGTGGAAAGACGTCGAGGCCCTCCGCGACGCGGGGATCGACGTGATCACCACCGTCAACGTGCAGCACATCGAGTCGATGAACGGGGTGGTCGAACAGATCACCGGCATCCCGCAGCGCGAGACCGTGCCCGATGCGGTCGTGCGCGGCGCCGACCAGATCGAGGTGGTCGACCTCGCCCCCCAGTCGCTGCGCGACCGGCTCTCGTCAGGACAGGTCTACCCCGCCGAACGCATCGACGCGGCGCTGTCGAACTACTTCCGCCTGGGCAACCTCACGGCGCTGCGCGAACTCGCCCTGCTGTGGCTGGCCGACGAGGTCGACAGCGCCCTGAAGTCCTACCGGGCCGAGCACGGCATCGAGGGCACCTGGCAGGCCCGCGAGCGTGTCGTCGTGGCCCTCACCGGCGGACCCGAGGGCGAGACGCTGCTGCGTCGCGGCGCGCGGATCGCCGCCCGTTCGGCCGGCGGCGAGCTGCTCGCGGTGCACGTGTCCAGCCAGGACGGGCTCCGCACCTCGAGCCCGGCCGCGCTCGCCCAGCAGCGCGCCCTCGTCGAGTCGCTTGGGGGCACCTACCACCAGGTCGTCGGCGATGACATCCCGCGCGCCCTGGTGGACTTCGCGCGCTCGGTCAACGCCTCGCAGCTCGTCATCGGTGTCAGCCGTCGCGGCCGGCTCGCCGCGGCGGTGACCGGCCCGGGTATCGGCGCGACCGTGATCCGGGAATCCGGCGATATCGACGTGCACATCGTCACGCACGCCGCCGCCGGAGGCCGTTTCGCCCTCCCCCGGGTAAGGGGCGGAGCCCTGAGCGTCAAGCGACGGGTGCTGGGGTTCGTGACTGCACTGTTCGGCGGTCCGCTCCTGTCGGTGTTGCTGCTCACCTTCCGCAGCGACGAGTCGATCACCTCCGACGTGCTGTCGTATCAGCTGCTCGTCGTGATCGTCGCGCTCATCGGCGGCATCTGGCCGGCGCTGTTCGCCGCCGTGCTCTCGGGATTGACCCTCGACTTCCTCTTCGTCGAGCCGCTCTACAACGTCACGATCTCCGACCCGCTTCACGCCCTGGCGCTCGGACTCTACGTCGTGATCGCGATCCTCGTCAGCTACATCGTCGACCAAGCCGCGCGGGCAGCGCGGGTCGCCCGCCGCGCGGCAGCCGAATCGGAGCTCCTCGCGACGGTCGCCGGCAGCGTCCTGCGCGGAGAAAGCGCCATTCCCGCGCTCGTCACCCGCACCCGTGAGGCCCTCGGCCTCGCCGGGGTGCGCCTCGAAGCTGCCGACGGCACGACGATCGCCACGGACGGCGAGCCCGTGCGCGGCGACGACTACGTCACGATGGACGTCGGCCGCGGTCCCGACGGCGAGCCCCGGGGCCGATTGGAGCTGCACGGCACGCTGGGGGCGCGCGAACGGCGACTGCTCGACGCGATCGTCGCCCAGCTCGCCGCCGCCCTCGAGCACACCGACCTCACCGCGACCGCGCGAGCGGCCGGTGCCCTGGCCGAAGCCGACCAGGTGCGCTCGGCCCTGCTGTCCGCCGTCAGCCACGACCTCCGCCGCCCCCTCGCCGCCGCGCTCGCGGCGATCGGAGGCCTCCGCGCCGCAGGCGATCAGCTGAGCGCCGAAGACCGGCGAGAACTTCTCGAGACCGCCGACGAGAGCCTGTCCACCCTGGCGCAGCTCGTCACCGATCTGCTCGACGTCAGCCGCGTGCAGGCGGGTGTGCTCGCCGTGTCGCTGACACCCGTCGATGCGGCCGGCGCCGTGCTCTCAGCCCTCGACGAGCTCGACCTCGGGCCGGGCGATGTCGAACTCGGGCTCGACGCCGACCTTCCCGCACTCACCGCCGACCCCGTCCTGCTGCAACGGGTGCTGGTGAACGTGCTCGCCAACGCCCGGCGGCACAGTCCCGAGGGTGCACGCGTGCTCGTCACCACGAGCCGGCTCGGGCAGTATGCCGAGATCCGGATCATCGACCGCGGACCAGGTGTGAGCGCCGAGCGTCGAGAGGACATGTTCGCGCCCTTCCAGCGGCTCGGCGACGTCGACAACACCACGGGGCTCGGCCTCGGGTTGGCCCTGTCGAAGGGCTTCACGGAAGGGATGGGCGGTGCGCTCACGCCCGAGAACACGCCGGGCGGCGGGCTCACCATGGTGATCTCACTCCCGCTTGCGGCCGTCACCCCGGTCCCTGCCGGAGGCGGGCGCCCATGAAGATCCTCCTCGCCGACGACGATCCGCAGCTCGTCCGGGCGCTGCGTATCACGCTCGCAGCCCACGGGTACGACGTCGTCGCCGCCCCCGACGGGGCCGCCGCCGTCACCCTCGCCGCCCAGTCGCATCCCGACATCGTCCTCCTGGATCTCGGGATGCCGCGGCTCGACGGCATGCAGGTGATCGAGGCCCTGCGCGGCTGGACGAGCGCGCCCATCATCGTGGTGTCGGGGCGCACCGGATCGGCTGACAAGGTCGACGCGCTCGACGCGGGCGCCGACGACTACGTCACCAAGCCCTTCCAGATCGATGAGCTCCTCGCGCGGCTGCGCGCCCTCTCCCGCCGGCGCGGCGGCGCGGCCTCCGAGCCGCTCGTGTCCTTCGGCGACGTCACCGTCGACCTCTCCGCGCGGGCCGTGACCCGCAACGGCGACCGGGTGCACCTCACCCCCACCGAATGGCGGATGCTCGAGTTCCTGGCACGAAACCCCGGCGCCCTCGTCACCCGTCAGACCCTGTTGAAGGAGATCTGGGCGAGCGAGAACGTGCAGGACTCGGGGTACCTGCGGCTGTACATGTCGCAGTTGCGCAGGAAGCTCGAGCCCGACCCTTCGCATCCGGTGCACCTGATCACCGAGTCGGGGATGGGCTACCGGCTGGTGATGGATCCCGCCTGATGCCCGCCGGCGCGCGCCATCCGACGGGACTCCACCCGGCGGGAGATGGCCCGGCCGGCGTGCAGCTGCACGAAGAGTGTCACCGTTCCCGCCAGGAGGAGCCCGGCGAGATTCAGCGCGAGCTGCACCAGCGCCGCGCCGGCCTCAGCCCACGCCCCTACCGCGAGGGTCAGTCCGATCGTGCCGACCGCGGGCACGGTCGTGATGGAGATGAAGACCCCGACGAGCGCCGACGACTTCGACGTCGTCGATGAAAGCACCCCGGCGATGCCCGCAAGCACGGCGATCACGAAGGACCATGCGTCGGGACTGACGATGAACTGCGTCGCCTCGCCGGTCGTCGCCTGCTCGTACGTGAAGATGCCGAGGGCGTAGAGGAGGGCCCACACCCCCCACGCGATCAGGGCGCACACCGCGAAGCCGCCGAAGAGCGTGACCGACGCCGGCCCGATGATTCCCCGACGGCGGCGCACCGCCGCGTAGCAGATTGCGGCGATCGGAGCGAACTCCGGCCCCACCACCATCGCGCCGATGATGAGGATCGGCTGGTCCAAGAGCCGCCCGATCCCAGCGATCAGCGTCGCCAGCAGCAGGAACGCGAAGAAGCTCCAGGACGGACGGGCGTCCTCGGTGGCGCGGCTTGCCAGCTGAGCCCACAGGACGCCGTCGGAGGGATGACCCGGTGCGGCGCGTTCGGCCGCGTGTGCGGCATCCGACACCACCGTCAGAGGCTCGCTCACGACGATCGCGCCGCGCTCGGGCACTCCGGCGTGCCGGAGCAGCCGAACGATGTTGTTGACGTCCTCTCGTGCGACATCGAAGAGCAGCAGGTCACCGTTGCCCGTGTCGGAGACGCCGGGCACGACGACGAGATCGATGACGGTGGGCTGCGCCCGCAGCTGCGGCGCGAGCTCGCGGGCGAGCGCCGACGGCGCGGTCACGCGGATGGTGAGCATGGTGCCATCCTGCCCGGCAGGGGCGTCAGGAAGTCGTGAGGATCACGTCGCGTCGCGTAGGCGATCCGTCGAGACCGGATACCCCCGGGCGGGCGGTGCCGAGGATCATCTCATGCGTCCTCTCCCCACCGCTCCCGGCTCGCGCCCACTGCGTGGCAGCTGGGGGTTTCTCGAAACGACGGTCGCCCGCTACGGCGAGATGCGCGTGCGCCTGGTGATCCTTCCCCCTGAGACCACCGACCTCGAACGGCGCCTGTGGGTACTGATGCGGCTCTGGCCCTTCGTCGGACTGGTCGTGGGGGTCGTGGCGGGCCTGCTGCTGTCCGACGTCCTGGGAACGGCCGCGACGGTGATCCTCGCCGCGGTGGTGTGGCTGGCGCCCGCCATCGCCCTCTGGGTGGTGATGGGGCCGTTCCTCGGCCGCATCCGCGAGGAATGGGTGACCTGCGCGATCGGATGCGAGGACTCCGACCTGCGTCGGCGCGAACTGAACCGCGTGGCCCGCGCGCTGTCGTACGCGGAGGAGTCCTGGCGGACGGGCCGCCGCTCGCGCGGCGACTTCGAGGCGTCCTGGTCGGGCGCATGGGACCGGTTCGCCCCCCGGGTGTCCGAGTACGAGCCTGGCTCCGACGAGGGGAGGGTCGCCGCGTCGGGCGGGTTCTAGGATGAGGGCGCCCCCGTCCTCATCCCGGAGCCGCATGGACACCGCGATCGCCGCCCCCACCCTGATCACGAGCGCCGTGGCGCTGTTCACCATCTGCAACCCGATCGGCACCCTGCCGGTCTTCCTGCAGGTGACCGACGGCCGAACGCCCGCGCAGCAGCGCCGGATCGGGCTTCTCGTCGGGCTCGCGGTCATCGTGATCCTCGCCGTGTCGCTCCTGGCCGGCACCTGGGTGCTGCAGGTCTTCGGCATCGACATCACCGCGTTCAAGATCGCTGGCAACCTGCTCGTCGCCGCGATCGGATGGGCGATGCTCCTCGCCCGGCCGAGCCCGGTCGCCACCAACGATCCCGCCGGGTCGCCGGTCGTCGTGCCGCTCGCCATCCCGGTCATCGCCGGGCCGGGGGCGATCGCTCTCGCCATCACCTTCGCCCACTCCTACACCTCGGTGATCGACTACGTCGCAGGACTCGGCATCGTGGTCGTCGTCGGGCTCATCTGCTCGGTGGTGCTCTACTTCGGCCCGTTCGTCGCGAAGCTCCTCGGCCCCGCCGGCATGAACGTGCTCACCCGGATCTTCGGGTTGCTCCTCCTCGCGATCGCGGTGCAGTCGATCGTGACCTCGCTCGGCGAGGCCCTGCCGGGGCTGACCTCGACCGCGTCCTGACCGCGACCGGGTCAGGTCACCGGCTGTGCCGCGGAGAACACCGCGGCGGGATCGAACCGGCGCTTGAGCTCGCCCAGCCGAGCGAATGCGTCGCCGTACCCGATCCGACGATCCGCCCCGCCGCCGTCGACGAAGGTCAGGGCGAGGGCATCGATGTGCCACGGCGAGAAGAGCGCCACCGCCTCGCGGACGGCCGCATCGGCTCCGGCCGCAGCCTCGGGCACCGGGACCATCGTGACGGCGTGGCTGATGTACCGCCCCCGCATGGCCGACACCGCACCGCCGGCGGCGACGGGCCGGGCGACGGCTCCTCCGATGTGGCGCAGCTCCGTCATGAAGAGTTCTCGGTTCGAGCCGGCCCGCAGGAACGCGTCGATGGCGTCATCCGGGAGCTCGTCGAGGACCGCGTGCGCGGTGACCGCGGGAGTCGGCTGCGGCGGGTCCATGTGTACGGCGACCAGTCCGGCGGCGGGGATACGGGCGAACGTGTCCATCTCCGGCGCGAGCTCGCGCAGCGGCGCGAGGACCGCCGCCGCCGCGTCATCCGTCTCGAGCACCGCCCCGTCGATGACCACGACCGACCGGCCGGACAGGAAGGGCGGGAGCTCGGGCAGGGGCGGGAGGTTCAGGATGCGCAGGGTGGTCGTCGCGCTCTCGGGAACCGTCGCCGTCCACGCCGCCCAGGCGCGAGCGACCTCCGGGGCGCGCGCTGCGTCCCACAGCAGCATGCCGGCGTACACGTCCGCGTACGGGAGCAGGTCGATCTCGAGCGAGACCACCACTCCGAAGGCGCCGGAACCGCCGCGGACCGCCCAGAAGAGGTCGGAGTTCTCCTCGGCGCTCGCGCGCACGAGAGCGCCGTCGGCAGTGACGAGCTGTACGGCGCGGACGAAGTTGACGGCCAGGCCGTGCGTCCGCGCGTAGAACGACAACCCGCCGCTGAGGCTGTACCCGGCGACGCTCACGTCGCCGGCGCTCCCGTGCGGAGCGGTCAGGCCGTGAGGGGCCGTCGCTTCGAGCACGTCGTTCCAGTGCGAACCGCCCAGTACGCGCGCGGTGCGCGCGACGGGGTCGACCGTGACGCCGCGCAGGCGCGCCAGCGAGACGATCACGGTGTCGGCGTGCCCGGTGTCGGCCAGAGCAGCAGCAGCGTGACCGGTGGACTGCGGTGCGACCCGAAGTCCTGCCGCAGTGGCGGCACGGACGATCTCCACGACGTCTTCGGCGGTCTCGGGGCGGGCGACCGCGACCGGTCGTTGGTCGACGGCGACGTTCCATGGCATGCGTGCCAGGTCCCATTCGGCGTCGCCGGGCAGCACGACGCGGCTTCCGAGGTGGGCGCGCAGGCGGTTCGCCCGCGGGTCCGCCTCAGGACGGGCGGCGTCGGTCGTCGTGTCGGACAGGGTCATGATGAGCTCCAGCGGTCTGATGTCTGATCGGGTGGGCACCGCGATGGGCGCCCGTCGGAGAGTCTGACGGCGCCCGACGTGCTGCCACCATCCCAGCGGAGAGGGATCTTGGGGCATCCCAGATACCTGGGATGGTGGATCTTCTCCGGCGGGAGCACACTGTTCGCATGGCCACCGCACTGGCTCTGGGGCGTGCGCGGAGCGACATCGAGGTGATGTCGCGCGCCGGCCTCCCCCTGCACCGGTTCATGGACGAGGCCGCGGTCGCCCTGGGCACCGTGGTGCCCTTCGTGGCCGCGTGCGTGTCGACACTCGACCCGGCGACGGCGATGGTGTCGAGCGTGCGGAAGTTCGGCGCCCTCGACGGCCGCAACGAACAGGATGTCTCGTGGTCGCAGATCGAGTACGGCGGCGAGGAGCCGACGGCGATCCGCGGGATGCTCCGAGCCGGGCGCACGGCCGTGGGGATGCAGCGTGAGACCGGCGGGGAGCTGGAGCGCTCAGCGCGGATGGCCGAACTGCTCATTCCGTACTTCGACTTCCATGACGAGGCGCGTGTGGTCTTCGCCGATCGGAGCGGCGGGTGGGGACACGTCTCGCTCTTCCGCGGGAGCGACGACCAGGGGTTCGGACCGGATGAGCTGGCGTTCCTCGCCGCCGTTGCGTCATCGTTCACCCGCGGCATCCGCACCGGGCTCCTCGCCCAGATCGCCCTGACCAACCCCGTGCGCGAGGCCGGTCCGGCCGTCGTCATCGTCGATGCGCAAGACCGCATCATCCAGTCCACCCCCGGGGCACAGCGGCACCTGGAACGGATGTCCACGCCGCCGGGAATGGGCGATCCGCTCGTCTACGTCTTCGCGCTCGTCGACGCCGCCCGCCGACTCGCGCGGGGCGAGACCGACCGCGTCCCCCGGGTGCGGGCGCGCACGGCGGACGGGCTCTGGCTGGTGCTGCACGCCGCACCGCTCGGTGGGCTCGGCGATCGCGGCGGGGACGTCGTCGTCACCGTCGAAGAAGCCCGTCCACAGGAGGTGATCGACCTGGTCGCCGCGGCCTTCGGCCTCACCGCGCGCGAGCGCGACGTCGTCTCCATCGTGCTCCGAGGCGCCGACACGAAGGAGATCGCCGCCTCGATGCACGTCTCGCCCTACACCGTGCAGGACCACCTGAAGTCGATCTTCGACAAGGCGGGGGTCACCAGCCGTCGAGAACTCGTCGCCCGGGTCTACTTCGACCAATACCTCTCGCGCGCCGGGTCCGACCTCGCCCCCGGCGGGTGGTACGCGGCCGCGCCCTGACGGTGCCGCGCCCTGACGGCGCCGCAGCACACCGCCGGATCGGGCTCAGCCGAGGCCGGCGCGCTCGGTTTCGACCGCACCCTCGCCGGCGACGGGCTTGCGCGAGAGCCCGACCGCACCGGCGGACGGGTCCTTCGACCGCGACAGCGCCGCGGCGACGGCGACCGACTCGTCGACGTCGCGGTAGCGAGGACGCAGCTTCACCGGATGCTCGGGCTTCTTCTCGCGCTTCGCGCGCCGCGCGGCGTAGGTGAGGTTCAGCGCCTCGACGAAGATCGCGAAGGCCATCGGCCCGTAGATGAAGGCCTTGTCGATGTAGAACCCGAAGCCCTCGGCGATGAGGAACACACCGATGAGGAGCAGGAACGACAGGGCCAGCATCTTCACGGTGGGGTGCTTGTTGACGAACTCGAAGATGAACCGCGCGGCGAAGAGCATGATGCCGAACGACAGCACGACGACCGTGACGATCACCACGAGGTTCGTCGTCATGCCGACGGCGGTGATGACCGAGTCGAGCGAGAAGACCAGGTCGAGCACGAGGATCTGGCCGATCACCGCGCCGAACGAGATCGCCTTCGAACCGCCGGCGCCGTGCTCATCCTCGGCGCCCTCGAGCTTGTGGTGGATCTCGGTGACCGCCTTGTAGAGCAGGAACAACCCACCCGCGATGAGGATGATGTCCTTCCACGAGAAGCTCAGATCACCGACGGCGAACACCTCTTCGGTCAGCGTGATGAGCCAGCCGGCGAAGAACACCAGGATGACGCGCATCAGCATCGCCAGGGTCAGCCCGAGGTTGCGGGCCTTGGCCTGCTGCTCCTTCGGGAGCTTGGAGGCGAGGATCGAGATGAAGATGACGTTGTCGACGCCGAGGACGATCTCCAGCACGAACAGCGTGAGGAACACCGCGATGAGATCGGGCGTGAATGCGAAGCTGAAGTCCACGGTCACATCGTAGGGGGGTGACCGAACCGGCCACCCCCCCTTGATCTCCGCGCCACCGTTCGAGGTGCGCCGATCAGACCGTCGCGAGCACACCCTCGAGGCGTGCGTAGCTGGCCTCCATGCCGTCGACCATGCCGGTGGCCAGGATCATGTCGCGCGTCTCCTTGTCGGGGTACTCGATGACGAGCGTGAGAAGCGTCACCCCGTCTTCTTCGTAGAAGGAGAGATCGTTGATCGTCCCCGGTCCGTCCATCCCGATCATCCGCTCGGTCGACACCTCACGGCGGGGCGGGTCACTGAGGAGGAGCTCGCCTTCGAAGCCGAACTCCTCCCCCTCGACACCCGGGCCGGGCACCCAGACGTTCCGGAACGTGTCGCCGACGGCTTCGGCCTGTTCGGCGACGGGCATCGTCCAGCCGTCGGGTCCGAGCATCCACTTCTTCAGCAGCTCCGAGTCGTGGTGGGCCTTCCAGACCAGCTCACGGGGACCTCGGATGACCCGGGTGATGCGCACGTGCTGATCGTCGAGGATCTCGAGCTCCGTGCCGCGCCCCGCAGCGTACTCGCGGAGGTCGTGCAGGACGAGGTCGAGCTGGTTGATCGCCAGCGTCGAGCCTTCGACCGCGCCGAACGCGACGACCTGCTCGAGTGCGTCAGCGGACGCGAAGTAGGTGGTGTTGACCAGGCGCGACCCTGTCGCGGTCGCCTCGAAGGCGAAGACCACCCGCATGACGGGCATTCCCTCGAGCGGGGCGCCCTCTTCATTGGCGAAGGCGTCGAGCACGGTGAATCCCCGCGGAGCGTCGATGGAGAGGAACTCCCACGATCCCCACGACTGCTCTCCCTTCGGGCTCGTCATCACGTAGCGCGCATGCCCGCCGACGGTGAAGTCGAACTGCGGGAAGCGCGCCGGCCACCCCGGAGGGCCCCAGAAGCGCTCGAGCTGCTGCGGATCGGTGAACGCGCGCCAGAGCCGTTCGACGGATGCGTCGAACTCGGCCTCGAGAGTCATGGTGAGCGCTTCGGCGTCGGTGGTGACATCGGTGACGGGCATGTCAGTCTCCTTCGTTGGGTCCTGCGGGTGTGGGTGTCGAGGGGTCTTCGGCGAGAAGCTGGTCGAGGCGCGCGATGCGCGAGCGCCAGAGTTCCTCGTAGGCGGCGAGCAGCGCGCGGGCGCGGGCGATCATGGCCGGATCCGCTCGGACCAGCCGCTCCCGGCCCTCGGCGCGCTTGACGATGAGGCCGGCCGCTTCGAGCACCGCGACATGCTTCTGCACCGCGGCGAACGACATGTCGTACTCACGGGCCAAGCCCGACACCGAGTGCTCGCGCTCGATTGCGCGGCGCAGGATGTCGCGACGCGTCGCCGCGGCGAGTGCGTGGAACACGCGGTCGATGTCGTCATCGCTGAGCTCCGTTTGTACAACCATTTGGTTGTACGTTAGACCTCTGCACCGACTCGGTCAACACCCGCTGTGAAATCACTGATGCTCGGTCATGCCGCCTCCCGCCTATATGCAATATATTGCGACATCTTGATGTTGTGCCTCGACAACGGGCTCACAAGAGCCGCCTTTCAAAGGAAGAGAGTCATGACAACCACTGAACAGATCAAGAACGTCGTCCTCGTTCACGGGGCCTTCGCGGACGGATCCGGCTGGCGCCGGGTCTACGACCTGCTCACGGCCCGTGGGTACCGTGTGTCGATCGTGCAGAATCCGCTGACCTCGTTCGCCGACGACGTCGCCGCCACCACGCGCGTCTTGGACCTGCAGGACGGACCCGCGATCCTCGTCGGCCACTCCTGGGGCGGCACCGTGATCACCGAAGCCGGCGCACACCCCAACGTCGCCGGGCTGGTCTACGTGTCGGCGCTCATTCCCGATGTCGGTGAGACCAGCGGGCAGCAGTACGAGGGCTTCGCTCCGACGCCAGAGTTCGTCATCGACGTCACCCCGGACGGCTTCGGCTACCTCAACCGCGACGCGTTCCGCGGTGGGTTCGCCGCCGACCTCGACGAGGCGGATGCCGCGTTCCTGGCCGACAGCCAGGTGCCGGTGAACATGGCGGTCTTCAGCGAGGCGGTCACGGTCGCCGCGTGGCACGACAAGCCCAGCTGGGCGGTCATCGCCACCGAGGACAAGGCGTTCGACCAGGCGATGCTGCAGCATATGGCCACCCGCATCGGCGCCGACATCACCCACGTACCCGGTAGCCACGCCCTGTTCATCACCCAGGCAGATGCCGTCGTCGAGGTGATCGCCACCGCCACCCGCACCGCACCCAAGGCGCACGCGGAGGCGGGAGCTCGTTGACGTCCCACCCTCCGTCGGGGTCGGCTTCGCCATCACCGCGAACCGACTCCGACCGCGGCGTCACTCCGACGAGCGAGCGGCGTGCGGTGCGATGTCCTTCCGGGACGAGGGCAGAAGGCGCTTCACACCCGTCACCACGCCGACGATGAGAAGTCCGGCGATGAGACCGAAGACCGCCGAGACGGCGGTGTCGACGATCCAGACGACGACCGGGCCGGCCGCCTCCACGAGGCCCGTGATCGCGTGCAGGACGTCGTACGGCCCGTGCCAGAACGTCTCCGCGAGGTTGGTGATGACGAGGTGGCCGCCGACCCAGAGCATCGCGACGGTGCCGACCACGCTGATCACGCGGAACACCGCGGGCATCGAGGCGACGACACGTGCGCCGGTGCGACGGACGCGGCGCGACGGACTCTTCATCAAGCGGAGCCCGACGTCGTCGATCTTGACCAGCAGGGCGACGGCGCCGTAGACGAGCGCCGTCATGCCGAGTCCGATGACGGCGAGCGCGGCCAGGGTCATCCCCAGTCCGAAATCGGGATCCAGGCTCGTGAGGGCGATGAGCATGATCTCGGTGCTCAGGATGAGATCGGTGCGGATCGCGCCGAACACGAGCTTCTTCTCATCCCGCGGCTCGTCCTCCTCGGTCTCGTGATGCGCACCGAACCACTCCATCACCTTCTCGGCGCCCTCGTAGCAGAGGAAGCCGCCGCCGATGATCAGCAGGAACGGCAGCACCCACGGCGCGAAGGCGGTGAGAAGCAGCGCGATCGGGATGATGATGACGAACTTGTTGACGAGGCTGCCCAGCGCGATCTTCCACACGACGGGGAGTTCCCGCGCGGGAGTGATGCCCTGAACGTACTGGGGCGTCACGGCCGCATCGTCGATCACGACGCCTGCGGTCTTCGCACTCGCCTTCAGCGCCGCCGTGAGGATGTCATCGACGACGGCGAGCAGCCCTACCGACATGTGCGCTTCTCCCCTCGGCCTGAGCATCGGTTCCGACCACTCAGAGCACCCGCCCTAACGCTATCCGCTCGCGGGGCAACCACCGGGGGTATCGACAGGTCAGCTCGGCGGCCAGTGCGCGAGCGCCGCGTCGACGACTCGCTGCAGGTCATCGGCCGAGGCTCCCCCGGCGGCCTCGACGGAGACCCCATCGGCCACCGCCGTGAGATATCGAGCGAGCAGGTCCGGATCGGCGTCAGCGGGGAGGTCCCCCTCTGCGATGGCGCGCCGAAAGCGGTCCCGAAGGTCGGATCGAGTCCGGGCGCGCCACGTCGTGAGGATGCTTTGCGCCGTCCCGCCGGTCACGCCGACGGCGAGAGCAGCGCGCACCCCGAAGCATCCGGATGGTTGACCGGGCAGCGTACCGGCCCGAACGGCGCCGTCGAGGTACGCGCGAGCCACCTCCCTCGCAGAGGGCGCGGCGACCGACTCGCGCGCGTAGGAGCCCGGGCCCTTCTCGTAGAGCTGCAGGACCCTCAGAAAGAGGTCTTCCTTGTTGCCGAACGCGGCGTACATGCTCTTCCGCGAGATGCCCATGGCCTCGGTGAGAAGAGCGAGGCTCGCGCCTTCGTATCCGTGCTCCCAGAACACGACCAGGGCCTTCTCGAGGGCGGCATCGGAGTCGAAGGATCGCGGGCGACCGCGCCTCGTGTGCTCCATGAGATCAACCTAAACCTCTCGCCCGAACGAACCACTGGACAACAACGACGACGCTCGCGCTCAGAGGATCACTCCGAGCGCGAGCGTCGTGGGTCTCGCGCCGGCGTGACCACCGCAGGCGATCACTGCCAACCGAGGACGTTGACGACTCCCAGTGCAGCGGCGGCGACGAGTCCGGTCCAGAGCACGATCGCCACGGCCTGCCAGAGAATCACCCACCCCTTCTTGATGCCCGAGGCGACGAAGAAGGCGGCGGTCAACTGAGTGGGCAGTGCGAACGGCGCGATGATGCTTGCACCCGGTACGCCGAATCGGACCAGCCACCGCTGCAGGCGGCGGCGGCCCTTCGCCCGCCGCGAATCACCTTCGGTGTCGGCCTCCGTCGGGCGTTCCATCACCATCGTCGAGCTCGAACTGGCTTGCGGCCCGGTCGGAGCGACCGAGGCCTTCGCGGCTCGGCGGGCGATCACCGACTCGCGGACACGGGAGCCGAGCAAGACGACGAGGACGACGCTGAGGAGGTTGCCGATGATACCGGCGAGCGCGGCGACGACGGGATGGATGCCGCCGAGAATGCCGATCGCTGCGGACCCCTCACCCTCCACATAGGGGATCATCCCGAGGAGGGCGACGAGCAGCGGCTGGAGGAACTCCGGAAGTTGGTCGACGTAGGCCTGGAATCCCTCGTATGGGCTGGACATGAGTCACTTCTTTCTCTTCGCCCTTTTGGGGCCCTGGCGGCGGAGAGATGCGGTCAGCTCTCCGATATCGCATCGTCGGCACGTATTTATGCACCGATCGATGCGTAATAACGCACAGTCGTGAGAATCATTCCCATTGGACACCGCGCTGCCGACACCGGTCGTCGCAAAGGCATGCAGCGAGCCGTAGCATCCCTGGGATGACCGACCTCATCGTCTCCGGTGCCACCATCCAGCGGACGCCCACCGACATCGCCGTCGGCGACCTCGTCGTCCGCGGCTCGATGATCACTTCGGGGGAGGCCCCGGCAGACGCGGCGGCGGTCATCGACGGGCGCGGCGCCTCGGTCGTGCCGCTCTTCGTCGACACGGTGTTCGGCGCACCTGAGCCACCCGCCTCGGACGCGTTCGATCTCGTCCCGGGGAACCCGGCGACCTTCGCCGTCATCGACGGCAGGGTCGGGCCCGACGAGATCCGGCACATGCTCGTCGTCCGCCCGGAGCGACTTCGCGCGGTCGTCGTCGACGGTTCAGTGATCGTCCGGGACGGTCACGCGCTTCGGCCGGCGGGCACCGATCTGAACCCCGGCGATCCGCGCCTCACCGCGTGGACCGACACACGTCGCGACATGACCCAGTATCTGACCGCGGACGGCCGGTACAGCGAGACCCGCGGCGGCCGGCGAGACGCCTGGACGGGACGGTTCTGGATCGACGGTGAGAGGATCACGTACCTCGACGACTCAGGCTTCTGGGCGTTCGGGCAATTCCACGGCGGCCAGCTGCATCACGCAGGATTCGTGCTGGAGAGCTGATCGCGCGCGTCGATGACGCAGAACCGGATGCCCTCGGGGTCCTCCATGATCACGAAGTCCGCGTCCTCCGGCATCCGATCCCACGGCACCACGCGCGCACCGAGCGCGGTCAGCCGCGCAACCTCCGCCGCCTGATCCTGGGCGTACAGGTCGAGGTGGATCCTCGGCGGCAGCACCCGGGGCGCGGGCACGGCGTCGAGCGACACGTTCGGGCCCTCGCCGCTCCGCGGGCGGAGCACAGCGAAATCCGGGTCGCGCGGCTCTCGCACCTCGTAGTCCAGCGCCCGGGTCCAGAACGCGATCTGCGCCTCGATGTCGTCGACGCGGATGACGATCGATCCGACGATGAGCATGGGTTTCTCCTATGTCAAGTGTCAGGCCGCGAGGGGGAGGTTCGCGGGGGGCAGGGTGGGCTGTTGGTCGGCGTGGAGGGCGTGGAACACGACGCGGGAGAGGCGGCGTTTGAGGCAGCGGAGGGCTTCGACGGTGGAGTCGCCGTTTTCGAGGCGTTTGCGGTAGTAGACGCGACCGAGGCCGTTGACGCGGATCTGGGTGACCGCGATGCGATGGAGGGCGGCGTTGAGTTGTCGGTTTCCTGAGCGGCTCATCCGGACTCTGCCGCGGGTGTTCCCTGACCAGACCGGGAGGAGTGCGACACCGGCGTTCATCGCGAAGCATGCTTCGGATCGGAACCGGTGGACGTTCGCGGTCTCTCCGGCGATCTTCGCGGCGGTCAAGGGGCCGCAGCCAGGGATCGCGAGGAGGTGCGGGTAGCGGTCTTGGACGAGCGCGGTGATCCTCTTCTCGAGCTCGTCGATGCGGGAGCTGCCCGTGTCGATGTCGATAAGGATGTCACGTGCCAGCTCAGCGACCAGCCCGTTACGGGCGTCCAGCCATTCATTGACCCGTCGCCGCTGCTTGCCGATCGCGAATCCTTTGGTCGGAACGTCAAACTCCGGATCCAGTTCGTGCAGATGCCAGCGGAGTCGGTTGATCTGGCGGGTTCGTTCGCTGACCAGGTCTTCCCTGCGGTCGACCAGCAGCTTCAGCTCGCGGGTCGACTCGTCGTGCGATGCGACGGGGAGGTCGGGTTCACGCAGCACGGCACGGGCCACCGCTAGCGCGTCGATCGGGTCGGACTTGCCCCGCTCACGGCTGGATGCTCGGGCCTGAGCCATCAGCTTCGGCGGCACGCGCACCACGTCCTGCCCTGCCGCGAGGAGCTCACGCTCAAGCCGTGCAGAGAGGTGGCGGCAATCCTCGATGCCCCACCGCAGCTCGCCGGGAAGCTCTCGCCTGGCCCACCGCAACGCCGCCTCGTGACCTGCGGTCGTGGCTCTCACGGTCTTCTCGCTGAGTTTGCGACCGACGGCGTCGACCGCGACGAACGTGTGCGTGCCTTTGTGGACATCCGCGCCGATGACGATCACCATGGAAATCGTCTCCTTCCAACATCATCCGAATGGGACAGGTTGGGCCGGTCGGCGGACAAACCTCAGTCGGGGGGCGATGCCACGCTCCTATCAAGTCACGCCGGCCGGTCCATCACACCCGGTGCCGGCAAAACACATGAACGCCAACCCGAAAGCGGCAGCGACCCTAAGAGCCAGACACCAGGTGATCAGGATCCAACCACCGCGAAGCGGCACTGTCACCCTGACACTGAGGCGACCCTACGCCCCGGCCGACGGCTCCCAAGGGATGTCGGGGGCACAACTAGACTGATCGCGTCCGGCGCCCCGCGATCTCCAGGAGTTCAGCCGCGTGACCACCCCCTCCACCTCCCTGGCAGACACCGTCTCGAACGCCCTCGCGACGCCCGAGCGCGAGCAGCCGTTTGCCGCACTGGGCTTGAAGCCCGACGAGTACGAGCGCATCCGCGAGATCCTCGGCCGCCGACCCACGAGCGGCGAGCTGGCGATGTACTCCGTCATGTGGAGCGAGCACTGCTCCTACAAGTCGTCCAAGATCTACCTGCGGCAATTCGGCCAGAAGGTCAGCGACGAGATGAAGAAGCGTCTCATGGTCGGCATGGGGCAGAACGCCGGCGTGGTCGACATCGGCGAGGGCTGGGCGGTCACCTTCAAGGTCGAGTCGCACAACCACCCGAGCTACATCGAACCCTTCCAGGGTGCCGCGACCGGCGTGGGCGGCATCGTCCGCGACATCATCTCGATGGGTGCACGACCGGTCGCTGTCATGGACCAGCTCCGTTTCGGCGCGATCGACGACCCCGACACCGCCCGCGTCGTCCACGGCGTGGTCAGCGGGATCTCCTTCTACGCCAACTGCCTGGGACTGCCGAACATCGGCGGCGAGACGGTCTTCGACCGCGTCTACCAGGGGAACCCCCTCGTCAACGCCCTCGCCGTCGGCGTCCTCCGCCACGAGGATCTCAAACTCGCCAACGCCAGCGGCGCGGGCAACAAGGTCGTGCTGTTCGGCGCCCGCACGGGCGGAGACGGCATCGGCGGAGCATCCATCCTCGCCTCCGACTCCTTCGACGCGAGCGGTCCGACGAAGCGCCCCGCAGTGCAGGTGGGCGACCCCTTCGCCGAGAAGGTGCTCATCGAGTGCTGCCTCGAGCTCTACCGCGACGAGCTCGTCGAGGCCATCCAAGACCTCGGCGCCGCCGGCATCTCGTGCGCGACGAGCGAGCTGGCCGCCAACGGCGGATCGGGCATGCGCGTCGACCTCGAGAAGGTGCTGCTGCGCGACCCCACGCTCACGCCCGAGGAGATCCTCATGAGCGAGAGCCAGGAGCGGATGATGGCGATCGTCGCCCCCGAGAAGCTCGACGCCTTCCTCGCGGTCACCACGAAGTGGGATGTCGAGACGAGCGTCCTCGGCGAGGTCACCGGCGACGGGCGCCTGCAGATCTTCTGGCACGGCGAGGAGATCGTCAACGTCGACCCCTCCACGGTCGCCGTCGATGGGCCGGTGTACGAGCGCCCCGTCGCCTACCCGACGTGGATCGACGGCCTGCGGGACGACTCCGCCGAAGCCCTTCCCCGCCACAACGACGCCGCGCGCCTGCGCGAACAGTTCCTTGCCCTTGTCGGCAGCCCGAACCTCGCCGACCCGTCGTGGGTGACGAACCAGTACGACTACTACGTCATGGGCAACACTGCACTGTCGTTCCCCGATGACGCCGGCATGATCCGCGTCGACGAGCAGTCCGGCCTCGGGTTCGCGATCGCCACCGACTGCAACGGGCGCTACTGCCAGCTCGACCCCTATGAGGGCGCAAAGCTCGCCCTCGCCGAGGCGTACCGCAACGTCGCCGTCACCGGAGCCGAGCCGACCGCGGTCACCGACTGCCTGAACTTCGGCAGCCCCGAGAACCCCGAAGTCATGTGGCAGTTCTCCCGTGCGGTCGAGGGGCTAGCCGACGGATGCCTCGAACTCGGCGTCCCGGTCACGGGCGGCAACGTGTCGTTCTACAACCAGACCGGCGATCAGCCGATCCACCCCACCCCCGTGGTGGGCGTGCTCGGCATCATCGACGACGTCGCCCGCCGCATCCCGTCGGGATGGCAGGACGCCGGGGAGAACATCTACCTCCTCGGGGTGACCTCGACCGAGCTGAGCGGGTCGGCATGGGCCGAGACCGTGCACGAGCACCTCGGCGGCCGCCCGCCGGCGGTCGACCTCGCTCAGGAGAAGCGCCTCGCGGAGCTGCTGCACGCGGCCTCTCAGCAGTCGCTCGTCTCCAGCGCCCACGATCTGTCGACGGGCGGGCTCGCGCAGGCCCTGGCGGATTCGGTGCTGCGGTTCGGAGTCGGAGCACGGGTGTGGCTGACGGAGATCATGGAGCGAGACAGTGTCGACGCGGCATCCGCTCTCTTCTCCGAGTCCACCGGGCGCGTTCTGGTGTCGGTGCCTCGGGAGGATGACGTGAAGTTCCGCGGGCTCTGCGAGGGCCGCGGCTACCCGGTGCTGCGCATCGGCGTGACCGATGCGCCCGCCGAGGGCGAGGCCGAGCTGGAGGTGCAGGGGCTGTTCTCGGTGCGGGTAGACGAACTCGGGATGATCTCCCGCGCCACACTGCCCGACGCGTTCGGAGCCACGGTCACGGAGGCTGTCGCGCGATAGCGCGCCGGTCAACGGCGAAGAGCCGGGAGCATCTCGCTCCCGGCTCTTCCGGCCCCCGCCTGCAGTCCTGGATCAGGCCTGCACGTCACCGCGCCACGCGCCGGTTTCGGCGCCGCGCGACTCGATGAACGTCTTGAAGTTCTTCAGGTCCTTCTTGACCGAACGGTCGTCGATGCCGAGGGCATCCCCGACATGCTCGACGAAGCCCTGCGGCTCCCAGTCCAGCTGCACCGTGACGCGGGTCTCGGTGTCGCTGAGCTTGTGGAAGGTCACCACACCGGCGTGGTCCTCGCCCCCGGTGCTGCGCCATGCGACACGCTCGTCGGCGTGCTGCTCGGTGATCTCGGCGTCGAACTCGCGCTCGACGGTGCCGATCTTCACGCGCCAGTGGTTGTGGGTGTCATCCAACTGGGTGATCGACTGGACGAAGCTGAGGAACTCGGGGAAGGTCTCGAACTGGGTCCACTGGTTGTAGGCCGTGGAAACCGGGACATCGACATCGACGGTTTCGATGATGCGCGCCATGTCGCACTCCTTTCGTCGGCAGAGCCGGGTTCGGCCCCGTCGAGGGGAAATCTATCGAGCGGGGTGCGATCCGCCCGCGGCGTTGACGGCCGCCTGTCGGTCGGCTATCGTCGCGCGGTCGCGCTGGACGGAAACGGATGCCACGGGGCGCTCTCTAGACTGGGTGAGACCCGGGACGGAGAGCCGATGAGCGACGACGACGATTTCGCCATGTACAGCGATGCGCGCCAGCGCCGGATCAAGGCGGTGGCATGGGTCGTCATCCTGTCGCTCATCCTCGTCGGGGGCGGCGCGACGGTGCTGTCGCTGCTCTTCGGCTGACGCGGGTCGCAGAAACCTCTCTCCCCGTCCGCGCTCGCGCGCACCTGCCTCCCCTTCGCGCGTCACGCGTGCCGAAGAACTCGTGGCCCGCGTCCAGCCACCGTGGCTAGCATGGCCGGGTGGACCCGTTCACGGTCATCGCCGAGTTCTGGTGGATCGGAGCGTCGGCAGCCGGCGCTGGAACCATCGGATGGTTCGGGCTGCGCCATCAGCGCGCGAAGGGCTCGCGGCGGCTCGCGCTCCACGCCGCTCGCCACGAGCTTCGCGAGGCCCGCGATGTCGTCACCGCCTCGCGTGTCGAGGTGCGGCTCGCGCGCGCGGAGCTCGCCCGGGCGCAGGCCGATCGAGCGGCCGACCGTGTCCCCGCATCCGAGGTGACTCTCGCCCGGCAGCGGCTGCAGCAGGCCCAGCGTGAGGTGCGTGCCGCACACGCCGAGATCCGCCTGCGCCGCATCCAGGTGTCGGCGGCGCGGGCGACGATCCCCCGCGCGAAGTCGACCCCCGACACCCTGCCGCTCGCTCGGCTAATGGCCGCGCACACCGCGATCGACGGCCGCTGGCTGGAGTACGAGACCGATCCCGCCAAGCGCATCGCTTTCCCGGCGATGAGCGATGTGCGCCAGCCCTCGACCGCGGCCTACCTCGCCGCCCGCGCCGAAGCCGGGCGACTGCGTCCTCCCACCGCCGTCACCAAAATGACGCCGGTCGAGTTCGCGCAATACCGTGCGTCGGTCGAGAACCTCGGGAAGCTGTTCGAGCGCGCGGAGCGCGAGGCGTGGCGGGCGGCCGGAGCCGGCAACGGTCCTTCACGCCAGGATGATCCCCACTGGGTCGACCTCGCGCAATCGGTCGCGCAGACGGTGATCGCACGCGGGACCGAGGCGATCGCCCGCGTCGCGGAGTCGAACGCACGCAATCGCGAACGTGCCGGGGGACGGACGGATGCGACGGGTGCCGCCCCGCAGGCCGGCTCGCCCCCGGCTGGAAGCGCCGGACGCGAGGCCCGTGACGCCCGCCCGCCGCAGACGCCGGGGACTCCGGTGTGGCCCGTCCCCTCGCGCGGAGCGCGGCGGCCACAGGACTGACGCGCTGCGGGGAGCGCCGATGACGATCGAGTGGGGATGACGGGTGGACTGGTCGAACATCTGGATGTTCTGGTGGCTGATCTTCCCGATCGGAGCCGCCATCGGCGGCGCCATCAAGTCGTTCGACCGCGCGTCGGAGCGCCGGCACCGGCGGCGGCTGGAGATGATGCGAGCCAAAGCCGAGCTGCGCTCGGGTGCGATCCCTGCCGTCGGCGCGCGGGCCGCGACCCCGGGTGACGCGGGCGACGACCCGGGCCACGCGGCATCCGATTCGGCCGACGCCACCCTCACGCAGCTGCTCGCCATCCATGACGACGTCACCGCCCGCTGGCTCGAGTACGAACTGGATGTCGCCAAGCTCATCGCCTTCCCCGCGATGAGCGACGGACGCCAGCCGCTGACGGCGGCGTTTCTCCGCGCGAAGCGCGTCGCCGATCGGCTGCGACCGCCGTCGGCCACGGCGCGGATCAGCCCCGACCAGCTGCGGGAGTACCGCGAGGCCGTCACCGACTACGAGGTCGCCTTCGACCTGGCCGAGCGCGACGCGCGCCGGCTCAGAGACGCGAACTTCAGCGCCGAGGAGCGCAAGCGCCTCGACACCGCGCAGCAGCTCCTCTCGGTGGCGATCGACGAAGCGGCGACCCCGGCGGAGCGGCAGCTGGCCTACCGCCGCGTGCGCGAGGAGCTCGACGGCCTCCTTCTGCTGTCGGATGATGCGATCGAGGTGCTGGAGAAGAAGGTCGCGCAGGAGCTCCCCGCACGCCCTTCGACCGCGCCTCCCGCAGCACCGCCCGCGCCCTCCGCCTGACCGCCCGCTCCGCCGTCGAGGCCACTCGACCCCTCGGCCTCACGCCGTCTCGGCCACCCTGCTCCCCCGACACGTTCTGCCCCTTCGCGCGCGGGATCGGGGCACATCGTGACGGCGGAGGCACGACCGCGCTCGCCCGCGCCCCGCTCGCCTGGCGCAAAGGGCGCCGCCTCGCGGCAGATCGTGACAGGCGAAGGGTGCGGGCCGTACACGCGCCCCGCTCGCCTGGCGCAAACGGCCCCACCCCGCGGCAGATCGCGACAGGCGAAGCGGGGCGGGCGGCCCGCAGCGAGGGGACGGCCATCGCGTCGAAGGTTGACACGCGCCGCCCGAGTGTTGCATGGTTAGTTAGTCAACTAATTAACCAGTAAGGAACCCCGTGGTCGAAGAAGGCAGGGCGCTCTTCCTCCAGATCGCCGAAAGCGTGGAGGACGCGATCATCGACGGCAGCCTCACCGAAGAGAGCCAGGCGCCGTCGACGAACGAGCTCGCCGCGTTCCACCGCATCAACCCCGCCACCGCTGCCAAAGGAGTGACCATGCTCGTCGACAAGGGCGTCTTGTACAAGCGACGCGGAATCGGCATGTTCGTCGCTCCCGGCGCACGCGAGCGTCTGCTCGACGAGCGCCGCACTGCATTCGCCGACCGGTACGTCGAACCGCTGCTCGCCGAGGCGCGCAAGCTCGGACTCGGCCCCGCCGACCTCACGGCACTGATCAACGACCGCGCCGCGGTCACCGAACCCTGAGTCCCGAAAGGACACCACGATGACCCACGTGATCGAGGTGGAGCACCTGACCAAGCGCTACCGCGACACCGTCGCGGTCGACGACGTCAGCTTCTCCATCGAGAAGGACACCATCTACGGCCTCCTCGGCCGCAACGGCGCCGGCAAGACGACCGTGATGTCGATCCTCACCGCACAGAACTTCGCCACCAGCGGCACGGTGCGCGTGTTCGGCGAGCACCCGTACGAGAACGCTCGCGTGCTGCAGCGCATGTGCTTCGTGCGAGAGAGCCAGAAGTACCCGGATGACGCGACTCCGCGTCACGCACTGAGGATGGCGCGGCTCTTCTTCCCCCACTGGGACCAGGAGCTCGCCGATCAGCTCGTCGACGACTTCCAGCTACCGCTCAAGGGCCGGACGATCAAGAAGCTCTCGCGCGGTCAGCTCTCGGCGGTCGGCGTCATCATCGGCCTGGCCTCACGCGCCGAGATCACCTTCTTCGACGAGCCGTACCTCGGTCTCGACGCGGTGGCCCGCCAGATCTTCTACGACCGTCTGCTCAGCGACTACGCCGAGCACCCCCGCACGATCATCCTCTCCAGCCATCTCATCGATGAGGTGTCGAATCTCCTCGGCCGGGTGCTGGTGATCGACCGGGGCCGCATCGTCATGGACGAGGAGACCGACGAGATCCGCGATCGCGCGACGAACGTGGTCGGCGACGCCGCGGCGGTGGAAAGCTTCACCGCCGGTCGCGAAATCATCCACCGGCAGAGTCTCGGGCGCACCACCTCGGTCACCGTCCTCGGTCGGCTCTCGGCCGACGACCGCGCCCGCATGGCCGCCGCCGGACTGGATATCGCTCCCGTCTCGCTGCAGCAGCTCATCGTCCGCACCACCCAGCACGCCGCCGAGCAGGGCGGCTCGTTCACCTCACTCGAAGAAGGAGCACTCCGATGAACCGCACGCTGCGCGTCGTCCGGATGCAGCTGATCAACCGTCAGACCTACCTCTGGGTGCCCCTCCTCGTCCTCGGCGGCGCCTTTATCCTGTCCGTCGCGATCTGGTGGATCCTCGCCGGGTCGGGCGTGACCGGGAACTTCTACGGCGGCGGCGCCCAGGCACCCCTGTGGTATCTCGCGGTCGTCGGTGTGCAGGCGCTGACTCTGACGTTCCCGTTCTCGCAGGCGATGAGTGTCACGCGCCGGGAGTTCTTCTTCGGCACCTATCTCATCGCCGCGCTCAGCGCGGCGAGCCTGGCGGTGATCTTCGTCATCGGCGGCTGGATCGAGACGCTGACCGGCGGCTGGGGGCTCAACGGCTACTTCTTCTACTCGGCCGAGATCTGGCAGGGCGGCCCCCTAGGCGCCGCGTTCATCTTCTTCACCGTGGCGATGCTGATGTTCACGCTCGGGTTCACCGGTGCGACCGTGTACAAGCGTTTCGGGCCCACGGTCTTCACGGTCAGCCTCATCGGGCTCGGCGCGCTTCTCGTGGGAGCCATGTTCATCGTCGGCCGGCTGAACGCCTGGGGCCAGGTGTTCACTTGGATCGGCGAGCAGGGACCCCTCGGCATGGCTGCGTGGGGACTCGTCGTGGCCGCCGCGCTCGGCGCTGCGGCGTTCGCGACGCTTCGCCGCGCGACGCCCTGATCGGCCGTCGCGAGGCCTCCTCCCTCTGCTCCCCCGTCACGTTCTGCCCCGTCGCTCATCCGAACGGGGCGGAACGAGACGGGGGAGCGATCGAACGAGGGCGGAACGAGACGGGGGAGCGATCGAACGAGGGCGGAAGGTGACGGGGGAACGATCGAACGAGGGGACGCCGTCCTAGTCGGAGGGAAGGGATCCCAGGAACACCCCGATCTGGTCGTCCACCTTCACGAACTGCAACGCCGCACCGGGGAATCGCTCCCGCAACTCGGGAGGGGACGCGCTGTCGACCGCGAGCGAGACGGTCGCAGGGAACTCGCCGACGCGGCACCCCGAGTACACGGGGCCGGACGTCGAGTAGCCGTTCTGAGCGGCCTCCTCATCCTCCGGCAGGTCGGCGGTCAGGACGACAGTGAAGCAGTCACCGCCGGTGCCGTAGAACCCGGTCGTCGTCTCGAACAGGGTCAGCCCGAAGAACTCGTACACGGCGGAACTGGCTCCCACTCCGAACCACCCGGTCGGGATCGTCGTCGTCGACTCGGGCTCGAGCGCCGCGATCTGGGGCGCGCCGTGCGATGACTCGACCGGCGCCAGACGGACCAGCCCGTAGGTCACCACCGCCGTCACTGCCGCGACCGCGGCGAGGGACGCGATCCATCCGACCCAGATGAGGGAGGACTCTCGCCGACGAGGCGAAGAGCGAGTCGGATGCCGCGGTGCCCCGTTCGAGGCCGCAGACCCAGCCGTCCCCTCGTCGAAACCGGCGATCCCGGTCGCTGTGGCGTCGCCCGGTGCGACGGACCCCTCAGACTGCGGTCCGAGGGACGGGGCCTGCCCCGACAGGGCCTCCCCCGACAGGCCCTGCTCCTCCGCCTGCACGACCGACGTCACCGACGCGTCCCGTGCTGACGGCAACGCACGCGGAGCGTCGGATGGCTCGGGGCGGGCGGCGGCGGCGGACGAACTCTTCGTCTGCCGCTCGAGCTCCCTCAGACGGCGAAGGGCGTCCGGGTCATCGTCGATGTCGGCGGCCGGCCCGTACGCGCGCCGACGAAGAAGATCCAGTTCGGAACGCTCGGAGCCCTTCACGCTCCGATGATGTCACCGGCGCACAACCGCCCGCGCGTCGCGCGCCGGGTCAGCTCGACGAGCGGCCCGTCTTCTCCTGCAACCGTTCGATGTGCTCCGAGGCCTCGGCCTTGGTCAGATCGGCCGAGAGCTCTTCCCCCGCCTCGCGGGCCAGAGTGTCGAGATAGCTGCGCTGCGGAGCGGTCATGGGTTCGTCGCCGGTGACCCAGTCGGCCGGATCCTTCTCCGCCGGATTGGTGGTGTCGTCGGACGTGGTCGCACCGAGGGTCTCGGCGCCGGATGTGTTGTCGGACATGCGTTCGAGAGTACGTCGGGCCAGCGACATCCCTCCCGCCCTTGACAACGGCCCCGGATCCCGTCAGCGGATCGGCACCGCCACGTCGCTTCCGCCCTCCACGGTCAGGCGCTCACCCATCTGCACGAGCCCGGCCGTCTCGACGAACCCGCCCGCGAACAGCGCCTGCCCCTGAGCGAACAGCGGCGAGCGCTCCACCAGCGCTGCTGGCGCATAGCCGAACACCTCGCCGAGCTCGGCCAGGTCGCGCGGCGAGCTCATGCGCATCAGGGCGAGGTTGTCGCACTGCGACAGGGCATTGGGGTGCACCTTCGAGGGCCGCTGCGTCGACAGCAGCAGCCACAGCCCGTATTTTCGGCCTTCGGCCGCGATCTGCACGATGCGCTCGGTGAGCTCTCGCTCCACCGGGGTCATCGGGTTCGGCTGCACGAGATTGTGGGCCTCGTCGATGACGATCAACCGGCCCACCCGCTCGGCGCGGTGCTCCCACAGGTGATCGAGCACCGCGAGCGCCGCCGCGAGCATCTCGGCCCGCGTGGGGAAGCCGCCGAGGTCGAGCACCGTCGCGTCGGGCTGCTCGCGGATGTCGTCGGTGACGCTCCGGCCGCGCCAGGCCCACAGCCCCCACCCGCCGAGGCCGAGGTTCTCGAGCCGGGTCGCGAGGCGGTGACGGGCGGGGTCGTCGCCCGACCTCAGGTGAGCGACGAGGCTTCCGCGGCGGACGACGTCGAGTTCTTCCTCGAGTTTGAGCAGGGCGTTGAAGTCTTCGGCGTCGCGAATCGGATCCAGCTCGAGCAGCGCCGCGCGCGAGCGCCACGGCATGTCGAGGAATCGCGCTTGCAGGGCGTCGGGGCGGTCCCGCCCCGGGCGGAACACCCGGATGTCGCGCTCGTCCCAGGCGGCGCGCACCGCGTCATCCGCTCCCTCCCGCACCGTGCCGAGGCCGACGAAATCCGAGTTCGGATCCAGGATGACCAGGGGCAGGCGGGTGTGCAGGATGACGCGCTCGAGCAGCACGCCGAGGGCGTAGGTCTTGCCCGACCCGCTCTGCCCGCACCAGAAGGTGTGCCGGTTGAGCTTTCGCGCGAGCACCTGTGCGGGGGTCGGTTCGGCTGCCTCGAGGAGGGTGCCGATCTCGAGCCGATCGCCCATGTCAGCGCCCTTCGCTCACAGCGCCCGCGGCGGTGTGGTGGCGGATCACCTCGGCGACGACGAAGTTGAACCACTTCTCGGCGAACTCGGGATCGAGGTCGGCCTCCTGGGCCAGTCGCTTCAGGCGTGCGATCTGCTGCTCCTCGCGTCCGGGGTCGGACGCCGGCATGCCGTGCGCGGCCTTCAACTCACCCACCTGCTGCGTGCAGCGGAAGCGCTCGGCCAGAAGGAAGACCAGCGCCGCGTCGACGTTGTCGATGCTCGCGCGCAACCGCAGAAGCGTGGTCGTGGGATCTTCGGTCGTCATGGCTTTCCCTCCCCGATCCACGACCATACCGCGCGGCCCCGAGCGCCGCCGAGGTCGCGGGCCGCACGCCCCTAGAGTGTGACCATGACCGACGCCCGCCCGTCCGCTTCGTCGCCTGCGGACGACCCTGTCACCGACGCGTCCGAGCCCTCCGTCGAAACGACCTACGTCCGGCGCCGCACCCTCTTCACCAGCGTGAACAATCCGTTCGCGATCGGCTTCTTCCTCACCCTCGGCGGACTCGTCGCCCTCGGGCTCGGTGTCGCGTTCATCAACCTCTCCACGGTGCTGATCTACATCGCCTTCGCCCTGTTCGCAGCGCTCGGTCTCGACCCGATCGTGCGCTTCCTCGAGAGGCGCGGACTCGGACGCGGGTGGGCGATCCTCATCGTCTTCGCAGGCTTCGTCGTCATCGTCGTCGGGGTCGTGTCGCTCGTCGTGCCGACTCTCGTGCGACAGATCTCCCAGTTCTTCTCCGACCTGCCCTCGACGATCAACGCCTTCCAGGCCTCAGACGTCTACGCCTGGCTGCAAGACACCTTCGGCGACCAGATCGGCAGCCTGCTCGGGGAGTTCGAGACCTTCATCACCAACCCCGCGAACATCGCCGCGATCGGCGGCGGGGTCCTGCAGGTCGGTGCGACCATCGCGACGACGATCTCGGGCATCCTGATCGTGCTGGTGCTGAGCCTGTACTTCCTGGCATCCCTCGACACCATGAAGGTCGCCTTCACCCGTCTGAGCCCCGCCCGCTACCGCCCGAAGGTGCGGTCGATGACCGATGAGATCACCGACTCGATCGGCGGATATCTCATGGGCATGGTGGTGCTGGCGTTCTTCAACTCGCTCGTGGCGTTCTTCCTGCACCTCTTCCTCGGTCTGCCCTTCCCGGCCCTGATGGCGGTCGCGGCGTTCGCGATCACGCTCATCCCCCTCGTGGGTCCGGTGCTGTACTGGATCTTCGCCAGCATCCTCGCGCTGTTCACCAACCCCCTCACGGCGCTGATCTTCGCGATCGCGTACCTCATCTACATCCAGATCGAGGCATACCTCCTGACCCCGCGCGTGATGAGCCGCGCGATCGCGGTGCCCGGGGCGCTCGTCGTCATCGGCGCTCTCGTCGGCGGCACGCTGCTGGGGCTTCTCGGAGCGCTCGTGGCGATCCCCGTGACGGCGTCGATCCTGTTGATCATCAAGCAGGTCGTGATCCCCCGCCAGGACGCGAAGCTGTAGCGGGCGCCGTCACGGGGCGCCGCGCCGCCGCACCCCGCGCGCCCCGAAGCACCGCGACCCGCCGAAAAACGTCGCTCCCGCGGCATCCGCACGGCAGAAATCGACGGGTCGTGGGAATGGAGCGGGTCAGACGAGGGGCGTCAGGCAGGTCGGCGACGGCGCCGACGTGCGATGGCGCACGCGGCCGGGCACCCCGGAGCGGATGTCGAGGGTCAGCGACACCACGTCGTCGGAGCGTTCCCCGGCGACCAGCAGGGTGTCGCGCACCACGAGGTGGTGTCTCGGCCAGTCCACGCCCGCCTCGACGAGGGCGACGGGCGCGAGGCTCTCCCCCGCGCCGCGCACGGCGACGACGGCGATCGTGTTGCTCCCGCGCACACCGGCGTAGAGGAACGCGCCGTCGCGCGACGGGGCCAGCTCGGCGGCGCTGTCTCCGGCGAGCGTTCCGGCTCCGAGGGGCGCTCCCGACACCACGCGCCAGCGCCCCGCTTCGTCGCGCGCGAGCGCGAAGACCTCGCAGCTGTACTCCGTCACCACGTACAGGTGCCCGCTCGGGTGCCACACCATGTGCCGCGGACCGCTGCCGTAGGGCAGCGAGACGTCGTGCAGCGGTCGCAGCCTCCCGTCCACGAGGCGCCAGAAGCGCACGAGATCGAATCCCAGATCGGATGTCGCGACGAGCCCGCCGGGCAGGAACACCGTCTGATGCGCCCGCGACACCCGCTCCACGGCGGGCTCCGGTCGATCGACCGGCCCCGTCAGGGCCGCCGCGTCGGCATCGCCGCCGAACAGCGCCATGGCATCGAGCCCACCCACCCCGTCGAGCCCTCGCCCGCCGAAGAGATCCGCATCTCCGCGCCCACCGAGGCCCAACGCCCCCAGGTCGATGCCGACCTCGGCCGCCGCCGCCTCGACGTCCGA
Source organism: Microbacterium sp. SLBN-154 (assembly GCF_006715565.1). NCBI lineage: Bacteria > Bacillati > Actinomycetota > Actinomycetes > Micrococcales > Microbacteriaceae > Microbacterium > Microbacterium sp. SLBN-154. The sequence goes on from NZ_VFNL01000001.1 coordinate 473,423, forward strand.
CACAGCCCCCGCCGCCCCGCCCGGGGCCGACGGATCCGCCGCCGGCGGCGCGAACGACGGCCGCCCGATCCGTCCATCGCTCGCGAGCGGATAACGCACCACGCGCCCGTCGCCCCAGCACGTCGCGACGAGAGTCCCGCCGTCCGGCGACACCGCGACATGGCACACCGCTTCCCCCGCCTCGACCGCGTCGCCGAGCGGAGCGAACCGGTCTTCGCCGATGCGTCGGAACGCACGCACGGTTCCCTCCGCCTCGAGGGTCGCGTAGGCGACATCCGTCCCCTCGTTCCAGCTGACCCACGACGGCGAGCTCGCCGAGACCGCCTCACCGACCACGGCGAGCGGTCCGGCGGCGGAACCGGAGTCGGGTTCGCCCGCCAGGAGCACCCCGATCCCGGTGGCGATCCCGCCGCTGTCGGCGGAGTACCCGCCGACGAGGAACCGCATCAGTCGACCAGGTCGCGGCGCACGATGACCGCGTCGCGAGCTGCGCCCACGCCGATCACCGAGATGCGGGTGCCGCTCATCTCCTCCAGCGCCAGCACGTAGTCCTGCGCCGCCAGGGGAAGGTCGTCAAAGGTCCGGGCGCCCGAGATGTCGTCCTTCCATCCGGGGAACATCTCGTAGATCGGGCGCGCGTGGTGGAAGTCGGTCTGGTTGACCGGCACCTCCTCGAACCGCTCGCCATCGACGTCGTAGGCGACGCACACCGGGATCTCGTCGAGGCCGGTGAGGATGTCGAGCTTGGTGAGCACGAGATCGGTGATGCCGTTGATGCGGGTCGCGTACCGGGTGATGGGCGCGTCGTACCAACCCACGCGGCGCGGGCGCCCCGTGGTGGTGCCGAACTCGAACCCCCGCGAGCGCAGGAAGTCGCCATGCTCGTCGAACAGCTCCGTCGGGAAGGGACCCGATCCGACGCGAGTCGTGTACGCCTTGACGATCCCGACGATGCGATCGAGGCGCCGGGGGCCGACCCCCGATCCGGTCGCCGCGCCACCCGCCGTCGCCGACGACGACGTGACGAAGGGATACGTGCCGTGGTCGACGTCGAGCATGGTCGCCTGTCCGCCCTCGAACACCACGACCTCGTTTCGGTCGAGGGCCTCATCGAGCAGCAGCGACGTGTCGGCGACCATCGGGCGCAGACGCTCGGCGTACGACAGCAGGTCTTCGACGACCTCTTCCACGGCGATCGCGCGGCGGTTGTAGACCTTCAGCAGGAGGTGGTTCTTCTGATCGAGCGCCCCCTCGACCTTCTGCCGCAGGATGTTCTCGTCGAAGAGGTCCTGCACGCGGATGCCGACCCGGTTGATCTTGTCGGCGTAGGCGGGGCCGATCCCACGACCGGTCGTGCCGATCTGGCGCTTGCCGAGGAAGCGCTCGGTGACTTTGTCGAGGGTGCGGTGGTACTGCGTGATCACGTGCGCGTTGGCGCTGATCTTCAGGCGCGAGGTGTCGAGGCCGCGCGCCTGCAGCGCCTTCAGCTCGGCGAAGAGCACCTCGAGGTCGATCACGACGCCGTTGCCGATGACCGCGTTCACGCCCGGCGACAGGATGCCGGAGGGCAGCAGGTGCAGCGCGTACTTCTCGTCGCCGATCACGACGGTGTGCCCGGCATTGTTGCCGCCATTGAACTTCACGACCCAGTCGGTGCGTTCGCCCAGGAGGTCGGTGGCCTTGCCCTTGCCCTCGTCACCCCACTGAACGCCGACGATCACAATGCCTGGCATGGCCCACTCCCCCGTTGTCGGACGGTTACACCCGATCCTATCGGGCGCGCCCTCGCGCCCCCGGACCGGCCCGCTAGAGTCGGCCCATGCTGGCATCCTCTCGCTGGGCCGCCGTGTGGAACGTCCTGCGCCTCCTGGCCGCCGTCGCCATCATCACCGCCGTGATCGGGCAGGCCGTCCGCACCATCGGAATCGGCATCACCGACGGCTCGCACCTGCCGACGGTGGTGACGAACTTCTTCAGCTTCTTCACGATCCTCTCCAACTGCGCCGCCGCGGTGGTGCTGCTCTGGGCTGGTGGGCGCTGGGCTGTGGCGCGGCGGACGAGAAGAGCGGATGCCGCATCAGCGGCCGATCCCGCCGCCCTCGCGGTCGCGCTAGCCAGCGTGACGACCTACATGGTGATCACGGGCGTGGTCTACAACACCCTGCTGCGGAACGTACCCCTGCCCCAGGGAGTCACGGTGCCCTGGTCGAACGAGATCCTGCACGTGATCGCGCCGCTCTTCCTGCTGCTCGACGTGTTCCTCGGCCCCGGGCGCCGTGCGCTCGCGTGGCGCGACGTCGGCGTCATCCTCGTCTTCCCGATCGTGTGGGTGGTGTACACCCTCGTGCGCGGGCCGCTCATCACCAACCCGGCGTCGGGTCAGCCGTTCTGGTACCCGTACCCGTTCCTGAACCCGAACAACCCCGACCTGATCTTCCCCGGCTACGCGGGCGTGGCCTTCTGGGTCGTCGTCATCGCCCTCGGGATCGTCGTCGTCGCCTCGGTCGTCGTCGCCGTCGGGCGACGCCGCGATCACGACCGGGAGGCGTCGTCGGTCGGGGTCTCCGCCTCGGGCGGGGTGGGATCGGCGGGGGTCTCCGGCTCTTCGGCCGGATCCGTTCCCTCGTCGACGGGCTCGGCCGGCCCGGCGTCCGGCGCCTGATCACCGTCCACCGCCTCGCGCACCAGGTCGGGCACCTGCCAGCGGCCCTCCAGGATCTCGGCACGGGGGCGGTAGAGGCGGACGAGGAAGTTCCACCCCTCCGGCAGCGGGATGTCGTTCGGCCCTTCCACGTGACCCGGAGGCGTGAATCGCACCGTGATCGAGCCGTCCTCGTCGCGGACGCCGGTGACGCTGTTCACCGAGTAGCGACCCTCGGGGTTCGGCTCGAAGAAGCCGCGGGCGTTGTAGACCGACACCGACCAGAAGCCGTCGACCGGGACCTCGTGCATCGTGAGCTCGTAGTGCCCCACGGGCAGCTGCGGGTCCACACCGAGGTACGAGGCCTCCCACAGCGGCAGGCCGCCCCAGCCGGCGGCGGTGCCGATGAGGTGGCGCACCGGATCGACCTCGTCCCGGTTGCCGAAGGTGCGGTCGAATGCGCGCAGGCCCCGCGCGAGCGTCAGCAGGGCGTCGCGAGTGGCGTCGAGAGATGCCGCATCCCAGTCCCCCGGCTTGAAGGGCTGCGACGACACGGCCTCGAGCGCGAGCTGGTCCTGCAGGGCGACGACCGCGGCGATGTCCTCCGGATCATCGGGGTCGACGAGCGTCCGCGCCGCGACGAGCACGTGATCGGCACCCGGCGCGAGGGCTCCGAGGTCGTGTTCGCCCGGGTCGTGCACCACCGCCCGCACGTAGTGGTCGCGGTCGAGCACCATCACCGAGAGGTACCGGCCTGCGGCATCCGGAATCGTCACCCGACCGCCCTCGGACACGTCCACGATCGCGAAGCTGTAGAGGGTGTCGCGATTGAGGCGGATGACGGTCTGATGGGCGACGTCGGCGGGCTCGCGATTGTGCTTGAAGACGTTCACGCCGCCGGCGTCGCGTTGGATGTCGGCGAACATCCGATCGGTCTCGGCACGCACGAAGGTGTCGACATTGACATGCATGGCCATGAGAAAACCCTCCCGCACCGCGGAGCGGGGCGCAAACCCCCTCTCACTAGACTTGGGGCCATGTCGAAGGTCCTTCAGTCCCTGCCCGTCGGCGAGCGCGTCGGCATCGCCTTCTCGGGGGGTCTGGACACCTCCGTCGCCGTCGCCTGGATGCGCGACAAGGGAGCGGTGCCCTGCACGTACACCGGCGACCTCGGCCAGTACGACGAGGACGACATCGCCTCGATCCCCGACCGCGCCCTGCAGTACGGCGCTGAGATCTCGCGCCTGGTGGACTGCAAGACCGCCCTCGTCGAGGAGGGGTTCGTGGCGCTGGCGTGCGGTGCGTTCCACATCCGCTCCGGAGGCCGCACCTACTTCAACACCACGCCCCTCGGGCGCGCCGTGACAGGCACGCTGCTGGTGCGCGCGATGAAGGACGACGGCGTCGACATCTGGGGTGACGGCTCGACCTACAAGGGCAACGACATCGAGCGGTTCTACCGCTACGGCCTGCTCGCCAACCCCGCTCTGCGCATCTACAAGCCGTGGCTCGACGCCGACTTCGTGACCGAGCTCGGCGGCCGCACCGAGATGAGCCAGTGGCTGGTGGCCCATGGCTTCCCCTACCGCGACAGCGCCGAGAAGGCGTACTCGACCGACGCGAACATCTGGGGGGCGACCCACGAGGCGAAGACCCTCGAGCATCTCGACGTGTCGCTCGAGACGGTGCAGCCGATCATGGGCGTGCGGTTCTGGGACGACAGCGTCGAGATCGCCCCCGAAGACGTCAGCATCACCTTCGACGCGGGTCGGCCGGTGGCGATCAACGGCGAGGAGTTCGGCGACCCCGTCGAGCTGGTCCGGGCCGCCAACGCCGTCGGCGGCCGTCACGGCCTCGGCATGAGCGACCAGATCGAGAACCGCATCATCGAGGCGAAGTCGCGCGGCATCTACGAGGCGCCCGGAATGGCGCTGCTGTTCATCGCGTACGAGCGCCTCGTCAACGGCATCCTCAACGAAGACACCCTCGCGACCTATCACGAGCAGGGTCGTCGCCTCGGTCGTCTGATGTACGAGGGCCGCTGGCTCGAACCGCAGTCGCTGATGCTGCGCGAGTCGATCCAGAAGTGGGTCGGGTCCTCGATCTCGGGCACGGTGACCCTGCGCCTTCGCCGCGGCGAGGACTACACGATCCTCGACACGGTGGCCTCGGGCCTGTCGTACGCACCCGAGAAGCTGTCGATGGAGCGGGTCGGAGACGCCGCCTTCGGCCCCACCGACCGCATCGGCCAACTGACGATGCGCAACCTCGACATCGCCGACTCGCGCGCCCGCCTCGAGCTCTTCGCCGGGCTCGGCCTCATCGGCGGCGCCACCGGTGAGCTGGTCGGAAAGCTCGAGCAGGGCGGGGCCGACGAGATCATCGAGCCGGCCGAGCCCGACGAGCGCGGCCGGCTGGCCGAAGCGACCGACGCCGCCTCGGAGGCTGCGGCGTTCGACACCGGCACCGACTGACCCCGCGCGCCACGCCCCCAACCCTCGGGATACGATTCTCCGGTGTCGCCCGAACGGCACCGAGACCCACGCTTTCCGGCACCGGGTCTCGCGACTGGAGGTCTCCTTCGATGACGAAGCCCGCAGACGTGATCGACGACGTCGAGCTGTTCGACGAGCCCGAACCGCCCGCGCGTCGATCCCTCGGGCGCCGCATCGCCCTCATCGCCTACTCCGTCTTCGTCGGTGTGGTCGTGCTCGCGCTCATCGCCGCAAGTGTCGTCGTCTACTCCGTGCAGCGGTCGTTCCCCCAGCTCGACGGCGAGAAGACCCTGTCGGGTCTCACCGCCGAGGTGAGCGTGCAGCGCGACGCCCTCGGCATCCCCACCATCACCGCCGCGACCTCCCGCGACCTCTTCTACGCGCAGGGGTACGTCCATGCGCAGGACCGGTTCTGGGAGATGGACTTCCGCCGTCACGTCACGAGCGGCCGGCTGTCGGAGCTCTTCGGCGAATCGCAGCTGCAGACCGACATCTTCCTGAGGACACTCGGATGGCGCGAGATCGCCGCCCAGGAGGTCGCGTCTCTCGACCCGACCGTCCGGGCGTACTACGACGCCTACGCCGACGGGGTGAACGCGTACCTGGCCGACCATCAGGGCCCGGACGCGTCCTTCGAATACGCCGTCCTGGGGCTCCAGAACGCCGACTACGAGATCGAGCCGTGGACGCCCGAGGACTCGGTCGCGTGGTTGAAGGCGATGGCCTGGGACCTCCGCTCGAACATCGGCGACGAGACCAGCCGCGCGGTCGCAGCGGCATCCTTCACCCCTGAGGAGCTCGCCGACCTCTACCCGACCTACCCGTTCGACCGGAACCCCGTGATCGTCCCCGTGCTCGACGAGGCGGGAACCCCCCTCCCGGCGAGCGCGACCGCGGCGGCGGCGGACGCGCCGATCGTCGAAGCCGGCGTCGACTGGACCGAGGTCGGCGACGTCGTCGCGGCCGTCAGCACCCTCGTCGGGCCGATCGGCGAGGGCATCGGCTCCAACTCGTGGGTCGTCTCGGGGGCCCTCACCGACACCGGCATGCCGCTCCTGGCCAACGACCCGCACCTGGGCGCCTCGCTCCCCAGCGTCTGGCACCAGGTACAGCTGAAGTGCGAGCGCGTCCAGCAGAACTGTCCCTTCGACGTCGCCGGATTCGGGTTCGCCGGAATGCCGGGCGTGATCATCGGCCACAACGCCGACATCGCGTGGGGCTTCACCAACCTCACCACCGACGTCACCGACCTGTACCTCGAGCGAGTGCAAGACGACGCGTACTGGCGCGACGGGCAGCTGCTGCCTCTCACCACGCGGCAGGAGACCATCGAGGTCGCCGGCGGCGACGACGTCGAGATCACCGTGCGCGCCACCGAGAACGGGCCGCTCATCTCCGACGCGAGCGGGGAGTACGCCGGCATCGCCGACGACCCGTTCGTCGGCACCGAGGGTGCTCCCGCCGCGCCGGCGGGCGCTCCCGACGGCGAGTACGCCGTGAGCCTCCGGTGGACGGCGCTCGAGCCCGGCACGACGCCGGCGGCCATCTTCGCCCTCAACCAGGCGGGCGATTTCGACTCCTTCCGCACGGCCGCGTCGCTCTTCGACGTGCCGGCGCAGAACCTCGTCTACGCCGACACGGCCGGGAACATCGGCTACCAGACGCCCGGCAAGCTGCCGATCCGCGGAGCCGGCGACGGATCGCTGCCGCAGCCGGGGTGGGACTCCGCCTACGCCTGGCAGGGGTACATCCCCTTCGAAGAGCTCCCGGTCTCGCTGAACCCCAAAGCCGGGTACATCGTCACCGCGAACAACGCCATCGTGGGCGAGGACTACCCGTATCAGCTCACCCGCGACTGGGACTACGGATGGCGCGGGGCCCGCATCGTCGAGATGCTCGAGCGAAGGATCGCCGCGGGGCCGTTGACGGCGACCGACATGCGCGACATCCAGGCCGACAACGCGATGTGGGTCGGCCCCCGCCTCATCGCCGCCTACGCCGGCGTTCAGACCGGTGACGAGGGAACGGATGCCGCGCTCGCCCTCCTCGGCGGGTGGGACGGCCAGAACCACGCCGGCTCAGCCGCGGCCGCCTACGCCAACGTGCTCTGGGACGAACTGGTGCAGAACATCTTCGTGCGCGAGCGCGACACTGCCGCTCCCACCGGAAACCAGGCCCGTAAGTTCCTCGTCGTCGACACCCTGCTCTCCGATCCGTCGTCGCCGTGGTGGCAGAACGAGGGGCTCGACGTGTCGTCGCAGGCCGAGATGCTCGAGCGCTCCGCGACCGATGCGTACGAGCGACTCGTGACGCTCCAGGGCGACAACCCCCGGATGTGGAAGTGGGGCACCCTGCACGCCCTCGAGCTGAAGAACGACACGTTCGGAACCTCGGGCATCGCGCCGATCGAGATGCTGTTCAACCGCGGCCCTTACCCCGTCGGCGGCGGCTCGTCGGTGGCGAACGCGACGGGCTGGGTGCTCGGGCAGGGCTTCGAGACCGTGACCGTGCCGTCGATGCGCATGGTCGTCGACCTCGGCGATCTCGACCGGTCGGGCTGGCATCACCTGACCGGAGCGAGCGGCCACGCCTTCCACCCGAACTACGTCGATCAGACCCCGGCGTGGCAGCGTGCTGAGCTCCTCCCCTGGGCCTTCACCCCCGACGCCGTCGCGGCGACGACCACGCACACGCTGCGGCTGATCCCCTCGGACTGAGAGAACAGGCGACGACGGGTCAGCCCCCCGCGGCGGGCGGGGTCTGCTTCTGCTCGGCGAGTTCGTCGACGAGCAGATCACGGTCGTCGATCGTGCCGTTGCGGTGCGCCTGACGGGCGATCATGTGCGCGGAGAGCGGGGCGGTCGCCATCTGCAGCAGCATCACCGGCACGAGGAAGGCGACGACCGGCCACGATTGGAGCGCCAGTGCGATGGCGATGCAGATGAGGAGCAGGCCCAGGATCTGCGGCTTGGTCGCCGCGTGCAGACGCGAGGCCACATCGTTGAACCGCATGAGACCGATGGCGGCCGTGAGGCAGAGCAGACTCCCCGCGAGGATCAGCACGAGGGCGACGAGGTCGAGAGCATCGGTCATCGCTCTGCGGTGTCCTTCCGTGCGACGAACCGGGCGATGGAGATCGATCCGAACACCCCGACCGCCGCGATCACGAGGAGGACGGGAAGGGTGCGCGTGTGCTGGTTGATGGCCATCTCCGCGCCCAGCACGCACAGGACCTCGGTGAGGAGGACATCGGATGCCACGGCGCGGTCGAGGATCGAAGGACCGACGACGATGCGCCACAGCGTGATCAATGCCGCGACGACGAAGATCACGAAGATGGTGATGAGGAGCACGGTACTCATGTCGGTGTTCCTCCCTGACGCGGGGTGTCGACCGTCGCTTCGCGGATGATGTCGAGTTGAGCCCGTGATCCGACGGCCCGCACGATCCGCGCCTCCCAGCCGAGCACGGTCTTGCGCTGCAGGTCGATGTCGTCGTCGTCATCCACCCCGATGACGTGGAGGTAGAGCACGCGACGGTCTCGATCGGCTTCAACCACGAGCGAACCGGGGATCAGCGAAGAGGTCACCGCGGTGTGGGTCATGATCAGGTCGTCATCGGTGCGCAGGTGCACGGCGATGATGGCCGACCCGGGAAGCTTCCCCGGACGGACGGTCTGCCACGCCACCAGGAGCGAACCGCGCACGAGCGCCACGAGGAAGGTCACGACGAAGACCAGGCCGTACCAGAGATTGAGGCGACCCGACAGCGCCACGGGCGGCAGCCGGAACACGCGCGTGACCACGACCGCCGCGACGAGACCGGTGAGGAACGCGAGCACGGTGAACTGGCCCCACAGCAGCATCCACAGAGCGATCAGCCACAGGAAGAACGGCAGCTGACGCCAGGTGATCCCGAGCATTCCGCGAGCAGGAGGGGGAGTCGCGCGATCCTCGCTCATGAGTCCGCCTCCTCCTCGAGCTGAACGAGCTGGATCGGCTCGAGAAGCGCGGCGCCGATCCGTTCGCACACACCGTAGAGCGGCCCGGCGAAGACCGTCAGGGCGACCGTGATCGCCACCATGCCGGTGGTCGCCGCCGTCATGATGCGGGGGATCGCGCGCCGCTCGGTCTGGATGCCCGCGGCCGGCGCCTGGCCGAGATACGAGATGCGCGCCTCGGTCTCGGTGGAGTCGTCGTCCTCGCGCCAGAACGACAGGTTCCACGCGCGCATCAGCGCGTAGAGGGTGAGAAGGCTCGTCACGATGCCGCCGACGATCAGCACGAGCATGATCGGGGTGCCGACCTCGGCCGCGGCGTCGAAGAGGGCGAACTTGCCGATGAAACCCGAGAAGGGCGGAAGCCCGCCGAGGTTCACGGCGGGGATGAAGTAGAGCACCGCGATGACGGGCGCAGCCCGCATCAACCCCTTCACGCGCAGGATCGACGTGCTTCCCGCGCGGCGCTCGATGAGTCCCACCGCGAGGAAGAGGGTCGTCTGCACGACGATGTGGTGGACGGTGTAGTAGATCGTCGCGCCGATCGCCGCCGGGGTCGCGATCGCGAGCCCGAAGATCATGTAGCCGATATGGCTGACGAGGGTGAACGAGAGGATGCGTTTGAGCTCGGCCTGCGCGATCGCGCCGAGCACCCCGACGATCATCGTGGCCAGCGCCACGCACATCAGGAGGAAGTTCAGGTCGTTGTCGTTGAACAGCTGGGTCTCGGTGCGGATGAGCGCATAGACGCCGACCTTCGTCAGCAGGCCCGCGAACACCGCGGTCACCGGCGCCGGCGCGGTCGGGTAGGAGTCCGGCAGCCAGAACGACAGCGGGAAGACGGCGGCCTTGATGCTGAATGCCACGAGCAGCAGCAGATGCAGCACCGTCTGGGTCTCCTGCGGAAGCTCCATCATCCGCTCGGAGATCTGCGCCATGTTCACGGTGCCGAGAGCCCCGTAGATCGCGGCGATCGCCGCGAGGAAGAGGATCGACGAGACGAGCGAGACGACGATGTAGACGACGCCGGTGCGGATGCGGTTCTCGGTGCTGCCGAGGGTGATCAGCACATACGAGGCGACGAGCAGGATCTCGAATCCGACGTACAGGTTGAACAGGTCACCGGCGATGAAGGCGGTGAAGATCCCCGCCGCCAGCAGCAGGTACGACGGGTGGAAGATCGACACCGGCGTCTCGTCGTCGTTGTCGGCCGCTCCCTGGCCGACCGAGAACAGCAGGACCGCCAGGAGCACGATGCTCGAGACGACGATGAGGAGCGCCGAGAGCCGATCGACGTACAGCACGATGCCGAAGGGGATCGGCCAGTCGCCGACCGACACGGCCAGGGCATCGCCGCCCTGGTCGACGACGACCAGCAGGATCGCGGCGATGACGGTGACCGTCGTCAGCGTGACGATCGAGATGGCGACCTGGGTCCGCCGATGCCGACCGGCAACGAGCGCGAGCGCCGCGCCGAGGAGCGGAAGGGTCGCCAGGAGGGGGACGAGGGCGATCATGCGTCTCCCCCCTGCTCGGTCGCGTCGCCTCGCCGCGACCGACGCGACGAGCCTTCGGGAAGGTTCACCGGGGCGTCGTCCTGCACGCCGGAGATGTCCCGGCTGCCGAGCACCGTGATCGGCGCGGTGTCGAGACCGACGAAGTCGGTCGTGGCGTCGTCGTCGGTGTCTTCGATCTCGGTTTCGTCGTCGATCATGTCCTCGTCGGCGGCGCCGCGATCGCGCACCGCCAGGTCGGCCTCGTCGTCGGTGACGGTGTCGGCCTGACCGAGCTGCCACGAGCGGTAGATCAGGGCGAGGAGGAACGCCGACACGGCGAAGGTGATGACGATCGCCGTCAGGGTCAGCGCCATGGGAAGGGGGTCGGACATCTCCTCGGGCTCGCCCGACCCGAAGAACGGGGCGATGCCGGGTTGGCCGATGACGACGAGGAGGAACAGGTTCGCGGCATTGCCGAGGAGGAGGAAGCCGATGAGCACGCGGGTGAGACTGCGCTCCAGCATCGCGTAGACGCCGCAGGCGAAGAGCACGCCCATGATGAGGATGAGGGTGAGGGAGACGCTCACGACACGCTCACCCCCCTGGCCTTGCTGCGCTGCATCTGTCGGTCGACCTCGGCGCCGAGCGAGCGCAGCACATCGAGCACGAGGCCGACGACGACGAGGTACACCCCGACGTCGAACAGGGTGGAGGTGACGAACTCCACGTGACCGAGGACCGGGAGCTCGGCCTCGAACCAGGTGCTCGTCAGCGGCGGTGCGCCGAAGAGGAGCGGCACGATGGCGCAGCCCACTGCGATCGACATCCCCACCCCGAGCAGGCGCCCGGCGTCGGTCGGCGCGGCGACTCCGAGTTCGTACCGCCCGCCCGCGACGTACCGCATCACCAGCGCCATCCCGGCGACGAGACCCCCGGCGAAGCCGCCGCCGGGCAGATTGTGGCCGGCGAAGAGAAGATAGAGCGAGACGATGATGATCGAGTGGAAGAGGATGCGCACGATCACCTCGAGGAGTATCGAGCGGTTCTCCGGACGCACCTGCTGACCGCCCACGAGCCACGCCATGCGCTGACGCCCGCTCTCCGCGTTCCGGGGCTTCACGCCCGACGGGGTCTCGACGAGCAGGCGGCGATCGCGGCCCCCCACGCGGGGCAGGGCGTTGGTGGCGGTGAGGTTGTCTTTGCGGTCGGTGACGAAGACGAGGGATGCCACGCCCGTCGCCGCCAGGATGAGAACGCCGAGCTCGCCCATCGTGTCCCATCCGCGGATGTCGACGAGGGCGACGTTGACGACGTTGCGTCCATGCCCGAGCCCGTATGCGAGGTCGGGCCACGCCACGGAGACCGGGTCCTGCAGGCGCGCGCCGGTCGCGATGACGGCGACCGCCATCATCGTGATGCCGACGGCTCCGGCCACGAGTGCCCGCGGAATCGCGGCGACCGAGGCGTTGTGCTCACCCATCCGCGAGGGGATGCGTCGCAGCACCAGCGCGAACGCGATGAGGGTGACCGTCTCGATGAGGATCTGGGTCAGCGCGAGGTCCGGGGCGCCGCTGATCGCGAAGAGGGCGGCCATTCCCAGCCCCGTCACCGAGACCAGTACGACGCCGGTGTACCGCTTCTTCGCGCGCACGGCGATGAGTCCCGCGACGATCATCACGGGCGCGATGGCCAACTGGGCGGGGTTCTGGAACAGGTCGACGTCCGCCCGCCAGTCGGGACCGCCGACGATGAGGGCGGTCGCCTCGGCGACGACGAAGACGATGAAGATCGTCCCGATGTAGACCGGCAGCGAACCGCGCTGGGTGAACGTGGTCGTGGCCACCGACAGGCGGGCGATGCCGCGGAGCACGGCGTTGTAGATGTCGAACGCCTCGAAGGGCAGAACGCGACGGGAGACATCCTTCCGCACCGTCGCCCAGAAGATCGCCGCGCCGAGCGCGATCGTGCCCAGCGAGATGAACAGCGCCGGCTCCAGACCGTGCCAGAGCGCCAGGTAGTAGGGCTCGGGCTCTGCCACGCCCGCGGTGGCGAGCGGCGCCTCGTCGGCGTAGGTGGCGAGCACCGTGTCGACAGCCGGCGCCGCGAGCCCCGCGACGAGGGTGAGGGCGGAGAGGATCAGCGGTGCGGCGAGGAACCCCGCTGGGGCGCCGGGCCACTCGGTGCGCTTCGGTGACGCACCGTCGGGTCCGGTGCGCTTGGTCCAGAAGGCGCCCCAGACGAATCGGATGCCGTAGGCCATCGTCAGTGCCGAACCCGCCGCAACACCGAGGATGCCCACGATCGCCCAGGCTTCGCCGCCCTCGGCCTGATGGAGGAGTGCGGTGAGCGCGGTCTCCTTGGCGACGAAGCCGATCGTCGGCGGCAGTCCCGCCATCGAGGCGACGGCGACGATCGACAGGGTCGCGAGGACCGGCGCCTGCCGGCCGAGCCCCGACAGCTCGCCGATGTTTCGGGTGGCGAGCTGACGGTCGATGATGCCCACGACGAGGAAGAGCGCGGATTTGAACAGCGCGTGGCTGAGGAGGAGGGCGAGCCCCGCCAGCGCGGTGTCGCGGACGCCGTACCCGAGGATGACGGTGAGGAACCCGAGCTGGCTGACGGTCCCGAACGCCAGAAGGCGCTTGAGGTCGGTCTCGCGGAGGGCCTGGAACCCGCCGAGGAGCATCGTGAAGACACCGAGCGAGACGACGATGGGCCGCCACCCCGGTTCGTTCGCCTCGAACGGGGCGAACAGGGCGATGAGGTAGATGCCGGCCTTGACCATCGCCGCGGCGTGGAGGTACGCGCTCACGGGCGTCGGGGCGGTCATGGCGCCCGGGAGCCAGAAGTGGAACGGGAAGACCGCGGACTTGCTGAGCGCGCCGACCAGCAGCAGGACGAGGGAGGCCACGACGACGGGGCCCTCGGGTCGGGCGGCGAGGATCTCGGAGATGCTCGAGGTGCCGGTGTCGACGACGAGCAGCACGACGCCGATCAGCATCACCAGGCCGCCCAGGGTCGTCACGAGCAGGGCCTGCAGGGCCGAGCGGCGACTTGCGCCGCGGCGGTGGTAGTACCCGATGAGCAGGTACGACAGAACGCTGGTGACCTCCCAGAACATCACCAGCACCACGAGGTCGTCGGTGAGGACGAGACCGTACATGGCCCCCGCGAAGGCGAGGAGCACGGCGGCGAACTGACCGAGTCCCTCGGCGTTGTCGCGGAAGTACCACCGGCAGTACAGCAGGACGAGGGCGCCGACACCCGTGACGACGAGCGCGAGGATCCACGACAGGGTCGTCATCCGCATCGACAGCTCGATGCCGAGCGGGGGGATCCAGTCGTATGACTCGAATGGAATGTTCCCCGCGAGGACGGCGGGTCCGAGCACGACGGTGTAGACGAAGGCGGCAGCCGACACCGCGGCAGCGAAGAAGAACGCGCGCGCCCCGAGGCGATGCACCAGCCAGGGAAGTGCGAGTGATGCCGCCGCGAACACAGCGAGGAAGACCAACATGCGGCCTCCTCAGGGTCGTCGGTCGGCCGGGCAGCACGACTCAGGCGATCGGGGTCGGGTCCATTCTATTGGGCGGCCGGCGCCGGCCCCGACGTGTTCCCCTCGCGGAACGCGCAGGTGAAGTGCATCGAGACGGCGCTCCCGCCCTCCAGCATGCTCGCGACGGCGAGTCCCGCCGCGCGTCCCTTGTCGGCAGCCGGCTGGACGAGGGTGGTCAACGAGTACGGCGCGAGCCCATCGACGACGATGCCGTCGAACCCGGTCACACTCAGGTCGTCGGGCACGCGCAGTCCCGCCTCCTCGGCCGCCCGGATCACCCCCGCCGCGAGCAGATCGCTCTGCGCGATCACCGCGGTGGGTCGGTCGGGCGCCGCCAGCAGATCGCGGCCCGCCGCCAACCCCTCATCGATGAAGCTGCCCGCCGCGGCGTAGGCGGGCGCATCGGGATACACGTCGCGCGCGCCGGCCAGACGATCGCGCGTGACATCGACGGTCACCTCGACCTCGGGGCCGAAGAATCCGCGCGGACGATCGGCGTTCACCGGAAGGGTCAGCACCACCACGTCCTCATGTCCGAGCGCCCGCAGATGCCGCGCTGCGTGGCGCTGAGCCTCCCTGTTGTCCAGACCGATGCGGGGGATGTCCCCTCCGGCATCCCCCTCGATGACCACCACCGGGATGCCGCGGGCCCGGACCGTGTCGAGGGATCGCCGCATCAGCGGGCTGCATCCGATCAGCACGGCGGCGTCGATCGGAGCGGTCGTGAGCGACGGTGCGGTCTCTGCCGTCTCGTCGTCGCGCAGGAGGAGCAGCCCCGCACCGAGCTCGGCGACGCCCTCGGTGAGGCCGTCCATCATCAGGGTCTTCACCGGGTCGAGGAACGCCGTGCCGAGGTGCTCCTCGAAGACCACGCCCACGATGCCCGATCGCCCCCGCCGCAGCGAAGCCGCCCGCGGATCGGGTCCGGTGTAGCCGAGCGACGCCGCCGCATCGAGCACCCGCGTCCGCGTGGCATCCGACACCGGCGTCTTGCCGCTGAAGACGACCGACGCCGTCGACGCCGACACCCCCGCCGCTCGGGCGACATCGGCGATCGTGGCGCGGCGCCGTTCGTCGGTGCGTCTCATCCATCCAGGGTAACCGCCGCGCCGTTCCGCGGATCGAAACGATTCGGTATCCTTCTCGGGTGGAACTCGTCCTGACCCGTCCTCAGCTGGTGCGCTGGCGTACCGCCGTCTTCGCGATCTTCATGGCCAGCGGTCTGAGCATCGCGACGTGGGCATCGCGGGTGCCCGCCATCAAGAGCGCGCTGGGCGTGGACAACGTCGAGATCGGGTTCCTCCTCCTCGGCGCCGGCATCGCGTCCATCCTCGGACTCTCCCTCGCGTCGGCCGTGCTCGCCCGCTTCGGTGCCAAGCGCGGCATGCTCGGCGCGATGATCACCTTCGCCGCCGGTGTCGCGATCGTCGGCGTGGGTACCGACGCCGTCCCCTCGTACGCGATCGTCCTGCTCGGTCTGTGCCTCTTCGGCTTCGGCAACGGCGCGGTCGACGTGATGATGAACGTCGACGGCGCGGCGATCGAGAAGCAGTCGAACAAGACGATCCTCCCCCTCTTCCACGCCTTCTTCAGCTTCGGCACCGTCATCGGGGCGGGCGTCGGCGCCCTCGCCGCCGCGGCCGGCATCAACGTGCTGGCCCACACCGTGACGATGGCGGTCGTCGTGCTCGTCATCGCCCTGGTCACCTACCCGGCCGTTCCGGCCCGCGAGCTGGCCGAAGACCCGACGCCGGGCGAGAAGGTCGACTGGCGCACGCGTCTGCACTCCAACCTGTCGGCCTGGCGTGAGCCGCGTACCTACGCGCTCGGCGTGATCATGCTCGGCATGGCCTTCGCTGAGGGCGGTGCCAACGACTGGCTGGCCCTGGGGGTCGTGGAGGGCCATGGTGCAACCGAGGCCGTGGGCGCCGCGGGGCTCACCGTCTTCTCGGTCAGCATGACCGTCGTGCGCGTGCTGGGCGGACCGCTCGTCGACCGCTTCGGTCGTGTCAACACCCTCAGGATCCTGGCGGTCACCGCCGCGATCGGCCTGCTGCTGTTCATCCTCGCCCCCAATCTGCCGCTCGTCTTCGTCGGCGCGGCGCTCTGGGGCGCGGGAGCATCGCTCGGGTTCCCCCTGGGCATGTCCGCGGCCGCCGACGATCCGGCCCGCGCGGCCGCCCGGGTGAGCGCGGCGGCGACCATCGGCTACGTGGCCTTCCTCTGCGGGCCGCCCATCCTCGGGTTCATCAGCGAGCAGATCGGGCTGCTGAACACGCTGTTCATCCTGGTCGCGCTCATCGTGGCATCCGGTATCGCCTCTCCTGCCGCGCGCCCGATCGCCGGGTCGACCGTCGGCGCAGGGCACCCGCACCACTGAGCCTCCTCATCACATCGGTTCGGCGACTACGCTCGACGGGTGCGTCTGGTCATCGCTCGCTGCTCCGTCGACTACACGGGCCGCCTCACCGCTCATCTCCCGCTCGCGACGCGCCTGCTCGTCCACAAGGGCGACGGGAGTCTGCTCGTGCACTCCGACGGCGGCTCCTACAAGCCGCTGAACTGGATGAGTCCGCCGTGCACCCTGACGGTGCAGACGCCGGATGAGGATGCCGCTGCGGCCGGCGTGCTCGAGCAGTGGCGCGTCACGCACGCCAAGACCGGCGACGCGCTCCTCGTGCACGTATACGAGGTGCTGCACGACACGTCGCACGACCTCGGGATCGACCCGGGCCTGCAGAAGGACGGCGTCGAAGCCGACCTTCAACGGCTGCTCGCAGAACAGGTCGCGATCGTGGGGGAGGGGGTCTCGCTCGTGCGGCGGGAGTTCCCCACCGCCATCGGACCCGTCGACCTGCTGCTGCGCGACCCCGAGGGCGGCACCATCGCCATCGAGGTCAAGCGCCGCGGCGACATCGACGGCGTCGAGCAGCTCACCCGCTACCTCGAGCTGCTCAACCGCGATCCGCACCTCGCGCCGGTGAGCGGCGTCTTCGCCGCCCAGGAGATCAAGCCCCAGGCGCGGGTCCTGGCCGCCGATCGCGGCATCCGGTGCCTCACCCTCGACTACGAGGAGATGAAGGGCGTCGACTCGGGGCACCTGCGGCTCTTCTGACCGGCTCTGTCCGGTCAGACCCTGCGTGGCTCAGCGTCGCGCCCGTACCAACGCTGCTGCGTGCGTGCGGCTGCGTGCACCGAGCTTGGCGAGCACATTGGACACGTGCGTCTTGACGGTGGTGAGCGAGATCCCGAGACGCAGGGCGATCTCCGCATTCGAGAGACCCTCGCCCAGCGCGGTGAGGACGTCGTGCTCTCGTTCGGTCAGTCCGGCCGACACCACCGCACTCGTCTGGCGGAGGCCTCCGCTCACAGCTTCATCGCCGTCTGCAGTGGGAGTCGCGCGCGGGAGCAGGCCGAGAGCGCGCCGGGTGACACGGGGGTCGAGCACACCGTCTCCCTGCGCCACCGCATGGACCGCCGCCACAAGGGATGCCGCGTCGACGGTCTTGAGCAAGAAGCCGACGGCGCCGGCGGTAAGCGCGCCCGCCACCAGCTCCTGCTCGTCGAAGCTCGTGAGAACGAGGACGTCGCCGCATCTCTCCGCGACGATCTGCCGCGTGGCTTCGACGCCGTCCATACCCGGCATTCGCAGGTCCATGAGAACGACGTCGGGTTTCAGTGCGCGGGCGTTGCGCACGGCAACGGCGCCGTCCGCTGCTTCTCCGACGACATCGATCCCGTGCGATTCGAGCATGATCCGAAGACCCTCGCGGATCGCGCCATGGTCGTCGACCAGAAGAACCCGGGGCGCCGTCATAGCGGCACTTCCCGTGGGAGGAGTGCTCGCACCGACCATCCCGATGTCGTCGGCCCGGCGTCGAGCGTCCCCTCGAGGGCTCGAACCCGCTCGCGGAGCAGCTCGAGCCCCCACCCACTGCCGGGAAGCTCGGGCGCGGTGATCGGTCCGCCGCCACGCGAGACCACCCGGACGTCGACCTCGCGGGTGTCGGCGGTCAGGAAGACGGTCGCCTCGCCGCCCGACGCGTGTCGCACGCAGTTGGCGAGCGCCTCCTGAACGATGCGGGCGGCAGCCTGATCCACCGCCGCCGGCAGCGGCTCGGTGATGCTGTCGCGAAGCGTCACGGTCAGGCCCGAGCGCTCGGCGTCACGCACCATGGCAGGAATCGTCGTGGTACCGGCGCTGATCACCAGGGGGGCGTCTCCGGTGCGCAGCACCGCGATCATCGATCGCAACGCGTCGTGCGCCCGCAGGCTCGAATCTCGAACCGCACGCAGCGCCGAAGCGTCCCGATCGGACTGGGCGGGGTCGCTCAGGGCCGCCTCGGCGCGGATGGCCACCGCCGACACGTGCCCGGCGACCAGGTCGTGGAGCTCGCGCGCCATGGCCTCCCGTTCGCGTTCGACGGCTTCGTGTCGATCTCGTACGGCCAGACGTTCGGCATCCTCGGCACGCTGACGGTGCAGCGCAACCAACTCCTGCGACTGGGCCGTTGACGTCCCCCACCAATACGCGACACCGAGCAGCCCTGCGGTTTGCATGGCCATGAGGATTGCCACGCGTGGTTCCCCCGTGCTCAGTCCCGCCCCGAGCGCCGAAGCCGCGGCGAAGACCAGGACGACGGCCAGGATGCGACGACGGATCCGGGCGGTCGCCCTCACGACCGCGGCGTACAGCAGGTCCAGCGTCACGATGACCGGCACGACGCCGCTGACCGTGAGCACGTCTCCGACGAGCAGCACACCGGCGAGCACCAGCCCAAGGAGAGGGGCGCGATCCCGGAGGAGCACGAGGGCTGCCGCGGGGAGTCCTGCGAGGAGGGTCCACCACGGGGACACAGGGTCGGAGAGGAGGGAAAGAGAGCTCCATAGGCCGGTGAATCCCACTGCTGCCCCGAGGAGGGCTCCCAGCGCATACCCGATGGCATCGACGGCAGGTCGACGGGCGCTGATCCGCTTCCGCCACGAGATGGTCGTCGCCGGCATGGACCCATGCAATCACGCAGGAGGGTCCGTGACCTCCGTCGAAAGGACGATGACCGACCGGACCGGAATCGTCCCTTCTGCCGATGCCTCACCCGGGTCGGGCGGTCGACGGTGGAACCATGGACCTCCTTCCCGGCGTGCCGCTGCCCCTGACCCTCCTCGCGCTCGCGCTCGTCGACTCCCTGAGCATCGGCACTCTGCTCATTCCGCTCTTCCTCCTCGTGGCACCCGGCAGAGTGAGAGCAAGCAGAGTGCTGGTCTACCTGTCGACGATCGCCGCGTTCTACTGCGCCGTCGGAGCGCTGGTCCTCCTGGGTGCCGTCAATCTCGCCGAGGTCGCGCAGGACGCGCTGGTCTCTCCTCCCGGGCGGTGGGGTCGGCTGATCATCGGAGTTGCGCTGGTGATCGTTGCTTTCGCAATACCGACCAAGACCGACGTCCGGGCGACGGTCACCGCAGCAACGGCGACTGCTGATGACGCGGCTTCAGCCGCGGATCACCCGTCGCCGGGTCCCGGACGACTCAGCCGATGGCGAGACCGCCTCCTGGATCCGACGACGCGAAAGCGCGGAGTCGTGGCAGTGGCGGCGGGGGCAGGCATCATCGAGGTGGCCACCATGCTCCCCTACCTGCTCGCCATCTCGGTCCTCGCGTCATCCGATCTCTCGTCCGTCGCGCAGGTGACGGCACTAGTCGGGTATTGCGTGATCATGATTCTCCCCGCGACCCTCCTCCTCTTTCTGCGCGTGCTGGCCCACCGGGTTCTGGAGCGCCCCCTCCAGCGGATGACCGCATGGCTGCAACGCACAGCGGCAGAGAACACGGCGTGGATCATCGGAATCGTGGGCTTCCTCATCGCGCGCGATGCGATCTCCGACCTCGGGGGCCTCGGCTTCCTGGGGTGACCGGCGGTCCGTGCGTGCTCCGCGGACTTGTAGCGTGGAGGTCATGTCGACGCGCTCACCCTGGACCTGCATCCTGTGGGACGTCGACGGCACCATCATCGACGCTTCCGTCGGCATCCTCCGCCGTCTCACCGTCACACTCGAGCACTTCGGCAAGCCCGCGCCCACGCGGGAGGAGCTGGCCCACTGGATCGGGCCGCCGATGTACGAGTCGTTCCAGGTGAATGTCGGCATGACACCCGCCGAGTCGACCGAGGCCGTGGCGTTCTACCGCACCCTCGGCAAGCAGGAGGGCTACACCACCGATGCGCGGCTCTTCCCCGGCGTCGCCGAGATCATCCGGGACGCCCACGCCGCCGGCATCCCGCAGGCGACCGCCAGCTCGAAGCCGGAAGTGCAGGTGGTCTCCCTCATGGACCACTTCGACCTCTCGCCCCTCTTCACCGCCATCGCCGGGGCGACCCCCGACGAGAAGACGCTGAGCGCGAAGTCCGACATCGTCGCCGAAGCCCTGCGCCGCCTCGAGACCGCCGGCGTCGACACCGACCGGCCCGTACTGATCGGTGACCGCCACCACGACATCGAGGGCGGCGCCGAGCACGAGGTGCCCGTGATCTTCGTGACCTGGGGATTCAGCTGGCCGCATGAGGCCGAGGGAGCGCAGGCCGTCGTCTCGGATGCGGCGCAGCTGCGAAGGCTCCTCCTCGTCTCGGACGACGACTCCACCGACGGCGACGGCTGAGCGAGGCGCCCGATGACCGAGCAGGCCGATGACCTCCTCCGCTGGGTGATCCCTGCCGCCGTCGTGTTCGGTGTGACAGCTCTCGCCGTCGTCGCCGGGCTCATCGCCTTGCGCCGCTCACGGCGCTCACCCAAGGCGCGTGCCGCCGCCGAGGCGGCGCGGAGCGACGCCGGTCGCGCCCTGGTGAGACTCGATGACGCGGTGGACGACCTCGACATCGAAGTGAGCCTCTCGGGAGCGCTCTACGGCGGCGACGCCCCGACGACGCTGCGCCGCGCGCGGATGAGCGCCCAGCACGTGCGCGACGACGGATTCGAGGAGTACCGGCGCCTGGCCGCGCGGCTCGAGAGCGGCGAAGAAGCGGCGCGGGTGCGGCGCGCCGCCGAGGCGATCACCCGACGCGTGGAGGCCGCCCTCCGCACGGTCGACGGCGCCCGCACCGCGCATGCCGCGTGGGTGACCGCGCACGTCTCGGCAGCCGACCAGGTTCGCTCGGCGCAGGCACGGCTGGTCGAGGTGCGGGCGGCGATGGGCGATCCCGAAGCCCTCATCGCACAGCTCGCCCGGTTCGACGAGCGTGAATGGAAGGATGCCGCGGCGGCAGCCCGAGCCGCCGTCACCGAAGCCGACGAGGCCGAGGAACGCCTCGCCGAGGCGTCGCGCTCAGCAGCCGACCCGACGCGCAACGCCCTCGCCGAACTCGCCGCGGGCGAGCGGGCGCTTCGGCGCGCCGAGGCCGATGCCCGGACGCTCGAGGAGACCTACCGCCTCATCACGCAGGCGTCGCAGGCGCTTGCGGACGAGTTCGATTCGGCGCGGGGTGCGCTCCGGGCCGCAACGGCGATCCGGGCCAAGCTCGAACCCGCCGATGCGGAGCGCCTCGGCGACGAGATCCGGGCCGTCGCATCCTCCCTCGACGGGCTCGAGCCAGGAGCGGCACGCCGCCCCACCCATACGATCAGCGAGATCGCGCGGCTGCGCGACCGCCTCGACCGGGCCCTCGGCGATGCGCGCACCGCGCAGCAGCGGCTCCGCGGGGCCCGCACCGCCCTGCCCGGCACCCTCGCCGCCGCGCGCAACGGGGTCGCCCTCGCCGAAGCGGCGATGGCGGGGGTGCGCACCGGCGCGGATGCGCGGGCACGCCTCATCTCTGCGCAGCGCGACCTCGCGGCTGCCCGGCAGGCTCAGGATCCGGTCGAGGCGCTCGACGCCGCCCGGCGCGCGCTCCGGCACGCCGAAGACGCGCAAGCGCTCGCACAGTACGCCGCGGGCAGCGGCGGCGCCATCGATCCCGCGTGAGACGGCGCGCCCTCGCTAGGGTGAGTGCCATGGCGGGGGCGGGCGACGAGGCGGGCGTGGTCACGACGAAGGATGCCGCGAGTGCGACGCCGCGCGCGCCGCATCCGGTCATCCGGGTCATCGGTCGAATCCCGGCGACGCTCACCCTGGTCGCCCTCATCCTCGCGGCCGGTGTGATCTGGCAGGGCCTGTGGCGTCCGTTCGAGGCCGCCGACCTGTACGACACCGTCGCCTACGGCCTTCCCGCGCTCCTGGAGGGGCGGTGGTGGACACCGATCACCGGCACGTTCTTCGTGAACCAGCCGTGGGTGTACGTCTTCACCATCGCCGGCTTCTGGGGCATGGCCCATCTGGAATACCATCGCGGCACGCGCGTCGCCCTGGCGTACTTCTGGATCGGCCAGCTCTTCGCCGTCTGCGCGACGGCGCTGCTGCTGTGGTGCGCAGCGCTTCTGCCGTGGGAGTGGGCGCAGACCGAGGCGGCCGCGCTGGATGTGGGCGCCTCGGGCGGCACCATGGCGTGCATCGCGGCGGCGGTCGGCCTCTTCCCGCCACCGTGGCGGGTGCGCGCCTGGCTCGTGCTGCTCGGCTTCGTCTTCGTCGCGCTGCTGTTCTGGGGCGCGCTCCCCGACCTCGAGCACGTCGTCGCCGTCGTGCTCATCCTCTTCGTCGACCGGTCGCTGCGCCTCCAGCGCATCACGGTGCGCGAGCAGAGACTTCTGGCCTTCGTGACGATCGTCGTGCTCGGCGTCATCCAGATCGCCCTCATCATCGTGCCGACCAACGGGCCGTTCGGTCCCACCGAACCGGTCTCGGGCGGCTTCTTCGACGTCGCCGTCGACACCGTCATCATCGCCGTCGTCGCCAACGGCCTGCGTCTCGGGCGCCGCTGGGCATGGGTGCTCGCCGTCGTCCTCGGCATCCTCAACGTGCTCGTCGGTGTGCTGATCCTGGTCGCGATCACCGTGAGCACCGAGGCCCAGGTCGAGGTCGTGATCGACGGCGAGACCGAGATCGGTCTCGTCTCGGCGGCGCTCTGGCTGATGCTCGTGATCTATCTCGTCTGGGTGCGCGCGGCGTTCCGCGCGAAGCCGCGCCGCGGGTTCGGCGTGACACCGCTGCCGACCGTGGCCGACGTGAAGCAGATGATCCGCGCCGACGGTGGCGGCACCCTGTCGTGGATGGCGACGTGGGAGGGCATGGCCTACGCCCGGACGACCGGGGGCGTCGTGCCCTACCAGCGGCACCTCGGCACGGCCATCGCCCTCGGCGATCCGCTCGGGCCGGAGGAGTCGCGGCCGGGCTCGGTGCGCGAGTTCGCCGATGCGGCCGAGCGCGCGGGACTCATCCCCTGCTTCTTCAGTGCCGGCGAAGCCACCCGCGCGGCGGTTCCCGACGGATGGCGGAGTCTCGTCGTCGCCGACGACACGATCGTCGACCTCCCCGGCCTGCAGTTCACGGGCAAGGCGTGGGGCGCGGTGCGCTCGTCGCTCAATCGCGCCGAGCGCGAGGGCATGACATTCCGGATGACCCGGCTCGGCGACGAGCCGTGGGGCGTTCAGGCGCAGCTGCGCGCGATCTCGGAGGCGTGGGTGGGCGACAAGGGCCTCCCCGAGATGCGGTTCACCCTGGGAACGCTCATCGAAGCGGCCGACCCCGAAGTGCGTCTGGCGTTGGCGCTGTCGCCCGCGGGCGACGTCGACGGCTTCCTCTCGTGGCTGCCCGTCTACGGCGCGGGCGGCGAGGTGCGCGGGTGGACGCTCGACCTCATGCGCCGCCGCGAAGGCGGCTTCGGCCCGGTGATGGAGTTCCTGATCGGATCATCCGCGCGGCACTTCGCCGACGAGGGCGCGGCCGTGCTCTCACTCTCGGGCGCGCCGCTCGCCCACGAGAACCCGGCCGACGCCGGGGTCATCGCCGACCTCACCGACCGCCTCGCGCAGATGCTCGAGCCGGTCTACGGGTTTCGGTCGCTGCACCGGTTCAAGCAGAAGTTCAACCCGCGCTACGAGACGATGTACCTGCTGTACCGCGATGAGGGCGACCTGTCGCGGATTGCGGCCGGCCTCACCCGTGCGTTCCTCCCCGACGCGACCCTCCGGCAATTCGCCGGCGCGGGCCTGGAGCTGGTTCGCGGGAAGGACTGAGCCCCTGCGTCAGACGGGACGGATGTTCTCGGCCTGCAGGCCCTTGGGACCCTGCGCCACCTCGAACTCGACGCGCTGGTTCTCCTCGAGGGAGCGGTAGCCGCTCGCCTGGATGGCCGAGTAGTGCGCGAACACGTCGGCGCTCCCGTCATCCGGTGCGATGAAGCCGAAGCCCTTCTCGGAGTTGAACCACTTGACCGTGCCCTGCGTGCTCATCTACTGCCTTCGTTCCACCCGCGAGCCCGGTGCCCGCGTGGCGTGACCCACGCTAACGAAGGCCGCCGCCCCGCCGGGAGATGGTGACACAAACGTTGCGAAACAAGACGACGATGGATGCCGCCCGGCGACGAGGCACCCGGTTCCATCGTCCGCCCGGGCCGAGCAGAGAGCTCGAGGCCCGGGCGTCGACGGATCCCCCCGGATGTGTCGCGGGCGCCGTCGCAGGGACGGCGCGTGGTCGCGACAATTCACACTGTACCGATATATCAGTGATGATGCGAGCAATGTGTCGGTTGAATACACTTGTGGCGCCATGGCCGACAATGACTTCGTTCCGCTGACGCCCCGCGAGGGCACGGCGCTCGGCGACGACGTCTATGCGGTCCTGGGCGAGGCCATTCTGCGCGGCACTCTGCGGCCGGGGGATCGGCTCCGCGATGTCGAGCTCGCCTCCCGCCTCGGCGTCTCTCGCACCCCGGTGCGGGAAGCGCTGCAGCGCCTGGAGCGACTCGGTCTCGTCGAGGTCGCCGCGAACAAATACACGCGGGTGAAAGAGCCGCACCCCGACGCCTACCCGCACACCACCGAGTTCATGACCTACATCGCCGGCGATGCGGCGATCCTCGGGTTGGCGCGCGCGACCCCCGACGAGCACGCCGACCTGATCGACGCCGTCGACGCCCTCATCGACTGCTCTGCGCGCGACGACGCTCTGGGGGTCCTCGGGGGCACGACGGCCTTCTATCAGCTGCTGATCCGGGCGACGGCGAACCACGTGTTCATCACCATCATGCGCGAGGCGGGGCTCGCCCTCCAGCGGAACCTCCAGGCGTGGACCCCGCCGGAAGAAGACATCGAGCTGCGTACCGCCCGCTACCGACGGCTGCGGGACGCCGTGGTCGCGCGAGACGGCCGCGCGGCCGAGCGCGTCCTCATGGAGCTGAACAACATCGCCTCGCCCGGCGGGGACGACCCTCGCTAGGTTGGCCTCGTGGGCCACATCGAACTGCGAGACCTCGACGACGACGACCTCGACGCGGTGTTCGAGATGATGCGCGACCCCGCGGCGGTCGAGCTCGCCGCCTTCACCGCCGACGATCCGGATGATCGCGCGGCCTTCGACCGGTGGATCGCCCGCATCCGGGGCGATGCCGACGTCACCTACCGCATCGTCACGGAAGACGGGGCCTTCGCCGGTGCCGTCGGGTCGTTCACCGTCGACGGCGATCGCGAGGTGACCTACTGGATCGCCCGCCACGCGTGGGGGAGGGGCGTGGCCACGCAGGCGCTGCGCCTCCTGGTCTCCCGCGAGCCCGTGCGTCCGCTGTTCGCGCGCGTGGCCGTCCACAATGAGGCCTCCCGCGCCGTTCTCACGCGGTGCGGCTTCACCGAGGTCTCCCGCACGACATCGTTCGCGCCCGGTGTCGGTCGCGACGTGGAAGAGGCCGTGTACACGCTGCTGCCCGTCCTCGACGGCAACTGACGCCGCCCCGCGGCATCCTCTTTCCCGCCCCGCCCGCCCCGGCCCGCGCGTTCGCCCCGTGCGTTCAGGGAGCTGTTGCGCTTTCAGTAGTCAGCGTTACTATATACTGGTACTCATCATCACTGAGTACTGAGGGAGGCGCCGTGGGAAAGCAGACGACCGAGATGCTGAAGGGCATCCTCGAGGGCATCGTGCTGGCGATTCTGGCCACGCGCCGCGCATACGGCTACGAGATCACCGCGTGGCTGCGAGACGAGGGCTTCACCGACATCGCCGAGGGCACCGTGTACGCGCTCCTGGTGCGCATCGAGCAGCGCGGTCTCGTCGATGTCGAGAAGGTGCCGTCGGAGAAGGGCCCGCCCCGCAAGGTCTACAGCCTCAACGCCGCCGGCCGCGACTCCCTCGATGAGTTCTGGAGGACCTGGAGCTTCCTCTCCGAACGACTGGAACAGCTCCGCGAAGGGGGATCATCATGACCAACTGGATCGAGTGGGTGACCGGATCGCTCGCCGACAAACGACGCTGGAAGGCGTACCGCGCGCGGGTCGAGGCGCTGCCGACCCCGTACCGCACGGCCGCCAAAGGCGTCGAGCGCTACCTGATGTACAACGGCGGCACCGACCAGGGCGAGCTGCTGCTGCAGATGTTCGACGACCTGGCCGAGCTCTTCGAGGGTGCTGCCGCCGATGGCACGCCGGTGCGCGAGATCGTCGGCGACGACCCCGTCGAATTCGTCGACGCCTTCAAGTCCAACTACGGGATCGGATCATGGATCACCAAGGAGCAGAAGCGTCTCGCCGCGGCCATCGAGCAGGCGGAGAGGGAGGAGACGTCGTGAGCGCCGCGCTCACCCACGACGTCCGGTCCGCGGTGCGGATCCGCGGGCTCGAGAAGGCCTTCGGTGACCTCTCGGTCCTGAGGGGCGTCGACCTCGACGTGCCGACGGGCTCGATCTACGCCCTGCTGGGCTCCAACGGCGCGGGCAAGACGACGGCGATCCGCATCCTCGCCACCCTGCTCCGCGCCGACGCCGGCACGGTCGAGATCCAGGGACAGGATGCCGCGGCCGAGCCTGCGCGCGTGCGCGAAGCCATCAGCCTCACCGGCCAGTTCGCCGCGGTGGATGAGGTGCTCACGGGACGCGAGAACCTCGTTCTCGTGGCCCGACTGCGCCACGTCGCCGACCCCGGAGACACGGCGGACAGACTGCTGGCGCGGTTCTCCCTGACGGAGGCCGGTGGTCGGCGCGTCGGGACGTACTCGGGCGGGATGCGTCGCCGGCTCGACATCGCGATGAGCCTCATCGGCGATCCGCCCGTGGTGCTGCTCGACGAACCGACCACCGGGTTGGACCCCCAGGCACGCATCGAGGTGTGGGATGCCGTGCGCGAGCTCGCCCGTGGCGGCACGACCATCCTCCTCACCACCCAGTACCTCGACGAGGCCGAGCAGCTGGCCGACCGCATCGCGATCCTCCACGAGGGCCGCATCATCGCCGAGGGCACCCTCGACGATCTCAAGCGGCGGTTCCCGCCCGCGCGCGTGGAGTACGTCGAGAAGCAGCCGACCCTCGAGGAGATCTTCCTCGCGATCGTCGGCGGGAAGGACACCCCGTGACCACGCACGTCGTCGGCGACACCGCCGCGCTGACCGGTCGATCACTGCGCCACATCCTGCGGAGCCCCGACACGATCGTCACCACCGCGGTGATGCCGATCGCCTTCCTGCTCCTGTTCGTCTTCGTCTTCGGCGGGGCCATCCAGACCGGAGGCGAGTCCTACGTGGACTATCTCCTTCCCGGCATCCTGCTCATCACCGTGGCGTCGGGCGTCGCCTACACGGCGTATCGGCTCTTCCTCGATCTGCAGGGCGGGATCTTCGAGCGTTTCCAGTCGATGCCCATCGCCCGGTCGTCGGTGCTGTGGGCGCACGTCCTCACCTCCGTCGTCGCGAACGCGGTGTCGCTGGCCGTCGTCGTGGGCGTGGCGCTCGTCATCGGGTTCCGGAGCCCGGCGAGCCTCGGGGCATGGCTCGCTGTCGGCGGCATCCTGCTCCTGTTCACCCTCGCACTCACCTGGCTCGCCGTGATCGCCGGACTCACGGCGAAGACCGTCGACGGCGCCAGCGCCTTCTCGTACCCGCTGATCTTCCTGCCGTTCCTGAGCTCGGCCTTCGTCCCGACCGACTCGATGCCCGGGCCGGTGCGGTGGTTCGCGGAGTATCAGCCGGTCACGTCGATCGTGAACGCGATGCGGACGCTGCTGGCGGGCGAGGTCCCGGGCCCCGACCTCTGGATCGCCCTCGTCTGGTGCGGAGGGATCCTCATCGTGGCCTACCTCGGTGCGGCGTTGGCGTACCGGCGCCGGTTCCGCTGAGCCGAGGCGCGACGTCGTCCTCGCGGGGCGCGCGTGCAGCCCCGCGAGGACGAGCACGCCCCGCGAGCACGGGGCGTCGTCACGCGGCCTTGATGTAGCCGTTCGGGTTCAGGACGTACTTGCGCGCGGCGCCCTGGTCGAACTCCTCGTAGCCGCGCGGGGCGTCGTCGAGCGAGATGGGCGTGGCCTTGACGGCCTTGGCGATCTGCACCTTGTCGTGGAGGATCGCCATCATCAGCTGCCGGTTGTACTTCATCACGGGGCACTGACCCGTCGTGAACGACAGCGACTTCGCCCACCCGAGGCCGAGTCGCAGCGACAGCGAGCCGACCTTCGCGGCCTCATCGATGCCGCCCGGGTCGCCCGTGACGTAGAGCCCGGGAATGCCGAGGGCACCGCCGGCGGCGGTGAGGTCCATCAGCGAGTTCAGCACCGTCGCCGGCGCCTCGTGGCTGGAGTCCGAGCCGTGTCCGCGCGCCTCGAACCCGACCGCATCGACCGCGCAGTCGACCTCGGGCACCCCGAGGATCTGCTCGATCTGGTCCTTCGGATCGCCCTTGGACACGTCCACGGTCTCGGCGCCGAACGAGCGTGCCTGCGCGAGGCGCTCTTCGTTCAGGTCGCCGACGATCACGACCGCCGCGCCCAGCAGCTGCGCGCCCACGGCCGCGGCGAGCCCGACAGGACCGGCGCCGGCGATGTAGACGGTGGAACCCGGCCGGACCCCGGCGGTGTACGCACCGTGGAACCCGGTCGGGAAGATGTCGGACAGCATCGTCAGGTCGAGGATCTTCTCCAGGGCCTGGTCGCGGTCGGGGAACTTCAGCAGATTCCAGTCGGCGTAGGGCACCAGCACGAACTCGGCCTGGCCGCCCACCCAGCCGCCCATGTCGACGTAGCCGTAGGCGCTGCCCGGTCGGTCGGGATTGACGTTGAGGCAGATGCCGGTCTTGCCCTCCTTGCAGTTGCGGCACCGGCCGCAGGCGATGTTGAAGGGGACCGAGACGATGTCCCCGACCTTGATGAATTCGACGTCGGGGCCCACCTCCACGACCTCGCCGGTGATCTCGTGCCCGAGGACGAGACCCTCGGGAGCGGTGGTGCGACCGCGCACCATGTGCTGGTCCGACCCGCAGATGTTCGTCGAGACCGTTTTGAGGATCGCGCCGTGGGGCACCTTCCGGCCGACGTTCGCCGGGTTCACGCCTGGACCGTCCTTGAGTTCGAACTCCGGGTAGGCGGTGTCGATCACCTCGACCACTCCGGGCCCTTTGTACGCGACAGCTCTGTTCGTTGACATCATCGTCCTCTCGTCGTGCGCGACACAGGGCGGCTGGCGCCCCGCATTTCCAGCATGACCCAGGGGCAGTTGCGGCTCTACGCCTTGACAGGATCGCGTACGCGTCGATCATGCACGGGTCGCAGTCGGGCCGCGCACGACGAAGCCCCCGACCGGGAATCCCAGGTCGGGGGCTGATTCGTCGCTGTGCGCGAGGGGGGAGTTGAACCCCCACGCCCTTTCGGGCACTGGCACCTGAAGCCAGCGCGTCTGCCTATTCCGCCACTCGCGCGAGCCGCGGATCATCGACCCGCGAAACTCAACTTCCCGAGGATATCACGCCTCCCGGGCGGCCTCCGGCGTCGCCGGTCGCCACGTGCGACCGCCCGCCGTCGCGCGTGAGACGGCAGAAAGCGCGGCTCGGGATGCTGCGCGGCCGCGTTTTCTGACGGGTCGCGGCCCCGCGCGCGACGTGCGGAGGGATGAGCGGCGGAATCCCGGGAACGGCGGGTCGAACCGGGTGTGGATCGCCTGTCCAGACTGGACAACTAACATGTACCGACTGGATCGCCTGCCTGAGGAGCCCCGTGGGACTACTAGACAGCTTCGAGAAGGGACTCGAACGCGCCGTCAACAGCGCCTTCGCCAAGACCTTCCGTAGCGGGATCCAGCCTGTCGAAATCGCGTCGGCGCTTCGCAGTGAACTGGACAAGAAGGCCGCCGTCGTCAGCCGCGACCGCATCCTCACCCCGCACACCTTCACGGTTCGTCTCGCCCCGAGCGACGATGAGCGGATGCGCGCGATCGGCCCGGCCCTCGCTGAGGAACTGCAGTCCCTCGTGCACACGCATGCGCGCGCGCAGGGTTACAGCTTCGCCGGCCCCGTCACGATCACCCTCGAGCGCGACGACCAGCTCTCCACGGGAACGCTCCGCGTGGACAGCTCCAGCGCCGAAGGTGCGGTGTCGTGGCGCGGCGTGATCGACGTCGAGGGCAAGCGGCACCCGCTGCTGAAGGGCCGCACGGTCATCGGCCGCGGCAGCGACGCCGACGTCACGATCTCGGATGCCGGGACGAGCCGCAAGCACGTCGAGGTGCTGTGGGACGGCGAGCGCGCCATGGTCCGCGACCTCGGCTCGACCAACGGCACCCTTCTCAACGGCAGCCGTGTGAGCGAGGCACCGCTGGCGCCCGACTCCACCATCACGATCGGTCGAACCGATATCGTCTTCCGCGTGGTGGCGCAGGCGGTACCTCCTCGGCCCTCCCGGCCGGCTCCCGACGCCACGCGCGCCTTCGACATCCGCGAACAGGGGCCGCTGTCGTGAGTGAACTGACCCTCCTGCTGCTGCGCATCGGCTTCCTGGTGCTGCTGTGGTTCTTCGTCTTCGCGGTGGTGTATTCGCTGCGGGCCGACCTGTTCGGCATGAAGGCACGCAAGATGCCCGAGCCGGCCGCCGCGGCCGCCGCCCCGGTGGGCCCCGCCGTCACGAAGTCGCCGTCCTCGCCCTCGGCGCTCACCGAGCCCGTCGCCCGCGCGCGCCCCGCCGCAGCCCCCACCGCCCCGCAGAAGGGCGGACCCGCGACCCCCACCACCGTCTCGCGCATCGTCATCACCAGCGGCCCGAAGGCCGGCCTCGAACTGCCGCTCGGCAGCGAGCCGCTCACCATCGGACGCTCCAGCGAGTCGGGCCTGGTGATCCGCGACGACTACACCTCCAGCCACCATGCCCGCATCATGCTGTGGGGCAATCAGTGGATGCTGCAGGACCTCGATTCCACAAACGGCACCTGGCACGACGGCGCGCGCGTGTCGGCGCCGGTCGCGATCACCGTCGGTGCGCCGATCCGCGTGGGGGCGACCACCTTCGAGCTCCGGAAGTAGCGGACGGACCCCTCCTTCATGGTCTTCCAGGGCTCGAGCGCCGCGATCTCGCACACCGGCAAGGTGCGCTCCAACAACCAGGACTCCGGGTACGCCGGGTCGAACCTCTTCGTCGTCGCCGACGGCATGGGCGGCCACGCGGGCGGAGATGTCGCCTCGAGCCTCGCCATCGAGAGGCTGCGCGACCTCGACGACTCGTTCTCGTCGACCGCGACGGCCGAACGCGCGCTCCGCGACGCCATCGCCGAGACCGCGCAGCACCTGATCGACACCGTCGGCGTCAAGCCCGAGCTCGCCGGCATGGGCACGACCGTCAGCGCGCTGCTGATGGTCGACGACTACGCCGTCATCGCCCACATCGGCGACTCGCGCATCTATCTGTACCGCGACGGCGCGCTCACCCAGATCACCACCGATCACACGTTCGTCCAACGGCTGGTGGACTCGGGGCGCATCACCCCGGAGGAGGCGCGCTACCACCCGCGCCGGTCGGTGCTGATGCGGGTGCTCGGCGACATGGATCCCGATCCCGAGGTCGACACGTTCATCATGCCGACCCAGCCGGGCGACCGGTGGCTGCTGTGCTCCGACGGGCTGTCGGGCGTGGTCGACGACCCGCATACCGCAAAGGCCCTCGGGCTCGGCCTTGCCCCGGGCCGCACCGCCGATGCGCTGCTCAAGCAGGCCCTCGACGGCGGTGCCCCCGACAACGTCACCATCGTCCTGGTCGACGTCGGCGGGCAGCATCCGGTCTTCTTCGGCACCCCCACGATCGTCGGGTCGGCCTCGAACCCGATCGGCGTCGAGGTGCCCGCCGCCCGCCCCGGACGCAGCAGCTGGCTGCACCCCAACCGTGGGGCGGCGAACGAACCCACGCACTTCGAACCCGACGCCGAGTTCCTCGAAGAGCTCATCGAGGAAGACCGGCGCCGCGCGCGCCGGCGACGGATCGCGTGGTTCGCGGGGCTGATCCTGGTCATCGCCGCCATCGCGACGACGCTCATCCTGGCGTACCAGTGGACCCAAACCCGCTACTTCGTCGGTGCCGACGACGACACGGTCGTCATCTACCGCGGCGTCCAGCAGGACATCGGTCCGCTCCCGCTGTCGACCCCCTTCGAAGACACCGGCATCGACCTCACCGACCTCCCCCCGTTCTCGCGCACGACCGTCGAACGGACGATCACCGCACAATCGCTCGACGACGCCCGGACGATCGTCGATCGACTGCGCATCGCCGCGGAGGCGAACTCATGACCGCACCTCCCGGCGTCACCCGACCGGACGCCCCTTCGACCGACACCGCAGTTATCCGCGCGCTCAAGCGCATCCGCGTGCCGCAGACGCAGCGCAACCGCGAGCTGTTCCTGCTGCTCTTCGCCTGCGCGCTGACGTGGGCGGCCGTCGCCCTGGTGCAGCTCGGCGCGATCGGCGCGATCGAGCCGACGTTCCTCTACTACTGCGGTGGCCTTACCGTGCTGGTGCTGGCACTCCACATCGTGCTGCGCTTCCGCGCGCGCGACGCCGATCCGTTCGTCGTCCCGATCGCCACGATCCTCACCGGCCTCGGCATCGCGATGATCTACCGGATCGACATCGCGATCCGCGACGAGGGATGGGATGCCGCGTCGACGCGCCAGATGGCCTGGGCGGCGATCGCGGTGGTCGCCGCGGTGCTCGTGGTGATCTTCCTCCGCAACTACCGGGTGCTCTTCCGCTACACCTATGTCTCCGGCTTCGCCGGCATCGCCCTGCTGCTGCTTCCGATCGTCCCCGGCCTCGGCACGAACGCGAACGCCGATGTCTGGGTCTCGCTCGGGTTCGTGTCGTTCCAGCCGGGCGAGCTGGCCAAGATCGCCCTGGCCATCTTCTTCGCCGGCTACCTCGTCCGCACCCGCGAGAGCCTCACCTCGACGGGCACCCGGTTCCTCGGCATGACGTGGCCGCGGGCCCGAGAGCTCGGTCCGCTGCTGGTGATCTGGCTCGTCTCGCTCGGCATCATCGTCATGCAGCGCGACCTGGGCACCGGCACGCTCATCTTCGGCATGTTCGTGGCGATGCTCTATGTCGCCACCGGAAAGACCAGCTGGGTGCTGATCGGTGTCGCCCTCGCCGCCTCCGGCGCCTTCCTCGCCTCGCGCGTGCTGCCCTACGTCGGCGGGCGCTTCGCCAACTGGCTGAACGCGTTCGACCCCGAGATCATCGAGCGCTCCGGCGGCAGCTACCAGCTCGTGCAGGGCATCTTCGGGCTCGCCCACGGCGGCCTCATCGGCACCGGCCTCGGTCAGGGCCGCCCGTACATCACCCCGCTGTCGCAGAGCGACTACATCCTGCCGAGCCTCGGCGAGGAGCTCGGACTCGTGGGCGTCTTCGCGATCCTCTGCCTGTACATGGTGTTCGTCAGCCGCGGCATCCGGATCGGGCTGGCCGGACAGGATGACTTCGGCAAGCTCCTGGCCACGGGCCTGGCGTTCACCATCGCGCTGCAGGTGTTCATCATGGTCGGCGGCGTCACTCGCCTCATCCCCCTCACCGGCCTCACGACACCGTTCCTCGCCGCGGGCGGTTCATCGCTCGTGGCGAACTGGATCATCGTCGCCCTGCTCCTGCGCATCTCGGACGCCGTCCGCAGCCGTCCCCGGGTGGTGATCGGATGACGAAGGAACTGCGCCGGCTCAGCATCATCGTGCTGCTGATGTTCCTCGCCCTCTTCGGGTCGACGAGCATCATCCAGGTCATCCAGGCCGAGACCCTCGCGACGAACTCGGCCAACACCCGCGCGCTCTACGACTCGTACGAGGTTCAGCGCGGCTCGATCGTCGCGAGCGGCATCGAGATCGCGTCATCCGTCCCCTCCGACGATGTCTACAGCTGGCAGCGGGTGTACCAGAACGGCGACATGTGGGCACCGGTCACCGGGTACATCAACCCCGCTCTGGGCGCGTCGACCGGAATCGAACAGGCGATGAACGGCGAACTCAGCGGCACCTCCAACGCGCAGTTCCTCTCACGCATCGAGCGCATCTTCACCGGACAGCCGCCGCGCGGCTCGAACGTCGAACTGAGCCTGGATGCCACGGTGCAGCAGGCCGCCTACGACGCCCTCGGCGACCTGCAGGGCGCGGTCATCGCGATCGAGCCCGACACGGGCCGCGTGCTCGCGCTCGTGACCAGCCCGAGCTACGACACCAACTCGCTGGCCATCCACGACCCCGAGCAGGTGAACGCGACCTACGAGCAGCTGCTGGCCGACCCGGCCGACCCGCTCATCGACCGCGCGATCGGCGGCGATCTGAACCCGCCGGGATCGACGTTCAAGCTCGTCGTCGCCTCGGCCGCCCTCGCCTCCGGCGACTACACGCCCGAGTCCGAGCTGCCGAACCCGGCGGTGTATCAGCTGCCGCAGTCGAGCAACGTGGTCTACAACGCCAGCCGCGGTGCGTGCGGTCCGGGCGAGACGGTCACGCTGGCCGAGGCGCTGCGCCTCAGCTGCAACATCCCCTTCGCCGAGCTCGCCGTCGAACTCGGTGACACCGCGATCCGCGAAGAGGCCGAGAAGTACGGCTTCAATCGGAGCTTCGACATCCCGCTCACCTCGACCGCCTCGCCCTACCCTCGCGCACTGGATGACCCGCAGACCGCGCTCACCGGCTTCGGCCAGGGTCAGGTCGATGCGACGCCGCTGCAGATCGCCATGGTCTCGGCGGGGATCGCCAACGGCGGCGTCGTCATGAACCCCCGCATGGTCGATCAGGTCATCGGGCCGGATCTGTCGGTGCAGCAGACCTTCGAGAACACCGAGTTCGGCCGCGCGCTGGATGAGGATCTCGCCGAGGAGATGGTGGCGATGATGGTCGCCAATGTCCAGGACGGCGCGGCGAGCGGTGCAAGAATAGACGGGGTCGACGTGGCCGGGAAGACCGGCACGGCGGAGAACGGATCAGACGAGCCGTACACGCTCTGGTTCACCGGTTTCGCACCCGCCGACGACCCCCAGGTCGCCGTCGCGGTGGTCATCGAAGACGGTGGCGGACAGGGCCAGTCCGGCAGCGGGAACACAATCGCGGCGCCCATCGCGAAGACGGTCATGGAGGCGGTGTTGGGAAGATGAGACCGACGCAGGGAGTGACCTTCGGAGGACGCTACGAGCTGGACTCGCGCATCGCCATCGGCGGGATGGGCGAGGTCTGGGAGGCGACCGACCACGTCATCGGACGGACGGTCGCCATCAAGATCCTCAAGGACGAGTACATGGGCGACCCCGGGTTCCTCGAGCGCTTCCGCGCCGAGGCCCGGCACGCGGCCCTCGTGAACCACGAGGGGATCGCGAGCGTCTTCGACTACGGCGAGGAGGCAGGCTCGGCCTTCCTCGTCATGGAGCTCGTGCCCGGCGAGGCGCTGTCGACGATCCTCGAGCGCGACGGCGCACTGTCGACCGACAAGACCCTCGACATCGTCGCGCAGACCGCGGCGGCGCTGCAGGCCGCGCACGCGGCGGGCCTGGTGCACCGCGACATCAAGCCCGGCAACCTCCTCATCACCCCCGACGGCCGGGTGAAGATCACCGACTTCGGCATCGCCCGCATCGCCGACCAGGTGCCGCTGACCGCGACCGGTCAGGTCATGGGAACCGTGCAGTACCTCTCGCCTGAGCAGGCATCGGGTCACCCGGCATCTCCTGCGACCGACACCTACTCGCTCGGCATCGTCGCCTACGAATCCCTCGCCGGAAAGCGTCCCTTCACGGGTGAGTCGCAGGTCGCGATCGCCATGGCGCAGATCAACGAGCAGCCCCCGCCGCTCCCGCCGACGGTCGCGCAGCCGGTGCAGAACCTCGTCATGGCGATGATCGCGAAGAAGCCCGAGGATCGACCGGCCTCCGCCGCCGCGGTCGCGCGGGCGGCATCCGCTCTCCGCCGGGGAGACCTCGCCGCTGCCGCAGCCGCCGTGCCCGCCGTCGCCGGTGCCGCAGTCCTGGCCGATGACGCCACCCAGCTGCTCGCCCCTGCCGGTGCCACGGCCGCGGCGACCCAGATCCTGTCGGCGCCGCTGCCCGACTACGCCGAGTCGGAGGAGCCGGAGAGGAAGAAGCGCAGCCGCTGGACCTGGCCGCTCGTCGCCCTCATCGTCATCCTCCTCCTCGTGCTCGGCGGCACGCTCTGGGCCCTGTTCGCCAACCAGGGCGACCCGTCACCCGATCCCTCCGGGTCGACCTCGACGCCCCCGCGCCCGACGCCCTCCCAGACGACTCCGTCGGCGACGCCCACTCAGGACCGCATCGACCTCGACGCGCTGGGTCTCGTGGGCGTCGACTGCGACACCGCGCGTGCGGCGGCGCTGGATGCCGGTGTCCTCACCGTCAACTGCCAGCAGGGCAACGCCGCGCCCACCGCCGACGAGATCTCGCTCGTGTACGACTACGAGCCGCAGGGATCCATCACCCCCGATCAGGTGCTGACGCTGTCGTTCTACGGTCCGCAGACCGAGCTGCCGCAGCCGACCGCGCCGACCCTCAGCTCAGGGACGGTCGCCCCCGGCGGCACCCTCACCGTCAACTGGCAGGGCTACTCCTGCCCCGCCGGCGAGGGATCGCCCGGTGCGTACACGCTGACCGCGGTGAACGGCACGTTCTCGAACGGGCAGAACACCATGCCCTTCGACACCAACACGCGTCAGGCGCAGCTGTCGGTGCCGAACAACGCCAGCGGCACGGTGCTCGTCACCTACACGGTCACCTGCACCGGCGGACCGTCCGGCGAGCGCACCTCCGGCAACTCGCCCGAAGCCCAGGCGTCGATCGAGGCCGCACCCTCGCCCTCGCCCTCCGGCGGCGGCGACGGCGGTGACGACGGCGCAGACGGCTGAGCCCCGTCATCCGATCCGGTCTCAGGGAGTACCTCGGGACCGTCCGTTAGGCTGTACCCGTTCCACCAGGGGGTGACTGTGACCACTGAGACGCGCGTGCTTTCAGGGCGATACCGCGTCGATGAGATCATCGGTCGCGGCGGGATGGCCACGGTGTACCGCGGCGAAGACCTGACGCTCGGCCGTCAGGTCGCGATCAAGATCCTCGACCGCGATCTCGCCGACGACAACGCCTTCCGCACGCGTTTCCGGCTCGAGGCGCAGGCAGCCAGTCGCATGGCCAACCCCGCGATCGTGCGTGTCTACGACGCCGGCGAAGACTCCGAGTCCGGCGTCGACGGAGTGACGCGTCCGGTGCCGTTCATCGTCATGGAGCTCGTGCGCGGGCGTCTGCTGAAGGACATCATCGCCGCGGGCCCGGTGCCCGTCTCTGATGCGGTGCGCTACGTCGACGGCATCCTCGAGGCCCTCGAGTACTCGCACCGCGCCGGCGTGGTGCATCGCGACATCAAGCCCGGCAACGTCATGGTCACCGACGCCGGCCAGGTCAAGGTGATGGACTTCGGGATTGCGCGAGCGGTGTCGGACTCGTCATCCACCGTCGCCGAGACGACGCAGATCCTCGGCACCGCCGCCTATTTCTCCCCCGAGCAGGCCAAGGGCGAGCCGGTCGACGCGCGCGCCGACCTGTACTCCACCGGTGTGGTGCTCTACGAGCTGCTGACCGGGCGTCAGCCGTTCCGTGGCGATTCCCCGGTGGCGGTGGCCTATCAGCACGTCAGCGAGACCCCGCTCACCCCGTCGGAGGTCGTCGAGACCGTGCCGCGCGCGCTCGACACCGTCGTCCTGCGGGCGCTGGCGAAGGATCCTTTCCAGCGGTATCAGGATGCCGCGGGCTTCCGCGAGGCACTGGATGCCACCATCGACGGCAAGGCCCCGTCCAAGCGTCAGGTGGGGGCCCTCACCAGCGAGCTCTACGGTCCGAACCCGCGCGCCGCTGCCGAGACCGCGCGATCACTGCGTCAGCTCAGCACCGACACCACGATGAAGCGCACCCAGGCGGGCCCGCCGGTCGCATGGATCTGGGCGGGCGTCGCGCTGCTGGCGGTTCTTCTGATCTCGGTACTGTTCTGGGCGGTGACGATCCAGCCGTCGAACGAGGTGCCCTCGAGCGCCCGCATCGTCCCCGACGTGTCGGGCATGACCTACGAGCGCGCCGTGGTGGAGCTGGAGGGGGAGGACCTCGTCCCGTCCCAGATCACCGAACCCAGTGTCGACGTGCCCGAGGGTGCGGTCATCCGCACCGACCCCGCCTCCGGCGTCTCGGTCTCCCCCGGGCAGGACGTGCTCGTCGTGGTCTCTGAGGGTCAGGATCTCGCGACGGTGCCCACGCTCGAGGGATTGACCCGGGACGCCGCGGCCCAGGCGCTCACCGATGCGGGACTGCGCGTGGGAACCATCCGCACCGAGAACGATCCCGGCCGTGAAGCGGGCATGGTGCTCTCGGCCGATCGTGACGCGGGCACCGAGGTGCCGGCGGGCACGGTGGTCAACCTCGTCGTCGCCACGGGCAACGTCACGATCCTCGATTACCGCGGTTACACCGTGGAGGCCGCGACGCGCGAGCTGCAGTCCGACGAGCTCGGCCTCACGGTCGAGACGGCGGAAGACCCCGGCTGCCCCGCGACGAACCCGGCGACGGTGTCGCAGCAGTCGCTCGCCCCGGGTGACGTTCCGGTGCGATCGACGATCACGCTGACGTACTGCACCGGAGCCTGAGCCGGCGAGGCACTCATTGGGCAGGCTCGAGCCGCGGCATCCTCCTTCTCGCACGCGGACGATCGGCCGACGCGAGTACAGCTGGCGCGAGATCGCCCTCGCCTCGACCGATCCTCCTCGTGTCGGCGAGCGGAGTCAGCGCCGCGGGCTCAACTCCGCACCGCGCTCGGCGGCCCCGTCGAAACCGAGCGTCTCGAGCCAATTGCCCAGCAGCCGGTGACCACCCTCGGTGAGCACGCTCTCGGGGTGGAACTGCACGCCCAGCACCGGCGCGGAGCGGTGAGCGATGCCCATGATCACACCGCTCTCGGTCTCGGCCGTCACCTCGAGCTCGGGCGGGAGCGTCGGACGCTCGATGGCGAGCGAGTGATATCGGGTGGCGGTGAACGGATCGCTGAGCCCGCTGAAGAGCGTGCTGCCGTCGTGACGCACCTCCGAGGTCATCCCGTGCATCAGCTCCGGGGCGTGACCCACCCGGGCACCGAAAGCCTCGGCGATGGCCTGGTGGCCGAGACACACCCCGAGAAGAGGGATGCGGCGGGCCGATGCAGCGCGCACGACCTCGATCGACGCCCCGGCGCCGGCGGGGGTGCCGGGACCGGGGGAGATGAGGATCCCGCGGTGGCCCTCGAGGGTCTCGTCGAGAGCTTCCGGATCCAGCGCGTCGGCCTCCACCATGCGGGTGGACGCGCCGAGCTGGTGGAGGTAGCCGACGAGCGTGTGGACGAAGCTGTCGTGATTGTCGACGACGAGCACGTCGGCCGTCACTCGACCGTCACTTCCTGCGGATTGACGAACTGGCTCACCCAGGGGAAGGCATAGAAGAACAGCCCGTAGAGGATCGCGGCGACGAGGACGATCACGATGAACAGCCGAACCCACCAGGGGCCGGGAAGAACCCGCCAGAACGCGGCGTACATCAGCTGACTCCCTCGGTGAGCGAGGCCGGCGGTCCGTCGGCGTAGGGCTGGAAGGACTCGAAGACGCCGTAGGCGACGATGCGCTCGGCCAGTGAGAACATCGGGCTGCAGCTGGTCATCGTGATGTAACGCCCGTTCGCCGGGACGTCGGGCATCTGCGGCACCGGAAGCAGCACCTCGACCTCGTCGGGCGTGACGTACTCCAGGGTGCGGAAGCGGTAGGTGTACCACCCCGCCGGCGTCTCGATCACGATGGCATCCCCGACATGGAGCTCGGCGATCCGGTTGAACGGCGCGCCGTAGGTGGTGCGGTGACCCGCGACGGCGAAGTTGCCGACTTCGCCGGGCATCTTGCTTCCGGGGTAGTGGCCGATGCGGAAGTTGTCCAGCGTGCCCGCGCGGGTGACCCCACCCGCCATGGTCCAGGCGTAGTCCGAGCCGAAGCGCGGGATGCGCATGATGGCGAAGTCCTCGGTGCCGGTCGGCTCAGGAAGGATCACCGGCTCGGCCGGCACCGGCTCAGCGTCGGCGGGTTGGTCGGAGGGGGTCGGCACGGCCTCGGGCAGACCGTCGCCGTACTGCTCGGCCCACTGCTCCGACAGCTCGCGTCCCTCGGCATTGGCCTGTGCGCCGAAGATGAGGTCGCCGAGGTACATCTGCCACCCGACGTAGAGCAGGGTCACGACGCCCGCGGTGATGAGCAGTTCGCCGAAGACGCCGACGATCGATACCCGCGGTCTCGGCTTCGCGTGGCGCGGTGGCTTCCCGGGAGGCGACGCCTGTGACGGCGCCGCGCGGGCGGTGCGATCACGGCGCAGGGCCGGCTCGGTCATCCGCACGTCACGCTCGTCACCCACGGGGCGATTGTAGCCACCTCTCGCTGGGATCCCGCTGGCGGATAGAATGGGCCCATGGCACGCTCAGGCAGGGACGACGACACGCTCATCGAGCGCGCGGAGGGCGAAGCCGCCCCCAACCCGGTGTGGTTCAAGCCGATCATGATCGGCCTCATGCTGATCGGACTCGTCTGGGTCCTGGTCTTCTACATCAGCGGCATGCAGTGGCCGATCCCCGGCATCGGCGCCTGGAACCTCGCGATCGGCTTCGGCATCGCCTTCATCGGGTTCCTGATGACCACCCGCTGGCGCTGACCCTCCCACCCCCTGGCCCTGATCCTGCCTGTTCGCTGGCACCCGCCCGGGCCATGAGCCGTCCCCGACCCGGGAACCTGCTGGCCATGACGCCTTTTTCCCGCGCACCGCGCGATAGGCGTGCATCCGGCGTTCGGCGGCGACTTCTCCCGCTCCTCGCCGCGGCGATATCCCCAACCGCGGCGATCTGGGCACCCACGAACCGCAGCACGGTGAATCTCCGCGGGAGGGGGACGGCGCGGGCGGGCCGACGGGCGGGCCCGGTCGAGGAATCGGGATGCCGCGGCA
Source organism: Microbacterium sp. SLBN-154 (assembly GCF_006715565.1). Classification (NCBI taxonomy): domain Bacteria; kingdom Bacillati; phylum Actinomycetota; class Actinomycetes; order Micrococcales; family Microbacteriaceae; genus Microbacterium; species Microbacterium sp. SLBN-154. The sequence goes on from NZ_VFNL01000001.1 coordinate 514,949, forward strand.
TCCGTCCTCTCCACAGGACCTAATTACACCGGTGTGATTCATCCCCAGGTGGGGATGAATCTGTGGATAACTACCCTCAGAAATACAGGGCGGGCGGCACCAGCAGCAGCGCGAGCAACCCGACCGTCAGGGCGATGAGCAGGGCGATCTGCAGGGGGCGTCGCGATCGGGCACGCGTCCGGGTGAGGATGACCGCGACGAGAAGTCCCGCGATCAGACCGCCGACGTGCGCCTGCCAGGAGATGTTGAATCCGGGGATGAACCCGATGACGAGGTTGATGCCGAGCACGATGGCGATGCCGGTCACCGGCGCACCGAGGTGCCGGCCGATGATGAGCAGCGCCCCGAAGAGGCCGAAGACCGCACCCGAGGCACCGACGACCGGGGTTCCGAACGACAGCAGCGCCACCGCCACCGAGCCGCCGAGCGTGCTGATCAGGTAGAGCGCGATGAACCGCCATCTGCCCAGGAGCGGTTCGAGACTGCGACCGATGAGCCACAGCGCCAGCATGTTCAGACCGATGTGCCAGAAACCGGAGTGGACGAGCGACACCGTGAGCAGGCGCCACGGCTGGAAGACACCGAAGGCCTCGGGGTAGAGGGTAGGCGCCCAGAACGAAAGGGTGTCGGTCACGGCGCCCCCGAACCCGGGGATCAACGAGATGAGGTAGACGAGTGCCGTGAGGCCGATGATCGCGTACGTCGCGAGGGGCCGGGTGTCGCCGACGACGACCGCGGCGGGGCGGCGGGCCCAGCGGCGCTCCGCCTTCTTCTGCGCGGTCGTGCGCGACGCCTGCTGCTCGGCGAGGCACTCGGGGCAGATGACGCCCACAGGCGCCTGGGTCTGACACTCGGGACAGATGGTGCGCAGGCACCGCTGACACAGGACGAAGCTCTGCCGATCGGGATGCCGGTAGCAGAAGTTGTCGCTGTTGCGACGAAGGTCGTCGGAGCTCACGTCCGTGTCAGCGGCGCCGCCGCTCAGGCGGTGACGACGTCGATCGACTCGATGACGACCGGCTCGACCGGACGGTCACCGGCCGCGGTGGGAACCTTCGCGATCGCGTCGACGACGGCGCGCGAGGCGTCGTCGGCGACCTCCCCGAAGATCGTGTGCTTGCCCTGCAGCCACGGGGTGGGGTCGGTGGTGATGAAGAACTGCGAACCGTTGGTGCCTTCGGGCTTGCCGGTGAGGCCGTTGCGCCGAAGACCGGCGTTGGCCATCGCCAGCTTGTAGGGGGCGTTGAAGTCGAGCTCGGGGCTGATCTCGTCGTTGAAGGTGTATCCCGGGCCGCCGGTACCCTGACCGAGCGGGTCGCCGCCCTGGATCATGAAGCCGGGGATGATGCGGTGGAAGATGACGCCGTTGTAGAGGGGGCCTTCTCCGGGCTTGCCGGTGGCGGGGTGGGTCCAGGAGCCCGAGCCGTCGGCGAGGCCGACGAAGTTCTGAACCGTGCGGGGGGCCTGGTCGCCGAAGAGGTTGACCACGATGTCTCCGTGGTTGGTGTGGATCGTGGCGACAGCGGTGTGAATGGGCATGAGTACATTCTTTCAGAGTCCCGTGCAAGCCCTGGCGGTCAGGGGGCAGTCTGGCAAGATGGACGAAACGTCCGATCACGCCTGTCCAGAGGGAGGGCCCCGTGAGCCTCAGCCGTAAGCGCAAGAAGGAACTCCGCAAGCTTCAGCGTGAAGCCAACAATCTGTGGGAGTCGCAGCAGGTGCTCGTCGGCCAGGCGGCGAACGTCGCCCGTGAAGCCGGCCGTCAGCTCGGCAAGTACGGTCGCGAAGACCTCGGCCCGCAGGTGCAGGCCACGTACGGCAAGTACGCCGAGCCGTACATCACGAAGAGCCTCGACGTCTCGCGCGACGTGCTGACCCACCGTGTCATCCCGGCCACGGGTGCCGTGGTCGGTTCGGCGATGTCGGTGTGGGATGCGGCCAACGACACCCGCGCCCGGCTGGCCAAGGGGAAGGGTCTGGCGCTGCCCGACTCGAAGACCTACTCCAAGAAGGCCGAGAAGTACGGCAAGGACGCCACCAAGGCGCTGTCGAAGAAGTTCTCGGTGCTCGAGCCCAAGAAGCAGGGCATGGGTGCGGGCGGGGTCATCGCGATCATCCTCGGCGTCGCCGCCGCCGCCGGCGTGCTCTACGCCGCCTGGCAGACCCTGCGGGCAGACGACGAGCTGTGGGTGGCCGACGACCCGCTGCGTGCCCCCGACGCCTGAGACATGGCGGGCGAAGCCCGCGAATCGAGATCTCATTCGTGAACGCAGCGCTGAACCGCGTTGAAGAGGCCGCACGAGAGCGCGGCCTCTTCGTCGAGTTCCGCGAGCGTCCGGCAGCGAAGAGCCTCCCCGAGGCCGCCGAGCTTCTCGGCATCCCTCCCGCGGGCATCGTGAAGACACTGGTGGTGAAGAGAGCGGATGACTCGTATCTGTTCGCCCTGGTGCCGGGTGACCGGGCGATCTCGTGGCCGAAGCTCCGCGCGGTCGTCGGCGTCAATCGTCTGAAGCTTTCTGATCCGGATGCCGCTCTCGCCGCCACCGGTTACGAGCGCGGGACGATCGTGCCCATCGGAAGCACGACCGACTGGCCGATCTTCGCTGACGAGCGGATCGTGGGCGAGCGGATCGCGATGGGCGCGGGTGCGCACGGGTACAGCCTCTTCGTCGATGCCGACGCGCTGATCTCCGCCTACGGCGCGACGGTGGCGGACATCTCGCAGCCGGCAGAGGGCGACTAGCCCGAGGCGGCGGCGACGCCGGGGTGCTGATCGCTGTACCCCGCCATACCGAGGGCGAGGTCGACAAGCCGCACGTGCTGCAGCTGAGCCACCTCGCTGAGAGCGAACCATCCCGCTCTGTCGGTGCTGCCGCCGACCTCGTAACGCAGACTTCCGCCGGTGACATGCGCGCGGTAGACGATCTGCAGGGTGTGAAGCGGCTCGGTGGCGCCCGGTGTGATGCGGCGGTTGCCCGGAATGACACGGGAGTTGATGCCGAGCAGCTCGACGAGCTCGACGTCGAAGCCGGTTTCCTCGAACACTTCGCGGCGGGCCGCCGATGCCGGATCCTCGCCAGGCTCGAGCCCGCCCCCGGGCAGCGTCCAGGCCGCCCGGCGCCCCTCGTTCCAGTGTGCGAGGAGAAGGCGATCAGCGGCGTCGACGACGACCGCATACGCGGCGACGCGCAGGTCCATACGCACGACCCTAAACCAGCAGAAGGGCCGACCCTTCGGGCCGGCCCTTCTCGCGTTGTGGAGCCTAGGAGATTCGAACTCCTGACATCCTGCTTGCAAAGCAGGCGCTCTACCAACTGAGCTAAGGCCCCGGGGCAGGGATGGTGGGGCTACCAGGACTTGAACCTGGGACCTCTTCATTATCAGTGAAGCGCTCTAACCGCCTGAGCTATAGCCCCGATTGTGTCGGCGACTCGCGTCGCCAACCTCCAAGAGATTACCGGACGCGACCGGTTTTCTCGAATCGGTCAGTTGGAGGTGAAGCCGACCAGCAGGCCGCCGGTGACCTTCACCGCGAGGTTGTAGATGCCGGCCATGACCGCACCGAGCACCGTGACGACGACGAGGTTCAGGATGCCCACGACCGCCGCGAACGCGAGCACCTGCGGGAGGCCGAGGAACTGCGCCAGCACGAAGCCGCCGTCGGTGAAGCTCGCCAGCAGCTCGTCGACTTCGGCGATGAGCCCGGTGGTCGACACCACGAGGTAGATCATGACGAGCGAGACGACAGTGACGATCGCCACTGCCACAGCCGCGAGGAACGACAGCTTGACCGCCGACCAGAAGTCGACGTACACCAGACGCAGGCGCACCTGCTTGGCGCTGGTCTTGCTGCTGGACTTACGGGCGAGCTTGTCGGCTACCGTGCTCATGCGTCAGTACTTCCTTCGGGCGTCTCGGGGGTGTCGGGTGCATCCGCCTCCTGCGGCACCGCACCGGCCGGGAGGTCTGGGTCGGCCGCCAGACTCGAGTCTGCCTCGGGTGCCTCGCCGTTCTCTGTGAGATTGCGCTCGGAGTTCCTGGCGATCGCGATGATCCGATCATCGTCGCCGGCACGGGCGAACACGACACCCATCGTGTCGCGTCCCTTGGCAGGCACCTCGGCCACCGCAGAGCGTACCACCTTGCCGCTGGCAAGGACCACCAAGACCTCGTCGTCCTCCGAGGCGATGAGACCGCCCGCGAGAACACCGCGATCCTCCGTCAGACGCGCCACCTTGATGCCGAGACCGCCTCGCGTCTGACTGCGGTACTGATCGACCGAGGTGCGCTTGGCATACCCGCCTTCGGTGACGACGAAGACGAAACCGTCTTCCGAGACCACCGAAGCCGACAGCAGCGAGTCGTCGCCGCGGAACGACATGCCCTTCACACCCTCGGTGGCGCGCCCCATCGGGCGCAGCGCCTCATCGGTGGCGGTGAAGCGCAGCGACATCCCGTGCCGACTGATGAGAAGGAGGTCGTCGCCGTCGTTCACGAGCATCGCGCTAACGAGCTCATCGCCGTTCTCCTCATCGGCGCCGCGCAGCTTGATGGCGATGACACCGCCCTGACGGTTCGTGTCGTACTCGGTGAGGCGGGTCTTCTTGACCAGCCCGCTGCGCGTTGCGAGCACGAGGTGCGTGGCAACGTTGTAGTCGCGGATGTCGAGGATCTGCGCGATCTCCTCACCGGGCTGCAGCGCGAGCAGGTTCGCGACGTGCTGTCCCTTCGCATCGCGTCCTGCTTCGGGGACCTCGTACGCCTTCGCGCGGTAGACGCGGCCCTTCGTGGTGAAGAAGAGCAGCCAGTGGTGGGTGGTGGTGACGAAGAAGTGCTCCACCACATCGTCGGCGCGAAGCTGCGCCCCCTTCACCCCGCGACCGCCCCGGTGCTGCGAGCGGTAGTTGTCGCTGCGCGTGCGCTTGATGTAGCCGTCGCGCGTGACGGTGACGACCATCTCCTCTTCAGGGATCAGGTCTTCGACCGACATGTCGCCGTCGTAGCCGGGCAGGATCTCGGTGCGGCGGTCGTCGCCGAACTTGTCCACGATGGCGGTCAGCTCGTCGCGGATGATCTCGCGCTGACGCGCCGGATCGGCGAGGATCGCGTTGAACTCGGCGATCTGCGCTTCGATCTCGCGCGCCTCGTCGACGATCTTCTGACGCTCGAGGGCCGCCAGGCGGCGCAGCTGCATCGCCAGGATCGCATCCGCCTGGAGATCGTCGATGTCGAGAAGGGTCTTCAGGCCCTCGCGCGCGTCATCGACGGTCGGCGACCGCCGGATGAGCGCGATGACCTCGTCGAGCGCGTCGAGCGCCTTGAGGTAGCCGCGGAGGATGTGCATCCGCTCCTCCGCCTTGCGCAGGCGGAAGCGGGTGCGGCGGACGATCACATCGACCTGGTGGGTGATCCAGTAGGAGATGAACTGGTCGAGCGAGAGCGTGCGGGGCACACCGTCGACGATCGCCAGCATGTTGGCGCCGAAGTTCTCCTGCAGCTGGGTGTGCTTGTACAGGTTGTTCAGCACGACCTTGGCGACCGCGTCGCGCTTGAGGACGATGACCAGGCGCTGACCGGTACGGCCCGAGGTCTCGTCGCGGATGTCGGCGATGCCGGTGATCTTGCCGTCCCGGGCGAGGTCGCCGATCTTCACGGCGACGTTGTCAGGGTTCACCTGGTAGGGGAGCTCGGTGATCACGAGGCAGGTGCGGCCCTGGATCTCCTCGACGTTGACCACCGCCCGCATGGTGATCGATCCGCGGCCGGTGCGGTACGCCTCTTTGATGCCGCGGGTGCCGAGGATCTGCGCGGAGGTGGGGAAGTCCGGCCCGGGGATGCGCTCCATCAGCGCCTCGAGCAGCTCCTCGCGCGTGGCATCGGGGTTCTCAAGCGCCCAGAGCGCTCCGGAGGCGACCTCCCGCAGGTTGTGGGGAGGGATGTTGGTGGCCATGCCGACCGCGATGCCGACGGATCCGTTGACGAGGAGGTTCGGGAATCGCGAGGGGAGGACGACGGGCTCCTGGGTGCGTCCGTCGTAGTTCGGCTCGAAGTCGACCGTTTCCTCTTCGATGTCGCGCACCATCTCCAGCGCGAGAGGAGCCATCTTCGTCTCGGTGTAACGAGGCGCGGCAGCGCCCTGATTGCCGGGCGAGCCGAAGTTCCCCTGCCCCAGGGCGAGCGGGTACCGCAGCGCCCACGGCTGCACGAGGCGGACGAGGGTGTCGTAGATCGGCGCGTCGCCGTGTGGGTGGAACTGACCCATGACCTCACCGACGACACGGGTGCACTTGGAGAAGGCCTTGTCGGGACGGTAACCGCCGTCGTACATGCCGTAGATCACGCGGCGGTGGACGGGCTTCAAGCCGTCCTCCACCCGCGGCAGGGCACGACCCACGATCACGCTCATCGCGTAGTCGAGGTAGCTGCGCTGCATCTCCAGCTGCAGGTCGACCTGGTCGATGCGCCCGTGGTTGTGTCCGGCGTTCACGTCAGGACGCTCGTCGTCAGCCATCAGTTGTCTCTACTTTCTTCGTTTCGTCTCGCGAGAGACGGAACGCGCATGGATCGCGTCGTCAGATGTCGAGGAAGCGCACGTCTTTGGCGTTGCGCTGGATGAATCCGCGCCGCGACTCGACGTCTTCGCCCATCAGGACCGAGAAGATCTCGTCGGCCGCCGCGGCGTCGTCGATGGTCACCTGGCGGAGGATCCGGGTCTCGGGATTCATGGTGGTCTCCCACAGCTCGTGATCGTTCATCTCACCGAGACCCTTGTAGCGCTGGATGCCGCCGTCGTTGGCCTTGGGCAGGCGGTTGCCGCGGGCCTGCCCTTCGACGAGCATCGCATCGCGCTCCCGGTCGCTGAAGGCGTACTCATGATCGGCATTCGACCACTTCAGCCGGAAGAGCGGCGGCTGTGCGAGGTAGACGTAGCCCGCCTCGATCAGTCCGCGCATGTAACGGAAGAGGAGAGTGAGCAGCAGCGTCGTGATGTGCTGACCATCGACGTCGGCATCGGCCATGAGCACGATCTTGTGATAGCGCGCCTTCGCGATGTCGAAGTCCTCGCCGATCCCCGTGCCGAAGGCCTGGATCATCGCCTGGACCTCTTTGTTGCCGAGTGCCCGGTCGAGGCGCGCACGCTCGACGTTGAGGATCTTGCCCCGCAGCGCGAGGATCGCCTGGGTGCGCGGGTCGCGCCCCTGCACGGCCGATCCGCCGGCCGAGTCGCCCTCGACGAGGAAGATTTCGCTGATCGAGGGGTCCTTGCTGGTGCAGTCCTTCAGCTTGTCGGGCATCGCCGCCGACTCGAAGACGCTCTTGCGGCGCGCGGTCTCGCGGGCCTTGCGGGCGGCGAGACGTGCGGTCGCGGCGTCGATGGCCTTGCGGATGATGTTCTTCGCCTGCACCGGATTGCGGTCGAACCAGTCGCCCAGTCGATCGCCGACGACCTTCTGCACGAACGCCTTGGCCTCGGTGTTGCCGAGCTTGGTCTTGGTCTGCCCCTCGAACTGCGGCTCGGAGAGCTTGACCGAGATGACCGCGGTGAGCCCCTCGCGGACGTCTTCGCCCGAGAGGTTCTCGTCCTTCTCCTTCAGGAGGTTGTTGGCACGGGCGTACCGGTTCACGAGCGCGGTCAGCGCCGCGCGGAACCCTTCCTCGTGCGTCCCGCCCTCGTGGGTGTTGATGGTGTTGGCGAAGGTGAACACGTTCTCGGTGTAGCTCGTGGTCCACTGCATCGCCATCTCGAGGGCGATCTTGCGGTCGGTGTCCTCGGACTCGAACGCGATCACCTCTTCGTTGACGATCTCGGCTCGGCGCACCTTGTTGAGGTACTCGACGTAGTCGACCAGCCCGCGCTCGTAGAAGAAGCTGTCACGCGGATGGTGCGGCTTCTCCTCGCCCGACTCGTCGGCCTCGACCGACACAGCGCTCTCGCGCTCGTCGCTCAGGGTGATCCGCAGCCCCTTGTTGAGGAACGCCATCTGCTGGAAGCGGGTGCGCAGGGTCTCGTAGTCGAAGTCGACCGTGTCGAAGATGCCGGCGTCTGGCCAGAACGTCACCGTCGTTCCGGTCTGGTCGCTCGGCTCGTCCTTCGACAGGGGCGCCTGCGGTACGCCGCCGTTGCGGTACGACTGCCGCCACACGTGGCCTTGACGGCGCACCTCGACCTCGAGGCGAGACGACAGCGCGTTCACGACCGACGAACCGACGCCGTGCAGACCACCCGAGACCGCGTACCCGCCGCCGCCGAACTTTCCGCCGGCGTGCAGGACGGTCAGCACGACCTCGACGGTGGACTTGCCCTCGGTGCGGTGCATGTCGACGGGGATGCCACGGCCGTTGTCGATCACGCGGATGGCGCCGTCTTCGAGGATCGTGACCTCGATCGCATCGCAGTAGCCCGCAAGCGCCTCATCGACGGCGTTGTCGACGATCTCGTAGACCAGGTGGTGCAGGCCGCGCTCGCCGGTCGAGCCGATGTACATGCCCGGGCGTTTGCGGACCGCTTCGAGGCCCTCGAGCACCTGGATGTCGTCGGCTCCGTATTCGCCTGCCACGCGGTTGTCCGCGGAACGCGGCTCGGTGCTTTCGGGAACGCTTTCAGGGGTCACAGACGTCATAGATTTCCAGCGCTCCACATCGGTTCACGAACCTTCACAGTCTATCAAGCCGATGACTCGTTTCACGCCCTCTACGCCGCTGTGGCGGCATGAAATGCGCCCGGACAGGATCGGACGTGGCTCAACCGTAGGTATCGCGCGGACCGCGCCCTGGAATGGCTCTCGGACCCCATTTCCAGGAGGGGACGTCCGGTCCGATGAAACGGATGGACTCCACACCCGCCTCGGGATAGCGGCGAACGATCTCCGACAGGATGTGCGCGCGCATCAGCTGCAGTTGCTTGGCCCAGGCCGTCGAGTCGGCCTGGACGGTGAGGATGCCGCGATCGAAGGCGACCGGACGGGTGTGGTGCGCGGTGTTGTCGCCTGCCACCTCGTTCCATGTGCGCACCACGTCTTCCCGGGCCAGCTGGGGCTCCCACCCGGCTTGCCGGGTGAGGTCGGCCAGCACATCGGCCACACCTTTGGGGTCGCGCCCCGGCGCGAAGGGCTGATGCGCCTCGTCGACGTCTCGTGTGCGACGGCGACGACGCAGTGCGCGGGGCGAGGGGTCGAGACCGCGCAGTCGCAGATAGGTGGCGATCGTCTCGGGAACCGATTCGGCGTCGGGCTCAGTCATTCACGCCGCCCCCGTCGACCGGGTCGACCGAGTCGACGACGATGGCCGCCGACGCCGGGGACCCGGAGTCCTCGGGACCGAAGATCTCGCCCGCCTCGACTCGGAGTGTGTGCGCGCGCAGCGCGCCGGGCACGTCGGCGCCGACCGCTGCCGTGACGATCACCTGCTCGAACCCCGCCGTCAGCTCCGCCAGGCGTCCCCGACGCCCGCTGTCGAGTTCGGCGAAGACGTCGTCGAGGATGACGATCGGATCGCCGAGCTGCGAGTCGGCCCGCAGCAGCTCGGCCGACGCGAGACGCAGCGACAGGGCGACCGACCACGACTCGCCGTGCGATGCGTAGCCCTTGACGGGCAGTCCGCGCACGCGCAGGACGAGGTCGTCTCGATGGGGACCGACGAGGGTGACGCCGCGGTCGAGCTCGGCGGGACGCCGCGCTGCCAGCGCGGCGCGGAACTGTGCGACGACGTCGGCCGTCGGGGGAACGGTCGCAGACGCGGCATCCCTCCTCGGCTCGTCCGCGGCGGCGTCGTCGTCGGAGTCGGAATCGCGCGAGAACGACAGGGCCCATTCGAGCTCGGGACGATGATCCTCACCCGCGATCGCACGGTACGCCGCGGCGACAGGCGGGGTGAGATCGGCGGCGAGCGCGATCCGCGCACGGATGATCTCGGTTCCGAGTGCGACGAGCTTGTCGTCCCACACATCGAGGGTCGAAAGCGCGTCGGCTTTGAGCCCTCGGGCGCGCGCCGACTTCAGCAGTGCGGTGCGCTGCTTGAGCACGCGATCGTAGTCGGCCAGGACTCCGGCCATGCGCGGGGTTTGCTGAACGAGCAGCTGATCGGCGAAACGGCGTCGCGCCGACGGATCGCCGCGAACGATCTGAAGATCCTCGGGGGCGAACAGCACCACTTGCGCGTAGCGCGGCAATTCGGCGGTGCGCACCGGGGCACCATTGACACGTGCCTTGTTGGATCCCTGTCGATTGACCTGGGCCTCGAGCTGCACGCGACGCTCGCCGTGGGCGAGACGTGCACGCACGATCGCGTATTCGGCTCCGTCGCGCACCATCGGCGCATCACTTGAGACTCGATGCGACCCCAGGGTGGCGAAGAAGGCGATCGCCTCGACGAGATTCGTCTTCCCCTGCCCGTTCTTGCCGACGAAGACGTTGGGACCGGGGACCAGGGTCAGGTCGACGGCCGCGTAGTTGCGGAAGTCGACGAGGCTCAGGTGCTCCACGATCACCGTGACAGCCTAGTTCGACGCTCCGACGTCGTCCCCGGGACCCGGATCGAGTCAGCGCAGCAGCAGGTTCGGCTGCAGCAGGTACTTGAACGACTCCGCGCCACCCTTGTCGACCGAGGTCTGCGGGGTGATCAGCACCGGGCTCAGCTTGTTGGCGTTCTCGCTCGAGGTGAACGTGATGCGGGTGAACTCGCTGCGCACTGCGCCCAGGGATTCGAGGAGGTACTGCGGGTTCAGACCCAGCGTCACATCGTCGCCGACGAGCGTGGCGTCCACCGACTCGGTCGCGCGGGCCTGCTCGGTGCCCGACGCGTCCATGGCGACCCCCTCCGACGTGAAGGTGAACCGCAGCGGTGCGGAACGGTCGAGCACGAGGGAGACGCGACGCACGGCCTCGGCCAGCTCGGCGGTGTTGACCACCGCGTGGTGCTCGGTCTGCTCGGGGAACAGACGTCGCACGGGCGGGAAGTTCCCCTTGATCAGCAGGGAGGTCACCGTCTTGTTGCCGGCAGTGAAGGCGATGATCTCGCGGTCACCCGCGCCCGAGAAGGCGATCGAGATGTCGCCGCCGTGGGCGAAGGTCTTGCCCACCTCGGTCAGGGTGCGCGCGGGAACCAGAGCGGTGGTGGCCTCATCGGATGCCGCAGAGCCGCCATCCCACGGGATCTCACGCAGCGCCACGCGGTACCGGTCTGTTGCGACGAGGCTGAGCCGGGTACCGGTGACCTCGAGCTGGACGCCCGTGAGGACGGGGGTGACGTCATCACGGGATGCCGCGAAAGCCACCTGCGCGATGGCGGTGGCGAAGTCCTCCGCGGGCACGAGGCCCGATTCGCCCGTGACCTCGGGGATCGCCGGGTACTCCTGCACCGGCATCGACGACAGCGTGAAGCGCGCCGACCCGCACGTAAGGAGGATCCCGCCGTCATCCTCCACCGCGATCTGGATCGGGGCGTTGGGCAGGCGGCTGGCGATCTCGGAGAGCAGGCGTCCGTGGACGAGGATCGTTCCGGGCTCATCGACCGTGGCGTCGATCGTCGTACGAGCCGACGCTTCGTAGTCGAACGCCGACAGAGACAGTCCGGACTCACCCGCCTCGATGAGCACACCGGCCAGGATCGGCTGCGGATTGCGCTGCGGAAGGAGCTTCACCACGAATGACACGGCTTCGCTGAACACATCGCGATTGACGTGGAACTTCACGGGTGCTCCCTCGACGTCGGGCTGGGCCTTCTCATGCTAGTAGTCGGCCTCGCCCATGCTAGTGCCCGCATCAAGCCGCATCCGGACGTGTTCTCCCCACGGACCGAGCCTGTGGAGGTGATCGGATGAGCTTTCTCTAGATCTTTCTCTGTCTTCTTGTTAACAGCTGTGGAAACTGTGGAGAACCGGCTCGATGCCACTCAGCACAGGGGAACTACACGTATGTGAGTTGTGGAGCGGCTGCGGACGAGGGGGTGAACAGTCCGAGCGCTGACGCCGGGTTATCCCCAGTTCTCCACAGGTAGGTGCAAAGCGTGCACAGTGATTCCGCAGGGCTACGGAGTTATCCACAAGTTTTCCACACTGTGAGGAACCGGATAATGGCGTCGTCCAGGGGGTCGTGTCAAGCACGGATTACGGCATACGCCGTTGCACGACGCCGCGTCGCATGCGGCATGGGAAATCGGTTCGGTCAGCGTCCGCCGCGACCCAGCTGCGTGGTGATCTCGGTCACCTGGTTGTAGATCGAGCGGCGTTCCTTCATCAGGTCGCTGATCTTCTTGTAGGCGTACATCACCGTCGTGTGATCACGGTTTCCGAAGAGCTGTCCGATTTTCGGCAGCGACAGGTTGGTGCGTTCCCGACAGAGGTACATCGCGATCTGTCTCGCGGTCGCCACGGCCTGGGATCTGCTTGAGCCGTAGAGGTCGTCGACGGTCAGTTTGAAGTACTGAGCGGTCGCCGTGATGATGTCGGTCGGCGAGATGATGTTCGCGTCATCCTGATCGACGATGTCTCGCAGCACCGTCTGGGCGAGGGACATGTCCAGACTCGAGCGGTTGAGACTGGCGAACGCCGACACGCGGATCAGGGCGCCCTCGAGTTCGCGGATGTTGCTGGAGACGACGGTGGCGATGTATTCGAGCACCTCGTCGGGGATGTGCAACCGCTCCGACTGCGCCTTCTTGCGGAGGATGGCGATGCGTGTCTCGAGGTCGGGGGCCTGCACGTCGGTGATGAGACCCCACTCGAACCGGCTGCGCATGCGGTCTTCGAAGCCGGTGAGGTGCTTGGGCGGCACATCGCTGGTGATCACGACCTGCTTGTCGTGGTCATGCAGTGTGTTGAACGTGTGGAAGAAGGCCTCCTGCGTCTCGGCACGGCCCTGGAGGAATTGGATGTCGTCGATGAGGAGGATGTCGACATCGCGATACCTGGCCTGGAAGGCCGATCCGCGGTTGTTGGCGATCGAGTTGATGAAGTCGTTCGTGAACTCTTCGCTCGAGACGTATCGGACCTTGATGCCGGCGTAGAGGCTGATCGCGTAGTCGCCGATGGCGTGCAGCAGGTGAGTCTTCCCGAGCCCGGAGTCGCCGTAGATGAACAGCGGGTTATAGGCCTTGGCCGGAGCCTCGGCGACGGCGACCGCCGCGGCATGGGCGAACCGGTTGGACTGTCCGATGACGAAGTTGTCGAAGGTGTACTTCGGATTCAGTCGCGTGTCGGTGCGCGACACGGATGCAGGTTCCACGGGTTCTTCACGCGGCGACCGGATCGGGGTGAGCGTGGCGGTGACCGTCGGCGCCGAGCCGTTGGATTCCACCGCTGCTGCCTGCGCGACCGGGGCGGACATCGGCGTAGCCACCAGGTCGGGATTGACCACGACCCGGAAAGCACTGGCTGCCGGACTGCCGTCGACATCCACGCGGGAGAGTGCCTCGAGGAGTGGTGCGCGCATGCGCTTGTTCACCTGTGCAGCGGTGAGGTCGTTGGGGACGTCGAGGTAGAGCGTTCCGCCGATGACACCCTGAGGGACGGCGAGGTTCAGGAAGCCGTGGAGCTGCGGGGTGACACGTTCGTCCGTCGCCAGAATCTCCATGACGGCAGGCCAGAACGGTACATCTGGTGCGTCCTGCTCGGCCATGTGCCCCCCGGGTGAGATTCGCGGTCCCAGGCCGTGCGGAGTCGACACGCCGGGCCTGTGGATAACTGCCGGAGCCACGCTAGTCAGCGCAGGTCGCGGGAGCAAACTCCACTGTATGGCGCGGCGGCGTGTCGTGCCACTGCCGAAGTAGGTCACACTGGTAATGCGACGAGAAGCCCGCAGAGCGCGTCGGTTTGAGTTCTCAGGCATCTCGACGTAGCCTTAGTCGGTTGACTTATGCCCTCGTGGCAGTCCCCGTAACGTCGTCCCCGGTCCTCCAAGGGTAGAACCCCGTCCCGGTGACACCTGATCCGGAGTTGATCTCTATGAGCAAGCGCACCTACCAGCCCAACAACCGTCGCCGGGCCAAGAAGCACGGCTTCCGCGCCCGCATGCGCACCCGCGCCGGCCGCGCCATCCTCTCGGCTCGCCGCTCCAAGGGGCGCACCGAGCTCTCCGCCTGATCTGACCGGTGCTCGCGCGGTCGCATCGGCTCACCCGCGGATCGGACTATAAAGCTGTCGTCCGGCGGGGGCGCCGCTGTGCAGGCGCTCATACCGTGACGTATTCGATGCGCGCCGCGGACTCCACCGCACCCAGGTTCGGTTTCATCGTCAGCCGGCAGGTCGGCGGCGCGGTCGTACGCAACACTGTTCGGCGACGGCTGAAAGCGGTGTGTGCAGAGGCGTTGCCCGATGTCGACGAGGGACGGGACATCGTCATCCGCGCCCTTCCCAGTGCGGCGAACGCGACGTTCGCCGACCTTCGCGACGAAGTCACCCGGTGCCTGTCGCGGAAGATCGCGTCATGAGCGTTCTGCCGGCCTATGCCCGTGGCGAGGCGCACTTCGACGCATCCGCTCTTCTCTCCTCGGTGCCGCTCCTTCCTCGCAACGCGCTTCTCGGTCTTCTCCATGCCTACCGTGCGACGATCTCCCACACGTACGGTGATGTGTGCAAGTACTACCCGTCTTGTTCGGCCTATGCGGTCGGTGCGGTGCAGCAGCACGGCGCGATTGTCGGGACGGCCATGACGGCGGCGCGACTTGCGCGCTGCCACCCCTGGGCGAAGGGCGGCGTCGATGACGTTCCTCTCCGCCCCGACTTCCGTCACGGCATCACCCCTCACGGCTTCGTCGTGCCTGCCACCCCTGGAAAGGACTGATCCGTCACATGGATCTCATCGGCATCATCCTCTGGCCACTGAAATGGGTGGTCGAGCTCGTGCTCGTCGCGTGGCACACGCTCTTCACCGCGGTGGGCCTCCCGCCCGCAGACGGCATCACGTGGGTGCTTTCGATCGTCGGTCTCGTCATCGTGGTGCGGGCGGCGCTGATTCCGCTGTTCGTGCGGCAGATCAAGAGCCAGCGCAAGATGATGGAGATCGCTCCTGAACTGCGGAAGGTTCAGGAGAAGTACCGGGGCAAGCGTGATCAGCTCTCTCGCGAGGCGATGAGCCGTGAGACGATGGCGCTGTACAAGAAGCACGGTACGACGCCGGTCTCGAGCTGTCTGCCGCTGCTGGTGCAGATGCCGATCTTCTTCGCGCTGTTCAGTGTGCTCAACGACGTGCGTTTCATCGCCGACCGACCGGATTTTGCTGGTGTCGGCCTGCTCAACAATGAGCTGACGCAGCAGTTCTACGACGCCAAACTCTTCGGCGTCGCGTCGCTCCACGAGACCTTGATCGACGCGTTCAACAGTCAGAACACCGTTGCGATCATCATCCTGCTCACCCTCGTGGTGCTGATGATCGTTTCGCAGTTCTTCACCCAGTTGCAGATCATCTCGAAGAACCTGTCCCCCGAGGCCAAGACCGGCCAGGCGTATCAGATGCAGAAGGTCATGCTCTACGTCCTGCCGTTCGCCTTCGTGTTCTCGGGTGTCTTCTTCCCGCTCGGTGTCGTCATCTACTGGTTCGTGTCGAACCTGTGGACGATGGGTCAGCAGTTCCTCGTCATCCGTGAGATGCCGACGCCTGGTTCGGATGCCGCGAAGGCACGTGAGGAGCGACTCGCGCGAAAGGGCAAGGCCATCGATTCGTCGGGCAAGGTCGTCCCGATCGAGAAGTTCCAGGCCGAGCAGCAGCGACTGCTCGAAGAGGCCGAGCGGGCGAAGGCGACGCAGCCTAAGCGTCAGCAGCCGATGAGCAAGCAGCGAGCCAAGAAGCAGCAGCGTCCGAATTCGCAGGCGGGGCAGAAGCCCGATCCTGCGGCGAGCTGATCCCAACCCTCCCCCTCGAAGGAAACCCATGTCTGACGTCGCGCCTGTTGACGCACGCCCACACCGCGAAGAGCCGTCCGTCGAGCAGCTGGAGGAGGAGGGCGATATCGCCGCCGACTTCATCGAGGGGCTCCTCGACATCGCGGACGTCGACGGCGACCTGACTTTGGACGTCCGTGGAGGTCGTCCGTACGTGTCGGTCGAGGGTGACACGGGGCAATCGCTTTCCCTCCTGTCGGACCCCGACACCGTGCAGGCGCTCCAGGAGTTGACGCGCATCGCGGTGCAGAATCGTACCGGGCGGCTGTCGCGCGTCATTCTCGACATCGGTGGTTCGCGCGATGCACGTCAGCGCGAGCTGGAGAAGCTCGTGGACCGGGCGGCCGCGCGTCTGGACGAGGGAGCGACGCAGGCCTCTCTGCCGGCGATGTCGAGCTACGAGCGCAAGCTCATCCACGACATCGTCGCTGAGCGTGGGCTCGTGTCGGAGTCGTACGGCGAGGGTGCAGACCGTCACACCGTCATCCGACGTGGCTGACGGCCGCGTTTCACGTGAAACCACGGCAGCGGTAGAGGCCGAGCCGGCGGTTGCTGCGACGCTGTTCGGTAACGCGAGCGCCGTTGATCAGGCGCGGCGCTTCACGCGTGCTCTGGCGGAGCAGGGTGAGGAGCGCGGTCTGATCGGTCCGCTGGAACTCCCCCGCCTCTGGACACGTCATGTTTTGAACAGTGTGATCGCCGCACCGCTGTTCCCTGTCGGGCGAGTGGGCGATGTCGGTTCCGGTGCAGGACTCCCGGGAATCGTGTTGGCAATCGCGCGCCCCGATGTGCAGTGGGTGCTCATCGAACCGATGGAGCGCCGTGTTGCATGGCTGTCGGAGCAGGTCGATGCGCTCGGGCTTTCGAACGTCGAGATCGTGCGAGCCCGCGCCGAAGAGTGGTCCGAGGGCGCGGTTCTCGATGCGGTAACGGCTCGCGCAGTCAGTGCCCTCCGAACTCTGCTGCCGTTGACTGCGCCTCTCGTACGCAACGGTGGCGAGCTGATCTTCCTCAAAGGGCAGAACGCGCAGGCGGAGATCGACGCGGCAGCGAAGCAGCTGCGCACGTTCAACGTGGTCGACACGCGCGTCGAGCTCCTGGGCGAGGGCGTGGTCGCCGAACCCACCCGCGCACTCCGCGGTCGCATCGCCCGCCGCTAGCTTCGCCGGCCCCTGCGATCGAGTGGCGCCGAAGGCGGGTATCGAGGCCGCACCGTTTAGGGCGGTGACTCGTTGTTCTCGTCGTGGTCGCGGGTACGCTGCGGACAGCTTCCGGTGATCAAGGATCGCGGCGCTCGCGTATCGAGTTCACTCTCCCGTCGCGGTGGTTGATGATCCAGTGTCGGTCTTCTGAATATGGAGCCGTTCGCGTCCGGGTGATCGAGTAGCGTCCCGGGCCCTCATCGAGGTCCCGCGCGTGAGGTGGCCCCGGACCACGATTCTCCCTGCCCATACGCGTTGAAGCCGCGATCACCCACACCCGCGCCTCAACGCGAAATCTCTACACGGCGTGTAACAACGATCGTCGTGTGACGCAGGTGGAGATCCTCGAGCACAGCGAGCGGTCAACAACCCAGAACCGTGGAGTTTCACTTCGCTGTTCACGCAGACACGACCGCTCATCCGTCTCCTGTACACGGAGGACCTCGCGAAGGTCGCCGATGCTTTCAGACGCGGGACGCACGTGAATGCATAGGTTTCGGCGGAACGCCTTGTGCTCACGTATGGATAACAGGCGCAGTTGAGACGACCGAACCGCACGTCCGCTCGAGCGCGGTGATGCCTCTTCGCCCGATATCGCCGATTTGCGTCCGACAGATCGGAAGGGATCGGCGCGGGCCGGCCATCTGCGACGTCCTCGGATCGTCCTGCTCCACAAAGAGGCGTTTCACGTGAAACTGATATCCGAAGCGCCGGCCGCACG
Organism: Microbacterium sp. SLBN-154; assembly: GCF_006715565.1. Classification (NCBI taxonomy): domain Bacteria; kingdom Bacillati; phylum Actinomycetota; class Actinomycetes; order Micrococcales; family Microbacteriaceae; genus Microbacterium; species Microbacterium sp. SLBN-154. Next base: position 532,746 of record NZ_VFNL01000001.1, read on the forward strand.
GTGTTTCACGTGAAACGCCCGAGGGAGGCCTGCCGATTTGAGGCGCGAGCGTTTGAGCCCTAAGTGGGAGTTTGATTCGTGCGACGACTCTGGAGGAAGACCTCTCGATTCACTGACCGTGGAAGCCGCGCGGACAGCAACGGGCACACGCGGAGGTCGAGTTCACCTCGACGTGCATCTCGGTGACGCGCGCGGCCAGCAGACAGCTCGATGAAGGCCAGTCATGCCGCGAGCCTTCAGTCGTCGCGAGCAGTCCAGTTTCACGTGAAACGTCGAAAGGGTCAACCGTTCGACAGATCGAGCACGGATCTAAGCTCCGGCCGTCAGGGTGCGACGCCGTCGCCAACGTGGGGCCGTCTCTCGAGCGGCGTCGCTCGATGTCGGCTGGGTGGGGTCGAGGCCACTCTGCGCGGACGCGCCGCGTTTCACGTGAAACATCGGGCGCAGTGACCGTTATTTATCGCGCGTCAGAGCCGCGGCCACGGAAACGCGACGTTGTGCCGCTCCTTCATCACCGGCGAAAGTCGATCCCCGCCGTAGAGTTGGATGCCGGCTACCGGAAATGACCGCTCGAGTTGGGAACACGGCTTATACCGTCGACTCGACTAACGAACGCGGCCGAATGTTTCACGTGAAACAGGGTGCGCATCTGAATAGGTGGCGGGAATCGCCCGGTGCTGGCCCCACGAGACGCTTCTCCCTCCTCCGCGATTACGCGTGACGGCGTCCTATCGGGTTGCGCTTGAGGAGACCGATGTCGATACGCCGTCTCGACGCATACTCGACCATGGAAATGCGACGCCTGAGGGAGGCAAGCGCAGGTGTGCGATGGTCTCGGTACGGCGGACGCGGCGCCTGCCCGAGCACCGGTACGGCGTTGAGTCACGATCACTCGAGATCTGGGCTCGATACGGCGACTGCGCCGCTCAACTCCGCCGCCAGCGCAGGCCGATGTTTCACGTGAAACAGAGTTGAGGTCGCTTCTGACGCGGGCCGGGTGTCGCTGTGACGCGGTGGGGTGTCAGGGGATGTCCGGTGGGGCGATTAGAGTGGAACGAGTGATGAACGAAGCGAGCGGAGCGTTTCACGTGGAACACGCCGAGAACCGGACGCCCGCAGCATCCGTCACTCTTGACGACACACCCCTCGCACGAGAGCTCGCGGACCTCACAGCCCGACGCCGACGACTCGAGAATATCGACGTCCACTTCTCAGGGAAGACCCGTGTCTTCACGGTCGCGAACCAAAAGGGTGGCGTCGGGAAGACGACGACGACGGTCAACCTCGCCGCCGCGCTCGCGTCTCTCGGCGCACGCGTCCTTGTCATCGACCTCGACCCACAGGGAAACGCCTCCACGGCGCTTGGTGTCCCGCACGACGCCGACACGCCGAGCATCTACGACGTCCTCATTGACGACTTCCCCCTCGCGGACATCATCCAGACCAGCCCCGAGTCCGACAACCTGCTCTGCGCACCGAGTACGATCCACCTGGCCGGTGCCGAGATCGAGCTGGTATCCCAAGTCGCCCGGGAGCATAGGCTCCGCACAGCCGTCGATGACTTCCTCGCCACGACGACCGAACACCTCGACTTCGTCCTGATCGACTGCCCTCCCTCACTCGGATTGCTGACGATCAACGCCTTCGCGGCCGGCCACGAGCTCTTGATCCCCATCCAGTGCGAGTACTACGCGCTCGAAGGTCTGAGCCAGCTGCTCGGCACGGTGAGGATGATCCAGAAGCACCTGAATCCGCGACTTCACCTTTCGACCATCATGCTGACGATGTACGACGGGCGCACCCGGCTCGCCCAGCAGGTCGCCGAGGAAGTACGGCAACACTTCCCGAAGGAGGTGCTGCAGACGGTGATCCCGCGCTCTGTCCGCGTGTCGGAGGCTCCGAGCTTCGGTCAGACCGTCATCGCCTACGACGGCCAGTCCGCGGGCGCCGTCGCGTACCGCGAAGCAGCGGTGGAGGTCCTCCGCCGCGAAAGCACCACCCAGCATGAAGGAGACGCCTGATGGCGAAGCGCACAGGACTCGGACGCGGCATCGGCGCGCTGATCCCCACCAGTGAACCCAGCGAGTCGCGGCCCGCCGACGTCTTCTTCGCCCGCAGCGCCGTCGCTGTCGAAGAACGCCCGGAGGATACCCGAGACGCTGCACCGGACGCTGACTCGGCTGCGGCCTCAGCGAGCGGCGGCGCTTCGCCGGCCGCGTCGAACGACGAAACCGTGGATCTCGTCGCCGTGCCCGGTGCGCGCCTCGTACAGGTCGACCCGCACGCGATCGTGCCGAACCCCCGGCAGCCGCGCACGCACTTCGATGCGGACGACCTGGCCGAGCTCGTGCACAGCGTTCGCGAGTTCGGCGTCCTCCAGCCGGTCGTCGTCCGCGACCTCGGCGACGGCTCGTACGAACTCATCATGGGGGAGCGCCGCACGCGCGCAGCGCGCGAGGCAGGACTCGCCACCATTCCCGCGGTGGTCCGCGACACATCCGATGAACACCTGCTCCGCGACGCGCTACTGGAGAACCTGCACCGCTCGCAGCTGAATCCGCTCGAAGAAGCGTCCGCATACCAGCAGCTCCTCGAGGACTTCGGCATCACCCAGGAGGAGCTCGCAGCCCGTATCGGCCGGTCGCGTCCCCAGATCAGCAACACCATCCGTTTGCTCAAGCTGCCCGTCCCTGTCCAGCAGCGCGTGGCCGCGGGAGTGCTGAGCGCCGGGCATGCCCGTGCCATCCTGTCGCTCGCCGACGATGACGCGATGCAGCGCCTCGCCGACAAGATCGTGAACGAGGACCTGTCGGTCCGCGCGGCGGAGTCGGCCGCGAAGCTGACGGATGCCGGTCTGATCCGCACCTCCCGCCCGAAGGCCGGCGCACGCCGCGGCCATCTCGACGAGCTGGCGGAACGGCTCGGGGATCGCCTGAACACCCGCGTGAAGATTTCGCTGACCGCGCGAAAAGGCCAGATCAGCATTGATTTCGCCAGCATCCAGGATCTGAACCGGATCCTCGGCGAATTGGGCGAGAACGGCTACGGCGACAGCTGAGTCCACAACCTCGGACTGGGATGAGCCGAGTGTCAGGGAGGGCACGTACGCTGGTTGGGTGACATCTCACGACCGCTCACCACGCCGCCGTGCCAGCCTCGAACTCTTGCGCGCGGAAGCTTCGGACGAGCTGTCGGTGATCGTCACCGAACGACTCCGTGCGGGTGAGGACCCATGGGACTTCATGGAGGATCTTCCGACGGTCGACGAACTCGTCGTCTTCACTCTCCGCGCCGAGCACATCGAAGCCAACGGCGGGGTTCGTCTGACCGCGTCACGCCACTACCGGGTTCTCCGGCAGATCGCCTTGGACTATCCGCCGCTCACCCGGGCCGTCTGGCGTCTCCTGGGGACCGACACTCCCTATCGCCGCTGGGATGCTTCGGTTCAGGCTGACGCCTCGTGAGCCCACAACCCACTCGTCACTGCTTCATGCCGCTCGCGGCATAGACCGGGCGAGACGACGAAAGCCCCGATCCGCGAGGTGGGATCGGGGCTTTCGTGCGAAGACGTCAGGACAGGTAGGACGCCAGGTCCTGCTCGAGCGCGAACTTCGGCTTGGCACCGATGATCGTCTTCTCGACCTCGCCCTTGTTGAAGACCTTCATCGCCGGGATCGACGTGATCTGGTACTTCATCGCGAGATCGGGGTTCTCGTCGACGTTGAGCTTCAGAACCGTGATCTTCTCGGGGTTCTCGGCCTGGATCTGGTCCAGAACAGGCGAGACCATGCGACACGGTCCGCACCACTCGGCCCAGAAGTCGACGAGCACGGGGCCGTCGGCCTTCAGGACATCCTGCTCGAACGTGGCGGAGGTGGTGGCCTTCGCGGTCATAGCTGTCTCCTTCGTTTCAAGTCCAACTGTGTGGTCAACGCTCTCAGGCGCTGCGATGTTCCCGGGGGTGTGCGCCGTCGCGCCTCACGCGGCGTTGACGCCGGGCAGGTTGTCGATCTCCGCGACGTCGGGTGCCGGCTCACCGGCCTCGCCGAGAGCAGCGAGGTAGTGCTCCACATCCAGTGCCGCGACCGTGCCACTGCCGGCCGCGGTGACGGCCTGGCGGTAGGTCGGGTCGATGACGTCCCCCGCGGCGAAGACGCCCGGCACCGAGGTGCGCGAGGAGCGGCCGTCGACCCACACGGTGCCCGCATCGGTGAGGTCGAGCTTGCCGTGCACGAGGTGCACGCGCGGGTCGTACCCGATGGCGACGAAGATCCCGTCGAGCGCGAGCTCACGACGCGACCCGTCGACCGTCGACTCGAGGACCAGACCGGTGACGGCCTCCTCGCCGAGGATGTCGACGACCTCGCTGTTCCAGACGAACTCGATCTTGTCGCTCTTGAACGCGCGCTCCTGCATGATCTTCGAGGCGCGCAGCTCGTCGCGGCGGTGGATGACGTAGACCTTCGAGGCGAACTTCGTCAGGAACGTGGCCTCTTCCATGGCCGAGTCGCCACCGCCGACGACAGCGATGACGCGCTCACGGAAGAAGAAGCCGTCGCAGGTGGCGCAGTACGACACACCCCGGCCCGACAGGCGCGACTCGCCCTCGATACCGATCTTGCGCGGGGCCGATCCGGTCGCGAAGACGATCGACTCCGCCTCGTGCGAGGCTCCGCTTCCCAGGGTGACGCGCTTGACGTCGCCGTCGAGCTCGAGCGACACGACGTCGTCGTAGACGACCTCAGCGCCGAACTTCTCGGCCTGCTCCTGCATCTTGGCCATGAGCTCGGGGCCCTGGATGCCCTCGGGGAACCCGGGGAAATTCTCCACCTCGGTGGTGTTCATCAGCTCACCGCCCGCCTCGACCGAGCTGGCGATGACGAGGGGTTCGAGGTTGGCCCGGGCCGCGTAGATGGCCGCCGTGTAGCCGGCGGGGCCCGATCCGATGATGATGACGTGACGCACGACGCGCCCCTTTCGATTGCTTCCGGGGTTCTCAACACATGGTAGACGCCCGACATTCCACAGCCGGGAGGTGAACGACAGGTAGCGCGGCTGCTCGGCTCAGCGCCGGCCGGGCAGGAACCGTCGCACCATTCCCAGCGCCGGCGTCAGCTCCGGCGCGCGCAGAAGCGCGAGCACCCCGACGTACACGCCCAGCACCACGACGCCGATCACCACGGTGCCGAGAGCACCGAGGAAGCGGTCGGACACCGTCCAGCCGTCGACCCCGCCGAAGAGCAGGAACACGCCCCAGCCGACGGCCGCCGCGGGAAGGGCGGCGAGAGCGAAACGGCCGAGCGACAGCATCCATCCCCGCACGTGGATGTCTCCGACTCGTCGCCGCAGCAGCAGCGTCGCGATGATCACCTGCACGAGGCTCGCGAACGACTGTCCGAGGGCGACGGCAGCCGCGAGACTTTCGAGGGGGAGGATGCCGGCCTGCTGCGCCGCACCCGCTGCCCACGCCGTCGCGACCACGACCCCGCACTGGAACAGGGTGAAGAAGAACGGCGTGCGGGTGTCGTTGTAGGCATAGAAGGTGCGCTGGATGGTGAACAGCACCGCGAGGGGTACCAGCCCGACGAGATAGGCCAGCAGCACCCAGGCCGCCTCGACGGCGTCGCCGGAGGAATTGGTAAAGATCCGGGACGCGGGCACGGCGGCGACCGCGACGGCAGCCGTTGCCACCACGATGAAGAAGCCGAGGGTGCGGATGCTGCGCCCGACGTCGGCGCGCACCTCGGCCTCGCGGCCTGCGGCCGCATGCTCGCTGAGCTGGGTGAAGTACGGCGTCCCGATCGAGATGACGATGATCGAGTACGGGAGCATGAAGATCAGCCACGCGTTGGCCATGACGGTCAGCGACGCCCCGTCACCCGACGCCTCGGAGACCACGCGGGTCTGCACGAGACCGGCGAGCTGCCCCGCGAGCACCATGAGGAAGGTCCAGCCCGCAAGGCGTCCGACCTGACCGAGGCCGACGCCGCGCCAGACGAAGTCGGGCCGGACCCGGATTCCGGTGCGCCGCCAGAACGCCAGCAGCAGCACCGCCTGCACGACGATGCCGAGGGTGGCGGTGCCGCCGAGGACGGCCACGCGCGTGGCATCCCACTGGCTCACGAGCGTCAGATCGGAGCCGAACACGGCGATGAAGACGCCGAACCCGATGATCGAGATGATGTTGTTGACGATCGGTGCCCACGTGAACGGCCCGAACACGCGGCGGGCGTTGAGGGTCTCGCCGACGAGCGCGTACAGGCCGTAGAAGAAGATCTGCGGCAGACACCAGTAGGCGAAGGCCGTGGCGAGGGCGAGCTGGTCGGCGGTGAAGCCGTCGGCGTAGAGCGCGATCAGCCACGGTGCGACGAGGAGGGCGATCGCCGTGGTGAGGAGGAGCACGACGGTGCCGAGGGTGAACAGCTTGGAGATGAAGCGCTGCCCGCCGTCGGTGTCGGTGCTGGCGCGGACGATCTGCGGGACGATCACGGCGGTGAGGATGCCGGTGGAGATGATCGCGTAGATGTTGTTCGGGAGCTGGTTGGCGATCGTGAAGGCGTCGGCGGCGCGGCTGCCGACCGAGCCGATCGCGGCGACGAGCACGATGGTGCGGAGGAGCCCCGTCACGCGGGAGACGATCGTTCCCGCTCCGATGAGGACGCTCGCGCGCCCGATGCCGCTCACGCGGCCCCGTCCGCGGCGTCCGCGGTCTTCCGCCGGCGAAGGCGCCGGACGGTGCGGATGACCCCGATCACGAGGAAGAGCCCGACGAACGAGGCCAGCACGATCAGTCCGATCGACTCCCACTCGGCGCTGACGACGACCTCGACCGACTGCGTCTGACCGATCGGCTCGAGGGTGGGGCTTCGCAGCTGAAGGTCGACCTGCACCTCGCCGTTGCCGAGCCGTGCCTGAACGGGGATCTCGACGCGGGCGTTCGACCCGGCGGGAACGGTGAAGGCCGTCACCTCCTGCACGTCGAGGCGGACGTCGTCGGGGGCGGCGCGCAGCTCGAGGTTCACCGGCCATGGCAGGTCGTTGCGCACCCACGGACGCAGCGCCGAGTCGGCGCTGATGAGCTGCGTGGTGCTCGGCGGCAGCATCTCCACCGACGCCAGGGTCTCTTCGGTCGCGGTGCGGTGCTCGGTGACCGCGAGTGAGCGAGCGGCGGGCGTGGCCAGCCACGACACCCCGAGAAGCTGGAGCAGCTCAGCGCGCTCGGGTCCGGTGAGCAACTGGGCGTCGTCCATGATGCTGGAGAACCGGCCGATCCGGGCTTCATCGTCGATGAGCGCGGATGTCGCCACCGCGCGCTCGGCTTCGAGGGCGGCCTCGTCGTCGGTGAGGGAGACGATCTCGGTCGTCGTCGGTGGCACGGCGATGAGCCCCGGAAGGGAGAGGGCGGTCACGCCCGGCGCCTCGAGGGCGGCGGCGATCGCGGTGTCGAGGGCCACATAGGAGCGGGCCGACGACCGGTCGAAGGCCACCATGAGGGCGGCTCCGGGCGCGTCGGCCTTGGCGAACGCGAGCTCGGCGCTCGCCGTGGCGAGCTCGGCGCCGCGCAGCACGGCGTCGTCGAGGAGGGAGGCGGTCTGCAGTGCATCGGAGAGCCGGCTGTCGTAGGCCAGCACGCCGGCACCGCCGGCGTCTCCTCGCGCCGGCACGGCCGCGCCCTCCGAGCCGGCGGCGGTGCGGTCGGACGGCACGAGCGTGAGGGCCGGCGAGCTCTCGGTGCCCAGCGGCGCGAGTCCGGCGACGGTATCGGGTGCGACCGCGTCGCCGGCGGGCCAGTACACCGCCTCGCGCGCGTTGCCGATCGAGAGCAGCTCGGCGAGGTCGGGGTAGACGGGGGCGGAGGGGTCGACGGGCGCCGACGGGGTGGCCGACGGTGTGGCCGAGTCCGCCCCGGGCGTCGCGGTGCCTGCTCCCGGGGTGGATGCCTGCCCGCTCGGCGCACCCGACGGGCCGTTCTCGGCGGTGCTGTCGGCGGTGCCGTCCTCGACGGTCTCGTCGTCGCCCGGGGCGAAGTCGTCGGCGTCCATGTACGACAGCAGCGACGTCGGCTGGAGCGGCACGGTGAGCCCGGCCCGCAGCTGGGTGGCCACATCGGCGTCGCCGAACTGGGTCGCGAATCGGGAGTTCGGCAGTGACAGCAGGCGATCGAGCCACTCGGCGGCCTGCTCGGGGGCGCTGTCGCCGAGAACGCGGATGCTGGCGGGAATGGCCGGATCGATCGCGAGGATGGCCGCGGTTCCTTCCACGCCGGTCAGCTGCGCGTCGAGATCGCCGCCGGGTGCGGTGAGGGTGGAGAGCTCGTCGGCCGTGAGAAGCCCGCCCGAGAGAGCGGGGGCGGTGATCGGCACCACGGCGGCCACGGCGGCGGTGGCGGCGGGATCGGGCACGACGATGACGCTGCGGGCCTCGAGCTCGCCCTCAGGGCCCGCAACACGGGCGGCGAGCGGGTAGACACCGGGGGCCTTCCCGGCGAGGACGGCGTCATCGGCGGCGACCGTGACGGCGACCGTCTGCCGAGCCCCGGACGCCACCGGCTCAACCTGTGCCCCTCCGGCCTCCTGCACGGTGGCGCCCTCCGTGCCCCCGAGCCATGCGTCGAGCGCGGCGCGGTTCGGCAGCGCCTCGAGTCCTACCGAGACGACCGCCTCGGCCCCGGCGGTGGGGAGCTCGGTGCCGTTGTCGACGGTCACCGAGGCGGTGAGCGACTGACCGGGGGCCACGACGCCGCCGCCGATCGGGGCGAGGAGGAGTGCCACCTCGCCAGAGAGCGTGGGGGTGTCCGACGGGGTCGGCGTCGGATCGGGGGTGGCTGCGGTACGCCCCTGGGTCGCCGAGACCGGCTCCGCGGCAGCCGAGGCGGTCGCGCTCGTCGGGGCTCCCACCAGCGCCAGCAGGGTCACGAACGCGGCGACCGCCGCGCTCCAGGGGGCGCGCGTGCCGCGTCGGGATCTCGCCCGCGACTCGGAGGGGCTCAGCGTCATAGATAGTCGCCCCGGGAGTCGCTGTGTGCGACCGAAGACCCGCGGCCGGGTGTGATTCTACGGTCCGGGCCTTCGAGGTTGCCGATGCCCTTCCGCGCAGCGGCTGATCGGTCGCGCGCGCACCGGCTGATCGCACGGCTCGAGGGTGAATCGGACGATCGGCTTGAATGGGCAGATGCCACACCGCGGATCCCGCCCGAGCGTCGCGCCGCTTCCCGAGCCCGACCCGGTGCGCTGCCGGTCGCTCGCCGACGACCTGCGGGCTGCCGGCTTCACGTCCGAGACGCTTCGCGGGGCGTGGGGACCGACGGCCGACACCGCCATCGCCCGGGGTCTGCGGGGCCCCGCGGTGGCAGCCCTCGGTGACCGGACCGATCCGCTCGCCGTGCTCGGGCGCCTCTTCGTGCTCGGCGTCACCGAGCAGGCCGGCCGCGTCGCGGCATCCGTCCCCCGCACCGGTATCGACGGGCTGGTCGCACTCGGGCTGGTGAAGACGACGGATGAACCGGATGCTGCGGTGCAGCCGCTCGCGATCGTGCGCCCCCAGTCGTTCGTCGACGAGCACGGCGAGGGCGAGTGGTGGATCGCCAGCGACCTCGACGAGGCAGCCCTCGCGGGTCCGCTCGCGGAGGGTCATGTGCTCGGAGTCGGCGGCGCGTCGCAGACGCTCGCGCGGTTGCAGCTGCCGGGTGATTCCGTCCACGGCGGCGAGCGCGGACTCGATCTCGGCACCGGCTGCGGCATCCAGGCTCTGCGGCTCCGGCGCGGGGTGCGACGGGTGGTGGCGACCGACATCTCGGAGCGTGCTCTCCGCTTCACCCGTCTGAACGCGCTCCTCAACGACGTCGCCGAGGTGGAGACTCGCGCCGGCAGCCTCTTCGACCCCCTCGAGCCGGGCGAGCAGTTCGAACGGATCGTCTCCAACCCGCCCTTCGTCATCACCCCTCGCGTCGAGGGGGTGCCGGCCTACGAGTACCGCGACGGCGGGCGCGTCGGCGATGCCCTCGTCGCCGAGGTGGTCACCGGGCTCGGGGTGCATCTCGCTCCCGGCGGGGTCGCCCAGCTGCTCGGCAACTGGGAGTACCGCGATGGTCAGGACGGTCTCGATCGGGTTCGCGGCTGGGTGGCCGACGCCCCCGTGGCCCTCGACGCCTGGGTGATCGAGCGCGAGCGCCTCGACCCCTTGGCGTACGCGGAACTGTGGATCCGCGACGGAGGGACGGCGCCAGGAACGCCGGAGTACGCCCGTCTCATGGAGGCGTGGCTCGATGACTTCGCCCGCCGCGGGGTCACCGAGGTCGGGTTCGGCTACATCCTGCTGCACCGGCCCCCGTCGTGGCGGGTCACCCTCGAGCGGTACGAACGGGTCCGCGGCACGGCCGAGGCCACCGGTGCCGACCTCGCCGCCTCGCTCGCGGCGCACGCACAGCTGGTGTCGCTCGGCGACGGACCCGCCGGCGACGCCGCGCTCGCCGCATCCGTCCTCCGGGTCGCGCCCGACGTGACGGAGGCCCGTCACCACCGCCCCGGCGAAGAAGCGCCCACCGTCATCGAGCTGCACCAGGGGGGAGGATTCGGTCGGGTCGTACCCGTCGACCCCGCGCTCGCCGCCCTCGTCGGCGCGAGCGACGGCGATCTGGCTGTCGGACCGCTCGTCGACGCGATCGCCCAACTGCTCGAGGTCGACCCGGTCGCCTTGCGCGCAGACCTGCTGCCGCGGGTGCGGGAGCTGCTGTTTACCGGCTTCCTCCGGTTCGCCGACTGAGTCGGCGGATATCGTGGAAGCCATGCTCAACATGGCCGAAGGCCTTGCGCGCCTGAGCGCGCTCGCCGCATCGCCGGTCGTGTCCACCCTCGCCGCGGCGTTCGACGCCGCCGGCCGAGAGTTGTCGATCGTGGGGGGACCGGTGCGCGACGCGTTCCTCGGGCGTCGCACGAACGACCTCGACTTCACCACCGATGCGTCGCCCGACGACATCCTTCGGATCGTGACTCCGATCAGCTCCACGCAGTGGGACATCGGGCGCGCCTTCGGCACGATCGGCGCGAAGGTGCAGGGCGAGAGCGTCGAGATCACGACCTACCGCGCCGACAGCTACGACGGCGTCACCCGCAAGCCCACCGTCGAGTTCGGTGACACGCTCGACGGTGACCTCGCGCGGCGCGACTTCACGGTGAACGCGATGGCGTTGCGGGTGCCCTCGTGCACCCTCGTCGATCCGACCGGCGGCGTCGAAGACCTCGTCGGGCGGCGGCTGCGCACTCCCGGCGACCCGCGGGTGAGTTTCGGCGATGACCCGCTCCGGATGCTGCGGGCCGCCCGATTCGCGTCGCAGCTGGAGTTCGACGTCGACGCCGACACGGTGGCGGCGATGGCCGAATTGCGCGACACCCTTTCGATCGTGAGTCCCGAGCGGATCCAGGGCGAGCTGGTGAAGCTGCTGCAGACCGATGACCCGGCGCGCGGCATCCGACTTCTCGTCGAGACCGGGCTGATCGACCTCTTCCTTCCCGAGGTGCCCGCGCTGCGCCTCGAGATCGATGAGCACCATCACCACAAGGACGTCTACGAGCACTCGTTGACGGTGCTGCGTCAGACGATCCAGCTCGAAGAACAGCGCTTCCCGGAGGCCGCGCCCGACGTGCCGCTGCGCCTGGCGGCCCTGCTGCATGACATCGGCAAGCCCGCGACGCGGCGGCTCGAGCCCGGCGGTGGGGTGACGTTCCACCACCACGACGTCAAGGGTGCGCGCATGGCGCGCAAGCGCCTCCAGGCGCTGCGGTTCGACAGCGACACCATCGCCTCGGTGACCCGGCTGATCGAGCTGCACCTGCGCTTCTTCGGCTACGCCGAAGGCGCATGGACGGATTCGGCCGTGCGGCGATACGTGCGCGACGCCGGCGCCGAGCTCGAGCGGCTGCACATCCTCACCCGGGCCGACGTCACCACCCGCAATCGCCGCAAGGCGGCGCGGCTCGCCTCGGCGTACGACGACATCGAGAACCGCATCGCCGCCCTCCGCGAGCAGGAGGAGATCGACGCGGTGCGCCCTGAGCTCGACGGCAATCGTATCCAGGAGGTGCTCGGCATCCGCCCCGGCCGAGAGGTCGGCGAGGCGTACCGGTTCCTCCTCGACCTGCGCCTCGACGAAGGTGTGCTCGGCGAGGAGGAGGCCGAGCGGCGCCTCCGCGCCTGGTGGGCGGCCCGGTCGGCCTGAGTGTCGCCGCGCGGCTGCGCCGCGGCGCCGCTTGACCCTGAGAGTGCATCTGCGCGCCGAGAATCCGGGTGAACCCCGCGCCTTCGGCGCGCAGATGCACTCTCGCGGGTCGGTGGGGTCGACCGGAGCGTCAGGCGACGCGCGAGCGGTGCGCCTCGGCGATCTCGCGACCCGAGCGGCGCGCGCCCTCCTCTGCCTGCACGCGCAGTTCGGCGGCGGTGTCGACGAAGGCATCGAGTGCCGGATTCACACCCACGAGGGTGAACGGACGCTGCACCACTCGGAGGTCGAGGCCCCAGACATCCTGCAGTACGCGGCGCAGCCACCCGGTCGAGTGGTCCCAGCCCTCCTTCGGTGTCCCCGGCGCGTAGTTGCCGCCGAGAACGGTGACCAGGGTCGCAGGCTTGCCGTTCAGCGCGGTTCCCTGCGGGTCGATGCGCGGGTCGGTGTACGCGACGTCGAACCACGCCTTGAAGTGCTGCGAGACCCCGTAGTTGTACAGCGGCACGGCGAACAGCAGCGCGTCGGCGCCGATCAGCTCATCGGCGAACGTTCGGGCGAGGTCGAGCGCCTCGCGCTGTCCGGGCGACCGGTCGCCCTCGGGCGTCATCCCGCCCGTCACAGCGTCGACCCACGCGGTGGCGGGGACGGGGTCGGCGGCGATGTCACGGCGGGTGACAACCGAGTTCGGATGAGCGGTCACCCACTCGGCTTCGACGAGGTCTGCGAGCTCGCGGCTGGCGGACCGGGCGGGGAAGACGCTGGCGTCCAAGCGGAAGAATGACATGCTGTTCCTACCTCACTGGGAAATGGTGAGTCGCTAAGAAAAAAAGAGCGACTCCGGTGAGCGTAGCACGCGTACAATGGCCGGGTGGACGAACAGGCGACGGAAGCGCATCAGTGCGACGCTGCCGTCACGTTGGCGTTCTCGATCCTCGGCAAGCGCTGGAACGGAATGATCATCGACGCCCTCGGTGGCGGCGAGATGTCATTCGTCGTGCTCCGGCGGACTGTCACGGGGATCAGCGATGCCGTGCTGTCAGATCGACTCAGTGAGTTGTCAGACGCGGGCCTGGTCCTTCGCGAGGTGAACGCCGGTCCGCCCGTCACCGTCGTCTACCGGCTGACCGATGCGGGGCGTGAACTCGTGCCGGTGCTCGCTCAGCTGGGTGACTGGGCCCGGTTGAATCTCATCGCCGCCCCCCGCTGACGCCCGACCCCCCGCACTCGGGCAGCTCTCCGAGACCGCGAGAGTGCATCCGGGCGCCGAGGATGCGGGAAAACCCCGCATCCTCGGCGCGCACATGCACTCTCGCGGAGCAAGGGCGAGCTCAGCCGCCCGTCGCGGCGACGGGCGGACGTACACTGGCGGCAACCGCTCGCTGACGAACGGAGCCGGCGTGATATCGTCGTGGTCGTCGCGCCGCGAAGTCTCGCCCGAGACCACGCGGCTTCTGATCGAGCGCGCCCACGAAGAACTGCTCGCGGGCAACGCCGCTGACCGCCGACTCGACGATGTGCGCCCACTCGTGCGCGAGTCGTGGCGCCGTTCGCTGCAGGGTCTCGTCGGCGTCGAAGATCTTCCGCCACTCGACCTCGACGCGGATGCGCTCGAGCAGTACCGGCGCAGTCATCCGCTCGGGTCGGTGATCGACATGGTGCGCGGGCTGCTGCTCCCCGGCGGCGCGGCCGAGTCGGGCGTCATCGTCGCCGTCGGCGACGCCGCGGGCCGGCTCATCTGGGTCGACGGCGATCACCGCATCCGGACGCTCACGGGGGACATGGGATTCGTCGCGGGCGCGAACTGGTCGGAGGATGCGGTGGGCACCTCCGCGCCCGGTACCGCCCTCGCCCTCGACCGATCGGTGCAGATCCACGGCGCCGAGCATTTCAACCGCCTCGTTCAGCCGTGGTCGTGCACGGCCGCCCCGGTGCACGACCCCGAGACGCGGCGCCTCCTCGGGGTGATCGACGTCACCGGCGGACCCGAGGCCGCAACACCGCAGGCGCAGTTGCTGGTGGATGCCGCGGCTCGAGCCATCGAGGGGGAGTTGCTCATCACGCGGCTGCGCGAGCGGGCGGCGCCGTCGCATCCGTCCCCCTCCCCGCGCCCGCGCCCGCGGTCGCGCACCGCCGGCCCGACACCCATCCGGGCCACCCTGCGCGTGCTCGGACGCGACCGGGCGCTCTTGGAGGTCGGCGCCGGTGACAGCGAGACCGTCGTCGAAGTGAGCGGCCGTCACGCCGAGTTGCTGCTGCTCCTCGCCATCCACCGGCAGGGCCTCTCGGCCGAGCGCCTGAGCGAGCTCGTCTACGGCGATGCCGAATCTGTCGTCACGCTTCGCGCCGAGATGGTGCGGCTGCGCAAGATGCTGGAGAAGATCTCGCCCGACCTCGTCCCCGTGTCACGTCCGTACCGTCTGACGACGGCCGTCGAGACCGACGCGCACCACCTTCTGTCGCTGCTCGACCGCGGCGCCCACCGGGTGGCCCTGTCGGCGTATCGAGGCGAGGTGCTGCCCGATTCGATCGCGCCGGGGGTGGAGGAGTTCCGCGACACGGTCGCCTCGACCCTGCGCGAAGCGCTGCTCGCCGAGGCGTCCGTCGAGGTCCTCCTCGCTTACGCCGACACCGCTGCGGGTGCCGACGACGTCGAGGTGCTGCGCCTGTGCCTTTCTATGCTGCCGCCGCGCTCGCCGAAACGGGCGGCCCTCGTCGCTCGGGTCGCGCAGCTCGAGGAGTGACCTCGCAACCGGATGCAACCTCCGCTGACCTAGCGTCGGGGCACGCGACGACGACCTGTCGCGAACCTGTCGAAGGAGACATCCATGACCATCGTCGAAGAAGGCGTGTCGAGCATCTACGCCGCCCCCGGCCAGCGCGGCGCTCTGGCCGCTTATCGACCCCGGTACGGCCACTACATCGGCGGCGAGTTCGTCGAGCCGATCAAGGGCCAGTACTTCGAGAACATCTCACCCGTCAACGGCAAGCCCTTCTGCGAGGTGGGGCGCGGCACCTCCGAAGACATCGACCGGGCGGTGGATGTCGCGTGGCGGGCGTTCGAGGGCTGGAAGCGGACGACGCCGGCCGAGCGCGCGGTGATCCTCAACAAGATCGCCGACCGCATCGAGGAGAACCTCGAGAAGATCGCCGTCGCCGAGACGTGGGAGAACGGCAAGCCCGTCCGCGAGACGCTCGCCGCCGACATCCCGCTCGCCGTCGACCACTTCCGCTACTTCGCCGGGGTGCTGCGCGCTCAGGAGGGCTCGCTCAGTCAGCTCGATGAAGACACTGTCGCGTACCACTTCCACGAGCCGCTCGGTGTGGTCGGGCAGATCATCCCCTGGAACTTCCCGATCCTCATGGCGACGTGGAAGCTCGCGCCGGCCCTCGCCGCGGGCAACTGCGTCGTGCTGAAGCCGGCCGAGCAGACCCCGGCATCGCTGCTGTTCCTCTTCGAGATCATCGGCGACCTGCTGCCCGCCGGGGTGGTCAACATCGTCAACGGCTTCGGCATCGAGGCGGGTGCGCCGCTCGCGCAGCACAAGCGCATCCGGAAGGTCGCCTTCACGGGTGAGACCACCACCGGGCGCCTCATCATGCAGTACGCGTCGCAGAACCTCATCCCGGTCACGCTCGAACTCGGGGGCAAGAGCGCCAACGTCTTCTTCGAGGACGTGGCGCGTTCCACGGACGATGCCTACTACGACAAGGCCCTCGAGGGCTTCACATTCTTCGCGCTCAACCAGGGCGAGGTCTGCACGTGTCCGTCGCGGGCGCTGATCCAGCGCTCGATCTACGACCGCTTCCTCGGCGACGGCCTCGAGCGCGTCTCGAAGATCGTGCAGGGGAACCCGCTCGACCCGGCGACGATGATCGGCGCGCAGGCGTCGAACGACCAGCTCGAGAAAATCCTGTCGTACATCGACATCGGGAAGGCCGGCGGCGCGAAGCTGCTCACCGGCGGCGAGCGCGTCGACCTCGGAGGCGACCTGTCCGAGGGCTACTACGTCGCCCCGACGGTGTTCGAGGGGACGAACGACATGCGGATCTTCCAGGAGGAGATCTTCGGGCCCGTGGTCTCGGTCACCTCGTTCGACGACTTCGACGATGCCATCTCGATCGCCAACGACACCCTCTACGGCCTGGGCGCCGGGGTGTGGAGCCGTTCGGGCGACACTGCCTACCGGGCGGGCCGCGCGATCGAAGCCGGTCGCGTCTGGACGAACACCTACCACCAGTACCCCGCCCACGCGGCGTTCGGCGGGTACAAGCAGTCGGGCATCGGTCGCGAGAACCACCTGAAGATGCTCGATCACTATCAGCAGACGAAGAACCTGCTGGTGTCGTACGCCGAAGGCGCGATGGGCTTCTTCTGAGTCGACCGGCCGGGCCGCGGCATCCGTCCCCCGGAGGATGCTGCGGCCCGGTGTCTGATTTCGCCGCCACATCTGGAACACGCCCCTCAGCACCGAGACGGAGGATCGACATGGAAGATGCGCCCCACAGCCGCGTGGCTGTCACCGACGCGGCGGCGAGCCTGCTGCGCACCCTCACCGCGCAGCACGGCCCGCTGATGTTCCATCAGTCGGGGGGATGCTGCGACGGCAGCGCACCGATGTGTTACCCGGTCGGCATGTTCCTGATCGGTCCCGGCGACGTGCACCTGGGCTCGCTCGAGGTAGGGCTCGACGAACCGATCGAGGTCTACATCTCCGAGGCGCAGTTCGAGTACTGGAAGTACACCCACCTCACCATCGACGTGGTGCCCGGCCGCGGCGCGGGCTTCAGCGTCGAGGGGCCGACAGGCAACCGCTTCATCATCCGCTCCCGCATGCTCGTCGACGCCGAACTGGAGGCGTTCGGTCTCGCCCCGTCGGCGTGATCGCCCCACCGAGCCCCGCCCTCGCCGGTCTCATCCCGCGAGAGTGCCTCGGCGCGCCGAGAATGCGGGTGAACCCCGCGCTCTCGGCGCCCAGGTGCACTCTCGGCGAGCGGATGGGCGTCAGGTGTTGTCGCGGAGGTCGCGCGCGAAGTCGGTGATGCGCAGGCGCAGCGCCTCCATCCGGCGCGCCCGGGCCGCCTCGACGTCGAAGCCGAGATAGGCGGGCGGCGGCAGCCGGCGGACGTTCTGCGAGCACTCGAAGTGTTCGCAGACGAGCGTTCCAACTGTGTTGCCGTTGCGCCCCGCGCGCCCGGCGCGCTTCGCGCTGAAGAGCACGACCTCGTTCGGAAGGGTCACGTCCTCGCACCATGCACACTGGGTGCGAGCGAGCGTGCGCTGTTCGGTCTGGCGGAGGACGATCCCGATGAGGTCGTCGTCGACGGGGATCACCGCGTAGGCGGCAAGCGGCGTCTTCGGCGGACGCCAGCCGAGGAAGTCGCGTTCGGCCCAGTCGATCCCCGCGAGATCGGGCATGACGACGGCGGCGCGTTCGCGCTGCGAGGCGTTGACGAAGGACGCGCGGATGTCCTTCTCGGTGAGTGCGTGCATAGTCACGGCTTTCGTGTGCGGCTCGCTCGGAGCGAGCGGAATCGGATGCCGCGGGCAGACCGCCCGCGAAGAAGAGGCGTCGGCGCCGCTTCGCGGCGCGCACGACTACCTCCGCTCGGCGCACAGAGCGCCGGCGACCTCCTCACGCCCCGCGGGCGTCACACGAATCTGCACCGCAATACCCTAACCCCGGCCTCGGCCGGCCGCTCCGGGAGCATGCGACTTCTCGGGTCGGTCGCAACCACGGGGGTCGGGGCCGACTCGCCGCGCCGCGGCATCCCTCCCACGGCGTTGTCCGCCATCCCCGCGGTCGCCCGCAGCGCCGATCTGCCGCTGCGCCCGGGTTCAGCTCGGAACGACGACCGCGCGCCCTCGCACCGTGCCCTCGTGCAGCTTCCGATACGCCGCGACAGCGTCGTCGATGCCGTAGCGCTCGACGTGCACCGAGACCTCGCCGACCCGGGCGAGGTCGAACACCTCCTGCAGCTCCGACCGTGTTCCCCAGTACGGCGCCCGGACGGCCGCGCCGAACGGTGTGGAGAAGAACCCCGTGGGGAGCACCCCGCCGCCGATCCCGACGATGTGGATGTACCCGTCGATCGCGACGACCTCACGCGACATGTCCAGCGTCGGCTGCGCACCGACGAAGTCGAAGACCGCCTCCGCTCCGCGTCCGCCGGTCAGCTCGCGGATGCGCACCGCCGTGTCCGGCCCCGACACCAGCGTCTCGTGCGCGCCGACCTCGGCGGCCAGGGCGAGCTTGTCGTCGTTGAGGTCGACGGCGATGACGCGAGCGGCCGAGATCGCACGGAGGATCTGGATGCCCACGTGCCCGAGACCGCCTGCCCCGATCACCACCGCCGTGGCGCCCGGGTAGAGCTTGTGCTGTGCGGCTCGGATCGCGTGGTACGGCGTCAGGCCGGCATCCGTCAGCGACACGAACTCGACCGGATCGAGATCGCCGAGCGGCACCAGGTGACGCGGGTCGTCGACGATCATGTACTCGGCCATGGCGCCGGGGGCCCCGAGCCCGGGAGGGGCGATGCCGAGGTCGGCGGCGTTCGGGCAGTAGTTCTCCGCGCCCTGCGCGCAGGCGTGGCAGAGGCCGCATCCCCAGGGGCCGTACACCGCGTACGCGCCGCCGACCTCGACTCCCGAGACACCGTCGCCGAGCTTGTCGACGATGCCGGCGCCCTCGTGACCGAGCGTGAGCGGAAGGCCGTAGATGTACTGCTCCTCGGGCAGATCCATGAGGAACCAGTCGGAGTGGCAGAGCCCGGCCGCCGTCACCTTCAGCCGGATCTCGCCGGGCCCCGGCTCGGGAACGTCGATCTCGACGACCTCCGGCCCCCTTCCGATCTCGCGATACTGCACGGCCTTCATGGCGCCTCCTTGCTCGAGGTGGTCTCTTCACCCCCACTCTCCGCCGTCGCGGGACTCCCCACCACCCCTTCTCCCGCTGAGTGCACCCGAGAACGGGAGAAGGTGGACACCCGCGGGTCAGCGGAAGAACAGGCCGAGGAATCCCGTCTGACCGATGAGCCAGAACAGCCCGATCACGCCGAAGACGATGATCGCGACCCACGGCACCCCGCGCTTCAGGCGCCGCCCGGGGGCGGCGACCCCGGGCGGAGGACGCAGCGCCGCCGGCGGCACCGCGAACGGGACGGCGGTCGCGGCGGGTGCCGACGATCCGGACGGGGGAAGAGCGGATGCCGCGGCCGCAGCGTGGGCGGCATGCGCGGCCGCGTCGCCGAGTCTCTCGTCGCGCCAGCGCGCCCACTGGGCGAGTTTGTCGAGCAGGGCGCCGACGACGGAGAACAGCCAGGCCCACGTGGCGGGGTCGAGGGTGGAGAAGTCGCGCTTGGCGTAGAGGAAGAGCCAGTCATCGACGATCTCGACGTCGAGGGCCGCGGCGTTGTCGATGAAGCGCGCCATGATGTCGGGGGTGAAGAGGTAGAGGGCGTCGCGCTCGTAGCCGGTCGGGCAGTACAGCGAGAAGTAGCGGTCGAAGTCGCCCTCGAGTCCGAGACGCTGGTCTTTGTCGAAGGTGAGCGGCAGATTCGAGCCGAACAGCCCGTTGTTGCCGGTGGCGTCGAGCACGATGTGCGGCAGCGGTACGTCGAGCTTCACTGCCACGTACCCCCACTTGTGGGTGGTCTGGTTCTTGCCCGAACCGGTGACGTAGCGGTAGTTCGCGAACTCCACGAATCGTGGCCGTTCCCCGCGCACGAGGTCGGTCGACTGGCGCGACCGCCCCTGCGAGAAGATCATGCCGGGCAGGCCCGGCGAGCCGAACTGCGGCACGTAGGTCATGCCGTTCGCCCGGGCGAACCAATCGAGGCGGTACCGGCGTTCGCTTCCGCCGCGCAGCGACCTGACGGTCAACACCGTCGCGAGCGCGATGACGCCGGCGAAGAACAGCACGGGCACGATGGCGACCAGGCTGAACGCGCCACTGCCGCTCTGCGCCAGCGCGGCGAAGACGCCGACGAAGATGCTGAGGGCGCTCGACCCGATGATGAGCGCGGCGATGCCGCCGACGACGAGGCCGACGATCGCCTGAGGCGATGCGAACACGCTCGCGATGCGCCCTTCGGCGCGCAGCCGGCGCGTGAACTCGCGTACCGCATGGCCGTCGACCGGCTGCACGAGCGGGTTGGCGTCGAACGGGTAGGCCGTCCGCATCCCGCCTTCCCCCGGCGCGGTCATGCGTTCACCTCGTCGCCACCCCACGACAGGTTCGCGCCCTCGTCGATGGCCCACGCCTCGAGGCGAGTGTCGGTGCACACGGCGCGGATCGCCGCAGCAGAGCCCCCGATCACCGTGGAATCGGCGTCCACGTCGGTCGCGAAGACCCAGGCGCGATCGGCCGGCCACACCAGACTCGGCGACAGAGCGGATGCCGCGCCGCCGGGCGCCTCCAGGGCGGTGTCGCGCCACGGCACCTGCCACGGCCACTCCGGGTCGGCGAGCAGGGCGAGGTCGGTGCGGAAGAGCACGTGGTCGCGGTTCGGCAGGCGCAGCCGTGGTCCTCGCGACACCTCGTCGTCGAGGATGCCCGGCTGCCACGAGGGTTTCCGGAACACGTCGTTGAAGCGGTCGCGAGCAGATGTCGCGAGGAAGTTCGCATGCCGATCGGTGGTCGGGTCGCCGGCGGCGGCGGTGAGGAGCACGCGCGACGGACCATATCCGAGGTGTCCGACGAGCCCACCCCATCCCTCCCAGAGGGCGACGAACCCGTCGGCCGGGGTGATGGTGTGCGCGAGCAGCGTCTGGGTCACGGCGGCGACGAGATCGCTCGGCAGCTCGCCCGCCTGCGGGTCGGAGTAGCGCCAGCCCGCGGCATCCCTCGGTCCGTCCTCGTTCTCGACCTCGCGGGGTCCGACGATGCTCTGCCACTGGGCCCGCGGATGCATGGTGGTGCCGAAGGCGTCGGCGGTGGCGGCCCAGCTCACCCGTTCGACGTCGATCTGGGGCGCATCGGCCTGGAAGGCCGCCCACTCGCGGTGGTGGCGATCGTAGGGGAGCGGCGGCCAGGGGCGTCCGACGGGGCGATCGCGGTCGGCAGGGTGGAAGACGCGTGCGTAGGCCTCGTACCCGCGCGGCGCCCAGGCGTGCATGGTCGCGCCCCATGAGGGACCGTCCGCGTCGAGCCGGTCGCGCAACCAGTCGCCCGCGGCGACGTCCCCGGTCCATTCCATCCGTTCACGCTAGCCCGGCCGGCTTCGCTTCGTGGGTGTCACATGTCGATATCCCCGACTTCACGACACCCGAGCGACCTACACTGTCGCCGTGCCGACACTCGCCGAGGCTCTGATGCGGGGCACCGTCGTGCTCGACGGCGGGCTCGGCACCCTCCTCGAGGCGCACGGTCACGACCTGACGTCGCACCTGTGGACCGCCCGCCTGCTGCGCGACGACCCGGACGCGGTGCGCCGCGCACATGAGGCGTACTTCGCCGCCGGTGCGCGGGTGGCGATCTCGGGGTCGTACCAGGTCAGCTACGAGGGACTCGCCGCCGTCGGGTTGGACCGGACCGAGGTCGATGCGCTCCTGACCCGCAGCGTCGAGATCGCCCGTGAGGCGCGCACCTCGTCGGGACTCGAGCCCGGCGAGGCCTGGGTCGCCGCGTCGGTCGGACCGTACGGGGCCGCCCGCGCCGACGGCAGCGAGTACACCGGCGAGTACGGGATGACGGTGGGCGAGCTCCGGGCCTGGCATCGCCCGCGCCTTGCGGCGCTCGCCGCAGCCGGCGCCGATGTGCTGGCGGTCGAGACGATCCCGTCGCTCATCGAGGTCGAGGCGATCTGCGCCGAGCTCGCCGACCTCGACGTGCCGGCATGGGTGAGCCTCACGATTGCCGATGACGGCACGCTGCGCACCGGCGAGTCACTCGCGCAGGCGGCCGGGATCGCGGCATCCCTCCCCCGGCTCGTCGCCGTGGGACTCAACTGCTGCGACCCGCGCGGTGCCGCGGATGCCCTCGGAGTGCTGCGTGCGGCGACGGATGCTCCGCTGCTGGTGTACCCCAACAGCGGAGAGGCGTGGCGGGCGGACGAGCGGCGGTGGTCAGGCGCCGGCCGCGCACGGGCCGACGATGCCGCGGCGTGGCGCGACGCCGGCGCGAGCGGCATCGGAGGGTGCTGCCGCGTCGGCCCGGATGAGATCCGCGCGATCGCCCGCGCCCTCGGCTGACCCGCGGAATCGCGCCGGGACGGGGCATCCGGTAGCATGGGAGGGTTGTCCGGCTGGGCCTGTGCGCCTGTGAGCCCGTGACGACGTGCACACACCCTCCTGCTACCGGGAAATGCCCGGCAGCCGTTCTAGTCCGAAGGAGGTGGGTAAGTGACGCACACGCACCAGTACGAGCTCATGGTCATCCTGAACCCTGAGATCGACGAGCGCCAGGTCGCCCCGAACCTCGACAAGTTCTTGAAGGTCATCACCAACGCTGATGGCTCGATCGACAACGTCGACATCTGGGGTCGCCGCCGTCTCGCCTACGAGATCCAGAAGAAGACCGAGGGCATCTACGCCGTCGTGAACTTCACCTCGACCAGCGAGGCCGCTCAGGAGCTCGACCGTCAGCTGAAGCTCAACGAGAGCATCATGCGCACCAAGGTCCTGCGCGCCGAAGAGGCACAGGCCATGGTCGCCGCCGAGAAGAAGCGCGCCGACGAGAAGGCCGCCCGCAAGGCTGCCGCTCCCGCCCGGGCCCCGCGCCGCGAGTCGGCTGAAGCGAAGGCGTAACGACGATGGCCGGCGAAACGATCATCACCGTCGTGGGCAACCTCACGGCAGATCCCGAACTGCGCTACACGCAGAACGGCCTGCCCGTCGCGAACTTCACGATCGCATCGACGCCGCGTACCTTCGACCGTCAGGCGAACGAGTGGAAGGACGGCGACGCGCTGTTCCTCCGCGCGAGCGTGTGGCGGGAGTTCGCCGAGCATGTCGCCGGTTCGCTGACGAAGGGCTCCCGTGTCATCGCGACCGGTCGCCTGAAGCAGCGCAACTACCAGGACCGCGAGGGCAACAACCGCACCTCCATCGAGCTCGAGGTCGACGAGATCGGTCCGTCGCTGCGTTATGCGACGGCCCAGGTCACGCGCGCATCGAGCGGTGGTGGCGGAGGTGGCGGCGGAGGCCGTCAGCAGGCGCAGGTGGCGGATGAGCCGTGGGCGACCCCCGGCTCGTCGAACGCCGGCGGCGCCGACGCCTGGAGCACCCCCGGGTCCGCCGCCTACGGCGACGACACGCCCTTCTAAGAGATCTCAAGAAACGTAAAGGAAAACCATGGCTGGAAAGTCGAGCGGCGACCGCCGCAAGCCGCGGAAGGGCGCGAAGAACGCCGCTCCCGCGAAGGCGATCCGCGTTGGCGTCATTGACTATAAGGACGTCGCCACGCTTCGCAAGTTCATCTCGGAGCGCGGCAAGATCCGCGCCCGTCGTATCACCGGTGTCTCGGTGCAGGAGCAGCGTCTGATCGCCCGCGCGATCAAGAACGCCCGCGAAATGGCGCTCCTCCCCTACTCCGGCGCTGGCCGCTAAGGAGCACCCATGTCGAAGCTGATTCTCACGAACGAGGTTGCCGGCCTCGGCTCGGCCGGTGACGTCGTCGATGTCAAGGACGGGTACGCCCGTAACTACCTCATCCCGCAGGGCTTCGCCGTGCAGTGGACCCGCGGTGGCGAGAAGCAGGTGGCGTCGATTCGCGCCGCCCGCGAGGCCCGCGCCTTCCACGACCACGAAGAAGCCGTGGCGCTGAAGAACCGTCTCGAGTCCAACACCGTCAAGCTGACCGTCAAGGCCGGCGCCGAGGGGCGTCTGTTCGGTTCGGTCAAGACCGGTGACGTGGCCGACGCGGTCAAGGCCGCCGGCCTCGGTGAGCTGGACAAGCGCACCATCCACATCACCTCGCCGATCAAGGCCGTGGGCGAGCACGAGGCGACCGTTCGCCTCCGTGACGACCTCACCGCCGTCATCACCCTGCAGGTCGTCGCCGCGAAGTAACGCGCCGACACCTCACGCGGTTCCGGATGCCGCGGAGCGGCCCTCTCCCGAGAGGGCGGCCCCGCGGCATCCGTCGTTCCCGGGTCTCGCGAGCCGCCGCGATTGCGACGAGCCACCGTGCGGGTGACAGCCGCTCGGCGCGGACCGGGTGGCTCGGTGAGCGACCCCACTCGACGAAAGAGCCGGATGCCGCGGAGCAGCCCTTCCCCAGGGGCTGTCGCCCCGCGGCATCCGTCGTAGCGGCGTGACGACACGGACGCGCATCCCTCGCGACGCGCGTCCGTGACCGTGTGATTCACGCCGTACGGTTACGCACCTTCCGCAGGCCCGCGCCCAGGACGATGAGTCCGAGCGCCAGCAGCAGCGCCGCCGGACCTGTCGTCGTGCCGCCGGTGGCGGCGAGGGGTGCGGTGGCGGTCGCTGCGCCTGCCATCACGCGCTCGGCGGCGAGTGACGGAACAGCGGATGCACCGGTCGCCCCAGGCGTTCCCGGGCTACCAGGGGTGCCGGGGGTACCCGGCTGACCGGGCTGGCCGGGAGTACCCGGGGTGCCGGGCTGGCCGGGGGTGCCGGGCGTGCCGGGGGTGCCGGGCTGGCCGGGGGTGCCGGGCGTGCCGGGGGTTCCGGGTGTGCCGGGCTGGCCGGGCGTGCCGGGGGTGCCAGGCGTACCCGGGGTGCCAGGCGTACCCGGGGTGCCAGGCGTTCCCGGCGTACCGGGCTCGCCCGGAGTTCCCGGCGTACCGGGCTCGCCCGGAGTTCCCGGCGTACCCGGGTTACCAGGCGTACCCGGGCTGCCAGGAGTTCCCGGCGTACCGGGGGTGCCAGGAACGACCGTGGTCGAGCCGCTTTCGCTGTCGCCGATGACCGAGACGGCGTTGCCGCCGATGGTGATCGGCAGTGACATCGGGGCGAGGATCTGGGTGCCGCCGAGGAGGCTGTCCTCGCCGGAGGTCACTCCGGTCATCCCCCCGCCGCTGCCGTTCGCGCCGGTCTGCGTCGTTGACGAGCTGGTGCTGTCGCCGATGCCGGAGATGGCATTGCCGGCCACGGTGACGGGTGCGGTGATCGGGGCGATGACCTGGGTGCCGCCGAGGATGCTGTCCTCGCCGGAGGTCACGCCGGTGATCCCCCCGCCGCTGTCGCCGTTCCCGCCGTTCGCGCCGGTCTGCGTCGTCGACGAGCTGGTGCTGTCGCCGATGCCGGAGATGGCGTTGCCGGCCACGGTGACGGGTGCGGTGATCGGGGCGATGACCTGGGTTCCGCCGAGGATGCTGTCCTCGCCGGAGGTCTCGCCGGTGATCCCCCCGCCGCTGTCGCCGTTCCCGCCGGTCCCGTCGGTCTGCGTCGTGGACGAGCTGGTGCTGTCGCCGATGCCGGAGATGGCGTTGCCGGCCACGGTGACGGGTGCGGTGATCGGGGCGATGACCTGGGTTCCGCCGAGGATGCTGTCCTCGCCGGAGGTCTCGCCGGTGATCCCGCCGTCGCCGTTCCCGCCGTTCGCGCCGGTCTGCGTCGTGGACGAGCTGTCGCTGTCGCCGACGACCGATACGGCGTTGCCCGAGACAGTGATCGGAGCGTCGACCGACACGATCCCCTGCGTTCCGCCGAGGATGCTGTCCTCGCCGGAGGTCTCCGCCGAAACGGGCGCGGAAGCCGGGGCGGACGTCATCGTCGACGAGTCGGACGAGCTGTCGCCCAACACCGAGACCGCGTTGCCGGTGACGGTGACGGGGGCTTCGACGTCGAGCAGGGCTTGCGAGCCCGACCCGATCGCGTCGGAGCCGTCGGTGGTCGCCACCGGCTGCGATGCCGATGAGGCCCCGGGCGGCTGAGCCGTCGAGGATTCCGACGTCGATTCGCTGTCACCGATGACGGAGACCGCGTTGCCGACGACCGAGACCGGTGCGTTCAGATCGACGACGGCTTGGGTACCGGAGAGGAGGCCGTCCTCCCCCGTGGTTTCGGCCGCCGTGGCGACCGTTGCGCCGAACAGCGTGAGGCCGCCGGCAATGACCGCGCCCCAGAGGGCACGCTTGACGAACGTGTGCATGGAAGTTTCTCCCTAGAACTGATGGATGTCGCGCGAACGCGGTGACTCTCGTGCCGCCGCAGGGCGGCGCAGAGTCCATCAGTCGGGAGAAGCGTCTGTCTCGAAGATCGGCGCCCCGGGAAGGCGATCGTCCTCAGGACCGGCTCGTCGCATCCAGGCACGGTATGCGAAGAGCGGTCCGAAGGCGATCAGCCCCCAGGTGCCGAGGCTGGCGCCGCCAGACCCGGCGGCAGTGGCATCGCCGGGGAGAACTCCCCCGGGTGAGTCGAAGAGTCCACCGCGCTTCGCGGTGAGGTCGGGGCTGGCGGTGGCGCCGTCGCCCACGACGGGCGACGCGGAAGTCGACCCGCCCGCGGCGGACGGCCGAGTCCCGTCGCTCAGGCGGTGGGCGAGCTGAAGAACACCGGATGCCGCGAACGAGGCCGTCACAGCGGCATCCGCTTCCGAGGTTCCGGCGGCGACGACGTTGACCAGAGAAGTGTCGATCGCATGTGAGGGAGGCGTGGCGGCAGGGGAGCCAGGCCCCTCACCTGCCGCCGGGGGCCGGACGGCAGGTGCGGCGGGCACGGGGCCCGCAGGAGCGAGGATGTGTCCCGAATCGCCGACGGTTTCGCCGACCGACTCGACACCGTCGTCGATCGATCCGCCGATCTGCTCGACGGCGTCGGGGATGCCGGCGGCCTCGGCCACCTTGCCGACGACGGGCGTCTGCTCGACGACGTCCGTCACCACCTCGACCACGTGCGACACCGGACGCTGCTCGCCGACGGACGCCGTCAGCTCCCCGACGGCGTCGACGGCGGATGCCGCGACCTCGGCCACCGGGCGGACGACAGGCTGCAGGGGCGCGGCGGCTGCGAGATCCCCCGCCGTCTTCGTCACGTCTTCGGCAACGGTTCCCACGGTTCCCGTCAGCGCGCCGGAAGCGTCATCGACGACAGACGCACCCGCACCGACGATCTCACTGACGGGCGCGGTGGCGGGCTTCGTCACTTCCCCGACGGCGTCCGTCGCGTCGTCGACCACGGGTACTGCGGTGCCGGTGACCGGTGCGGCGACTTCCTCGACGGTGTCGGTGCCGCCGTCGACCACGGTTGTCGCGGCGTCAGCGACCGGCGCGGCGACCTTCTCGACGGTGTCGGTGCCGCCCTCCACCACTGTCGCTGCGGTATCGGTGACGGGCTCGGCGACCGCGCCGACGGTCTCCGCGCCACCCTCGGCGACCGCGCCCACCGCACCCAGCAGACCCCCGGAGTCCTGCGATTCGTCGGCGAGGGCGCTCGAGGACGACAGTCCGAGCACGAAGGACAGAAGCATCCAGCCGATCGCGACGCCCACACCCGCCAGCACAAGCCGCAGGGGTCGTGGGCTACGACCGGGAAATGCCCTGTCCATCCTTCACCTCCGCACGCGAATGACTCGCTCCGCGCGACATCGCGCGGATCTGGGGTGCCTGGACTCCCGACCCTATGACTGGGCTATGAGGCTGTCAAGAGGCCCTGCCGCAAGCCGCAGCTCGAAGCACAGCGAGTTCGGCATGGTGGCGCGGTACGGCTCGTAGACCGGAGTCGGGGTGAATCCGAGGCTCGTGTAGAGCGCGATGGACTCGGGCTGAGGGGCACCGGTCTGGAGGATGACACGTGGCGCACCGTCTTCTCGTGCGCGTGCGATGACCCGTTCCGTGAGGGCGCGCCCGATTCCGCGGCCACGGGCTGTCGACGTCACGACGAGGCGCTTCAGCTCCCACTCGGATCCCAGGCGCCGAAGCATGACGTGCCCGACGGGCGCATCATCGGTGACCGCGATCCAGGTCGACACGATCTCCTCCGGCGCGACGCGCAGCGCCTCGATCCGTGCTGCCTTGATGTGTGCCGGCTCATCCCGGTTCAGGGGTCCGTAGCGTCGTTCGAGGTCCTCGTCGAGTGCAGCGCGCAGTGCCGCGGCGCGCGGGTCGTCCACGGGAACCTCGAGAATCTGATACGTCACCCTTCCATCCTCGCGGTGCCGCAGCATCCGAATGACCGTCGGCTGACCTCGCGGGTTGTCCACATCTGTTTGTCAAGTCGGCAAACCTTCAACGAGTACTTCAAGCACATCGTTATCCACATCGTGTGAGCGAAGAAAAACCTGATCAAAGGGATTAATTGCCACTCAGGCGGCGACCATTCCCAGAGTTGTCCACAACCGTTGTTCACAGGCCAGACGGCGTTTCGCGCAAACTATGCACAGAGTTATCCACAGGTCGTCTTGCGAGTGTCCGACCCCCTCCTTACCGTGAGTGGAGCTCAAGACGAGCCGCACGCACAGCGTCGACGCGGACGCGGCGGGAACCTCGGGGCCCGGGGCCGGCGTGACGGGTCGTCGCTTCCGCGCGCGCACGAACAACAGGGAGAACACATCGCCTATGTCGATCGCAGACATCTCTGATGAACGCATGGGCGGCCGTCGCGACCCGGAGCGGACGCCGCCGCACGACATGGCGGCCGAGCAGAGCACGCTCGGCGGGATGCTGCTGTCGAAGGACGCTGTCGCGGACGTCATCGAGACGCTGCGGGGCGCCGACTTCTACATCCCGAAGCACGAGATCATCTATGAGGCGATCCTGTCTCTGTACTCGCACGGCGAGCCGACCGACGTCATCGCGGTCACCGACGAGCTGATCAAGACCGGCGACCTGCAGCGAGCGGGTGGGGCGGACTACCTCCACACCCTCACCTCGATCGTGCCGACCGCGGCGAACGCGGGCTACTACGCCTCGATCGTCGCCGAGCGGGCGCTGCTGCGCCGCCTCGTCGAGGCCGGGACGCGCATCGTGCAGATGGGCTACAAGGGCGAGGGTGACGCGATCGAGCTCGTCAACAACGCCCAGGCCGAGATTTACTCCGTCAACAGCGGGCAGGAGACCGAGGATTACGTTCCCTTGACCGTCGCGGTCGACGCCGCGGTGGACGAGATCGAGGCCGCGCGCGGCCGTGACGGGCAGATGACCGGCATCCCGACCGGGTTCTCGGGGCTCGACCAGCTTACGAACGGTCTGCACCCCGGACAGATGATCGTCGTGGCGGCGAGGCCGGCTATGGGCAAGGCACTGGCCCTGGACACGCCGCTTCCGACACCCACGGGTTGGACCACCATGGGCGAGGTCAAGGTCGGGGACGAACTGTTCGATGCCGACGGACAGCCGACGAAGGTCGTCGCGGCCACCGAGGTCATGACCGACCGGCCCTGCTACGAGGTCGAGTTCTCTGACGGGTCGCGCATCATCGCCGATGCCGAGCACCAGTGGGTGACGGAGACTCGCGCCGCGCGTCGCGGTGGTCGTGCGACCGCCAGCGTCGTCACGACCGAGAAGATGGCGGCAACGCTGACGGTGGGTGCCGAGAAGCGGGCGAATCACTCCGTGCGCAATGGTCGACCGCTTCAGGCTCCTCATGCTGACCTTCCGGTGGCGCCGTACGCCCTCGGCGCGTGGCTGGGCGACGGTCACACCGCCGGCAATCGCATCACAAGCGAGACCGACGAGATTCCCGGTTTCATCCGCCGCAGCGGACTTCGGGTCGAGGCGCGAGGCGGCATGCTCTACTCCGTTCAGCTTCTCGAACGGGAGGAGCTGACGCGGGTCTGCGAGATCTGCGGCGCCGGCTTCCGAGCGCGCCACCCACACGTCCGCACGTGCGGGCGCACCTGTGGACCGAAGAACAAGGGCGCCCACCCCGAGCGCCTATCCTGCCCAGACTGCGGTCAGCCTTTCTCGGGGGAGGCGCAGCGCTGCGCCGCCTGCCATCGCGACCACGGCTCGTTCACGGCCCTCCTGCGAAAAGCGGGCGTGCTCGGTGACAAGCACGTGCCGCTCGCGTACCTGCGAGCGTCCGAGGCGCAGCGCCGCGAACTGCTTGCGGGGCTTCTCGACACCGACGGCACGGTCGTGCGGGGCGTCGGCTCGTGCCAGTTCGCCGTGACGAACAAGAAGCTGGCCGACTCCGTCTACGAGTTGATCGTCAGTCTCGGTTACCGCTGCGGACGCACGACCAAGCGCGTGAACGGGCGATCGGCGGAGTCGTCCACCTGTTACATCCTGAACTTCTCGACGACGGACGACGTGTTCTGGCTCGAGCGCAAGCGCGTCCTCCACGAGCAGGAGCGTCCCGTCGATGTGACGAGAACGGGTCGCCGCTATGTCACGGCGGTCCGGCCCATTCCGAGCGTCCCCGTGCGCTGCGTGCAGGTCGACAACGACGACCACCTGTATCTCGCCGGGGAGTCGATGATCCCGACGCACAACTCAACGCTGGCTCTGGATTTCGCCCGCGCGGCCGCGATCAAGAACAACATGCCGACCATCGTCTTCTCCCTCGAGATGGGCCGGAGCGAGATCGCGATGCGCCTCATGAGCGCGGAGGCGGCGGTGCCGCTGCAGAACATGCGCAAGGGCACGCTCGACTCACGCGACTGGACGACGATCGCCTCCACCCGCGGGCGCATCAACGACGCGCCCCTCTACATCGACGACAGCCCCAACATGACCCTGGTCGAGATCCGCGCGAAGTGCCGCCGCCTCAAGCAGCGGGTGGGTCTGAAGATGGTCATCATCGACTACCTGCAGCTCATGACGAGCGGCAAGCGCGTAGAGTCGCGTCAGCAGGAGGTCTCGGAGTTCTCCCGCGCGCTGAAGCTGCTCGCGAAGGAGCTGCAGGTGCCGGTGATCGCGCTGTCGCAGCTGAACCGTGGTCCTGAGCAGCGCGCCGACAAGAAGCCGGCCCTGTCCGACCTCCGCGAGTCGGGATCGATCGAGCAGGATGCCGACATGGTCGTCCTGCTCCACCGTGAGGCGGCGTACGAGCGCGACAGCCCACGCGCCGGCGAGGCCGACCTCATCGTGGCGAAGCACCGTAACGGCCCGACCGACACCGTGGTCGTGGCGTTCCAGGGGCACTTCTCCCGCTTCACCGACATGGCTGTGGGGATGTAGGACAGCGGGGGTGTGTCATCCCGTCGGCTGAACACCCGTGCGAGTCACGGGACTTGAGAGTCCTCCGGCCGCGAGGCTGACGGTGCCCTCAGCGGCACGTCACCTGATGCGGGAGTGAGGCTCCGCGGATCGCGACGCTGCGCCGGTGCGCACCCGGCGAAGGGCGAGCGCCGCGATCGCTCCCCCGATCGCGCCGAACAGGTGCGCCTGCCAGGAGATGCCGTCCCCGGCGCGGAAGATCCCGGCCAGCATGCTGCCGCCGTAGATGGCGACGACTGTCAGGGCGATGAGCGCGTAGAGGATGCCGTGGCCCAACGACCTTGCCACGAATGCCCGGACCACCAGGTAGCCGAAGTAGCCGAAGACCATCCCGGACGCGCCCACGGTGATGGTGCCGGGTGCATTCAAGATCCACGTCCCTACACCAGCGATCACCCCGACGATGGCGGTCACAGCCCAGAACCGGCCGATGCCGTCGAGTGCGACGAGCACCCCGAGGACGAGGAACGGGATCGTGTTGGCGATCAAGTGCGGCCAACCGGAGTGCAGGCCGTGGGCGAGCAGGATGCCGTCGAGGCCGTCGAGAGCCCACGACTCGATGCCGAAAACCCGAACCCAGCTTCCGGGCAGGACCGCGTCCAATGCCGTGATGGCCCACATGATCGCCATGAGGATCAGCGGCTGGAGCGCGCGGGTCGCCCACCGACTGGTCGATCGCGGCGAGGTCGCGGCAGCGGTCATGGACACATCGTCGCATCCACTCCTGGCTATCGAGTCGGAACCTCTCAGCAAGGACGTTCGTCGCGAGACCTGTGGATAACTGCGCGCGCATCCACAGCGGGCCGCCGACTCTTGAGCTGCGGCCCGACGAGTCGCTCGGACACGCCAGGATCGACGTATGACAGTGGACGTGACGGTGGTCGGCGGCGGAATTTCCGGGCTCGCGTGCGCCCGAGCAGTCACGGCCCGCGGCCTGTCGGTCCGCGTTCTCGACCGCGGCCTCCGCGTCGGTGGGCGTCTCTCGAGCCGAACGCTCTGGGGGCGCCCGGTCGATCTCGGCGCCTCGTACTTCGTCTCGGATGATTCGGATTTCGATAGCGTGGTCCGCGGATGGGCAGATCGCGGCCTCGCCCGCCCCTGGACCGATACCTTCGCCGTCATCGACGCCGACGGTGAACAGAGCCGCAAGAAGGGGCCGACGCGCTGGGCTGCGCCGCGAGGGCTGCGATCGCTCGCTGTCGATCTCGCGGACGGCCTCGATGTGCGCGTCGAACACACCGTCGAGCGCGTCGAGCCGCACCGCATCGACGATGATGAGGCCGGCGAGGTCGTACTCGCCATGCCGGGCCCGCAGGCTGCGCGCCTTTTCGAGGCCGCTCCCGGCGGTGAGCTCGCGTGGGAGCCCGTCATCGCCGTGGCGCTGCGATGGGACAGCCGGCAATGGCCTGTCGATCTGCACGGTGCCTTCGTCGAGGCCGACCCGGACGTGTCGTTCGTCGCCGACGACGGTGACCGTCGAGGCGACGCCGCGCCCGTGCTCGTCGTGCACACGACGGCCGAGCGCGCCCGCCGGCACCTCCACGATCCCGCAACGGCGATCCCGCCCGTGCTCGACGCCGTGCGGCGGCTGCTGCGGATCGTCGCCGAACCCGCCGCGACGTTCGCCCACCGCTGGACGTTCGCCCGCCCCGTGGGAACGACCGGTGAGCCGTTCTCCCGCACTCCGGGGCTGTCCGCCTGTGGCGATGCCTGGGGCGATCGGGCCGCTGTCCGCACGGCGTGGGGCTCAGGTCACGCACTCGGTAGAGCACTCGCCGGCGCCTGAGGCATCAGCGGGAAGCGGTTTCGGCGCGCGACGAGTGATTGATCAGCCGACGAACCCCCTGACACGCTGGACGCATGAGAGCGATGATTCGAGCGCCACGACCGGCCGACGCGGCAGCGATAGCCGAGGTACACGTCGCAGCCTGGCGAGAGACCTACTCGCACCTGCTCCCCGCAGACTTCTTCTCCCCGTCGTACGTAGCCGGTCGGCAGCGGCTCTGGAGACACCTTCTCGCTGAGCCACGGGACGACATGACGATCCGCGTCGCCGAGATCGACGGTGACATCATCGGGTTCGCCTGGCTGGGGCCTGGCGAAGGGCGGGACGCCGAGCCACCGCCACGCGACCGGCTCCTCTACGCGATCTACGTCCTCGCTGACCATCACGGAACGGGCGCGGGGCAGACGTTGCTCGATGAGACCGTCGGTGAGGGGCCGGCGATGCTCTGGGTCGCGAAGGAGAACCCCCGCGCGGTCGCTTTCTACGAGCGCAACGGGTTCCGCTTCGACGGCGTCGAGCAGATCGATCCCCATGCCCCGCTGATCACCGACGCGCGAATGGTGCGGTGACCTCGACACGCGGTCATCCGTCTGTCCCGTGGGGAGTTCATCCGTCGGAGATGTACGCGTCCGACGGGCCGGACGTACATATACGACGAATGAGCCCGCGCGGCAGCGCGAATCCGCCCCACGCCGCGCACACGACGGCCCCTATGATCTAGCCATGACGGGCCAGGGCGATCTCAGGACGCGAGCCGTCCAGCGGCTCAAGGCGAAGCAGCACTTCTGGTCGGCCCTCATCACGTGGGTCGTCCTCTCGGCGATGTTCGTCGTGATCTGGTTGGCCACGGGGATGGGCGGTTTCTGGCCCATCTGGCCGATCGCCGGCATCGCCGTCGGTGTCGCATTCACCGGCATCCGTGCGTTCGGCCCCGCGAACGCGGGTCCGAGCGAAGAGCAGATTCAAACGGAGATGCGCCGCCTCTCCTGACCCCGTCGTGAAACGACGAAACCCCCGCTCGATCGCATCGGGCGGGGGTTCGTTTTGGTACTTCAGCGTACGTAGGCTCTCATGATCGACATCCTTCCGTCGGGGGACCTTGAGAGTACCCAGCGATCCGCGATCAGGCAAGGGGTGGGGTGACCCGAGGTCAGCTGCCCGCGCGACGCCATTCGTCGGAGGTGAGGTGAGATCCGGCCTGAGGGCCCATCTGCAGCATCCCGCCGTCGACGACCCAGCTGGCCCCCGTGACGTAGGACGCGGCAGGCGAAGCGAGGAACGCGGCCACAGCAGCGATCTCGTCGGGCCTTCCCGGACGACCGAGCGGGATGCCGGGGCGATGCGTGTTCTCGGCCTCTTCGGCGTCCATGTCGTTCAGGGGTGTGGCGATCTCGCCCGGGCCGAGGGCGTTGACGGTGATGCCGTGCTCGCCGAGCTCCTGCGCCATGGTCTTCACCAGACCTCCCAGGCCATGCTTCGACGCGACGTACGCGGCACTTCCCACGCGGGGCTGGTGTTCGTGGACGCTGGTGATGGCGATGATCCGCCCACCGCGGCCCGCGGCGACCATCCGGCGCGCCGCAGCCTGCATCCCGACGAATGCGCCGTCGAGGTTCAGGAGCACATCCTTCCGCCAGGCTTCGACATCGAGATCGAGGAACGGGCCCCCCGACCCGCCGCCGGCGTTGTTGACGAACACGTCGACGCCACCGAGTTCGTCGGCCAATGCGTCGATGACCTTCGCGGCTCCCTCGAGATCGGTCGCGTCGAACTGGGTCACCACCGCCCGGGAGCCGCGGGCGCGCACCTCTTCGGCGGTCTTCTCGGCGCCGTCCTTGTCGGAGTGCCAGGTGATGCCCACGTCCAGCCCGGCCTCGGCGAGAGCGATGGCGGTCGCTGCACCGATGCCGGAATCGGAAGCGGTGACGATGGCATGCCGAGGAGTGAAGGTGTCAGTCATGGTCCGACGGTATGCCGGTGTGGGTCCACCCGCGTGGGCCTTGCGGCGCGTGACGGCACTCGCTAGGCGTTGACCGGGCCGGCCGCGGATGTCGTCGAGCTCATCACGCTCCGGTTACGGTCGAGCATGCCCACTGCGACGACCAGGCCTGGCCCGCGCGTCGGAACGGGGTGGCGCGTCACAGTGGTCCTGGCAGCGACCATCGTGATCTGGGGTCTCATGGTCTGGCTCTCCACTGCCGTCTGGGGGAATGAGGTGGGCCCGGCCAGACGCATCTCCAGCGCTCTCTTCGTCATCGCACTCACGGTGCCGATGATCGTGGTCGTCCGACGTTTTCTCGATCGCCGGCCGTGGTCGACACTGCGGCTCCAGACGGGACCGAGCCTGTGGCGGTCCCTTCTCGTCGGGGTGGGCTCATTCGTGATCCCCTCGGCGATCGGGCTGGGGGTCGCGAGTGCGGCGGGGTGGGTCCGGATCACGACAGACCTCTCCCCGGCCGCGTTGGTCGGCGCTGTCGCCTTCACTGTGGTGACGGTCCTGCTGCTGGAGGCCATTCCCGAAGAGTTGATCTTCCGGGGCTACGTCTACCGCACTCTGTCGGCATCGATCGCACCCGTGCGGGCCGTGCTCATCCAAGCCGTCCTCTTCGCGCTCCTCGGCACGACACTGTGGGTCGCGACGACCGGTTGGGGCGTGATCGTGGAGAGGGGTTCGCTCTTCCTCGTCATGGGTGTCGTCCTCGGCGTCCAGCGACTGGTGTCAGACAGCGTCTGGACGCCGATCGGTTTCCATCTCGGGTTCCAGGTCGTCGCCCAGTCACTCTTGACGAATCCCGCCGTTCAGACGAGCAGCGCCATGGTGGTCACCGTTGCCGGCATCGTGCCCGGTTTCGTTTTCTCCGTCGCCGTCACGCGATTGTTCATCCACCGGAAGGCGAACTGGATACTCCCCGAGCCCGACGCGTCGCTCTGAGGCCGTCGGCGTCCGTCAGTTGCCGGCGGGGTCGTCCGCGGAGTCGCGGCTCGCCGCGGGCTTGCGGGCCGCCGGAGCCGCCGGCGCCGCCGGCGTGGCGGCCCCCGCCATCCCCGCTCCGATCCCACGCCCGACTGCCTGACCCTGGATGATGCCCGCCAGGTCGAGTCCGGTGGCCGACTCGACGCTGTCGAAGACCGAGCGCAATGCCTTCGCGCTGTCTCCGCCCACGACATCCGACGCGCCGTCGCCGGAGCCGCCGACGATCGAGACGTTGCCGATCGTGGAGTAGCCCTTGGCGAATTCGGCCATGATCGAGGGCAGCACCTCGAGAACGCGCTGCGACAGGAATGCCTCCTGGTTCGACGCGATGGCCTCAGCCTCGGCCTGTACCGCCGCGGCCCGCGCCTCACCTTCGGCGCGGATCGCGTCGGCTTCGGCCTGCGAGCGCAGACGGCGGGCCGTCGCCTCGGCATCGGCCAGTGAGCGGAGTGCGTTCGCCTCACCGCTGGCCTTCGCCTCGGCGGCCGCTGCCTCACCGGCCGCGCGGGCGCGGTCGGCTTCGGCCTGCTGCTCGGCGATACGCGTGCGCGCCTCGGCCTGCTTCACCTGCTCGATCGCCGCGGCCTCGGCCGCGCGCTCGCGCGTGTAGAGCTCCGCCTGCGCGCGGGTCTCGGCCTCGTAGCGCTGCGCGTCGGCGACGCGCTTGACGTCGGCATCGAGCTGCGCCTGCTTGTTCTCGGCCTGCTGCTGCAGCACGGCCTGCTCGGCCTGGGCGCGGGCCAGGTACTCGGCCTGCTCGGCCTCGGCGCGGGCCCGACCGACGCCGGCGTCGGCGTTGGCCGTGTTGGTGTCGAGGGCGGTCTGCTCGACAAGGTTCGCTTCCTTGTTCGTGATGATCTTCTGGTTGATCGCACGATCGGCGTTGGTCTGAGCGATCTCGGCAGCCTGGCGCTTCGCCTGGATCTCGGGAGCACCGAGCGACTGGATGTAGCCCACGGCATCGGTGATGCCCTTGATCTGGAACGAGTCGAGGATGAGGCCCTGCTCGGCGAGTTCGTGCGAGACGTCGGCGGCGATCTGGTCGGAGAACTTCTTGCGCTCGCGCATCAGTTCCACGACCGACAGTGTCGCGACGATGCCTCGCAGCGCACCTTCGAGCTGCTCGGTGGTGAATTGTTCGATCGCGGCGTCCTGCGAGGCGAAGCGTTCCGCGGCGCGACGCACGAACAGCGGGTCGGAGCCGATCTTCACGATCGCCACTCCATCGACGTTGAGAGTGACATTGTCGAGCGACTGCGCCTCGGCGTTCAACGACACCTGACGTGACCGCAGCGAGATGATCTCGTGGCGCTGCGTGATCGGGTTCACGAGCGACTTGCCGTTGACGATCACCGTGACCGGCGACTCCGACATCTCCGATGAGCTCGTGCCGTCGGCGGCCAGCACCGTGCTCTGCACCTTCTGCTTGCGGCCCGAGATCACCAACGCCTCGTCGGCGCGGGCGACCTTGATCCAGCTACGTGCGAACAGCAGTGCGATCAGGCCGATGACGATCGCGGCGACGACCGCGATACCGACGATGATCAGGATGCCGACGACTCCGGCGATCTCCATGTATGACTCCCCTTGTCACGCAAGACGGCGGCGGCCCACCCGACACCCCCACCCACCCTGCCAGACCGGCCGTGCGCCCACCGCATTCGGCGGAAGAGATGTGGAAACCGCTGACCGAGGAAACCGTCGATGGTCACGACGAGTAGAGAGCGGCCAGAGCACGTGCACGCGTCGCGACGGCCTCGCAGAGCGCATCGGGTGCGAGGACGCGCGCGTCGAGCTCGAGCTGCCAGGCCGCCCACACGGCGTGACGAAGGTCGTCGAACGCGACGTCCAGCCGCACCCATCCGGATTCGGCCGGCCTCTCCGCACGGAGGGCCCGCACCGTCCCGACCAGCTCGTCTCGGCGTGAGGCCCTGACGTCGACGGTCACGGACAGGTGGCCATCGGCCAGGAACGTCGCGCTGCGTTCGGCCCAGAGGCGGTCCAGGTCGACCCGCGCCGGACGGTCGGCCGGTTCGGTGAGCTCCTGAGCGAAGAGCATCCGAGACAGCCGATACGTGCGGTCTTCCCCCGCGGCGAGGGCGAGCAGATAGGTCCGGTCGCGGACGGTCACCAGGCCGATCGGGTCGACGAGGTGCGATCGGGGCGTTCCGGTGGGGGCCGCGTAGTCGAACCGCAGCTTGTGTCCGGCCAGGACCGCGCGGCGGACCTCGCTCATCACCCCGTCCGCCAGTTCCTCGGTCACGGTTCGCCGGGACAGCAGATCGGTCTCCGGTTCGACGAGCAGACGGCGGGCGGCGTCATCCACGTTGGCGCGGTGTCCTTCGGGCAGCGCGTCGATCACCTTGCGCATCGCCGACGCGAGGGGGGCGCTCAGGCCGAAGACGCTCCCGCCGCGTCCCGAACCCGCCGTGAGCATCGCCAGCGCTTCGTCATGGTTCAGACCGGTCAGTTCGGTCCGGAATCCGGGAAGCAGGGAGAACCCCCCGTGCCGACCGCGGTCGACATACACCGGCACGCCGGCAGCAGACAGCGCCTCGATGTCGCGCAGCACCGTGCGCGGCGACACCTCCAGCTCTCCAGCCAGCTCGCCCGCCGTCATCCGCCCCCGCTGGCGTAGGAGCAGCACCAGCGAGACCAACCGATCCGCCCGCATCCCCTCATCCTCGTGCAGAAACACGACACAAGGTGTCATGTTTCGTTGCGAGGCTCGTAAGAGCGGGCGATGACGGCTCCCGGCCGCCGGCTTCCGCACACATACAGATCGGAGTGGAAATGGATCGAACAGCAGTCAACCCGGTGACGTGGTCGCAGGCGATGGGCTTCAACCAGGGTGAGGTCGTCTCAGGCGAAACCCGCACCCTCTACATTTCGGGACAGACCGCCATGAGCGCTGACGGCCGGCCGGAGCATGACGGTGATCTCGCGGCTCAGCTCGCCTTGGCAGCGGACAACCTCGAGGGGGTCCTCACCGCTGCGGGGATGTCTCTGAAGAATCTCGTCCGGCTCAACGTCTACACCACGGATGTGGACGCGCTGTTGCCGCACTACGGCGTGCTCGCTGCCCGGCTCGGCGCCGCCGGGGTCGCCCCGACGACGACGATGCTCGGGGTGGCCCGGTTGGCGATCCCCGGCCAGATGGTCGAGCTCGAGGGGACGGCGATCGCGTAGCGGGCAGCCGTGGTCTTCGCCACGACGGTCGGTGGAGGCTCCCCGGCCGTCGTGGCGAACTCCTGCCATCCCGCCCTTGCCGCACCCCGCCGGCGTCCCGGGTCTGGTCCTCGCGCGGGAACACCGGCACGATGGCGGTGACCCCGCCGTCGTCATCCTCGCCGCGTGTCTCGCGCACCGACGGTTCCTTCAGGAGGAAGCAGTGCTGCACAACCGCAAGTCGCTCCGAGACGAACTGCTGGATGTGATCTTCGCCTCGCCCTACGCCGCGAGCACCCTGCCGAAGTACCGCATCCCCGACGACGAGCACCTGCCCGACCGGGCGCACCAGATCGTGGTCGACGAGTTGATGCTCGACGGCAACTCCCGGCAGAACCTGGCGACCTTCTGCCAGACCTGGCTCGAGCCGCAGATCCAGGACATCATGGCCCGCTCGATCGACAAGAACATGGTGGACAGGGACGAGTATCCGCAGACGGCTGCGATCGAGGAGCGCTGCGTGCACATCATCGCCGACCTGTGGAACTCGCCCGACGCCGCCGACACCCTGGGGACGTCCACGACCGGTTCCAGCGAGGCGGCGATGCTCGGTGGCATGGCGCTGCTGTGGAAGTGGCGCGAGCGTCGCCGCGCCGCAGGGCAGCCGACCGACCGGCCGAACCTCGTCACGGGGCCTGTTCAGGTCTGCTGGCACAAGTTCGCGCGCTACTGGGACGTCGAGCTCCGGGAAGTCCCGATGGCGGAGGACCGTCTGCTGATGACCCCGGAGGAGGCGCTGGCCCGGGTCGACGAGAACACGATCGGTGTCGTGCCGACGCTCGGGGTGACCTTCACCGGCGCCTACGAGCCGGTCAACGCCATCAGCGATGCGCTGGATCAGCTTCAGCGCGACACCGGGCTGGATGTGCCGATGCACGTCGACGCCGCCAGCGGCGGGTTCCTCGCCCCCTTCGTCACGCCCGACCTGGTGTGGGACTTCCGGCTGCCGCGGGTGAAGTCGATCAACGCCAGTGGCCACAAATTCGGGCTCGCGCCGCTCGGGGTGGGGTGGATCATCTGGCGCGACGCCGCCGACCTTCCGAAGGACCTCATCTTCGACGTGAACTATCTCGGCGGCAACATGCCGAGCTTCGCCCTCAATTTCTCCCGGCCGGCGGGGCAGGTCGTGGCCCAGTACTACCTGCTGCTTCGTCTCGGGCGCGAGGGGTATCGCCGGGTGCAGCAGTCCTGCTACGACACCGCGCAGCACCTCGCCGCCGAGATCGCTGCGCTCGGCCCGTTCGAGATCATCCATGACGGGGCGCCGGCAGGCGGCATCCCCGCGATCTCCTGGCGGCTGAAAGCCGGGCATGAGGCGCCGTTCACCCTGTTCGACCTCGCCGACCGGCTGCGCACACGCGGATGGCTCGTTCCGGCGTACTCGCTCCCGGCCGACCGCGAGAACACGGTGGTGCAGCGCATCCTCGTCCGCCACGGCTTCGGTCGCGACGAGGCGTCACTGCTGATGGACGATTACCGCTCGGCCATCGCCCACTTCGACAACCACCCGATCACGGTGCCGATGTCAGAGGAGGAGGCGGGCAGCTTCCATCACTAGGGACGCCGGACGAGCGCGACCGAGCGCTCCTCGGCGACGAAACCCAGGCCCGAATAGAGCGTGTTCGCGCCGGTCGGGCTCTCGGTGTCGACGTCGAGGATCGCCTCGTCGATGTCGGCGTCGGCGATGGCGCGCAGCGCGTGGGAGATGACGAGTGGCGCGAGCCCTTCACGGCGCCGGTCACGCACCACGCCGATGAGGTCGATGTACGCGTTGCTGCGTCCCCGGGCCTCCCAGTCGTCATGGTTCACGGTGACGAGGCAGAAGGCGATGATCCGTCCGTCGGCGTCGACGACGAGTCGGGAGAGATCGGCCCGGAAGAATTCGCTGC
This sequence comes from Microbacterium sp. SLBN-154, assembly GCF_006715565.1. NCBI lineage: Bacteria > Bacillati > Actinomycetota > Actinomycetes > Micrococcales > Microbacteriaceae > Microbacterium > Microbacterium sp. SLBN-154. The sequence goes on from NZ_VFNL01000001.1 coordinate 573,905, forward strand.
CGACGAACTTCCCCCACCCCTGAGGGGTCGAAGGGAGACTGCCCCAGTGATCGCGGAACGCGTCGTTGCGCGCCGTGCGGGCGTCGTCTTCCCGATCGCTCGAGTATGCGACGACCTCGACACCGTCGGGCTTCGTCACGTCGGGCACGGCGGATCGCTGCCGCACCATCGTGGCGAACCACCGCTCGGGGGTGAAGCCGAACGACGCGGCAAGGGCCTGATGACCGACGTTGATCGCCTCGGCGTACGTCTTCAGCTCCGTGGGCAGCTCCACCGTCGCCCCCGCAGCCGCCTCCGCGACCTGCTGCTCCGCCCGGGCGTTCTGCCACGCGAACAGCTCGCGACCGATGCCGCGCCGGCGCCACGCGGGATGCACGGAACCTGCGAGGTGCACGCTGTACTTCTCATCCCGCGAAGGGTGAAGGAACGAGCTGCCCGCAGCGATCGCCGTCCCATCCTCGGCGAACCCGATCAGGGTGTCGCGCGTGTGGTCGATGTGGGGAAGGTCGAACGTGTCGGCCACCTCCTCGCGAGGAGTGACCCAGGAGGGGTGATCGACGGCGTCCGCCGCAGCGAAGACTCCGTGGATGGCGTCGATGTCGTCGCGCGTGCCGGTTCGCCACAGCGCGACATCCGGATGCTGCGGCAGGGCCGGTCCGGCGCCGTCGCCGGTTCGGGTTCCGACCGTACTGTCGTCGCTCACGGGGCCCACCCTACCGACGACGGCAGGGACGGTCCTGCCCGCGGCGCGAGGACGATCGGTCGAGGCGCGTACTATCCAGGCCGGTCCTTACTCTCCTCGACCGATCGTCCTCGTCTCGGCCGCGACGCCGCGTGGCGCGCGCCAGAAACGCCTAGCGGTGACCGTCCTGATCGACGTCGGTGTACTCGCCGGGCGTTCCCTCGGGGTGGGTGCGGGTGCCGTCGCGCCCTTCGGCATCCTCGTACTCGCCAGGGGCTCCGCGGTGATCCGCGGTGCGCGTGCCATCGGCCCGCTCGGCGTCTTCGTACTGCCCCGGCACTTCGTCGCCCTGGTGGGTGAAACGGCCGCTGCGCGTTTCTTCGTCGGTGTACTCGCCCTCGTCGGGGGTGGACCTGTCGCTCACGATCGTCTCCTTCGTCGTCGTACCCCACACGCTACGCCCGAGGGCCGCTCCGCGGCATCAGGTTGACAGCGGATATCACCCCAGCTCGAGGCTCGTGATCCCGAAGAGGCCGTCGGTGTCGATCCGCGGCGGCTCTCCCGTGTACATGCGGGCCGTCTCGAACGACGGCGCCCACCCCTGCGCCTGCGCCCACGCCACGGCGCGGGGATTGACGCCGGGCACGTCGACGGCGACCGAGGTCGCTCCGCGGTCCTCCGCGAGCGCGCTCACGAGGGCCGAGGCGATCGCAGCGTCATCGGTGAAGACGGGTCCGAGCCGCGAGGCGGCATGGGCATCGCGCAGCACCGCGAACCCGACGATCTCATCGCCGCGCAGGGCGACCCGGGCGCTGCGCGCGGGCAGGCTCACCCACGCCGCGAGGAATGCGTCGCGGGGCGCTCCGAAGAAGCGCCGGTCGTATGCCGCCAAGCGGTCGGACGGGATGTCACGCGCATCGACGAGGCGCACACCCGCGGGCGGCGGCGTCGCGGCAGGCCCACCCTCGTACCGGATGTTCGTCCATGCCGGGTGGAATCCCGACCGGCGGTAGTTGTCCTGCTGGGCGACGACGCCGTCGAGGGCGACGATTCGTCCCGCCATCCGCTTCATCCCGGCCCGCCAGGTCTGAAAACCGAGTCCCCGGCCCCGCACGTCGGGACGGGCGATGTACATGCCGAGGAACCCGAACGCGTCGCCGTAGCCGATGACCGAGATGGATGTCACGGGCTCGCCGTCGAGCCGGCCGATCAGGAACCCGCGGGGGTCGGCGACAGCGAACGCCTGCGCGTCGGTGACGCCCGGGTTCCATCCCTCGGCGACCGCCCAGTCGGCCATCATCGTCACCTCGGCGGGGCTCGCCACGCCGACCTCGAATCCCATGGTCAGACCGTAGCGCGTGGCGCCCGGGCGGTCAGCGCCGGGCAGTCCGGTTCGAGCCGGGTGGCCCGCTGATGGCGCAGAACTTGACTCCGCCGTTGCGTCATAGTTCTGACTGGGTGCATGAACGTCATCCCCGTCGCCTACCTCGCGTCCTACATGCTGTCGCTGCTGGGCAACTCCGTCGCCGGAATCGCCCTTCCGCTGATCGTCCTCCAGGTGACGGGGAGCGCCCTCGGGGCCGGCGCGGTGGCGGCCGCGACCGCGATCCCCGCCGTCCTTGCCGGCCTCGTGATGGGGGTGGTGATCGACAGGATCAACCGGCGAACCTCCTCGGTCATCACCGATCTCGTGTCAGCCGCATCGATCGCCGCGCTCCCGCTGATCGACCTGATCTCCGGGTTGAGCCTTGGATGGTTCATCCTGTTCGGGATCATCGGCTCGCTCGGGGATGTACCGGGCATGACCGCCCGCGACGCTCTCCTGCCTGCGATCGTGCGTCACGGTGGGATCGGAGCCGAGCGACTCATGGGCATCCGCGAGACGCTCGGCGCCGCCGCGCTGCTGCTCGGGCCGGCCGCGGCAGGAACGCTCATGGTCCTGTTCGACGGCTCGACCGTTCTCTGGATCACCGCGGCGACGTCGCTGTCCGCGGCACTGCTCACGCTCGTGATTCCCCGCCGTGTCGGCGTGGTCTTCGTCCCGACCCGCGCCGCCGGCAGCGCGCGCACCAGCGGCTGGACGCAGCTGCGCGACGGGTGGCGGGTGCTGTTCCGCAGCCCGTTCCTCGTGATGACGACGACGCTGAGCCTCATCTCCGTGATCGTGCTGTCGTCGATGCAGGGACTGATCCTTCCGGTGCACTTCTCGCTCATCGATCAGCCCGGAATGCTCGGCTTCGTCCTCACGGCCCTCGCGGGGGGAATGCTGGTGGGCGGCACGATTTACTCCGTCGCCGGCGCGCGGGGCCGGCGACGGACGTGGTTCCTCATCGGGCTGTTCGGCAGCGCCGCGGGCTTCGGGGTCATCGCGGTCCTTCCCGATGTCTGGGTCGTGTTCGCGGGTGCCTTCATCGTCGGACTCTCCAGCGGGCTGTTCGGCAGTCTCATCGGCGTGCTGATGATCGAGCGGATTCCGGAGCAGATGCGGGGGCGGGTGATGGGCACGCAGAACGCGATCATGACCGCCGCGCCCGCGGTGGGCATCGTCGCTGCAGCGGTGCTCACCGAGTACGCGGGCGTGAACGTCGCCGCGATCGCCCTGGCCGGCGTGTGGATCATCGCGCTCGCGCTCGGGGTGTTCGCCCGCCCGCTGCGTAGTCTGGAGCGGGGAAGCGCGGGGCCGGGCGGAGCCGAGACGGTGGTGAACGAGCGTGCGTAGTGCAGAGCTGGCCCGACTGGCCGGGGTCACCGTTCGCGCTCTGCGCCACTACCATCAGGTCGGCGTGCTCGCTGAACCTCCGCGCGGGTCGAACGGATACCGCGACTACGACGTGCACGACCTGGTTCGGTTGCTGCGGATCCGGCGGCTGGCGTCGCTCGGCGTTCCCCTGGAGCGCATGCCCGACCTCCTCGATGCATCATCCGACGGTGCCGCACTGCTCGACGAGCTCGACGCCGAGCTCGCGGAGCAGATCGCGCGCCTCGCCGAGCAGCGCGCCCTCATCGCGCGGGTCCGTGCGCTGGATGCCCCGCCCGACGTCCCCGCCGAGTTGGCGCCGTTCCTGGCGTTCTTCGCTGCGGCGGGTGCCCCGTCGGAGCTCACTCGGATCGATCGCGACCAGTCCGTCCTGCTCGCGCATCTCGTCGGTGACGAGCGGATGCCTCAGCTGGTGCGCTTCTACGAGAGGATCAGCGATCCCGCCATCGCTCCCGCGGTCGTCGCCTTCTCGGAGCGGTTCGCTGACCTGGGTCCCGACACTCCCGAGCAGGAGACCGCAGCGCTGGTGTCGGACTTCATGAGCGCCTTCGGCCCACTTCTCACCGAGTCGTCCGCAGACGCGATGCTGACGATGAGCCGCGCCGCCGAGCAGCTGATCGCCGAGTACACCGGCGACGTGCTGAACCCCACGCAGCGACGGGTCCTCGCCGATCTCGCCGCGGCGGTCGACGACCGTCTCGCCTGACCGATCGACGGCCCGCCCCTCAGTCCTTCTCGCCGAAGCCGTCCTTCACCAGATCCCGCAGGGCGGCGACCGCCTTCTCGGCGTCGGGCCCGTCGGCCTCGATCCGCAGGACATCGCCCTTCGACGCTCCCAGGGACAGGAGGCCGACCATGCTGTTGGCCTTCACCGGTCCCGCTCCCGAGGTGGCGTTGGAGATGCGGATGTCGGCGGTGAACGTCCGCACGGTGCGCACGAGCGTCGCCGCGGGGCGCGAGTGCAGCCCGACCTTGTTCACCAGCGGCTCCTCGGCGGTGATCCCGTCGGCCGGCGCAGGCGCAGTATCCGCCGGTTCCGGTGCTCCGTCCGACTCGTCCCGCCGCTTCGCGGCCAGGGCGCCCCGGGCTTCGGCGGCGACCTCGTCGAGCGTGGCGCCCGACAGGGCACGCACGATGCCCGCGGTCATGCCCTCGACGAACGGCCCGTCGCTGATGCGCACCGGATGGGTCGACTCCCGCAGGTCGAGGGCGAGCTCAGCGCTCAGCACCGCCGAGCCGAGGTCGGTCATGATGAGCACGCCGTCGGCGTCGGCGAGCTCGTCGATCGCCTCCGCGATCGCTGCCGCGTCGGTGCCGAACCCTTCCTGGGCGCCCGAAGCGATCCGCACCGGCGGCGGTTCGTCGTGCACCATCTGCATCGCGAGGTCGAGCGCCGCCTCGGCGAGGGGCTGACTGTGCGAGACGATGACGAACCCGATCACCCCGCAGACTCCGACAGCGCCTCACTCATCGTCCGCAGCAGGATCGCCGCCGACACCGAACCGGGGTCGATGTGCCCGGCGCTGCGCTCGCCGAGGTACGAGGCGCGGCCCTTGCGCGCGACGAGCGGCTCGGTGGCATCCGATCCCTCCTGCGCCGCCTCCGCGGCCGCCGTCACCGCATCCGCTGCGGACGCGCCCGAGGCCACCGACGCCGACAGCGCCTCGATCGCCGGGTCGAGTGCGTCGATCATGGTCTTGTCACCCACCTCGGCGTGACCCCGGGCGACGACACCGGCGACGCCTGCCCGCAGCGCCTTCTCCACGTCGGCCGCGCTCATCTCCCCGTCGGGGGGAGAATTCTTCCCCATCTCGAGAAAGAAGGTGCCGTAGAGCGGCCCGGCCGCACCGCCGACGGACGAGATCAGCGTCATCCCGACCGTTTTGAACAGGGCCGGGATGTCGGCGGGCGAGCCTGCATCGAGCTTCGCGGTGATCGCGGTGAACCCACGGTTCATGTTGGTGCCGTGGTCGGCATCGCCGATCGCCGAGTCGAGCTGGGTGAGGTAGTCGGCGTTCTCGCTGAGCGCCGCGGCGGCGCGGCGGAGCCAGTCCTGCAGCGTGGCAGTGGTGACGGCATCCGTCATCTCAGGCACCCCACCGCAGGCCGCTGGTGTTGACGGGGGCATCCCAGAGGCGCAGCACCTCGTCATCCGCCTGGGTGAGGGTGAGCGAGCACCCCGCCATGTCGAGGCTCGTGATGTAGTCGCCGACGAGGGAACGAGCAACGTCGATCCCGCGCTGCTTCAGCGCCGCGGCCACTTCGGCGTAGACGACGTACAACTCGATCAGCGGGGTGCCGCCGAGGCCGGTGAGCAGGGCGATCACCGGTCCGCCGGTGAAGTCGAGGTCGGCTGTGATCGAGGAGACGAGCTCCTCGGCGATGTCGTGCGCGCTCGCGAGCGGCTTGCGCGTGCGACCCGGCTCGCCGTGGATCCCGACGCCCATCTCGATCTGGTCCTCCGGGAGGTCGAAGCTGGGCTTCCCGGCTGAGGGGACGGTGCAGCTGGTGAGAGCGACGCCCATCGACCGGCTCGCCTTCGAGACCTTCTCGGCCACGGCGGCCACCTCGGCGAGGGGGCGGCCTTCGGCGGCGGCGGCCCCGGCGACCTTCTCGACGATCACCGTGCCGCCGATGCCCCGGCGCCCGGCCGTCCAGGTCGAGTCCTCGACCGCGACGTCGTCGGCCACCAGGACCGACGCCGTCTCGATCCCCTCATCCTTGGCGAGGTCGGCGGCCATTTCGAAGTTCAGCACGTCGCCGGTGTAGTTCTTCACGATGAAGAGCACGCCGGCGCCGGTGTTCACCTTCGTCGCAGCGGCGAGCATCTGGTCGGGGGTGGGCGAGGTGAAGATCTCGCCCGCGCAGGCCGCGGCGAGCATGCCCGGGCCGACGAAACCGCTGTGCAACGGCTCGTGCCCCGAGCCGCCGCCCGAGACGAGCGCGACCTGGCCTTCGCTGCCGGCGGTCGGGCGCAGGACCAGGCGGTTCTCGTGGTCGACCTCGAGTTCGGGATGGGCGGCTTCCACCCCTCGCAGCGCGTCAGCGAGCACCGTTGCGGGGGCATTGATGAGCTTCTTCATGCGGGTCTCCTCTTCATCGAGTGCCTGGGTGGGCGGCGCGGTCATCGGGGCGCGCACCTGAGACGACAGTAGACACATCCGGTGGGGTTTCGGTATGGGTTCTTGGGGAGTTCGAAGCGACGCCGCGCGAGCGCCGCAGTGGAATGCCGGCACACCCGCGGGGGTTGAAGGGCACATGGATGCCGCGGGCCAGACCTCTTCCCTCATCGCCGACGACACGGCGATGGGCCCGGTGACCCTTCTCGTCGGCGACCTCGACGTGATGACGCGGTTCTACCGCGACGTCGTCACCCTCGAGGTGCTGAGCGCCGAGGGCGACACCGTCACTCTCGGGCGTACGGGGCGACCCATCGTCATCCTCGTCCACGCGCCCGAGCTCCGTCATGCGCCGCAGGGCGCGGCCGGGCTCTACCACACGGCCATCCTGTTCGAGTCGCAGGCGGCGCTCGCCGCCGCCGTGTACTCGGTCGCGCGCCAAGCACCGCAGACCTTCACGGGCAGCGCCGATCACCTGGTCAGCCAGGCGTTCTACTTCACCGATCCCGAGGGCAACGGCATCGAGCTGTACTGGGATCGCCAGCGCACGGAGTGGTCGTGGACCCACGGGCGCGTCGAGATGGGGACGCTCTTCCTCGATCCCAATGCGTTCCTCCGCGAGCATCTGACGGAGGATGCCGCGGCGGGCGCCACCGCCCGTGACGCCGCCGGGGTGGGACATGTGCATCTGTCGGTGGGCGATATCGCCAGCGCGCGGGCGTTCTACGTCGACGGGCTCGGTTTCGCCGAGACCGCCGAATTCCGGGGTTCGGCCCTCTTCGTCAGCGCGGGCGGCTACCACCATCACATGGCCATGAACGTCTGGAACTCGCGGGGTGCCGGTCCTCGCATGCCGGCGCTCGGGCTCGGGCGGGTCGACCTGGTGCTCCCCGGCGCCGACGACCTCGGCGAGCTCGGTGAGCGGCTGCGTCACCACGGCGTCGCGGTGCGCGACGACGGCCGAGGGCTCTCCTTCGACGACCCCTGGAGGAACGCGGTCTTCGCCACCGTCGCCTGATGACCCGTCTCGTGTCAGACGAAGGTGCGACGCCGGCGGTGGCGACGGTCAGGCGTGCCGACGACTCGTCGGCCTCGAGATGGTGGTCGCTGGCCTCGCCGGACGATCACGGCGTCGACATCGCGTCCTGGACCGACACATTCGACTGACCACGCCCGCGTCCCGGCCAGGCGGGATGGCGGCGGATGAGGGCGGCGACAGCCACGCCGACCACCGCGCCCAGCCCATTCGCGACGAGGTCCCGCGGGTGGGAGATGCGGTCGAGGGGGATCTGCGCCAGCTCGATCCCGAGGGTGAGCAGCAGAGGCAGCGCGAGCGCCAGCACGCCCCGCAGGAGCAGACCGGTGGCAACACCGATCGGCACGAACATCAGGACGTTCAGCAGGATCTCGAGGCTCCGCCCGTCGGTCCACGCCGCCTCATCCGTCCACGCGGCGGGGTTGAGGATGCCCCAGCGCGCCTCCGACCCCTCGGTCGCCCACGGCAGCGGGCGAAGGGTCACCCAGAGGACGAGGCTCGTGTAGAGCGCGCCCAGCAGGAACACAGCGGCCGACACCGTCCGTCGAACGGCGGGCGAGGCGGGGCTGCTCATGGTTCGATCGAACCGGTCGTGCACCGTCACGTCAACGCGATACGGCAACCCCAGCACCTCTGCACCGCGCTTTCCCAGGCGTCACGGGGTGGCCGGAGCGCGCTCACCGCCGAGCCAGCGCGTCCCAGTCGACGTCGATCATCCGGGGCTTCCGGCGCGAGATGCGCGCCCGGAGGACCGTTCCCACCTCGGGCCAGTACCGCTTGTCGAGGACGACCTCGGTCCGCAGCGTCTCGCCTTCGATCTCGGGCACCTCGAGAGCGAGCTCCATCGTGCACGTCTGGTAGCGCCGGCGGAGGGTGGGCGGCGTGAGGGAGAGGATGCGGATGGTGCCCACGTACGCGTCCGCCATCGTCGATCCGCTCAGGCGCTCGAGCGTTTCGGCCGCCCCATCTTCCCAGTCCTCCATGGTGCGAGCGTAGCGGGCAGGGTGCGCCTGTCCCCGCGCGCGTCACGACCCGTCACTTTTCGCGGTCTCGGTCTCCGCCGAGCCGCCGTTCTCGACGGGTCGCCGCGGGCCGATGCGCGGACGACGGGACCCACGCCGCTCGCGCTGTGCTTCGATGAAGACATGACGCTGCAGGGGAGAACGCGATGAAAGCCACCCTCATGTACGGCGCCGGAGACGTGCGGATCGAAGACGTCGCCGACCCCGTCATCCAGCAGCCGACCGACGCGATCGTCCGCACCGTCCGCACCTGCATCTGCGGCTCCGACCTGCATCCCTATCACTCGATGAAGCCGTCTGCGCGAGGTCAGAGCATGGGCCACGAGCTGCTGGGCGTCGTGGAGGAGACCGGGCCCGAGGTGACCACGGTGAAGAAGGGCGACCTCGTCATCGCCCCGTTCGCCTGGTCGGACAACACGTGCCCGACCTGCCGGGACGGCTTTCAGACCGCCTGCCCGCACGGCGGGTTCTACGCCACGCGCCAGACCGCGGGCCTCCAGGCCGAGCTCTCCCGCATCCCTCTCGCCGACGGCAGCCTCGTCGCCGTTCCCGGAGTGACCGAGGATGACACCGCGGTGCTCCCCTCGCTCCTGACCCTGTCGGATGTGTATCTCACCGGCTACCACGCGGCCTTCATGGCGCGGGTGCGTCCCGGCCAGTCGGTCACCGTCGTCGGCGACGGGGCCGTGGGTCTGTCGGCGGTGCTCGCAGCGAAGCAGATGGGCGCGGAGACCATCATCCTGATGGGACGCCACCGGGCGCGCACCGACCTGGGCGTGGAGTGGGGTGCCACCCACGTCGTGCCCGAGCGTGGCGATGAGGGCGTCCAGCGCGTCCTCGACATCACCGACGGCCTCGGAACCCACGCCGTGCTCGAAGCGGTCGGACACATGCCCGCCTACGAGCAGTCGTACCGTGTCGCGCGGACGGGGGGAGTGATCTCCCGGGTCGGCGTGCCGCAGTACGAGGAGGCGGGGGTAGGCTTCCGCTCGCTCTTCGGACGGAACCTCACGCTCACCGGCGGCCCCGCGCCCGTCCGCGCGTACATCGAGGACGCGATCCCGCAGGTTCTCGACGGCACGATCGAGCCCGGTCGCGTCTTCGACGTCACGATGCCGCTCGACGAGGTGCCGGCCGGGTATGCCGCCATGGACGCGCGCGCAGCACTCAAAGTCCTCGTGACCGTGTGAGCGCGCTCGACTCCGCACGACCGACCGCCACCCGCCCGGTCGGCACCCCCGCGGTTCTCGTCGCGCAGCTGCTCATCCGCAGCGCGTCGGCGGCCGGCGCGCTGGCCCTCGGAGCCTATTTCGTCGACCTGGCTCGCGCCGGCGCGCCGGTCGGGGCCCTCATCCTCGGCGTGCTCTCGGGGTTGAGCTTCCTCGCTGAGCTCGTGCTCGCACCCCTCGCGGGTTCGGCGAGCGATCGCCGCGGACGCCGCGTGTTCCTCGTGGCCGCCCCGCTCCTGGCCGCCGCCGGCATCCTCATCACCCCCGGCGCGTCGCTCATCGCGGTGGCGCCGTCGGCCGCGCTCGTGATCGCCGTCGTCGCGACATCCCGCCTTCTCGACGGCGCAGGCGCCGCGATCGCCGCGCCCGCCACCCTCGGCCTCCTCGCCGACGCCAGCGATGACGACCGGATGCGACGGGGCCGCGTGACGAGCCTGTACGAGCTGTCGTCTTCCGGCGGCATCGCCGTCGGCGCCGTCATCGGTCCGCTCCTCTACGGGGCGTGGGGGCTGTGGTCGTTCGTCGCGCTCGCAGCCGTCTACGTCGTGGCATCCCTGCTGGTGCTGCTCTTCGTGAGGCCGGATGCCGCGGGCGGACCGAGCCGCCTGCAGGCCGGCGTCCGCGAACGGATCCGGATCATCGGTCAACCCCGCCTGCTCGCCTTCCTCCCGGCATGGATCGCGGTCAACGCCATCCTCGGCACCTGGGTCACCTCGCAGATCACGTTCGTGCTCGCCGGCGACCGCACCGCTGACGGCCAGCTCCTGCCGGGCGCTTTCGCCGGCAACGAGGTGGGGCTCTCCGCCGTCCTCGGCGTCTACGTCCTGGTGTTCAGCCTCTGCATCGTGGCGTGGGCCTTCTTCATCGGGCGCCTGCCGACCGTGCCGACGCTGTTCGTCACGGTCGCGGGGGCGATCGTGGCGTCGATCGGTCTGCTGCTGCTCAATCACGGCGTGTCTCTGGCGATCGCGATCCCCATCGTGGTCGCGGGGATGTTCCTCGAGGCGGGGTTCACCCCGGCCGCGCTCACCCACCTCAGCGACATCTCGTCGGAGTTCCGCGAGAACCGCGGTCTGATCATGGGCGTGTACTCCGTCGTGGTCGGCGCCGGCTACCTTCTCGGCAACGTCCTCGGCGGCGTCTTCGCCGAGTGGCTGCTCTTCGACGGGCTGGCGATCCTCACGATCGGTCTCGCGGTGGTCGCGATGGCGTCGATCCTGGTGATGGCGGTCATCGAGCGGCGGATGGTCCCCCGCGTCCCCGGTGTCACACGGTCGAGCTGAAGTACAGCAGTCCGATCGGCACCAGCATCAACAGACCCAGCACGATGCCGCTGATCGACAGGCCGTAGCGGCGCTTGCGCGTGATGCCCACGATGAGTCCGATGACCGCCAGCAGCAGCACGAGCGCCCCACCGATCCCGAGCATCGGGATGAGGGCGACGAGCAGCCACCAGATGGCGTTCATCTCGGGGATGAGCCCGATGAGGAAGACGAAGAGCGTCGGCACCAGACCGACCATGGCGATGATGACGGCGATCAGACCGAGGACGTCGAAACCCTTCTTGCGCGCCGGCTGCGGGGCCGGCATCGCGGCGTATCCCGGCCCGTACCCCTGGCCGTACCCCGGTTCGTACCCTGCCGTCATCGGCGTCCCCCTCCGTCGGAGCGATCCTAGGGGAGCCCGCGGTGCGGGTCGATCATCGTCATGCCCGCCGGCGCGGCGGTGTCGAACCGGGGGAGGAGAGCGGATGCCTCGTCGAGGCCGATCACGCGCTCGATGAGGTCGTGCGGGCGGAGCCGCCCCGAGGCGACGAGCCTCATCATCGCCGGGTAGTCCATCGCCGCCATCCCGTGGCTGCCGAGGATGTCGAGCTCCCATGCGATCGCGCGCGCCATGGGGACGGGGGAGCGGCCGTCGTCCGTCGGAAGCAGACCGATCTGCACGTGGCGTCCACGACGGCGAAGGCTCAGCACCGCGTCCGCGGCGGTCTGAGCGCTGCCGACGGCGTCGACCGAGACGTGCGAACCGCCGCCGGTCAGCTCACGGACGACATCGGAGACGGCAGGCCCGCCGGGTTCTGCGACGACGACGCCGGCGGCGCCGAGCCGGCTCGCGAGCTCGAGCGCGCGGGGGTTGGTGTCGACGGCGATCACCCTCGCGCCCAGGGCGACCGCGATCATCACGACGCTGAGTCCCACGCCACCGGCGCCCACGACGGTGACCCACTCCCCGGGGGCGACGCGGGCCCGGGCGGTGAGCGCCCGGAAGGCGGTCGCGAAACGGCAGCCGAGCGCCGCGGCCGCCTCGAACGACACCGCATCGGGGAGGGCGACGAGATTCGTGTCGGCGGCGTGGAGCGCCACCTTCTCGGCGAAGGATCCCCAGTGGGTGAAGCCCGGCTGCTGCTGATCCGGACACACCTGGGCATCGCCCGCCCGGCACCACGGGCACACTCCGCACCCGCAGACGAAGGGCACGGTGACGCGGTCGCCGACACGGAAGCGGGCGACGCCGGCTCCGACCTCGGAAACCACGCCCGCCAGCTCGTGGCCCGGCACATGGGGGAAGACGATGTCGTCGTGACCGGCCCACGCGTGCCAGTCGCTGCGGCACACCCCGGTGGCGCGGACGTCGACGACCACCCCACCCTCCGGTGCGACGGGCTCGACGACGTCGACCACGGCGGGTATGCCACGGACAGCATGGATGACGACGGCGCGCACAGGGCGAATCTACCCGCCGCGTCCGCCGTCTAGGGTGGGCTCGTGACAGAGCCTCACGCCACCCTCCCCGCCTCCATCGGCTTCCCCGACACCGACACCGTCGTGACGTACCCCCAGGGTGCGACCTCGAGCACGGGTCGCGTCCTGCACATCGACGACCTCGGCGAGGGGCGCTCCGCCGTTCTCCTCGACGTCACGTGCGTGCATCCCGTCACCGCGGCCTGGCCCGATCAGCCCGCCGACCGCGCGACCCTCGAGGCCGCAGGGCAGACGTTCCCCGTCGTCGACGCGGTGGTCGGTGGCATCCAGGACGGTCGCCTCTTCCTCGGGTCCGACCTGCCCGTGCGGATCGGGACGGAGGGCTGGGTCTTCGTCGTCGCGCACATCGTCGAGGGCTCGGCGCCCGCGGTGGGCGCCGAGGTGGACGCGGTCGTCGATGCCGATCATCGCGCCGCGCTCTCCTCCGGACACACCGTCTGCCACCTCGCCTCCCTCGCCCTGAATGCCGCCCTCGCGGGGGCGTGGACGAAGGACGTCATGAGGGATGCGCTCGGCCACCCCAACTTCGACGCACTGGCGATCCAGACGAGCCGCATCCATCCCGAGGGTTCGGTGGACGTCTACCGGGTCGGCAAGTCGTTGCGGCGGAAGGGTTTCTCCGCCGCCGGGCTCGATGACCTCCCCGCGATCGAATCGCACGCGAACATGCTGCTCGCGGAATGGGTCGCCTCCGACGCCGCCGTCCGCATCGAGCGCGACGGAGACGGACTGTCGTCGCGCCGCGCCTGGGTGTGCGAGCTCCCGGACGCCACGGTCGAGATCCCCTGCGGCGGCACCCACGCCTCGCGCCTCGGCGCCTTCTCGTCGGTGTCGGTGGCCCTCGAAGCCCGCGACGTCGAGGGAGCCCGCGAGATCACGATGACGACGACGGGTCGTCCGGCCCTCTGACCCTCTCTCGCGCGGCACCATGGAGACATGGGTCGCGCACGGAGAGGTTCGGATGCCGCCGAGCCGCGGCATCCGAAGATCTGCGCGTCCTGCGGTCGCACCATGGAGTACCGCGCCCGATGGGCGGCGAACTGGGACACGGTGAAGTACTGCTCCGATGCGTGCCGCCGCCGCGGTGTGACGCCCATCGACCGTGAGCTCGAGGCGTCGATCCGGCAGACGCTCGCGTCGCGTACGGCGACCTCGTCGATGTGTCCGTCCGAAGCGGCGAAGGCCGTCGGCGGCGAGGAATGGCGTGAGCTGATGGAGCCCGCGCGGCGGGCCGCGCGGCGCCTCGTCGCGGCAGGTGAAGTGGAGATCACCCAGGGCGGCCGTGTGGTCGACCCGTCGACGGCGAAGGGGCCGATCCGCATCCGGCGCAGCCCCGCCTCCGGTGCGACGATGGAGGCATGAGCACCTCGATCTCTCCCCGCCGTCTCGATTGGTCCGAGGGGCGTTGGACCCACGACCCCGTTTCCGCCGAACGGCGCGGTGACGACCTGGTCGTCACGGCCGTCGAAGGCAGCGACGCCTGGCTGCGCACCGCGTACGGCTTCGAGCACGCCTCCGAGCACGGGCTCATCGCCCCGTTCCCCGTCGGCTCGGCGATGGAAGTCGAATTCACGGCCGATTTCACCGAGCAGTTCGATCAGGCCGGGATCTTCGTGCGGATCGACGAGGAGCGCTGGATCAAGAGCGGTGTGGAGTTCTGCGATGGTGAGCTCGGTGCGGGCGCCGTCGTCACCGACCGGCGTTCGGACTGGTCGGTCGGTGCCGTGCCCGGGTGGAGCGGCCATCGCCTGGTCATCCGGGTGAGCCGGGGTGACGACGCGATCACGGTGCGCGGCGGTGTGGCCGGCGAGCCGATGCGGCTGCTGCGGCTGGCGCCGTTCGACGGCGCCGCCGAGGCATCGGCGGGTCCGCTCGTCGCCGCGCCGTCTCGCGCCGGACTGACCGTGGTGTTCCACTCCTGGCGGCTGACCGAAGCGGACGCGTCGATCCACTGATCCGGCCCTCCCGCCCGCCGCGCGGGCGTACGCTCTGAGCATGATCGAGCTGTTGGCACTCGGAGGCATCGCCGCCGGTGTCACGGCGGTGGCGTTGTGGGTCACCCGGCCTCGACGCAAGACGTCGACGCCGCATGACGACACGCTCCGGGTCGGGCAGGCCGCGACTCCGTCTCCGTACGAAGCGGCCCGTCGCGCAGAGGGAAAGGCCGCCTGGACCCGCATCTCGGGCGCCTGAAAGGGATGTCGTCCCCCCTGATCGGACCCGTGGCGCCGCCCGCCCTGCACGTCATGACCTTCAACATCCGCCGTCGGCTTTCTCCGACGCTGCGGCGCGTGGACCGGTGGAGTCACCGGCGAGCCGCGGTCGCCGCACTGCTGGGAGCGGAACGGCCCCACGTCCTGGGTGTGCAGGAGGCTCTCCCCGACCAGGCGCGCGACGTCCATGCCGCGCTCGGCCCGGGTTACGTGGCGATCGGTCACGGACGACGCCGGGATGGCGGGGGAGAAGCCTGCCCGCTCTTCTTCGACGCCGACCGCCTCGAGCTCGAGAGCTGGCGGCAGATCGCCCTGTCGGACCATCCGGATGAGCCCGGATCGCGTTCGTGGGGCAACAGGGTGCCCCGCGTCGCGGTCATCGCGCGGCTGCCCGACCGGGCGACATCCGCGGCGTTCGTCGTGGTGAACACGCACTTCGACCACATCTCCCGGACGGCGAGGCGTCGCTCGGCCGAGGCCCTCCGTCTGCTCGTCGCCGAGGCGGCGCTCCCGGGCGTGGTGATGGGCGACCTCAACTCCGGGGAGGGGACGGTGCCGATCAGGGAGCTGCTGCGGGATGCGGCGCTGCGAGACGCCTGGGCGGTCGCCGACGAGCGGGTCACGCCCGAATGGGGCACCTTCCCGAACTACGGTGATCCCCGCGTGGGCCGGAAGCGCATCGACTGGATCGTCGTCACACGCGACATCGAGGTCGAGCGCGTCGCGATCAACCCGTCGGCCCCGCAGGGCCGCCGGCCCTCGGACCACCTGCCGGTCCAGGCCGTGCTGCGGCTACCCGAGCGACGCGCCGATCACACCCTGGACTGAGCGGCGGCGTCGTCGCGGGCATGCCGGTCGCGAGCGGGCGGGTCACCCGGCCGGATGCCGCTCCGCGTCGTCCGGCGAACGCCGAAGACCGCAGCCCCCGGCGATGAGCAGCGAGGGGCCGTCGCCGCCCCGCATCAGCGTCCACAGGGTGTGCGTGCACGACCGGCATCGCACGATGAACGCGTCGCGGTCGGCCTCGACCCGCCATTCCGCGAGCGGTGCCGCGCGGTGGCATCCGCCGCACTCGACGATCAGCATGCTCAGGTCACCCGCGAGGAGATCCTCCAGGGCGCCCACTACGGCGTTTCCGTCGACGACGTGCGCCGTGTGAGGGTCGTCCCGGCCGGGGTGTGTGGCGTGGGCGACGCGGGTGGGGTCGTCGGACATCGTCATCCTCCGAATCGTTCGGTGCGCACGCGCGCCGGGTCATGACCGGCGGCGACCATCGCGTCCGCCGCGGCTTCCACGAAGCGGGTCGGTCCACAGATGAAGGTGAGCGGATGCCGCGCGGGCGGCCATGTCGCCGCGGCGACCCGGTCGGGCGTCAACCGGCCGACGGGCTCCGGCCAGCCCTCGGGGGCGGCGCGGGTGTACGCCCACGTGAGGTCCAGGGAGCGACCGGCGAGGTCGAGGATCTCGTCGCGGTAGAGGGCGTCGTCGGGGCTGCGCACCGAGTAGAGCAGGCGGAAGGGCACGGGGCTTTCCGACCGGTCGTGCGCTCGCGCCATCGCGAGGAGGGGCACGATCCCCGATCCGCCCGCAACGAGCTGCACCGGGTCGGGGTCGGACTCATGCCACACGAAGTATGCGCCGAGTGGGCCTTTCACCTCGAGCATGTCGCCGACCTCGGCCACGTCGACCAGGTAGGGCGAGACCTCCCCGTCGGGCACGGTGTCCACCGCGAGTTCGACGCGTTCGCCCGGCCCTGACGAGGCGATCGAGTACGACCGCTCGGCCTGGTAGCCGTCTTCCGCGGTGAGGCGGATGTCGAGGTGCTGGCCCGGATCGTTGCCGGGCCAGCCGGGGACGTCGAGGGTGAGGACGCGCGCGTGGCTCGTGGTCGGCCGGACCGCGGCGATGCGCGCGGCGAGCCACCCGGTCGTCCTCACCAGTACCGCTCCTCCAGCCAGGGGTCGCCGCGCAGGTGATAGCCGTTCTGCTCCCAGAACCCGGGATCGTCGTGCTGCTGCATGACGAGGCCCCGCACCCACTTGGCGCTCTTCCAGAAGTAGAGGTGCGGCACCAGGAGGCGGGCGGGGCCTCCGTGCTCGGGGTCGAGCGGCTCGCCGTCGAACTCGTACGCGATCCAGGCCTTGCCGTCGAGCAGATCCTCGAGGGGCACGTTCGTGGTGTACCCGCCGTAGGAGTGGGCCATGACGTAGTCGAAGCTCGTCTCGACCTCTTCGAAGAGCGTGTCGAGGGCGACGCCTCGCCACGAGGTGCCGAGCTTCGACCATCGCGTGACGCAGTGGATGTCGGTCGACACCTCCTCCGACGGCAGAGCGGTGAATTCGTCCCAGCTCCACCGCGCCGTCTCACCGGTCTCGGTGCGGATGGAGAACGACCATTCCGAAAGCGGAATGCGCGGCGTGGGGCCTGCGGAGAGGACGGGGAAGTCGGTGGTGAGGTACTGGCCGGGCGGAAGATCCGGGTCGGCGTCACGCCGACGCGAGCCGAATCCGCGGGTGAACTGGGCCATCGGAACCTGCTTTCGCGAGGGTGGTGCCGAATCGGGGTGTGACGCTCTGCCGCGAGCCTAGGGCGCGGGCGCCCGCCGCTCAACCGCTTCCGCGGGTCGCCGCCGCGGCGGGGAGCCCTCAACTCCTGCAGAATCGAGCGCAGGGGCCGACAGCAAGGCTTTTCCGGGCTTTTCGCCTCGGTAGTGCAGGAGTGAGGGACGACGCGGATCAGCCGCCGACGGCGGCGGCCTTCGCCCGCAGCACAGCCGCCTCGCGCTCGTTGCCCGTCAGTGCCGCCGCGGCCAGGAGCTCGGCGCGGGCCTCCTCCGCCCGGCCGAGCTGGGCGAGCAGCTCGCCGCGCACGCTCGGGATGAGGTGCGAGCCGCGCAGCGCGCCCTTCGCGACAAGCCGGTCGACCATCGTCAGCGCCGTGCCCGGCCCGACGGACATCGAGACGGCGACCGCGTGATTGAGGTCGACCACCGGGCTGGGGGCGATCCGGCCCAGCGCCTCGTACAGCACGACGATCTCCTCCCAGTCGGTCTCGGCGAAGGTCGGGGCGGTCGCGTGCTGCTCGGCGATCGCCGCCTGCAAGGCGTACGCGCCCCGTCCGCGCCCGACGGCGTCGGCTCGCGCGAGCGCGGCGCGCCCCCGCTCGATCTGGGCACGGTCCCACCGGGCCCGGTCCTGATCCGCCAGCAGCACGGGCTGCCCCCCGGCATCCGTCCGCGCCCCGAACCGTGAGGCCTGGAGCTCCATCACTGCCAGCAGGGCGCACGCGTCGGCCTCGCGCGGCATCAATCCGGCGAGCATGCGACCGAGCCGCAACGCCTCATCGGCCAGGTCGGCGCGCACCCACCGGTCACCGCTCGTGGCGGCATACCCCTCGGTGAAGATCAGATACACCACGCTCAGAACGGTCTGCAGCCGAGCCGGCCACTCCGCAGGATCAGGCGTCTCGAACGGTACCTTCGCGGCCTGGAGGGTCTTTTTCGCCCGGGTGATGCGCGCCTGCACCGTCGGCACGGGCACCAGCAGCATCCGCGCGATCTCGACGGTCGTGAGCCCTCCGACGACCCGCAGGGTGAGGGCGACCTGCGATTCCCGCGAGAGCGCCGGGTGGCACGCGGTGAACACCAGCCGCAGCACATCGTCGTCGATCGGTTCCCACGCGTCCTCGGCCAATTCCGAGAGGTCGTGCGCCATGGCGCGGTGGCGCTCATCGAGCGCCGACCGGCGTCGCCAGGCGTCCACCGCTCGCCGCTTCGCGACCGCCGTCAGCCACGCACCCGGGTTGTCGGGCACGCCGTGCTCGCGCCACGAGCCCAGGGCCTCGACGATCGCTTCCTGCGCGACATCCTCGGCGAGGACGACGTCGCCGGTCGCCTTCGCCACCGCGGCGACGATACGCGCACCCTCCATGCGCCACACGGCCTCCAGCACGCGGCGCGGATCGGCGCTCATTCGGTGCCGAGCTCCTCGCGCCAGCCCTTCTCCTTCTGGATGTACTCGTTGTCGGCGTAGTCCGCGAAGTCGGACTCGTCGGTCATCCGGCGCACCTCGATCTTGTTGCCGGGGCCGAGGGGGGCCTTCTTCGCCCACTCGACGGCCTCCTCCTGCGACCCGACCTGGATCGTCCAGAAGCCGTTGAAAAGCTCGTGCACCTCGCCGTAGGGCCCGTCGGTCACGATGGGCGCTTCGCCGGTGAACTCCACCACCGACCCCTGCGCCGCATCGGTCAGACCGTCGCCGCCGAGAAGCACCCCGGCCTTCATCATCGACTCGTTGTAGGCGCCCATCGCGTTGATGATCGCCTCGAAGTCCATGTCTTCGTAGTTCTCCACCGAACCGCTGTTGCGCATGATGAGCATGTACTTGGCCATGAAAATCTCCGTTTCGTTCGGGGAGGAGGGCCCTCCCACTATCGCGTCGAACCGGGCGGAGCGGAATCGACATCGCCGGCGAGAAAGATTTCGGATGCCGCGACGGCGAGCCGCGGCATCCGCTTCCCGTGCGCCGGACCCACCTGCGGGCACAATGCCATTCATGTGGCTCTACCAGCTGCCGGTCGGGGTCGCGCTGCCCGGTTTCGTCATCCTCTTCGTCGCGGCGTCGCTGCTGATCGTCATCGCGCTGCGTCGCTGGGTGCCGGGCGACAAGAAGCAGATGCGCGAGTGGGACCGGATCCTCGCCTACGTGATGGCGACCTTCGGCGTGCTCTACGGCGTGACCCTCGCGCTCATCGCCGCCGCCTCGTACGAGAACTACCGCGGCGTCGAGGAGATCGTGATGGATGAGGCATCGGCGGTCGCGGTGCTCTATCGCGACACGGCCGGATTCCCCGAGCCCGAGCGGGGGGAGCTCCAGGCGCTGATCGTCTCGTACGTCGACCACGTCCGGGAGGTGGATTGGGAGGCGCAGCGCGAGGGACGGATCCCCTCGCAGTCTGTGGCGGAAGTCGCCGCGATCGAAGAGGTTCTCTTCTCGTTCGAGCCCGAGGGTGAGGGGGAGGCGAACGTCCATGCGGCGGCGATCTGGTCGTTCAACGAGTTCATGTCGGCGCGAAGCGCGCGGATCGGGGTGATCGGGCTGGAGCTCCCCGGCATCCTGTGGTTCGTCCTGTACTCGGGCGCGGCGATCACGGCGGTGCTGATCGGGATGATCCAGATGGGACGGCTGCGTACTCACCTCGTCATGGCGGCGGTGCTCGCGTCGTACGTGGCCATCGTCATCTTCACCATCGCGAGCTTCGATCACCCCTACATGGGGCCGGTCGCGGTCGACACGGAGTACTTCGAGGAGGTGCAGGAGTGGCTCTTCGACCGCGCGGATTGATCGCTGTCGGAGACCTCCTCGGGCGCCGATCTGTCGTGATCGCACCGTTGTGCGACATGCTGACGTGATGAGCGAGGATGCCCAGGCCGCGACCGAAGACGGTGCCGTCGAAAGCGTCGCGGTCGAGAACACCGTGGAGACGCTGGTCGGCCAGGTCAAGGCCGCGCGTCACACCCTCCAGCGCCGCGCGAATGCGGAGGTGATCGGCCTGTACTGGCAGATCGGCGCGACCATCCTCGCGCAGGAGAATGCCGCCGAAGACCAGGATGCCGCGCTGGAGGCGCTCGCGCACCGGCTCCGTCACACCTACCCGACCATGACGAGCCTCACGGTCGAGGGCCTTCGTCGCATGCGCGACTTCGCCGCCTCGTGGCCCCCGCGCGGCGGGATCGTTCAGCAGCCGGTCGGACAGCTGCCGTGGGGTCATGTCGTCGAGCTGCTCACCCGCCTCGAAGATCAGCGTCTTCGCGAGTGGTACGCCGGAAAGGCCGTGCAGCACACCTGGAGCCGCACCGAGCTGATCGGCCACATCGACGCGGCCCGGCACGAGCACGACACCGACGCGCCGCAGAACTTCGCCGCGGCGCTGCGTCGCGTCGACTCCGCCCTCGCCGAGCAGCTGAGCGCCGACCCCGACACCGTCGGCTTCCTCGCCGTGGGGATCGACCTCGATCGCGCAGCCCGCCTCCCCGTGGCGGAGTGAGCCGTCAGTCGCCGCCGCGTCCGGTGAAGGCGTCCATCGACGAATAGACGCGGAACACCCGGCCCGCGATGGCATCCCAGGCCCTCGTCGGCAGCACGCCGCGGAGGGCCATCGCGAGCTTCACAGTCCAGGGGCGCAGCACCATCGGCGTGCCGCGGCGCATTCCACGCCAGGCGGCCGCGGTCGCCTGGACCGGGGTCATGATGGGGGTCAGCAGGGGCCCGCGGGCGCCGGCGAACATGCCGGTCGACACGTAGCTCGGGCAGAAGGTCGTCACCGCGATGTGGCGGTGACCGGCGGCGGCGAGCTCCAGCCGCACCGACTCGCTCCACCCGATCATCGCCCACTTCGACGCGGCGTACACGCTCATGCGCGGGTTGGCGAGGGTCCCGGCGGCCGAGGCGATGTTGAGGATGCGCTTCGGCCGCGAGCGGTCGGCGATCATGTGGGGGAGCACCTCCCGGGTGAGCCACATCGCCGCGAGCGTGTTGACCCGCATCGTCGCCTCGATGCCACGGACGGGGTCGTGCTCCCAGAACGGCGCCCCACGGACGATGCCGGCGTTGTTGATCAGGATGTCGGGTGCCCCGACGTCGTCGCGCACACGCGCGACCCCGTCGCGGATCGACTCCGGCTGCGAGACGTCGACGGCGTAGGCGCGCACGTCCACGCCCGACCGACCGAGGTCGGCCGCCAGTGCGGTCGCCCGCTCCTCATCGATGTCCCACAGCGCCACGTCGCGGGCGCCGGCGGCGACCGCTCGCCGCGCGTACAACTCACCCATCCCCCGCGCGCCGCCGGTGATGAGCACGACGGCGCCGCGCACCGGATCGACGTCGTTGGTTCGCTTCATCGCGTCCTCTCCTCGGCTGTGCCACAGGCACAATTCCCGGCCGTCGTCCAGGCCTGGAGCCGCACCTGGTCTGCGTGCCATCATCGCGCAACCCCAAGGGCGAGGAGACATCATGTCCACGTATCAGGTCGGCTACTTCATCGGCAGCCTCTCGTCGACATCCATCAACCGGGTGCTGTCGAAGGCGCTCATCCGCCTCGCGCCCGACGATCTCGAATTCACCGAGATCCCCATCGGCGACCTTCCGCTCTACAGCCCCGACTTCGACAGCGACTTCCCGGCCGAGGCGCGGGCGCTGAAGGAGGCGATCGGTGCCTCGGAGGCCCTGATGTTCGTCACGCCCGAGTACAACCGCAGCATCCCCGGTGCGCTGAAGAACGCCATCGACTGGGCGTCACGGCCGTGGGGCGAGAACTCGTTCGAGCACATCCCGGCGGCAGTGGTCGGGGCGTCGGTCGGGCAGATCGGCACCGCCGTGGCTCAGCAGAGCCTCCGCGGAGTCCTCAGCTACTGCAACGCGAGGCAGATGACCGCCCCCGAGGCCTACATCCAGTTCTCCGACGAGGTCTTCGGCCCCGACGGCGAGGTGCGCGCCGAGGATACCGAGACCTTCCTGCGCGACTTCATGAGCGAGTTCCGCGACCACATCGAGAGGGTGCTCACCGTCCTTCCCCGCTGACCTCCGCGGTACCGGAAGCTCTCGACGCGCCGAGCCGACCGGCAGGACCCCGTCGAGTCGCTACGGTCGGAGTGACGAAGGAGCCGCAGACCATGTCGACCACCCCGCCCGCCCGCCCCGCCCCCCGGCGGAAGGATGCTGTCGAGAAGACCCGCGCCATCGAGCGAGCGGCGACCGATCTCGTCCTCGAGCGCGGCTACGAGGCGGTGACGGTCGACATGATCTGCGAGCTGGCCGGAGTGAGCCAGCGCACCTTCTTCAACCATTTCAAGACGAAGGATGCGGCTCTGCTCGGCGTGGATCCGCCGACGATCGACGAGCGCGCGGCGCGCGAGTTCATCGTCTCCACCGGGCCACTGCTGGCGGGCGCCGCACAGCTCATCAAAGTCGACCCCGGGGGGCTCGACGCCGACCCCGCGCAGCTGGCGCGGCGCATCCGCGCCATCGGGAGCAACCCGATGCTGATCACCCGCCAGCTGGAGCGGATCGAGGCCGTCGAGGCGGAGGTCCGCGAGATCCTGATCCTGCGGTTGAAGAACCAGTACCCCGACGACGATCCCGCGGAGCGCGAACGGCAGGCGGGGCTCATCGTGTCACTCGTCGCGGGGCTGATGCGCTTCATCGGGCGCAGCTGGGCGGCCGAGGCCGCAGCCGGCGGCATCCCCGACATCGATCCCGCCGCGATCGAGAGGCTGCTTCACCGGGTTCTCCCCAAGCTCGGATGACCGGACGCCCGCGGGTCGCGAGCGTAGGGTGAGGGGTATGCCCCACCCCGAGCCCCGCCCCGCGCGAAAGCCCCTCCGGGAGCGGATGCGCGAGGAGGGCGGCTGGTTCAACTGGATGAACGCCGTGCTCATCCGCAAGGCCGGGCCCGCGGCGGTCGGGCCCTACGACACCGAGCCCGAGCCCGAGCGCACCGAGCGGCCCTGCCCCCTCTGCGGTGCGCCCATGTCGCAGCACACATTCGACCGCACCGGCCCCCGGCCGCGCATGTTCTGCCCGCAGCAGTGACCGGGGCTCATCCGATCGGCGACATCGATGCATCGCGAATCGACGAATACCTTGTCCGGACGCTGATCGCCGAGCAGTTCCCCGCGTGGCTCGACCTTCCGGTGCGCGGCGTGCCCTACGGCGGGAACGACCACCGCATGTTCCGCCTCGGAGATGCACTCTCGGTCCGCCTGCCCTCGGCGCCCGGATACGTCCCGCAGGTTGCGAAGGAGCAACGGTGGCTGCCGCACCTCTCGCGGTCGTTGCCGCTCCCGATCCCCACCCTGCACGGCATCGGACGCCCCTCCCGCGCCTTCCCGGGTCCGTGGTCGGTCTACGGCTGGATCGAGGGCGATCCGGCCGCCGTCGTCGAGATCGATGACACCCGGGAGTTCGCGGCCGACCTCGCCGCCTTTCTCGTCGCCCTTCGCGCCGTGGACGCCGCCGGTGGCCCGGCCCCCGGCCTGCACAGCGGATACCGCGGTGGTCCCCTGGCGCACTACGACGACGAGATGGCGGCGATCGTCCATCGTGTCTCCGGCCGGGAGCGCGACCTCGCCGAGGGGATCTGGCGCGACGCCTGTGCCGCCGTCTTCGACGGGCCGCCGGTGTGGGTGCACGGCGATGTGTCCATCAACAACCTGCTGGTCCGCAGTGGACGGCTCGGCGCAGTGGTGGACTTCGGATGCAGCGCCGTCGGCGATCCCGCCTGCGACACCGTCATCGAGTGGACCTTCTTCGACGGGGTCGCGGCGGCACTCTTCCGCCGTGATCTCGCCGTCGACGACGGAACGTGGGCTCGTGGACGCGGCTGGGCGCTGTGGAAGGCGCTTCTCATGATCGAGAGCCCGAGTCCCGCGGAGGTCACGCAGGCCCGACGCGTGCTGGACCGTCTCTTCGGGGAGGCGTGAGCCCGCGGCATCCGCTTCTCTCGCCGGTGAAGCATCGCCGAATCCGCCGAGCGCCCACGGCCTACACTGGAAACGCCCCGATCCCCGTCTGAAACGCCGTCATGCCTGCTGCTGCCACGCCCCGCGCTTTCCGTGCGCGCGACCTGCAGCTCGCGCGCGCCCTCTTCGCGGCGATCGTTGCGGTGATGATCACTTTCTCGCCCGATCATTCGGCCTCGATCGGGCTGTCGGTCTTCAGCGGATTCGCGATCGCGACCGGTCTGGTCTTCCTCCTCGCCGCCTGGCTGGTCTATCCCGCCGGGGCGCGGTGGCAGGCCATCGTGATGGGCATCCTCAGCATCGTCGCCGGCATGGCGGGAGGCATCCCGGCGTGGCGATCGGAGGTCACGTTCGTGGTCATCGTCGCCACCTGGGCGCTCGCGACCGGACTCACCGAGGCCCTGTCGTCGTGTCGTGAGGTGCGCCTCTCCCGGGGAGCGCCCGAGCTCGCCGTGGCCGCCCGCGAAGCCCGCGACGGTCTGGCCGTGGGGCTCATCACCCTCGTGCTGAGCGTCGCGCTGATCTCGGTGCCGGTGTCGTACGCGCTGGAGTACACCATCGACGAGGCGGGCACCTTCACCCTCACCGGCACGACGATCGGTGTCGGCATCCTGGGCGGCTACGCCGCCATCATCGCGGTGTGGCTGGCCATCGCCGGCTTCTCGCCGCGCCCCGAGGCGGATTCCCCGTCCGCCGAACCCATCGATGACACCGCCGCGGTGTCATCCCCGGAGGACTCCCGATGACCGACAAGCTCACCCGACGCGATCTGCTCAAGCCCGTTCAGCTGCTAGGGCTCGCCTTCGGGGCCGCGCTCTTCGCGGGATTCGTCACCCTCATGTCGATGGGCTTCTTCCAGCAGGGCGGCGGCGAGCAGGCCTCACGTGCGCTGGTGGTCGCCGGCATCGTCGCGGGCGTGACGTTCATCGTCACCCTGCTGATCCTCTCGCTGCTGCTCCTGGCCGTCGACCCCGCCGCCGTGCAGAAGCCGATGGAGCGACCGGTGCTCTACGACGACCCCGCCGACGCGCCCGACGCACCCACCGGCGGGTCGACCACCCCGTAGCGGTTCAGATGCGGAGGGCGCGGCTGAAGCGGGTGTGAAACCCGGGATGCTGAGCCGGCGTCGCCAGCACGGAATCCGGCGTCCGGCCGGCCAGGCGAGGAAATCCGGCGTCTGACATCAGGCCGTCGTCGAGCGCCCGCACCCGCGCCTCGACGAGCGGCCACGACACGTGCTCGTTGGCCGCCCAGATCGTCCGCCCGAGGTGCGTCTCGTGGAACCCCCACCGCGCGGTGAGGAAGCGCGACAGCGCGGTGTCGACGGCTTCGGTGTCGCGTTCGACGGCGATCCGGGTTCCCGGACCGACGGCGCGGCCGTCGAGGCGGCGGCGCCGTGAGCGGTATTCGATGAGCGGGCCGGTGTCGCGCATCCCGATCCGCGCCCACCGGTAGGGAAGCCCGAAGATCGCCCGCGCCGCGAGCACCGGCGCCACGTGCTCGGCCTCGAGGGTGCGGAAGACGACGCCGCGCCGCCCGGCGGCGTCGACGCCGTAGGTGCGGACGTTGATCTCGCGGAACGTGCCGACGAACGGCACCGGAGGAAGCGGCAGGAATCGGAACTCGCTCAGAACGAACGGAACGAGCCCGACCCACGCCGATCCGTCGAAGACGTCGGGCTCCACTCCGCGGGGGAGAAGCGGTGCGACCGCGCCGGGCTCGACCCGCCAGTGCAGGAAGACCGCGTCGCTCCAGCGCTGGGCGATGACCGCGCGCCGCAGGAGGGGCGGGGCATCGCGCTCGAACGTCACCCTCCGATTCTCCCGCCGCCGTGGCATCCCGGCGCCCGCTCTTCCGCCCCGCTGAGCGGGGGACGGAGGCGGGGAAGGCGGCGGCGGGGCGGGGAAGGGCGCGGCGGGGGTCAGCGCGCGGGGGGCACGAGCTCGGCGGCGAGACCCACGTAGCCGGCCGGCGTGAGGGCGAGCAGCCGTTCCTTCGCCTCGTCGCCGATGTCGAGGCCGCGCACGAACTCCGCCAGCTCGGGCCCGCCGACGCGGCGCCCGCGAGTGAGGTCCTTCAGCAGCGCGTAGGGGTCGGTGATCTGCGAACGGCCCGCGGCGATCTCGGCGCGCACCACGGTCTGGATCGCCTCGGCGAGCACCTCCCAGTTCGCGTCGAGGTCGGCCAGCAGCACGTCGCGGCGCAGCGAGATCTCGCCGAGACCGCGCAGCAGGTTGTCGAGCGCGAGGAGGGAGTGACCGAAGGCCACACCGATGTTGCGCTGCGTGGTCGAGTCGGTGAGGTCGCGCTGCAGACGCGAGGTCACGAGCGTCGAGGCGAGCGTGGCGAACAGGCCCCCCGCGATCTCGAGATTCGCCTCGGCGTTCTCGAAGCGGATCGGGTTGATCTTGTGCGGCATGGTCGACGACCCGGTCGCGCCGGCGACGGGGATCTGCGCGAAGTATCCGAGGGAGATGTAGGTCCAGATATCCGTCGCGAGATTGTGCAGGATGCCGCCGGCGTGACGAGCGCGGTCGTAGAGCTCGACCTGCCAGTCGTGCGACTCGATCTGGGTGGTGAGCGGGTTGAAGTC
This sequence comes from Microbacterium sp. SLBN-154, assembly GCF_006715565.1. Taxonomy (NCBI): domain Bacteria; kingdom Bacillati; phylum Actinomycetota; class Actinomycetes; order Micrococcales; family Microbacteriaceae; genus Microbacterium; species Microbacterium sp. SLBN-154. Next base: position 600,839 of record NZ_VFNL01000001.1, read on the forward strand.
GAGTCCCAGGCCCTCGATGAACTCCCGCGAGAGGGTCGGCCAGTTCACCTGCGGGTCGGCGGCGAGATGCGCCGACCAGGTGCCGGTCGCTCCCGAGAACTTCGCGAGGAACTCAGATCCCTGGATGCCGCGGACCACCCGCTCCAGGCGTCCGGCGAACACCGCCAGCTCCTTGCCCATGGTCGTGGGGGTCGCCGGCTGTCCATGCGTGCGCGCCAGCATCGCGGCATCCCGGTGCTCGTCCGCCAGACGCCAGAGGGCCGCGACCACCTCGCGGAGCTTCGGCAGCCAGACGTCGTGCACCGCGCGCTTGACGGTGAGGGCATAGGCGGTGGAGTTGATGTCTTCGCTCGTGCACGCGAAATGCGTGAGCTCGGCGATGCGGTCGAGCCCGAGGGAGGTCAGGCGATCGCGTACGAGGTACTCGACGGCCTTGACGTCGTGGCGGGTGACCGCCTCCTTCTCGGCGAGCCAGTCGATCTCGCTCTGCCCGAAGTCGAGATAGAGCACGCGCAGGCGGTCCTTGTCCGACGGCGACAGGGGCCGGGTGCCGAACAGGGAGGACTCGGTCAGGGCGATCAGCCACTCGACCTCGACCTCGACGCGGGCGCGGTTCAGACCCGCCTCGGAGAGGTAGTCGGCCAGCGGTGCGACCGCGGCCCGGTAGCGCCCGTCGAGCGGGCTGAGCGGCTGAGGGGGAAGAGAGGGCACGATGCTCCCGTGACGACGCGGCCCCGCGTCAGCACCTCACGGAGACGTGGTCGCGGGACGGATGGCGGGTTCCAGCTGCCGGAAGAGCGCCCGGCTCGCGTTCTCGATCATAGCGAGCACCTGATCGAACATCGCGGGCCCCGCGTAGTAGGGGTCGGGCACGTCGACGCCGTCGGCCGCGGAGTCGAACGAGCGGAGCAGGGCGATCTTGTCGGCATCGGTGTCGGAGGGCGCCCAGCCGCGGAGGATCCGTTCGTGACTGCGGTCCAGGGCGACGATGAGGTCGGTGCGCTCGAAGTCGGACTGCGTGAACTGGCGCGCCCGGTGGCGGGAACCGTCGTAGCCGCGGCGCTCCAGCGCCGCCAGCGTCCGCTCGTCGGCACGCTCGCCCACGTGCCAGTCGCCGGTGCCGGCGCTCGTGGAGACGACCCGCGCGGCGAGCCCGGCGTGGTCGGCGAGAGCTCGGAACACCACGTCGGCCATGGGGGAACGGCAGATGTTCCCGGTGCACACGAACACGACGCGGAACGGCGCAGCAGGCGAGGCGCTCGCGGACATGAATTCCATTCTGGGGGTGAAGACGCGGCGTGCAAGGGCGTCGACCGTTCCTGCACAGCCCGGCGTTCGGCGCCATCCCCTCACAGATCGCCGCCCCCGCCCCCGCGGGGACAGCCGGACCTCGATCATCGTCCCATGCTCTCCACCGCCGCCTGCTCTCCCGGTGCCGAGGCGAGTGCGGTCGCGCTCGCCGCCGTCGTCCGCGAGCTGCGCTCGGTCGCGTTCGCGCTCGCCGACGCGACGATCACCGCCCGCTCCCTCGATCACGCCACCGGCTGGCGCGCCCGGGCCGCCGAGGCCTTCCACGACAAGGCCGCACGGTGGGCGGGGGATGTCTCAGGGCTCACCTGCCAGCTCGAGACGGTCATCTTCGAGGCGCAGTGCGCCGGTGACCGGGCAGCGTCGATGGCGGAGGGATGCTGGTGAGCGATGGCCTCGAGATCCGCGGAGGCGGCGCGGTCTCGGTCGACACCGAGTCCCTCCGCGAGGCGGCGGGACGCTTCGATCGGATGATCGACGACCTCGACGTGCTGCAGCGCCGCTTCGGGGCCGCTCGTGCCGAACTCGCCGACGAACGACGCTTCGGGTGGGCGGCGGCCGGGGCGGCGAGCGTCTTCGCCCACGATCTCGACGCCGCGATCGTGCAGGCGGCGCAGATCGCCGGCGACCTCCGCCATGCCGCCGCCGTCTACGAGTTGGTCGAGCTGGACGCCGAGCACGCCGCCCTGTCGGCGCGCGGCGACGGTGCGGGGCTGGCCGCCGTCGAACTCCGACGCGCCGAGCTGCTGCGACTGTTCCCCGGCGCCGATGGTGAGGCGTTCATCGCCCGCTTCGACAGGGCGGTGCTGTGGCCGAGCTTTCTCGTGCGTCAGGCGACCGAGACCGGAAGCGACCTCGGGGGCATCTTCAGCGAGTTCGGCGCCGCGATCGGGGGCGTCGCGCTCGGCGGTGCCACGCTCGGCACCGCCGCGATCTTCGGTGTCGGCGGGTGGGGACGTCTCTCGCGTGACGCGCGCCTCGACGGTGAGCCGTCGGCGGTGGTTCTGCGGTCGACGCCTCCGCCGCCGCGGGTGACCACGGCGCCCCCCGACCTGGCGTCAGCCGCATCTCGGATGCCGGGAGCGGGTGAGGCGCGGGTTCGCGTGGAGAAGTACACGATGCCCGACGGCACCGAGCAGTTCGCGGTGTACATCGCCGGCACGCAGTCGCTCGGTGTCGGGGGCGAGGATCCCTGGGATGTGCAGTCCAACGCCGAGCTGTACACCGGCAGCCGCTCGGCGTCGTACGAGGCGACCCTCGCCGCCCTCGAGGCGGCGGGCGCGAAGCCCGGCGACACCGTTCACGCCTTCGGTCATTCGCAGGGAGCGATGATCGCGGCGCACCTGGCGCTGGAAGGGCCGTACGACATGGCCACGATGGTCTCGTTCGGATCCCCCGTCGAGGCCGACGTGGGCGCGGACACGTTGGCCGTCGCGATCCGTCATTCCGACGACCCCGTCGCGGTGCTCGCCGGGGGCGGGCACGAAACCGCCGTCGGCGCGCCGGGCAGCTTCACCGCCGAGCGCGAGGCCCACGCCGATTCCGGACTGGTGGATGCGACGGTGCCGGCGCACTCGATGCGCAGCTATGCCGAGAGCGCGGCCCTCGTCGACACGTCGGGCGATCCGAGGGTCGCCACCGTGCACGAGGTGTTCGCACGGCTCGGCCAGGCGGAGGCCGTCGCCGTCACCGAGTACGCGGCGGCGCGCCCGCAGCCGGCGGCTGCCGAGCGGCTCAGTCCTCGCGGCGGCGAGGACGCAGGATGATGCCGGCGATCCAGTTGATCACCGAGATGATGAGCGCGGCGATGATGCCGCCCCACCAGAACTCCTCGACGCGCAGACCGAAGCTCCACCACTGGGTGAACCACGCGGTCAGCCACAGCAGGAACGCGTTGATGAGCAGCCCGATCAGGCCGAGGGTGAGGATGTACAGCGGAAAGGCCAGCACCTTGATGACCGTTCCGATGATCGTGTTCACGAGCGCGAAGATGGCCGCCACGAGCAGGAGGGTGAGGACCAGCTGCAGCGTCTCTCCCGGCGCGAACGGGATGACGAAGACCTGGAGTGCGGGGATGAGGGTGACGACCCAGATCGCGAACGCGTTCACGACCACGCGGATGAGGAAGCCCATGCGGTGAGTGTGCCACGCCGCACCGGTGCCCGCGAGACCTTGACGCGTGCCGCGATGCCCTCCGTCCGCCGGTACCGCCATCCCCATGGCCCGGGCGTCATCCCGCCGTAGACTCGGTGCTGTGAGCGACGCTGCAGACATCCCGGTTCGCGTGCGCCCCGGCATCGCCTCCCTGCCGCCGTACAAGCAGGGCACGCAGGCGGGGCCCGACGCCTTCAAGCTCTCGAGCAACGAGAACCCGTTCGACCCGCTGCCGGGGGTTCTCGAGGCGGTGCGGTCGGCCAGCGCCTTCAACCGGTATCCGGATGCCACGGCCACGCGCCTCCGCGAACGCCTGGCCGCTCGGTTCGACGTGACCCTCGACGAGGTGCACGTGGGTGCGGGAAGCGTCTCGATCCTCGCCCAGCTCGTGTTGGCCACCTCCGGGCCCGGTGACGAGGTCATCTACGCCTGGCGCTCGTTCGAGGCCTATCCGTGGCTGGCCGTGCTCGCCGGCGCCGCTCCCGTGCAGGTGCCGCTGACCGCCGATGCGCGCCACGACCTCGATGCGATGGCCGACGCGATCACCGACCGCACCCGCGCGATCCTCGTCTGCAGCCCGAACAACCCCACCGGGCCCGTGGTCGGTCAGGACGAGTTCGATGCCTTCATGCGACGCGTGCCCTCCGACATCCTCGTGATCCTCGATGAGGCGTATGCCGAGTTCGTCACCGCCCCCGGTGCCGTCGACGGCCTCACCGTGCTCGGCAACCGCACGCGCGGCGGGGCGGAGCGGTCCAACGTCGTGGTGCTCCGCACGTTCTCCAAGGCGTTCGGTCTCGCCGCTCTCCGCGTCGGATACGCCATCGGGCACCCGCGCATCCTCGATGCCGCGCGCACGACGGCGATCCCGCTGTCGGTCACGGCGCATGCCGAGGCGGCGGCACTGGCGAGCCTCGACGCCGAGGACGAGCTCCTCCATCGCGTCCGGCACATCGCCGCCCGCCGCGACCGGCTGGCCGAGGCTCTCCGCGATGCCGGCTGGGCCGTTCCCGAGGCGCAGGGCAACTTCGTGTGGCTTCCCGCGCACGAGAACACCGTGGCCATCGCCGAGACGTTCGCCAAGGCCGGACTCATCGTCCGTCCGTTCGCCGGCGACGGCATCCGGATCTCGGTCGGTGAGGAAGAGTCTGTGGATCACGTCCTACGAATCGCGGCCTCCGTTGTGAGAGACCTCCCAGAAGCCCATCCGGGCCGGCGGCTAGCGTAGAACGGTGACTCTGCACGCAGGCCCCGCCTCGTCTGACCCCGCCGCTTCGGGAGACCCGGTTCCCGACGCCCGTTTCGTCCGCATCCTCGATGCCGACGGCACGCTGTCACCGACGCCCGCGGCCGAGCCGTATCTCGCTGTCATCGACGCGCTGAGCGACGCCGAGCTCGAGGGGCTGTACCGCGACATGGCCGAGATCCGCGCCTTCGACGTGCAGGCGACGAACCTGCAGCGCCAGGGTCAGCTCGCCCTCTGGCCGCCGAGCTTCGGTCAGGAGGCCGCCCAGGTCGGCTCCGCCCGCGCCGCGCGCGCCCAGGACCACGTCTTCCCGTCCTACCGTGAGCACGTGGTCGCCCGCATCCGCGGCGTCGACCCGGTCGACATCATCCGCCTCATGCGCGGACTCACCCACGGCGGCTGGGATCCGACCGATCCACGCAACGGCAACACGCACATCTACACGCTGGTGCTCGGCGCGCAGACGCTGCACGCCACCGGACTCGCGATGGGACTCGTCTTCGATGGTCGCAGCGGCACCGGCGATCTCGAGCGCGACGAGGCGGTGATCGTCTACTACGGCGACGGGGCCTCCAGTCAGGGGGATGTGCACGAAGCGATGGTCTTCGCCGCCAGCTACCAGACGCCCGAGGTGTTCTTCCTGCAGAACAACCAGTGGGCCATCTCCGTGCCGGTCTCGACGCAGTCGCGCTCGCCGCTGTACCGCCGCGGCGACGGCTACGGCATCCCCGCCATCCCGATCGACGGCAACGACGTGCTCGCCGGCTACGCCGTGACCCGCGTCGCGCTCGACGAGGCGCGCACGGGTCAGGGACCCCGCGCGATCGAGGCGATCACCTACCGGATGGGCGCCCACACCACCAGCGACGACCCGACGAAGTACCGCACCTCCGACGAGGAGCAGTCCTGGGCTCGGCGCGACCCGATCGCCCGCATGGCGACCTACCTGCGCTCGCGCGGCGCCTCCGATGCGTTCTTCGCCGATGTCGAAGCCTCGGCCCGGGCCCTCGCCGACGACACGCGCGTGCGCACGAACGCCCTCGGCGGCGTCCCGACCGACCTCATGTTCGACCACGTGTACTCCGAGCCTCACCCGCTCATCGACGAGCAGCAGCGCTGGCTCGCCGACTACGAGGCGTCGTTCGAGGAGGGGACGTCATGACCACCGCTCAGCCGATCTCGACCCCCGCGCCCGAGCCCGCGGGCGACCCGGCCGACGCCGGCGTCATCCGCTCCCTTCCCCTGTCGAAGGCCCTCAATCTCGGGCTCCGCGCCGCCCTGGCCGGCAGTGACCGCGTGCTGCTGATGGGCGAGGACATCGGGCGCCTCGGCGGCGTCTTCCGGGTCACCGAGGGGCTGCAGGCCGAGTTCGGCGACCGCAGGGTGATCGACACGCCGCTGGCCGAGTCGGGCATCGTCGGCACGGCGATCGGACTCGCGATGGCGGGATTCCGCCCCGTGCTCGAGATCCAGTTCGACGGATTCGTCTTCCCCGCCTTCGACCAGATCACCTCGCAGCTGGCCAAGATCACGAATCGGCACGAGGGGGCTGTGCGGATGCCCATCGTCATCCGCATCCCCTACGGCGGTCACATCGGTGCGGTCGAGCACCATCAGGAGAGCCCCGAGGCCTACTTCACCCACACCCCCGGTCTGCGTGTGGTGAGCCCCTCGACCCCCAACGACGCCTACTGGATGATGCAGGAGGCGATCGCGTCGGACGACCCGGTCATCTTCCTCGAGCCCAAGAGCCGCTACTGGCAGAAGGGCGAGGTCGACACGCGCGCGCCCGCGCTGCCGCTCCACGCGTCGCGCCTCGTGCGCCGGGGAACCGACGTCACGCTCGTCGGCCACGGCGCGATGGTGCACACGCTGCTGCAGGCCGCCGCGCTCGCCGAGTCGGAGGGCACCAGCTGCGAGGTCATCGACCTGCGGTCGCTCTCGCCCGTCGACTACGGCCCGGTGCTCGACTCGGTGCGCCGCACCGGCCGGATGGTCTACGCGCAGGAGGCGCCCGGGTTCACCTCGCTCGGCAGCGAGGTCGCCGCCACCGTCATGGAGAAGGCGTTCTTCGCGTTGGAGTCGCCCGTCCTCCGGGTGTCGGGCTTCGACACCCCCTTCCCCCCGGCCAAGCTCGAGGGCACCTACCTCCCCGACGCCGACCGCATCCTCGAGGCCGTCGACCGCGCCCTCGCCTACTGAGGAGTCCCATGAGCACCCAGACGTTCCTCCTCCCCGACGTCGGGGAGGGTCTGACCGAGGCCGAGATCGTGACGTGGCGGGTCGCCCCGGGCGACTCCGTTGCGGTCAACGACGTCATCGTCGAGATCGAGACCGCCAAGTCGCTCGTCGAGCTGCCCTCCCCGTTCGCGGGGCGCGTGGGCGAGCTCCTCGCCGACGAGGGGGCGACGGTGAACGTCGGCGCGCCGATCATCACGATCGACCCGGCGGATGCGGGGGCCCCGCCGGTGCCCCCCGTCACCGTCGGACAGAGCGAGCACGGCGAGCAGCGCGCGGAGTCGGAGGAGTCGGGCTCGGTGCTCGTCGGATACGGCTCGGCGGGCGCCGTCCAGTCGCGGCGCCGGAAGCCCGCCGAGCGTCCGGTCACCCAGTCGGTCGGCGTCGTCGCCAAGCCCCCGATCCGCAAGCTCGCCCGCGACCTCGGCGTCGACCTCGCCGCGGTGACCCCGAGCGGGGCGGCGGGGGAGGTCACCCGCGACGACGTGATGCGCCACGCCTCGCAGGCGAGTGTCTTCCGCAACATCCAGACCCCGGAGTGGGGCGACGTCCGCGAGGAGACCATCCCGGTCGACGGTGCGGGATCGCGCGCCGCCGAGCCGGCCGCAGCAGCGGCATCCGATTCTTCGTCCTCCGGCCCGTCACGCGCGGCGACGGAGGACGACGGGCGCGAGGAGTCCATCCCCGTCCGGGGCGTGCGCAAGGCCGTGGCGAACAGCATGGTGCGTACCGCCTACTCGGCGCCGCACGTGTCGGTGTGGACCGACGTCGACGCCACCCGCACGATGGAGCTCGTCAAGCGCCTGAAGGCCTCGCCCGACTTCGCCGACATCAAGGTCTCGCCGCTGCTCATCATGGCCCGTGCGGTGATCTGGGCGGTGCGGCGGACGCCGATGGTCAACGCCTCGTGGATCGACGGCGAGGACGGCGCGCAGATCCGGCTGCACCACTACGTCAACCTCGGAATCGCCGCGGCGACCCCGCGCGGACTCCTCGTCCCGAACATCAAGGACGCGCAGGACCTGTCGATGCGCGACCTCGCTCGCGCCCTCGAGCGGCTGACCCTCACCGCGCGCGACGGGAAGACCACCCCCGCCGACCAGCAGGGGGGCACGATCACGATCACCAACATCGGGGTGTTCGGGATGGATGCCGGCACCCCGATCATCAACGGCGGTGAAGCCGGCATCGTGGCGCTCGGCACGATCCGCCAGAAGCCGTGGGTGGTCGACGGCGAGGTGCGTCCGCGCTGGGTGACCACGGTCGCCGGGTCGTTCGACCACCGCGTGATCGACGGCGACGGGATGTCGCGCTTCATCGCCGATGTCGCGTCGATCCTGGAGGAGCCCGCACTGCTGCTCGACTGAGCTGCGCCCCCGCGCCCCTCTCTGCCCTCCTCTCAGCGGCCGGATGCTCTTTCGCCGGGAATGAGGAGGGTTGTCGAGAGGTGGGAAAACCCTCGGGAAGCGTCGGGTCTGCCCGGTGCCGCTGGCGGGCGCGCTCCGCCAGCGTGGAGTCATGTCCGCCCTCCCTCCTCGCCCCGCCCGTCTCCGCCGTCTCCGCCGCCCGAAGGTCGTCATCGGCATCGTCGTCACCCTCGTCCTCTCGGCCGCAGGCGTGGGTACCGCCTTCGCCACCGGCATCGGCAACGCCCCGGCCGTCGACACGGTCGGCGCCGTCGACTTCGACACGCCCCTGGCGATCCCCGAGCTCCTCGAGCCCGTCATCGATCCGGACGGCACCAAGGTGTTCGCGCTCGATGCCCGAGCCGGGTCCACGGCGTTCGTCGACGGACGGGAGACCCCCACCTGGGGCTTCAACGGGTCCTACCTCGGGCCCACCATCCGCGCAGCGCAGAACGACCGCGTGCGCATCGACGTCACGAACGGACTGGATGAGACGACGAGCGTCCACTGGCATGGGATGCGGCTGTCGGGTGAGATGGACGGCGGCGTGCACCAGCCGATCGACCCCGGCGGCACCTGGTCTCCGCAGTGGACGATCGACCAGGAGGCCGCCACGCTCTGGTACCACCCGCACCCGCACGGGGCGACCGAGGAGCACGTGCGGCGGGGGCTCGCCGGGCTGTTCCTGATCGACGACGCGCATTCGGCGGGTCTGCCGCTCCCGGCCGAGTACGGGGTCGACGACATCCCCGTCATCGTGCAGGACGTCGCGCTCGACGCCGAGACCGGCGCGCTCGGTCAGCGCGACGGCGGATCGTCGGGACATCTCGGCGACGAGATCCTCGTGAACGGGACGCTCGCGCCGTACCTGGCGGTGGCGACGGACGTGGTGCGGCTGCGCCTCGTCAACGCGTCGACCGCGCGCGTGTACGCCTTCGGATTCGATGACGGACGGGCCTTCTCGCACATCGCCACCGACGGCGGGCTGCTCCCTGCGCCCCGGGAGACCGAGCGCCTGCAGCTCTCGCCCGGGGAGCGGGCGGAGATCCTCGTGCGGATGACGCCGGGCGAGACCACCGTACTGCGAAGCGAGAGCCCCGACCTCGGCGGCGTCCTCCCGGTCTTCGGGGGCGGCAACGGCGGCGCCGACCGCTTCGATGTTCTGCAGCTGCGCGCCGCCGACGACCTGGAGAGCCGCGGGACTATTCCGCCCGTGCTCGCGCCGGCTGACCCGCTCGATGCCGCCGATGCGGTCATGACGCGGGAGTGGGTGCTCGACGGCACCGCGATCAACGGTCAGGCGATGTCGATGGAGCGGATCGACGCGGTCGTGGAGCGCGGCACGGTCGAACGCTGGCGGGTACGGAACGACATGTCCTACCCCCACAACTTCCACGTGCACGGTGTCCACTTCGAGGTCACGCGGTACGGCGGCGACGATCCGCCCGCAGCCGTTGCGGGCCCCAAAGACACTCTGTACCTCCCGCCCGGGGTCGAGGTGGAGATGGTGCTCCGTTTCGACCACGCCGACGCGAGTCATCCGCTCATGCTCCACTGCCATCTGCTGCGGCACGAAGACGCGGGCATGATGGCGCAGTTCCTGGTGGTGGGGCCGGGTTCCGACACCGCGGTCACGACCCTTCCGCCTGACGCGACCGCCGGACACCGCCACTGACCCGACCGGTCGTGCGAACGCGCACGCCCCCCGCCGAGGCGACGGGGGGCGTGCGCGTTCGTCGATGTCAGCCAACGGCGACGGCGAACTCGTTCGGAACGGCGTCGAGCTCGGTCGTCGCGACGACCTCGCCGGTGGTCAGGTCGACGGCGTGCACCGCGTTCGCGGCGGGCTCGGTCACGTAGGCGATGTCACCGGACACGAGGATGGCGGGGTGCGGGTCCTGCCACTCCGCCGGGCCCTCCCATGCCTGGATCACCGGGAACTCGTCGACGAACTCACCCGAGGTCGGGTCGAGGACGTGGATCGAGCCGTCCGAGGCGAGGATGTACCCGAGGTCGCCGGGCCCGCGCGCGAGGTCGCGGAAGGTGTACTGCGCCCCCTCCGGCATCTCGACGACCTCGAGGGTCCGCGCTTCGGTGTCGACGAGGGTGACCGCGCTGAGCAGGACCCCCTCTGCGTCGGGGTCGTTCTTGTAGTCCATCAGCACGATAGGGCTGGTTTCGGTCGTGAACGCGTTCCCGATACGGCCGTAGGGCTGATCCGGCGAATCGAGCTTGACGATCTCGCCGCCGTCGTAGATCAGAGCGCCGTTCTCGCACCCGAACACGACGACCTCATCCTTCGCGGTCCCTTCGCCGTGCACGCCCGGGCACTGATCGGTCTCGGCGATGACCGCTCCGCCTGCGTCCTGGGCGGTGATGCCACTGCGGCCGTCGGCGTTGCCGACGGTGGTGAGGAAGGTCCCGTCCTCGAGGACGATCGACACACCGTGATGCGCTTCCACGCCCTCGATCGTCTCGACGTCGGGAAGACCCTCGGATGCCGCGAGGTCGGCGGTGTCGAAGATGGTGGTGTCGCTCGTGCCGTCGGCGTACAGGATCGTCTTGCCGGCGTGCCGGACGACGTGGCCGGGTTTGTCGGCCTCGAACACCAGATCGGTGAGCTCGGGCTCCTCCGATGTCCCCGCGGCGGTGTCGAGCACCTGGAAGCCCTCGCTCATCGTCACCATCACGTGCCGGTCGTCGCCGGCCGGGTTCAGGCGGATGAACTCCTCGGAGTCGAACTCGGCGACCGGCTCGAGAGTGTCGCCGTCGAGGACGACGACCCCGCCCTCGTACCCGACCGCGACACGGGGGCCGGGGGAGGCGGACGGGGAGTCGGGCGTCGCCGGTGCGGCGGAACCGGTTGCGGCGCCCGACGAGCACGCGGCCAGGGTCACGACCGCTCCGATGGTGAGCGCGGTGATGCCCGCGCGGCGCAAAGGGGAAGTGCGCATGATGCCTTTCTTCTTCATGGGGTGGACCCTCAGCGGGAGAGTCCGGTGGAGATGCGCTCGGTGTTGACGCGCATCATGGTCAGGTAGTCCGGAGCGCCGCCGTCGGCGTCGGTGAGCGACTCGGTGAAGAGCTCCACGACATCGACGTGGACGTCGGCCTCCTCGGCGAGGGCGCGGACGAGTCGATCGGGAGAAGACGACTCGGCGAAGATCGCCGGCACACCCGTTCTCTCGACCGCCGTGACGAGATCGGCCAGATCGGACGCGGACGGGGCGGCGAGGGTCGTGCCGCCGGGGATGACCGCACCCACGACCTCGAAGTCGAAGCGGTCGGCGAGGTAGCCGAACACATGGTGGTTGGTCACAAGCGCCCTCCGCTCGGACGGGATCGCCGCGAAGGCCCGTGTCATCTCCGCGTCGAGCTCGTCGATCGCGGACCGGTATTCCGCGGTGCGTGCGGCCACCTCGGGCGAGGCGACTCCGTCGAGGCCGGACAGCACCGGCTCCAGTGCATCCACCACGTCACGCATCCGCGCGGGATCGGTCCAGAAATGCGAGTCGGGGGTGCCGGCGGCGTCGCCGTCGCGGTAGGAGAGGACGTCGATCACGTCGCCGGCGATGAATGAGGCGACGCCGTCGGCCGCTGCCGCATCGAGGTGCTGCTGCAGCCCCTCCTCGAGACCGAGTCCGTTCGAGACGATCAGGTCGGCGCTGCGCAGGCGCGCCGCCTCCTGCGCCGAGATCTCGAACGAGTGCGGATCGGCGTTGGGCTTCATCAGCGTGAGGACCTCCGCCTCATCGCCGACGAGCTCTTCGACGACATCGCCGAGGATGTTGGTGGTCACCACGACGAGCGGACGCTCGTCCCCGACCCCTGCGCACCCGGTGAGCGTCGCCGCCGTCAACCCCGCCGTGAGGAGTGCCGCCGCGAGTCGCCCTCGCGGCGTCCGACGCGCGCTCATCGCCCGGTCCCCGCGATGAACTGGAACGGCGCAGCCGTGTCGAACGTGCGCGCGATGCGGGCATCGTCCGCGAAGTCGATCTCGAAGAGCTTCTGCTCCCGGGGCCCGGAGACGTACGCCCGTTGCGCGTCGGCGACGATCGCCGGAACCTGTGCGCCGGCGTCGTCGATCGAGGCTGCGACGAGCGGCTCGGTCCGCGCCCGCACGGCGCCGTCCGTGCCGTCGAGCACGATCACACGCCCCTCCCTCGTCACGGCGAGCACGGTGTCGGCGTCGTCGTCGACCGCGGTGACGGTGACCAGTGGCTCGGGCGAGGGCAGGAGCGTCCAGGTCTGTGCGCGGGTGTTCAGGAGCCAGATTCCGTCCGTGCCGGACTCGCCGGCGAGAGCCGCCACGGTCGGGCGCCCCTCCCGGTTGTGGAACGACTCCGCGGCCGCCGCCGTGGTGCCGGGCGGGTACGGGATCCGCGAGAGCGTGAGCTCGCCGGCGACGACCTCCGCGAGGAGGGCCGCGTCGCGGCATCCGATCACGGCGCCGACGCGGGTCGTGATCGTGCCGCGCGCGTCGGGGCACGTCGCCTGCATCCCCACCGGCGCGCCGTCGCCCGAGTACGCGGCGACCCGGTCGGCTCGGCCGTCCGGCCCCGCCTCGGTGACCAGCGCGAACGATCCGACGGGGACCACCAGGCCGTCGTGCGGCGTGACCTCGAGCCGGAACCGCTCGGTCAGCGTGCCGTGCGAGAGAGCCTCGGTGTCCAGGAGCACCGCTTCACCCGAGCCCTCGAAGAAGACTCCGGTGCTCCCCGACATCGACTGGTTCGTCGTCGCCACGCGCGCCGGACCCTGCCCCTCGACCGTCCCGAGGATCTCGGGGGAGGCGCGGTAGTAGTGGAAGTGGTCGACGTGGTCCCAGGTCCACACGCCCGAGTCGACGATCTCTACTCCGGTGGCGGTCTCGGCGAAGAGGTAGCGCCCGTCGCTCGCGACGCTCCGGGGCGGGGCGATCGCTCCGAGATCGGAGACGGTCTCGTCCCACAGGTCGAGGTGGGTCACGGTGCCCGCCTCGTCGATCATCGTCAGTCCCAGTGGGGGTTCGGTGAGCTCGGTGGCGCCGGCGCGCTCGCCGTGATCGTCGCCGGTGGCGGAAGCTCCCGACGAGGGGGTGGTCGCCGGGGTGCCGGCGCACGCGGTGAGACCGACGGCGAGGACGGCGACGGTGAGGGCGAAGACGCGGGAACGCATGGGGATTCTCTCCGGAGAAGGGATGGGACGGGTCAGGCGCCGACGGGCGCGGGAGTGCGCCGCGCGGGCGTTCCGCGCCGGTTTCCGCGAGCGGCGACAGCGGCGCGGAGCAGGGTCGACCCCCCGGCAAGGGCGATGGCCGCCGCGGCGACCGACGCCCCGGCGGCGGAGGCGAAGTGCCATGAGGCGAGAAGGCCCGTGAAGACGGCCGCGATTCCGAAGGCTGCGGCCAGCAGCATCCGGCTCGGAATCCGGGCCGTCCACCCGCCGGCCGCCACCGCAGGCGCGAGCAGGAGACCGACGACCAGCAGCGACCCGACAGCCTGGTACGAGGCGACGACGGCGAGGGTGACGAGCCCCACGAGGACCGCCTGGGCCAGACGAGGACGAAAGCCCAGCACGGTCGCGATCCGTGTGTCCAGCGCGAGGGCGACGAGGGGACGATGGGCGAGGGCGGCCACCAGGACGCCGGTCCCGCACGCGGCGGCGAGGACGACGAGGTCGCCGGCGGAGATGGCCAGGATGTCTCCGAAGAGGATGGCCGTGGCGTCGGTGGCGAAGTTCCCCGAGAACGAGATGACGATGACACCGAGCGACAGCATCGCGACGAACAGCAGACCGATGCTGGTGTCGTACGACAGACGTCCGCGACGCTGCAGGGCCGCCACGCCGACGCTCATGGCCGTCGCGCCGATGGCGCCACCCACGAGCACGGGGATGCCGAGCACGGTGGCGAGGGCGACCCCGGGGAGCATCCCGTGCCCCAGCGCCTCGCCGAGGAACGCCATGCCGCGGATCACCACCCAGGTGCCCACGACCCCGCAGAGCACCGCGACGAGCGCGCCGCCGAGGAAGGCCCGCTGCACGAACTCCAGCGCGAAGGGCGCGAAAAGAGCGTCGATCAGAACGGGCACGTCCCCACCGTAGGCTTGTTGAGAATGATTCTCAAAATCGAAAGGATGCCGGATGCCGCACCTCGCGACGCACCGCGCTCGCCCGCGAAGCACCACCACCTCGTCTTCTCCGATCGCTCGCCTGAGTCGGGTCGGCGTCGAATTCGGGGGCCGCTCCGCCCTGTCCGACGTCAGCGTCGACGTCATGCGCGGCGAGATCATGACCATCGCGGGACCGAACGGTGCGGGCAAGTCGACGCTTCTCGAGGTGATCGCGGGTGCGCGGCAGCCGACGCGGGGAACGCGGGAGGTGACGGCTTCGCTGGCCTACGTCCCCCAGCTGGTCGCGGTGTCGCCCCTGCTTCCGATCACCGTCGGAGACGTGGTGTCTCTGGGTGTGCCGCGCCGGACGGCGCGAGCCCCCCGACGGCGATGGGTCGCGGCAGCGCTCGACCAGCTGGGCATCACCGATCTCGCGACCCGGTCCTTCGCGGAGGTGTCAGGGGGTCAGCGCCAGCGCGCGCTGCTCGCCCAGGCGCTGGCGCGCACGCCGGAACTCCTCCTCCTGGATGAGCCGACAACGGGGCTCGACGCCGGCAGCGCCGCGTGCATCCGCGCAACCCTCCGGGAGTCGGCGCGGTCCGGTGTCGCTGTCGTCTGCGTGTCGCACGAGCACTCCGTGCTCGCGCTCGCCGATCGGACGCTTCGGCTCGATGCGGGTCGCCTCACGACGACGGGGCGAACGCCCGCACCCTGACCGGATCGAAAATCATTCCCAATTGCATAAACATATTGCAATCTTCTTATGGATCCGTTGAACTGAGCCAGTGGAGTCGGATGCCGGTCTCGAGGCCACCGCAGCCCTGTTCAAGGTGCTGGGGTCGACGTCGAGACTGCGCTTGCTGCGCCTGCTCGCTGCGGAGCCGACGGGCGTGACCGAACTCGCGGCGCGTAGCGGACTGACGCAGCCGCTGGTCTCGCAGCACCTGCGCACGCTTCGGCAGGCGGGCATCGTGACGGTGTCGCGCGCCGGCCGCGAGGCGACGTACCAGCTCGCCGATCACCACATCGCGAACGTCGTCGACGACGCGATCGCCCACGCTCTCGAAGAGAGCCCCCGGAAAGAATCACCACGTAAGGAGCGACCCATGAGCACCGAAACCCACGCCGAGCACACCCTGGCCGAGCACGAGCACGGTTCCGACTGTGGACACGAGGCCGTGCCGCACGGCGATCACGTCGATTTCGTCCACGACGGACACAAGCACGCGCTGCACGGCGATCACTACGACGAGCACTGATCGCCGCCGCGCGGCTTCGAAGGTCAGCCCTGTCGGCCTTTGAACCGCGGATTGAGCTTGTTGATCACGAACACGCGGCCTCGCCGGCGCACCACCTGTGCGCCGGGCTGGTTCTTCAGAGACTTCAACGATGCGCGAACCTTCACGGGTCCCTCCCTTTATTGAGAACAGTTATCAATAACAGGCTAGGCTCACCGCGGGTCGACCGTCAAAGCGACGGCGGCCGGCGGAGAGGGGTCCGAGGTGGCGGATGTGGATTCGGGTTCGATCCTGGTCGTCGGAGTGTGCGCTCCGGAGCGTCGCCGATACGCGCAACGCCTGGCTGAGCTCACCGAGCGGCGCATCGTGGGTGCGACCGGCGGGCGCCGGCACGGGCAGGGTCTCGTTCTCGATCACGCCTCCGCCGATGCGCCGCGAGGTCGCGCGGTCGTCATCGATGCAGCGACCGACGTGGACGCGGCGCACCTCGCGGGCGCCGAGATCGATGGCGTTCCCCTGTTCGGCGTCATCTGCGTCGTCGACGCCGCCCACCTCCTCGATGACCTCAAGAGTGAGGCGGCTCTGGTCACCGGTGCGCCGCCCGGCGACGATCGGGGCGACATCGGCGCCTGGGCGCGGCAGGCCGCCGCTCTCATCGAGCTCGCTGACGTGGTTGCGTTCGTCGGATGGGAGGCGTGCGACACCCCCACCCTCTCGCTGCTGATGTCGCTGGCCTCGCACCTGAGCCCGACGGCGCGCATCCGGCTCAGTCGTCGGCTCTCCGACGATCTCCGAGCCCTTCGCGAGGCCGTGGCTGACGGCGCGGGCCGGTACGAGCGAGCGGGGTGGGTGCGCGCACTCGATCAGGAACACGACCCGTACATGACCGACCGGCGGGTCACCACATTCCGGTACGAACAGTTGCGTCCGTTCCACCCGCAGCGACTGATGCCGTCGCTCGACGAGATCGCGTCAGGACGCTGGGGGACGGTCGTCCGGTCGATGGGATTCTGCCGTCTCGCCACGCGACCGACGCTCCTAGCCCGGTGGGAGCAGGCAGGCTCCGCGATGTGGATAGACCCGATCCCTCCGGATGACAGCCTGTCGGCGATCGGCCAGGAGATCGCCGTCACCGGCTGGGATCTCGATGTGCGATCTCTCGTGGCGATGCTCGACGATGCGGCGCTGACCGACGAGGAGTTCGCCGCCGGGTCGGGGGTGTGGCGGGACTACGAGGATCCATTGCCGCAATGGGTCGCCTGGGAATCGACGGAGCGGGACTGATAACGATTATCACTCCGGTACACTGATTCCATGCCCAAGACCCGGTCTCTCTCCGCTTTCGCCCTCACCGCCGCGTCCGCTCTTGCGCTGGCCGGCTGCGCCACACCGACGGGGTCGACGTCGACGTCCGCCGAGACGGAGCCGGCCGGCGATGCGCTTCTGGTCGTCGCATCGACCAACGTCTATGGACACATCGCCGAACAGCTCGGCGGTGATGCGATCGAGGTGACCTCGATCGTCACCTCCGCGGCGCAGGATCCGCACTCCTACGAGCCGAGCGCTCAGGACACGCTCGCAATCTCGAATGCAGACCTCATCGTGGAGAACGGTGGAGGTTACGACTCCTTCGTCGACGCGCTGATCGAGTCCAGCGGGAGCGATGCGCACGTGATCACCGCTGTCGAGTTCTCGCACGACTATCCCGGCGCCCAAGAGCACAGCGACGAGGAGCACGCCGACGAGGCGACGGCCGGCGACGCGGACGCCGGGGCAGTCGCTGAGGAAGAGCACGCCCACGAGGAGGGCGAGGCGCACGTCGAGGGTGAAGACCACGCCCACGAGGAGGGCGAGGCGCATGTCGAGGGTGAGGAGGGCGAGGCTCACGCCGAGAATGGAGACCACGCCCACGACCACATCGAGGGCTTCAACGAGCACGTCTGGTACGACCCGCACACCATCGCGTACGTCGCGGAGGCGATCGCCGATGAACTCACCGAGCTGCGTCCGGACGATGCTGACACCTTCGCGACGAACCTCGACGCCTTCACCGCAGAGATCGAGGCTCTCGAGGAGTCCCTCGGCGACGTTGCTGACGCGAACGGCGGCGCGCGAGTCTTCGTGACCGAGCCGGTGCCGGTCTACCTCGCCGCCGAGGCGGGTCTCGAGAACGTCACCCCCGATGCCTTCAGTGAGGCGGTGGAAGAGGGACAGGATGTTCCGCCCGCCACGCTCCTCGAGTCGCTCGACCTGCTCCGCGCCGACGATGTGCGCGTCGTCATCACGAACACCCAGACGGGCGGAGCCGAGACCGAGCAGGTCATCGGAGAGGCCGAGACCCTCCGGATCCCGGTCATCGCGTTTTCGGAAACGCTCCCTGAGGGGGAGACTTACATCTCGTGGATGCAGGCGAACATCGCAGCGCTCAGCGACGCTCTGGCGGAGTGACGGCCACCGCGCCTGCGCTCGAGATCCAGGATGCCGCGCTGCGGCGATCGGGCCGCGAGCTGTGGGCGGGCCTCGACCTCTCGGTCGCGCCCGGTGAGCTCATCGCCGTGCTCGGCCCGAGCGGGTCGGGGAAGACGACCCTCCTCCAGGCGATCCTGGGCCTCCAGTCGCTGAGCTCGGGCGCGATCTCGGTGCTCGGTGAGCCGGTGCGCCCCGGGGGCAACCGCCGTATCGGCTACATCCCGCAGTCACGGCCGCTCCCGCGCGACGTCGCGCTGCGCGGACGCGACGTCGTGGCGCTCGGGGTCAACGGTCACCGATTCGGTCTGCCCATTCCACGCCGCCGCGACGCGGCGCGGGTGGAGAGACTGATCGATGAGGTGGGGGCGCGAGCGTTCGCCGACCGCCCCGTCGGGGTGCTCTCCGGGGGGGAGCAGCAGCGACTCCGCATCGGACAGGCCCTCGCTGACGAGCCGAAGCTCCTCCTCTGCGACGAGCCGCTGACGAGTCTCGACCTGGCGAACCAGAGAGCCGTCGTCGACCTGATCGACCGGCATCGGCGCGAGCGGAACGCCGCGGTGCTCCTCGTCACGCACGACGTCAATCCGCTGCTGGGCAAGGTCGACCGGATCCTCTACATCGCCGGCGGACGGTTCACCCTGGGCAGTCCCGACGAAGTGCTGCGCTCCGATGTCCTCACCGAGCTGTACGGCACGCCCGTCTTCGTCCTGCGGGCGGGCGACCGGCTCGTCGTGGTCGGCGCGCCGGACGCGGAGGAAACGCATCATCACCACCACGACGAGGACCACTCGTGAGCTGGGACGCCATCTGGGAGGCCATGTTCGGTGGTCTCCCGGTCTACGGCCAGCTGCTCGGACTCGTCTCCAACGCCGTCTGGGCGGGTGCCGCGCTGGGCCTGGTCGGCGGTCTCGTCGGCGTCTTCGTCATGCAGCGCGACATGGCCTTCGCCGTGCACGGCATCAGCGAGCTCTCCTTCGCCGGCGCCGCGGCGGCGCTCCTCATCGGCGTCGACGTCGTGACCGGCTCGATCTTCGGGTCTCTCATCGCGGCAGCCCTGATCGGCTGGCTCGGCGCCCGCGCCAGAGACCGCAACTCGATCATCGGCGTCCTGATGCCGTTCGGCCTCGGCCTCGGCATCCTGTTCCTCTCCCTCTACGACGGGCGCAGTGCCAACCGCTTCAGCCTGCTGACCGGGCAGATCGTGTCGGTGCAGACCGGCCAGCTCGGCTGGCTGATCGGCATCAGCGCGGTCGTGCTGCTCGGGATGCTGGTGATCTGGCGGCCGCTGCGCTTCGACTCCCTCGACCCGCAGTCGGCAGCGGCGCGCGGCGTGCCCACGACCGCGGTGTCGCTGCTGTTCATGATCCTGCTCGGTCTCATCGTCGCCGTCGCCGTGCACATCATCGGCGCACTCCTGGTCATGGCGCTGCTCGTGACGCCGGCCGCCGCGGCGATGCGCGTCGCCCACGGGCCGCTCTCGGTGCCGCTTCTGGCGGCGACCTTCGGCTTCGTGTCCGCGGTGGGCGGTATCCTCCTCGCCATCGCCGGCACGCTTCCGGTGAGCCCCTACATCACCACGATCTCGTTCGTGATCTACCTGGTGTGCCGTGCGGTCGGTGCGCGCCAGGGCCGGGTGACCCGTGAGCGCGGGGGAGAACGGCGTCCAGCGGTGGTTCAGGGCGGCTCGCTAAACTCCTGACCATGGCCCAGCGGAACACGTGGCAGCGCGAACGCGTGCGCGAAGCCCTCGCCGACGCCCGCGGCTTCGTCAGTGCTCAGTCGCTGCACGCCACCCTCCGTGACGAGAACACCGGCATCGGGCTGGCGACGGTGTATCGGGCCCTGGCCGGGCTCGCCGCGAACGGTCAGGCCGATTCGCTGCAGAGCCCTGAAGGCGAGAGCCTCTACCGGGCCTGTGTATCGACGGGTCACCACCATCACCTGATCTGCCGCAACTGCGGCGTGACCGTCGAGATCGAAGCGACGGATGTCGAGGACTGGGCGCGGCGCACTGCGGCCGCCCACGGGTTCAGTCAGGCCGAGCACATCGTCGACATCTTCGGATACTGCTCCGCCTGCACGGCCGGAGCCGGTGAGCGTGACACGGACTGATCCGGCCCCCCGCGTCGCCCCCGCGCGCGATCGCACCGTGACCCCCGAGGGGTCGCGGCCGTCGTCGTTCGCGCGTGCGCTGGTGGCGCTCGGGATCGGCGCCGCGGTCATCGTCGGGCTCTTCCTCATCGACGCGCTCGCCCCCGCGATCTTCCCCGACCCGCTGCCTACACGCGGGCAGGACGGGCTCACTCTCGCCGTCAGCGTGCTGATCGAGTCCCTTCCCTTCGTCGTCCTGGGCGTCGTGCTCTCGATCGCGGTGCAGGTGTGGGTACCGCCGGGGCTGATCGAAAGATGGATGCCGCGGCGAGCCTGGGCGCGCCGGGCCGTCCTCTCCCTGCTCGGCATGCTGATCCCGGTCTGCGAATGCGGCAACGTGCCGTTCGCCCGGGGCCTGTTGATGCGCGGGTTCAGCGTCTCCGAGACGATGACGTTCCTCATCGCCGCGCCGATCGTGAACCCGATCGTCATCATCACCACCCACGCTGCGTTCGGCTTCGACGACGGGATCCTGGTCGTCCGACTCATCGGCGGGTATCTCATCGCCAACCTCATCGGCTGGCTCTACAGCCGTCACCCCGACCCCGACGCACTCCTCACCGACCGCTTCCGCGATACCTGCGCGCTGCAGCTGGCGCGCGGTCCGGTCGAGGCCGGGACGGCCGGTGCCCTCGGTGAGCGGGGGCGTCGCAGCCTCGCGCAGTTCGTGATCGAGCTGCGGGCCGTCATGCCGGCACTCATCATCGGTTCGGCGATCGCCGGCGCCGTGCAGGTGCTGATCCCCCGCGATGTCCTGCTGGCGATCGGGTCGAACCCAGCGCTGTCGATCGTCGCGATGATCGCCCTGGCGATGGTGGTGTCGATCTGCTCGAACGTCGACTCGTTCTTCGCGCTGTCGTTCGCCTCGACGTTCACACCAGGGTCGCTGGTGGCGTTCCTGCTCGTCGGACCCCTCGTCGACGTGAAGATGCTCGCCCTCATGCGCACCACCTTCACCACCCGTGCGCTGGCCGGTGTCGTCGTCGTGGTGCTCCTCGCCGCCTTCGCGATCGGGACGGGGGTGAACCTCCTTGCCTGAGCGTTCCGCCCTCCTCACGCGCTGGCTCGGCGTCGGACTCGCTGCGATCATGGCCGTCGTCACCGTCTCCCTCGCCCTCACGGGGCGGCTGGGTCTCTACATCAACCCCGAATCGTCGTGGTTCGCGGTGTCGATGTCGGTCCTTGTGCTGATCGGCGCGGTGTTGAGCTTCCTGCTCCCGGTCGGCGCCGAAGACGACCACGGACACGATCACGGTGACGGTCACGGTGACGGTCACGGTGCTGATGCGCACGCGCATCAGCACGGGCATGCGCACGGGCATGCGACCGATCCGGAGATCCGTTCCTCTCCCGACCACGGGGCGCCCCTCGCCACCCGGGTCGCCACGCGTGCGCAGGCGCGTGCCGCAGCATCCCGTCCTCGTCCGGCCCGGGCGTCGCGCGGGTCCCGCCGACGCACTCTCGGGGTGATCGCGACCGGTACGGGGGCGGTCCTCGCCACGGCGGTCGTGCTGCTGACACTCGTCCTCCCCCCGCGCTCCCTGTCGGCCGAGCTCGCGATCTCACGCGACGTCGGAGCGCCGCCCCTGTTCGGTGGAACCGATGTGGTCACCCTTGCCCGCACCGGCGACACCGCCTCGTTCGGCGTCGGGGAGTGGTCGGCGGTCTTCGCCACCGCGACGAACCCCGAGGCGTTCGACGGCGATCCCGTGACGCTGACCGGATTCGTCACGCCAGGGGACGGCGGCGGATTCGCGCTGTCGCGCCTGGTGATCACCCACTGCGTGATCGATGCCCAGTCGGCGAGCATCCCTGTCGCGGTCGGCGAGAACGAGGCCTCCGCCGACGCCGAGACCGGGCAGTGGGTCACGGTCGACGGCATGGTGCGCGCCAACTCCGATGGACGACTGTTCATCGACGCGGCGACGGTGGAGCTGATCGACGAGCCCGAGGATCCGTATGAGTACTGACCGCGCGCGCTCTTCGGCGCGTCCGCGGCCGACTCCTCGTCGCGCGTTCGTGCTGCCCTTCCTCATCGTCGCCGCGCTTCTCGGCGCCCTGGGACTCGCGGGCGCCGCGGTGAGCACTCTTCAGGGGCCGCGGGTGACGGCGGTCGATGTCGACCCCGAGGCGGCCGCTGCGGCATCGGGAGGTCGGTTGATCGTCTCGACCTCGCTGCCGCTGGCAGAGGTGACAGCCGACCAGGTCAGCATCACCCCCGAGGTCCCTTTCGCGGTCGACACCTCGGGGCGGAGCCTCGGCGTGCGGTTCGGGCTCCCGCTGCGGGATGACACCGAGTACACGATCACCATCGAGGGGCTGGCCGCCGCAGGAGGGGGGCCCGCCACCGAGGTCACCGAGACGTTCCGGACGCCGCGCGCGGAGGTCTTCCTGCTGCAGCGCGGGAATGGCGGCGACACGGTGTTCCGCACCGATCTCACCGGTGAGAATGCCGAGGCGGTGTTCACCCACCCTCACATCGAGGACTTCCGAGCGACCTCGCGACATCTGGTGATGTCGGTGCTCGACGACGACGGATCGGCCGAGCTGATCGTGACGAACCTCGAGGGCGGCGACGAGCGGAGCCTTCCGCTGCCCGGTGACGGGTTCGTCACGAATCTGCAGAGCGCCGACCGCGGCGAGGTGGTCGGCTACCTGTACACCGACGAGGATGTCAGCGCCGAAGGCGCCCGGGAGAGTCGTCTCTACACGGCATCACTCGCCCGGGGCGCCGCCGAGGTCGACCCCACCGAGATCGCGATCGAGGGCGCCGACCCCCGCATCGCCGAGTGGCGGTTCGTGCCTGACACCGACAGCATCCTTCTCCTCTCCTTCGATGGACAGCTCCTCCTGACGGGCGCCGACGGTGCCGATTCGACGGCGCTCGGGACGGCGTTGTCGATCAGCGGGATCGCCCGCGGCTCGTCGGAGGCGGTCGTGGAGCGCGCGGACGGGCCGGCGGTGATCGATCTGACGGATGCCTCGGAAGAGCCGCTCGGGGTTCCCCAAACCGATCTCGGGACGGTCACCACGATCACGCCCATGCCCGACGGCGGGACGATCCGCTCCGCCGCGGTGTTCGACAGCGGCGGCAACCCCACCGGATCGACCGCCGTCGTGCGCGTCGGCGCCGACGGGGCCACGAGCGCCCTCACCGAGATCGGTGCGGCGGACGCCGTCGTGCAGACCTGCGTATCGCCGAGCGCACGCTATCTCGCAGTGCTCGTCGCGCCGGCCGCGGCGCAGAACGCGTACGACGACTATCGCCTACCGCTCCCCGAACGACTGCAGACCCGCATCGTCGAGATCGACGACGGGACGCAGGTCGTCTCGCTGCAGGGCTTCGACATCTCGTGGTGTCAGGTGCCCCCGCGGTGAGCGCGATCCCCCATCAGCCCGGCGGAGAGGGCTCGGGGCTCCGGCCGGCCTCCCGCGCCGACGTTGCGGGACTGCCCGTCGACGTCGCGCCGCGGCTGCTCGGGGGAATCCTCGAGGTGACCGTCGACGGAGAGACCGTCGCCGTCCGCCTCACCGAGGTCGAGGCCTACCACGGTCGGGGCACGGGCTCGGTGCCCGACCCCGGGTCGCATGCTCGCATGGGACCGACCGCGCGCAACGCCACCATGTGGGGGGAGCCGGGCCACCTCTACGTCTACCTCAGTCACGGAATCCATTCGTGCGTGAACGTCGTGTGCGGCCCCGAGGGCACCGCCGGCGGAATCCTCCTGCGCGCGGGTGAGATCGTGAGCGGGAGGGATGCCGCGGCGCGCCGTCGCACCGCCACCCGCGTGCCGGTTTCTGCCGCCGCTGTCGCTTCTCCGTCGGTTCCTGCCGGTGTCGCGTCTGGTCCGTCGGTTCCCGCCGGTGTTGCGTCTGGTCCGTCGGTTCCCGCCGGCGCTGCGTCTGGTCCGTTGGTTCCCGCCGGCGCTGCGTCTGGTCCGCCGGTTCCCGCAGGCGTTGCTTCTTCTCCTCGCGCCCTCCCGGATCGTGACCTCGCTCGGGGACCCGGCCGATTGGGGCAGGCGGTCGGCCTGCGGCATCCGGTCCACGATGGAATCGACGCGATCACCTCCGAGCCGCGCGCGGGAGCGGTGGCGAGACTGCTCCTTCCTGATGAACCTCTTCCGGAGACGGTCGCCGGGCCGCGGGTCGGTGTCGCCGGAGTCGCGGGAACCGCCGTGTTCCCCTGGCGTTTCTGGATCGACGGCGACCCGACGGTGTCGGCCTTCCGGTGGGGACGGGGTGCCCGCGAGGCCGACACCCGGAACACCTGAGCGTCACGACGACCGACGGCGGTATCCCGTGCGCTCGGCTGTCGCGATGTCGGTCCCCGACCCCGACCTCGACTTCGGACCTCGAACCTCGAAGCGACTCGGACGTCGGAGCAGCCTCCGAAGCCGAACGCGACTTCAGAGCCCTTCGGGCTTGGTCGCGATGCCGTCGAGCCAGAGACGGTCGCTCGCGTCGGCGTGCGCGCCACCCGAACCGACGTGCTTCGAGTCGATTCGATCGCCCTTGGTGATGACGTGGACCATCGCCATGGCGTGACCACGCCCCAGGTCGTAGTCGGACTTCAGCCACTCGATGATCTCTGCCGCTTTCACGCCGGGTGCATCGAGTCCTCGCCCGTGGGCGATGTCGACGAGTTGCCGGGGGGTGAGACCAGTCTTGCGTTCGATGGTGTCGAGATAGGCCTGGAAGGACATCCTGCTCCTTGCCGTTCGTTCGGTCGATGCGCCGCCGTGTGCGACGGCATCAGTATATCGAAGAAATCTTCGTCACCAAGTCTTGATCGAGTAGAACATGTGTACTAACATCGTGGCATGACGTCACCACTTGCGGGGATCGCCCAGGCGCTCGAGGTGCTGGCGCTCGCAGGCGGCGACCGCATGCCATCGGCGCTCACTCCGTCGGAGTTGATCGCGGTGACCGACGCTTTCGGGTCGTTGAAGAGGCACGTCGATGCCGCGTACGCCGGCGTCGCGGCGGAGGTCGCTCGGCAATCGCGCGCTGAGCTCGGGAGAGACTCGCTGGCGAAGCGGCAGGGATTCTCGTCACCCGCAGTCCTCATCTCGACGACGACCGGCACGAGCGTCGGTGAGTCCGTGCGGATGATCCAGGTCGGCGAAGCGACGGCACCCCGCACCGCCCTGAGCGGTGAGCAGCTCCCGGCCAGGCATCCGCACGTGGCGGCCGCGCTATCCGCCGGACGGATGGGGATGACGGCCGCCGCATCGATCGTGACCATGTTGACGAAGCTGGCGCTGCGGGTCGACTCCGCGCGGCTCGAGGACGCCGAGCGGCAGCTCTGCGATCTGGCGCCCGGGCTGCGGCCCGATGAGCTGGTCAAGCTGCTCGCGCGCGTGGAGGCGCACCTCGATCCCGACGGTGTGGCCCCGCGCCATGAGGAGCTGCGGGGCGCACGGGCGCTCGTGATCCAGGAGCGCGACGGGATGCTGGTCATCTCGGCGAAGCTCGACGTCGAGACCGGAGCGCCGGTGAAGGCGGCGATCGAGTCGCTCGTGGGCGCGAGTCTCCGGCGGAACGAGCACTCTCCCGACGATGACCGCGACACCCGGTCGGTGAAACAGATGAACGCCGATGCCCTCGCCGACATCTGCCGGCACGCCATCGGATGCGACCGGGTTCCGACCGCTGCGTCGACGACCGTCGTGATCCGCATGGATCTCGAGGCGCTCGAAAGCGGCGTCGGCACGGCGACGATCGACGGCATCGCCCAGCCCGTGCCCGCAGGCATGATCCGACGACTGGCCGCCGATCAGCAGGTCATCCCCTGCGTGCTCGGCGGTGAAAGCGAGATCCTCGACTGGGGTCGCACCCGCCGACTGTTCACCACGGCCCAGAAGCTCGCCATCGCCGAGCGCGACGGAGGATGCATCGACTGCGGTGCCCCGCCGATGTGGTGTCATGTGCACCACATCGCCTGGTGGGACAGGGACCGGGGCAGGACGGATCTGGCCAACGGGGTCCTCCTCTGCACCGGCTGTCACCATCGGCTTCACTCCGACGGGTGGGAGATCACGGTCGACGGTGCGGGGGTCGAAGGCCGCGTGCACCTGGTGCCCCCACCCTGGATCGATCCACAGCGAAGGCCGCGACTGGCCGGGCGAGCCCGCTACCGCCTGACCGCCTGACCCCCGGCGCCCGATCCCGGCCCATCCCGATTAGGCCGGGCCCGCGGCATCCGGTACCATCGAGGTTTGTCTGCGCGCACTCCAGCGTGTAGTTCGTACCCCTCCTTCGATGCCGGCCCACGGTCGCGCCCGGAACGGGGTGCAGACAAGGGATCTTGGGTGGCACCGTCCGGTGTCACGGTACAGAAGGAGACATCACCATGGCAGCAGTGTGCCAGGTGACTGGAGCGGTTCCCGGCTTCGGTCACAACATCTCGCACTCGCACCGCCGGACGAAGCGCCGCTTCGACCCGAACGTGCAGAAGAAGACCTACTACGTTCCCTCGCTCGGTCGGAAGATCACGCTGAACGTGTCGGCCAAGGGCATCAAGGTCATTGACGTCCGCGGCATCGAGTCGGTCGTGAAGGACCTCATCGCGAAGGGTGTGAAGCTCTAATGGCGAAGAAGGCTCAGGACGTTCGTCCGATCATCAAGCTGCGTTCGACCGCCGGCACGGGGTACACCTACGTGACGCGCAAGAACCGCCGAAACAACCCCGACCGCATCGTGCTGAAGAAGTACGACCCGGTCATCCGCAAGCACGTCGAATTCCGAGAGGAGCGCTGATCTCATGGCCAAGAAGAGCAAGATCGCGCGCAACAACCAGCGCAAGGAGATCGTCGAGCGCTACGCGGCCAAGCGGGCCGAGCTGAAGAAGGCCCTCGTCAGCCCCACCAGCACCGACGAAGAGCGCGAAGCCGCCCGCCTGGGCCTGCAGAAGCTTCCCCGCAACGCGTCGCCGGTCCGCCTGCGTCAGCGCGACGCGATCGACGGCCGTCCCCGCGGAAACCTCCGCAAGTTCGGTATCTCGCGTGTGCGCTTCCGCGACATGGCTCACCGTGGCGAGCTGCCCGGTGTGACGAAGTCGTCCTGGTAACAGACGCCAGCCGCTGAAGGGCGGGAGTTCTCCGGAGCTCCCGCCCTTCGCCGTTCCTCAGCGGGCGAGCCGGCGGTGCGCCACCGCGACATCGGTGACCACCTCATCGGTCGACTCCCCGCGCACGTGCGGGTACTGGGCCTTCAACAGATCGGCGAGCTCGTCCACGATCACGGCGAGGGCGCGACCCGCACTGCGCACTGCTGAGCGCGGAGACCCTTCCGCCACGTCACGCAGCTCGAGCACGTACTCCATCGCCTGCGGCGCCGACAGCCGGCGCGACTCGTCGGCGAAGTAGAAGATCTCGGAGTTCTGCACCAGATCGGCCGTGAGCACCGCAAGCGACTCGGTCACCCGATCGACGATCGAGGCCGCGCGCTCATCGCTGAAGGTCACCAGGTCCTCAGCGGTACGCGAACGACGAAGGCTCTCGATCTGCAGCCCGAAGGCGCGCCTGCGCGCAAGCGCCGGGTAGAGCTGCATGAACCAAGAGACCGATGCCGACAGCAGCGCGAACCCCATCAGCGCCTCCAGGGGAGACACCAGCCGCAACAGCGGCTGAGCGGGCACGACGTCACCCAGCCCGAGGGTGGTGAGAGCGACGAGCGACATCGTCACAGACTCGGCGAACGGGTCGAACTCCGCCGGTTCCAGACTCTGGTACGCGAATCCGTGCGGCATATGCGGCAGGTAGACCAGCGCCCAGCCGAGGGTGATGAGCGCGACCCAGACCCCGATGACGATGAGGATGGTCAGGGGCGCGGATGCCGGAAAACGGCGACTCGGCACGATCGCCCACGACAGCCGGAAGATGATGTGCGTCAGACGGCCGGTCTCGCTCGGCCGGAGCAGCGTCTGGAAGACGTCGTAGAGCGCCGTGACGATCAGGATGATCCCGACGAGGGTGGCGACGATACCGGGGATGGTCATGCGGGTCACGGTAGGCGATGCCCGCCGATCCGGCACCGACCGAGGTCCCGCCGGATCCGTCGCTCGTAGACTCAGGTGTCCCCGGGAAAGGAACGCCGTGCCACTCGACCCGGTCTTCGCCGACCGCCTTCGCGTCCACCGGAAGTACCTCTTCGGGCAGGCCGTCTCGCGGCTGAAGACGCGCCTGGCCGCGATCTGGCGCTTCGGGCCGCCCTCGAGTGCGCCCGCGCCCCGCACCCGCGCCGAGGGGTCGCCCGGCCCGCGCGCCCGCGCGCGCGCGAAGCACCGCCGCGCGGCCCTCGCGTGGGACCGCACCGAGCTCGAGACCGTCGGGACCCCGGGCCCCGACATCCGCACCGTCGAGCACACCGTGGCGGTTCCGGGCAGGCCCGCCGTGCGCGTGCGCGTCTACGATCCGCGCCCGTCCGACGCGGATGCCGCCGTGGCACCCCTCCCCGCGGTACTGGCCTTCTTCGGCGGCGCCTTCCGCATCGGCGGCGTCGACTATCCGACCACCGACGCCGGCTTCCGTCGCCGCGCCGCCGACGCCGACGTCGTCATCGTCGCCGTCGACTACGCCCTCGCCCCCGAGCACCGCTATCCCGTCGCCGTCGAGCAGGGCGCAGCGGTGCTCCGCTGGCTGTTCGCCCACGCGGCCGAGCTCGGCGTCGACGAGGACCGCGTCGGAATCCTCGGCACCTCCGCGGGAGCGAACCTCGCCGCAGCCGTCACACTCATCAACCGCGACGACGACGATCCGCTGCCCCTCCGCCTCCAGGTGCTCGAGGTTCCGGTGCTCGACCTCACGGGCCGGCACCTCGACCTCCGGGCGACGCGGGCGCTGGGTGTGCCGACCGTCATCGCCCTGCGCGAACTCCGATCGGTCGCGCGCACCTACCTGCCCCACCGTCGGACGGCGCGCGAGCCCCTCGCCTCGCCCCTTCTCGCCGCCTCGCACGCAGGACTGCCGCCCGCGGTCATCCTCACCGCCGAGTTCGACCCGCTCCGGGGCGATGGTGCCGCCTACGCCGCCGCGCTCCGTGCATCGGGCGTCGATGCCAGCGCGGTGCAGTATCTCGGCGTCACCCACGACACCCCCATCTTCACCGGCGTGCTTCCCGCTGCTCGGCGATGGCACGGCGACGTGGTCGCGGCCCTTCGCCGGCTCCACGGGCGCTGACCGCGACGGGCGCCCGGTGCACAGCCGAAAAAGCCCCGGAATGCCGCCTCAGGCGTCACAACAGCACCACAGATCCGACGACACGCCGCCCATTCCGTCCGCCAGGAGCCGAAATCCGCGAAATTCCGCGGTTCCGTGGGTATATTCGACCCCGGTCGGTCCGACCAGCCGGCGGCGAACCCCGCCCCGGTCCACGTAGCAGAAGGCGACCTGTGGTCGCCCTGGAGGACAATCCACATGGCTGACAAGTCCATCACCAAGACCGAACTCGTCGCGAGCATCGCGAGCGCCACGGGTCAGAGCCAGTCCGCCGTGTCCGGCGTGCTCGACTCGCTCTTCTCCACGGTGTCGGAGGCGGTGGCCAAGGGCAGCAAGGTCTCCATCCCCGGATGGATCTCCTTCGAGCAGGTCGAGACCTCGGCTCGCACCGGCCGCAACCCCCAGACGGGCGAAGAGATCAAGATCCCCGCCGGCAAGCGCGTCAAGGTGACCGCCGGCTCCAAGCTCAAGGCTGCGGTCAAGTAATCACGATCGCACCCTGATCGAAGGGGGATGTCGCACACCGCGGCATCCCCCTTCGGCATCCCCGCACCCAGCCGCCGTCCACCGCCCGCCCGTAGGCTGGAGGGGTGAACTCCCGCGCGCTGCGGGCCACCGGGCCCGTGATCCTGGTCGCCGCGGCGCTCGTCACCCTTGTCGCGGGACTCGCCCTCGGCGGGGGAGCGGCCCCGCTGCTGATCGGCGATCCCGGCCCCGTCGCGCGCTGGGGCCTCCCCGTCGCCAAGCTCCTGGTCAACCTCTCCGCGGCCGGCATGGTCGGCGCCCTCGTCCTGGCGCTCTTCGCCCTCCGCGCGGGTGAACGCGAGTTCGACGTCGCCCTCGACACCGCATCGGTCTCGGCGGCGATCTTCACCGTCTCGGCCGCAGCCACCGGCTTCCTCACCTTCGTCGACGCGTTCAACCCGGCCATCAACGCCGGCGCCGAGTTCGGCGCGCAGCTCGGCCGCTTCCTCGTCGACACCGAACCCGGCCGGGCGTGGCTCCTCACGACGATCGCCGGAGCCGCCCTCACCGTCCTCACCTTCGCGGTGCGCTCCTGGCTCGCCACGATGCTCGTCGCGATCGCGGCGATCGCGGCGCTCATCCCGATGGCCACGCAGGGGCACTCCGGTGAGGAGGCGAACCACAACTCCGCCGTCGTCGCCCTCGCGCTCCACATCATCGCCGCCGCGGCCTGGCTCGGCGGCCTTCTGCTTCTCGTCATCCTCCGGCCCGTCCTCGAGCGCTCCCGCCTCACCGTCGTCCTCAGCCGTTACTCGAGCATCGCCCTGGCCGCATTCCTCGTCGTCGCCCTCTCGGGCACCGTCCGCGCGGCCATCGGCGTGGTCACCCCCGAGGCGCTCCTCAGCCCCTACGGCGCGATTCTGGCGGTGAAGGTGATCGCCCTCATCGCCATCGGGGTCTTCGGCGCCTGGTACCGCCGGGGCGCCATCGCACGACTGGATCGGAAGCCGGATGCCGCGGCCCGCCGCTTCTGGGGGATCATCGCCGTCGAACTGGCGTTCATGGGCATCGCCAGCGGCGCGGCCGCCGCGCTCGCCCGCACGCCCCCGCCGGTCGACACCGCCCTCCCGACCGTGCGCACCCCGGCGGAAGTCCTCACGGGCGCTCCGCTCCCGCCCGAGTTCACCCTCGACCGGTGGCTCACGGCGTGGGACCTCGACCTGCTCTGGGCGACCGCGGCCGGCTTCGGACTGTTCTTCTACCTCGCGGGCGTGTGGCGCCTCACCCGCCGCGGCGACCGGTGGCCGGTGTACCGCACGGTGCTGTGGGTGGTCGGGATCGTGCTGCTCTTCTGGGTGACGAGCGGTCCGATCAACGCCTACCAGGACTACCTGTTCAGCGTGCACATGCTCGGCCACATGCTGCTGTCGATGGCCATCCCCGCCCTCCTCGTCGCCGGTGCCCCCGTGACTCTGGCGGCGCGGGCGATCCACAAGCGCGATGACGGCACGCGCGGCGGCCGCGAGTGGATCCTGTGGGCGGTGCACACGCCGTTCTCCCGCGTGCTGACGAATCCGTTCGTGGCCGCCGGGCTCTTCATCGGGTCGCTCTGGGCGTTCTACTACACCGACCTCTTCCGCTGGTCGCTCTACGACCACCTCGGCCACGAGTGGATGATCGCCCACTTCCTCATCACCGGATACCTCTTCGCCCTCACCCTCATCGGCATCGACCCCGTGCCCTGGCGGCTGCCGTACGCGGGCCGGCTGCTGCTCCTCATCGGCGTCATGGCGATGCACGCGTTCTTCGGGGTCGCGATGATGATGCAGTCCGGCCTCATGGTCGCCGAGTGGTTCGGCTCGATGGGTCGCACCTGGGGGCCCACGCCGCTGGAGGACCAGTACATCGGCGGTGGACTCGCGTGGTCGGTGGGCGAGCTCCCGACCCTGATCCTCGCCATCACCGTCGCGATCCAGTGGAGCCGCAGCGACGCCCGCGACCAGAAGCGCAGCGACCGCCACGCCGACCGCACCGACGATGCCGAGCTCGAGGCCTACAACGCCCAGCTCGCCGCCCTCGCCCAGCGCGACGCCGAGCGGGCTGAGCGGGCTGAGCGCGGAGCCCGCGTCAGTCGCTGACCGTCCCGTCGGGGATCACTGCGTCTCCGAGGTCGTGATCGAGATCGACGCACGCCCCTCGGGATCGACCGTGATGCTGCCCGCGAGCGTGAACGGCACGTCTTCCTCCGTGCTCTCCACGCGCCCGTCGAAGAGCGAACGGATGTCGACGGCGATCCGCGCCACGGCCGGGGTCGGCGGAATGACCCAGTTCGCCCCGTCCGGCTCCAGACGGATGGCGGGCTGCTGCGCGATCGACCAGGTCGGGGGCGAGACGATGCGGTCCTGCACGCGGTAGCCGAAGGGACAACCGGTCGGCTGGAGCACCTCCTGGGCGGCGCACCCGGTGAGGAACTCCTCGACACGGTCCTGCACCACCGAGACGAACTCCTCGGTCGGCTGGGCCTGCAGCGACACCGGCACCGACGAGAACGGACTGTCAGACACCACGGCCACCCCGGGCGTCGTCGAGATCGCCGTGTCCACAGAGACGGAGTAGATGCCGGGGGAGAACACCAGCAGCGACACCGGCGCCGAGGGGTCGGCTTCCGCGCCGTCGGGCGAGACCTGCCGCTTGTCCAGGGAGAATCCGTTGACGTCGAAGGTCATCGACCCCTGGACGGCCACCTGCATGACCGCGAGGGGACTCGTGGCGAAACGCCAGGTGGGAAGCGGCCCCACCGATCCATCGCGTTCGACCTCGAAGGTCGTCGTCCCCTCGAACTGACCGGCGCGGTAGGCGGCGGTCACGCGGGTGACGCTGCGGTCGGTCTCCTCGCCGACGATCTCCACGCCGCCGAGGGCGGCGAGGGCGTCGCGACGCAGCAGCGCCTGCGACGCGGTCGGAGGAAGTCCCGCCGCCTCGAGGGCCTCGATGTCGACCGAGACCCCCGGCGTGGCGAGAGCCTCGGCCGCATGCCCGTCGGCGAGAAGTCCCAGGTAGCGCTCGACGAACGCGGCGGGGCTGTAGAACTCGCGGTACAGGGTCGCGCCCGCCGCGACGAACGCGGCGATCAGGAGCGCCCCGATGACGCCCAGCACGGCAAGATCGGTGGCCAAGCGCGAGCGCGAGCGACGCCCGCCCCCCGCCGCCGCCCCCTGCTGCATGGGCCCAGTCTAGGAAACCGTTCCCCGCTCCGCGTCGATCTCGCGGGCGACGAGCTGGTGAACGGCCGCTGCGGCGGCCAGCTGGCCGGCGGCGATCGCCACGGCGAGCGAGGCCATCGGGCCGGGCATCGCCGCGGTATGCGCCATGTCACCCGCGGCGAACACCCCTGACACGCTCGTGCCGCCCAGAGCATCGACCTCGACGCCCCCCGATGGCAGCGTCGCAAGCCCCAGCTGCGCCGCGAACGGCGACCGCTGGGTCGACGTCGGCGCGACGAAGAGTCCGCCGACATCGATGGCGTCGCCCTCGCGCCGCCGCAGCACCAGCCCGTCGGCGGTCCGCTCGACGCCGGTCACCTCGCCCGGGTCGATCACGACGACCTCCGACCCGATCGGCGAGAGCATCGCCCGGTGCGTGGCGGCGTGCGCCCCCGATCCGAGGATGCCGATGCGCTTGCCGCTGAGTTCATGGCCATGGCAGAACGGGCAGTGGGCGACCTCGCGCCCCCACGCTTCGGCGAGCCCCGGAATCGGCGGCAGCTCGTCGCGCAGGCCGGTCGCGAGGATCAGGACGGATGCGACGAAGACGCCGTCCTCGGTCATCGCGGCGAACCCGCCGTCATCCCGAGCCTCGATCGCGTGCACCGTCGCCTCGACGACCTGCACCGTCGCGTAGCCCGCGAGCTCCTCACGCGCGAGCCGGCGGATCTCCGCGGGTGCTTGGCCGTCGTGCGTGATGAGGTTCTGTGCGTGGTCGACCGTGCCGTTGCGGTACTCGCCCGAGTCGAACAGCAGCACCTCCCGGTGCATCCGACCCAGCGTCAAAGCTGCCTGCAGGCCGGCGGGTCCGCCGCCGATCACGATCGCGTCGATCATGGTTCCTCCTCAAATGGGGTTGCGTCAGACCTCATCGTGTGACTTCATCTCGACATGAAGTCAAGCGGTCTGGCAATCGGCGACGCGGCGGCGCGCTTCTCGCTGCCCACCCACGTCCTGCGGCACTGGGAGGACGCCGGTCTCCTCGCACCGGCACGCGACGGCGGCGGCCGCCGTCGCTACAGCGACGACGATCTGGTGCGCATCGCCGTGATCCTCCGCGGCAAATGGGCGGGGATGTCGCTGGAGCAGATCCGGGTGCTGCTGGACGATCGGGCGCCCGAGCGCCACCGCGTCCTCGAGGCGCACCTCGCCGATCTCGCCGCGCGGATGGCCGAGATGGAGCGATCGCGCCTCATGACCGAGCATGCCCTGCGCTGCCAGGCGCACGACATCTCCACGTGTCCGCGCTTCCGCGAGATCGTCACGGGTGTGGTGGCCGGCACGAAGCGCTGGCCGAGCGTCGCCGACGTCATGGAGCCGCGGCATCCGTCTACCATGAACCGGTGACCACGCCCGCGCTCTCCGCCGAGCAGGAGGCGCTGTTCCGGCTCATCGAGGACTCCCGCGACCACGTCTTCGTCACCGGCCGCGCCGGGACCGGCAAGTCCACGCTGCTGCAGCATCTGGCGTGGAACACCTCCAAGCAGATCGCGGTCTGCGCGCCGACCGGAGTCGCCGCGCTCAACGTCGAGGGTCAGACGATCCACTCGCTGTTCCGGCTGCCGATCGGGCTCATCGCGAACACCGACCTCGACCAGTCCGACGCGACCAGGCGCATCCTCAACGCCATCGACACCCTGGTCATCGACGAGATCTCCATGGTCAACGCCGACCTCATGGACGGCATCGACCGCGCCCTCCGCCAGGCGCGGGGTCGACGCGCCGAGCCCTTCGGAGGCGTCCAGATCGTCATGTTCGGCGACCCGTATCAGCTGGCTCCCGTGCCGCCCCGCGGCGACGAGATGCGCTACATCCGCGACCACTACCGCTCGTTCTGGTTCTTCGACGCCAAGGTGTGGACCGGCGAGGTCGCCGGTGACGGACTCATGGAGCTCGGCGCGTACGGCGCCTCGCTGCACGTGCGCGAGCTCGCCGAGATCCATCGGCAGGCCGACCCCGCGTTCAAGGCGATGCTGAACGCCGTCCGCCATGGGCGCGTCACCGCCGACATCGCCCAGGTGCTCAACGACACCGGCGCCCGGACGCCCCCGCACCCCGACGACGGCGAGCACCCCATCATCACGCTCGCCACGCGCAACGACATCGTCAACAACATCAACCGCCGGCACCTCACCGAGCTCGTCGGCCGCGAGCAGACCGCGGTCGCCGAGATCAACGGCGACTTCGGGCGGGGCGAGGCGAACTACCCCGCCGACACCGAACTGAAGCTCAAGGTGGGGGCGCAGGTGATGTTCCTCCGCAACGACACCCAGGGGTACGGCGACCCGCCGCGCTGGGTCAACGGCACGATCGGCACGGTCACCCGCATCGCCGGCGGCACCGTGCGCGTCGAGGTCGACGGTCAGGAGTTCGACGTCGAACCCGCGGTGTGGGAGAGGTTCCGCTACGCCTACAACGCCGGCTCCCGCACGCTCACCCGTGAGGTGGTCGCCGAGTTCACGCAGTTCCCGCTGCGGCTGGCGTGGGCGGTGACGATCCACAAGTCGCAGGGGAAGACCTATGACCGGGCGGTGATCGACCTCGGCTCGGGCGCGTTCGCACCCGGCCAGACCTACGTGGCCCTGTCGAGACTCACCTCTCTCCACGGGCTCTACCTCTCTCGACCTCTCCGGCCGAGCGACATCCGCGTGGACCCGGATGTCGCCCGGTGGATGCACGAGCACGTCCGCCGCCCCGCGGCATCCTGACCCTCAGGCGACGGCTTCCGCCTTCGCGGCGGCGAGGTCGTCGAACAGCTCGGTGTTGTAGCGATACGCGCGCAGCACCTCGTCGATGACGCGCTCCTGTTCGTCGGCATCCCAGGGGGCGGCATCGAGCTGCTCGCGGTAGACGTCCTTGAACCCGCGGGGGTCGGCGATCTCGTCGAAGAGGTAGAAGCCGATGCCGTTGGTCTCGAAGCCGAAGCGCCGCGCCATGAGACGCCCGATGAACAGCCCGCCCGACAGGTCGCCGAGGTAGCGCGTGTAATGATGCGCCACGAAACCGCCCGGCCAGGTGGCCCCGACCTGCCGGATGCGCTCCACGTAGGCCCGCGTCGTCGGCAGCGGGCTGATGCGGTCTCGCCAGTCGGCTCCGAGCAGGAAGGCGAGGTCTGATTCGAGGGCGGGGAGCCTGGTCAGTTTGTCGGAGATGAAGACGGATGCCACGGGGTCGCGCCGCATCCGCTCGGCGGCCGATTCGAGCGCTTCGTAGATGAACCAGTGCTGGGCGACCAGGGCGACGTAGTCCTCGCGGGTTCCGGCGCCGTCGATGAGGTCGGCCATGAAGCCGGAGCGCTCGCTGGAGGAGTGCGCGCTGCTGGAGCGCTCACGCAGCATCGCCGAGAACGGGATGAGGTCGGCCATGCGCCTCATCATAGGCGACTTAGGGTCACCTAACCAGCGCCGATCGGCGCTTCCGCGCGGTCGTCGATCCGTGCGGTCGTCGCTCAGTGCGGCCGTGGCTCAGTGCGGTCGCGGCGTGACGCCGAGGCGACGGCACGCCTCGTCGTACAGCGCCACGATCTCGCGCCGCACCTCGGGGCGCTCGGTGATCGCGCCGCCGGGCCAGTCCACGCGCACCGCGACCTCGTCGCCCGCGTCGGTCTGCGCCATCCAGTCGCCTCCCGCACCGTCGAGCCCGGTCATCCGTGCCGACCGGTACGCGCCCGACGGGCCGAACGCGCTCACGATCAGCAGATTGTCGTCACGGTGGTCGTCGTTCATGTGGCGGAGGATCGCCGCGACGGTGGAGTCGTCGAACCGGTGGGTCACAGCTGACCACCCTACGACGCGGGGCGATCACACAGCCCTCGTGTGCTTAGATTCTCGAGGACGACGATGCTCCTGGGGGGTGACATGCGGCTGCGTTCGGATCGATCGCGCGCTCTTCGTGGCGCCCTCGCGATGGTTGTGGCAGGTGCGGTCGCCATCGGGCTGACGGCCTGCTCCCCCGATGAGACGGTGCCGATCGACGTGCCCGCTCAGGTCGAGGGCTCGCTCCCCGACGAGATGGTCACCCAGCTTCAGGACGCGGTGACCTTCGCGATGGCCGCCACCGGGTCATCCGGCGCCGTCGTGGGCGTCTGGGCACCCTGGAGCGGATCGTGGGTGTCAGGGGTCGGGACCACCGCGCCCGGGGGCACGGAGACCTCCGCCGACAGTGCCTTCCGTGCCGGGCAGGTGACCCGTGCCATGACCTGCGATGCGGTCTATCTCGTCGCCGAGCGGGGATTGATCGACCTCGACGCGCCCATCACCGACTATGTCTCGGGCTTTGCCGGCCTCGCCGACATCACCGTGGAGCAGCTGTGCGACGGCACCTCGGGGCTGGGAGATTACGCACCGCGCCTGCAGAGCAGTTTCCTCACCACCCCCGACCGCATCTGGAACCCGCGGGAGCTCGCGGGGTACGGCGTCGGCACCACCGCCGACGTGACGCCCGGCGCCGCGTTCCGCGACTCCGACTCGGGATACCTGCTCGCCGGGCTCGTCCTCGAGCGTGTGACCGGTCGCTCCGCGGCCGAGGTGCTGCAGGACGAGGTCTTCGATCCGCTCGACCTGACCGGCACCCGCCTGCCGGGCGCGCTGGCCTCTGCGCCCGCAGCCGAGGGTCCCGTGCTCGACGGGCTCTGGTCGCCCGACGTCGAAGGCGGCGTCAACTGCGCGGAGCCCCTGAACATCACCGAGGCCTCGGCGAGCTTCGGCTGGACCGACGCCGGCGTCGTGACGACGATCGACGATCTCGGTCGTTACGCGCAGGGATTGGCCGCGAACGCCCTCGGGATCGACACCGACGAGCGCTACGACGCCCCGCTGCCCCCGTACGACGGGGCACCGTCGTGGCAGACTACCGCCGGCGGCGTCGTCCAGGCGGGGTCGATGATCGGCCAGTACGGCTCGACCCCCGGGTACATCACCGCCACGTTCGCCGACCCGCAGACCGGACTGACCGTCGCCGTCTCGCTGAACAACTCGCGCGCCGCCGACGGGATCGGGGCCTTCCTGGCCTGGCAGCTCGCGGCGATCGCCTCGAAGGCGCCCGCCGCGTCGGGGCAGACGGCACCCGAGGCGGGACTGCCCTGGACTCCCGAGCAGCAGCGCGACGCCATCGCCCAGAACGCGATCTGCCCCCTCCCGTGACCGCGCCGGTCTCGTGAGCACGCGGGCTCCGAGCCCCGCCGTCCTCCTCGTGGTGGCGGGCCTGGCCTGCCAGGAGGTGGGGGCCTCGATCGCGGTGCTGCTGTTCCCGCAGGTGGGTCCCCTCGGCATGGTGCTGCTGAGGCTGGCCTTCTCGGCCGTGCTGCTGCTGGCGGTCGCCCGCCCCGCGCTCCGCGGGCATTCGCGCGCGGCGTGGCGCGCCGTCATCCTGTTCGGGCTCGTGCTGGCCCTCATGAACGGGCTGTTCTACCTCGCCCTCGAACGCCTCGCCCTCGGGGTGACGGTCACGATCGAGGTGCTCGGCCCCCTGGTCCTGTCGATCGTCGCCTCCAAACGGGCCTCGGCGTGGCTGTGGGCGGTGCTGGCCTTCGCGGGGGTGGTCGCGCTCGGCGGCGGAGGATGGGATCGACTCGATCCCATCGGGGTGCTCTACGCGCTGGGCGCCGCGGCGAGCTGGGCGTTCTACATCCTCGCGTCGGCGCGCGTCGGACGGGAGTTCCGAGGACTCGACGGGCTCGCCATCGCCATGGCGGTCGGCGCAGTCGTGATGCTGCCGCTCGGGGTCTGGGATGCCGGGTCCGCGCTCCTCCGCTGGGATCTCCTGGCGCTGGGCGCGGCCGTGGCGGTGCTGTCGTCGACCATCCCCTACGCGCTCGAGCTCATCGCCCTCCGACGGCTTCCCGCGGCGGCCTTCGCCATCCTCATGAGCCTCGCCCCGGCCACCGCCGCCCTCGCCGGCTTCCTGCTGCTCGGCCAGGAGCTCGCCTGGCTCGAGCTCGTCGGCA
This sequence comes from Microbacterium sp. SLBN-154, assembly GCF_006715565.1. Lineage (NCBI taxonomy): Bacteria > Bacillati > Actinomycetota > Actinomycetes > Micrococcales > Microbacteriaceae > Microbacterium > Microbacterium sp. SLBN-154. Next base: position 640,034 of record NZ_VFNL01000001.1, read on the forward strand.
TCGCCCTCGTGATCGCGGCGAGCATCGGGGCGGTGCGCTCGTCGGCCCGCGCTGCGCGCAAGACCGCCGAGCCGTTGCCCTAGCGGCAGACCGACGCACGGGACGGACGCGGTTGCGGCCAGGCCGCACACTGTGTGCAATATGTCAGGTGCCGATCCCTCCCGCCTCCTCGTCGCTACCCCGCAGTCTGCTCCGCGATGACGTCTATCGGCGGCTGCGCGACGCGATCGTCGACGGCACCTTCGAACCCGGCGAGCAGCTGAAGGACGGCGACCTCGCTGCGTGGCTCGGCGTGAGCCGCACCCCGGTGCGCGAAGCGCTGCTGCGGCTCAGCGGCAGCGGCCTGGTCGTGTCGCAGCCGGGTCGCTCGACCACGGTGAGTCCCATCGAGGAGTCCGCGCTCCGCGACGCGCGCGACGTCGTCGCGGCCATGCATGAACTCGCCGTCCGCGAGACGGTGGGGCGGCTCACTCCTGCCGACATCGCACGCATGCGCGACGCCAATCGGCGTTTCACCGCCGCGGCCGAGCGCGGTGACGTCTCGGCAGCCCTCGACGCCGACGACGAGCTACACGCGGTCCCCATCGAGGTCCTCGGCAACGCCGCCGTCGTGACGGTGCTCGAGCAGTTCGGTCCGATCGTCCGCCGCGCCGAGCGCCTGCGCTTCGGCAGCGAGGCGCCGGCGGCCGCGGAGCGCCACGAGCGCTTCATCGCGCTGTGCGAGGAGCAGGATGCCGCCGCGGCGGCCGCCATGGCCTACGAGACGTGGCACACGCTGCCGGTCAGCGCACAGGCGCGTCCGTCGACGCGGAGAGATGCGGATCGGTGACGCCGTCGACGCACCGGTAGCGCTCGATGTCCCAGCCGGCCAGCGTCGCTCCGGCGAGGTAGGCCGTCTCGAAGAAGTTCAGGGCCGCCGCCCGGGGATCGCCGGTCGCGCGGGCCGCGCTCAGCGGGTAGATCGCCAGATGCGAGGAGCCTCGCGGCGCCCACTCCGCGCCCGCGGGCAGGGGTGTCGCCGCCAGACCCTCGGGTTCGGGCGAGGTGTAGGCGTAGAACGCGGGATAGGGCACCTGCGGGTCACCGAACCAGAAGCCGAAACTGGTCACCTCCCGGGAGTACGCCTCCCGCGTGACGGGGTCGGTCTCGGCGCCGTGCTCGACCGAGACGTCGGCGAAGCGGGTGAGGGCGATGTCGAAGGTGTGCCAGAAGTGATGGACCGGACTGGTCTTGCCCGAGAACCGCGCCGCGAACTCCTCCAGCGTGAGTCCAGCGTCGCTCAGCGTGCGGAAGTACCGGGTTGCCGCTGCCGGGTCGTAGTCGTCGTGCTCCGTGTCATCGGCGAAGCGGCGGGCGGCGTCGGGGAGATCGAAGGGCGCGGCCTCGCGGATGCCCGAGGTGTCGATGCCGAAGCCGTCGAGCACCCGTACGAGCTCGGCGTGGAACGTGGCGACGCTCCGGCCCGCGAGCCCGAAGGAGGCGCGGTCTCCCGAGGTGGTCGTGACGAGGGCCCGGTGGTCGAGGAAGTCGAGATCGACGGTGAAGGTGGGCTCCGTTCCCATCGGGCGTGTGGTGATCCCCGACGCCGTCAGGTGGAAGGGGACGTTCCACCAGTGATTGCGTCGGACGCTCAGCGCCAGCCGGAGCTTCCCGACGATCTGGGCGAAGCGGTGGACGGTCTCCCTGGTCGGAAGCCAGTCCTCGTACGGGAGGTCACTGTCGAACATGGCGAGCCTTCGGTGGAGGGGGTGACGGGAATCGAACCCGCGCTCTCAGCTTGGGAAGCTGATGTTCTGCCATTGAACTACACCCCCGGAGGGTGCGCCCGAAGCGCCTCGCAAGGATAACACCAGCGACAGCGATAGTCTGATCCGCGTGCTGCTGAGCGACCGCGACATCCGCTCCGAGATCGACGCCGAACGCATCGGTCTGGCGCCGTGGGATCCCGCGATGGTGCAGCCCTCGAGCGTCGATGTGCGACTGGACCGCTATTTCCGGCTCTTCGACAACCACAAGTACCCGTTCATCGACCCGGCGCTGGACCAGCCCGACCTCACCCATCTCATCGAGGTCGACCCGGCGGAGCCGTTCATCCTGCACCCGGGCGAGTTCGCACTCGGGGCGACGTTCGAGCAGGTGAGCCTGCCCGACGACATCGCCGCGCGCCTGGAGGGGAAGTCGTCGCTGGGGCGGCTGGGCCTTCTCACGCACTCCACGGCGGGCTTCATCGATCCGGGGTTCACCGGGCACGTCACGCTCGAGCTGTCGAACGTCGCGACCCTGCCGATCAAGCTGTGGCCGGGGATGAAGATCGGGCAGCTCTGCTTCTTCCGGCTCTCCTCGCCCACGGAGACGCCGTACGGTTCGGGCCCCTACGGCAACCGCTACCAGGGTCAGCGAGGCCCGACGGCGTCGCGCTCGCACCTGAACTTCCACGTGACCGATGTCGGCGCCACCGACGCCGGAGCCCGCGGCGCCTGAACGCCACGGGCTCGGCTGTCAACCCTTTGCCGCGAGGAGGCAGACGGACCACGCTGGAGGCATGCCCGCACTTGCCCTCATCCTCCTCATCGTCGGAATCGTCCTGCTGCTCCTCGGAGTGTTCGTCGAGGCGGTGAAGTTCCTGCTCTGGCTCGGGATCGTCCTGCTCGTGCTGGCCGTCATCGCCTACCTGATGCGCTTCATCCGCCGTCAGACCTGATCCGGCTGCGGTCAAACCGCGTCCGCATCGGGACGGGGGCCGGCGCCGCGGAAGCCGTGATGGGGATTGCCGCCGAAGCGGCGACCCGGGCCGTCCTTCTCGCCGGGGCGGGGTTCTCCCGGCGCGAAGGGCCGGAGGCCGAAGCGGTGACGCGGATGCCGCGGCGCGCCGCGCCACGGTCGAGGATCGTCCTCGGAGAATCCGAGTGCGCGCGCGATCGCCTCGAGGGAGGCGATCGTCGTGCGGTAGTCCTCGGGTGAGACGGCGTCGGCGACGCGCGTGCGGATGCCGGTGACGCTTTCGGCCAGGAGGTCGTGCCTGGCGCGGCCCTCTGCCGTCAAGACCCAGTCGTCGCCCTCTAGGGCGACGAGACCGCGGTCGGCGAGGTGCCGGAGCATCTTCGGCTTGCGGGCGAGACGGTCGCGGAATCCGCGTGCGTCGATCTCTCCTGCGAGCACGTTCAGCACCATCCATTCGCGCCGGTCGGCGTCGTGGGCGGCGAGCGCTGCGTCGACCTCTCGGGAGATCAGGGCATCGGTCGCGCGCAGCCAGAAGCCGAGCGGGCGGTCGGGTGTGTCCGGGGTGTCGGGTGATTCGGTGTTCATGGGGTGTCCTCTCACAGCGTCGCCGACGGCGACGCGTTTTGTATGTCATTGAGCATGTACATGCAGTGTGACATGTATCCGGAGTGCATGTCAAGAGGCATGTATTCTGACCGGGTGAGCGATCCGCCCTCCGACCCGTCGCCCGACCCCGCGGACCGGATCGCCGCGGCCGATCAGATCGCCGCAGCCCTCGCCCGGCTCCGACCTCGGCGTGGGGGACCGCCGTGGGCGGGGCGCGGCGACGCAGAAGCCGCCGGTCCGCGGCATCCCTGGTCCGAGCGGGGACCGCACGGCCACCGGCGCCCGCCGACGGCCGGCCAGGAGGGCACCTCCTCGCACTTCGGCGGGCCCGCGCGCCTGCGCCTCCTCGAGGCGCTGGTCGCGGCGACGCATCCGCTGAGTGTCGGCGAGATCGGCGAAGCGATCGGCGTGGACCAGCCCCGTGCGTCGCGCCTGGTGCAGCAGTGCGTGCAGCTCGATCTGGTGCGGCGCGAGGCCGACCCCGACGACGCCCGGCGTACCCGCGTCGCCCTGACCGATGCCGGCCGGCGGGTCGTGCGGGGCTTTCGTGGCGAGCGGCGCGAGGCGATCGCCCACGCGCTGGAGACGTTCACCGAGGCCGAGCGCGCCGAGCTCGCGCGCCTGCTCGCGAAGCTCGCCGACAACCTCAACGGCTGACTCCCGCCGCCTGTCAGCGTGGGGCGCGCACAGGCAGGAGCAGCAGGAGACCGACGAGCAGGACGAGCACGATCCCGAGGATGCCGAACGCGGTCACGCCTCCGATGATGATGAACACCGACCACATCGCCGACGCCATCCAGCTCGCCGCACGTCCCGTCGTGGCGTAGAGCCCGAAGATCTCGCCCTCTCGACCCGCCGGAGTGACGCGCGAGAGGAAGGATCGCGCGGCCGCCTGCGCGGGGCCGACGAACGCGCAGAGCACGAGACCGCCGATCCAGAAGACCGTGGTTCCGGCGTCGACGAGGAAGAACACGGCGAGCCCCGCGATCACCATGCCGCTCAGGGAGAAGACGATCACCGACTTCGGGCCGAAGCGGTCGTCGAAGCGGCCGGCGATGATGGTCGACACCCCCGCGATGAGGTTCGCGGCGACGCCGAAGATCACGAGGTCGAGGAACTCGAAACCGAACACCTGCGCGGCGATGACGGCCCCGAACGCGAAGACGCCGCCCAGTCCGTCGCGGAAGACCGCGCTGGCGAGAAGGAACCAGAAGGTCTGGCGGGTCCCCGGATTCCGGTACAGGCCGATGACGTCTCGGATCAGCAGACCGTACGCGGCGAAGAATCCCACCTTCCGCTCGGGGCGACCCACGGAGGGCTCGGGAACGGCGAGGAAGATCGGGATCGAGAAAACGAGCGCCCAGATCGCGCACCCCACGGCGATGATCCGGAACGGCAGGCCGTCGGCGTCGGAGATGCCGAACCAGTCCGCGCTGTAGAACACGACCACCAGTACCAGGGCGATGATGCCGCCGAGGTAGCCGAAGCCCCATCCGAGCCCGGACACCCGGCCGATCGTCTTGCGGTTGGCGATGCCGATGAGCATCGCATTGGAGTTCACCGCCGCGATCTCGCCGAACACCGTGCCGGCGGAGATGAGCGCGACGCCCAGCCAGAAGTACGCCGGCGCAGGCTCGACGAACCACAGCCCGAACATGCAGAGGATGAGCGCGCCGGTGCCGATTCCGAGCCACAGTTTCTGGCGTCCGCGGGCGTCGGCCTGCTGCCCGAGGATCGGGGCGATCGCGAGGATCAGGAGCCCCGCGATCGTGCCACCCCAGCCGAGCCCGACCGCGAGGTCGGCGAGGGCGGCCTCCTTCGCCGGCGCATCGTCCGGGAGCGACGCGACATCGGTCGGCAGGAAGGCGTCGGTCGTCAGGTACAGGGCGGTGAAGATGAAGGTGAGGATGACCGTGTTGAACGGCTGCGTCGCCCAGTCCCACAGCGCCCACGCGTAGATCTGACGCCGCGGCGCGGAGGTGTCTTCCCGCAGATCCAGCCCCATCACGGGGATGGCGGCGCTGTCGGCGGTGGCGGGCGGCACGCCCTCGGCGGGTGCGGTCATGTCCGTCACGCTAGGGCCCTTCCGTGAACGGGGGAAGAAGCGAAACCGTCACGACGCGCCAGTCTGAAGTTGAGCCGATACATATCAAGTTCATTTGACGCCGATCGCCCCGCCGCGTAGTCTTGAGTCATTGCGGCTCAACCCCTCGGCGCGCTCGGGGACCGCCCGCAAGAAGACTTCATGACAACGCCCCGGGTCGAGGCTCTCGGCCCCGTGAAAAGGAGAAACACACATGGCACGTGCTGTTGGTATCGACCTCGGAACGACGAACTCCGTCGTCGCGGTGCTGGAGGGCGGCGAGCCCAAGGTGATCGCGAACGCCGAGGGCTTCCGCACCACCCCCTCGGTGGTCGCCTACACCAAGGACGGCGAGATCCTCGTCGGCGAGACCGCCAAGCGTCAGGCGGTCACCAACGTCGACCGCACCGTCTCGAGCGTCAAGCGTCACATGGGCACGAACTGGACCTTCGAGGTCGACGGCAAGAAGTGGACGCCGCAGGAGATCTCGGCCCGCATCCTGCAGAAGCTCAAGCGCGACGCCGAGCAGTACCTCGGCGACACCGTGACCGACGCGGTCATCACGGTGCCGGCGTACTTCAACGACGCCGAGCGCCAGGCCACCAAGGAGGCCGGTGAGATCGCGGGCCTGAACGTGCTGCGCATCATCAACGAGCCCACCGCCGCGGCCCTCGCGTACGGCCTGGACAAGGGCAGGGAGGACGAGCTCATCCTCGTCTTCGACCTCGGTGGCGGTACCTTCGACGTCTCCCTCCTCGAGGTGGGCAAGGACGACGACTTCTCCACCATCCAGGTGCGCTCCACCGCCGGTGACAACCGCCTCGGCGGCGACGACTGGGACCAGCGTCTGGTCGAGTACTTCATCAAGCAGTTCAAGGACACCACCGGCGTCGACGTCTCGGGCGACAAGATCGCCCTGCAGCGCCTCAAGGAGGCCGCCGAGCAGGCGAAGAAGGAGCTGTCGTCCTCGACCAGCACCTCGGTCAACCTCCCCTACCTGTCGCTGACCGACTCGGGCCCCGTCTCACTGTCGGAGACGATCACCCGCGCGAAGTTCGAGGACCTCACCAAGGACCTCCTCGACCGCACCAAGAAGCCGTTCGAGGACGTCATCCGGGAGGCCGGCATCAAGGTCGCCGACATCGCCCACGTCGTGCTCGTCGGCGGCTCGACCCGTATGCCCGCCGTGTCGGAGCTCGTCCAGCGCGAGGCCGGCAAGGAGCCCAACAAGGGCGTGAACCCCGATGAGGTCGTCGCCGTCGGTGCCGCCCTCCAGGCCGGTGTGCTGAAGGGCGAGCGCAAGGACGTCCTGCTCATTGACGTCACCCCGCTGAGCCTCGGCATCGAGACCAAGGGCGGCATCATGACCAAGCTCATCGAGCGCAACACCGCCATCCCCACCAAGCGGAGCGAGACCTTCACGACCGCCGACGACAACCAGCCGTCGGTCGCGATCCAGGTCTTCCAGGGCGAGCGCGAGTTCACCCGCGACAACAAGCCGCTCGGCACGTTCGAGCTCACCGGCATCGCGCCGGCTCCCCGCGGCATCCCGCAGATCGAGGTCACCTTCGACATCGACGCCAACGGCATCGTGCACGTCTCGGCGAAGGACAAGGGCACCGGCAAGGAGCAGTCGATGACGATCACCGGTGGCTCGTCGCTGCCGAAGGACGACATCGAGCGCATGGTGCGCGAGGCCGAGGAGCACGCGGCGGAGGACAAGAAGCGCCGTGAGGCCGCGGAGGTCCGGAACCAGGCTGAGACCCTCGCCTACTCGGTCGACAAGCTCATCAAGGACAACGACGACAAGCTGCCTGCCGACGTCAAGGAGTCGGTCCAGGCCGACGTCGATGCGCTGAAGACCGCGCTCGCCGGTGACGACGACGACGCGGTGAAGTCGGCGTTCGAGAAGCTGTCGCAGTCGCAGGGCAAGATCGGCGAGGCGATCTACTCGGCGAATCAGGCCGCGCCGCAGGCCGACGGCGCCCCCGCCGGTGGCGAGGGTGCGCCCGCAGGTGACCAGCCCTCGAACGATGAGGACGTGGTCGACGCCGAGGTCATCGACGACGAGGAAGACAAGAAGTAACCATGGCGAAAGACAAGGACGACCCCACTGTTCCCGGGCCTGACCCCGAGGACGGTTCGGCGCCCGAGTCGGCAGACGCCTCACCGAACGCGTCGGCGGACGCGGCGAGCGCAGAGGACGGCGACTTCACCGTCGACGACATCCTCAGCGCCGCCCAGTCCGCCGACGCGGCGGCAGCGGATGACACCGACGCCGTCGCCGACCGCGTCGAGGCTCTGGAGTCGCAGCTTCTCACCGACCTCAAGCGCCTGCAGGCGGAGTACGCCAACTACCGCCGCCGCACCGAGGACCAGCGCGAGATCGAGATCGAGCGTGCCAAGGGGGCGGCCGCCAAGGGCCTCATCCCCGTGCTCGACGACCTCGACCGCGCCGCCAAGCACGGCGATCTCGTCGAGGGCACGCCCTTCGCCGCCATCGCCGACAAGGTGCGGGCTGTCGTCGAGCGCATGGGCGTGGAGGCATACGGCGCCGCCGGCGAGACCTTCGATCCGCAGCAGCACGAGGCCATCTTCCAGCAGCCGACCCCCGGCGCGACCGAAGCGACCATCCTCGAAGTGGTCGAGACGGGCTACCGGCTGGGGTCGACCGAGCTGCGTCCGGCGAAGGTCGTCGTCGCGGTGCCGGCAGAGTAGGCCGGAGACGCCATGGCCAGCCAGGACTGGTTCGAGAAGGACTTCTACAAGGTGCTGGGGGTCTCCAAGGAGGTCTCCGACGCCGATCTGAAGAAGACCTACCGCAAGCTCGCGCGGCAGTATCACCCCGACTCCAAACCGGGGGATGCTGCGGCCGAGGCGAAGTTCAAAGAGATCAGCGAAGCGTACGCGGTGCTCTCCGACCCCGAGCAGCGTGCCGAGTACGACCAGATCCGCGCCATGGGCTCGGGCGCCCGCTTCACTGCGGGCGGCCCGGGCGCCGGCGGGTTCGAAGACGTCTTCAGCGCGTTCGGTCAGAGCCGTGGAGGTGGGCGCTACGAATCCGCCGACTTCGACGACATCTTCGCGATGTTCAACCAGCAGCAGGGCGGAAGCTTCGGCTCGGGTCGGTTCGGGCAGCCCACCGGCGGCTTCCGCGGCTTCGGCGGCCCGACCCGCGGGGCCGATGTCACGGCGCGCACGACCATCGACTTCGTCACCGCCACGAAGGGCGAGACCATCACCCTCCAGGGCGAGGACGGCAAGCCGTTCAAGGTGAAGATCCCGGCCGGCGTCGCCGACGGGCAGCGCATCCGCCTCCGCGGCCGCGGCCGTCCCTCGCCCGACGGCGGGGAGAGCGGCGACATCGTGGTGCAGGTGACGGTGCGACCCCACCCGGTGTTCACCCGCGAGGGACTGAATCTGCGCGTCGTCGTCCCGGTGACCTTCACCGAGGCGGCTCTCGGCGCCACGATCGAGGTCCCCACGCTCGGCGGCGACCCGGTGAAGCTGCGCGTTGCGCCGGGCACCCCCTCGGGACGCGTGCTGCGCGTCAAGGGACGCGGTGTGGCGACGCAGAAGGGCACCGGCGACCTCCTCGCCGAGGTGCAGGTGGTCGTGCCCTCGCACCTCGAGGGCGCCGCGCGCGAAGCGCTCGAGCGCTTCCACGAGGTGGAGCCGAAGGAGAACCCGCGGGCGGACCTCATGGCCAAGGCGCGCGGCTGACACGGGAGGGACGGATGACGGACCACGTCGACATCGACGGTGACGCGCCGATCTTCGCGATCGCCGCGGCAGCGGAGCTGTCGGGCATGCACCCGCAGACGCTGCGCCAGTACGACCGGCTCGGTCTCGTCGTCCCCGCCCGCACGCAGGGCGGTTCCCGCCGCTACTCCCTCCGCCACGTCGAGCAGCTGCGCGAGGTCGCGCGACTGTCGGCTGACGGCATGAGCCTTCCCGCGATCGCGCGGCTCATCTCCCTCGAGCAGCGGGTGCACGACCTCACCCGTCGTGTGCGCGACCTCGAGCAGCAACTCGAGATCGAGCGCCAGTCACGCCCCGGCGCTCGGGTCTTCGCGGCGGGCGCCACCGGCTCGGTCGTTACCCTGAGGCATGGCACGCGCGTGCGTCGCGCCACCGAGCTGGTGGTCTGGCGCCCGCGTCATCCGCTCTCTCCCGGCGCTCAGGACGAATCGGCCTAGCCGACACGCGCGAGGGTGCCGCCGAGTCGCGGGCGTGAGTGCGCGCCTTCTAGGCTGAGGCCCGCGCCGAGATCGATCTCGGCGTTCGTCCTGTCCTCACACGCCACGAAAGTCCCATGGATACCTCACGCATCACCAACCGCCTCCTCACCGCCGGCGTCGTCGGCACCCTCGCCGTCGCTCTCGCCGGATGCGTGAGCTTCACCGCTCCCTCCACCGTGGAGCGCGACGCCGATTCGCAGGAGGTCGTCGAGGGCGGGAACGCCGACGTGTTCGCCATCGCTGTGGGGGACTGCTTCACCGAGGTGACCGAGACCGAGATCAATCAGCTGCCCGTGGTCCCCTGCGGGGAGTCGCACGACTACGAGGTCTTCCATCTCTTCGACATGCCCGATGGTGAGTGGCCGGGCGCCGAAGCCGTCGATGCGGCCGCAGAGGAAGGGTGTCTGTCTGCGTTCGAGCCGTTCGTCGGGATCGCCTACGAGGAGTCGGTGTTCATCGCAGACTCGATCGACCCGTCCGAGCAGTCGTGGGGCGACGGCGATCGCGAGATCATCTGCATCCTGTCCGACCCGTCGGGTCCGACCGAGGGATCGGCCGAGGGCACCGCGCGCTGATCGGGCGGGCCGTGCCCACTCAGCCCTCGCTCCCGCGGTGGCGGCGGAACGCCTCCCAGTCCTGGTACGACAGGTCGGCGTAGGCGTACGCCCACTCGACGACGGCGTCCTCGAACCGCCGCCCGCCCCCGACATACCCGGCCGCGGTGGCACCCGTCGGCGATTGCCCGTGGGCGCGCGCCAGCGTCGCCGCACACGCCATCGCGTACCAGCGGAACGGCTTGTCCTGCATCGCCTCGGCGTCGAAGCCGCCCTTCATGTCGTGGAACTGCCGCACGTAGAAGTCGCGCCGCGCGCCGGACGGCGAACGGCGGATATGACCGAGGAATGGGTCTGACACCGCCTGCAGGATGCGCTGGAGCGCGACGACCCGCCCTCCGTTGCCGTAGGTCTCGATGAAGGTCGCGACCGCCTCGGGCTGCGTCACATGCCCGTACTGGACGAGCACGCTCTCGCCGGCCTCCTTGCCCTGGAGGAGGAGGACATCGCCGTCACCGTCCTGGAGCGCGATCAGCAGACAGCGTGTGCCGACGCTGCCGACGCCGACCACCCGAGCCGAGACGTCGGCCATCACGTACTTCTGCAGCAGAACCCGGATGTCGACGTTGACCGACAGGCGGTACTCGTCGAGGACACGCCAGGCCCGCTCCTCGTCGGCGGGCGTGAGGTGGGTCATCACGGGGGGATCGTCCAGGAGCGTCACCCGGCCGTGGTCGTCGGTCGTCGTCAGCTTCCGCGCGGCGCGCGAGCCGGTGCGCTTCTGCGCGGACCGCACCGCGCGCTCGACGACCGCCGCGGTCTCCGAGTCGGTCGAAAGGCGGGCTCCGAGCGCGTCGAAGCGGTCGAAGTACCGCTCGAGCGGCGACCGCTTGGCGGCCGTGCGGAGTCCACGCTGATACGTGCGGACGGCCTGCCTCGCGGCATCCTCGACGACGGTGTCGTCGCGCGAGGTCGCACGGCCGGCGATGACGACGCTGGTGACGAGCCGCTTGAGATCCCACTCGAAGGGGGCCCAGGCCGACTCGTCGAAATCGTTCAGATCGAACACGAGCGTGCGCTGCGGCGACCCGTACAGACCGAAGTTCGACAGGTGCGCGTCGCCGCAGGAGGCGACGAGGATGTTCGTGCTCGGGCAGCGCGACAGGTCGTCGGCCATGATGGCGGCGCTTCCCCGGTAGAACGCGAAGGGGCTCGCTCCCATGCGGGCCGTGCGCAGCGGCACGAGCTCCGGCACGCGATCGACGTCTTGGGCGTCGAGGACGGCCATCGGGTCTCGGCCCGTGGTCACGAGCTGGGAGAGCGCGGCGCGGGGCATCCGACCCCGCTCGATCTTGCCCTCCGCCGTGTGGGCGGACAGGCCGGGGGGTGGCATCCATGGATCTCGAGGCACGGTGGCTCCTCTCACCCGGCGGCATCGTCGCCTGATCCGACGGTACGGGATAGGGTCGCACGCCGCCAGCACCGGCGTGCGCTCCCGGCCGGGGCCGACCGCCGCCGATACTGTCGTGCCGTGAGCGTCACATCGGCCGGCGGACCCGCGACCAGGGGGTTGACCGCCGATCAATGGCAGAGACTCACCTATTGGCCGTTGATCATCACGTCGCTGGTCTTCATCGTCGTGTACTCGTGGCAGGTGATCGCCGACCTGCAGGGGCCGGCGTACGCCGTCGCCCGGGTCGTCATCGGGGTCACCTGGGTCGTCTTCGCGGTCGATTACATCGTCCGGCTGGCCCTGGCGGATCCGCGCGGGAAGTGGTTCCGGGGACACCTGTTCGACCTCGCCGTCGTGGCGATCCCGGCGCTCCGGCCGTTGCGCCTGCTTCGCGCGCTGACCGTCGTGAAGGCGCTCCAGCGCACGGCAGGGTCCGCCATCCGCAACCGGGTGGCGATCTACGGCGCCGGGGCGGCGGCGATCCTCATCTGGATCGCCGCGCTCGCCGTCCTCGAGGCCGAGCGCGGCGCCCCCGGCGCCAACATCGAGAACTTCGGTGACGCGGTCTGGTGGGCCTTCGTCACCATCACCACCGTCGGGTACGGCGACTTCTACCCCGTCACCTGGTGGGGCCGCGTCGTGGCGGTGCTGCTGATGTGCGGCGGGATCGCGGTGGTCGGCGTCGTGACGGCGACGGTGTCGTCGTGGGTGATCGAGCGCGCGGCGGCGACCGTCGGCGACGACACCGAGCCCGCCACGCGAGGGCAGGTGCGCGAGCTCGCTCACCAGCTGGCGGCCGTGAGCGCCAAGCTCGGCGACCCGCCCGCCCGATGACCCGCGCACCTACGCTGGGTCGATGGCCCCCGTCCTCGTCCTCATCGACATCCAGCGCGACTACTTCCCCGGCGGACGCTTCCCCCTGGTGGATCCGGATGCAGCAGCCGAGCGTGCCGCGGAACTGCTGGCGGCCTTCCGCGCGGCCGGGCTCCCGATCGTGCACGTGCGCCACGAGTCATCCGGTTCGGGGAGCTTCCTCGAGGCCGGGACGCCGGGAGCCGAGATCGACCCGCGGGTCGCCCCCGAGGGCGACGAGACGGTCGTCGTCAAGCACCACCCGAACGCGTTCTTCGGGGGTCTCCTCGGCGAGGCGCTCGCCGCCCACACCGGCGCTCCGCTCGTCGTCGCCGGGATGATGACGAGCATGTGCGTCGACGCCAGCGTCCGCGCGGCATCCGACTTTGGATGGGCGGTGACGGTCGCCGCCGATGCCTGCGCCGCGCCCGACCTCGCCTTCGGCGGGGTCGCCGTCGGCGGCGCCGACGTGCACGCGGCCTTCCTCGCCGCGATCGCGAGCGCGTACGCGCGGGTCGAACCGGTCGCCGAGGTGGTCGCGGCGCTTCGCGCCCGCGCCTGACCGGCGCGCGCCGGCCCGCGGCGCCACCGCGCCCCCCGCTCGCCGCGCCCCACGCGCCGCGGCGCCACCCCCGCTCGCCGCGCCCCCCGCGCATCCCGCGACCCGCGCTCACCTCCCTTCCCCGCGACCCGTCGATTCCTGCGGGTGCTGCGCTCATCGGGCCTTACTTCTTGACGGGTCGCGTTCGCGCCGCGCTTGACCGGCCCGCGCTCACCCGCCCCCCCGGCGCCGCGGCGCCACCCCCGCTCCCCGCGCCCTACGCGCATCCCGCGACCTGCTCTCACCTCCCTTCCCCGCGACCCGTCGATTCCTGCGGGTGCTGCGCTCATCGGGCCGCACTTCTTGACGGGTCGCGTTGGCACCGCGCTCCCGCGCCTTGCCCCCGCGCCGCGCTCCCGCGCATCCCCCGTGAGCACCCCTCGTGTGCGACCCGTCGATTTCTGCGGCCTGCTTGGTGGCTGAGCCGCAGAACGTGACGGGTCACGCAGCCCCGCCAGGTGCTCGTCGACTCCTGCACAGAGAGGCGAATCGGCGGGCTGTCCACCGACACGGTTCGACGCGTCATCCCGACATCCAGGCAGCGGGATGCTGGGGCGATGCGGCATCCGAAACCTCTGCCCTCAGCTCTCGTCGGCAGACCGTTCTCGGTGGCCGAGGCGCTTCGCGAGGGAGCGTCGCCGGGTCGACTTCGTGCGCGCGACCTCGACGCGCCGTTCCCGGGCGTGCGTACCGTCGCCCGCGGAGAATCGTCGTTCGTCGAGCGCGTGCGAGCGGTGGCGCCGAGGCTCCGCGACGGCGACGCGGTGAGCCACCTCGCTGCGCTCGCACTCGTCGGAGCCGATGCGATCGGCGGCCGGTCCGCGGTGGTGGACGTCTGCTCTCGGGCACCTCTCGCCCGTATGCGGGCACGTGGCGTGCGCGGACATCAGATCACCGAAGGATCCGTCCGCATCGGCGCCGTGGCCGGCGTGCCCGCGGTGCACCCCGTCGACGCCTGGTGTCAGCTCGCCTCGGACCACTCCGTACGAGAGCTCGTCATCGTCGGCGATGCGCTGGTCCGCCGCCAGAACCCGATCGCTGATCGGGAGGAACTTCGGCGTGCCGCTGCGCAGTGGAGCGGTCGACGCGGTGCGAAGCGGCTGAGGGAGGCCGAGGCGCTGGTGCGCCAGGGCACCGACTCTCCACGCGAGACCCGGCTGCGCCTCGACGCCGCGGGGCACGGACTGCCGGAACCGGAGGTGAATCACCCCGTCTACGACGAAACCGGCCGGCTCGTCGCGATCCTCGACCTGGCTTACCCGGAGTACCGCGTCGGGCTGGAATACGACGGCGACCACCACCGCACCGACGACGGGCAGTACTACCGCGACATCGAGCGACTCGACGCCCTCGCGCGGCTCGGTTGGCGTCACATCCGCGTGACGAGAGAGCATCGTGGCATCCGGCTGAGCCTCGTGCTGAGCCGAGTGTCCGACGCTCTCCTGGATCGCGGATGGCGGCCCGGGTGACCGGCTGCGCGACTGGTCAGGGATCGTCGGTCAGGCGGGAGTGTCCCGGGTGACGGACTGCGCGACTGGTCAGGAATCGTCGGTCGGGCGGGGGGTGGCCCGCAGGAATCGACGGGTCGCGGGCGCGGGCGGGTGGGCCTGCGGGCAGGTGCGGGCGCGGGCGGGGGTCTGGCCGATGGGCGCGGAGGCGCGGAGGCGGGTGGGCGCGGGCGCGCGCGGGGGGTGGGCGTGGAGCCGAGCGGCGCGCGACCCGTCGAGAATCGTGGGCCCGCGCGCGCGTGGGCCGCAGGAATCGACGGGTCGAGCGCCCGTAGGGCGGGCGCGGGCGGCGACGGCGCCGGCGACGGCGACGGCGACGCGCGCCGCCCGTCAGGCGCGCGGCTCGATGCGCAGAACCTCGGGAGAGCCGTCGATCGTGAGGTCATCGATGACACGGATGCTGCGGGCCACCTCATCCACGAAAGGGATCACCGTCCCCACGCGCTCCCGGTCCGAGCACACCGCCGTCAACGTGACCAGGTGGGTGCCGGTGTCCCACGTGTAGGTGGCGAACGGGGGAGTGCGCGGCTCGGGCGGAAGCGCCATCACCAGCCGCTCACCGACACCCAGGTGGGGGTTGGGGAACGACTCGGTGTCGTCGTACTCGATCGGCATCATCGCCCGGGCCGTGCGCAGCTGCGGGGTGAGCTCCTGCAGCTGCGCCATGAGGACGACGAGCTCGGGATCGGCCTTCCACACCCAGATCAGAACCCGGCCGTCGGCGCGGCGCATCAGCAGCGGTGCCGCCTGGCTCATCATCCAGGCCATTCCGCGGCTCCCGGGCCGCTCCTCGGCGCCCATCGCCCGATTGGCCTGGCCCAGCAGCATCCGGATCGCCGCCTTGCGATGGCGACGCCCGCGGAATCCGAGCGAACCGGTGACGGGAACCCAGCGGTCGGGGGAGGCATCGGCCTGGAGTCGAGGCATGCCCCCAGGGTAGGTGCGCGGCCTGCGCAAATCCTCGACGCACGCACCGCACGAGCCCCACTCCCGGGGGAACGCCCCGCCTCGATTAGAGTGGGACCGCCGCGCGACCCTGCGCGGCGCCATCCTCCGCCGCAGAGAACAGGCACACCTCCCGTGACCACCCCCGCGACGCCCGATGACCCCACACGCTCCGACGCCGTGAAGCGACCGCTCCGGGTCCTCATCGGCTGCGACACCTTCGCTCCCGACATCAACGGTGCCGCCCGGTTCGCCGAGCGCCTGGCCGCCGGCCTCGTGGCCCGCGGCCACGACGTGCACGTGATCGCCCCCAACAGCGCCTACCGGAGGAGCCCCGCCCACACCGAGGTGATCGAAGGCGAGCCGATGATGATGCATCGCCTGCCCTCGGTGCGCTGGCCTCCGCACGACTGGCTGCGCTTCGTCTGGCCGTGGCGGTCGAAGCACTACGCCCGACAGGTGCTTGACGAGGTCAAGCCCGACGTGGTCCACATCCAGTCGCACATCGTGATCGGCCGCGGGCTGTCGCGCGAGGCGCGCAAGCGCGGTATCCCGATCATCGCCACCAACCACGTGATGGCCGAGAACATTCTCGACTTCACCACGCTCCCCGACGCCATGAACAGGGTGGTGCTCAAGCTCGCGTGGGCCGACGCGCGGCGGACGTTCCAGATGACCCGCGCGGTCACGACCCCCACCCGTCGCGCCGCCGACTTCCTCGAGTCGACGATCGAGATCCAGAACGTCATCCCGATCAGCTGCGGCATCGACCGGTCGAATTACGCCCCCGACCTCACGCCGCGCGACCGCCACCGCGTGCTCTTCGTCGGTCGCCTCACGAGCGAGAAGCACATCGACGTGCTGCTGAACGCGGTCGCGACGCTCGACCCGGCCCTCGATGTCTCGGTGGACATCGTCGGCGGCGGCGATCAGCGCAAGAACCTCGAGAACCTCACCGCGCAGCTCGGGCTCACCGATCGCGTCACCTTCCACGGTCACGCCTCGGAGGAGGACCTGCGGGCCATCTATTCGCGTGCGAGCGTCTTCGCGATCGCCTCGATCGCCGAGCTTCAGTCGATCGCCACGATGGAGGCGATGGCCTCGGGCTTGCCGATCGTCGCGGCCAACGCCGTCGCGCTCCCGCACCTCGTGCACGACGGGGAGAACGGCTACCTGTTCGAGCCGGGGAACGTCGCCGAGATGGCCGACCGGCTCACGGCCGTCCTCACCGCCACCCCCGAGGAGCGGCAGCGGATGCAGCAGGCCTCGCTCGACGGGGTGCTCGTCCACGACATCGGCCGCACCCTCGACACCTTCGAGGCCCTGTACCGCGGCGAGCCCATCCCCCAGTGAGGCGCCCCGCGTGCATATCGTGATGTTCGGCGACCAGCACGTCGAGTCCTCCGGCGGCGCGCAGGTGTCGATGAGGCTGCAGCGCCGATTCCTCGAGCGCGCCGGGCACACGGTGACCATCGTCCAGCCGCGCCTGCATGCCCGCAGGGTCGATGACCCCGCCTCCCTCGACCTGCCGTCGGTGCCGGTGACGCTCGATCGCGAGTACGGGATGACACTTCCCACGCGGGCCGCCGACCGCGCCGTCGATGCCGGGATGGCCGGGCGCCCGCCGGTCGACGTGGTGCACGTCCAGGGTGACTTCTGGGGGGCGATCCTCGGCCACCGGTTCGCCGCCCGTCACGCGCTGCCGCTTGTGCACACCATGCACAACCGGGTCGATGTGGGCATCGAGGCGACGACGCCCTTCCCCCGCCTGGCGTTGCGCGCGCTCAATGCGTGGGCGAGCGGGGCGATCCTCCCGCGCGAGCCGAGGGAACCCGGGACGGATGGGTGGGCCTACCTCCGCCGGTTCGCCGCGCGCGCCGCGGCGGTGACCGCCCCGTCGTCCCACTTCGCCCATCGCCTGATGGCCCATCACGTCCGTCCCGGCGGTGCACCCGAGCGCCACGTCGACGTCGTGTGGAACGGCATCGATGACGAGATGCTGGATGCCGCGAGCGCCGCCGGCCCGCCGCGGCCGGCGCATCCGCGACCCCGTCTGGTGTGGGTCGGCAGGATGAGTCCTGAGAAGCGCCTGCTGCCCTTCCTCGACGCGCTCGCCGACTCCGGCGTCGCCGCCGACGTCACCGTGATCGGCGGCGGAGGTCAGGCCCGAGCGGCGCAGCGGCTCGTGGCGCGGCGCCGACCGGCGGCGCGGGTGACCTTCGCCGGGCGGCTTCCCTACGCCGAGACCCTCCGGCGCCTCGCCGCCGCCGACGCCGTGGTGCAGAGCTCGATCGGCTTCGAGACGCAGGGGATGACGGTGTTCGAAGCGGCGTCGCTGGGGACCCCGGCGATCGCGGCCGACCCCGACATCGCCGACGAGCTCGGCGACGGGGTGTGGCGCGTCGGAGCCGAGCCGGATGCGTTCGCGCTGACACTCCGCGATGCCGTCGCCGACATCGCCGCCGGCCGCGCGCCGCGACCGCAGCCCGAGATCGCCCAGACCTTCCGGCAATCGTCGCGGACCGCGGCGATGGTGGCGGTCTACGAGCGGGTCAGGCGGCGCTGAGGATCAGCGGGTAGAGCACGTTCCACAGCACCGCGCTCAGCAGGGCGAAGCCGCCGGCGCCGAGCGCGACCGCCGCGAGGACGGGCGACCGGTCGCGCCGGAAGAGGCCGATCAGACCCAGGACGACGGTGACGAGGGCCACGAGCCCCTCGACGATGCCGAGGACACCAGTGATCGGGCCGAACAGATCGTAGGTCTGCGAGAGCAGGATGCCCACCTGGACGAAGACCTGCAGCACGAGGAGCAGCACGAGGACGGCGGCCGAGATGATGGCGGCGAGTCCCCACGGATTCCTCCCGCCGCGGGTGCCGCCGGGTGCCGGAGCGACGCCGGCGGGCGCGTACCCGGGCGGCGGGGCGAAGGCGCCGGCAGGTGCGGCGGGCGCGGTGCCCGGCGCCGGTGTGGGCTCGGAGGGAGTGGGGTAGGACACGGCGACCTCATCTCATCGAGGTACCGAGTCTAGGGTCAGGGCAGCCGGGCGCGGTCGGTCGGCACGCGGCGGTAGCCGTCGCGGTGCACGGCGATCGCGGAAGCGACGATGCCCCACACCGAGGCGGCGGCGAGAAGGATCAGGAGTGTCATGGCAGAAAAGCTACGCCTGGCGCCATCCTGCCAAAAGTGGCAGAATAGACACCATCCGAATGATTTCTGCCATACCGTGAGGGTGGTACGGGAGGGACCTGCATGAAGACCGTTGCCTGCATCGTCACCGACGGGTTCGCCCCGTTCGAATTCGGCGTCGCCTGCGAGGCGTTCGGACTGGATCGCTCGGCGGACGGTGTGCCGAACTTCGACTTCCGTGTCGTGACACCCGATCCGGGTCCCGTGCCGTCGAAGCTCGGCTTCTCGATCAACGTCGACGCCGACCTGGGTTTCGCCGACGAGGCCGATCTCGTGGTGGTCTCGCCCACGCCGCACGAGTACTGGGGCGCCCCCGACCCGCGCGTGATCGAGGTGATCCGCCGTGCGGTCGATCGCGGCGCATGGGTGCTCAGCGTCTGCAGCGGCTCGTTCGTGCTCGGCGCCGCGGGCGTGCTCGATGGACGACGGGCGACGACCCATTGGATGTACGCGGCGACGATGGCCGAGATGTTCCCCGCCATCGATGTCGACCCCGACGTGCTCTACGTCCAGGACGGCCGGATCATCACCAGCGCCGGCACGGCCGCGGGTATCGACGCATGCCTGCACCTGCTACGTCAGGAGCTCGGCGCCGAGCTGACCAACAAGATCGCCCGGCGCATGGTCGTCCCCCCGCAGCGCGACGGCGGTCAGGCCCAGTTCATCGACAAGCCGCTGCCGGTCTCGACGTCGCAGTCGCTCGCACCGGTGACCGACTGGATGCTCGACAACCTCCGCAGCGACCTCACCGTGGAGCAGCTCGCCGCGAAGGCCCACATGTCGCCGCGTACATTCGCGCGGCGCTTCAAAGCCGACCACGGCGCCACCCCGGCGGCGTGGCTCGCCCGGCAGCGTCTCATCCACGCCCAGCGGCTGCTGGAGACCACCGACCTCGGCCTGGATCGCATCGCCTGGGAGAGCGGCTTCGGATCGGCCGCCGTCCTGCGACAGAACTTCGCCCGCACCCTGGGGATCACCCCGACCGCCTACCGTGATCGGTTCTGCTGCATTCGAGAGAGCTCGACCACGAAAGAGACGGATGCCGCGGCGCACGTCGTCGCCGCGGCATCCGTCCTTCAGCCCGTGGGTTGAGGCGTCAGCGCGCCGCCGCCTCGGTGTGGTGGCCGTGATCGTGCAGGAACCCGCCGCCCGGCGTCGAGGAACCACCGGCGCCGGCACCGGCGCCGCCGTCGTCGGCGGTGAGGATCGACGTGTCGAACGCGAAGGTGATGATCGCCGACGCGAGCGCATCGGAGTTCACATCCAGCGCGGTCCGGTTGACGTTGCCCGTGAGACGCTGCTTCACCGAGCGGGCGAGGTCTTTGTAGAGCACCTCGTCCTGGCCCTCGCCGGTGAGGTTGTCGCATAGCTGGTGGTAGCAGGGGTCATAGGCGACGCCCGCCAGGCCGCCGAAGCGTGCGGCCTCCTCCTCGGTCTTGATGCCCTCGGCGCCGGTGAACAGGCCTCCCGCCGGGATGCCGACGGCGATGAAGGGCCCATAGTCGGAGCGACCGGAGAACTCGGTGTCCTGGAACGGCACGCCCTGCGAGGCGTAGAACTGCTCGAAGACGTCCTCGATCTGCGCGGATCCGGCCGGGATGAAGCCCTCCGGAGCGGTGCCGCTGGAGTTGTCGCCGTCGTACACGCCGTAGACGTGGTTCGGTGAGCCGATCATGTCGAAGTTCAGGTAGAGGGCGATGTCGTCGATCTGCTCCGGCGTGAGGTTCGAGACGTAGTAATCGGCTCCGAGGAGGCCTTCCTCCTCCGCGCCCCACCAGGCGAAGCGCACGGTGTTCGTGGGATCCACGCGCTGCATCTGGATCGCCGTCTCGAGAAGCGCGGCGCTGCCCGATCCGTTGTCGTTGATACCGGCGCCCGCCTGGACGCTGTCGAGGTGTGCGCCCGCCATCACGACGTTGCCGTCGTCACCGGTGTTCGTCTCGGCGAAGACGTTGTAGGTGGCGCGCTCCTCGGAGAAGTAGTCGACCGTCACGGTGACGGTCGCGCCGGGGGTCGCAGCGAGGTCCTCGCCGACCGCCGACGACGTGAACACGGCCGGGATCGTCAGGCCCGTGGCATCCCCGCTCATCTGGACGAGCCCGGCACGGCCGTCGTTCGTCACGATCACCGCGGCGGCGCCGGCGGCCTGCGCATTGAGCGCCTTCACGACGAAGTCGCACGTGCCGCGCTGGACGAGCGCCACGCCGCCGGCGGGGAAGCCGGTGAAGTCGTCGGCCTCGCACCCGCTCGTGCTCGTGCCGTCTGCCGGGAAGGGCGTCACCAGATCGACGGGCACGAGCGCGCCGGTCGCCGTTCCTTCCGGCGCGCTGGGGTCGAAGCCGTTGCGGAGGAAGTCCTGCCCGTCGACCCACGTCGTGGCCGGGTCCTGGCGGCTGAGCGCGCTGTTCTCCTCGGTGTAGGTGAAGGGGAACTCCTGGACCTCGGGGTCGTAGCCCGCTCGGGTGAGCTCCTTGACGATGTAGTCGACGGATGCGTCGTAACCGGGCAGACCCGACGCGCGGTTGCCGTCGTTGGCGTCGGCGATCTTCTGGAACTGCCGGAGGTGGTTCATCACCTGGCTGATCTTGACGGCCTTGACGATCTTCTCGGGCGTGTCGGCAACCGGTACGGCATAGGCCGGTGCGGCCAGTCCCATGGTGGCGATCACGGCTGTGGCGGCGGTGACCGCTGCGATCCTGCGCTTCGTGAGCGGCATGGCTCTCCCTTCGGATGTCGGCGACCTCGTCGACGCCGACCCTCCCGACCGTAGTGACGCGGGGGCGGGCGGGGAAGGAAAATCTGCGCAGATGAGAGGGGTCTCATCCGGGTCGCCCGTTGCCCATGCAGCATCCCACTGATAAAGTTGAGTCATTACGACTCAGGTTTGAGTCCCGCGATTTTCAGGAGAACTCATGCAAGCCACGCAGATGCCCGGGCACGAGGAGCAGCAGAGCGCCCTCGAGCAGTTCGGGATCAACCTCACCGACCGTGCCCGGCAGGGCAAGCTCGACCCCGTGATCGGGCGCGACAGCGAGATCCGCCGGGTCAGCCAGGTGCTCACCCGGCGCACCAAGAACAACCCGGTGCTGATCGGCGAGCCCGGTGTCGGCAAGACCGCTGTGGTCGAGGGTCTCGCCCAGCGGATCGTCGCCGGCGACGTCGCCGAATCGCTCAAGGACAAAGAGCTCATCACCCTCGACATCTCCGCCCTCGTCGCGGGGGCGATGTACCGCGGGCAGTTCGAGGAGCGCCTGAAGAGCGTGCTGAAGGAGATCACCGAATCCGACGGTCGGATCATCACGTTCATCGACGAGCTGCACGTGCTGATGGGTGCCGGCGGCGGCGAGGGATCGGTCGCCGCTTCGAACATGCTCAAGCCCATGCTCGCGCGCGGCGAGCTGCGCCTCATCGGCGCGACGACGCTCAACGAGTACCGGGAGTTCATCGAGAAGGATGCCGCGCTGGAGCGTCGCTTCCAGCAGGTCTACGTCGGAGAGCCGTCGGTCGAAGACACCGTCGCGATCCTGCGGGGCCTCAAGGAGCGGTACGAGGCGCACCACAAGGTCGCGATCTCCGACGGGGCGCTGGTCGCCGCGGCATCCCTCTCCCATCGGTACATCCCCAGCCGCCAGCTGCCCGACAAGGCCATCGACCTTATCGACGAGGCCGCCTCGCGCCTGCGGATGGAGATCGACTCGGCGCCGCTCGAGATCGACGAGCTGCGCCGTCACGTCGACCGGCTGAAGCTCGAGGAGCTCGCGCTGAAGAAGGAGAAGGATGACGCCTCGCGCGAGCGTCTCGCGGTGCTGCGCGACAGTCTCGCGAAGGAGCAGGCGAAGCTCGACGAGCTGCAGGCGCGCTGGGAGCGGGAGCGGTCGTCGCTGAACAGGGTCGGCGACCTGAAGACCCGGCTGGATGCCGCCCGCATCGAGGCAGAGCGCGCGCAGCGCGAGGGCAACCTCGAGAAGGCGTCGCGCATTCTGTACGCCGAGATCCCGCGGCTCGAGCGCGACCTCGTCGAGGCCGAGCGCGAGGAGCCCGCCGGTGACCGGATGGTCAACGACCAGGTGACCGAGGAGGACATCGCCGCGGTGATCGCGGCGTGGACCGGTATCCCGGTCGGACGCCTCATGCAGGGCGAGACCGAGCGCCTGCTGCACCTGGAGAAGGAGCTGGGCAAGCGCATCATCGGTCAGCGCGAGGCGGTGCGCGCGGTGTCCGACGCGGTGCGCCGGTCTCGCGCCGGCATCAGCGACCCGAACCGGCCGACGGGGTCGTTCCTCTTCCTCGGCCCGACCGGCGTCGGCAAGACCGAGCTGGCCAAGGCCCTCGCGGAGTTCCTCTTCGACGACGAGCACGCCATGGTGCGCATCGACATGTCGGAGTACGGCGAGAAGCACTCGGTCTCGCGGCTCGTCGGCGCCCCGCCCGGGTACATCGGGTACGAGCAGGGCGGTCAGCTCACCGAGGCCGTCCGGCGGCGTCCGTACTCGGTGGTGCTGCTCGACGAGGTCGAGAAGGCCCACCCCGAGGTGTTCGACGTGCTGCTGCAGGTGATGGACGACGGGCGCCTGACCGATGGGCAGGGGCGCACGGTCGACTTCAAGAACGTGATCGTGATCCTCACCTCGAACCTGGGGTCGCCGATCCTCATCGACCCGACGCTGTCGACCGAGGTCAAGCGCGAGCAGGTGCAGGCGCTGGTCCGTCAGGCGTTCAAGCCCGAGTTCATTAACCGCCTCGACGACATCGTGATCTTCCAGGCCCTCACCGAGGACGATCTCGCCCAGATCGTGGAGCTCGCCGTCGACCTGCTGCAGCGTCGGCTGAAGGATCGGCGTCTGACGCTGGCCGTCACCCCCGACGCCCGCGCGTGGCTCGCCGAGCGCGGGTACGACCCGGTGTTCGGGGCACGGCCGCTGCGTCGTCTCATCCAGTCCGAGATCCAGGACCGCCTCGCGATGGCGATCCTGTCTGGCGGGGTGCGCGACGGCGACCTGGTGCGGGTCGACGTCGCCGCCGACGGGTCGGCGCTGGTGCTCACGAGCGACGGTCCTGCGGCGGGGCCGGGCGGCGGAGCGGCGGAGGAGGACGAGGTCATCGAGGCGATCCTCGAAGACTGACCCCTCCCTCCCGCCCGCGGGGGTGCACTCCCTCCCCGCGAGGGTGCACTCCCTCCCCGCGAGGGTGCACCCCCTCCCCGCGAGGGTGCACCCCCTCCCCGCGAGGGTGCACTCGTCCGATAGCTTCGGGGAATGCGGATCGTCCGGGCGCTGTGGGGATCGTCCCATCCCGGACCGACCCTCGTCGTCACCGCGCTCTCGGCAGGCCTCGGCATCGCCGCGGGGCTGGAAGCCTGGCGCATCACGCTGCTCGCTGTCGCGGTGTTCTTCGGCCAGCTGTCGATCGGCATCTCCAATGACGCGATCGACGCCGATCGTGACCGCGCGGTCGGCCGCACCGACAAGCCGATCGCGCGCGGAGACGTCGGCGTGCGAACGGCGTGGATAGGTGCGATCGTCTGCGCGATCGTGGCGCTTGCGCTCTCGGCGCCGCTCGGCTGGGCGATGCTGGTCGTCCACGCCGTGGTCATCCTGTCGGGGTGGATCTACAACCGGCCCCTGAAGTCGACCCCGCTGTCGATCGTCCCCTTCCTCGTCGCGTTCGGATCGTTCCCGTCGCTGGCGACCCTCAGCGCCCCGAACCCCTCCCTCGCGCCGGTATGGGCGAGCATCGCCGGTGCGACGCTGGGTGCCGCCGTGCATCTGACCAACGTGCTGCCCGACCTCGACGCCGATCGCCAGACGGGGGTGCGGGGGCTGCCGCACCGGCTCGGCGCGCGCCTGTCGGCGGTGCTCGCCGCTCTCGGTGTCGTGGCTGGGGCGCTGGCTGTGCTCCTCGGACCGGTCGGGGGCGATGTCTCGCGGATCTCGGTGGTGTCGTGGGTGCTCTTCTCCGCTGTCGTCGCCGTCGCCGTCCTCACCGTCGTGCTGACGGCCAACCGCGCCCCCGGGCGAACGCTCTTCCGGCTGGTGATGCTGTCGGCGCTCCTCCTGGCGGCCCAGCTCATCCTGTCGGGCGGCGCCTTGCGCGGGTGAGGCGCCCGCCAGGGCCCGACACGCCAAGCGGCGCGGGGCACGTTCGGGCATGGGCCCGCTCGCCCTAGCCTGTCGTTGTGCGCGGCCGTCGGATCTATGTCGAAACGACGATCGCCGCGGACATCGAGACGGTCTGGCGGCTGACGCAGGACCCCGCTGCCCACGTCCGATGGGACATCCGCTTCTCCCGGATCATGCCGGGTCCGGTTGCCGAACCGGATGCTGGGGAGCCGACGCGCTTCCGATACGAGCGCCGGACTCCCCTTCGCACAATCCGCGGCACCGGCGTGAGCCTGGGTGAGCGTCTCCGGCCGGACGGCACTCGCACCTCGGTGTTACGGTTCCACACCCGTGACCGACTCTCGCCGATCCGCGCCGGTCGCGGCTTCTGGCGATACGTGCCCGACGGGAACCGGACCATCTTCATCACCGGCTACGACTACGAGGCGGGCTGGGGACAGCTCGATCGGGTCGTCCGGCCCCTTCTCGGCTGGGCGACGGCGTGGAGCTTCGATCGGCTGCGCATCTGGGTCGAGACCGGGGTTCCGCCCGAGCAGTGGCCGCTGAGGAGCGCGCTGTGGTGGTGGCGCCGCGACCGCCCGCGCGCGGCGAGGTGTGCGCGGACGCCGACCCGTGCCCGTCGCGAATCGGGTGTCGCCACGGTTCCGGCGACCCTCGACGCGCTTCCCGACCCGAAGGATGACGCGTGATGTCGATGTTCGCCGAGGTACTGGGGAGCGACTTCACCCGTTTGCACCCCATGATGCAGCGGCGCTTCGGAGTGGGGCTCGCGTCGGCCGAGGCGTGCGTCGGGCGCGGGGTGATGTCATCCATCCGGCGAGGACCGTGGTGGACCGTGCCGTTCCTCCACATCGGCCGGCTCCGCAACATCCTCGTCCCCGATGTCGGCGAGAACGTGCCGTTCGTCATCGAGAACTATCCCTACCGGGATCCGTTCGGGCGTGAGACGGTCACCTTCGTGCGCGAATACGTCGTGCGCGGCACGCGACGGCGGTTCGACGCCACGATGATCCGAGACGCCGACCGCATCGTGGACTACCTCGGCACTCACCAGCACCTCGCGGTCGACCTGGACCTCGCCGTCGACGACCGCGGCGGGCTCGAGCTGCGGTCGGACGCGCAGCGGTTCTACGAGGGCCCGGTCGCGTTCTCGTTCCCGATGCTCTTCAGCGGCCGGGCGGTCCTGAGGGAGTGGTTCGACGAGTCGGACGAGCGCTTCCACGTCGATCTCGAGGTGCGAAACGCTCGGTTCGGCTTCCTCTTCGGCTATCGCGGGAGCTTCACGTGCGAATGGATGCCGGCGACCGACGCTCCGCCGAGGCTCAAGCCCCGGCGGCACGAGCGCCGGACCTGAGGGTCAGGGGGCGACGACGCGGAAGGTGCAGGCGCGGGCGCGCGGAGTGATGGTCTCCTCGACCGATGAGGGCGCGTCGGCGTACTTCGCCCAGAGAGCCTCGTCGATGCGGTCGTTGATCGGATCGTCGACGGGCACGGGCTCGAGCGCGACGCGCTCACGCGGAAGCTCGAGGGCGGCTTCCTTGTCGCGTTCGGCCACCGCGCCGTCGCGCATTGCGAACGCGACCTCGCGACCGGCCGTCACGTGGCGATACCACCACGCCTTCTCGCCGTAGGCGGAGCGCACATAGGGGACGCCGTCGATCACGACGGCCCAGATCGGGGTGGCGGTGGGCGACCCGTCCTGGCGGCGGGTGATGATCGCGACGACCTGCGTCGCGTCGAGGTGGTTCACGACATCGGAGAAGCTCACGAAACCACGCTACGCGTCGATGGCGAGGCCGGCCAGCGCGTGCACCCTCGCGGGTGGGGAGTGCACCCTCGCGGGTAGGGAGTGCACCCTCGCGGGGAGTGGGTGCACCCTCACGCGTCGAGGTCGAGGCTCATCGCGTAGGCGTGGGCGAAGGCGCGACCAGCCGGGCCAGCGAGGAGCACACGCAGCGCCGCGCGCCGCGCGCGATCCCCGGCCGCGCCGAGCGGTCGCCCGAGCCCGGTGTTGAGCGACGCGAGCATCGCCGCGCGCCGCGCGGAGGCCACCCGGCGCCGCTCCCATCGCGCGAGCTCTGCGTCAGGTGCGTCGCCGCCGCGCGCCCACGCCGCCACGAGCGGCGCGAGGGTGACGGCATCGAGCAGCCCCAGATTCATGCCCTGCCCACCGATCGGGCTGACCTCGTGTGCCGCGTCGCCGATCACCACGACCCTCCCGCGACGCAGCCGCGGTGCGACGGCCCGGCGCACCCGGAACGACGTCGCCCCCGCGATCGAGGCCGCCGCGTCCGCCCCGACGCGGTCGGCGACAGCCTCCCGCAGCCGTGCGGTGCGCGCCGTCGGGGCATCGTCGTCAGGCGACGGATCCCACGCGACGAACCGCCGCAGCCCACCCGGCATCGGAAACGACTCCAGAACGCCCCCGCGATCGAGGTGCACCTCGGCCACCGGTCGACCGCCGGCCGGCGCGTCGGACATGAGATACCGGTCGGCGTATTCGCGCGCGGCGACGGCGCCGGGGCGGTAGACGAGATCGCGCGCTCCCGCGCCCGAGGCCACGATCACCACCGCCGCGCGCATCTCGCCGGGCCCGCCCGCCCGCTCGACACCGATCCGCACCGCATCGCGGTCGGCGACGACACCTCGCACGGTGACCCCCCGCTCCACGGCCGGCGCGGCATCCGTCAGAACCCGTTCGGTCGCGGCCTGGGGCAGGGTCGCGACGAAGGGGAAGCGGCGCGACAGCCGATCGAATCGCACCACCCCCAGCACCTCACCGTCCGCGCGCGCCTCCCCCCGATCCACGCGCAGCGCCTCGGCGAGCAGGCGCTCGGTGTATCCCCCCGGTTCGAGGGCGGCAAGCGACGGCGAATGAAGCCCGATCGCCCGTGATCCGGGCCCCGCGACCGGCCGACGCTCGATCACCGTGACGTCGCAGCCGAGGCGTCGCAGCTCGGCGGCGGCCAGCAGACCGACGGGTCCGGCGCCCACGACGACGACGTCAGGCATGGCGGGCCTCCGCCACGGCCAGCACCCGGAACGGTGCCGGCTGTTCGACCCGCCACCCCGGCCCGAGGGCGGCTGCGAGCTCGGGAGCGGTATACGAGCGACGGATGCTGCGGAGCCCGTCCGTCCGCAGGAACGAGCCCGGGGCGAGCGGCGTGATCCCCACGGCATACAGCCCGTACGCCAGGTGCCCGCGGGCGATGTCGCCGTGCAGCACGAGCCCCTGGGACAGAGCCCGCGAGTCGTCGCGGAACGCCGCGAACGCGGCCGGGTCGAGGTGGTGCAGCACGTGGTTGGAGAGCACGAGGTCGAATCGGTCGCCGCGTGATCGCAGCGCGCCCGAGTCGGTGGCCTCGAACCGTATGCCCGAACCGGCATACCGCGTCGCGACCGAAAGCGCCCGCTCATCGGGGTCGACGCCGAGCCACTCGGCCGCCAGCCCGTCACGGCGCGCGAGCGCGGCGAGCCGGGCGATGACGTCGCCCCCGCCGCATCCGAGATCGAGCACCCGGGCCGGGCGTCCGAGCCCGCGCAGGTACGGCGCGACCCGCGACCGGTAGACGGCGCCCCATCCCGATACCAGGCGGTTGACCACCGCGAAGCGGCGGAGGGTCGCATGCAGGCGCGAGAGATCGCACGCGGGGTCGTCCATCAGCTCCCGCAACTGCGTGTCGCGCACCGCGAGGGTCACGCGTGCCCGCCGGTGCGCGCGGTGAGCAGAGCCGATTCCACGGTCAATCCCGGGCCGAAGGCGAGCGCGGCGACGCGGTCGCCCTCGCCCAGATCGCTCTGCAGCAACCGCTCGAGGATGAACAGGATCGTCGCGCTCGACATGTTGCCGTAGTCACGCAGCACCGCCCGCGACGTGTCGAGCGCGGTATCCGAGAGCTCGAGACCCTGCTCGACCCGGTCGAGCACGCTTCGACCGCCCGGGTGCACGGCCCACGTCGTCGGCTGTTCGCCGCCGAGGAATCCCCCGACGGCGTTCCGGATCTCGCGACCGATGATGCGGGGGACTTCGGCCGAGAGGGTCATGAGGAAGCCCTCGTCGCCGATCGTCCAGACCATGTCGGACTCGCCCTCACTGGTCAGCGTCGTGGCGAAGCGGTCGAGCTCGAGCGTCGCGCCGGGTACCCCGGCCGCCAGATCAGCGCGGGCAGTGACGATCGCTGCGGCCGATCCATCGGCGAACACCGACGCGGCCACGATCTGCTGCGGGTCGTCCGAGGCGCGGATGTGCAGCGAGCAGAGCTCGGTGCATACGACCAGCACGACGGCCTCCGGCTGGGCCGCGCAGATCCGCGCGGCCGCACGAAGCCCCGGAAGCGCCGCCGCACAACCGATGAACCCGAGGTGATACCGCTCGACGGTTGTGCTCAGTCCCAGATCGCGGACGAGCCGGTAGTCCGGGCCCGGCGCGAAGAAGCCCGTGCAGGAGACGGTCACGACATGGGAGACATCGGATGCCGCGACCCCGCCGTCCTCGAGCGCGGCGCGTGCGGCCCGCGCGGAGAGTTCGGGTGCGAGCGCCGTGTAGGCGGCGTTGCGGTCGCCCGTCGACGGCCGGTTGAGGGCTCCTGCGGCGCTGATGAACCCGCCGCCGGGCGCGGCCGGCGCGGCCGCTTCTCCGACCGACCCGAACTCGTGCAGCACGGTGTGCCGGCGATCGATCGCCGCGGCGTCGAAGGCGGCGCCGATCAGCCGGCCGGTGAGCCGGTCGACGCCGGGCTGCCGGACGAAGAAGTCGCGCACATCGCTCTGGGCGAGCGCGGTGGCGGGAACCGCCGTGCCGATGGAGAGGATGCGTGCGACCATGCTCACACTCAACCACGCCCGGCACCGGGTCGGGCCGGGGCTTGCGTCCCGTGGGAACGGCTCCTAGGCGTCTGCGTGCGCGTCGGGCAGCTCCCGCATCCCCCAGAAGGGGCCGATCACCACGAACAGGCACGACAGCAGTTCGCCGGCTGCGGCGATCCACAGGGTCGGCACTGTGCCGATCCAGGTGCCGAGGGCGCCGGCGACGAGTGCGGCGATCGGCATCACGCCCCAGACGACGAAGCGGATCGAGGCATTCATCCGCCCGAGCAGGCGCGCGGGGGTGATGCGCTGCCGGAATGTGACCTGCGTGATGTTGTACAGCAGCACCGAGAAGCTCAGCGCGAAGAACTGGATGACCAGCAGGGGGAAGGCGAGCTCGGGGACGAGCGAGATCGCGGGGAGGAAGAACGGCACCAGGCAGAAGATGATGGCGCTGATCGGGATGGCGCGCGCCTCGCCGATGAGCTTCACGATGTGCGGCGTCGCGATGGCGCCGAGGAGGCCCCCGACGGCCGAGAGCGAGAACACGATGCCGAGCATCTCGGGGGAGAGACCGAGCTCGCGCAGCACGAAGATCGGCAGCAGTGTCGTGGCGATCGTGCCGAAGAAGTTCGCGGTGCCGGTCGTGCAGACGATGCGGCGGAGCAGCGGATTGCCGAACACCCAGCCGAGCCCCTCGCCGATCTCGCGGTGCAACGGACGGCGGCTCTCGCGCTCGTGGGGCGGTTCGTGGTCGCGGGTGAACAGCAGGGCGACGAAGGAGGCGAGGTAGGTGGCCACGGTGGCGAGGATCGCGACGGGGGCGGCGAGCACGCCCACGAGCCAGCCGCCCACCGCCGGCCCCGCGAGCCCGGCGACCTGATGGGTCGCTTCGAGCTTGCCGTTGGCCTCGGCGATCTGGTCCGGCCGCACGAGCGAGGGGATGAGGCTCTGGTACGACACGTCGAAGAAGACGGTGGCGACACCCATCACAAGCGCCACGGCGATGAGGTGCCAGATCTCCAGGATCCCGGCGAACCAGAGCAGCGGCAGCGAGCCGAGCGCGAGCGCTCGGACGAGGTCAGCCCAGATCATGACGTGGCGCTTTCGCATCCGATCGATCCAGGCGCCGGCGGGCAGGCCGACGATGAGGAAGGCGGCGACGTTGGCGGCGTTCAGGACGCCGACCTCCCACTCGGTCGCCTGCAGCAGGATGACGGCGAGCACCGGAATCGCGAGCTCGGTGATCTGCGAGCCGAACTGGCTGAACGCCTGGCCGGTCCACATCGTGAGGAAGTTGCGGTCGCGCCAGAGCGATCCTTTCGCTGCGGTGTCGGCCGCGACTGATTGAGACATGTCGATCAGTGTGACCGGCTGATTGAGGAAAGTCAATCGGTGTGATTGAGTGAGGGGGTGAGCAGCGGACGCGTGGAGCTGCGCCCCGGCGATCCGGAAGCCGAGGCGCGGATGCGTGCGCTCAGCTCACCCCTGCGACTCCGGGTGCTGCGACTGTGCGCCTTCGAGGCGCGGACGAACAAGGAGCTGGCGGAGCTGCTGGGTGTGAACCCCGGGACGATGCTGCACCACGTCCGGACCCTGGTGAACACCGGGTATCTCGCCGCCGAGGCGGAGCGCGCAGGTGCCCAGGGTGCGCGCGAGGTGCCCTACCGGGCGACCGGCCTGTCATGGCGGACTTCGATGCCGGGCGGTTCGCACGTCCTGGTCGAGACGTTCCTGCAGCAGATCGAGGGGGTCGCCGACGACGACCTCGACACGACGTGGCTGGGGCTGAAGCTCAACGACGCGCACAGGGAAGAGCTGCAGGAGCGGCTCTACGCGCTGGTGAACGAGTTCAAGGAGCGCGGACCCGACCCCGACGGCGAGACCTACTCGCTCTTCACGGTCCTGCACCCCGACAAGAACCCGCCCGCCGCGCACTCGTGACGCCAACTCCTGCAATCCGCGCCCAGAACCGCGAATAACGCCCCGAGGCCGGCGGATCTGCCGATTCTGCAGGAGTTCGGGACGAGCGCGATCGGCGTTCCCGGCCTACGCCTCCTCGATCAGCTCGAGAGCGCGGCCGGTGCCGTCCTCCGCGGCGACGAGGGGGCCGAGTTCGGCCGCGCGCGGCCGGCACCGGAGGGCCTCGTCGATGGCGTCACCCGCGTGCCGCGCTGTCACCCGGCGCCGGGAGAGCGGGGCGGCAGCGAGGCCGCGAGCCTGCAGCGTCCGGGCCCAGAAGGGTTGATCCGCCAGGAACGGCACGATCACCGACGGCGTGCCGGCGCGCACGGCGGCCTGGGCAGTCCCGGCACCACCGTGATGAACCGCCACCTCGACGAGGGGGAACACCTCGTCGTGCGGAGCGCCGTCGATCACCAGCACGTCGTCGCCCCGGAGCTCGGACGGCACGTCGGCGCCGCCCCAGCCGCGGAGCACCAGGGTCTGCCGTCCGCGCTCGCGCGCCGCTGCGACGAACGCCGCACCCCGCGCGAGCGGATCGCCCTGTGCCATCGACCCGAAGCCGACCGACACCGAGGGCCCGCGGGCGAGGAAGGCCGCCACCGCGGCATCCGATCGCCCGTCGGATCGGCCGGTCCAGGCCCCGGTGAGGTGAGCTGTCGGCAGCCAGTCTCTCGGGCGCGAGAGGATCCGGGGGCTGATCGGAAGAAACGTGGCTCGCGGCGCGCGTGGCCGGGGATCGCCGAGCACCCGCGCCGCCTCGCGCAGCTCTCGCCGGAACATCGACGCCGCGGCCCCGCCCGCGCGGTAGGTGAGGCGGTTGAGGGGACCGAGGTCGAACGACACCGTTCCCGCGGCCGGGAAGTCGCGGGTGGGAACGGTGGTGGGCACGGTTTCGACGGCGAACAGCTTCGCCCCGAGGCGCGCCGCGATGAGGGGAGCCGAGAGCACCTTCGGGTGGGCGATGACCGCGTCGGCTCCGTGGGTGAGCCCGATCTGTGCCGACCCGACGATCACCGCCCGCATGGTCGGGCGGACGACCGAGGAGAAGTTCCGCATGGCCTGGCGGATGGATGTTCCCTGCGCGGCGATCATCGCCTGGAAGTCCGCTCCCAGCGAGGCCGTCTGAAGCCCGTCGAGGTCGACACCGGAGTTGTCCGGGATCGCGAGAGTGACCTCGTGGCCGCGCTCCCGAGCTCGGCGAGCCAGTGCGGCGAAGGGCTCGACGTCTCCGCGCGACCCCGCTGTGAGCAGGAGGAGCTTCACGGTCGAACCCCGCGGACGAGGAGGGGGCCGATGGCCGCCAGGCCGCTGTGGAGGCGCAGGAGCACGTCGGCGTCGACCTCTTCTCGTTCGAAGCGGCGGGCGATGAGGCCGCCGAGGAGAAGGGGGGCGAGCGAATAGGCGGTGAGCGCGACGCGGGCGTCCTCTCGCGCCGCCGCTGAGGCGTCGGCGACCATCCCCTCGGTGTCGAGGACGCGATCGGACGACGCGACGAGCGCGTCGAACACCGCGGCTGCGCCGTCGCCGCCTTCGATCAACGTGCGTGCGATGTAGCGGACGTGAGGCGTCAGGTGTTCCGCCGCGGACCGGCGGCTCGCCTCGTCATCGGGTGAGCCCTTGTGGGTCACGGCGTGGAGCGCGGCGGCGTCGCAGGCGCGACGAAGGCCGGCTTTGTCGGTGAAGTGGTGGATGACCAGCGCCGCGCTCACGCCCGCCTCGGCGGCGATCGTGCGGACGGAGCAGGCGAACCCGTCGCGGGCGAAGCACGCCACCGCGGCATCGAGGATGCGCTGGCGCGTGAAGTCGGAAGCCGGGGAGGGAGGTGTCACGAAGCACATCATTGAACAACTGTTCAACGTCTGTCAACAATCAGACGCCGTCGGCCCTGGACGCCGCCCGCCGAACGCGCCAGGCTGGCACCGACACCACTCGGGAGGATCCATGTTCACCACCGACCACGCTTTCCCCGGCTTCAGCGTCGACGACATCGAGGCGGCACGCCGCTTCTACGGCGACACGCTGGGCATGACCGTCTCCGACAACGACATGGGCTTCCTCGTGCTCGACTTCGCCTCGGGCGGTCGTGTGCTGATCTACGACAAGCCGAATCACGAGCCGGCGAGCTTCACCATCCTGAACTTCCCGGTGCGAGACCTCAGCGCCGCGGTCGACGACCTGAACGCGCGCGGGGTGAACACGAAGATCTACTCCGACGACGAGTTCCCCACCGATCACCGCGGCATCGTCCACGCCACCGACAACGGGCCCGACATCGCCTGGTTCCGAGACCCGGCCGGCAACGTGCTCGCCGTCTTCCAGGACGACGATCTGCCCGGATGACCATCGAGCTGCCCGCCCCGCCCGCGCGCCCGCCGCTCTTCGACGACGACTTCTCTCAGGGGCTCGACCCCGAGCGGTGGGTCGCGCACTACCTCCCGCACTGGACGACGCCCGATCGGTCCGAGGCGCGCTACGCCCTCGGCCCGGCCGGGCTGCAGCTGCGCATCGACGCCGATCAGCGCGACTGGCGGCCCGAGGACGCGCCGCTGCGCGTCTCCAACATCCAGACCGGCACCTTCTCAGGCCCCGTCGGGTCGACGATCGGCACGCACCGCCACCGCGACGACGGTCTCACGGTGCGCACCGAGACGCCCCCGCGCCTGCTGTGGGCGCCGCGATCGGGACGGGTCGACATCACCGTTTCGGCCTCGCGCGACGCGGACTGCATGCTCGCCGCCTGGTTCGTCGGCACCGAGCACCTTTCGGCCGACGACGCCGGCGAGATCTGCATCTTCGAGATCGACGCCTCGGCGATTGGAGACACCACGACCGCGCGCACCGGCATCAAGGCGCACAGCGACCCGCGGCTCACCAGCGACATGAGCGAGGTCGCCCTGCCGCTCGACGCGTCGCGCCCGCACACCTGGACGGCGATCTGGGGCGGCGGCGAGACGGTGGTCGGGTGCGAAGGGAAGGTGGTCGCGCGGATGCCGCAGGCCCCCGCCTCACCGATGTTCCTGCTCATCGACCTGTTCGAGATCGGGCCGCCCTCCGGCGCCTATCCGAAGTCGGCGACGGTGCACCGGGTGCGCGCGTGGGACGGGGAAGTCACCGAGCCGGGTCGCTAGGGCCGCGGCCACGCCGCGGGACCGTCGGTGCCGGCGGGGTACTCGTCCAGCGGCACCTCGCCGCTGCGCCACGCGTCGAGCACGGGCTGCACGATCCGCCAGCACTGCTCGGCCGCGTCGCCGCGGACGGCGAGCATCGCATCGCCGTCGAGGATTCCCGACAGCACCTCGGCATAGGCCTTGAGAGTCCCCTCGCCGAGGTCGGCGATGAGCGGGGCGCGTTCGAGTTCGAAGGCGTTGCCGTCTCCGCTGACGTTCAGCTCGAGCGTCATCCGGTCGGGACCCAGCGCGAAGCGGAGCACGGTGGGTTCCGTGCTCCCGGTGAGACCGTCGGGCAGGTGGCGCACCGGCTTGAACCGCACGATGACCTCGCGCTCGGCGTCATCCAGCGCCTTCCCCGACCGCAGGGTGAAGGGCACTCCCTGCCAGCGGGCGTTGCGCACCTCGAAGACGACCTGGGCGAGCGTCTCGGTGTCGCGCGCGGCATCCACCCCCGGCTCATCGACATACGACGGCAGCGGGCGCGCCTGCACGACGCCGGCGGTGTATCGCGCGCGGTGCGAGGAGGCCACCGGATCGTCCTGCCAGACGTCGGTGGCGCGGAGGACCGCGCCGGTCGCCTCGCGGAAGTCGATCTCCGACAGTGACGCCGGGGGCTCCATCGCGACGATCGCGAGCACCTGCAGGAGGTGGCTCTGGATCATGTCCACCAGCGCGCCGGCGTGGTCGTAGTACCCGGCCCTGCCCTCGAGCCCGAGGGTCTCGTCGTAGCCGATGAAGATCGACTCGATGTGCTCGGCCGACCACACCGGCTCGAGCACCCGGTTCGCCAGGCGCGCGCCGAGGATGTTCAGGGTCGTCGAGCGGCCGAGGAAGTGGTCGATGCGGAAGACCTGCGACTCGGGGACGATCTTCGCGACGGTCTCGTTCAGGGCGCGGGCGGTCTTCTCATCGCTGCCGAACGGCTTCTCGATCGCGAGGATGAGGCCCTCGGGAACCTCCAGCCCGGTCAGCGCCTTGCACGCGCGCTCGGTGATCGCCGGCGGCACGGCGAAGTACAGCGCGACCCGGCCGTCGTTGCCGCTCATGAGCGCGGTGAGGTCGGCGGGGTCGGTGATGTCGGCTTTCGTATAGGTCGTCGCCGCCACCGAGGGGAAGGCCTTCTCCGATCCGGTCG
Source organism: Microbacterium sp. SLBN-154 (assembly GCF_006715565.1). Taxonomy (NCBI): domain Bacteria; kingdom Bacillati; phylum Actinomycetota; class Actinomycetes; order Micrococcales; family Microbacteriaceae; genus Microbacterium; species Microbacterium sp. SLBN-154. Next base: position 675,980 of record NZ_VFNL01000001.1, read on the forward strand.
TGGCGAACGACGCCTTCACGACCTCGCGCCAGTGGTCGTCATCCCAGTCATCCATTCCCGCGCCGCGGAGGTGGATCCGGCGGTCGGGCTCACGGGTGAGCAGCTGCCCGAGGGCGGGGAGGAGGAGCCTCGAGGTGAGATCTCCGGAGGCCCCGAGGATGATCAGCGTGGTCAGGTCGGTGGCCGTCTTCTCCGCAGCGCTCATGCTCGCCACCCTAGTTCGTCGATGGGGCTTCTCACCGCGAAGAAGAGGGGGGATGCCGGGACTCCGGCATCCCCCCTGGCGCGGCGCCTCAGGCGGCCAGCGCCTCCCGCAGCTTGACGCGTGCCCCCATGCGCAAGAGCGAGTTCTCGTAGATCTTCGCGCCGACGAGGATCGCGCCGACGCAGGTCGCGGCGAGGATCGCGAGCGACACCAGCGGCTCCCACCACTGCGCCTCGCCGAGGAAGAGTCGCATCGGCATGCCCACGGGTGCCGAGAACGGCACGTAGGACATGATCGTCAGCACCAGCGAGTTGTCGTTGAAGAAGATGACCAGGAAGTACGGCGCCATGATCAGCATGGTCAACGGCGTCGTGGTCGACCCGATGTCCTCCTGCCGCGACACCATCGCCGCCGCCGCGGCGAACAGTGCGGCCAGCAGCACGAAACCGAAGAGGAAGAACACGGCGAACCAGGCGATCGGCGCCCCGAGGCCCTGCAGCAACGCGGTCTGGTCGGTGACGGTGAGTCCCACGACGGCGACGGCGGCGAGCACCAGGATCTGCCCCACCGCGAGCACGGTGTTGCCGATGACCTTTCCGGCCAGCAGCGCACGGGTGGGCACCGCCGAGATGAGCAGCTCGACCACGCGGGTCTGCTTCTCCTCGACCACGCTCTGGGCGATGGTGCCGCCGAAGAGAGACGCGGCGAGGAGGAACACGATGCCGAAGCCGAGGGCGACGAAGTAGCGGAGCAGCGGGTTGGTCTCATCCGGGTTCAACAACTCCACGGGCGGCACCTGCGCCAGGGTGAGCATGAGGTCGGTGGGCGGGCTCGAGTCGGCGATGATGACGAAGCCGAGCGGCGACGACGAGTCGCCCACGACCGCGGCGTCGACCTCACCCGCGGCGACGAGATCCTCGGCCTGCGCCCGGTCGCTGACGTCGGTGACCTCGAGCCCATCGACCCCGTCGACGTACTGCACCGCGTTGCTGGTGACCGCGACCGGCGTTCCCGAGGTGTTCTGGGCGCTGAAGCCGCCCCAGATCACCAGGGCGAGCGCACCGAGGACGAGGATGGCGGTGGAGATGACGAAGGCCTTGCTGCGCAGCTTCGACCCGATCTCGCGCTCGGCGACGAGCCAGACGCTCTGCGCCGTGCTGGGCGCGCTGGGAAGGGTGGACGTGCTCACTGGATGACCTCCTTGAAGATCTGGGCGAGGGTGGGATGCTGCGGGGCGAAGCTCGCGACGTCCCCCTGGGCCACTGCGCGGCGGAGCACCCGCTGCGCGGCGTCCTCGGAGTCGACGTCGAACACGGCGTACCCGCCGTCGAAGTCGATGACGCTCACGCCGGGCTCGTCCCGCAGCCACCCGGCGTCGCCGGCCGACACGAGCTCGTACCGGTGAGCCGAATGCTCCGCGCGCAGGGCGTCGCGGGCGCCGGAGGCGCGGACGCGGCCCCCGGCGATGATGACGAGGTCGTCGCACAGGCGCTCGACGACGTCGAGCTGGTGCGAGGAGAAGAGGACGGATGCCCCGGCGGCGGCCCGCTGCTGCAGCACGCCCGCGACCACGTCGACGGCGAGGGGGTCCAGGCCCGAGAACGGCTCGTCGAGGATCAGCACCTCGGGCTGGTGCACCAGGGCAGCGGCGATCTGGGCGCGCTGCTGGTTTCCGAGCGAGAGCGTTTCGACGTTGTCCTCCAGGCGCTCGCCGAGGCCCAGCTCCTCGAGCAGGGCGGTGGCGCGGGCGGTGGCGTCGGCCTTGGAGAATCCGTGGAGGCGCGCGAGATAGACGATGTGCTCGAGCACCTTCATCTTCGGGTACAGCCCCCGCTCCTCGGGCATGTACCCGAAGCGGCGGCGGTCGGCGGGGGTGACGGGCGATCCGTCGAGCGCGACGGTGCCGGCGTCTTTGCCCAGGACCCCGAGGACGATGCGCATCGTCGTGGTCTTGCCGGCGCCGTTGCCGCCGACGAAGCCTGTCAGGCGCCCGGGGCGCACGTCGAACGACACGTCGTCGAGCGCGCGGCGACCGCCGTACGCCTTGGTGATGCCTCTCAGTTCCAGCATGGGTGCTCCTTCTGGTCGGGACCGGCGGGGGATGACATCGACGTTACGGAGGACGCCGCGGCGTGACATCCGTCCCCGGGCGGGTTCTGCGCTCGCTCGGCCCTCCCCCCTGCGGGGGATCCCTCGACATCGAGAGAAAATTCCATACGCGGGAATACATAAGGGATGCCGCGACTTTCACCCTCTTGGAATGTCCGACGGCGGTCTCCCGCCGGGAGACGCCATCTATGGAGGAGAACTCAATGAGCAACCGCACCATCGGGTACATCGTCGGGAGCATCTCGTCGACGTCGATCAACCGGCGCCTGGCCGAGGCGCTCGCGCGTCTTGCCCCGGAGGGCACGACCCTCGTCGAGATCCCGATCAAGGACCTGCCGTTCTATTCGCCCGACCACGACGCCGACTACCCCGAGGTCGCCCGCGACTTCAAGCAGGCCCTCGCCGACGTCGACGGCGTCATCATCGTCACCCCCGAGTACAGCCGCTCCATCCCCGGCGTGCTGAAGAACGCCCTCGACTGGGCGGCGCGCCCCTGGGGCCAGAACTCGTTCGACGGCAAGCCCACCGCCGTCATCGGCACCTCGCAGGGCGGCATCGCCACCGCTGCGGGCCAGCAGCACCTGAAGGCCATCCTCAGCCACTTCAACGCCCCGTCGCTCGGACAGCCCGAGGGCTACATCCAGACCACCCCGGGTCTGTTCACCGACTCGGGTGAGGTCACCAACGACGAGACCGCCGCGTTCCTCGTCGGCTACCTCGAGGCGTTCAACGCCCTCGTCGACCGCTACGCGCACGAGCTCGTCAGCGCCTGACGCATCCCCCCTCGACAGCCCCGGCTCCGCTTCGGCGGGCCGGGGCTGTCGCTCTTCCGGCCGGGGTCTCGAGGGGCGAGGATGGCTGTCGACGTCAGCGCGACGCCGAGGGGGATCTGTGACCGGACGCATCATCATCGACCTGTTCGTCTCGCTGGACGGTGTCGCCCAGGCGCCGGGGGCGCCCGATGAAGACCGATCGGGCGACTTCCCCTACGGCGGCTGGCAGGAGCCCGTGATGGGCGAGATCGAGGGGCGCGAGATCGCCCGCGGCATCGACGAGATGGACGCGCTCGTGCTCGGGCGGCGCACGTACGACATCTTCGCCGCCTACTGGCCGCACCACGTCGAGGGCGACGGCGCCGGCCGCATCGGCCGGAAGTTCGCCGCGATCCCGAAGTACGTCGCGTCCCGGGGCGCCCCCGCGCTCGCCTGGGAGGGCTCGACGCTTCTGGGTGACGATGCGGTGGCGGGCGTCATCGCGCTCCGCGAGGTGCACGAGAGCATCCACGTCATCGGGAGCGTCGACTTCGTGCAGTCCCTCCTCGCCGCGGAGGCGTTCGACGAGCTCCGGCTCTACACCTACCCGGTGGTGATCGGTCGGGGCAAGCGGGTGTTCCCCGAGGGGGCGTCGCCCGCGACGCTCGCGCTGCTCGGCGATCCGATCGTGTCCGAGAAGGGGGCCGTGCTGCTTCGCTACGCCCCCGCCGGCCCGCTCCGCACGGGAGAGATGGGCGACTGACGCGCTCTCAGGTGAGGCCGTGCCGGTGAGCGTAGACCACCGCGGCGACCCGGTCGCGGGCGCCGAGCTTCTGCAGCACGTTGGAGACGTGGGTCTTCACCGTGGCCTCGCCGATGAAGAGCCGCTCGGCGATCTCGGCGTTGCTGAGCGCCTGCGCGACGAGGCGCAGCACCTCGGTCTCGCGATCGGTGAGCTCGACGACGGGTGCGGCGGGCGCGGCCTCGGGCGCCGCCGCCGTCGGCCCGGACGAGGAGATTCGGTCCAGACGCGGACGATCCGACGCGAAAGCTCCGCCGCTCGGCCGATCCTCCTCGACCGAGGTGGGCGGGGCCGGGCGCGGCGCCGCGTTCAGGGCCGAGTCCGCGCCACCGCCCGCGAACCGCTGGATCACCCGGCGCGTGACCTCGGGGGCGAGCAGCGCGTCGCCCGCGGCGGCGACCCGCACCGCGTGGACGAGCTCCTCGGGCCCGGCGTTCTTCAGCAGGAATCCGCTGGCCCCCGCCGACAGCGCCTCGAAGAGGTAGTCGTCGCGGTCGAAGGTGGTCACGATGAGGAGGGCGGCCTCCGATCCCGCCTCGACGAGGGTGCGGGTCGCGGTGATCCCGTCCATCCCGGGCATCTGCACGTCCATGCAGATCACGTCGGGAGAATGGACGGATGCCGCGGCGACCGCCTCGGAGCCGTTCGCCGCCTCTGCGACCACCGCGATGTCATCCTCGGATTCGAGGATCATGCGAAAGCCCGCCCGCATGACGGCATGGTCGTCGACGAGGAGGACGCGGATCATCGGACCGCTCCGGTCGTCACGGCAGCGTCATCCCTCGGCGCCGCCGGGGGCGCGGCGGGAAGCGGCACGTGCACCCGCACGCGGAATCCGCCACGCACGCGGGGCCCGGCCTCGAGGGTGCCGCCGGACGCGGCCGCGCGCTCGCGCATCCCCACGAGCCCGAGACCGGGTCGCATGGGTGTGGCCACGCGGCCGGTGTTGGTGATCTCGAGCTCGACCCCGTCCCGCTCGAATCGCAGGCGCACGTCGGCCCGCGCGTCGGGCCCGGCGTGACGCCGTGCATTCGTGAGCGCCTCCTGGGCGATGCGGTAGAGGTTCACCTGCACGACGTCGGGCAGGGGCCTCGGGTCGCCGATGACGGCGTAGGTGGTCGGCAGTCCGTTCTCGTCCGCGTACGCCACGAGGTCGTGGAGATCCTCGACCGAGAGCGTCGAGCCCTCGGTCGACCCGCCGTCCGGTGTCCGCAGTGTCTCCAGCAGCTGGCGGAGCTCATGCAGAGCCGAGCGGGCCGAGGTCTCCACTCCCGCCAGCGCCGTCCGCGCGGCATCCGGGTCCTTCTCGATCACCGCGCGCGCGGCCCCCGCCTGCACTCCCATCGCCGAGACGTGGTGCGCGACGACGTCGTGGAGCTCGCGGGCGATCCGCACCCGGTCGAGGGCCACGGCCTGGGCGGCGGTGACTTCCCGCTCGCGCTCGAGCTCTGCGGTGCGCTCCTCCAGCGCGCCGCGCTGAAGGGCCGAAGCGTACGCCCGGTCGCCCATGTACCAGGCGCCTGCGAAGAAGGCCATGTTCACCAGGATCTGGATGAGCGCGTACGCGGCGAACGGCGAGAACGCTCCGGCCATCGACGGCCCGTCGGGGTCGGGGTCGGCGGTGTCGAGGTAGAGGGTGGCGAGGAGCCAGACGAACATCCCCACCGTGACGAGGGCGCGGATGACGACCGCGCGTCGTCGGTCGAGGACCCAGGCGCCGACGCCGTAGAAGGCGATGAACAGGGCGATCTGGCCGACATAGAGGTCGGAGACCCGCAACGAGCCGCCGGCGTAGAACACCGCCGCGACGATCACGAGGCAGAGCGTGGGAAAGCGCCGACGGAAGGCGAGGGGCGCGCTGAGGGCGACGGAGTACACCAGAGCCGTACCGAGACCGGCCGCCTCGCCCTGGTAGAACCCGGCGACCAGTCCCAGCCACGAGCTGAGGATCCCCGACAGCAGCAGCCCGGCCGCCAGAAGCACATCGCCGCGCGGCGGGATCCAGCGCGTGGCCGGAGAAGGGAGGGCGTCCGACATGCGTTCCACGGTAGGCCAGACACGCCGGCGCGACATCCGTCTCACGGGGGAGCCCGCGCGACGGGTTCCGGTCAGGTGAGGCGGACGATGTCGGCGCGCGCCGCCCGGATGAGGGTCTGCACGCGGTCGCGAACCCCCCACTTGGCCATCACGTTGCCGAGGTGCGTCTTCACCGTCGCCTCCGACAGATGGAGCTCGGCGGCGATCTCGGCGTTGGACATCCCCCGTCCGAGGAGGACGACCACGTCGCGCTCGCGATCGGAGAGCTGCTCGTGGTCGGCGAGCGACTCGACGGTCGTCGGCCCCGCGCCGTCGCGGATGGAGGTGATGAGCTCTGTCGTGACGCTCGGGGAGATCACCACCGAGCCGTCGACGACGTCGCGGATGGCGGCGACGAGCTCGTCGGGATCGGTGTCCTTCACCAGGTACGCGCTCGCCCCTGCGCGAAGGGCCGGCACGACGTAGCGCACCGACGAGAACGTGGTCACTGCGATCACGCGGATCTCGGGGAAGGCCTCGTGGATGCGGCGGGTGGCCTCGACGCCGTCGACGCCGGGCATCTGCATGTCCATGAGCACGGCGTCGGGACGCAGTTCGGCGCAGAGGTGCACGGCCGCGGCGCCATCGGCCGCCTCGCCGACGACCTCCATGTCGGGGGCGCTGCGCACGAACACCGCCAGCGCGTGACGCATGAGGGCCTCGTCGTCGACGATGATGACACGCAGAGACGCGGGAGCGGCGGTCGGCACACGGGCAGTCTATGGGCCGGGGCGGAACCCGGGTCCGACGAAAGTCGGAGGGGAACGGCGACCTTCGACTGCTGCGCCGCCACGGCTCGACCGCGAGGATGGAGGCATCGACTTCTGAGGAGGAGATCATGGCACCGACGCCGACCCGCCCCCTGCCGGGCTTCGCCAGCGTCCTCGGTCGCGGTCCGCTCGCACCGCTGGCGTTCTGGAGCACCCTCTGCAACCTGTTCGGCGGCACCTGCTGAGTCGCCGGCGCCCGGGCACAGCTGCCCGGGCATAATCGGGGGGATGGCTTCCCACGCCTCCACCCCTCGCTCAGCCGGCAGCGGCGCCGCCGGCTGGCGTGATATCTGGCGCATCACCCCCCTCTCCCGCGTCGCCGCACGAGTGGTGGTGGCGCTCGTGGTCGCGATCATCGCTCTCGAGATCGTCGTCGCCGTCATCGACGCCGGGGCCGAGCCCCTCACCACCACCGTCGCCGAGATCCTCATCACCGCGTGCTTCGCCCTGTTCGCGGTGCACCCGCCCACCGCGACGCTCGTGCTCCTGGCCGGCGCCTCCCTCGCCCTCGGGCGGACGGGCGCCGAGCAGACCCTCCTCGCGCTCGCCGTGGCATCCGGATTCGTCGTCGCCACCTGCTCCCGCATCCTCTCTCTCGTCTACGGCGCGGGACTGGTCGTGTGGATCCTCATCGTCATCGTCTTCTCCCCCGGTGCGATTCCCGGCACCTGGATCGTGGTGCTGGCGATCCTCGCCGCCGTCTCGGCCGTGATCGGGTGGTCGGTCAGGCGACTCCGCGAGCGCACGAGCGCGCTGTCGACGGCGCTCGAGCGCCGCGAGCGTGCCGCCGAGGACGCCGCCCGTGTGGAGCGCCAGCGGATCAGCGATGAGCTCCACGACGTCATCGCTCACGAGCTGACGATCATCTCCATGCACGCGAGCGTGCTGGAGCGCACCGACGACAGCGCGATCCGCAGCGAATCGGAGGCGGCGATCCGGGATGCCGCGCGGCAGGCCCTCGCCGATATCCGGCGTCTGCTCGATCTCACCGCGCCGTCGGACGGTGAGGAGGGAGACGGCGGCCGGAGGCGGCTTCGCTCGACGCTCGGCGACGTCGAGCGTGAACTGCGCGCGCTGGGAATGACCGTCGACGCACGCGGCTTCGATGCCGCCGGCTCGCTCTCGCCGACGGTCGACATCGCGCTGGCCCGCGTCCTGCGGGAGGCTGCGACCAACGTCGCGAAACACGGTCGCCCCGACGGTGCCGTCGAGATCGCCCTTTCCCTCGAGGACGGCGAGGCGACCCTCGCGGTCGTCAACCCCGTGGGTGGGGGGTCGGCGCGCACCCGACTCGCCCTGCCTTCCGGCGGCTACGGCCTCGCTCGGATGCGCGAGCGGATGCGCGTGCTCGGCGGCTCGCTCGACGCCTCACCGATCGATGACGGGTGGCGGGTGCAGGCCCGGCTGCCCCAGCGCTGACACGGCGCCGAACCCCTTCGCTCCACCTTTCGTCGGAGCCGGCCTCCGACGCCGGTCGCGGCGAGGTTCGGTCGTCCGGGCGATGTGGCCGGGGGGTGCGCGGCCGGATTCTGAGGGCATGACGACGCCCATGCTGACCGGGACCGACCGCTACGGCGGACGGATCACCGAGATCTACGACCTGATGTATCCCGACCTCTTCGGGGACTTCTCCGGTCTGCTCGACTACCTCGCTCGCCGGGTGTCGGGCCGCCGGGTGCTGGAGTTCGGCGTCGGCACCGGACGACTGGCCTTCGTCCTGGCCGACGCGGGCTACGACGTGACCGGCATCGACGCCTCGCCGGCCATGCTCGAGGTCCTCCGCGAACGCGACGCCGACGGCCGCATCGATGCGCGCCTGGGAGACTTCACCCGCGACCGGGTGGACGGCGAATACGACCTGGCGATGGTGATGGTCAACACCCTCTTCTTCGCCACGAGCCTCGACGACCAGATCGCGGTGTTCCGCTCTGCCCACGACGCGCTGAGCGACGACGGCGTCTTCCTCGTCGAGACCTTCTCGCCCTCGGTCTACCACGCTCAGCGCGCGCCGCTCGTGCAGATGCGCCAGCTGGATGTCACCACGGTGATGGTCGAGCAGTACACCGTCGAGCCCACCGCGCAGCTGCTCGTCGCCGAGCACACGGTGCTCGGTCGGGGGGAGCCGTTCACCTTCACCCACGTCTTGCGCTACGCCTTCCCCTTCGAGCTCGACGCCGTGGCGCGCGCCGCCGGCATGGAGCTGGCCGAGCGGAGTGCCACGTGGCAGGGGGCGCCGTATGTCGATGGCATGGGGCGCTGTCTCTCCCTCTACCGCAAGGCCGCCCGATGATCGGCGAGAACGGGCAGCGACTGCTCGAACGGGTGCGGCCGCTCCTGGAGGCGATGGGCCGCCGCGTCGACGAGGTCACCGAGGCTTCCCCGATCATCGGACGCAACCTCAACGGCGAGATCGTCTTCGGCGACGGCGACCGGGTCTTCGTCAAGCAGCTGGGCGGCATGGCCGCCGGCGAGCGTCACGCGCGCAGCGTCTCGTTCCATGAGTGCGTGCGTCTCGCCGATGCCGGCGCCGACCTGCGGGCCCCGGCGCTCCGGGCCGCGCATGCCCCGTCGGTGTCGCTCGCGTACGAGTGGGTCGACGCCCGCTCGACGTTCGCGCAGTCCATTCGCGAGGTCGAGGCCGAGACGGACGAGGTCCGCCGCGCCGGACGCTGCGTCGCCGCCCTGCACTCGCTCGAGGTGATCGATCCCGACGCCATCGACCGCAGCCGGCCGATGTTCCCCCCGGCCGGGCCCAACGCGATGTCACGCGAGACCTTCTACGGCTCCACGATGGGGCAGCTCGACATGTGGCGGTTCATCCAGCGCGACCAGCCGCTGCTGGACGCCCTGAATCTGCTGGTGGATCGCTCGCGCGACGGCCGGCGCACCCCGGCGCACGGCGACCTGCGCGCCGACCAGATCTTCCTCACCGCCGAGGAGGCGTTCATGCTCGACTGGGAGGAGTTCCGCCTGGGCGACCCCGCCCGCGATGTCGGCGCCATGCTCGGCGAGGTCTTCTACCACCGGCTCCGCCGCACCATCGTCGACGCATCGATGCACGCCGACGAACTCGACGACGCCGACGTGGTGCGTTTCGGGTCGGAGGCGATCGACACCTCGCGGCCGTTGGCGCAGGCCTTCTGGCGCGGGTACCGCGACCGCGTCGCCGACGACATCGTCGACGCCGCGTTCGTGGACCGCGCGGTGAGCTACTTCGGCTGGCAGCTGTTCGACCGCTCGCTGGCCTCCGGTACCTACTTCGGTCGCGTGTCGGCGCTCGATCGGGCGCTCGCCGGGATCGGGCGGGAGGCGATCGTCGGCTCCGACCGTTACGGAGCGGTGCTCGGCCTCGACGACCTCAGCACCCAGGAGGTGACGGCATGACCGACCGTGCGACTCCGATCCGCCGCGAGTGGCGTCTCGATCCCGGGGTGGAGGCGCTCATCGAGGCGACGACCGTGGCGTACCGCGACGACGGATGGATCGTCGACTGCGACGGGCACGAGCTGCGGGCGTCGTCGCAGCGCGGCCTCGAACACGCCCTCGCCACCCACCTGTACACGCGGCACCACGCGGGGAGCACACCGCAGCACGCCGATGACTTCGTGCCGGCGCTGCAGAACGACCACGTCTTCGAGGAGCGCCTCGTCGCCGCATCCGCTTCCCTCTCCCGTGTCGAGAGACTGACTGCGATCGACACGGTCGACGGCGCCGACGGCGGCGCGATCGTGCTGCTCCAGGGGGTGCGGGTCTTCGTGCCCGGCACCGTCCGCCCGGGCCGCGGCCGTGTGCGCATCGATGCCGAGCTGCCCTCGCTCGCCCCGCGCCTGTCGATCGGGTTCCTCTTCTTCACCCCGCGCATCGGCGGGGGCGGTGGGGGGAGGCCGCTGCGGGTCTACCGGCATCTCCGCAACGCCGACGAGGCGGTGTCGGTGTGGGCGCGCTTCACCCGGTGGGCCGAGGACAGCGGCGCACCGCTGCGCGCGAAGGTGATCTCGCAAACCTGGAGCTTCCCCCGCAACGACGCCCTCGTCGTCTACCTGCCCGCCGAGAGCTGGGCTCTCCTCGACGAGGTGGCCGAGGTGCTGCGCGCCGACGACGAGACTCCCGTCTCGATCTTCGCGCGACGGATCGCACCCGGCGTGAGCGTCGCGTGGGAACCGATGGACCTCGCCGCGGGCCCGGGACGCACCAGTTTCGGAGAGCACCGCGCCGCCGCCGTGGCCCAGGGCGTGGTGGCCTCCGCCGACGGCAGCAGCCCCACGGCGCGCGTCCGTGAGGCGCTCCTGGCTGCGAACGTCGACCCGCGCGCGGTCTTCCAGAATCTCGACTCGCCCCCGTGGGAGTGGCGGGTCGGTCGGACTGGCGACAGTCGCCAGAGCGGGAGCGGAGACGCCGCTTCCGTCACCACAGAGAGAAAGGAGCAGTGAATGGATGCTGCCACGCAGTCGCTCATTGCCGGTTACCGCTCGTACGCCGGAGCGGCCGACCTCGTCGAGATGACCGAGGCGGCCCCCGCCGCCACCCCGGGCATCCTCAGCTTCATCGCCGCCTCCAGCGCCGCCTGCGGCACCGCCACCTCCATCGTCAGCGTCGGCGGAACCTCGTTCACCGTCACCTACGGCTGCTGACCCCCCAGGAAAGGAAAACCCGCATGTCACACACCCAGTCGCTCGTCGCCGGTTTCAGCGCCTACGCGCAGGCATCCGAGCTGTCCGCCCTCACCGGCGAGGCGGCCCCCGCCGCCACCCCGTCGACGGTGAGCGTGTTCCTGACCGCCTCCTCGCCCGAGTGCGTCGCCTTCTCCATCGGCGCGAGCGCCGGCGCGGTCACGAGCACCGGCGTCACCATCACCGCCGGCTGCTGATCGCTTCGCCCGCCGCCGCGGTGTCAGCGCCGTCGTGCTGAGGCGCCGGCGCACGTGCCGCGGCGGCGGGCGAGACCGATCCATCGACATCTCGAGAGGAAGAACCGACATGGTGGAACAGGCACAGGGCGTGCTCGCCGACGGCACGCGCGTCGCGGCCCTCCGGGTCCCCGGTGCGCGAGCCCTCGGGGTGAGTGTCGCCGTCGCGGGCGGGTTCGCCGACGACTCCGCTGCCGGCGCCGGACGCGCGCACCTCGTGGAGCACCTGCGCCACCACCACGCCGTCGACGCATCATCGCAGTTCATCGATGCCGCCGTGCTCTCCGCGGGCGGGCTCTCCAACGCCCAGACCTACCCGTTCCACACCGAGTACTCCTTCCTGGTGCCGGCAGACGATCGTCGCTCGGTGCTGGACTGGATCGGCCGCGCCCGCGGCCGTCTCGAGCCGTGGCGGGCCACGCCCGCCGACCTCGCCCGAGAGATCGACCTCGTCCGCCGTGAGGTCGCCGAGCGGGCCGCCCGTTCGCCCCTCGCCGGTTTCCCCTGGTGCACGGCGCTCTCCGGCATCGCGGGCGGCGATCGTCCACAGGATGCGCTGAGCGACCTCGCCGGGCTCGACGACGTCAGCCTCGCCGACCTCGACGGCGGGCGCGTCGACCCTCGGTCCGCCGCGATCGGGATCGCCGGCGACGTCGATCCGGCAGCGATCCTGGCAGACCTCGACGCCTCGCCCTCGGTCACGGCCGCGCCGTTTCACCCGCTCTCCTCCCCCACCCCGAGGGAGATCTCCCTTCGGCGGATCGGTCTGGGAGCGCCCGCACGCTCCGACATCCGCCTCATCGACCTCACGCAGCCGGGCGTCTCGCGCGGACTCCTCATGATCGCCACCCGCATTCTGAGCGCGACCTCCGGCAGCGCCTGGCGGAGCGGACTCTTCGGTGAGCTGCTCGGTCCCGACGCGGCCCTCGTCCTCGCGACGCAGATCGGCGCGACCGACGACGGCGTGTTCCGCCTTCCCACCCCCCTCTCGGGCGCGCGAGCCCATCACGCGGCCTTCGAGCCGGCGCGTCGGGGGGCGGCCCGCGCCATCGATGAATACCTGTCGGGCACCGGTACCGCGAGCGCGCTCGTCGCCCGCGACGTGCTCGCCGGGTTCGATGTCGTCGCCGACCGCTCGGCCGTCGCCGATGCGGTCGAACACGACGTGATCGACCTCTGCGCCCACATCCTGCAGGCACCCTCCGGCCGCGTGGTGTGGGAACCGGTGGTCACCCGCCCCGGAGCGGAGGCCGCGGCATGAACACCGTCCTCGGACCCACCGCCCTGACCGTCGTGCGCATCGATCTCGACCTCGCCGTGCCGGCCGCCGAGCGCGCCGCCGCCGGTGACGCCGTCGCGCGATCCCTCACCATGACCGGCCTCGCGCACGACGGGGTCACCGTCACCGACGACGGCGTCGCCGTGGAGGTCACGCTCGATGCGCCAGACGAAGAGACCCGCCTCGTGGCCGCGCTCGCCGCGTGGCGGGTGCACCTGAGCGCGCTGCCGTCGCGCGGCGCGCCGCTCCCCCTCCTGTCACTGTCGGCACGCGCCGACGCCCTCACCGCCGAGCCGACGGAGGTTCCCGTCACGGCTCTTCTCCGCCACGCCCCCGCCCGCGTCGTGGTCGGGCGGGGCGACGCCGCCGTCGCCACGTCGACCGCCGATCTCGAGCGCCGCCTCGCGGAGGTGCTCTCCGTACCCGCGCGCCGCTCGGCGGGGTACCGCCCGACTCGCGCCGGCACCTCTGCCGCCCCGCCCGCTGCCGACGCCGCGCCGCGACGTCGATGGGCCCGCCTGGGCGGCCCGGAGGGCGCCGGCATCCTGTCCCTCGCCCTGGTCCGCCACACCCGCAGGACCCCGCCGCCGCGCTCGCTCGCCGAGCACCTGGCCGACCGCGTGATCCTGGCCGCCTTCGCGACCGACGCCGACGGCGTCCTCGCCGCCGAGGTGCGCAGCACCGGCCTCGCCTACAGCCCGGTGGCCGAGCTCCGCTCCGCCACCGACCCCGCCGTCCTCGTGGTCGAGGCCGAGGTCGCTCCCGGTGACGAGAACGCCGCCGACGCGGCTCTCGCGCGGGCGCGGGCGCGGTTCGTCGCGACCTTCGACGCCGCCGCCGCGCTCGCGCGGGCACGCGGACGCACGCTCGTCGAGGCCGACTCGTTGCGCGGCCGACTCGCGGCGGAGAGTCGGCGTCGCCGGCGCGCCGCGCACATCGACGCGCCCGACGCCGGTGCCGACGACGCCGCCCTTCTCGACCGGCTCGCATCGCAGGCGGTCACCGCACGCGCCGCGGAGCTCTTCCGCGCCGACGACTTCGACGCGCTCGTCCTCAGCCCGGGGGAGCGCCCCGACGAATGGGAGGAACTGTGAACATCGACGTCGGAGTGATGTACCCCGAGATGCCGGTGGCCCTCGGCCCCGTCATCCCCTACGCCGACGCCGCCCGAGGCGGCGGTCATCGGCTCTGGTTCGGCCAGTCGAACATCGTCGACTCGCATGCGACGATGGCCGCCCTCATCGGCCGCGGCTACACGATCCCCTTCGGCACAGGTGTGGTCCTGCACCCTCTCTGGCATCCGCACGGCCTCGGCATCCAGGCCCTGTCGATCGCGCGACTCTCGGGTCACTCCTACGTCGCCGGAATCGGCCCGGGCGGAACGGAGTTCCAGCAGAAGGCACTGGGTGCCCCGCTGCCGCGTCCCGCGGCGGCCACGGAGGAGTTCGCGCGTCGCCTGCTGTCCGTCGTACCGGTCCCGCTTCGCACCCACCCGCATTCCGGTCAGCCGATCGATCCCCATTTCGGAGCGGTCGAGGTCGGATTCGGAGTCCTCCGTCCCGGGATGGCCCGCGCGTCGGGGCGTTCGGCGCAGTGGGCGATCACCTGGCTCACGCCGGAGGCGTATCTCCGAGACACCCTCATCCCCGCTGCGGAGCGCGGCGCCGACGAGGCGGGGGAGCGGATGCCGCGGGTCGCCGCCATCGTCCACGTGGGCATCCGGCGGCCCGGCCGCGACCCCGACCGGATGGCGTTCCGCGCCGTGGGCGCCCACCTCACGGCGCCCCACTACGTCGACATGCTGAAGAGGGCGGGGATCGAGGTCGACGCCGCCGATCCGGTCGCCGGTGCCCGCCGGATCGTCCGAGACGAGGTCTATCTCTACGGGAGCGCGGCTGAGATCGTCGACGCCGCCGAGCGCCTCGGCGACGCCGGCGTCGACGAGGTCGTCTTCAACGTCTTCGGCGTCTCGCAGGAGCACGGCACAGGTGCAGCCCTCCACGACCTGTCCGAGGTGCTCGACGAGGTGCGTCAGCGCCGCGTCCGCTCGCTCCTCCCTCTCCCCACCGAGGCACGCACCCACGCGGAGGTGACCGCGTGAGCGCGTCCGAGTACCTCCCCGCCTCCACCCCCGATCTCACCGCGCTCGAGGGTCGCCGGATCGTCGTGATGGGCACCGCCGCGCCCGGCGCGGCCTTCCTGCCGTCGTGGCTCGGCTGGATGGCGCAGGTCGCCCCCGACATCGAACTGCGGATCGTCCTCACCCGCTCGGCCCGCGCGTTCGTGGGACCCACGGCGCTTCGCACCTTCACCGGCGCCGCGCCGATCATCGACGACTGGGAGACGGCCGACGGTGCGGCTCTGCACGTCGACCTCGCCCAGTGGGCGGAGGGCTGGCTCATCCACCCGGCGACGATGAACCTCGTCTCGCGACTGGCGGCCGGCCTCTGCGACTCACCCGCGGTTCTGGCGATGCAGTCCACGCTCGCCCCGATCGTCGTCGCGGCGTCCGCCCCGCCGGGGTTCGTCGACACCCCGGTCTGGCAGAAGTACACGCGGGAGCTGGGCGACCGGCCCCATGTGCGCCTGCTCGAACCGCTGACGGGGGTGAGCGCCTTCGACCCGAGCATCGCCGGATCGCCACCGGCCATGTTCCCCCACGCGGCGTCGGTGCTGGCCGAGGCCATCATCCGGCACGACACGAAGACGGAGGTGGGGGTCCCGTGACCATGGAGATCGCCTGGGAGTACGACACCCGTGTCTGGCAGCAGCAGCTGCGCAACGAAGACGGCCGCTGGCGTCTGATCCGTCGGATCAAGGACTCCCGCGCCGACGACACGCTGCGCCGGGAGCTCTCGGCCCGGCAGCTCGAAGAGGCCTCGAAGACCGGATCGGTGCGCTTCCCTGCTCCCGAGCGCACGACAGAGGGCGCCGTCTACGCGCTCACCGGCCCCGAGCTGCTGGGAAGCCTCCTCTGGCCCGACCCCCGTGTGTCCGCGGACGAGATCACCGAGGTCATGACGACGCTGGGCGGGGCGCTCGCCGAGCTCCAGCGCGACGTCGCGGCCGCGGCATCCGTCGCCGGTATCGATTCCCCGCACCTGATCCGTCTGGCCGACCATCTCGCGGCTCACCCCACCACCCACGCCGGCCTCGTCGTCGTGCAGCAGCAGGCGACGGTGGTCGAGCGACTGCGCGCGTGGCTCGCCGAGCTTCCCCGCGAAGGGGTGCTCTGTCACGGCGGGTTCACCCTCGGCTCGGTGTTCGTCGCCCCCGATCTCAGCCGCCCCGAGGTGCCCGTGGGCGATGAGCTCATGGCGTCGATCCCCGAACTGGACCTCGGATGGATGCTGGGGGAGTTGACGGAGTTCGAATATCTCGCTCAGGGCCGGGGGGTCGACCCGTCCGCCTACCCCACCGCCGCCACCGCGTTCATCGACGGCTGGAGCAGCGCGACGGGACGCCGACCCGACCGCCGGTGGCTCGATCGGGTGATCGCCCTCCGCTACTTCCTTCACCTGTGCGACTTCGCCGAGACCACGAGATCCACCGACACCGGATCGCGCAACGCCGCCTTCCTCGCCTGGCTGGTCGAGCGCGCCGACGCCCCCGCGGGGGCCTGACGAGAGGAGATGAGGAGCATGACCCTGCTGATGGACACGCAACACCGGCACGACTCCGCCCCGACCGCCCCGGTGATCCGGGTGTCGGGACTGACGATGACCTACGGCACCCGTCGAGTGCTCGACGGGATCGATCTCGAGATCGGGATGCGCGAGAAGATCGCGATCCTCGGCCCGAACGGGGCCGGGAAGAGCACGCTCGTCGAGACGCTCGAGGGCATCCGCCGCCCCTCGTCGGGCGAGGTGACGGTGCTGGGCGAGGTCCCTTCCACCGCGCCCGAGGCCTGGAAGTCGCGCATCGGCATCGTGCTGCAGTCCTGGCGCGACCACGGGACGTGGCGGGTGATCGACATCCTGCGCTACGTCGCCGCCGGACATCGCACCGTCGGTCGCGACGACCTCCGCGACCCGGCCGAGATGCTTGCCGCCGTCGGCCTCGCCGACCGCTCCCGCCAGCTCATCCGCACCCTCTCGGGTGGCCAGCGGCGTCGGCTCGACGTCGCGTGCGCCCTGATCAGTCGGCCCGACGTCCTCTTCCTCGACGAGCCGACGACCGGATTCGACCCGAGCGCCCGCCGCTCGTTCCATGAGCTGATGGACTCCATCGCCGAGACCACCACCATCATCTGGGCGACGCACGACCTCAGCGAGGCGCAGCGCATGTGCGATCGGATCCTCGTGCTCGACGGCGGCGCGATCGTCGCCGACGGTTCACCCGACGACCTGCGCGCGGCCATGGCCGGCCGCACGACCGTGACCTGGCGCGACGGCGAGGGGCGGCACAGCCGGGAGGTCGACGACCCCCGCGCGCTCCTGGCCGCCCTCTCGGCCGACCCGTCCGCCGTCGACGTCGAAGTGCGCCGCGGCACCCTCGAAGACGCCTACCTCGCCATCGTCGCCCGCGCGGAGGCATCAGACCAGTCCGAACAGAAGGAGGCGTCATGACCACTCAGGCCCTGCCCCGCCGCATCCATCTCGGCGGCGTCCTCAGCGCCGGCCTGCTGCAGGCCCGCATCGAACTCGTGAACCGCTTCACCCGGTGGGGTGCGATCGGCTATCTGTTCCCACCGATCGTCCTGCTGACCGTGTTCAGCCTCGTCGACATCGAGGCGACCATCGGCGTCGACGGGGTGCGGGCGATCGTCGCCGGGCTCGCGGCGGCTCTGCTGTTCGTCACGGGGTTCGTCGGCATCGCCAGCGAGCTGATCACCGAGCAGGATGACGGCACGATGCTGCGTGTGCGGATGCTGCCGCACGGGCTGTCGGCCCACCTCATCGGGAAGGTGGTCATGCTGCTGGTCACCGGGCTGTTGTCGATGATGCTCATCCTCGTTCCCACCCACGTCGTCGTGGCCCCCGTGCTCCCCGACTCCGTCACCGGGTGGCTCGGATTCCTGGGCGTGGCCCTCCTCGCCATCGCCGCGACCGTGCCGCTGGGCGCGATCGCCGGCAGCATCTTCAGATCCCCGCTGGCGATCTTCCCCGCCTCGCTCCTTGCCTACGCGATGCTCGGGATCTCGGGAGTGATCTTCCCGCTCGACGATGCGCCGGGATGGCTGCAGGTGGTGGCGCAGATCTTCCCGGTCGCCGGGCTCGCCGCTCTCGCCCGCGGCGTGCTGCTGCCCACGGCGGCACCTCTGGAGGGCATGGACCTGGCCCTCGCGATCGGCGTGCCGGTGCTCTGGGCGATCGTCGGCCTGCTGCTCGTGCCGCGGGCCCTGCGGGCGATGACCCGGCGTCAGTCGGGGTCGCGCCTGGACCAGATCCGCATCCGCCGCGAGCAGCGAGGCTACTGAGTCCGACGGAGGGCGGGGTGGAATTCCACCTTTCGTCGGATGTGCGATGCCGCCCGGTGCGGCATCGTGGAATCCGAATCATCTGGAACCGGCTCCCGGCACCCCGCCGAAGCCGACGGAAGGAGAGATCATGGCGAAGCTCGAGAAACTGCTGTGGGGCGACCGCACCGACCCCCGTCGTGAGCTGGCGGAGATCTTCCCGGCCGACGACGCTTCCAGCGTCGTCCGGGCCCAGGAGTGGGCGCGCGGGGTCGTGGCGAAGGCGGGCGTCGCCACGTCCGACGAACTGCGCGTCATCCGCGCGCTCCGCGATGCGGAGCCGCGGCTCTCGCTGAAGCCCGCCCGCTATCTGGCGGCTCAGCTGAACGTCTGACACCCCTCACGATGCCCCCGCGGGACGCTCCGCGGGGGCATCGGCCTGTCGGGGTCATCCGCTGCTAGCGTGCGGCGGGTGAGCGAACAGCAGATCGAGGAGCCGGCGGCGACGGAGCGGGTGGTCCCGATCGGGGTGGTGATGGTCGGGATGTCGCTGGTGGTGTGGTGGCCCGCCTTCACCCTCGGCGCGTGGGGCGACCTCTTCTTCGATCAGCTGCTGACGCTGTGGGCGGCGTCCACGGCAGCGCTGGTGTTCGTCCTCGTGGAGCGCAAGCCCGTCGGTGCGAAGCTCGTTCGCGCGCTTCTCCTTCTCATCCCTTCGCTGTGGATCGTGCTGTCGTACCTCTTCAACGAGAGCGAGACGAACCTCGCGGCGCTGCTTCTCGCGGTCGGTGGGATCCTCGTCATCGTCGTCGGCCTGCCGCTGACCATGTGGGTGCTGGTGCGCATCGTCTGGCCCGATTTCGGCTCGTTCACGCGGCGCGCGACGCGCTGGCTGATCCTCGGGGTGGTCGGTGGAATCGCCGTCATCTCGTTCATCCTGGGCCTCACGCAGGCGGAGTGGCTGTACTGCGAGGACTTCACGATCAGCGGCAACTCCGAACCCGCGGGCTGTACACCCGAACCGCCCGACCTCTACGAGTGACGCGCGGGGGTCAGGTGGGGCGGACTTCGCCGTAGAACTGGCCGTGGTAGCCGTGCAACACCGCGTGGGGGAGCTCGGCGCGGGCGATCTCGGTGAACGAGGCGGCGTCGAGCACCAGGAGGAACGACGTCTCCGCCGCGGCGTCCAGCACCACAGACAGCACCACACCGTCGTCCTCGGCCTCGCGCCCCGGGCGTCCGACGAAGACGCCCTCTCCCGGGTAGCAGGCCTCGGCTCGCCAGGTCGTCGTGGTGCGGCTGACGTTGTCGATCTTCACCAGGCGGTCGTAGAAGCCCGGCTCGTCGCCGAGGCTGACGCCGTAGACGTAGCGGTGGTCGGGCCGGGTGTTCATCCGGGCGTAGTCGAGGCTCGGCAGCTCGATCGGCGTCGGCGAGATCTGCTCGCCGGTCACGGTCTTCCCCCCGCCCCGGAGGGGCAGGCGGAATCGGCGCAGGGTGCCGGGAGGAATCCGCGCGTCGGGCTCTTCGAGCCGGTGGAGGTAGAACGCCTCGATCACCGACGCGTCGTCGTAGCCGACGAGGTCGACCACGACATCGCCGCCGTCGTCGTAGGCGTTGACGTGGTGGAAGGCGAAGAAGGCCGGCGAGGTGACGGTCTTCACGTGTGCGCCGGTCTGCCGGTCGAAGATGTGGAACTTCGTCCCGCGCTCGGGCTTCCACCGGAAGTTCTCGATGTACGGCTTCAGCCACAGCAGGAGCGAGACGGGGTTCACCACGAGGGGGAACTCCGCGAGCACGAGGTAGCGCTCCGACATGCCGAAGGAGTGGATGTAGCCGGGTTCGCCCACCCGCCGACGCGCGAGCGTCGTGGGGGTGGCCCCGGGGGTGGCGGTGTCGAGATGGCGGAAGACGTACTGGCTCGAGGCGTTGAAGCGCGTGACGAGGTTGATCGCCTCGCCCCGCGCGTCATCCAGCTGAGGGTGCACCGTCGTCATCCGTCCGAAATTCGACGTGTCCCACCCGGTCACCCCGACGGTCTTGAGGGTCACCGGGTCGAACTCGACCTGGATCGGCGTCTCGGCCAGGGCGAGGAACTTCTCGGCCACCTTGGCGATGTTGACCTTCGCGCTGTCGGTGGGCTGGGGGTCGAACACCGCCATCGCGCGCGCGAAGAGCGACCGGCACGGGTCGGTGGCGAACTCGGGGAAGGCGATGCGCCCCTCGTCGCGCGCCGCGCGATAGGCCTCCGTCTCGAGGAACCGGTTCTGATACGACACCCGGCCGCTCGAAACGGTGAACCGGTGGAGCATCGCCAGACCGTCGAACCAGTGCCGGTAGCGCCGCTCACCCACCTGGAACGACCCGGGGCCGTTGCGCAGGAGCGACCCCTCCAGCCAGTCGGGAAGGATGCCGCGAACCGGCACGTCGTCGATCGCGACCTCAGGGCTCTCGCCGAACCCGGCGGCGAAGCCCTGCGACGTCGTCCCGGCGCTCACGAGGGCACCTCGTCGGCGACACGGGTCGTGTCGGCGTCACCGGCGCGGCGGGCGACGACACGGGGGTACTCCTCGCCGATCAGGCCGGCGGCGATCTTGCCCGAGGCGAGCACCGCCGGCACTCCGGCGCCGGGGTGCGTGCCGGCACCGACGAGGTAGAGACCGCGGATCGCGCGCGAGCGGTTGTGCGGGCGGAACCAGCCCGACTGGAAGAGGGTGGGCTGGAGCGAGAAGGCCGCGCCGCGCGGCGTCTGCAGGACGTCGCGGAAGTGCTCGGGCCCGATCGCGTGCTCGGCGACGATGTGGTCGGACAGGCCGGGGAGGAACCGCTCGTCGAGCGTGTCGAGCACGAGACGGCGCACGCGGGCGGCCTCGTCCGCGGCGGCTTCCGCCGACCGCTCGCCGTGCGAGGGAAGGGCGGGCGAGGCCACCAGCACGTACAGGGCCTCGCACCCGGGCGGCGCGACCGAGGCGTCGGTGCGGGTCGGCACGTGCACGTAGAGGAAGAGGTCGTCGGCCTTCAGGTGCGCGCCGCCCTCGAGGTCGCGGGCTTTCGGACGGAAGACGCGCTGCATGACCGCGCGCGCGTCTCCGCCGAGGAGGAGGTTGTGATGAGCGAGCGGGGTGTCGGGCCAGGTGCGGTCGGCGCCGAAGTACAGCACGTGCAGCGACATGCTCGGCGTGCTCCGTCGCATCCGCATCCGCGACGGCGCCGCCTGCGGCGCGCCGGCCAGGAGGCGCTCGTAGGTGGCGCCGGGATCGGCGCCCGAGACCACGACGTCGGCGTCGATCTCCGACCCGTCGACCAGCCGGACACCGGTGACCCGTCCGCCGGTGTGGACGATGCGGTCGACCTCGGCGCCGCAGCGAATGGTGCCGCCCAGGCGCTGCACCAGCGCGCCGATCGCCTCGACGAGGGCGCTCGTGCCGCCGATGGCGTAGTGCACCCCCCAGCGGCGCTCGAACTCCACGATGAGGGCGTACAGCGACGGGGTGCGAGCCGGGTCGCCGCCGATGAGGAGCGGATGGAACGCCAGGGCGCGCCGCAGGAACGGGTCGCGCACCGTGGTGTTCACCAGGTGCTGCATGCCGCGTGCCGCTCCGTGTCGCAGGAGGTAGGGGAGCATCCGCAGCATGACGTGCAGCTGCATCATCGAACGCTCGGTGTAGGGATAGAACGCGTCGAAGATGCCGCTGATCTTGCGCTGCAGCCGGTCGAAGCCGGTGACGTCGGCGGGGCTGCGGCGAGCCACTTCCTCGCGGAAGTCGTCGAGCGATGCCCGGAAGTCGAAGCGTCCGCCCGAGGCGTCGAACGCGCGGTAGAAGGGGTCGAGGGGTACCAGTTCGACATGGTCGGACAGCTTCTCCCCGGCGAGGGCGAACAGCTCCTCGAACATGAACGGGGCGGTCAGGACCGTGGGCCCGCCGTCGAAGCGGAACCCGTTGATGTCGTACCGGTACGCGCGTCCGCCGATGAGGTCGCGCTTCTCCAAGACGGTGACCTCGTGTCCGGCTGCGGCGAGACGGGCGGCGGCGGCGAGCCCCCCGAACCCGGCGCCCACGACGACGACGCGCGCGCCCCCGGCGGTCACCGGCGGCCGCTCGGTGCGGCGTGCACCACGACGATCGAAGCCACGGCCGCGGCCGCGCCTCTTCCCCACCCGCGGGAGGTCCCTCGGGTCTCTGACACGCTCCCCATTGCGCTCCCCTTTCGAGGATGTGGGGCTAGCATACGGCTCCCCCGTGAGGGGGAGGGTCGCCGGAAGAGGCTTCGGGGTTCAGCCGAAGATCATCGGGCGGTCGTCGTCTTCCTCCGCCGGTGGCTTCAGGTCGAGGTCGACCACGACCGGCACATGGTCGCTCGGCAGCTCGCCCTTGCGCTCGTTGCGGTGGATCTGCGCCCCGGTGACCTTCTCCGCCAGACCCGCCGAGCCCAGGATGAAGTCGATGCGCATCCCCTCGTTGCGCGGGAACTTCAGCCGCTTGTAGTCCCAATAGGTGAACCCGGCCGGCACGAGCGGTCGTACCACATCGGTGAGTCCCGCCGACTGCAGTGCCGAGAACGCCTCCCGCTCGGGCGGGGAGACGTGCGTGGAGAAACCGGGCACCACCGCGGGGTCGCCGTTGTCGGCGTCGGTGGGGGCGATGTTGAAGTCGCCGACGAGCGCCAGCGGCAGACCGGGCTCTGCGGCGAGGGTGTCACGGGTGTACTGCTCGAGCGCGGCGAGCCAGTGCAGCTTGTAGTCGTAGTGCGGGTCGCCGAGCGCGCGGCCGTTCGGCACGTACAGACTCCACACCTCGACCCCGTCGATACGCGCGCCCAGCGCTCGCGCCTCCTGCGGAGCATCCGGACCTTCATGTCCCTTCGCGAACCCGGGCATCCCCGGGAAGGCGGTGCGGATGCCGTCGATCGGCGCCTTGCTCGCGATCGCGACGCCGTTCCACTGCGAGAACCCGTGCGCCTCCACCTGGTAGCCGGCCTCTTCGAACCGCTCGTAGGGGAACTGCTCGGCCTTGCACTTGATCTCCTGCATCGCCAGCACGTCGACGCTCTCGCGGACGGCGAAGTCGACGATGCGGTCGACGCGGGCGCGGATCGAGTTGACGTTCCAGGTGGCCAGGCGCATGCCTCCAGCGTAGAACCGCGCCGGATCTAGACTCGTCGTCGTGACCGTCGCCTCCACTCCCGACCTCGAAGCCGACCGCCAGGCCCTCATCGCCCTCATCACCGACGAGGCGGTGTTCCACGGTGACTTCACGCTCTCAAGCGGGAAGAAGGCGTCGTACTACGTCGATATGCGACGGCTGACACTCGACCACCGGGCGGCTCCCGCGATCGGGCGGATCATGCTGGATCTCATCCGGGATGTCGACGGCGTCGTCGCGGTCGGTGGGCTCACGCTCGGCGCCGACCCGATCGCCAACGCGGTGCTGCACGAGTCGGTGCGCGCGGGGCGCCCGCTCGACGCATTCGTCGTGCGCAAGGAGCCGAAGGACCACGGCCGGGGACGGCAGATCGAGGGCGCGGATGTCGCGGGCAAGCGCGTGGTCGTCGTCGAAGACACCTCCACCACGGGCCAGTCGGCGCTCAAGGCCGTCGAGGCCCTCCGGCGCGAGGGCGCGGAGCCGGTCGCGGTCGCGGTGATCGTCGACCGCAAGACCGGGGCGCAGGATGCCGTCGAGGCGGCCGGGCTGCGATGGCTCGCCGCGATCGACCTCGACGACCTGGGCCTCGCTCCGCAGTAGCGCGCGCCGCGGCGAGGGAGCGGGCTACTCGTCGTCGCGGGGGCCGCGCCCGCGACGCGACCGCAGGAGCTGCCAGATCAGCACCACGAGCGTGCCGGCGATGATGAGGGCGCTGGTCAACAGCAGCAGCGTCTGCTCGGTCTCGGAGATCATGGGCGCTTCCCTTCCGTCGCGTCGGCGACGATCTTCGCGATGCGCGCGGCCCGGGTCTCCGGCCTGCGCGCGGTGTCGATGAATCCGATGCCGAACTTGCGGGATGACGGCGGGAAGGCGTCCCACGCCGCGCGCGCCTGAGGTGTCGCATCCAGAGCGGCGGCGAGATCGTCGGGTTCGCGCAGGGCCTCGGCGTTGTCCAGCACGCTCCAGGCCCCGTTCGCCTTGGCCACCTCGATCGCGCGGATGCCGGCCTCTTCAAGAAGCCCCTC
This sequence comes from Microbacterium sp. SLBN-154, assembly GCF_006715565.1. NCBI lineage: Bacteria > Bacillati > Actinomycetota > Actinomycetes > Micrococcales > Microbacteriaceae > Microbacterium > Microbacterium sp. SLBN-154. Next base: position 700,446 of record NZ_VFNL01000001.1, read on the forward strand.
GGCTTCCAGCCGCGCGACCCGCGCCTTGTTCGTCGCCGCCCAGCCGCTGGTGGGTCGGCGCGGCGCGAACCACAGGCCGCTCGTGCGTTCGTCGAAGGTACGCACCGGTCCGTCGATCCAGCCGAAGCACAGGGCCTGGAGGATGGCGTCTTCGTAGCCGATGAGGTCGAGGTCCGATCCCGGCCGCGGTCGCACGAGCCAGGCCCCCCGCGAGGTGCGGTGGTTCTGTTCCAGCCACGAGCGCCACGCCCCGGCATCCTTCGCGATGACCTGCTCGCCGTCGTCGAGCGCACCCATGCGGCGACTCTATCGGCCGGGGGAGGACGGGGCCGAGAGCGATCTAGAGTCCGTCGAGTGCGCCCATGTCCGAGGCTTCGGCGAGGTCGGATTCGAAGGGCTCGGTCGCGAGCAGGTCGGCGACGGAGTCGACGACCTCGTCGGGTCGGAACGGGTAGCGCTCGATCTCGGTCTGGTCGCTGATTCCGGTGAGCACCAGGATCGTGTGGAGACCCGCCTCGATGCCGGCCACGACGTCGGTGTCCATTCGGTCGCCGATCATGCCGGTGGTCTCGGAGTGCGCCCCGATGCGGTTCAGCGCCGACCGGAACATCATCGGATTGGGCTTGCCGACGACATAGGGCTCTTTGCCGGTCGCGCGGGTGATGAGCGCGGCGAACGACCCGGTGGCAGGGACCACTCCGTGGGGGGTCGGGCCCGTGGCATCCGGATTGGTGATGATGAAGCGCGCACCGTCGTTGATGAAGCGGATCGCCTTGGTGATCGCCTCGAAGTTGTACTGCCGCGTCTCGCCGACGACGACGTAGTCGGGCTGCGTCTCGGTCATGACGAACCCGGCCTCGTGGAGGGCGGTCGTCAGCCCCGACTCGCCGATGACGAACGCGGTGCCGCCGGGGAGCTGCGAGCGGAGGAAATCGGCGGTCGCGAGGGCGGAGGTCCAGATCCGCTCCTCGGGCACATCCAGGCCCGATCGCGCCAGCCGGGCGCTCAGATCGCGCGGGGTGAAGATCGGGTTGTTCGTGAGGACGAGGAAGGGCGTCGCACGGTCGCGCCATTGCGCGAGCAGCTCGGCGGCGCCGGGGATCGGACGATTCTCGTGGACGAGGACTCCGTCCATGTCGGTGAGCCAGCATTCGATATCGGCGCGGGTCCGCATGGTGCCAGCGTACCGGGGGAGTGGGGGATGCCACCGGACGGGGTGAGGTCTACTGTCGGAGGGGTGACCGCGCCCGACTGGGACCCCGAAGCGCTGCCGGATCTGACCGGCCGCACCTATCTGGTGACGGGTGCGACGCGGGGCCTCGGGTACTTCGCTTCGGAGCAGCTGGTGCGCGCGGGGGCGCGGGTCGTCATGACCGGCCGCAATCCGAACCGTCTCGTCGCGGCGCGCGCCGCGGTCGAGCGTCGCGTTCCCGAGGCCGCCACCGTGGGGCCCACCGAGACGCTCCTGCTGGACACCAGCAACCTCGGATCGGTGCGCGCGGCCGCGGCGACCGCCCGTGCCCGGTGGAACATCGACGGCGTGCTGCTGAACGCCGGCGTCGTGCATCCGCCGCGAACCCGCGAGACGACGTACGGCGGCAATGAGGTCGTCTTCGCCACCAACGTGCTCGGCCACTTCGCTCTGGCAGGGGCCCTCCTGACCTCGCTGTCGGCGGTCGCGGGGCGGATGGTGTGGGTCGGCAGCATCGCGGCGACGCTCTCGCCGTATGACCCGGTCGATCCGCAGCTCGTCGAGGGCTATACGCCCTGGCGCGCCTATGCGCAGTCGAAGGTGGCGTGCACGTCTCTCGGGCTCGAGGCCGACCGGCGGCTGCGCGCGGCGGGGGTGCCGGTGTCGAGCGTCGTCGCGCACCCCGGCTACAGCATCAGCGGACGGACGCCCGGCATCCACGGGGTGAACGAGCCGTCGCGCTGGGCGCGCTTCGTCGACAACCTGCAGGGGCCCGTCACCCAGTCGAAGGAGGAGGGCGCCTGGCCGCTCGTGCGCGCCCTCGTCGACCCGACCGTGGGCGGTGGGGAGTTCTGGGGGCCGCGCTTCACGCTCCGAGGGCGGCCCGCGAAGCAGCGTCCGTCGAAGATCACCCGCGACCCCGCGGTCGCCGAGCGACTGTGGCGGTTCTGCGAGGAGACCTCGGGCATCCACTGGCCGTGAGGGTGTGGGCGGGCGGGGGTCGGCGGAGGCAGCGGGATCAGGCGCTCAGCCAGACCGCCGACGTCGCGCCCTCCGGCAGGGTGACCGGCGGGCCGCCGTCGACCGACACCCGCGCCGCCGCCCGCACCTCGATGTGGTGCCCCACCGCGACGCCGACGATCTCCAGAGCGCGGAGCAGATCGGGGTCGCGATCGCTGACGCGCAGCACCCGCCCCCGGTGCCCCGCGGGCGCGACCGAGAGCAGCACGAAGGATTCGCGCTCGACGCGCCCCTCGGCGTCGGGAATCGCATCGCCGTGCGGGTCGAACCGCGGGTGGCCCAGTCGCTCGTCGATGCGGGCGAGCAGCCGGTCGCTGACGGTGTGCTCCAGCACCTCGGCCTCGTCGTGGACCTCGTCCCAGCTGTACCCGAACTCCTGCACCAGCCAGGTCTCGATGAGCCGGTGCCGGCGGATGATCGCGGCGGCGCGCCGCTCGCCGGTCTCGGTGAGCATCACCGGCCCGTAGGGGCGGTGGGTGACCAGTCCCTGCGCCGCGAGCTTCTGCACCATCTCGGTGACGCTCGAGGGGGCGAGGCCCAGCACCGCCGCGAGCTGGGACGGCGTCATCCGCGCGTCCTGCCACTCGGTGTGGTGGTAGATCGTCTTCAGGTAGTCGTCGACGGCGGGGGAGGCCACCGCTCCAGGCTACCTACGAGCCTCGATGCAACCTGCGCGTGAGTCGCCAGACGTTGCCGCCCTCGCCGGAGTGCTCGAGCTCGTCGAGGGTGGCCAGGGCCAGCGCGAGACCGCGGCCCGACTCGGCGTCCTCGCCGGGCATCGACACGGTCGCCAGGTCGATCAGTGCCGGCTGCGCGTCATCGGCGAACACGGCGCGCAGGCCGGTGTCGTCGATCGACACGTCCAGGCTCACCGAGATCTCCTCGCGGGCGCGTGCGTGCTCGACGATGTTCGTCGCGATCTCGCTGACGGCGAGGGTGAAGAGGGTGCGGTCCTCTTCGTCGACCTCGGGTCTGCCCGACCAGAGCAGGTCGAGCACCTGGTGCACCTCGTCGAGGAACGTGTCGTCGGCGCGCCCCTCGACCCGGAGCCCGTCAACGCTCATCGAAGGCCGCCTCGACGGTCTCGTACTCGCGGAGGACCCGATCGAGGTTGGTCAGTTTCAGCACCCGTCGCACCGGCTCGGTCACCCCGGCGATCCGCAGGTCGCCGCCCGCGAGACGCGCGGATTTCAGCCCGCCGATGAGCGCGCCCAGTCCCGACGAGTCGACGAATTCGGTGCCTGCGAGGTCGATGACGACCCTGCTGCTGCCGCCGTCGACGAGTTCACTGATGGCGGACCGCAGGCGCGGCACGCCCGGAGCGGTCAGGCGCCCTTCGAGGGCGATGACGGCGTAGGCGCTGCCGGGGGTGACGGTGAGGTTCACGGGGCGATCTGCCTTTCGTCGGTGAACGGGGCCTTGGGGCCACGATAGAGCGCGGCCTGGATGATCACGCTCAACACCGCGAGGTCGTAGACGACCCACACCGTGTTGACGAGCGTTCCTGTGCCGTCGGCGGTGCCCACCGCGAGCCGGGCCAGGCCGATCCCGAGGGCGAACACCAGGACGACGATGGCGGTCAGCTGCGGCCAGATCTGCCGCCACGGCGGGCCGCCCTCGGCCCGGCCGTCCTTCTTCGTCACGGCGAAGCCGAGGGGCTGCTTCAGCACGACGTTGGCGAAGGCGGTCACGCACGCATCGATCCACACCGGGAACAGCGCGAGGGCGTACTGCTGCCCTCGCCAGGTCTTGATCCCCCGCGCCACCACGAGGAAGAGGATCTGGTTGATGATGAAGTACGGCAGGAACCGCGCGAAGAAGTCCACGCTCCAGGCCGTGACCGGCATGACCCCGAAGACGAGGTAGATCACGGGGGCCGCGAGGTAGACCAGCGCGGTGAAGCCCGAGAGGTAGCTCCACATCGTGGCGAAGTACATCAGCCGCTGTCCCCCCGACAGCCCCTTCTTCACGAGCGGATTGTCGCGCAGCATCACCTGGAGCGTCCCCTGAGCCCACCGCAGGCGCTGCGTGAGCATCGTGCGGAGGTCTTCGGGGGCGAGGCCGTGGGCGAGGATCTCGTGGTGGTAGACGCTCCGCCATCCCAGGGAATGCAGCTGCATCGCGGTCGCCATGTCCTCGGTGACCGAGATCGTCGCCATCGGCTGCACCGGCTGCGCTTCGCCGGGCCGGTCGACCCGCAGGGCGTCGAGGAGTGCCGAGACCGACTCGACCGCACCGAGCGGTGACATCTCGCGTGTGGCGAGGGCGTCGAGGGCGGTGTCGTCGATGACGATCGCGTCGAGCTCGCTGTCGCGCTCGATCGGCAGCTGGGCGATGACGTCGAGATCGGCCTGAAGGGCCGCGAGATCGCGCGACACCAGACGGCGGGATGCCGCGTCGACGGCGCTCTGCACGCCGTAGGTCACCTCGCCGATGGGCTCGCCGGCGGCGATCCGGCGGCGAGCGTCGGCGACGACGTCGCGCAGCGCCGTCAACTCGGTGCGGACCGCCTCGTCGGCATCGCGGTCGCGCGCGGCGCGCGAGAGCAGGGACTCCGCAGCCCGGAGGGTGCGGGCGGTGGACTGCTCGAGGTCGCGGACGTAGCCGACGATGCCGAGCTGCATGAGCGCGTCGCGGCGGAGGACGGCGTTGGATCCGCAGAAGAAGGCCGCATTCCAGCCGTCCTTCCCCTGTTGGATCGGTCCGTAGAACAGCGGCGCCTGGCTGCCCAGCGGATCGGCGTCGTCGACGTTGACGAACCACTGCGGCGTCTGCACCAGCGCCACCTCGGGATCGTCGGCGAAGTAGCCGAGCGTGCGGTGCAGGATCAGCGGGTCGGGCACCTGGTCGGCGTCGAGGATGAGCAGGAACTCGCCGTCGGTGTCCATCAGGGCGTTGTTGAGGTTGCCGGCCTTGGCATGGCGGGGCTTGCCGGTCCAGTCCTCCGAGCGGGTGATGTACCCGAGCCCCGCCTCCTGCGCGGCCGCGGCCATCTCGGGGCGTGCCCCGTCGTCGAGCACCCAGGTGTTGTGGGGGTAGGCGATGCGCTGCGCGGCGAGGGCCGTGGCCATCACCATCTCGATCGGCTCGTTGTAGGTGGTGATGAAGACGTCGGCGGTCCCCTGCGGTGGCGAGGTGGGCGCCGGCCGATCCCTGGCGCGCCACATCGTGACGGCGAAGAGGAACGTGTCGATGAGGCTGTAGGTCTCGGCGATGACGAGAGGGACGGCGATCCACCAGGCCGACCAGTTGATCGAGTCCAGCCACCGCCACGCGATGTAGTTCACGCCGAGGAGCACCGAGAGCAGGGCGAGGATGCGGATCCAGACGAAACGCGCGCTCATCGTGCGCGACCCCTTCTCACGCGTCCCGGCGCACGAGCAGCACCGTGACGTCGTCGGGAGCGTGGCGCTCCTGAGCGAGCCGCACCGCTTCGGCGACCGCGCCGACGGGTCCGTGGGCGGCGATCACCCGCAGCACATGATCGAACGGATCGTCGTCGAGGATGTCGAGCAGACCGTCGCTGCAGCACAGGAACGCATCCCCCGGCTCGAGCTGCACCGACGCCGCCGCGCGGTCGAAGTCGAAGCCCATGCCCAGGGGCAGACCCGTCGAGCGCAGCGGTGTCCAGCTGCCGTCGGCCCGCAGGATGAACGCCAGGCTGTGGCCGGCGTCGACGAACGAGATCGTGCCCGAGTCGGGGTCGAGCTCGGCGTGCACGGCGGTGACGAACAGTCCCGCCCGTCCGAGGTCGGATTCCAGCAGCCTGTCGGCCTCCCCGACGGCGTCGGCGAGGCCGCGGTCGGGCGCGGTGCGAAGCGACGCCCGCACCGACGCGGCGACGATCGCGGGTCCCGTGCCCTTGCCCATGACGTCGGCCAGCGTCATCCGCAGCTTTCCGTCGTGCAGGTACCAGTCGTAGAGATCCCCCATGAGCTGACCGGATGCCGTTGCGGCGGCCGCCAGGGTGTACCCGGCGATCTCGGGGGTCTCGCGGGGGAGGAGCGCCTGCTGCACGACCGTGGCATGGTCGAGGTCGTCTTCGGCCATGAGCTCGGTCTGCACCCACTGCGCCATCTCGCGCAGGAGCTCCACTTCCCGCGCGTCGAGGGACCGGGGCTGCGTGTCGAGGATGCACAGGGTGCCCACGTGCTCGCCGCCGGGCGCCTGAAGCGGGTGGCCGGCGTAGAACCGGAGGTGCGGGTCGCCCACGACGAACGGATTCTCGGCGAAATAGTCGTCGATGCTCGCGTCCTCGACGATGAGCGTGTCACCGGTGCGGACGGTGAGATCGCAGAAGGCGCCCTCCCGTGAGGCCTCGTTGCCGCCGAGGCCGATCTGCGACTTCCGCCACTGACGGTCGCGGTCCAGGAGCGTGACGCTCACCATCGGCACGCCGAAGATCTCCTGGGCAAGGCGTGTCACCCGGTCCACGCGCGCATCCGGGCGGGTGTCGAGCAAGCCGAGAGCCTCGATGGCGCGCTGTCGTCGATCGTCGTCGAACAAGGAAACCCCCCCACTGGTTCGTCGTCGGCGAATCTCCAGTATGTCGAGGATCGGCGGGTCGTGGGGAGGGTTCGGAAAATGCTTGCGCGGGCGGCGATAACCTGATCCGGTGGATGTCGCACCGTCCGAGCCGACGCCGGGGTCGGCCTCGACCGAGCCGTCGGAACCCGTCCTGCCCCACGGCGTCGGTCCCTGGCCCGGCGGGCCGGACGCCTGGCCGGACGACCCGCGGTACGACCCCGACCTGCTGGCCGGCGGTGACACCCGAAACGTCGTCGACGCGTACCGGTACTGGCGGATGGACGCGATCGTCGCCGACCTCGACCGACGTCGCCATAGCTTCCACGTCGCGATCGAGAACTGGCAGCACGACATGAACATCGGCTCGATCGTGCGGAGCGCGAACGCCTTCCTCGCCGCCGAGGTGCACATCGTCGGCCGGCGGCGGTGGAACCGGCGCGGGGCGATGGTCACCGACCGGTACCAGCACGTGCGCCACCACGAGGATGTCGCAGCCTTCGCCGCGTGGGCGGAGGGCGAGGGGCTCCCCGTCATCGCGATCGACAACGTCGAAGGGTCGGTAGCGCTCGACCGCGCCGACCTCCCCGAGCGATGCGTGCTGCTGTTCGGTCAGGAGGGTCCGGGGCTGTCGCCCGAGGCGCTCGCCGCCGCATCGGCCGTGGTCGAGATCACCCAGTACGGTTCGACCCGGTCGATCAACGCCTCCGCCGCGGGCGCCGTCGTCATGTACGAGTGGTGTCGCCGCTGGGCGTGACGGTGCTCCCCCGCGCGGCGTGACAGTGCTTCCCCGCGGGGCGTGACCTTGGTCCCCTGGTGGGTGCCGACCCCGACCGCCATGCTGGAGCGATGGGGGTGGTGAGGGCTCTGGTGCGGTACCCGATCATCGCGGCGACGCTCGTCGTTCTGGCGGCGGTGGCGATCATCGCCTCCGCGGGCGGGGAGCAGCAGGCGCGGTGGATCGCGAGCGCGTACGTGGGGCTGTTCATCGCGTGGACGCTCATCCGGATGGTGCGCGACGTGCTGCGCGGGCACATCGGCCTGGACGTGCTGGCGGTCGTGGCGATGGTCGCCACCCTCGCCGTCGGCGAGTACCTGGCCTCCCTCATCATCGTGCTGATGCTCTCCGGTGGAGAGGCGCTCGAGGACTTCGCGGCGCGACGGGCGACGCGCGACCTGACTGCTCTCCTCGATCGGTCGCCGCGCACCGCGCACGTCGTGGTGCGCCCACCCGGGTCAGCGACGGCGGACGGGACGGCGACGGCCTCGGAGCGGATCAAGGACGTTCCCGTCGACGAGGTCGCCGTCGGCGACATCCTGCTCGTGCGTCCCTCCGAAATCGTGCCCGTCGACGGCGAACTGCAGAGCGAAACCGGCACGTTCGACGAGTCCTCTCTCACCGGCGAGAGCATGCCGGTGGTCCACGACCGGGGGATGGAGGTGTTCTCGGGAGCGGTCAACGGGTCGGAGGCCGTGCGCATCCGGGCGAGCCGCCCGAGTTCCGAAAGCCAGTACCAGCAGATCGTGGCCCTCGTGAAGCAGGCCCAGGCCTCCCGGGCGCCGGTGGTGCGGCTCGCCGATCGCTTCGCGATCCCGTTCACGGCCGTGTCGCTCGTTCTCGCCGGCACCGCGTGGACGATCTCGGGCGATCCGGCGCGCTTCGCCGAAGTCCTGGTGCTCGCCACCCCGTGCCCCCTGCTCATCGCGGCGCCCGTGGCCTTCCTCGGCGGGCTTTCCCGCGCGGCGAAGGCCGGCGTCATCGTCAAGGGCGGCGGGATCATCGAGCGCCTCGCGCGGGCGCGGTCGGCGTGCTTCGACAAGACCGGCACGCTCACGGCGGGACGGCCCGAGCTCGTCGACGTGCGACCGGCCGACGGGTTCGATCGTCGCGAGCTGCTGACCCTCGCCGCGTCGGCTGAGCAGTACTCGACCCACGTGCTGGCCGAAGGGGTGCGCCGTGTCGCGGCCGCGGAGGGCATCGCGCTTCGTCCGGCCGAGGCGGCGACGGAGGTGGCGACCAACGGGGTGACCGCGGTCATCGGCGGCGCGCCGGTCGCCGTGGGGAAGCCGGCGTTCATCGCCGGGCGCGCACCCGCCCTGACCCGCACGCACCTCGTCTCGGGGCAGGCCGCGGCCTACGTCGCGGTGGGCGACCGCTTCGCGGGCGCCCTCGTGCTCGCCGACGCCGTCCGGCCCGAGTCGGCGGCCGTGGTGGACTGGCTTCGCGGCAACGGCGTCGAACGGGTGACCATGCTCACCGGCGACGCGGAGTCCACCGCCGCCGCCATCGCGTCGCAGGTCGGGATCACCGAGGTGCACGCCGAACTCCTCCCACCCGAGAAGGTCCACCTCGCCGCCGGCATGCAGCCGAGGCCCACGATGATGGTCGGCGACGGCGTCAATGACGCCCCGGTGCTCGCCGCCTCCGACATCGGCGTGGCGATGGGTGCGCGCGGGGCGACCGCCGCCGGTGACGCCGCCGACGTCGTCGTGGTCGTCGACTCCCTGGCGAAGGTCGTCGAGGCCGTGGCGATCAGCCGCCACACGCTTCGCGTGGCGCTCACGGCGATCTGGATCGGGATCGCCCTCAGCATCGGTCTCATGATCGTGGCGATGACCGGCGTCATCCCGGCCGTCGCGGGCGCCCTCATCCAGGAGGGGGTCGATCTCGCGACGATCCTCTACGCCCTCCGCGCGCTGCGGGGGCCGGTGCCGGTGATCGGCGCGGCGCCGGCGGTCACGCTCCCGCGGTCAGCCACGCCCGACCGCGCACCCGGCGCCCCAGCGTGACCAGACGCGCGAGCATGTAGACGCCGAAGAACGCCACCGCCAGCCACGCCAGGCCCGCGGCGCCGGTCGGGGCGATCATGGCCACGAGCACCAGCGCGGGAACGAACGGCACGAGGTTCAGCACCCCGACGATCGCGAGGTATCTTCCGTCGCCCGCTCCGATCAGCACGCCGTCGAGCACGAACACCACGCCGCAGACCGGTTGGGTCACGGCGAGAACCAGCAGGGCCGGCTGCACGAGGGCAGCGAGCGCCGGGTCGCCGGTGAACACCAGGCCGATGACTCCGGATGCCGCGGCGATGACTCCGCCGACGATGACGCCGAACCACGCTCCCCAGGCCACCGTGCGGCCGAGCACGCGGCGCACGAACGGTTCGTCGCCGGCGCCGAGGCCCTTGCCGATCAGCGCCTGCGCGGCGATGGCCAGGGCGTCGAGCGCGAAGGCCGCAGTGGAGAAGATCGTGAAGGCCACCTGCCACCCGGCGAGCTCGTCGGTGCCGAGGCCGGTCGCGACCGCGACGGTCGCGAGCAGCGCCACGCGCAGCGACACCGTGCGCAGGAACATCCATCCGCCCTGCAGAGCGGAGCCGCGCACGCCGTCGCGCTGCGGGCGGACGGATGCCGCGTGCCGGCGCGCCAGCCGGCCGATGACCACCACGTAGGCCGCCACCATGCCCCACTGGGCGACGACCGTACCGGCAGCCGACCCCGCGATCCCCCACCCGAAGACGTAGATGAACACCCAGTTCAGCACCGCGTTGGCGCCGAATCCGAGCCCCGCGATCCACAGGGGTGTCACCGTGTTCTGCATGCCGCGCAGGAGGCCGGTCGCGGCGAAGACGATGAGCATGGCCGGCAGGCCCCACATCGAGATGCCGAGGTAGATCTGCGCGTCGGCGGCGACCTCGGCGCCGGCGCCGAACAGGCCGACGAGGAACGGGGTGGCGAGGTATCCCGCAAGGGCGAGGATCGCTCCGATGCCGAGGGCCAGCCACATGCCGTCGATGCCGACCGATACCGCGCGCGAGGGGTCGCCCGCCCCGAACCGCCGGGCGACGGCGGGAGTGGTGGAGTAGGCGAGGAACACCATCAGCCCGACGATCGTCTGCAGGACCGCCGCTCCGATGCCGAGTGCCGCCAGCGGCGCGATCCCGAGGTGGCCGACGAAGGCCGAGTCGAGGATGAGGAAGAGCGGCTCGGCGATGAGCGCGCCGAGCGCGGGGACGGCGAGCCTCAGGATGTCGCGATTCAGCGTCATCCGTCCGGTCTTCTGCTCGCTCCCGCTCACCCCACCGAGCGTAGAACCCGCCGGCGACACCGGTCGTGATCTGCTCCCGAGTCGCGTGGCCGCGGTCGCACGAATCGCCGACCCGTCAGAAAACGCGGCTTCGCCGCATCCCGGGCCGCGTTTTTCGACGGTTCGCGGCTGAGTGCGGGCGTACGGATCGCCGACCCGTCAGAAGACGCGGCTCCGCCGCATCCTGAGCCGCGACTTTTGACGGTTCGCGGCTGCGTGCAGGCGCACGGATCGCCGACCCGTCAGAAAACGCGGCTCCGCCGCATCCTGAGCCGCGTTTTTCGGCGGTTCGCGTGGAAGGAGCGCGCGGAGCGGGGGGTGCGGCGCGGGTCGACGGGCGAGCGACAGCCGCTCGGACGCCGCCCGCAGAACCGCCGCCTATCCTGGAACCCATGACCGATGCACTTCGCTCCGGCCTTGCGCTCGACGAGCTCAGCGACGAGATCCGCCCGCAGGACGACCTTTTCCGCCACGTGAACGGCTCGTGGCTCGACCGCACCGAGATCCCCGACGACAAGGCGAGGTGGGGATCGTTCCACCTCATCGCCGAGCAGGCCGAGAAAGACGTCCGGGCGATCATCGAGGAGTCGCAGGACGCCGAGCCCGGCACCGAGACCCGCAAGATCGGCGACCTCTACGCCAGCTTCATGGACGAAGGCCGCATCGCCGAACTCGGCGCCGCGCCACTGACCGCGCAGCTGGCGCGGATCGACGAGGTCGCCAGCATCCCCGACTTCCTCCGTCTGGTGGGCGCGTTCGAGCGCGAGGGCGCGGGCTCGCTCATGGTGCTCTACGTCGAGCCCGATCCCGGCAACCCGCAGCGGTACGTGCCGTTCTTCGTGCAGGGTGGGCTGAGCCTTCCCGACGAGAGCTACTACCGCCTGGAGAACTTCGCCGACACCCGCACGGCGTTCCGGGCCCACCTCGAGAAGATGCTGGAGCTCGCCGGGGTCGCCGACGCCGCGGCATCCGCTGACCGCATCTTCTCGCTCGAGACCGAGCTGGCGACCCACCACTGGGACAACGTCAAGAGCCGCGACGCGGTCGCCACCTACAACCTGCGCACCTGGGAGCAGGTCAAGAGCCTCGCCGGCGCCGACCTCCAGCCGTGGCTGGAGGGTCTCGCGCCCGGGTTTGAGGACGCGTTCGGCGACGTCGTCGTCTACCAGCCGAGCTTCATCGAGGGGCTCGGCGGACTGCTGCGCGAAGACCGGCTCGAGGACTGGAAGGCGTGGCTGCGCTTCCAGGTCGTGCACGCGCTCGCGCCATTCCTGTCGGATGACTTCGTCGCGGCGAACTTCGCGTTCTACGGCACTCAGCTCACCGGCGTGCCCGTCAACCGCGAACGCTGGAAGCGCGGGGTGAGCCTCACCGAGGCGGCCATGGGCGAGGCGATCGGGAAGGTCTACGTCGACCGGCACTTCCCGCCGGCGGCGAAGGACGCGATGGACGAGCTCGTCGCGAATCTCATCGAGGCGTACCGGCAGAGCATCTCCGAGCTCGAGTGGATGACGCCCGAGACCCGCGAGCGGGCCCTTGCGAAGCTCGAGGCCTTCACGCCGAAGATCGGGTACCCCGTGAAGTGGAAGGACTACTCCTCGCTCGAGATCGACGAGGCCGACCTCGTGGGGAACGTCCGCCGCTCGCACATCTGGGAGCACGACCGTCAGCTGGCCAAGGTCGGCGGACCGATCGATCGCGACGAGTGGTACATGACGCCGCAGACGGTGAACGCGTACTACAACCCGCTGATGAACGAGATCGTGTTCCCGGCGGCGATCCTGCAGTACCCGTTCTTCGACGAGACCCGCGACGCGGCCGCCAACTACGGTGGCATCGGCGCGGTGATCGGTCACGAGATCGGTCACGGCTTCGACGACCAGGGGAGCCGTTTCGACGGCGACGGGTCGCTTCGCGACTGGTGGACGGATGCCGACCGTGCGGCCTTCGAGGAGCGCACCGGCGTGCTGATCGAGCAGTACAACGCGCTCGTCCCGCAGGGCCTCGCAGAGGAGAACACGGTCAATGGCGCACTCACGATCGGTGAGAACATCGGCGACCTGGGCGGCCTCGGCATCGCGATCAAGGCCTACCGCCTGTCGCTCGGAGCCGACCTCGAGGGCACCCCGGTGGAGGGTCCCGAGGTCGACGGGTACACCGGCATCCAGCGCCTGCTGCTGTCATGGGCGCAGATCTGGCAGCAGAAGGGGCGCGACGCCGAGACGATCCGCCTGTTGACGATCGACCCGCACTCGCCGAACGAGTTCCGCTGCAACCAGATCGTCCGTAACATCGATGCGTTCTACGACGCGTTCGATGTCGCCGAGTCCGATGCCCTGTGGCTCGAGAAGGACAAGCGCGTCACCATCTGGTAATCCCGCCGGTCTGGTGGCGAAGGCCGTCTTCGCGTAGACAGTTGATCGAACCGTCTGGCAGGAGGGACAGTCGCGTGGCGATGCCCATCGAACCGCCCTCGCAGGGGTCTTCCGGCCCCGGCTTCCGTCGGGAAGCCGAACCGCTGCGCGGACCCCGCCGCGGGCGCGCGCGCACCTCGCGTCGCGGCGGGGGCGGCACGCGCACGTTCACCACGACGCTGCGCGCCCTCGACGCGGTCGCCGCGTCGGGCGCGCAGGTCTCTGTGCGCATCACCGACCTCGACCGCGGCACCACCGTGCTCGCCGGCGACGACCATGTCACGCAGCCGGTCGCCGGCCTCGGCGTCGTGCCGCTGCTGATCGAGGTCGCGGCGCAGTTCGAGGGCGGAACCCTCGACCCCCTCGAGCTGTTCGACCGGGCGGGCCTTGCCGGCATCGAGGGGGCGGGGCTCTGGCAGCACCTGAAGGTGCCGACCCTGCCGCTTGTCGACATGGCGGTGCTCGCCGCCGCCGCGGGTGACGGCCTTGCGGCGAACGGGCTGCTCGAGCGGGTGGGTCTGCCCGCCGTGCGGGCGCGCATCGACGCACTCGGGCTCACGCGCACCGCACTCCTCGACCGGTTCCGCGACCACCGGGGGCCCGACGACGCCCCGCACTTCGCCCTGAGCTCGGCGCGCGACCTCGCGGAGATCTTCGCAGCTCTCGCCAACAGCCAGGCCGTGTCCCCCGCGGTCAGCGCGCAGGTGGCGGAGTGGCTCACCCTCAACCACGATCTGTCCCTCGTCGCCTCGGCCACGGGGCTCGACCCGTTCGCGCACGAGAGCGATGACCACGGACTGCTCTTCCTCAACAAGACCGGCCGCGACCGCGGCATCCGTGTCGAGGCCGGCGTGATCGCCGGACCCCGCGCCGGTGTCTCCTACGCCCTCATCGTGTGCTTCGACGACCTGTCGGTCATGCACCGCAGCCGTGCGCACGAGGCGTTCCGCACTCTCGGGGTGGAGCTGATGGAGTACGTGTACTGAGCCCGGTCGGTCACCCCTGCGGCGAGGACGCCTTCACGAGCGCCTCGATCTCGTCCGCGAGGTCGGCGACCGGGCGCCGGGCGTCGAGCTCGAGCGTCGCCGACCGACGGAGGAGGGGCTCGACCTCGATCGTGTATCGGCGGATCTCCTCCTGCTGAGCGGGCGTCTTGCCGTACGGGTTGTTCGCGCGCCGCGTGACCCGGTCGAGGAGCACGTCGATCGGTGCGCTGAGCAGGACCACCTGGGCGAACCGGTCGCGGAACACGCCCTGATTCTCAGCGGTGCCCGAGACCACGACGTCCTCATGCGTGGCGAGGAGTCGCGTCATCCGCTCTTCTTCCCAGGGGCCGCCGTCGCCGTCGGTCCAGCCCTCGTAGTCCGTGTCGACGGTCAGGTGACCGCGCCGCGCGAGCTCGGCGAGAACGGTCGACTTGCCGGTTCCGGACATGCCGGTGATGAGGATGCGGGCCACGAGGCGCCTCAGTTGCTGTCGCCCGACTTCTCGGGCAGGTAGGGCTCGATCGCCGCGGCCAGCTTGGCCGGGGTCATCGACTGCAGCCAGACGTGGCCGGGGCCGTGCAGCTGCGCGAGGAAGAGCGAGTCGCCGAAGAACTTGTTCTTGATGCCCTTGATGCTGGCGAATTCCAGCGGCATCTCGGCGCGGTAGAGCGCCAGGTGGCCCGGGTGGATGAGGAGCGACTGCCCCGCCGGCAGGTCGTACTCGACGATCTCACCCGCGAGTTGCACCCATGCGGTGCCGTTGCCGGCGAGCTTCTGGAAGACGACGCCCGCGCCGCCGAAGATGCCCGCACCGAGCTTCTTCTGCAGACCCACCGAGACCTCCACGTCGGGCGTGCTGGCCATGTACGCGCCCGACTGCACCATGAACTGGTCCTGCGGATCGACGGCGATCTCGCGGATCGTGCCCGGCAGCTGCGCGGCGAACGCGACGAAGCTCCCCGGCGTCTGTGCGGTGTACTGGGTGAGAAAGAGCTGTCCGCCGCCGACGATGCGCTTCAGGCCGCTCATGAAGCCGCCCTTCCCGCCCGAACCGAAGGCCGTCGAGGTCTGGATGTCGAATCCCGGGGTGAGCCACGAGACGTCGCCGCCCTCGGCGATGATCCGCTCCCCGGGGTCGAGGGTCAGCTCGAGAACCGGCATGGTCGTTCCCGCGATCGTCGCCTTCATGCGCACAACATACCGACGTCGTTGCTCGGACGATACCCGCCGGGGTGGCCGTGAGACCTGCCAGGATGTCGGCATGGCCCTCGCCCCGTCATCCGCTGGTGTGTCACCGTCCTCCGGGGCGGCCGCGAGCGGCACGGGGTCGAGTCGTCCGCTGCGGAAGGTCTCACCGGCCCGCCAGGTCCTCACTCTCTTCGGCGACTACTGGTGGCGCAACGACGCCCCTTTGCCTTCCGCCGCGCTCGTCGGTGCGATGGGCGACCTCGGGATGAAGGAGCCTGCCGCGCGGGCGACCCTCGCGCGGCTCGTGCGGCTGGAGCTGCTCGAGCAACAGCGCGACGGACGACGCACGACCCACGGACTCACCTCGCGGGGTCGGGCCATCATCGAGGATGAGGCTGCGTGGCTCGAGAACTTCGGGGTCGCGCCGATCGTGTGGGACGGCGCGTGGAGCGTCGTCACCTTCTCGATCCCCGAATCGCAGCGGGCGCTTCGCCACACGGTGCGGTCGCGGCTGAAGTTCCTGGGGTTCGGTCCGCTTTACGACGGCGTCTGGATCTCTCCCTCGGATGTCGCCACGCTCGCCCGTCAGGAGCTGCTCGCTCTCGGGGTGCCGGATGTCACCACGATGCGTGCGCAGCTGGATGTCGCGGGGCCCGGGGGGCCGCAGCGGGCGTGGGATCTCTCCGGCGTCCTGGAGCGCTATGACGTGTTCCGTCGTGAGTTGAAGGCATCGGATGCGGCGCTCGTGGGGGCGGAGGCGCTCGCCGAGCGCACGGCGTTGATGATCCAGTGGCAGGCGTTCCGAGGCGTGGACGCAGGGCTTCCGGCCGCGCTCCTGCCGCCGGACTGGCCGCGGGAGGAGATCCGCAAAGGCTTCGGCCGCAGATTCGACGAGCTCGGCCCGGCCGCGGAGGAGCGCATGCGGGGGCACGTGTCGCGCGTCGACGAAGCGTTGGCCACCGGCGTCCTGGAGCGCCGGCTGTCTCGGTGACCTACTTATCGTAATTAGTTTCGATAGAGCAGGTCGCTCTTCTGGGTCAATGTCGGAACCCCCTGCGATGATTCTGGTAGGTCATCGAGACGGGGATTGCAGTGGATGCGGACGAGAAGCGGCGGCGGGCGGAGGATAAGCGCGCCGGGGTGTTCGCGGATGAGCTGGCGAAGCTGCGTCGTCGTCGGGCGGCGCTGGAGGCGAAGGAGACCCGTTTGCTGGCGGACGCGTATGCGTTGACGCTGGAGCAGCGGTCGCGGGTGGGGTCGGTGTCGTCGCGGGAGCGGGACTTGCCGTTGCGGTCGATGGCGCTGGAGCTGGGGATGGCGGTGCGGGTGAATGACCGGTCGATGCAGTCGCAGATGCATGACGCGCACGAGTTGATCGCGTTGTTCCCCCAGACGATGGAAGCCCTCGTGGAGGGGCGGGTCAGTCGTGCGCATGCGCAGGTGATCCAAGACGCCGGCCGGGTGATCGAGGATGCCGCCGACCGGGCCGCGTTCGAACGCATCGTGCTCGTTGAAGCGGAACGTCAGACGGTGCCGAGGACGAAGAAGTACGCCATCCAGCGCGCCGCGGTCCTGGACCCACGGCCCCTGCAGGAGCGGCATGACCGGGCGGTGCGGGAACGGCGGGTGTGGGTGACCGACCTGGATGATGCGATGTCGACGTTGACGATTCTCGGTACGAACGTCTATATCCACGGCGCCTACAACCGACTGACCGGGCAGGGCACCACGATCAAGGACGTCGACCGCGCGAAGCGGCGTGCGTACGCCGCCGCACAGGCCGAGGCGGGGAGGGCGGGCGGTAGCGGGGCCGGATTTGGACTCGGCGGCGACGCGGGCGACCGCGGCGGCGGCAGCAGCGGTAGCGGCAGCGGCAGCGGCGACAACGGTGCCGCAGATGGTGATGCCGAGCCGTGGTTCGATGACCGGATCCTGGATGAGATCCGCTGCGACCTCGCCCTGGACATGCTCCTGACCGGCTCCCCGGTGATCGACCCCACCGACCCCATCACCGGCGGGCTCGGCGCCATCCGGGCCGAAGTTCAGATCACACTCCCGATCACCACGCTGACAGGGGTTACCGGGTCGGGGGCGGAATTGAACGGGGTCACCCCGGTCGACCCCGAGACCGCAAGACGGATGGCCGGAACCGCGAGGGTGTGGGACCGGGTGATGACCGACCCCATCACGGGCGTGGTGACCGCGGTCGACAGGTACACCCCGCATCCATCCCAAACCCGGTTCCTCAACGCCAGAGACGTCACCTGCCGAACACCGGGATGTCGAAGGCCCGCGAAACTCTGCGACAAGGATCACTCGAGGGACTTCGCGTTGGGCGGACCAACGTCCAACGACAACCTCTGCAACGAATGCGTCAGACACCACACGCTCAAGCACGCGACGAACTGGCACGTCGAACAGCTCCCCGGCGGCATCCTGACCTTCACCAGTCCGGGTGGGAAGATCTACGACAGCCATCCACCCTCACGGGTCGCGTTCGTCCCCACCGACGACGGCCGACTCGCGGTCGCACCCTTCTGACCTGATTGCGCGTACGCTCGCTCAGCGGGGACGACGATGAAGCGAACCATGGGGGCCGTGTGCCTGACGGCGACGATCGTTGCGACAACGGCCGCGCTGACAGCAGGGATGGGTCACGTGCCGGTCGCCGCGGCCGTCGAGGACGGCCTTGCGATCTCGGTACCGGATGGGCTCGTGGTCGAGGATCTCGGGAAGCCCGGCCTCGCCGGCGACATCCTCATCGGGGGGTGTGCGGGCGGCACCAGTCTGGTCGATCTCTTCTACCTTGCGCTCGATCGCGGAGACGATCCCGGTCCGTCGCTGCAGGATGTCTTTCTGATCCCCGACGATGACGGCGTGACGCGCCTGCCCGTGCAGACGGTGTCCACGTGGTTCTCTTCGGCACCACGTCCGCCCGGCGGCGAGGTCGAGATCACGGTGGAATGCGACACCGCCGGTGACCGCACCTACGCCCTCGCCGCCATCGAGTCGATGGGGCTTCGCGTGGTCGTTCCTGCGGGCATGACGGTGGCCACGCTTCGCGCCGCCGACGCGCCGAGCGCGGTGACGATCGAGGGATGCACCGGCGGAGTCGTCTCCGCACAGTTCAGCTACGCCTATCCGCTCGCCCC
The DNA here is from genome assembly GCF_006715565.1 of Microbacterium sp. SLBN-154. Lineage (NCBI taxonomy): Bacteria > Bacillati > Actinomycetota > Actinomycetes > Micrococcales > Microbacteriaceae > Microbacterium > Microbacterium sp. SLBN-154. The sequence goes on from NZ_VFNL01000001.1 coordinate 719,009, forward strand.
GGGGGTGCCGGAGGTGTCGACGCCGATCGTCCTCGTGCCGCCCGTCGAGACGGTGGACAGCTCCGTCTCGATGCCCCTCGCGGCCGTCTCGGAGTGGCTGCGTCTGAACGTTCCCGAAGCACGGGAGGGGGAGCGGATCATCGTTGCCGCGCAGTGTGTGGGACGAGACCGAGCCGACGGGGTCATCCCGTCCGATCTCTCGGTCGTGCCCGAGATCCCCGACACCGAACCGCTGCCCGACGCCGAGCCGGTCCCCGGGGTCGCCCCCGTTCCCGGGAGCGCGACCGGCTCTCCTCAGCAGGGGCGCCCGCTCCCCGCCACCGGCTGAGGCGCGAGCCTCCGCCGAGACCGTGCCCCCGGGGCGGTGCGTGCCGCGCCCGGGCGGACCTCGGCATGCCCGAACATCGACTACAAACTTTCATTGACGCTCGTCACTGTGACTTCTACTATGACTCGCGTGCGACGATGACGCCGCATGTCAACGACGATGACGTCGAAAGGTTCGGGACCTATGACCTCTGCTCGAGCGCGCCTGTGGGCGTGTACGACCGCGACGGTGGCGCTCCTCGCCTCCGTCCTCACCCCGGTGGCGGCCTTCGCCGCACCACCAGACGCCGCCATTGAGGTGCTCTCCGGACGCGCCGACAGCGTCTCGGGCGGCGACGCCCTCATCGGCATCTCCGGTGTCACCGACGAGATGCGTGTCACCGCAGCCGGCGCGGATGTCACCGCGGCGTTCGCGCCGCTCGACGGCAGACTCGTCGGCGAGGTCACGGGCCTCCCGGTCGGCGTCAGCGAGATCACGGTGACCTCGGCGACGGGGGCCGAGGTTGCGAGCCTCGAGGTCGAGAACCACCCGGTCACCGGTCCGGTCTTCTCCGGCCCGCAGCATCCGATGTACTGCACCGCGTCGGGCGCGCCCTGGAATCTGGGTCCGGTCGACGAGGACTGCCACGTCGAGGAAGCGGTCGTGTCCTATCGCTACCGCACCACCGGCGGACACTTCGCGAACTACCCGACCGACGGCTCGACCCCGGCGGATGTCGCCACCACGACGACCATCGAGGGTGACACGGTTCCCTACGTCGTCCGCATCGAGCGAGGCACCATCAATCGCGCGGTGTACGAGACCGCGATGCTGCACCAGCCCATCGAGCCCGAACCCACCCCGTTCGCGAGCCCCGCGGGATGGAACGGGCGCCTCGCGTACACCTTCGGCGGCGCCTGCGGCGTCGGGTACTGGCAGGGGTCGTCCACCGGCGGCGTCGAGAACGACCTCCTCCTCAGCCGCGGGTACGCGGTGGCGTCGGCGACCTTCAACGTCTACGCCCAGAACTGCAACGACGTCACGAGCGCCGAGACCGCGATGATGGTCAAGGAGCACGTCGTCGAGCAGCTCGGCCCCGTGACGTACACGATCGGCTCGGGCGGATCGGCGGGGACCATGCAGCAGCTGCTCCTGTCGAACAACTACCCCGGCATCCTCGACGGCGTCCTGGGCGAGATCGGCTACCCCGACGAGCGCTCGACCACCATCGGCGGACACGACTGCCGCGGTCTGCTCGGCTACTGGAACTCGCCCGCCGGAGCCGGCTGGACCGACGCGCAGAAGCTCGCCGTCACCGGCCACGCCACCACGGGCACGTGCTTCGGCTTCACCTTCTTCGACGGTGTCGACGACCCCAACCGCGGCTGCAACCCCGCGATCCCGGTCGAGGACCGGTGGTCGCCGACCAACCCCGACGGCCTCCGGTGCACAATCGCCGACATGGTGAAGAACGTCTACGGCACCGACGAACAGGGCCGCGGCCTGCGCGTGGAGCCCGACAACGTCGGCATCCAGTACGGATTGAACGCCCTCGCGGACGGGGTGATCACCGCCGAGCAGTTCCTGTCGCTCAACGAGAACATCGGCGGCATCGACGTCGACGGCGCCCGCACGGCAGAGCGCTCCGAGGCGAGCGTCGAAGCGATCGAGCGGGCGTTCGCCACGGGCCGGGTCAACATGATGACCGGCGGACTGGAGACCATTCCGGTGATCGAGATCCGCAACTACACCGACCCGACGGGCGACTTTCACGAGCGGTACCGGTCCGCCATCATCCGTGAGCGGATGCTGCAGGCCTGGGGTGATGCCGACACCCACGTCAACTGGACCGGCCCCAACAACGGCCCGGCGACGGCGGGGATGCGTGCCGAAGCGCTGACCCAGCTCGAGGCGTGGCTCGACGCGATCGTCGAGGCGGGAGGGTCGGGGGATCGTGCCCGCACCGTCGCCGCACGGCCCGCGGGCCTGAGCGACGGGTGCTTCGATGCCCAGGGCGGCTTCATCTCCGAGGTGCTGGACTACGACGACCCCACCACCACGTGCAACACGCTGTATCCCTACCACTCGCAGCCGCGAGCGGAGGCGGGGATGCCGCTGTCGGCCGAGGTGCTGAAGTGCCAGCTCACCGAGCCGGTGCGGGGCGAGTACCCCGAGATGACCGATGACGAGTGGAACCGTCTCACGGCGCTGTTCGACACCGGTGTCTGCGACTACACCCAGCCGAGCCAGGACTTCACCGAGCTGGAGGGCACCTGGCTGGACTTCGGCGACACCGAGGTGGCAGCGCTCGACGGTGTGGGGATCACCGGCAGCGCGCGTCTGGGTGCCGAGCTCATCGCGACCGGCACCTCGTCGACCGCGGAGGCGACGCTGTCGTACCAGTGGTTCGCCGACGGGCAACCGATCGAGGGTGCGACCGGAGCGACCTACGTCGTCGAACCAGGCGTTGCCGGTGCGGCGATCACGGTGCGGGTGACGGCATCGGCGCCCGGTTTCGTCGACCGCAGCGTCGTGTCGGACCCCACCCTTCGAGTGCTGCAGGCCACGACGCCGACGATCGACGGCACGCCGGTGGTCGGAGAGCGGCTCACCGCGGTGCCGGGCGCCTGGACCGAGGGGGCGAAGCTGACCTACCAGTGGTACGTCGGCGACCGGGCGATCCGCGGACAGAACAAGCCGACGCTGAAGGTCAGCGCGGCCTATCTGAAGCAGCCCCTGAGCGTCGAGGTGACCGGCGCGCTCGACGGCTACGAGACGGTGACGCTGCGGTCGGAGCCGACGCTGAAGACGGCGCTCGCGACGGAGGGCTTCGTCATCGGCCTGCCGTGGGTGGGGACCAAGGTCACCGCGGTGGCCGGGGTTTGGACCCCCGGCACGTCGATCAGCTACCAGTGGCTCCGCGACGGGGAGCCGATCCCCGGTGCGACCGGCCGCCAGTACACGCTCACGAGGGATGACCGCGGCGCGAGCATCTCGGTCGCGGTCACCGGCACGCTGGAGGGGTACCCGACGGTCACCCTCGAATCGCGCAACGCGGTGCGACTGCGCTGACCGGAAAGCTCACCCCTCGACACACGTGACCCCGTGTGTCGAGGGGTGAGCACCACGCCGGCGCCGTGATTACGCTCGACCCATGTCCACGCCACCGTTCCGCGCCGACATCGTCGGCAGCTTCCTCCGTCCGCCCGCGCTCGCCGAGGCGCGCGCGCGTCACGCCGTCGGTGAGTTGGATGCCGAGGGGCTGCGGGTCGCCGAGGACACCGCGATCGCCGAACTCGTCGTGCAGCAGGCGGATGCGGGGCTGCAGCTCGCCACCGACGGGGAATTCCGTCGCTCGTGGTGGCACTTCGACTTCTTCGGCCTTCTCGACGGCGTCGAGATCGTCGAGCTCGATCACGGCATCCAGTTCCAGGGGGTGCAGACCCGGCCGCGGGGCATCGAGATCACCGGGCCGATCGGGTTCAGCCCGCAGCATCCGTTCCTCGACCACTATCGGTCGCTGGCGTCGCTTCTGGAGCGGACGACCGGCGCCGTGCCCAAGTTCTCCATCCCCGCGCCGACCGTGCTCGACTTCCGCCTCGAGCCGGGGCACATCGACGCGGGCACCTACGGCGGGCGTGACGACATCGTCGACGACCTCGTCACGGCCTATCGCGATGCTCTGCAGGCGTTCTACGACGCGGGCGCCCGGTATCTGCAGTTCGACGACACCGCCTGGGCCTACCTCTGTTCCGAGGAGGAGCTGGCCAAGGCGGCGAGCCGTGGCATCCGCACCGACGGCATCGCCGAGCGGTACGCCGATCTTCTGAACCGCATTCTCGAGGGGCGGCCCGACGACCTCACCGTCACCACGCACGTGTGCCGCGGCAACTTCCGGTCGACGTGGATCTCATCGGGCGGATACGAGCCGGTCGCCGAGCAGCTTCTGGGAGTGGTCGACTACGACGGCTATTTCCTGGAGTACGACAGCGAGCGCGCGGGCGGCTTCGAGCCGCTGCGGTTCCTGCCCGAGGGCGACAAGACGGTGGTGCTCGGGCTGATCACGACGAAGAGCGGTGCGCTGGAGGATCCGGATGCCGTGCGCCGCCGTATCGACGAAGCCGCGGCGTTCGCACCCCTCGGGCAGTTGGCGCTCAGCCCGCAGTGCGGTTTCGCCTCGACGGAGGAGGGGAACCTGCTCACCGAGGACGAGCAGTGGGCGAAGATCCGCGAGGTCGTCGCCGTCGCCGACGCCGTCTGGGGCTGATCGCCGGGTCAGGGCTTCTTGTAGGGCTCGCCGCGCATGGCGGCGGCGTCGATCTCCTCCTGGTTCTCCACGAACGGGGTGCCGTGCGTGTGGAAGGTGGGAACGGTCTTCGCCCCCCAGGCCTGACCCTTCGCCCGCTCCGCCTGGCTCCACTCCACGACCGGCCAGTCGGGGTCGAGGATGAGTCGCGCGCCGGCGTTGGCCAGCTCGATGCGATTGCCGCCCGGCTCCCACACGTAGATGAAGAACGTCTGGTTGATGGCGTGCTTGTACGGCCCGAACTCGATGTGCACGCCGTTCTCGAGGAAGATGTCGGCGGCCTTCAGGATGTCTTCGCGGGTGTCGGGCGCGAAGGCGAAGTGGTGGAACCGGCCCCTCTCGCCCGTCCAGTCGTCGGAGTACACCACGTCGTACGACTTCTGCTGGAACCGGAACCACCAGGCTCCGTAGCGGCCGTCGTCCAGGCGCACCCGCTCCGATTCGCGCGAACGCATGACGTCGCGCCAGAACTCGCCCGAGGCGTTGACATCGGAGGCGAGGTAGTTGATGTGATCCATCCGGCGGGCGTTGACCCCGCGACCGGGGAACGCCGAGGCCTGGTTCTTCAGCGCCGGCCGGTCCTCGTCATCCGAGATGTAGTGCTCGGTGTCGTAGTACAGCGCCATCAGATGACCGTCGGGATCCTCGAACTCGTACGATCGACCCACGCCCACCTCGGGCTCGCGCCAGCCGTGGCCGAGGCCGGTCGCCTCGACCGCGGCCACACGCCGCTCGAGCGCCTCGGGGCTGGTGGTGCGGAAGAGGGTGCGTCCGATGCCGTTGGTGTCGGACGCGGTGAGCTTCAGCGTGTACAGCTGATACTCGTCCCAGCACCGCAGGTAGACGGAGTCGCCGTGTTCGGCGACGACCCGCATCGCCAGCAGGTCGCGGAAGAAGTGCAGGCTCTCATCGAACTTCGGGGTGTACAGCTCGACGCCGCCGATGTGGGCGAGGTCGAAGTTCTCGCTGCTGGCCATGGTCGGTCCTCTCTGACGCGGGTGGGTCGGGGTTCAACGGCGCGGGCGCGGGAAAACGGTGCCGTCGAAGATCTTGCGGGCGGTGCGAAGGGATGCGGATGTGGCGTGCCAGACGCCCTGGTCGTCGGCAGCGACCCGCACCCGGGAGGTGAGGATGCCACTCGGATGCTCGACGTCGATCGCGAGACCGGCATCCGGCTCGCCCTCCGGAAGACGTGCGCCATCCGCGCCGACCGCTCCGGGAACGCAGACCGCGGCGGCGACCGACGCCGCCATCAGGACGCCGATCGACGAATGAACCCGGTGGGGGATGAAGGCACGCGTCGCCACGGCGCCGCCCGCGGCCGGGGGCGACACGAGGATCATCTTCGGGACGGTCTGATCCGCCACATCGCCGAGCCCCATCAGGGGACCGGCTTCGCGGCGCACCTCTTCGACGGCAGCACGCACCGCCGCGTCGGCTTCGAGCGCCTCGGGGGTGTCTCGCCCGGTGGCCCCGACGTCCTCGGGGCGAAGGAGAACGACCGGCATCCCGTTGTCGACGAGGGTGACGGTGCGGCCGGCGACGAGGTCGGTCACGTTCCCCGTGGGGAAGAGCGGACGGATGCCGCCCGACTCGAGCTCAATCGGAGCGGCCGTCCCGGGCACGCCGTCGATCGAGGCCTCGCCGTCGTAGCGGGGCATGCCGTTCTCGAGGGGGAAGGTCGCCGTCGCGACATCACCGGTGTTGACCAGCCGTATGCGAATGACGGCATGATCACCCTCGGCCTCGACGAGACCGCGTTCCACAGCGAACGGACCGACGCCGGCGAGCAGGTTGCCGCAGGTCTGAGTCGTCGCCACGGTGGCCTCCTCGACGCCGATCTGCAGGAAGAGGTAGTCGACGTCGATATCGGGCTCAGTCGACCGACGGACGATCGCAACCTTCGACGTCAGCGGATGAGCGCCGCCGAGTCCGTCGATCTGCCGGGCATCGGGGGTGCCCATGATCCGCAGCAGGAGGTCGTCGCGGGTCTCGGGGTCGGCCGGAACGTCATCAGCGACGAAGTACGCCCCCTTCGAGGTGCCGCCCCGCAGCAGCATGCACCGGACGCCGTCACTGCTGCCCACGTTGATATTCCTCCTGCGTCATGTACGTGACGCCGAGGTCGGCGAGGAGGGGGCGGAGCCCCTTGCGGTCAAGGCTCAGCTCCGTGCCCGCCGCATAGGCGTCGCGATCCGCGGCCTCCTTGGCCACGCGCGCATCGGCGGCGGCCAGCGCCGCGGCGGCGTCGGCACGCGGCACCACCACGACGCCATCATCGTCGGCGATAACCACGTCGCCGGGATGGACGACCGCACCTGCCACGACCACCGGCACGTTCACCGAGCCGGGCGTCGCCTTGACCGTGCCCTGCGCGTGCACGCCGTTCGACCAGACCGGGAAGCCCATGGCTCGCAGGTCGGCGATGTCGCGCACGCCGGTCGTGGTGACCAGCCCCCGCACGCCCCGGGCCTTGAGAGCCGTGGCGAACAGGTCGCCGAACGCGCCGTCGGAGGACGGCGAGGTCGTGGTCACGACGAGGAGATCACCGGCTCGGCACTGCTCGATCGCCGCATGGATCATGAGGTTGTCGCCCGGAGCCCCGACGACGGTGACGGCGCTGCCGGCCACGCGCGCAGCATCCTGAATCGGACGGATCCCCGGCCCGACGAGCCCGGTGCGTCCCATCGCCTCGTGCACCGTCGCCACCCCGTGGGCGGCCAGCGCATCGATCACGGCCGGGTCCGGCCGCGCGATGTCGGTGACGATGACGGGGCGGGCGGTCACGACAGGACGCTCGTCACCTGGGGGAGGTATCGCATGTACGCCTCGCCCATCGTGTCGTGGGGAAGCCCGAGGTTGGGCCCCGCATTGCGCTTGACCTGCACACCGCGGCGCACGGCGAGGTCGGCGTAGTACGACCACATATGCTTCTGCGCCGGAAGACATTCCATCGCCGCACGCTTGCGGGGGAAGGCGTCGGTGATGTCGAGCAGCACGTTGGGGGTGAAGTCGCACTGCTCGGGCTGATGCGGCTCGAAGAAGAACACCGGCGGCGCGCCGATGATCTGCTCCTTCGTCGGCACCGACCCGTCGCCGTTCGCGACGCCGATGGCCTGCGCGAGGATCCGCGCCTCCAGCGCCATCCGCGCCGCGGCCGGGTGGTCGCCGTTGTACGGGTCGTGCAGGGTGTGCGTGAGGACGACGGTGGGCTGCACTCGGCGGTAGAGGTCGACCAGCTCGGCGACCGCCTCACGCGATTCGACGAGGGGGTAGTCACCGAGGTCGAGGAACTCGATCTCGGCGCCGAGAGCGGATGCCGCGGCCTCGGCCTCGTCGCGCCTGATCGCCTTGATCTCCTCGAGGTCCTTGCCCTGCAGCCATTGGCTGGCGGACTCGCCGCGCTCGCCGTAGGAGAGGCAGGCCACCACGGCACGATCGCCGCGCATCGCGGCGGACGCGATCGCGCCTCCCGCGCGCCAAACGAAGTCGCCCGCGTGGGCGCTGACGACCAGCAGTGTGCCCTGAGCCTCTGACATGCCGTAAGGGAACCACACCCCTAGCGGAATGGTCAAGAAATTGTCTACAATCTCGGCTACCGGATCCCTTCGCTCGTAGGGAAGCTGACAAGGAAGTCGAGGACGCCCCATGGCCGCCACCCTCCAGGAACTGCTCGATGAGCGCGGGAACACCGTGGACATGCTCCGCAACTCCCGCCTCGGCACCTACATCTACCCGGTGGTGCCGGCCGAGTTCACCAACTGGCGACGCGAACAGAAGGCCTGGCGCGAGACCGCCGTGCTCTACGACCAGTCGCACCACATGGTGAACTTCTTCATGTCGGGCCCGGGTGCGCTGCAGCTGCTCTCGGACACCGGCATCAACAGCTTCGCCAACTTCCCGGTCAACGTCGCCAAGCAGTTCGTCCCGACCGCCTCCAACGGCGGCGTGATCGGCGACGGCATCCTCTTCCACGAGGCCGAGAACGACTACGTCTACGTCGGCCGCGCACCCGCGGCGAACTGGCTGCAGTTCCACGCCGAGACCGGCGGGTACGACGTCGAGACCCGCTACGACGACCGTTCGCCCTCGCGCCCCTACGGCGCCGCCGTGCACCGGGAGTACTACCGCTTCCAGATCCAGGGCCCCAACGCCTGGGCGATCATCGAGAAGCTCGCCGGCGGCGAGGTCGAGAAGGTCAAGTTCTTCCACATGGGCGAGATGACCATCGCCGGCGAGAACGTCCGCACCCTCCGGCACGGCATGGCAGGCGCCCCGGGCCTGGAGCTGTGGGGGCCGTACGAGCACCACGGCAAGATCCGCGACGCGATCCTCGAGGCGGGAGCCGAGTTCGGCATCGAGCCGTGCGGCTCGCGTGCGTACTCCTCCAACACCCTCGAGTCGGGGTGGATCCCCTCGCCGCTTCCGGCGATCTACACCGGCGGCGACATCGAGCGCCGGTACCGCGAGTGGCTTCCCGCCAACAGCTACGAGGCGATCAACGCTCTCGCCGGCTCATTCGTCTCCGACAGCATCGACGACTACTACCTGAACCCCTGGGAGCTCGGATACGGCTCGTTCGTGAAGTTCGACCACGACTTCATCGGACGCGACGCCCTCGAGCAGGTCGACCCCGAGCGCCAACGCAAGAAGGTCACGCTCGCCTGGAACGATGAGGACCTCGCGAAGATCCTCGCCTCGCCCCTGGACCGCGAGGGACCCGGGTACCAGTTCTTCGATCTGCCGAACGCCAACTACGGCTCGTCGAACTACGACGCCGTCATCGACGCCGACGGGAACACCGTCGGGCTGTCGCTGTTCACCGGTGTCACCGCGAACGAGAAGCGCGGCCTGTCGCTGGCGACGGTCGACCGCGATGTGCCGATCGGCGCCGAGGTGCGCGTGGTGTGGGGCGAGCCCGACGGCGGGTCGGGAAAGACCACAGTCGAGCCCCACGAGCAGATCGCGGTGCGCGCCGTGGTGAGCCCGGTGCCCTACGCCGCGACCGCCCGCACCGAGTACCACGGCGGCTGGCGCACCACCGGTCAGGCCTGATCGCCGCGGAGTCGCCGCGCTCCATCCTTCGGAGAATCGCGCGAGCTTCGGAGCGTCCGGCGGGATGGCTCCGAAGCAGGGGCGTTTCTCCGAAGTCCGGGCGCGCACCCAGCGTTCACGCGGCCCTCAGTCCGCCGCGCCTGCGGCGCGGAGCCGCGCAAGCCATGCCAGCGTGGCGCGGGTCATGTCGGTCGGGGCGCCGAGGGCTTCGAGCTCGGTGAGCGCATCGTGCATCTCCTGCTCGCGCCGCGCGGCGTGGATGCGGGTGCCGTCGACGAGGCGCGCGACGCGCTGGTGGCCCTGTCCGTCGACGTCGAGCTCGGCGGCGATGTGGTCGCGCATCCACGCCTCGGCGTCGGCGGCGCGCGCCGCATCGAGGCTCTCGAGCACGACGGCGGCGAGTCCCTTCATGAACACGCTCCGCAGGAGCTTGCGCTCGGCAGCTGCCCCGGCGGGCGCATCGACGACCTCGACCGGCACGCCGAGCGGCGACATGATCGCCGCGAACGACGCCGCACCGTCACCGGAGGCGAGGAGCGGCGTCGCGTGGCCGGCCCGTGGCACCGGGGCGAGCACCGCGACATCCGCCATCGACACCCCGTGGTCGGCCGCCAGCTGCGCGACCGCCCGCATCGCGTCGGGTGAGGCGGCGTTGAGGTCGGCGTACACCGTGGTCGCGGCGACGTGGGGGAGGAGGTGCTCCGCGACCTCGACCGCGAGCCGGCCGTGCACGAGGCTCAGGACCAGGTCGGTGCCGGCGACTGCGGCGGCGGCGCTGTCGGCGTGGACGACGCCGGGAAGTTCGGGTGCGTGATGCGGATCGAAGCCGCGCACCCGGGCGCCGGCCGACGCGAGCCCCGCCGCGTAGCGGCTGCCCGCCTCGCCGAGCCCGATGACGGCGATCGTCGGTTCACTCACCGCGCACCACGATCCCGGCGTCGTGGGGGTCGCTCGTGAGCTGTTCGAAGTACTCCAGCGATCGCGCCGAGCCGCGCACGAGGGAGCGGATGCCGAGCGGATGCTCCTCGACGTCGGCCCGATAGGCCTCGGCCAGGTCCTTCTCGATGCCCGCCGCCGCCCGGCGCAGGAGTCCGATGTACGGATGCGGCGACGCGCCGTCGTTGGGGACGACGACTCCGACCGCGGCGTACACCGATCCGTCGGGCCCGGAGACCGGCACGGCGATTCCGCGGGACTCGGCGTGGATGTGCCCGTCGTTGACGGCGAACCCGTCGGCGCGCACCTGCCGGAGGCGTGCCCGCAGGTCCTTCTCGGTGCGCAGGGTGTGCTCGGTGTAGACCCGCAGGCCCTGCCGGACCACTTCGGTGACGAGAGCGGGATCGGCGAAGGCGAGGAGCACCAGACCGCTGGAGGACGCATGCAGCGGCATCCGTCCTCCGATGAGGGTGGCGTTGAGGACGGCGTCGCGCATCGAGAGGCGCTCGATGAAGAGCACGTCGGTGCCGCTGAGAACCCCCAGCTGCGTGTGCTGGCGCACGCGCTCGTGCACGGCGCCGAGCCAGGGTCGCGCGATCTCTCGGAGGCCGAGGGCCCCGGGCGTGCGGCTGGCGAACTCCCACAGCCTCACGCCGAGTCGGTAGGTGCGGTCGGGGAGGCGCTCCAGCAGCCCCTCGCGTTCCAGCTCGGACACGAGGCGGTGAGCGCTCGAGCGCGGCAGCCCCGAGGCATCCGCGATCTCACTGAGCGTCAGGAACGGATGCCACGCGTCGAAGGTCTCCAGGATGCGGAGGTGTTTGTGGAGCACCGACTCCCCCGCGGATCCGCGTGCCATGGGTTCACTCCTGCTTCCGCTCGCGCCGGGCGTCGCGGCGGAGGCGCAGGGCGAGGAGCGCGGCGACGGTGAACGGGACCATCGCGAGGTGGCAGAGCGCGAGGGCGACGGTGCTGCCGGTGTCGAAGTCGGCGGGGATCGTCAGGGCGAAGATCGTTCCGACCTCGAGGACCACCGCCACGATGATTGCGACGAGGAAGACCCAGCGCCACCAGTGGCCGACGATCGCCGCGATCGTCAGCCCCGCCAGGAGGGGGACGGCGGTGAACTGGATCAGCACCGGCGGCAGCACCTGGAGCGGCCCGCCGGCGGCGGTGAACCAGAACTCCACACCGAGGAGCCGGGCGACACCGTAGATCGCGAGATTCGCCAGGACCGCGCCCGCCACCGCGATGAGGATGATCCACACCGATCTCAGTCCCGCATACCGGGACACGACGCCGCGCATGCTCGCACGCTACCGGAGAAGGGCCCGAACACAAGCCCGCCTGCTGTCGCTCACGCGGATATCCGCGCTCCTGCGGACGGATGCGGGGACCGCGGTCCGCAGGAGCGCGAAACTCCTTGCGACGGAGAGAAACGAGAGCCCGAGCGAGCGAGCCGACAGCGGCGAGGCGGCTTTAGTTGTCGGCGCGATACACCGTGCGCGCGTACTCGTGGTACGGCGCGGGAGCGACCGTCGCGCGGATGCGCACCTGGCGGTGCTGCTGGTCGACGGAGTGCTTGCGCGAAATCGGATCCTCGCCCCAGAGCACCTCGACCTCGGCGCCCTCGGGCACCTCGTTGTCGAGGGTCGCGAGCGACATGTAGAGCTGGTCGTACGCGACGTAGCCGGCGTCGGTCGAGATCCCGACGCGGCGGCCGTCCTGCTGGACCTCGTCCATCTGGTAGAAGCCGTACCGGGCCTTGGGGAAGTCGAGATACTTCGCGGGCACGCCCGGCTCGACCTGCGAGCGGACGACGTCGGCGACGTCGGAGGAGTTCCAGATGAGGGTGACCTTGCGACGCTTCGGCGCCTCGGCGATCTTCTCCAGCGCCTCCCGCCCGTGGAAGTCGTGGTCGAAGCGCACCGACCGGCCGAGACCGAGATCGAACGGCGTCATGTAGAAGTCGTGGATGTCGGGTGAGTAGAGCGATCCGCCGATCGACCCGATGCGTGCGGCGGGGAGCCACTCGCGGTACTCGGCGAAGTCGTCGTCGAAGATCGCCGGGAACGGCGTGGGGACCCACCCCGATTCGAGGGGCGACGACGAGTACGCCTTCGCACCCACGCGGCGGATGTCGAATTCCGCCCCGGCCTCCATGATCGCGTCGAGCACGATCTCGTTGTCCTCCCAGGGGCCGTAGAACTCGAAGCCCGGCTGCCCCGCCATACCGTGGCGGAGCGCCTTGACCGGGCGGCCGGCGATCTCGACGTCGCCGATGTGGAAGAACTTGATCGCCGGCGGCGGGCCGCCGAAGATCTTCTCCATCACCCGGTCGGCGTGCGGGCCCTGCAGCTCGTAGCGGTAGAAGGTCGGCGGACCCTGGCGCATGTGCGAGTTCGGGTCGAGGCGATACCGCACGTCCTTGCCGAGGGCCTGGGCCTTCTCGATGTTGAACCGCACCCAGTCGATGAGGATGTGGTGTCCCACCAGCACGATGCCGTCGGACCCCTCGTGGTTGTAGAACAGGATGCCGTCGCCGATGAGGTAGCCGTCCTTGTTCACCGAGATGAGCTGCTTGGCCACGCCCGGCCGGAACGTCGCGAAGGTGTTGGGTGAGATGCCCTGCAGCAGCGGGATCAGGTCGGCGCCGTCCATGAACAGCTGTGTCATGTGGTGCGACTGATCCATCAGTGCCACCGAGGTGTTCCATGCGCGCTGCTCGTCGCGCCAGTTGGTGAACTCCGGCGCCACCGGGAAGGTGAACGCGGGCCAGTTCTGGTTCCGCAGCAGTTCCACCGGGCTTCCCTCGCGGGCGATCGCCTGGGCCAGTGTTTCGGTCATCGTCGACCCTCCATTCGTCGGCGTCACACTATGCGCTGCGCTGAGGGTTGACCGGCGTTGTTCCGTTGAACGGAAATCACCCACACCGCCTCGTCGACGCGCGCGACGATCAGACCGCGAGGGTCACGAATGAGCCACATTCATTCAATCTGCGCACCAAAATCGTTGACAATTTCGACGATTATCGCGTAGCGTCCCCTCCACGGGATGACTCGATCCCCAGTCAGAGCAGAGACGCGACGACGGAAGGCGGGCAATGGGTGCTCGATTGACGGTGTCGGACGTCAACCTCCACTTCGGCGGTGTCCGCGTGCTCGAAGATGTCTCGTTCACCGTGGAACCCGGAAGTATCGCGGGGCTGGTCGGACCGAACGGAGCCGGCAAGACGTCGCTGTTCAACTGCATCAGCGGCCACTACAAGCCTTCGAGCGGATCCATCACGATCGACGGATCCGAGGTGCTGGGCTCGTCGCCCGCGAGCCTGGCCAAGCACGGCCTCGCCCGCACCTTCCAGCATCCCGCCCTTCAGCTTCGCGAGACGGTCCTCGAGAACGTGCTCCTCGGTGCCCACGGGCGCCTCCCCGGCGGAGCCCTGGAGTGGTCGATACGGATGCCGCGGACCCGCCGCACCGAGAAGGAGCTGCGTGCCGAGGCGCTCGCCCTGCTCGAGCGCAACGGTCTCGGCTGGACCGCGTACGTCCGTGCCGACGAGCTGTCGCACGGCCTGCACAAGGGCATCGAACTGTGTCGCGCGCTGATGAGCCGCCCGACGCTCCTGCTCCTGGATGAGCCGGCGGCGGGGCTGCCGCACAACGAGGTGGAGCAGCTGATCGAGACCGTCCGGCGGGTGCGCGACGACGGCATCACCGTCGTCGTGGTCGAACACAACATGGGCCTCATCGCCGCGCTGACCGACCACGTCGTCGTCCTCGACCATGGCCGGAAGCTCATGGAGGGCACCGCGGCCGAAGCGCAGTCCGATCCCCGGGTGATCGAGGCGTACATCGGAAAGGATGCCGCCGATGACGCTGCTTGAGCTGAAGGACGTCACCGCCTTCTACGGACCCGTCCAGGTGCTGGAGGGCGTCTCGCTGACCGTGCCCGACGGCGGGGCGGTCGGCATCCTCGGCGCCAACGGCGCCGGCAAGACGACCACCCTCCGCGCGATCAGCGGAACCGTCCGCGCCGGGGGCAGCATCCTCTTCGAGGGCAAGGACATCCGCGGCTCGAAGCCCGAGAAGGTCGCGGCGATGGGGATCGCACACGTCCCCGAGGGTCGTGGCACCCTGGGCGGGCTGACGGTCCGCGAGAACCTTCGTGTCGGCGCCTACCTGCGGCGCGACCGCAAGGGGATCGAGAGCGACATCGAGTACTGCCTCGATCTCTTCCCGCAGCTGCGCGACCGCATCCGCTCGAACGGTTCGGCCCTGTCGGGCGGCGAGCAGCAGATGCTCGCCGTCGCCCGCGCGATCATGGCCAAACCCCGCCTCATGCTCCTCGACGAGGCCTCGCTGGGTCTCGCGCCCTCCACCGCCAAGTCCGTCTACGAGGCGATCGGGCGCCTGCGTCGCGAGTCGGGCATCGCGATGCTCGTCGTGGAGCAGAACGCCAACCTCGCCTTCACTCTCGTCGACAGCGCCACGGTGCTCGAAACGGGGCACAACGCCATCACCGGCTCGACCGCGGAGCTGCGGGGCATGGACGAGATCCGCCGCGCATACCTGGGAGGCTGACGTGCAGACCTTCATCCAACTCGTCGTCGACGGTCTGTCGACCGGGTCGATCTACGCCGCGCTCGCCCTCGCGATCGTCCTGGTGAATCAGGCCACCGGCCTCATCAACTTCGCCCAGGGCGGCATCGCGGTGCTCTCGGCCTACATCGCCTACCAGTTCACCGTCTGGGGGCTCCCGCTGATCCTGGCGATCCTCGCCTCGGTGGTGGTGTCGTTCTTCATCGGGGCGTTCATCGAGCGCTACCTGATGCGCCGCTTCGAGAAGGGCGACCCCGACACCGCCGTCGTGGTGACGATCGGCCTCCTGACCCTCATCACCGGCATCTGCGCGTGGATCTGGAGCTACAACAACCTGCAGTTCCCGTCGCTGTTCCCGCTGGACACCGTGACGATCTTCGGGGCCGTCGTCAGTGTCCGCTCCCTCGGCACGATCTTCGTCATCGTCGTGATCATGCTGATCCTGCAGGGGCTGTTCCTCGGAACGAAGCTGGGCCTCGCCCTGCGGGCGGTGGCGATCAACCCCGAGTCGGCGTCGTTCTCCGGTCTGAAGGTCGGTCGGCTCCTCATGGTCGGATGGGGACTGGCTGCCGCCCTCGGCGCCGTCGCCGGCGCGATGGTCGCCCCGCAGCTCACCCTCACCCCCGGGATGATGGACGGCGCCCTCGTCTACGCGCTCGCCGCCGTGATCATCGGCGGTCTCTCCAGCCCCCTGGGGGCGGTGGTCGCCGCGTGGCTCATCGGGGTTCTGGAGAACCTTGCCGCGGTGTACGTGCCCTTCATCGGCTACGACCTCCGGATCGCGGTGCCCTTCATCCTCCTCTTCATCGTCCTCATCCTGAGGCCGCAGGGCCTGTTCGGCCGGAAAGTCGTGGTGCGGGTGTGATGACAACGGCAACCGGCATCCTTCAGCGTCCCTGGGTCAGGTGGGCGGGGCTCGCGCTCGGCGTCATCCTCGCCATCGTGCTCCCGCTCGTCTTCGACGCGGGCACCAACTCCACCCTCGCCCGCATCGGCGTCTTCGCCGTCGCCGTGCTCGGGCTGAACGTGATCATGGGATACACCGGCCAGGTCATGCTCGGCCAGATCTTCTTCGTCGGGCTCGGCGCCTACATCACCGCCTACGGGGTGTCGCAGGAGTGGAACATCATCCTGGTGTTCATCCTCGCCCTCGCCCTGACCGCGCTCGTCGGGCTCGTGATCGCGCTGGCCGCCGCCCGCCTCGGTGGTCTCGCGATCGCCATGGTGACCATCGCCCTCCCCATCGTGGGCGTCCCGCTGGCCCGACGCCTGGGGGAGTTCACCGGCGGATCGCAGGGGCTCTCGGCGCGGTTCTCCGGCGCCCCCGAGTGGGCGCCGCTGTACGACGACCAGTGGCAGCTGTACCTCGTGCTGCTGATCGGCGGCATCACCTTCCTCCTCACGCGCAACCTCGTGCGGGGGAAGTACGGACGCGCGTTCGCCATCGTGAAGGAGAACGAGGCGGTCGCGGCATCCATGGGCATCTCGCCCTACAAGTACAAGGTGCTCGCCTTCACCATCGCCGCCCTCATCGGCGGGGTGAGCGGGTTCCTCTACATGGTCGTGATCCAATACACCTCGCCCGAGACGCTGAGCTTCGGTCACTCGATCGAACTCGTCATCTCGATGGTCGTCGGTGGCGCGGGAAGCATCGTCGGGTCGATCCTCGGCGGCGCCTACTACGTCCTGGTCCCGCAGCTGACGAACATCATCGACCCGAACCTGACCGCGATGCTGCAGGGCGCCATCCTGCTGCTCGTGCTGTTCCTCCTCCCCGGCGGGCTCGTCTCGCTTCCCCGGGTCATCCGGCGGCTCGTCCGCCGCGGTGACCAGGGTGGGGGGCCCGGCACGCGGTCTCAGGCGGCGACACCGCAGCCGGTCGCCGCATCCCACCCATCCACCGAGAGAAAGCAAGACACATGAGCGAGTTCCACACGAAGACGTGGGGACGCCGGACGCGGGTGACGACCGTCGTCGCCGGCATCGGCATCCTCGCCCTGGTGGCCACGGGCTGTGCCCGCGGCGCGAACACCGGCGGCGGCGACGAGTCGGGCGACGCCGTCGCATCGAGCCCCGGCATCACCGACGACAGCATCACGCTCGGTATCACCACTCCGCTGTCGGGTCCGACCGCCGGCCCCGGCACGTGCACGGTGGCGGGCCTCGAGGCCTACTTCGGCGCTGCGAACGCCGCGGGCGGCATCGAGTTCGGTGACGGCAACACCCGCACCGTCGAGATCCAGGCCCTGGATGACGCCTACGACCCGCAGCAGGCCGCGGCGAACTTCGAGCAGCTGAAGGACAGCGTGTTCGCCATGACCTCGGGTCTCGGCACGCCGACGAACCGCGCATGGCGCGAGGCGGCCATCGACGATGAGGTGCCTCAGGTGCTCATCATGACCGGCGACCCGCTGTTCTCCAACACCGAGGAGAGCCCCTGGCAGCTGGGCTTCGTGCCGATCTACCAGAACGAGGGTGCCGCGTTCGGCGAATTGCTCGCCGCGTCGGGCGAAGACCACAAGGTCGCGATCCTCGCGCAGAACGACGACTACGGCGAGGGCTACGTCGAGGGCTTCAAGGAGGCCATCGAGGGCGCCGACAACGTCGAGATCGTCGAGGAGCTCACCTACGAGGCGACCGACACGTCGGTCGACGCGCAGCTGACCGAACTCGCCGCCTCCGGCGCCGACGTCTTCTTCAACGCGATGTCGATCACGCCGCTCGTGATCTCCTCGCTGCAGAAGGCGCAGGAGCTCGGCTGGCTCCCGTCGTGGTTCCTGCCCTCGAACACCTCCAGCCCCACGGCGATCCTCGAGCCGGGCGGGGCGACGGCCTTCCCGGGGGTGTACTCGGTGTCCTTCGCCAAGGCGCCCGCGAGCCCCGCGTTCGCCGAGGACGAGGATGTGCAGAACTTCCTCACGAACCTCGCCGAGTACGCCGACTACCCCGACATGCCGGCGTTCCCCCACTGCATGTGGAGCTACATGATCGGCGGCACGCTCGAGCAGGTGTTCGCCGAGATGACCGAGCCGACCCGCGAGAACTTCATGGAGGCGCTGCGGACGGTCTCCGACTACCAGGCGCCGCTCATGCTCGAGGGCACGGCCGTCGACACGACCGAAGACGGCCAGCCCGCCGTCTCCAGCGTCGTGGTGCAGAAGTACAACGGCCGCGGCTACGACACAGTGGAGGCGTTCGAGTAACCCGCGATCCCTTCGAGAGGCGCGTCGTCCCAACGGGTCGGCGCGCCTCCTCGTGCGCCCCGCGTTCCGCGAGGTGCGCGACCCGTCACAGAATGCGGCCCGCTCCGCCCGTAGGCCGCAGTCTCTGACGGGTCGTGCGGGTTCCGAGGGGTCGTGCGGGGTGGGGGCGGTGGCGGGAGCCGGGATGTCAGCCGAGCGCGCGGAGGACGCCGACGATCCCGTTCAGGTGATCCCGGGTGGCGGCATCGGCCGCGTCGGGGTCGCGGGCGAGCACGGCGTCGATGATGGCGATGTGCTCCGGCGCCGACTGCGAGGCCCGCCCGGGGTGGAAGGCCAGGCGGAACTGGTGCCTGGCCGACTGGGCCCGCAGGCGCTCGAGGAGCTGCCTCGCGGTCACGTGGCCGCTCTCCTCGCGGAGGCACCGGTCCATCTCCTGGTTGAGTCGGGCGTACTCCATGAGGTTGCCGGTGGCGATGGCCTCCTCGATGCCGTCGCGGATGGCGCGGAGCTCCGCCTCGCCCCGGGCGGTGAGGTTCTCGGCGGCCTTCCGGGCGCAGAGGGATTCCAGGCCCACCCGCACCTCGACGATCTCGACGGCTTCGTCGACGCTGATGGCGCGCACGCGGGCGCCCCGGTTGGGCAGCCGTTCCACGAGGCCCTCGCCGGCGAGGTTCAGCAGCGCGTTGCGCACCGACGCCCGCGACGCCTCGAAGCGTTCGCTGAGGTCGGCCTCGATGAGCCGCTGGTGCGGTGCGAACTCGGCGTTGAGGATCGCGTCGCGGATGCGCTGGGTGAGGTCCGGACGCGCGGGCGCGTCATCCAGAACGTCCGTGTCGGTCATCCGCTCCACCTCTCCATCGACGTCGACCGGGCGCGCGGCCATCGCTGAGGACGAGGATCGCCGCGCACGCTCCGAGCGTACTCCGAAACGGTGATTGCTGACGAGATCGCCGCGGATTCTGTCGCCAATCGACGACGGAGCAGAGGAGGGCGACCTCAGCCCACCCGGTCGACGAGCTCGAGCCCCCGGCGGGCCCACTCGATCTCGCCGCGAGCCCGCTCCACGAGACCCTCGTAGGCGAAGCGCTTGTACGCGATCGTGCGCTCGCGGTCCTCCTCGGCGGTGACCGCGAGGCGCCGGACGAGCATCGGGTTGCTCAGGGCGTCGATGCGCGCCAGCTCCCCCTCCCACTGCGCCAGTTCGGCCGACCAGGCCGTGATGTGACGCTCGAGGAAGTGCCGCGCGGCGTCGGGGGTCGTGGTCTCGAGGTAGGCCGCCCGCAGATGCGCGGGGTCGCGCACGCGCTGGTAGTCCAGCGGCGAGGTCATCCACTCCAGGAACGCCCGATCACCGGCATCCGTCACGTGATAGAGCCGTCGCCGGCCGCGCTCGCCGCGGGTCTGCTCCTCTGCCTCGACCAGGCCCTCGTGCTCCATCTTGCGCAGCTCGGGGTAGATCTGCGAGTCGGGAGCGTGCCAGACATGACCGACCGAGAGGGAGAACTGCTTCTGCAGGTCGTAGCCCGAGAGCGCACCGACGCGGAGGATCGCCAGCAGGGCGTATCGCAGACTCATGAAGCTCCTTGCCGGGGTCTGGAGGTGAGGTTAGCAAAGGGGCCCGGACGTGTGCGCCCGAGCCCCTTCGCCATCATCGTCAGTCGTTCTTGTAGCCGGTGCGCCATCCGCCCTGGTAGGTCTGGCGGGCCACCGTGGAGTACGGCACCGGAGAGACCACGACGCGGACCTCGGTCTGCTCGTGCGGCTCGACCGACGCCTTCGACGAGCCGCCGTTCGGCTCGCCCCAGACGACCTTCAGCTCCGTGCCCTCGGGCACGTCGGGGTCGACCGTTCCGAGCGAGAGGCCGCGCTTCTCGTTGGCGCTGTAGCCGGTGAACATCGAGAACCCGACGACCGTGCCGTCGGCGTCGACGACGGAGTCGTAGTTCGCCGAGCCGTAGTTGGCCAGCGGCAGGTCGAAGAACTTGTAGCTCGGGCCGTCGACATCCAGGAGCGACGACCACACCCGGCCGAGGTCCTCGGCGTTCCACGCGAGCGTGACCTTCTTGCGCTGGGTGGCCGGGTCGACCTTCTCGAGGGCGTCGCGACCGATGAAGTCGTGGTCGAACTTCACGAACGAGCCGTAGCCGAGCTCCCACGGGGTGAGGTAGTAGTCCTCGATGTTGTCGGACACGAACGACCCGGCGAGCGTTCCGGTCGCCTCGTAGCTGTCCACGCCGAGCCACTCGCGGTACGCGCGCTCTTCTTCGCCGGTGTAGATGGCGGGGAGGGGCGAGGGGATCCAGCCCGACTCCAGCGTGTTCGACGGGTAGGCCCGCGAGCCCACCGGCACGAGGCCGAACTCGGCGCCGGCCTCGACGATGATGTCGCGGACGCGGTGGTGGTCGGCGTAGGGGCCCCAGATCTCCAGGCCCGGAGCGCCGGCCATGCCGTGACGGAGGGTGCGGACGTTCATACCCTCGATGTTCATCGTCGACATGGCGAAGAACCGCAGCTGCTCGAGCGGTCCGCCGTTGAGCTTCTCGATGACCTTCCATGCGGCAGGGCCCTGGATCTGGAAGCGGTAGTAGCGCCGCGAGACCGCGTCGCCGTACGGACGCGAGGGGGAGCGGCGGTCGACCTCGATCTCGAGGTTCTTGTAGCCGCCGGTCTCGCCGTGGAACATCAGCCAGTTCGATGCGGGCGCGCGGCCGACGTAGACGTACTGGTCCTCCTCCTCGTGGAAGAGGATCCCGTCGCCGATGACGTGACCCGACGCGGTGGTCGGCACGTACTGCTTCGCGCGGTTGACGGGGAAGACCTCCACCGAGTTGATCGCGGTGTCGCGGATCAGGTTGATCGCGTCGGAGCCGCGGAGGAACACATTGTCCATGTGGTGCGACTGGTCGTACAGGACGGCGGTGTCGCGCCAGGCCTTCTGCTCCTTGATCCAGTTCTGGAAGTCGGCGGGGACGACGGGGTAGATGTAGGAGCCGATCTGGGAGTTGCGGAGCAACTCGACCGGGCTTCCCTTCTCGTCGAGCAGGGCTTGCAGATTCTCTGCCATGGGTGGAACCTCTCTGTTCGGTAGGTGGTCTTCGGGAGGGTGTGCGGAGATCGTCAGGGGCGGTCGCTGAAGACGATCGTGTGATTGCCGCGACGGATGACGCGGTCTTCGGCGTGCCACTGCACGGCACGAGAGAGCACGGCGCGCTCGACGTACGCGCCACGAGCCTGGAGGTCGGCCGCCGTCATCCGGTGGTCGACACGCGCGACGTCCTGCTCGATGATCGGACCCTCGTCGAGGTCGGCGGTGACGTAGTGGCTCGTCGCCCCGATGAGCTTCACGCCCCGCTCCTTGGCCTTCTTGTAGGGAGCCGCGCCGATGAAGGCGGGCAGGAAGGAGTGGTGGATGTTGATGACCGGCACGCCGATCTTCGCGAGGAAGTCCTCGGAGAGGATCTGCATGTACCGCGCCAGGACGACGAAGTCGACGTTGCCGTCCAGGAGCTTGAGGATCTCCGCCTCGGCGGCGGACTTGTCGGGCCCCTGCGAGTGCACGTGCACGAAGGGGATGCCGAACGAGCGGACGTCCTCAGCGGTGTTGGTGTGGTTGGAGATGACCATCGGGATGGTCACGGGAAGCTCGCCGCGGCGGTGGCGCCACAGCAGCTCCAGCAGGCAGTGGTCGCTCGTCGAGGCGAGGATCGCCATGCGCTTGGGCACCGACTGGTCGGTGAGCACCCAGGTCATGCCCAGCGGTCCGAGCGTCTTCTCGAGGTCGGCCTCGATGGCGGGCATGGTCGCGGTGAGGTCGGGGCGGTGGAAGACCACGCGCTGGAAGAACTCCCCGCCCTCGGGATTGTCGGAGTACTGGTCGAGCGTGACGATGTTCCCCTGATTGCGGGCGATCAGCGACGACACGGCCGCGACGATCCCGGGCTGGTCGGGGCCGTGGACGATCAGGCAGGCGTGGTCGCGCCGGGCATCGGTGTGCAGCGTCATGCGTAACTCCTCAGGATTGCGGGGCGCGGAAATCGCGCACCCACTCCGAGGTCGCGCGCAGGCCGCCGAATGTGTAGAAGTGCAGTCTGACATTCCCGAGGGTGCCGTTCTGAGCCAGCAGGTCGGCGAGGTCGGTGACGAAGCGGTCGGGACCCGCGGTGCCCATGAGGTTGGTCAACGAGAACCCGTACTTCTTGACGATCATCGCGTTCGCGCCGATCCCGAAGCGGCGGGCGAAGCCCAGCAGGCGCTTGATGCCCGCGGGACCGGGCGTGCCGATCCGGATCTCGGCGGTGATCCCGCGCCGGCGGACCTCCTGGATCCAGGCCATGACGGGGTCGGTGTCGAAGGCGAACTGCGTGAGGATGACCGCGTCGAGGCCCTGCTCGGTGAGAGCGGCGATCTTGTCCTCGAGGTGGCGCCACAGGATGTCGTCGGCGATGTCGGGGTGACCCTCGGGGTACCCCGCGATGCTGACCTCCTTCACTCCGTACTGCTGCAGGATGCCGGAACGGATCACCGAGAGCGAGTCCTCGTAGGGGCCCTCGGGCTCGGCCGGGTCGCCGCCGACGGAGAACACGTGCTCGCTGGCGCCGACCTCCTGGAGGCGGGCGAGGAACTCCTGGAGCTGCTCTGCGGACGTCAGGCGCCGCGCCGAGATGTGCGGGACGGGGATGAATCCGGCCTCCTTCACCGCCTTCGACGCGGCCACCCGCATCTCGAGGTCCTCATTGCCCAGGAACGTGACGTTCACCTTGGTGCCGGCGGGGATCGAGTCCTGCGCCTCCTGCAGGCCCGGGATGTCCTTCCCCGTCATCTCCAGCGAGTAGTCCTGAACCAGCGCGCGAGCGGCGGCGGAATGTTCGGAGGTGGTGCGTGCCACGTCGAGGTCCTTTCCTCTGCGATGAGCGTCGATGCTCTCGACCCACGATAACTATCAACATAGGTAATGGCAAGAGGCATCCAATAAGGCAGATTCAACAATTCAGTGACGCTCGTCACGAAAGTCTTGACAAGCGGATGTCACCTGCCGGAGCATGAACTCGTCAGGCCACGAGGATGTGACGACCCGACCCAGCACCGACGTCACGCCTCGAGGACCGGCTCAACTCCGACACCAACGAGAGGCCCGTCAATGAAGAAGAGGCTCGCCGCGCTCGGCCTGATGGCCGCAGCCGCACTCGCCCTCGCCGGTTGCACCGACTCCGCAGCCGGCCCCACCGCCGAACCCAGCGACAGCGCCGATGCCGGCGGCGGGACGACCGAGGAGGTCCGCGACGTCCGCGTCGCTGCGCTCCCGATCGCGGAGTCCGGGGCCCTGTGGGCCGCGATCGACGAGGGGATCTTCGAGGAGTACGGGCTGAATGTCGAAGTCGTGCCCGCTCAGGGCGGCGCTCAGGCGATCCCGGCCCTGCTGAGCGGCGACATCGACTTCGCGATCGGTCAGCCCTTCGGCCCGATCCGCGCCGACCTCCAGGACCTCGGCGTCGTCATCTTCAGCAACTACGCCTCGTCCCTCGCCGACGGCGAGGATGTCAACTCCGTCGTCGCCCTGGGCGACTCCGGCATCGCAGGCCCCGCAGACCTCGCCGGCAAGCGCGTCTCGGTCAACAGCCTCGGCGCGGCGGGCGACCTCACGATCCGCAAGGCGGTCGACGACGCCGGCGGCGATTCCTCGACGATCGAATTCGTCGAGGTCGCCTTCCCCGATGCGCAGGCCCAGCTCGAGGCCGGCAACATCGACGCCGCGTGGGTCCCCGACCCGTTCCGGGGCATCATCGTCGGTGCCGGCGGCGTCGACGTCGTCTCGCCCTACCAGGCGACGATCCCGGGGCTGACGGTGCTGACGAACTTCACCACCCAGGCGAAGATCGACGAAGACCCCGAGCTCGTGGCCGACTACGCCGCGGCCATGGCCGATGCGCTGGAGTTCGCCTCGCAGAACGAGGACGCCGTCCGAGCTGCCATCGCCTCCAACCTCGAGATCCCCGAAGAGGCGGCCGCCGCGATCGTGCTGCCCGACTTCACGCCCGACCTCGGCAGCGCCGGGATCGAAGACCTCGCCGCCCTCGCGGTCGAGTACGACTACATCGACGCCGAGCCGGACTTCTCGCGGCTCATCCAGCAGCAGTAGTCCCGCGCGGAGCGGGCGGCCGCGTTCGCCGCGTGCCGCCCGCTTCCGCCGCCGAGAGGATTCCCCCCGTGTCTGATTCCGTGGTGATGTCATCACCGAAGTCCACCGAGGCGCCGCGCCCGACCCGCGAGGGGCCGTCGAGCCGCCTGCGATCGGCGCGCCGCGCCCGCGCGTTCCGCAAGGTCGCACTCGGGGCGCTCGGCATCGCCGGGTTCCTCATCACGTGGCAGCTGATCCCGACGCTGGGGATCCTCGACGCCCGGTTCTTCCCGCCGCCCACCGAGGTGCTCGCGCGCCTGGCCACCGACGTCCGCGACCTCGAGTTCTGGCGGAACGTGGGGCGCACCATGACGGCGTGGGGCATCGGCCTCGCGATCGCGACGGTGCTCGCGGTCATCCTCGGCACCGTCATCGGGCTCGTGCCGTTCCTTCGCAAGGCGACCCACACGACGGTGGAGTTCCTCCGGCCGATCCCGTCGGTGGCGCTCATCCCGCTGGCGATCCTGATGTTCGGCATCCAGCTGCAGGCGGCGCTCGTCATCATCGTCTTCGCCAGCTTCTGGCAGATCTTCGTCCAGGTGCTCTACGGCGTCGCCGACGTCGACGCCGTCGCCCGCGACACCGCCAAGAGCTTCGGACTGCCGCGCGCGCAGCGCATCCGCTACCTCGTCCTGCCCACCGCGCTGCCATACCTCATGACCGGGCTCCGTCTCGGCGCGACGGTGGCGCTGATCCTCGCCGTCACCGCCGAGATGACGATCGGCAACCCGGGCCTCGGCAGCGCCATCGTGCTGGCCCAGTCGGCCGGCGACTACGTCCGCGTCTACGCCCTGGTCATCGTCACCGGGCTCCTCGGCCTCGTGGTCAACCTCGTCTTCCGCCTCATCGAGCGGCGGTCGCTCGCGTGGCATCAGTCGGTGCGTGGGGAGGAAGTGCTGTGACCCTCTACACCAGCACCGTGGTGACGCCGGGGCCCCGCTCGCGACGGTGGGCGAGCGTCGGGTCGGGCATCGGGTACGCCCTCGGGTTCCCCCTCCTGCTCCTCATCGTGTGGGGGATCTGGTCGTCCTTCTCGACGACCCCCTTCTTCCCGAGCCCCGTCGTCATCGCCGAGGCGTTCGTGGAGACCTGGGTGGGTCCGGCGTTCTTCACCGATGTGCTCCCGAGCCTCGGCCGCCTGGTGGTCGGAGCAGCGCTGTCGATCCTCATCGGCATCGTCGCCGGACTGGTCATCGGGCTCACCCGGTGGCTGAGCGAGCTGCTCGAGCCGATCCTGGAGTTCTTCCGAGCCATCCCGCCGCCCGTGCTCATCCCGATCATCGCGGTGCTCCTCGGCCCCACCGACTCGATGAAGATCGTCGTGATCGTCGCCGGGTCGCTCTGGCCGGTGCTGCTGAACACCATCGACGGGGTGCGAGCGACAGACAGCGTGATGACCGAGACCGCCCGCTCCTTCGCGCTGACGCCGGGCGAACGCATCCGCTATCTCGTCCTGCCCGCCGCGAGCCCGCGCATCATGACCGGGGTGCGGCAGGCGCTGTCGATCGCGCTGATCCTCATGGTCATCTCCGAGATGTTCTACTCGTCGTCGGGGCTCGGTTATCGCATCGTCTTCTTCCAGCGCAATTACCTCATCGCCGAGATGTGGAGCGGCATCGTGCTGCTCGGACTCATCGGGGTGCTGCTCGCCACGATCTTCGGGTTCGTCGAGCGGCGGGTGCTGCGCTGGTACCACGGAATCAAGGAGGTGGAGCGTGCCTGACGCACTGCTCGAGGTTCAGAACCTCAAGAAGGTCTACGAGTCGGCGACCGGCAACGTCGAGGCGATCGGCGACATCAGTTTCCGGATGAAGGCCGGAGAGCTGGTCTGCATCGTCGGTCCGTCGGGCTGCGGCAAGACGACCCTGCTGAAGTGCATCGCCGGACTCCTGCGCCCCACGGCCGGTTCGGTCGAGCTCGACGGCCAGGCGGTGACCGCGCCGCCCGAGAGCATGGCGCTGGTCTTCCAGGAGTACGGCCGGTCGCTGTACCCGTGGCTGACGGTGCGCGGCAACGTCGAGCTGCCGTTGAAGCACAAGCGGATGTCGCGGACCGACCGCGATCGCCTCGTCGACGATGCGCTGAAGGCCGTGGGCCTCGATCACGCCGACAAGAGCTATCCCTGGCAGCTGTCGGGCGGGATGCAGCAGCGCGTCGCCATCGCGCGGGCGGTGGCCTATCAGCCCGAGGTGCTGATCATGGACGAGCCCTTCGCGGCCGTCGACGCCCAGACCCGCGCCGACCTCGAGGACCTCGTGCGCACGCTCCACCGCGAGCGCGGAATGTCGATCCTCTTCGTCACGCACGACATCGACGAGTCGGTGTACCTCGGCGAGCGCGTCGTGGTGCTCTCGAAGTCGCCCACCTGGGTGCAGGAGGATCTGGCGATCGACCTGCCCCCGGCGCGTGACCAGATCACGACGCGAGCGATGCCCCGGTTCACCGAGCTCCGGACGCACGTGTACGAGCAGATCCAGCGCGCCAAGCGCGGTGAGGCCGTGAGGCCGGGCGCAGTGGCGTGACCTCCCCCGTCCTCCGGTCGGCGTCGCCCGACCGCACCCTCCTCACGCGCAAGCCGCGCCAGCTGCTGCTGGCGTTCTTCGGCGAGTACGTCTGCGACCGCTACTTCGAGCCGCTGCGGGCGAGCGTGCTGTTGAGCGTGCTGGAGGGAGCGGGGGTCGCCGGCCCGGCGGTGCGGACGAACCTCGACCGGATGGTCTTCAGCGGCCTCGTCGAGCGCCGACGGCTCGGCCGCGAGATCGGCTTCGTGCTCACCGCGCACGGCAGCGACGTGCTGCGCGAGGCCTCGCACCGCGTGCACAGCCCCACCCCGTTCGCGCGGGAAGGGGAGGGGTGGACGCTGGTGACCTTCAGCGTCCCCGAGCATCAGCGCACGCTCCGCCATCGGCTTCGCGCGGCCCTCACCTGGTCGGGATTCGCGCCGCTGCGCGACGGCCTCTGGATCGCCCCGGGCGAGGTCGACCTCGCCGCGGCGCTCGCCGCCATCATCCCCGATCTCAAGCCCGGCTCGGTGACGGCGTTCGCCGCGAGCCAGCTCGAGGGCTTCCCGATGGGCGAGGCGGTGCGCACCGCGTGGGACATCGCATCGATCCGGCGTGCGCACCACGAGTTCCTGTCGCAGTGGGATGACGATGTCGACCCGGATGCTCCCGGAGCGCTGGCCACCCGCATCCTGCTCGTGGCCGACTGGCTCGCTCTTCTGCGCGCCGACCCGGCGCTGCCGGCGCAGTACATGGATGACGACTGGCCGGCGGATCGCTCACTGGAGCTGTTCACGCGCCGCCACCGCGAGCTGGCCTTCCCCGCGGTGCGGGAGTTCGCGGCGCTCGTCGGGTGACGGCGGCCGTCAGGTCTCGCTGGTGCGCGTGAACGTGACGTGGACCACGCCGCTGGAGGACACCTCCGACGCCACCTCGTAATCGCGGTCGAGGCCGCGCAGCTCGTCCCAGAGGCGAATGCCCTTGTCGAGGATGATCGGGGCGATGCCGACGTGCAGCACGTCCACGAGCCCGGCGCGGAGGTACTCGCGGGCCATCGTCGGTCCGCCGCCGATGCGGACGTCCCGGTCGCCCGCCGCCTCGCGGGCCAGGGCCAGAGCCTCGGTCGGCGAAGCTTCGATGAAGGTGAACGTGGTGCCGCCCTGCATCTGCAGGGGTGGGCGAGGAGTGTGGGTGAGGACGAACACGGGGGTGTGGAAGGGCGGGTCCTCGCCCCACCAGCCGCGCCAGTCCGGGTCGTCCGGGTGGGCGTGTAGGCCGAACTTGCCGGCGCCCATGATCTCGGCGCCGATGCCGTCGAAGTAGCCGCGGGCGTAGGCGTCATCGAGTCCGGACGTGCCCGCGCCGCTGGTGTCGTGGAGCACCTGCTCGCGGAAGGTGCGGGTCTGGGTGTAGGCCTCGACGAGCCGGCCCCAGTCTTCGCCGAACGGGTTGTCGGGGGTCTGGTCGGCCGTGGCGGCGATGCCGTCGAGGGAGATGTTGAGGTCCATGCGAACGAGACTCATGCGCCGACCCTGACACGGCCGGGGCGCCGTCTCAAGGGGAGCGCCGGGCGTGCGGCCGTGGTCGGGGCTGCATGAGATCGAGGTGGCGGAGGTGGTCGCGTTTTGTCGCTGGGCCCGACAATTTGTGCCACTTCGATGCGGTGGGGGTGATCGAGGTGGCGGAGATGGTCGCCGTGCGGCGCTGAACCCGACCATTTGTGCCACTTCGATCACCTCGACGGGCGGTCGTGACGGGTAGATGCGCGGCGCCGCGCCCCGCCTCACCCGGCGAAGCGCGTGCGAAGCTCGGCCTTGCGCACCTTCCCCGACGCGGTGCGGGGGAGCTCGTCGACCACGACGACGTTCTTCGGGATCTTGTACCGCGCGATCCGTCCCTCGAGGTGGGCGCGGACGTCATCGGGCGACACCTCCGTTTCGGGTGCCACGGTGACGATCGCCCACGGCACCTCGCCCCAGCGCTCGTCGGGCACCCCGATCACGGCGACCCCCGTCACGCCGGCGACGTCACTGATGAGGTTCTCGACCTCGGCGGGGTAGATGTTCTCACCGCCCGAGATGATCATGTCCTTCAGCCGGTCGGCGATGAAGAGGTACCCGTCGGTGTCGAGGTACCCCAGGTCGCCTGAGCGGAACCAGCCGTCGGCGGTGAACGCCGCGGCCGTGGCATCCGGCAGGTTCAGGTATCCCGCGAAGACGTTCGGTCCTGAGATCTCGATCTCTCCCACGGTGCCGCGGGGCACCATCGCACCCGACTCGTCGGCGATCCGCACCTCGGTGAAGAAGTGCGGCAGCCCCACGCTTCCCTGCTTCTCGCGCGTCTTCTCGGGCGAGAGCGAGGTCGCCCCCGGCGAGGTCTCGGTCATGCCGTACCCCTGCGAGAACGACATCCCCCGCTCCTCGTAGGCATTGAGGATGCGGGTGGGCACCGCCGATCCGCCGCACGTGAGCTTCCGCAGGCTCGACAGGTCGGTGCCGGCCCAGTCGGGATGGTCGGCCATCAGCTGATACGTGGTGGGCACACCGCTCAGCATCGTCACGCGGTGCTGTGCGATGAGGGCGAGCGCCCGGCCCGGATCGAAGCCCTTCTCGAGCACGAGCGTGCCGCCCTTGAGGAAGACCGGCAGCGCCCCCATGCCGAGCGAGGCGACGTGGAACAGCGGCGAGATCATCAGCGCGATGTCGGTGGAGACCACGTCGTAGTCGATGATGCAGTTCAGCGCCACCCACGTGAGGTTGCCGTGGGTGAGCACCGCGCCCTTGGCCTTCCCCGTCGTGCCGGAGGTGTAGACGATCGCCACCGGGTGATCGGGCGCCACGTCGTCGGGGCCCACCTTCTCGTCGGCGTGGCCGCCGGATGCGCCCCGGATGAGCAGATCCAATCCGGGATGCCGCGCGTCGCCCTCGCCGGTCGGGATGACGTCGACGATGCGGGCCTGCTCGATCCCCGGCTGGGCGCGCTCGCGGAGCGCCGGGTCGACGATCACCACACGCGCTCCCGAATCGGTCAGCACATGGGCGACCTCGGGCGGGGCGAGCCGGGTGTTGACCGGCACGAACACGGCACCCAGCTGCGCCGCGGCGAACATCACCTCGAGGAACTCGGGGCAGTTCTCGCCGATGTAGGCCACCGCGTCGCCGCGACCGAGCCCGTGATGGCGGAGCACCGACGAGATGCGGTCGACCTGATCGGCGAACTGCCGGTAGGTCACCTGCACGTCACCGGCGACGATCGCCACCTTGTCGGGGCTCTTCCGGCGACGCGTCGCCGCCCACGCCCCGATGCCGTGGTTGTGCATGCACTTCTCCTTCGAAGTCGGATGCCGGGACTCGCCGCCGGACGGCGCTCAGGCGTAGAAGCGGTACAGGCCCCGCGCGACGACGGCGGGCTTCTCGGCGCCGTCGATCTCGATCGTCTGGTCGACGGCGAACTGGTAGCCGCCCCGCACCTCGGTGACCTCGGCGATGACGGCGGTCATGCGCACGCGCGCGCCGACCTTCACCGGCGAGACGAAGCGCACCTTGTCGAGGCCGTAGTTGACGCGGGTGCTGACGCCGGTGACGTCGAACAACTCCGACCAGAACTTCACCGTCAGCGACAGCGAGAGGAAGCCGTGCGCGATCGGCGCGCCGAACGGGCCCTCCGCGGCGCGGGCGGGGTCGACGTGGATCCACTGGTGGTCGTCGGTGGCGTCGGCGAAGAGATTCACCCGGTCCTGGGTGACCTCGAGCCAGTCGGTGTAGCCGAGGTCGGTGCCGGCCAGGCCCGCGACGTCGTCGTAGCTGACGGTGGTGGTCATGGGATGTCTCCTTCGGTGGATGGATCAGGTGAAGGCCGAGGTGCCGGTGAGTGCGCGCCCGACGATGAGGGCGTTGATCTCGTGCGTGCCCTCGTAGGAGTACACGGCCTCGGCATCGGCGAAGAACCGCGCGACGTCGTGTGCGAGCAGGATGCCGTTGCCGCCGAGCACCTCGCGGCCGAGGGCGGCGGTCTCCCGTGCCAGGCGCGCGGTCTGCATCTTCGCCAGCGCCGAGTTCTCGTCGGCGAAGACGCCCGAGGCGTCCTGGTGGAGCGACAGCTCCACGACGAGGGAGAGGGAGGCGACGGCGTTGCCGAGCATGCGGGCGAGCTTGTCCTGCACGAGCTGGAATCCGCCGAGCGGCCGATCGAACTGGCGCCGCTCCCGCGTGTAGCGGACGGCGGCGTCGAGGACGCCGGCCTGGAGACCGGCAGCGATCCAGGCGACATCCGACCTCATGGCCCGCAGGATCCGGGCGACGTCGCGCCAGCCCTCGACCCGCTGCAGCCGATCGGGCTCACACACCCGCACACCCTCGAGCGAGATGAGGGCGTTCTGCATCGGCCGGAGCGAGACCTTGCCGGTGATCGCGGCCATGCTGACGCCGGGCGCATCGGTCGGCACGAGGAAGGCTTTCACGGCGGCGTCGGCGACATCGCGGGCGAAGACCACCAGGAGGTCGGATGCCGCGGCCCCGCCGATCCAGGTCTTCGCGCCGTCGATCACCCAGGCGTCGCCGTCCCGGCGCGCGGTGGTCGACAGGCCCCCGGCGATGTCGGAGCCGTGGTCGGGTTCGGTCAGGGCGAAGACGCCGGTGACGTCGAAGCTCCGCACGCGCGGATCGATCTCGGCCACCTGCTCGGGGGAGCCCCCGAGCGCGACGGCCGAGCGGAAGAGCCCCGACTGGGCGTTGTACAGGGTCGCGACCGACACGTCGGTGCGGGCGAGGACGTAGTTGCGGAAGCCGGAGAACATCGTCGAGCGTGTCTCGGCGGCATCCATCCCCGACGGCTGCATGAGGTCGAGCGGGATCAGTGCCTCGAGGATCGCCTCGGGCATCACCGCCCGTTCCCAGGCGTCGGCGAGGAGCGGACGCACCTCGCGCTCGAGCGTCGACTGCAGGCGCGCGAGCGCTTCTCGCGCGGCCGGGCTCAGGTGCCGCGCGGCGATCGCGTACGGGTCGAACCCGAACACCTCGTCCGCTTCGAGCGCGGGCATGTCAGCGTCCGAGGCCGAGCAGTCGCACGGCGTTGTCCTTCAGGATGCCGGGCATCACCTCGGGCTTGAGCGCCGTCTCGGCCGCGTCGCGCTGCCAGCGATCGGGGGTGAGGAGGGGGAAGTCCGACCCGAACAGCACACGCTTCTTCAAATAGGAGTTCGCTGCGCGCACCAGCGACTCGGGGAAGTACTTCGGGCTCCACCCCGACAGGTCGATCCAGGTGTTGTGCTTGTGGGTCGCCACCGACAGCGCCTCGTCCTGCCAGGGCACGGAGGGGTGGGCCATGATGATCTGCAGCTCGGGGAAGTCGGCGGCGACGGGGTCGAGGAGCATCGGGTTGGACAGGCCGAGGCGCATGCCGCGCCCGCCGGGAAGGCCCGCACCGATGCCGGTCTGGCCGGTGTGGAAGAGGGCGACGACACCGGCATCCTGCAGGATCGCGTAGAGCGGATACCAGCGCTCGTCCGACGGGTCGAACCCCTGCACGGTGGGGTGGAACTTGAAGCCGCGCACGCCCGCGTCCTCGATGAGGGTGCGCATGCGGTCGGCGGCGTCGGAGCGGTGCGGATCGACCGAGCCGAAGGGGATGAGGACGTCGTTGTGGCGGGCGGCGCCCGCGGCGACCTCGGCACTGGAGATGGGCGGATGGCCGAGCGTGTGCTCGGCGTCGACGGTGAAGACGACGGCGGCCATCGCGCGTTCGCGGTAGTAGTCCGCGACGGAGTCGAGGTCGGGGCGGGGGCCGTCGGCGGAGAAGTACCGGGATGCCGCGGCGACGAGGTCGTCGGGAAGGGAGTGGTGTCCGTGCCCGTCGACCTCGATGTGCACGTGGACGTCGACGGCGGTGATCGCGTCGACGTCGATCGCGGGCTCGTACCGGGTCATGGCTGCGTCGGAGTCATCGCGTCGTGCGGGTCACCGCTGCAGATCCTCGGGAAGCGGCGGGAATTTCTCGCCGACCGTCTGCAGGTCGCCGACGGCGTCGCCGAAGCCTTCGACCAGCGCGTCATAGGTCCAGCCGCCCTCGCGGTAGGCGGTCGCGACAGCCTCGGGGTGCGACCAGAGCTGCAGGCGGTCGCCGCCGATGCCGATCGCCTGGCCGGAGACGCCCGCGGCGGCGTCGGAGGCGAGGAAGGCGATGAGTCCGGCGACATCGTCGGAGGTGCCGAACCCGAGGTCGTGGCGGAAGAACGCGGGCATCGCCTCGCCCTTCTCCTCGGCTTCGACGGCGGCGGCGAAGTACGGCACGGTCGCCGTCATCGCGGTCGCCGCGACCGGGATGACCGCGTTCGTGGTGATGCCGGCCTTCTTCAGCTCCAGCGCCCAGGTGCGCACCATCCCGACGATGCCGGCCTTGGCGGCGGCGTAGTTGGTCTGGCCGAAGTTGCCGCGCTGACCGGTGGGGGAGCCGATGCAGATGATCCGCCCCGCGATCTCGTTCGCACGCATGTAGGTCGCCGCGGCGCGGACGCAGGTGAAGGTGCCGCGGAGGTGCACATCGATGACGGTGTCGAAGTCGTCGTCGCTCATCTTCCACAGCACGGTGTCGCGCAGCACACCGGCGTTGGTGACGAGGATGTCGAGGCGCCCGAAGGTGTCGACGGCCGTCTGGACGAGCTGCTCGGCGGTCTCGGTCGGGCCGACCCGGGCCACCACGGCGACGGCGGAGCCCCCGGCGTCGGTGATGGTCTTCACCGCCGCATCGGCGGTCGCGTCGTCGACGTCGTTGATGACGACCGAGGCGCCCTGCCGCGCGAGTTCCTGGGCATAGGCCAGGCCCAGGCCGCGGCCCGAACCGGTGACGATGGCGACTTTGCCTTCGAGTGACATGACAGCTCCTTCGGTCACCACCCATTGAATCGGACGATGATTGAAGTTGTCAACTATTCACGCGCAGGGACTGCCCTCAGGAGTCGAACCCCATCCCGACCGCGTCGAGCGTGCGCAGGAGCACGTTCCGCCGACCCTGGTTGTGGTCGGCGCGATCGAGGGACCACTTCGTGAGGGTGACGCCGAGGGCAGCCACCGGCTCGGGGGGAAAGGGGATCGGCTTGTCCTTGACCATCTTCAGCTCGGTGCGCTCGGTGGGCGTGCCGGCCAGCAGGTCGAGCATGACGTCGGCGGCGAACCGCGTGGCGCCGACCCCGAGTCCCGTGAAGCCGGCCGCGTAGGCGACGGTGCCGCCACGGGCGACCCCGTAGAAGGCGCAGAACCGCGAGCACGTGTCGATGGGGCCCGACCAGCGGTGGGAGAAGCGGAGCCCCTCGAGCTGGGGGAAGGTGGTGAAGAAGTGCGACGCCAGGGTGCGGTAGCTCGAGGCGCGCTCCTCGTAGGCGGGCCGCACCTTGCGGCCGTAGTGGTAGATCGCGTCGTATCCGCCGAAGAGGATGCGATCATCGCGTGTGAGCCGGTAGTAGTGGAACTGGTTGGCCAGGTCGGCGATGCCCTGGCGCCCCTCCCACCCGATGGCGGCCTTCTGCTGCGCGGTGAGCGGCTCGGTCATGAGGACGTAGTCGTAGACCGGCACGGTGTAGAGCCGCGTGCGGGTGAGCAGTGACGGGAAGACGTTCGTGGCGAGCGCCACCTTGGCGGCTCGGACGGCGCCGTCGGAGGTGCGGACGATCGGCCGGCTTCCCGCCTCGGAGTCGATGTCGACCACGCGGGAGTGCTCGAAGATCTCCACCCCCGCCTCGGCCGCCACCCGCGCGAGCTCGGCGGCGAGCTTCGCGGGGTGGATGAGCGCGGTCTCCTCGCGCTCCCAGGCGCCGGCGAGATAGGTGGGGGAGTCGACGAGGGCGCGGGTGGCCGCGGCATCCAGGAACCCCTTCTCCTCGGCGAGCCACTCGATCTGGTGGGGTTCGACGGCGACCGAGAGGGTGCCGGTGCGCTCGAACTCGGCGTCCATGCCGTAGCGGGCGACGGTCTCGCCGATGGCATCGAGGTTCTCGCGACCCAGTTCGTCGAGGCGGTCGATCTCGTCGGGCCAGCGGGTGGCGCCGTTGTCGTGGCCGTGGGTGAGGCTCGCCTCGCAGAAGCCGCCGTTGCGGCCGGAGGCCGCCCAGCCGACGGTGCGGGCCTCGACGACGATCACCCGCCGTGCCGGATCGCGTTCCTTGGCGCGGAGCGCCGTCCACAGCCCCGCGTAGCCGGCGCCGACCACGACGAGGTCGGCGAGGTGCGTGCCGACCAGTCGCGGATACGAGGGCGGGGTGATGTCGTCGAGCCAGAACACGCTGTGGCGGGTCGCGGCCAGCGCATGATCGATCACCGAGGCCGCGGGTGGGCGGCGTTCGAAGACGGTGGTGTGCATCGGGTCCTCCTCGAGCGTGGCGAAGGCCGCTCAGCACCACTGTGCACATCGTCGGCGGGATTCGCCAGTGCCGCGGGTCGAGTCGGGGGAGCGTGTCCGGTCAGGAGGCGAACGCGAGGCGGCGGAGAAGGGTCATGAGGGTGCGGCGCTCATCGGCGTCGAGGTCGCCGTGGACGGTCTCCTCCGCGCGGCGGGCGGTCTGCTGCGCGTCGCGGGCGAGCTCCAGGCCGGCGGCGGTGGCGACGACGGCGTTCGCGCGCCGGTCGTTGGGGTCGGCGCGGCGCTCGACCAGGCCCCGCTGCTCCAGCTGGTCGATGAGGGCCACCACCTGGCTGGGATCCAGGCGCAGGAAGTCGGCCAGCTCGCGCTGCGACGGCGGTGGGGTGGCACATGCCGCGACGAGCACGGCGTACGAGCGGGCCTTCAGATCGTGGGCGGCGAGGGCGGCGTTGCCGGCGCTCAGCGACAGGGCGTTGGCCCGGGCGAGGAGGAAGCTGAGGTCGTCGCCGAGGACGGATGCCGCGAGCCCGGTGGTCGCGGTGGCGTCGTCCTTCGTCGGCATGCCGCCGATCGTAGCGCCGAATCGTTGAGTTTCCCAACGATATGCGCCGGGTTCACCTCAGCACGAATCTCGGGCGTCCCGCGAACACCCCCACCGCGCTCTGGCCGACGAGGACGAGCAGCAGCAGACCGAGCGGCCACAGCCACGACCCCGTCGCGGAGTACAGCGCGCCGAACACGATCGGTCCGGTCGCGGCGACGAGGTAGCCGACCGACTGCGCCATTCCCGACAGCGCCGACGAGGCGACGTGGTCGCGGGCGCGCACCGCCATGAGCGTCAGCGACATGCCGAGCGACGCCCCCGACGACAGCCCGATGAGTACCACCCAGCCGGTGATGAGGTCGGGTGCGGCCATGAGCCCGATGGTGCCGACCACCGCGAGCACCGGCACGGCGGCCGGGGCCCAGCGCTCGACCCGGCCGCGCAGCAGCAGCGGCAGTACCAGGGCGCCCGCGGTGGAGAAGAGCTGGTAGAGCATCACGTCGACGCCCGCGGCGACTTCGCTGCGCCCCGTCGAGACCGAGATCGCGGCGAACCAGGTGACGCTCATGTAGAACATCGCCGACTGCAGTCCCATGTAGGCCGCGACGAGCCAGGCGACGCGGTCGCGCCAGATCCCGGTGCTCCGCCGCGGCGGCCGTGCCGTGGCATCCGCGCTCTTCCGCCGTGATGCCGCCGCCCAGCCTGCGATCGCCGGCGGGATGAGCACCCCGCCGACGAGGACCAGCGCCCACCGCCAGCCGAGCTCGCCGCCGGCGGTCGACAGGTGCGAGAGCGGCACGACGACACCCGAGGCGAGGGCGCCGAAACCGCCGAGAAGGGCGGTGTAGACCGCCATCATCAGCGGAACGCGGGCGGGGAAGTCGCGTTTGACCACCGCGGGCATGAGGACGTTCACCGCGGCGAGCGCCATGCCGATGAGGGCCGTGCCGATCCACAGCAGAGCGACGGGACCCGGGAGCGAGCGGACGACGGCGCCGGCGAGCAGCAGCACGAGTGACCCGAGGATGGCGCCGCCGAGGCCGAAGCGCCGCGCGACCTCGTGCGCGAGGGGCGAGAACAGCGCCCACGCCGCGAGTGGGACGGCGGCGAGAACACCCAGCACGGCGAGCGAGAGGCCGGTGTCGGCGCCGATCTGGTCGAGCACCGGGCCGAGTGCGGTGATCGTGGGGCGCATGTTGGCCGCCACCAGGCACACCGCGAGGACCAGGATGACGGTGCGCGCCGTCGTGCGCGATGTCCTGCGCGCCGTCGCCCGCGCCGGTGAGGTCATGAGCACCGAACCTAGCCGAGCCTCGCGTCCGGTCGACCCCGCCGCTCACTCACCGGGACCGCGAGGGTGCACTCCCTCCCCGCGAGGGTGCACTTTCTCCCGCACGAGGGTGCACTCCCGCCCCGCGAGGGTGCACGCCCCCCGGCGCTCCGTCCGTCCTGAGAGGAGGACAGTCGGTCCAGACGCGTACATCCCGTAACCGAACGTACGCGTCTCGGCCGATCGTCCGCGCGCGGAGGGGACGGGGAACGGGGTGGCCAGGAAGCCGCGAGGGTGCACTCCCGCCCCGCGAGGGTGCACTTTGTCCCGCACGAGGGTGCACTCCCTCCCCGCGAGGGTGCATGCCCTCCCCCGCGAGCCTGGGCGGGATGCGGCCACAACCGCCGGATGCCGCGGGCGCGGCGACGGCTCAGCCCGCCTGCGGAAGCGGCCAGCCGGTGTAGGCCTCTGCCAGGTAGGACTTCCCCGCCTCCGACTCCACGACCGAGCGCAGTTCGCCGATCTGCCGCCGCCGGTCGAAGTCGGTGGCGTCGGGTGCGACATGGAGCATGCTCGTCATCCACCACGAGAAGTGCTGAGCCTTCCAGATGCGGGCGAGCGCGGTCTCGGGGAACGCTTCGATGAGCCGGGTGTCGTTCTCGAGCAGCAGGGCGCGCAGCGCCCGTTCGAGAACGATCACGTCGGCGATCGCGAGGTTCATGCCCTTCGCGCCGGTGGGCGGCACGGTGTGGGCGGCGTCGCCGATGAGGGCCACCCGGCCGCGCAGCAGCTCGTGGGCGACGAAGCTGCGGAACCGCAGCACGTCGCGCTGGAAGATCGGACCCTGGTTCAGGGTCGTCCCGGGCACGCGCACCTGCAGCTCGTGCCAGAGTTGCTCCTCGCTGTAGGAGGCGGGATCGACCTCGGGGTCGCACTGGAAGTACATCCGCTGCACGGTGGCGTTCCGCTGGCTGATCAGGGCGAAGCCGTCAGGGGAGTTGGAGTAGATCAGCTCCTCCGAGCTCGGCGGCGCCTCGCAGAGGATCCCGAACCACGCGAACGGGTACTCGCGGAAGTAGCCGCCGGTCGCCGACCCCGTGACGGCGGGGCGCACCACGCTGCGGGAGCCGTCGGAGCCCACCACGAAGTCGGCTTCGATCTCGAGCGGCTGACCGTCGGCGTCGACGGCGATGACCCGCGGATGATCCGTCTCGGCGTCTTCGACCCGCTCGGCCGTGACGCCGAGGCGCAGGTCCTGCCCCTCGGCGAGGCGCACCGCGACGAGGTCTCTCAGCACCTCGTGCTGCGGGTACAGCCAGACCGCGCGGCCGGTCGACGACGGGAAGTCGATGCGGTGCCCCTCGCCCTCGAAGCGCAGCTCGATTCCGTCGTGGCGGTTGCCGACCGTGCGCACCCGCGAGGACGCGCCGCTGGACTCGAGGATGTCGACGGTCCCCTGCTCGAGGATCCCTGCCCGGATCGTCGTCTCGATCTCCTCGCGGGTGCGCTGGTCGATGACGACCGACTCGATGCCGGCCTTGGCGAGCAGGTGCGACAGCAGCAGGCCGGCGGGCCCGGCGCCCACGATCGCGACGCGGGTGCGGATGCGGGTCATGACGTCTCCTTCGACGGATGTCGGTGCACGGCGACGGATGTCGGTGCGCGGCGTTTTGGCGCCCGTGCGACCAGTGTGCCGGGCGGCGCCCGCGCGGCATCCGGCATCTCCCGTTCAATGAGAACTGGATCGCAACGCGCGCTCGACTCCCGCCGCCGCCGAGCGCAGCTCGTCGAGCGCCCCGGCGGTCGGCGCGTCGCGGGGGAGGACGACCGAGAGCGCCGCGACGACCGGTCCTGTCCGGCCCTCGCGGATCGGCACCGCCACGCCCGTCGACACCGCCTCGACCGTGCCGGCGGCGACGACGAAGCGCTCGCGGCGGATCCGGGCGAGAAGGCGCCGGAGCTCCGCGGCACGCGTCACCGTCTCGGGAGCGAGGGCGGTCAGACGGCTCGACAGCACGTGCTCCTGCACCGCCTGATCGGCGAAGGCGAGGAGCACCAGTCCCGATGAGGAGGCGTGCAGCGGGAGCCGCCCCGCGACGCGGGTGATGTTCGCTCCCGCCTGCGGGTGGCTGAGGCGCTCGAGGAACAGCGCCTCGCCCTGCTCCAGCACGGCGAGCTGGGTGTGCTCGCGCACCCGGGCCTGCACCCTCTCCATGTACGGGAGGGCGGCTTGGCGCAGGCGCAGGGCGAGCGACCCGCGTTCGGCGAGTTCCCACAGCCGCAGGCCCAGGCGCACCCGATGGTCCTCGTCGCGCTCGAGCAGCCCGGCGGCGACCAGGTCGCCGACGAGGCGGTGCGCGGTCGAGGGCGGAAGGCCCGCGCGGCGCCCGATCTCGGACGCCGTCTGCAGTGTGCGATCGGCGTCGAAGGTCTCGAGCACCCGCACCAGGCGGTCCAGACCCGAGTCGCCGGAGGGCGAGTTGGCCATGGTGACACCATCTCACGGGCGCACACCCTCCACGGCGGACATCCTCACACCAGGTGGTCGTCGGCGGTGAGCTGCCGGATGCCGTCGTCGTGGAGGACGAACTGCGCCCGGAGGCCCACGCCTTCCGCGCCGCACTCGACCGCCATCGCCCCCGCCCACGCGCGTTCATCGTCAGTGAACTCGCGCGGCCCGCGTCGCTCCCACACGATCACCGCCTGGGCCGCGTCGATCGCCGCGATCAGACCACCGATCCAGACCGCCAGGATCTCGGCGCACGGCAGGAGGCCGAGGTCGTCGATCTCGTCGAGCCGGAACGGGTCGAGCGGGTAGTCGTCGCAGGGCATGATCGGACCCGTCAGACGCCCATCGGCATCCAGGAACAGCAGCCACATCTGCCGGGGGTTCAGCGCCCGGTCGAGCAGCAGTTCGAGCACCTCCTCCAGATCGCTGTCGTGGCGGAGCACGCGGTCGTGGTCGAGGCGGGGATCCATCGTCGTCATGCCCCCACGCTGGCCGAGCGCGCGGTGCCCTCGAGGCCCGCCGGCGCATCTGGGGACAGCTCGCCTCGCCGGGGCGCCTGTGCAGGAGTGGTTGCGGGGACCGTAGTGTCGGATGGGTGCGCGAAGATGCCGAACAGCGGGACGACCGAGCCCCCTCGGGGGAGGGTCTGCTCGATCGCGCGCTGCGCGTTCTCGGTGCGTTCACGGAGGATGAGCCGGCGCTCACGGCCGCAGAGCTCGGCGCCCGCGCGACCCTGTCGTCCTCGACCCTGCACCGGCTGCTCGCCCGCCTCGTCGATCAGGGCCTCCTCGTGCGGCTTCCCGACCGTCGCTACGCGATCGGGCCCCGGCTGTGGGAGCTCGGCGAACTCTCGCCCCTCGCCCTGAGGCTCCGTGAGACCGCGCTTCCGCACATGCTGCGCCTCTACGAGGCCACCGGCGAGAACGTGCACCTCGCCGTGCTCGACGGCCCCAGCCCCGAGGGCTCGGCGGCGCTCTTCGTCGGCCGGGTCACCGGGCGCCATTCGATCCCGACCCTCAGCCGCATGGGCGGCCGAGGGCCCCTGCACACCACCGGTGTCGGCAAGGCGCTGCTGATGACGAGGGATGACGCATGGCTGGCGCGCTACTTCACCGCTCCACTCGAGCGCGAGACCGTCCACTCGCTCACGGATGAGACCGCCCTGCGCGCCGACCTCTCCCGCGCTCGCGCGCGGGGTTTCGCCACGACGCGCGAGGAGATGACGCTCGGAAATGTGTCGGTCGCGGCTCCCCTGCCCCGTCTCGACGGGCTGCCGCCCGCGGCGATCGGACTCGTGGTGCACCTCGAGCGCGCTGATGAGCGGCGCCTGGGTCCGCTGGTGATCCAGACGGCGCGCGAACTGGCCGACGACCTGCGCTGAGTCCTCCCACTCACCGGGAGTCCCGACCGCTCCCGTGGCCGCTCGGTGTCACCCTGGACGCACCCGGACCCGTCGAAGGAGACCGCCGATGACACTCGCGGACCAGGCGCCCACGCCACCCGCCGCCCCCGAGTCGCTGCTCGCGACGCCGGTGCAGGTGAGCCAGGCCGAGATCACCCAGGAGATCCGCGATCTCCACGCCGAATACGACCGGCGCGAGGCCGCCGGCGAGGTGCTTCCCGCCACGATGTGGGACTTCCCGCCCTACCGCTCGAGCATCCTGCGTCATCCGACGAAGAACCCCAAGCTCGTCGACCCCGAGACGATCGAGCTGCTCTCCCCGGCCTTCGGGCAGCGTGACGTGGCCGCGATCGAGTCCGACCTCACGCTGCAGCACTCCGGTGAGCCGATGGGCGAGCGCATCACCGTCCGCGGTCGCCTGCTGGACTCATGGGGTCGTCCGATCGCCAATCAGCTGATCGAGATCTGGCAGGCCAACGCCGCCGGGCGCTACATCCACCAGCGCGACCAGCACCCCGCCCCGCTCGACCCGAACTTCACCGGCGCCGGCCGCACGGTCACCAACGACCAGGGCGAATACCTCTTCACCACCATCAAGCCCGGGCCCTACCCGTGGAAGAACCACACCAACGCCTGGCGTCCCGCGCACATCCACTTCTCGGTGTTCGGCAGCGCGTTCACGCAGCGCATCGTCACGCAGATGTACTTCCCGGGCGACCCGCTGTTCGCCCTCGACCCGATCTACAACACCATCCGCCGCCAGCGCGACCGCGATGCGCTGATCAGCATCTACGACCACGACCTCACGGTTCCCGAGTTCTCGATGGGCTACCGGTTCGACATCGTCGTGGACGGCCCCGACGCCACCTGGTTCGAGCCCGAGGAAGAGCACTGATGCCCCGCCCCACCGGTCCGAAGACCCACACCCCGTCCGCCGGCCAGACAGTCGGCCCCTTCTTCCACTACGGCGTGACCTACGACGCCATGCACCAGGTCGCGTTCCCCCATTCGCCGGGGGCGATCGTACTGTCGGGCACGGTCACCGACGGCGCGGGCGCGCCGATTCCCGACGCGCTCGTCGAGGTCTGGTCGGCCGACAGCGACGGCACCGTCTCGCGCGCCCGCGGCGCGCTCCGCCGCGACGGCCACACCTTCACCGGGTACGGCCGCTCCGGCACGACCGACGACGGCCACTACGAGTTCTGGACCCGAAACCCCGGGGCCGAGGCGGGCAAGGCCCCGTTCTTCGCGGTGATCGTCTACGCCCGGGGCCTGCCGAACAAGCTGCACACCCGCATCTACCTGCCCGACGACGAGGCGCTCCTCGCCGCCGACCCGCTGCTGGCCTCACTCGACGCCGACGAGCGCGCTACGCTCATCGCAACGCGCACCCCCGACGGACATCTGCGCCACGACATCCGGCTGCAGGGGGAGAAGGAGACCGTGTTCCTTGCCTTCCCCGACGCCCCCGCCTGACACGTCCGACGACGGCGCGATCGACGTCGGCCTGCTGAGCCCGGTCACCGTCGGTCATGACGCCGGGGTCTCGGATGCCGCCGTGCTCGACGCCCTCGTGACGGCCGAGGTCGCCCTCACCCGCGCCTACGGCCGCGTGGGCGCCGCACCCGGCGGCGCCGTCACCGAGGTCGCCTCGACCTTCGGCTGGCAGGACGGGCAGAGCGGATGCCGCGGGCACGGCGTCGCGCTCGGCGAACTCGTCACCGCGGCGGTGGCCGGGGGGAATCCCGTCATCCCGCTCGTGGGCGCACTGAAGGCCCGGGTGTCGCCGGAGGCGGCGACGTGGATCCACCGCGGGGCGACGAGCCAGGACATCCTCGACACCGCCCTCGTCCTCGTCGCCCGCGATGCGGCCGCCGAGGTCGCCGACTCCCTCGCCGCCACCTCCGTCTCCCTCGCGCACCTCGCGCGCGTGCACCGCGACGAGGTCGCCGCCGCCCGCACGCTCACCCAGCACGCCGTTCCCACGACCGTCGGCGCCCGCGCCGCCGGCTGGCTCCGCGGGGTCGACCGCGCGCGGGCGCGGCTGGACGCCGCACGCGCGGCGCTCCCCGCGCAGCTGGGCGGGGCAGCCGGCACGGCCGCGGCGTTCGCCGAGCACCTGGGATCGCCCGAGGACGCCGCCGCGCTCATCGAC
This sequence comes from Microbacterium sp. SLBN-154, assembly GCF_006715565.1. Lineage (NCBI taxonomy): Bacteria > Bacillati > Actinomycetota > Actinomycetes > Micrococcales > Microbacteriaceae > Microbacterium > Microbacterium sp. SLBN-154. The sequence continues at coordinate 762,316 of NZ_VFNL01000001.1, forward strand.
GCCTACGCCGCAGAGCTCGGCCTCGCGGCCCCGGCAACCCCGTGGCACACCGAGCGCTGGCCGATCACCGAGCTCGGCGACGCGCTCGTGCAGGCGATCGATGCGGTCGGAAAGATCGCCACCGACGTCGCCACCCTCAGCCGCACCGAGATCGGCGAGGTCGCCGAGGGTGCAGCCGGCGGATCCTCGGCGATGCCGCAGAAGCAGAACCCGGCAGCATCCGTCCTCATCCGGTCCGCGGCGCTTCGCGCTCCGCAGCTGGGGGCGACGCTGCACCTGGCCGCCGCGCTCGCCGCCGACGAGCGGCCCGATGGCGCGTGGCACGCCGAGTGGCCGACGCTGCGCGACCTCCTCCGCCTCGCCCTCGGCGCCGCCGCCACCGCCGCGCGGCTGGCGGGCGGCCTGCGGATCGACACCGCCGCCGTCGCGCACAACCTCGCCGCGACCGGCGGCCTCCTCGTCTCCGAGCGGCTCTCCATCGCCCTCACCCCCCCGATCGGCGCGGCACGCGTGCGCGAGATCGTCGCCGCCGCCGCACGCGGCGACGACCTCGCGGCGCTCCTGCGCGCCCTCCCCGAGCTCGACGGGACGGAGGTCGCGAACCTGCTCGATCCCGCCGCCTACACCGGCCTCGCCGGCACCTTCGTCGACCGCTCGGTCGCCGGATCCCGCGATGCCTCCGACCCCGGGAGAGACCCCCGATGACGCAACCCGCGCTGACCCTCACCGACGCCGGCGGCCCGGCGGGCGCCCCCCTCGTCGTCCTCGGCAACTCCCTCGGCACCTCGACGATCCTGTGGGAGCAGGTCGTTCCGGCCCTTCGGGCCCGGTTCCGGGTGCGCGCCTTCGACCTCCCCGGCCACGGTGCCTCTCCCGCGGCGACCGAGGCGTTCACCGTCGCCGGCCTCGCCGACGCCCTCGCCGCCGAGATCGACGAACCCTTCCACTACGCCGGAGTCTCGCTCGGGGGCGCCGTCGGGTTGGAGCTGGCCCTGCGGCATCCCTCCCTCGTCCGCTCCGCGACGATCATCGCGTCTGGTGCGAAGATCGGCACAGCCGAGGGGTGGCACGAGCGCGCCGCGCAGGTGCGGCAGCAGTCGACGTCGTCGCTCATCATCGCCTCGGCCGGGCGGTGGTTCGCCCCCGACACGATCGCGGCGAACCCCGACCTGACCGGGCGGCTCCTGCACTCCCTGCGCGATGCCGACGCCGAGAGTTACGCCCGCTGCTGCGAGGCGCTCGCCGCGCACGATATGCGTGCCCGGCTCGGCGAGATCGCCGTGCCCGTGCTGGCGGTCTGGGGCGGATACGACCAGGTCACCCCCGAGAGCCTCGCCCGCGAGATCGCCGACGGCGTCGCTCACGGCCGCGCCGCCGGCATCCCGCGCGCCGCGCACCTGCCGCCCGTCGACGACCCCGCCGCCACCGCGGCCGTGGTCGCCGACTTCATCGACGAAATCGAGAGGACACCGGATGACCCGGCCTGACGGCGAAGGACTGACCGACCAGGAGCGCTACGACCAGGGCATGACGGTGCGCCGCGAGGTGCTCTCGGACGCCCACGTCGACCGCGCGATCGCGGGGACGACCCCGCTGACGGCGGACTTCCAGGACTTCATCACCCGGGTCGCCTGGGGCGACGTCTGGTCGCGCCCGGGCCTTGATCGACGCGCCCGCTCGGTGGCGGTGCTCACCGCGCTCATCGCGCTCGGCCACCACGAAGAGCTGGCGATGCACCTGCGGGCGGCACTTCGCAACGGGCTCACCGTCGACGAGGTGCGCGAGGTCATCCTGCAGGCGGCGGTGTACTGCGGTGTGCCCGCGGCCAACACCGCGTTCCGCATCGCTGCAGAGGTCTACGCCGACGCACCATGATGTGAGCATGACCGCAGAGCCGCCGGCGACCGCCGAACCGCCGATGTCGGATGCCGCAGCCCCCGCCGACCGCGTGACGATGCGCTTCCTGGCGCTGCCGCACGATGCGGCCGCCGGCGGCCTGACGGTCGCCGCGGGAAGCGTGATGGAGTGGATCGACCAGGCCGGCTACGCCTGCGCGGTCGGCTGGAGCGGGCGCTACTGCGTCACGGCGTACGTCGGGAACGTGCAGCACACCCGCCCGATCGCGCCCGGATCGCTCGTGGCCGTGCACGCCCGCGTCGTGCACACCGGCCGGTCGAGCGTGCACGTCGCCGTGACCGTCGAAGCCGCGGACATCCGGTCGCGTCAGTACGAACCGTCGACCACGTGCATGCTCGTCTTCGTCGCCGTCGATGACGACCGCACGCCCGCGTCGGTGCCGGAGTGGACGCCGCGCACCGACGCCGACCGGGCCCTCGGGGCGATCGCGACCTCGCGCATCGCCGCCCGCGACACCATCAAGAATGCCATGCTCGGCCAGGTCTACACCGAAGACACCGCGGCGCCCCGGTCGCAGATGCGCTTCCTGGCCCCGCCGAGCGCGGTGAACTTCGGCGGCGCCGCGCACGGCGGCACGGTGATGGGCTGGATCGACGAGGCGGCGTTCGCGTGCGCGGCCGCGTGGTCGTCCGACAAGGCCGTCGCGGTGTATTCCGGCGGCATCCACTTCCTCGCGCCGGTGCGCATCGGGCACCTCGTCGAGCTCGACGCGCGTCTCATCTACACCGGCCCGCGCAGCATGCACATCGTCGTGCGGGTGCTCTCGGCCGACCCCCGGACCCCCGCCGAGAAGATCCTCACCACGCAGTGCATCATGGTCTTCGTCGACCCCGGCGACGACGGCCGCGCCCGGCCGGTTCCGCGCTGGGAGCCCCAGCTCGCCGAGGATGTGCGGCTCGTGCGCCACGCCGTGGAACTCATCCACGAGCGCGAGCGCATCGTGCCGATCCCCGCCGCGCTGACGCTGCAGGACTGACTCCTGCGCGCGGTGCCGACGACGCGCGGTGCCCGCGCCGTACGGCGGGGCGTCGCTCGCCGTCACCCACCTTCGCCCGCCTGTCGCAATCGGCGGCCCCGCACCGCACATCGTGACCAGTGACGCACGGCCGCGTGCCTTCGCTTGGCGCGCATGGCGCGAAGGACCAGCCGTTCGGGTCAGGCGAACGGTTGCGTTCGCGAGAGCGGGTCGCGCTGGCGGCGGATGCGGCGTACCATGGGTGCGTCATACGTACAGGTGTACGTATCGCGAACATTTCCCGCGAAGCAAGCGGGAAGGCAGGAGCCGGTGTGATCGACAAGACCGTGGCGGGCGTCGCAGACGCCGTCGCCGACATCCCTGACGGCGCGACCGTCATGATCGGCGGGTTCGGCCGTGCCGGTCAGCCCGTCGAGCTCATCGACGCCCTCATCGCGCAGGGCGCGACCGACCTGACGATCGTCAACAACAACGCCGGCAACGGCGATGTCGGGCTCGCGGCCCTCCTCGCCAAGCGGCGGGTGCGCAAGATCATCTGCTCGTTCCCCCGGCAGAGCGACTCGTGGGTCTTCGACGGCCTGTACCGCGACGGTGACATCGAGCTCGAGCTCGTCCCGCAGGGCAACCTCGCCGAGCGCATCCGCGCCGCCGGCGCCGGGATCGGCGCCTTCTTCTCGCCGACCGGGGTGGGCACGGAGCTCGCCGAGGGCAAGGAGGCCCGCGAGATCGATGGACGCGCCTACGTGCTGGAGTATCCGATCACGGCCGACGTCGCCCTGATCAGCGCGCTGAAGGGCGACCGGTGGGGCAACCTCGTCTTCCGCGAGACGGCCCGGAACTTCGGCCCGATCATGGCCACAGCCGCGACCCGGACGATCGCCCAGGTCGACCAGATCGTGCCGCTGGGAAGCCTCGACCCCGAGACGGTGGTGACCCCCGGCATCTTCGTCGACCGCGTCGTCGCCGTCGGCGAGCGCCCCTGGCTGAACAACGGTGCCTTCGTGGGCGGCGTCGACCTGGAAGGACGGCCCGTCCGATGAGCACCCGCATCTCGCGCGACGACCTCGCCCGCCGCATCGCCGCCGACATCCCCGAGGGCGCGTACGTCAACCTCGGCATCGGCGCCCCCACGCTCGTGGCGAACTTCCTCCCCGCCGACCTCGAGATCATCCTCCACACCGAGAACGGGCTCCTGGGCATGGGGCCGGCCCCCGAGGCCGGCGCCGTCGACCCCGACCTCATCAACGCCGGCAAGCAGGCCGTCACCGCCCTCCCGGGCGCGGCCTACTTCCACCACGCCGACTCCTTCGGCATGATGCGCGGCGGACACCTGGATGTCTGCGTGCTCGGGGCGTTCCAGGTCTCCGAGACCGGCGACCTGGCGAACTGGTCGACGGGGGCGCCCGGCGCGATCCCCGCCGTCGGCGGGGCGATGGACCTCGCCATCGGCGCGAAGGACGTCTACGTCATGACCGACCTGCTCACCAAGACCGGGGAGTCCAAGCTCGTCACGGCCTGCACCTACCCGCTGACCGGCGTCGGCTGCGTCACCCGGGTGTACACCGACCACGCGATCTTCGACGTGACCCCGGGCGGCTTCACAGTGCGGGAGGCCTTCGGTGACAACACCGTCGCCTCGCTCGAAGAACTCACGGGCCTGCGCCTGGCCCGGACGGAAGGAGCCTGACATGCCCGCCACCTACGTCTACGACGCCGTCCGCACCCCGTTCGGCCGCGCCGGCGGCGCGCTCTCGGGCGTTCGACCCGACGACCTGGCCGCGGTCGCCATGAAGGCCGTCGTCGAGCGCACGGGCCTCGACCCCGCCCGTATCGACGACGTCATCTTCGGTGATGCCAACCAGGCCGGTGAGGACAACCGCAATGTCGCGCGGTTCGGCGCGCTCCTCGCAGGGTTTCCCACCACGGTGCCGGGGGTGACCGTCAACCGCCTCTGCGGATCGAGCATGGAGGCCGTCATCCAGGGCTCCCGCGCAATCGAGGCCGGCGACGCCGATGTGATCCTCGCCGGGGGTGTGGAGTCGATGAGCCGCGCCCCGTTCGTCGTGGAGAAGTCGCCGAAGCCGTGGCCTGCCACCGGCAACCAGACGATGTGGAACACCTCGATCGGCTGGCGTATGACGAACAGGGCGCTGCCGAAGGAGTGGACGATCTCCAACGGCGAGTCCGCAGAGAAGCTCGCGTCGATCTACGACATCTCCCGAGAAGAACAGGATGCCTTCGCCCTCCGCAGTCACGAGCGTGCCGCCCAGGCGTGGGCGGACGGCGTGTTCGACGGTGAGATCACCCAGGTTCCCGGCGCGGAGCTCGCCCGCGACGAGGGCATCCGCGCCGACACGACGCTCGAGAAGCTCGCAGGCCTGCGCGCGCTCTTCGCCGCCGACGGCACCGTGACCGCCGGCAACTCGTCGTCGATCAACGACGGCGCCGCGGCGATCCTTCTCGGCGCCGAGGGGGCGCTGGAGGGCGAGCCGCTGGCGCGGATCACCGGTCGGGCCGCCTTCGGCAACGACCCCGACGTCTTCGGGGTCGCCCCCGTGGAGGCGGCGAACCGGGCCCTGGCCCGTGCGGGCCGAACCTGGGCCGACGTCGACGTCATGGAGCTGAACGAGGCGTTCGCGTCGCAGAGCCTCGCGTGCCTGAAGCTGTGGACCGAGCTCGACCCCGAGAAGGCGAACTCCCACGGCGGCGCGATCGCGATCGGTCACCCGCTCGGCGCCTCCGGCGCGCGCGTCATCGGCCGCGCAGCGCACGAGCTCGCCCGGCGCGGCTCGGGCGTCGCCGTCGCGGCGCTCTGCATCGGCGTCGGTCAGGGGCTCGCGGTGGTCCTCGAGCGGTGAGCGCCGATCCCGAACCGCCGAGCGAGTTCGTCCAATCCCTGGCGCGCGGGCTCGGGGTGATCCGCGCGTTCGATGCCGAGCATCCGTCGCTCACCCTCAGCGAGGTCGCGCGCCGCACCGATCTCACCCGCGCCGCGGCGCGGCGGTTCCTGCACACCCTGCAGACCCTCGGCTACGTCCGCAGCGACGGTCGAGCGTTCGCGCTGACGCCGAAGGTGCTCGAGCTCGGCTTCAGCTACCTGTCCGCGCTGTCGCTGCCCGAGGTCGTGCAACCCCACCTCGAGCCGCTTTCGCGCGAGGTCGACGAGAGCGTCTCGGCGGCGGTCCTCGCCGGTGCCGAGGTCGTGTACGTCGCCCGTGTGCCCACGCGCCGCATCATGAGCGTTCGCATCACGATCGGTACGCGGTTCCCCGCCTACGCCACCTCGATGGGGCGGGTGCTGCTGGCCGCCCTGCCGGACGCGGCGGTCGCCGACATCCTCGCCCTCCTCCCTCCCGAGCACCTCACCGACCGCACCCTCACCGATCCCGATGCGCTCGCCGCCGAGCTCGCCCGTGTGCGCACGCAGGGGTGGTCGCTCGTCGACGGCGAGCTCGAGCCCGGCCTGCGCTCGGTCGCCGCGCCGATCCGCGATCGCACGGGCACCGTCGTGGCCGCCGTCAACATCTCCACCAGCGCCACGCGCGACACCGTCGACCGGGTGCGCGAGACCTACCTCCCCGCGCTCCTGTCGACGACCCGCGCGATCGAGGCGGACCTGCGGCTGGTGTGACGGGGCGGGCGTTTCGTCTCGCTGCGCTCGCTCAACGACCGGGGCATCCGCCACCTCAATGTGGATATTTATCCTTCTTATGCGCGAAAGCGACAGATCGAGTTAGCCTGAGGATGGGCCTGTCGAGGCCTCGTGCCGGCGTCGCCGCCGCGCCGGACCATCCCGACGAAGTGAGCATCGATGCTTCTCGAACGAGACATCCTCCAGTCCATCGGCTTCCGAAACGTCCGTGAGGGCGACCGGGTGACCGGCTTCCAGATCCGCCTGCGCATGCCGTCCTACCGCGGCATGGCCGCTTCGCTCATCGACGGGATCGGCGTGCGCGTCGGCGACCTCGTCGATGTCGGTCCCGACGTCCCGCGGTGGACGCTGCAGGGCCGCACGTACACCCTCCAGGAGCTGTGGGACTCCGAGGGTGTCCGGTGGCCGCTGGAGTATGCCGCGGTGATCACCGTGCCGTTCGACGGCGGTCTTCCCGAGGGCACCCACGAGGTCTCGATCGAGCTGCGGCTGCGGATGTCGTACATCCCGGTCGAGCACCAGCCCTCGACCTACCGCGAGACCCGGCACATCACGCTGACCTCCGACCTCGACGGCGGGCCCTTCAAGTACGGCGTCTCGCTCTACAGCTTCATGCACGACTTCGGCACGGTGCTCGACCTCGAGTCGGCGCTCGCGCACGTCGCCGACGTCGGCGCCACCGGGGTCGAGATCCTCGGCGAGGGGCACATCGCGGGGTACCCCGAGCCCTCCACGGCGTGGATCGACACGTGGTTCGCCCTGCTGGAGAAATACCGGCTCGAGCCGACGAACTACGGCTCGTGGATCGACACGCGCCTGCACTCCAGCGGCGCGAACGCCCGCGACCTCACCGCAGCCGAGGGAGCGGCTATGCTCCAGCGCGACCTGCGGCTCGCCCGTCGCCTGGGGTTCGGGTTCGTCCGGCCGAAGATCGGGGTGGTCTCGAGCGACCTCGTTCCGCACCCGACGTGGACCGAGGCCGTGGAGCGGAGCCTCGACCTCGCCGCCGAGCTCGACGTGATCATCTGCCCGGAGATCCACTCGCCCACCCCCATCAAGCACGAGGTCGTCGACGACTACATCGGTCTCATCCAGCGCACCGGGACGAAGCACTTCGGGCTGCTGGTGGACACCGGCATCTTCCAGGACCGGCCGATTCCGCTCCGACCCGGCGAGCTCCCCGGTCAGCGCCCGGCCTTCCTCGACGGCATCGGGGTCGACCCCGCCGACATCGCCGGCATCGCCGAGTACGTCGTGTTCATCCAGGCGAAGTTCCACGACATCGATGAGAACCAGGTCGATCAGCAGATCCCGTGGGAGCCGGTGCTCCGCGCCCTGAAGGATGCCGGGTACAACGGCTATCTCTCCAGCGAATACGAGGGTGACCGCGCGCCGTGGCGCTCGATCGAACAGGTCCGCCGACAGCACAGCCTCATCCGGCGCATCGCCTCTAGCCTCTGAAGGACGCATCATGCCCAACGGACTCATCGCCGACGACAGCCTCCGCCCGCACCCCGAGGGGCTCGCGCTCGCGCTCACGATCCCGTGGTACCGCAGCCTCTGGCTGTCATCGGTCTCCACGCTCTCGGTCGCCGTCGACGGCACGCGGGTGCCGGCATCCGATCTGTCCTTCGAACTCGCGGGGCGCCGGTACTCGATCGACGAGCTGCCCGCCCAGAGCGAGACGCTGTGGTTCCTGCAGGCGCACCCCCTGCTGGTCGTGCGGCGCGACGACAAGACCGCCGTCGGCGACACCCATGAGGTCACGGTGCACGGCGAGCTGCGCCTGCCGTACATGCAGATCGCACCCGGGGAGGACGGCGGGCCGGGCCTCTACGTGCCCAACGTGGTGCACCAGACGCTCACCCTCACCGCGACCGACGGCGACGCGCCGCCCCCCGCGCTCGTCCGCGACGTCGCGCCGCCGCCGCCCGCGACCGACAGCGATCCTTTCCAGCTGGGGTTGACGCTCTACTCCGCGAGCGCCGAATTCCGCGCCGGCTGGTACGACTTCGACGGCCTGCTCGACCGGGTCGCCGAGCTCGGCATCGGCCCCGGCATCGAGATCGTCGCGTCGCAGATGGTACCCACCTACCCGGTCGTCTCGGATGACTTCGTCCGCACGTGGCGCGACGCCTTCGACCGGCACGGGTTCGCGGCGAGCTCCTTCGGTGCGAACCTCGACATGGGCCGACGCCGCGATCGCGACATGACGCCCGACGAGGAGTTCGCGTTCTCGGTGGAGATGTTCCGCGGCGCGAAGAAGCTCGGGTTCCCTCTGGTGCGCATCCAATCGGCGAAGCCCGCGCTGCTGCGGCGGCTGCTTCCGGTGGCCGAGGAACTCCAGCTCACGCTCGCCTACGAGATCCACGCGCCACTCGGTCCGAACGCGCCCGAGATCATGAAGGTGCGCGACACCTACGCCGAGCTCGATTCGCCCCTTCTCGGGTTCGTCGCCGATTTCTCCTCGACGATGCACGCGATGTCGCCGACGCTGCTGCGCGCGGTGCGGCGGGCGGGGCTCGACGACCCTGCCGTGGAAAGGCTGCAGGAGATCTGGGCCACAGACGCGTCGATGCGCGACCGGCAGCAGGAGTTCATCGCCTATCTGCACGGCCGTGATTTCGATCCCGGGCGGCTCGGCGCCTTCGCCCACCTCGCTTTCAACATGCACGGCCACGTCGACCCGCGGGAGTGGGCCGACATCATGCCGCAGATCCTCCACGTGCACGCGAAGTTCTACGACATCGACGACAGCGGGCAGGAGCCGGCGATCGACTATCCCGCCCACGTGCGGGTGTTCGTCGAGGGAGGCTACCGCGGGTACTGGTCCAGTGAGTGGGAGGGGCACGCCTTCGCCGAGCTCGGCGAGGTCGATCCCCTCCTCCTCGTCCGGCGTCAGCACGACCTGATCCGCGCGTCGATGCGGGCTGCGGCGGAGCCGGCACATGCCTGAGACCGACACCGATTTCCGTTCCCTGCCCCTCGCGGAGCTTCTCCGGCTGCTGCGCGAGGAGGGGGAGCCGGCCGACCCGCGCCCCGACATCGACACAGCCTCGCTCAGGGTCCGGTTCCCCCGGCTCGCGGGGGTGGCGATGCGCGACCTGGCGATCGAGGGCGCCGAAGGTCGGGCGGTCGCGGCACGGCTCTATCGGGATGACACGGCACCGGCCTCGGGCCGGGCGCTCGTCTGGGTCCACGGCGGCGCCTTCATCGGCGGGCACCTCGACATGCCCGAGTCGCACTGGGTGGCGATGGAGCTCGCCGCGCGCGGCACTCCTGTCCTCACGCTCGACTACGCGAAGTGCCTCGGTGCAACCCACTTCCCCGAGCCCTCCGACGACGTGCTCGCGGGGTGGCGGTACGCCGTCGCCCACGCCGATCAGCTCTTCGACGTTCCCGCGTCGGCGATCGCGCTCGGCGGTGCGAGTGCGGGCGGGAACCTGACCGCCGGGGTGACCGCTCGCCTGCGCGACGCAGGAGATCCGGTGCCGGCCGGGCTCGTCCTCGTCTATCCCGTGGTTCATCCCAACGGGCCGGAGGCTTCGGCTGAGGTCGACCCGTGCTCTCGTCACGGCGAGCTCGCGCTGAACTTCGCGGGCACGACCGAGGCGCTCGCCGACCCGCATGCGTTCGCGGCGCTCGGGCCGGCCGCGGGGTTCCCGCAGACATTCATGCTGGTCTGCGAGCGCGACGAGCTCCGTCCGTCGGGTGAGGCGTTCGCACGGCAGCTCGGCGATGCCGGTGTGCCCGTCTCGCTGCGGGTGGAGCCCGGCGCAGCGCACGGTCACATCAACGAGCCGTCCAACCCCACCGCCCTCCCCACCGTCGAGGCGATCGCGGACTGGATCGGAGGACTCCCGTGAGCACGTCAGGCAATCACTCACGCTGGGCGTTCGACGACGACATGCGTCTGCGACAGGGGAACGAGCTTCGTCTCCTTCTCGGCGGGCAGGTACACAACTCGTCCAGTTCCTCGGCGGCGACAATCCGCCGGTCATTCGCGCACACCCGACGCCTGGGCGCCAATACGGTGCTCGCCCCGGTCAGCTGGGCGCTGACAGAGCCGCAGGAGGGCGTCTTCGATTTCGACCTCGTGGACACGATGATCGAGGAGGCGCGCCGGCTGAGTCTGCGCCTCGTGCCACTGTGGTTCGGTGCGTTCAAGAACGCTGCCTCAACGTACGCGCCGCGGTGGGTTCGCGCAGACCTCGAGAGGTTTCCGCGAGCCGTGGTGCAAGCCAAGGTCCGCGGCAACGCGTTCCACTACTCCGGAGTGACGCCCACACCCGTGCTTTCGGTGTTCAGCGAGAACCTCCGCGCGGCCGATGCTGCGGCGTTCGAGGCGTTCCTGGCACACGTGGCGAAGGTTGACACGACCGACGTCGTTGCCATGGTCCAGGTCGAGAACGAGTCGGGCATCCTCCGCGACAGCCGAGATCGAAGCGCACTCGCCGAGGAGGCTTGGGCCGGCCAGGTCCCGTCCGAACTGATCGTGCTCGCACGCGCTGGTCGCGCCGACTCGTTGCTGCGCGAGCTCTGGACAGCGCACGGGGAACGGGAGAGCGGAACCTGGGCCGAAGTGTTCGGTGAGGGGTCCGGAGCCGACGAGGTCTTCATGGCGTGGTCCATAGGCTCATACGTGCAGCACGTCGCCGAACGTGGACGTGTGCACAGCCGTGTCCCGATGTACACCAACGCGTGGCTCGGGCCGCAGCCGGGGCAGGACGAGCCGGGACAGTGGCCGAGTGGCGGCCCCGCCAGCCGGGTCGTGGATGTATGGCGCACCGCGGCTCCCTCGCTGTCGTTCGTCGCCCCCGACATCTACGTCGACGACGCTGATTCGGCGATGCGGGTCTACACCTCCCACAACCAGCCGTTCTTCGTCCCGGAAAGCCGGTTGCGCGCAGGCGAGCTCGTCCGTGCGATCGGCAGCTACCGCGCCATCGGCTGGTCGGCGTTCGGCATCGATGGCGCGAACCCCGATGGCCAGGTCGCGGCCGTGCTCACGTTTCTCAGCGCCCTCGAGTCGGACATCGCCGAGGCTCAGCGCGCCCGTCGCATCGGAGCCGTCGTCGTCGAGCGCGACTCTTCACCTGCCGAGACTCGGGTCGGCGATCTCACGGTCTCGGCGCGCGGCCTCAACGACATCGTGCGCACTTTCCTCCTCGACGTCGGTGTGCAGCTGCCCGACGCAGCACTCCCCGTTCCTGACGAGACGCTCCCGCAAGAGCCCGTCCCGACGCCCGGTGAGCAGCGACCGTTCGCCCTGGTCTTCGCAGTAGCCGACGATGAGCTGGTCGTCGTGGGACAGGGGGTCAAACTGGACTTCGCCACTTCCGACGGCGGTGTCGAAATCGACTCCGTCACGGAACTGCTCCTCGAAAAAGGAGAGCTCGTGCCGGGCAGGGTCCTCAATGGCGATGAACGCCTGCAGGTCGTGCCGGTGGACCGCGTCGGCGCTGCGAAAATCACTCTGCTCAGGCTTTCTCAGGATCAATGAGTCCGGGCAGTTCGCCCGAGCGTCACCGACGTGGCGTGCAGGAGGGGGACGTGGATCAGGAAGCTGACGGACCGGGAGCTGCGCGGAGCTACACCAACCCGGTCCTCAGGGGAGACCGGCCCGACCCCGCGGTCATCAAGGTGGGGGACGAGTACTGGATGACGTACTCGTCGTTCGAGGCGGCTCCCGGGCTGCTCCTGTACCGCTCACCCGACCTCGTGAACTGGGCGTACGCGGGTTCCGCGCTCCCCGAACCTCTCGGCAGCACGTTCGCCGTCGACGTCGCCGAGCATGACGGCCGCTTCTTCATCTACATCCCCTTCATCCCGACACCGTGGTCGTCCCTCACCGACGCCTCGATCTTCGTCATCCACGCCGACGCGATGGCCGGTCCCTGGTCGGAGCCGATCGATCTCGGCGTCCGGGGAGCCATCGACCCCGGCCACGTGGTCGGCGAAGACGGCCGGCGCTACCTGTTCCTCAGCGGCATTCGCCGGGTCGCCCTGTGCGACGACGGACTGTCGACCGTGGGGGAGATCGAGCAGGTCTACGACGGCTGGCGGTACCCCGACGACTGGATCACCGAGGCCTACGCCCTCGAGGGCCCCAAGCTGTTCCGGCGCGGGGAGTGGTTCTACCTCGTCAGTGCGGTCGGCGGCACGGCTGGCCCGCCGACCGGTCATATGGTGATCGTCGCCCGATCGCGGTCGGTGCACGGTCCGTGGGAGAACCACCCGGGTAATCCGATCGCTCGCACCCGCAGCACGGACGAGCGCTGGTGGTCGCGCGGGCACGCCACGATCCTCGAAGGCCCGGGCGAGCAGTGGTACATGCTGTCGCACGGGTACGAGAACGGCTACCGCACTCTCGGTCGGCAGATCCTGCTCGAGCAGGTCGCGTGGACGGAGGACGGATGGCCCGTGGCGGCCGCCGACGACGTCGGCGGTGCGCTTCCCCTCCCCGAGGGGGCAGCCCCGCAGCATCCGCTTCTCCCACCGGCCGAAGAGATCCCCGGCTTCCGCCTCGGGGAGCGCTGGGCCTTCCACGCCCCGTTACCGGGCGAGTCCGGGCGCCTCACCGTCGCCGACGACGTGCTGGTCCTCCGCGGCAAGGGGGTGGGGCCCGGAGACTCCTCCCCGCTCGCCCTCGTCACCGGCGACCACGCTTACGAGATCGAGGTCGACGTCGAGCTGGAGGGGCCGATCGAGGCGGGGCTGCTGCTGTTCTTCAACGGGCGCCTCTTCTGCGGGATGGCCATCGACGGCGCGGGGATGCGCAGCTACTCCGGGGGCATCCGCACGCACTGGCGCGAGCCTGCGCCGGCCGGGCGCCGCCTGTCGCTTCGCCTGCGGAACGACCACCACATCGTCACGGGCTGGTGGCGCGAGCAGGGCGGCGAGTGGACACGGCACGGCGTCCGCTACGAGACGTCGGGCTACCACGCCAACACGATCGGCGACCTGCTGAGCCTCCGTCCGGCCATCTACGCCGCCGGTGACGGGTCTGCGCGGTTCCGCGCCCTGCGCTACCGCCGAGGCTGACGGCGTCAGACCGCGACGGCCGCCTCGGGCATCGAGGCGACGTGGGCGCCGGAGTCGACGATGCGTCCGGCCTCGACGAAGAGGTCGCGCATCCAGGCGTGCTCGGGGTCGCGCCCGTGCACCGGATGCCACCACAGGGCGTTGGTCAGCGGTGTCGGCTCGAACGGCAGCCCGACCGCGCGCACCCCGCCGGCGCGGGTGGCGAGGTGCGCGATGGCCTTCTGGATGATGCCGATCCGCCGCGTTCCGGCGATGAAGTGGCTCATCGCCAGGAAGCTCTCCACGATCGCCTCGATGCGCGGCTCGATGCCGAGCTGCTGCACCTGCCGCCCCGCCGAGGTGAAGGCCGACCGAGTCTGATAGGTCATCACCCAGGGGAGCTCTGCCAGCTGGTCGCGGGTCAGTTCGTCGCCGACCTCATCGTTTCCGGTCGCGACGAGAGCCGTCCAGTCGTCGTGCCAGAGGTCGACGAACGGATGATCCGAGATCGGCCCGTGGGGGATGATCATGCCGTCCACCGAACGCAGCCTGGTCGCGGCATCGTCGACGATCGTGGGGTTGTGGAGCATGAACCGGAAGCGCACCCCGGGTGCGCGCTCGGCGGCCAGGCGCGAAACGACGCTGCCGACGGTGACGAAGCCGTAGTCGGAGCCGTAGATCGCGAACTCCCGCGTGGACTCCTCCGGTGACCACGTCGCCTGCGACTCGAAGACCCGGCGCGCGGCTTCGAGGGCGGAGGTGGTGTGCTCGCTCAGGCGGACTGCGAAGGGCGTCAGCTCGTAGGTGTTGCCACGGCGGGCGAGGATAGGGTCACCGAAGTGGGTGCGCAGTCGTGCGAGGGAGGCGCTGAGGGCCGGCTGGCTGAGGTGCAGCCGCTCCGCGGCCCGGGTGACGCTGCGCTCGGTGAGCAGCGCGTCGAGCGAGACCAGCAGGTTCAGGTCGAGGCGGGAGAGCGGCATCTGGTCGGTCACGGCGGTGTGATCCTTCGGTCGGGGGCACGCCCACCGTATCAACCAGTTCTATGTTCGTGCTATCCCTCATCGGTGCGGGCGATGCGCCCTCGCCGCAAAGAAGAGCGTCGCCGCCCGGGAGGAGGACCCGGGCGGCGACGTTTCGACGCGGAGGCGTCAGGTGCGGCGAGTGTTACTCACCCCACGCGGCATCCATCTCATCGAGCACCTGGTCGACGGTCTTCTGGCCGGTCAGCAGACCCTGCACACCCACACCGAGGGCGTTGTAGACGTCAGGGTTCGGCCACGTGGCGTTCGGGAGACCCGCGTAGTCGCCGTTCTCGAGCAGGTCGCCGATCGGGGAGTAGATCGGCAGCAGGTTGTCGGCCGTGGCGCCGGAGATCGACACGAAGCCCGACAGGTCGGCGAAGGCCTGCGACTCCTCGGGAGTGGCCAGCCAGTCGAGGAACTCCTGCGCGGAGGCCTTGACGGCGTCGTCGGCCGAGGCGTTGACGGCCCAGGCGTAGTTGGCCGAGGCCAGCGTGTAGGGCTCGCCGCCGTCCGCGGGCGGGAAGGCCTGGACGGTGAGGTCGAGACCGGTGCCGGCGCTGATCGACGACGCCGCCGAGCCGGGAACCGCCGCGGTGAGCGAGGACTGCGAGCCGATGCCCTGCGTGATCGAGTCGAAGGTGCCGCCCGCGACGCCGTCCTGGAAGCAGCCGCCCTCGTTCATCTCCACGATGTCCTCGAGCACGTCGCGCCATCCGCTGTCGGCGAAGGTCACATCGCCGGCGGCACGCTGCTCGTTCCAATCGGGGGTCTCGGCGTACACGCGCGTGGCGGAAATCAGCATCGAGAACAGGCCGGTGTTGAAGGGAACGCTGCCGGCGAGCACGGTGAAGGTCTTGCCGCCGTCGCGCGCCGTCGTGCACGCCTCGAGCAGGTCTTCGTAGGTCTCGGGGTAGGCGTCGATGCCGACCTCTTCGCCGCCGGCGCCGTTGTAGATGAATCCGACGGGCACGAGGGCGGCCGGCTGTGCGTAGACGTCGCCGTCGAAGGAGTACTCCGCCTCGGTACCCGAGGGGATCGTCGCGGCGGAGGTCTCGTTGAGCGGCTCGAGGAAGCCCGCCTCGGCGAGGTTGACGACCGAGATCGGCTGGCCCGTTCCGGGGGCGAGCACCATCATGTCGGCGGCGTTTCCGGCCTGCAGCTGCGTGGTGACCTGCGTGTTGTATGCGTCGGAGGGGTAGGGGATGACCTCGATCTCGACACCGGTCTGCTCGGTGTACTTCGCGGCGGTCTCGGCCCAGTAGTCGTCCTGGTCGTTGGCCTGCGCGACCATGAGGCTGAAGTTCGCCGAGGTCTCGTCGCCGGAGTCGCCTCCATCGTCGGAACCACCGCTGTCGGAACCGCCCCCCGAGCAACCCGCGAGGACGAGGGCGCCGGCGGCGCTCACAGCCAGGAGGGACCAACGGAGGCGCCGGATGTCGGAATGCTGTGACATGTCGACCTTTCGTGACGTCGTTGTCGCCAGTGCAGGACTGGCGCGGCTTCGGATCTGCCGCACCATCAGCCTGACACGATATGCCGCATTTCGACATAACTACTGCTTATGTGTGGCCATAGTCCTGGTGATCTGCGGGGCGGGGCTCAGAACGAGCGACACCGGCCCGGTGAGGCCCGCGGGCCGCGGAGCCGCCTCGACGGTGAAGACCCCCGTCATCGGTGCGTAGATCCGCCCGCTCGGCGCCTTCGCCTCGGCGATGAGCCGGTTGCGCCACCCCGTCGCCACGCGCACCGCGAGCAGGTTCTCGCCCTCGCGGACGCGATCGGTGATGTCCAGGCGCCACGGCGCCGTCCACACCACCCCGGCGCTCTCCCCGCCCACGAGGATCTCCGCGATGTCATGCACGGACTCGAACTGCACGCTCACGAGCCCCTGCAGATCTGCGGCCGAAAGGGTGAACCGCGTCTCGTAGGTGCCCACCCCCGAGAAGCCGGCGCGATCCGCGTCATCCGTCCACAGCCGGGGCACCGTGGCGAACAGCTGCGGCGCGTGTCCCGGCAGCGTCGCCCGCCATGACCCGTCCAGGGGCACCCGCCTCTCGCCGTCCCGGGCGGGAACCGGCGCGTCGGCTCCCGCCACGAGGAACGCCGACCCGAAGGGCGCGAGTTCCAGCGCGAAGGTAGCCGGACCGCCCGGGAGGGCCTGGAGTGCCGTCGCCGTCGTGGTGACCGGATCCCACAGGGCGATCCTCGCGGCGTCATCCCCCGACACCGACACCGACCCCGACCCCGACCCCGACCCCGACACCGACACCGACACCGACACCGACGTCGAGACCGGCGTCGGGCCGGGATTCGCCACGAACGTCACCAGGTGCCCCTCCACACGCCGCGAGATCATCCGGACGGCCGGGTCGCCCACCACGACGGCGGGTGGGATCCCGAGCATGCGAAGGGCCTCGGAGAGATCGGATGTCGCCACGAGGCGCCCGCCGTGGTCCGACCCCCAGATCCGGTCGCGGATCGCCGCGAAGGCCTCGGGGTCGTCGGCGAGAGAGGGCGACGCCTCCGGCGCGCGTCCGACGACGGTCGCGCCCGCCGTGAGGAGGCGCTCGATGTGAGCGAGGGCGGCGAGTGTCATCCGGTGGGAGCTGCCACCGAGGAAGAGGACGGCGTACGAGGCGCCGCGGGCCGTGATCCGCCCGTCAGCCACGCCGAGGACGTTCACGAGAGCATCGACGCCGACGTAGTCGAAGCCATAGCCCGCCGGCGCCGTGTCGTCCGGTGCTTCGCTGAAGAGCGCCGTGACCGGCGCCTCCTCGCCCACGAAGACCGCGACCTCGACCGCGGGCTCCCCTTCGGCGAGCAGTGCAGAACACCGGGTGAGGTAGTCGATCCACGGCCGGGCCATCGTCGCCCAGGTCTCGTTTCGCGAGAAGGTCTGCCCGAGGAACGGCGCGAGCGCCATGCCGGGAAGCGGCGCCGTCGACGGCTGATGGGGCGACGAGTGGATGCAGAAGCGCGTCACGCCCAGGGCCAGCTGAAGGTCGGCGACGTGCTTGAGGCTGCCGGGGGTCGCGGTCCATGGGTCTTCGAACGCCGTGAAGGCCTCCGATCCGGTGTGCGCGGCGCCGTAGACATGGGCGACCGAGGCGGCGCCGCGGAGGTCGGCGACGTAGGTCGGGCGCGGCCCCTTCTCCGGCGCGAAGGTCCACATCGCGCCCATCGGCACGTCGGCGGGTGCTCGCATGGCCAGGTCGTCGCCGAGCTGCGGACGCCCGTCCTCGAGCGCTTCGGTGAAGAACGTCCATCCCCGCTCGTGCGCCACCTCGGCGAGAGTGCCGTAGTACCGCTCGGACAGCAGCTCGGCGAGGGTGCGGCGGTAGTCGTAGAGGAAGCGGTCCGCGCTCGCCGCGTCGCCCACCACCCATCCGAGCAGACACGGCAGCCACGGTGTCGGGTCGTAGCCGCGTCGCGCGGCGAACTCCTCGGCGATCGCGTCGGTCCAGTTCTGCAGCCCGGCTTCGATGCTGTCGCTGAGAAGTGCCGAGACGGCGTCCTCGGCGGGTCCGGTGAACCGCGCCAGATGGGTCTCGAGGTACGCGCGCACACGACCCGCGTCGAGCTTGTCGACTTCGAGCCCGGTCGCGTCCGGCAGCGCAGGGCCGTTGACGGCTCCCGTCGTCGACGCCCCGAGACGCAGGATCCGCCACCGCCCGGGTGGCGGAGTCCACTCGAGGATGCCGTCCCGCAGGTGGTAGGTCAGATCGAAGACCTGCGCGGGATCGATCACCCCCGCGGTTGCGTCGGGGGAATCGAGGGCGTAGTAATCGGATGCCACGCCGAAGCCGGCCTTCGCTTCGCCGACGTGCACGCGTGATGCGGTGAACAGGGCGAACTCGCTGACCTCGAACGCGCGTGCCGGGCGGAGCACCGGGGGTGTCGCCAGACCGTCGGCCATCGGCGGCAGTGCGGTCGTGGCCGGTTCCCCGTGGAGTCGGAGGCGGAACGCGCGGGCGCTCACCGGCGCGAAGGACGCCGAGCGCACCGGCGCGCGCGTGTCGAGCAGCTCGACGACGACCGCCCAGGTGCCGGCACCCGTCTCGGCCTCGAGCGCCGCGCGCGCCGGCGGCGCGGCACCGAAACCGCGTGGACCCGGGAGCCCGACGACCACCGAGC
Organism: Microbacterium sp. SLBN-154; assembly: GCF_006715565.1. NCBI lineage: Bacteria > Bacillati > Actinomycetota > Actinomycetes > Micrococcales > Microbacteriaceae > Microbacterium > Microbacterium sp. SLBN-154. Next base: position 781,040 of record NZ_VFNL01000001.1, read on the forward strand.
GGACGGTCACCGGCTCGGCGAAGCGCTGCACGATCCAGGCCTCCGACGGGCCATCCGGATCACGGGCGAGCGACACCCCGCCGGCGAAGGAGCCGTCGGTCAGCGTGCCGGCCGCCGCGACATCCCCCGACGACGTTTCGACCGTCTGCGCGCGAAGCGGCAGGCGATCGAGGTCGTCGGGCACCGCGAGCACGCGCCAGTGCGCCGAGAATCGCCTCGCCGCGTCGTCCGTCCCACTGTCTTGGTACGCCCCGACGGACGTCGGAAGCGGGGGAAGGGAGATGCGCACCGGTGCGCCGCCGTCGACGGTCGCTTCCGACCACACGATCTTCTTCATCGCGTCGACGGACTCCACCCAGGGCCCACCCGACGCGCTCCACCCCGAGGAGGTGGCGACCGCCACCTCGAGCCCGAGCTCGCGGGCCCGGGTTGTCGCTGCGGTCATCGCCTCGTCCCAGGACGGGCTTCCCGGACGCACCGGCGCCGCGACGACGGTGGGGAGCCCCATGCCGCCGTCGAAGATCTGCACGCCGCCGATCCCGGCACCGTGCATCCACTCGAGATCGGCGCGGAGGCCCGGGATGTCGATGTTGCCGTCCATCCAGTGCCACCACACGTGGGGGCGGGCGTCCGCGGGCGGGTCGAGGAACACCCGGCGCAGGCGGGCGATGACGGTCTCGCCATCGAGGGAAGGGATCACGGGCCGATCCTGTCACCGCACCGAACTCAAGAGGCACTCTCCCGCGCCTCGCGCCCACTTATATCCGATATCGCAAAAACTAATGTGCGGTTTCGACGCAAGCGTGTGATCCTGAATTCACGGCGCCCCGAACTGCTGTGGGCGCGCAGACGACGACGAGGTCAGGCGAATGACAGCGACGATGCAGGACGATCAGAGCACCCGGGCGGTGACCGTGCCGCCGAAGAACCGCCGCGCAAGCACCCGGATCAAGGGGCGCCGGCCGCTCATCAGCTACGGCCACTGGTGGTGGGCGCTGCCCGCCGTCGTCTTCGTCATCGGAGTGCACTACGTCGCGACCCTCACCGGCGGGTTCTTCGCCTTCACCAACTGGACGGGACTGGGCGACTGGGAGTTCATCGGCGTCGACAACTTCGTCCGCATCTTCAGCGACCCGCTCCTCCTCGGCTCGGTCTGGAACACCCTCTTCCTCGCGATCGGCTCGGTCGTGCTGACGAACGTCCTGGGCCTGCTGTACGCCCTCGCAATCAACCGGATGCTGAAGACCCGGTACATCCTGCGGACTCTCCTGTTCATGCCGGTGGTGCTCAGCCCCCTGGCGGTGTCGTACGTGTGGAAGTTCATCTTCCAGTTCGACGGGCCGCTCAACGACTTCCTCGGCCTCGTCGGCCTGCAGTCGTGGCAGAAGGTGTGGCTGGCCGACCCGACCTACTCGATCTGGGCGATCCTCATCGTCATCGTCTGGCAGCAGACCGGTTTCACCATGGTCATCTACCTCGCAGGGCTCGCGTCGGTCCCGGTCGAAGTCGAGGAGGCCGCGGCACTGGACGGCGCGAACCTCTGGCAGCGCTTCTGGCATGTCGTCGCCCCCGCCATCCGTCCCTCGATCGCCATCGCGACGACCCTCGGCATCATCCAGGGACTGCGGGTGTTCGACCAGATCCTGGCCCTCACCGGGGGTGGGCCCGCCGGTGTCACCGAGACCCTGGCCACCCAGGTGTACAAGCAGGCGTTCTCGCTCGGTCAGTTCGGCTTCGGCTCGGCGCTCGCGCTCGTGCTGACGGTCATCATCCTCGTCTTCGCCATCTTCCAGCAGTGGCTCACCCGCGACCGCTCGGTCGGAAAGGCCTGAGACATGTTCCGCTACACCAAGCTCACCGCGGCGCGTGAGGTCTTCGTCTGGGTGGTGACCCTCCTCGGGCTCCTCCCCTTCTGGATCCTCATCATGACCTCGCTGAAGTCCGATCAGGAGGCCTTGACCTCGAGCGCCGTCGCCCCGCCGACGGCGCCGACCTTCAACGCCTTCGTCGAGGTGCTCACCACCACCGGGCGCAACAGCATCCCCCTCAGCATCCTGAACAGCGCCGTCATCACCGCGGGGTCGATCTTCCTGCTCGTGCTGCTCGGGTCGGTCTCGGCCTATGTCATCGCCCGCCGCACGCGCACCTGGACGACGCTGACCTACTACCTGGTGCTGATCGCGATCATCCTCCCCGCGCAGCTGGGCACCGTGCCCCTCTACATCGGTGCCCGCAGCGTCGGTCTCACGGGCTCCGTGCTCGGCATGGTGCTGCTGTGGGCGGGCATTCTGCTCCCCCTGTCGGTCTTCCTCTACGCGAGCTTCTTCCGGGGCCTGTCGACCGAGTACGAAGAGGCCGCCGTCATCGACGGCGCCTCGCCCACACAGGCGTTCTTCCGCGTCGTCCTGCCTCTCATGGCCCCCGCGACCGGAACGGTGGCGATCCTCACCGGTCTCATCATCTGGAACGACTTCTTCAACTCGTTGATCTTCCTCGGCGGCACCACGACCCAGACCCTCCCGGTGGCCATGTACACCTACGTGGGCGGTCTGGTGTCGGCGTGGAACAAGATCTTCGCCGTCGTGATCATCTCGATGATCCCGATCCTGGCGTTCTACATGTTCGCCCAGAAGCGCTTCATCCAGGGCTTCGCCGGCGGCCTCAAGGGCTGAGCCCCGCCCGCCGTCGACCCACCCTCATCCCGTCATCCCGTCAGGAGACCCTCCCGTGTATCAGCTCGCCCCCAACATCGAACTCCTCTTCACCGAGGCCGGTGACTACCACGACCGCGTCCGCGCGGCCGCGGCCGCCGGGTTCACCGCCGTCGAGATGTGGGGACCCACCGGTGTCGACGCCCCGGCACAGCCGAAGGACCTCCCGGCGCTGAAGGCCGCGCTCGAAGAGACCGGAACGCAGCTGACCGCGCAGCTGTCGGAGCCGCGCACACAGTTCATGATCCCGCCGTGGGACCACAGCGAGTTCTTCCGCAAGCTCGACGAGGGCGTACAGATCGCCCAGGATCTGGGCTGCCCGCGCATCGTCGTGGGCAGCGGCACGGGATTCGGCGGGTGGAAGCGCCAGGTGCAGCTGGACAAGCTCGTCGAGATCTACCAGAAGGCCATCGCGCAGATCGACGGCTCCGGTATCGCGCTCGTGCTCGAGCCGGTGAACGTCCGGGTCGATCACCCGGGATCGCTCCTGGACCGCACCGCCGAGGCGGTGTACGTCGCCCGGGGCGTCGACTCGCCTTTCTTCGGGGTGCTCTACGACATCTATCACTCCGCCGTCGAGGGCGAGGACATGGCAGCAGAGCTGGCGAACGCCGGCGACCTGGTGCAGTACGTGCAGCTGGCGGATGCCCCGGGCCGAGGTGAGCCCGGATCCGGCGACCTCGACTGGGCCGAGCGCCTGGGCATCCTGCGCGCGTCGGGCTACGACGGACCCATCGGCCTGGAGTACTACCCGACCACCGAGTCCGCCGCCTCGGTGGCGCGGATCGTCGAGTGGGCAGCATCGGCATGACGCGGTACCCCTCCGAGGTCGATGTCGCCATCGTCGGCAGTGGTCCGACCGGCGCGGCGTACGCGCGCGTCCTCAGCGAGCAGGCGCCGAACGCGACGATCGCGATGTTCGAGGTGGGTCCCACGGTGTCCGACCCGCCGGGCGCGCACGTGAAGAACATCGCCGACCCCGAGGCGCGCGCTCGCGCGCAGGCGGCTTCGGAGGGCCCGGGCGCGCGCGGCGAGAAGGTGGCCAACCCCGGGCAGGCGAAGGCCGGCATGCGCGCGGCGCGACCGGGGACCTTCCTCCTCGAGGACGGTTTCCGCTTCGAGGGCGAGGACGGGATGCCGGTGGCGGCGATGTCCAGCAACGTCGGCGGCATGGCGGCCCACTGGACCGGCGCCTGCCCCCGGCCGGGGGGCAGCGAGCGGATCGACTTCCTCCCTGACCTCGACGACCTGCTGACCGAGGCGGAGCGGCTCCTCGGCGTCACCACCGACGCGTTCGACGCCGCACCCTTCGGGCAGATCGTCCGAGATCGACTCTCCGTCGCCGTCGACGACGGACGGACGGTCGAGACGAGGGTGCAGCGGATGCCGCTGGCCGCACACCGTCGCGACGACGGCCGGCTGGTGTGGTCGGGCTCGGATGTCGTCCTGGGCGACGTCACCCGCGACAACCTCGCCTTCGACCTTTTCGACGAATCACTCGTGACGCGGGTGCTGACCGAGGACGGTCACGCGACGGGCGTCGAGGTGCGGGATCTCCGGTCGGGGGAGACGCACCGGGTGGCGGCGCGGTTCGTCGTGGTCGCCGCCGACGCGCTGCGCACTCCGCAGGTGCTCTGGGCTTCCGGAATCCGTCCCCCCGCCCTCGGGCGCTACCTCAACGACCAGGCGCAGATCGTCTTCGCCTCGCGGCTGCGCGGCGTCGAGACCCTGGGCGCCGATGCGCCGACGACAGGACTGGCGGAGTACAGCGGCGTCAGCTGGGTGCCGTTCACCGACGACGTCCCCTTCCATGGACAGGTCATGCAGCTCGACGCCTCGCCCATCCCCCTCGCCGACGACGATCCCGTCGTCCCCGGTTCGATCGTGGGTCTCGGGCTCTTCTGTGCCAAGGACCTCCAGGCCGACGACCGCGTCGAGTTCGACGACGCCGCGCACGACGCCTACGGCATGCCGGCACCGCGGATCCACTACCGGCTGACCGAGCGCGACCACGAGGTGGTCGACCGGGCTCGCGCCGAAATCGTGCGACTCGGAGAGGCGATCGGCGACCCGCTGGACAGCCGGCCGTTCACCCTTCCACTCGGCTCCTCGCTGCACTACCAGGGGACGACCCGCATGGGTCGGACGGATGACGGAACGAGTGTCTGCGGACCCGACAGCCAGGTGTGGGGTGTCGACGGACTCTTCGTCGCCGGCAACGGCGTGATTCCCACCGCGACCGCGTGCAACCCCACGCTCACCTCCGTCGCTCTCGCGGTCGCCGGTGCGCGCAGCATCGCGCGTGCCCTGTCTCGCACGCCCGTCGCGGGGATCGCCAGTACTCCATGACCGCGAGAATCCAACGGCGCGCCGAGAGTGCGGGTGAACCCCGCGTCCTCGGCGCCCCGTTGCATTCTCGCCGGCACCGGGCGAAGCGAGAAGGCCGCGAGGCATTGACTTATGTTGGAAAACAACGTTAAAGTGTAGGAATTATGACAAAGACGTCGGCGGCGCTGGCCGCCCCCACGAGGAGGTTCGCGTGATCCCCGATCGAATCATCGAGCAGGGCACGCTCACGTCGCGCGACGGCCGCGTCGCCGTCGAGGTGCGACTGCCCTGGTATCGCGCGCTGCCGGGATCGTGCATCGCCGGCGCGACGCTCACCGTCGACGGCGTCGAGGCGCCGGCCGCCTCGCTCCGCTGGCGGATGAACGGCAGCGAGTTCACGTTCGACGAGCTGAAGACCAATACCGACGAGTGGTGGTTCCCCACCGACTCCGCCGTCCTGTCCGGCGCGCTCGAGCTCGCCGGCGGCGAGCACGAGGTCAGCGTCGAGCTCGTCCTCTACATCCCGTACATCGTCATCTCCGACGACGAGGTGCTCCACATCGAGGAGCGCGACACGAAGAAGATGGCCGTCCGACAGGAGGTCTCGGCATGACCGCCACAGCGAAGGGCACGCCGATCCAGGGCGTCACCCTCTACAGCTTCACCCGCGCATTCCACGGGCGCGAGTACGACCTCGAGCAGCTGATCCGCAAGGTCGCCGCCGAGGGGTACGGTCCGGGGCTGGAGATCATCGGGTTCTCCAGCTTCCGCGGATTCCCCGAGATCGACGACGCCTACGCGGCATCCTTCTCCGACCTGGTCGACGAGGTCGGACTCGTCCGCACCTCGCTCGCGGTCAACGCCGACATCGGCATCCACCGCGACCGCCTTCTGAACCAGGACGAGCTGCTGGAGTACATGCGCCGCCAGATCCAGGCCGCTGCCAAGCTCGGCTTCCCCGTCGCCCGCGTGCAGATCTCGATTACGCCCGATTCCATGGAGGCGCTCGCGCCGATCGCCGAGGAGTACGGGGTGACCCTCGCGCTCGAGGTGCACGCCGACCAGTACGCCTCACATCCCCGCATCCTCGCCCTCCGCGACCGCTACGAGAAGGTCGGCTCCCCGTTCCTCGGCTTCACGATGGATTGGGGCGCCACGGTCAGCGGGTTCGCGCCGTCGCTCATCGAGGCCTATCGCCGTCGCGGCGCGTCGGAGGAGCTGCTCGCCGCCGTCGTCCAGCTCTGGGACGACTTCTACGAGCAGGGACCCCCGGCCGATCAGGCCGAGCACGGCCAGCGATTCGGCCGCTTCATCGGTCTCGCCCACCAGTACGGCCGCCCCGACCTCGGCATCGACTTCGGCATCAACGGCACGGGCCTGTTCGGTCCCGCACGGGTGGACGACTGGCTGGAGATCTTCCCGTGGATCCGCCACGTGCACGGCAAGTTCTTCGGGATCGACGAGAACCATCAGGAGCCGTCCGTGCCGGTCGCCGAGCTCACCACGCTGCTGGTCGAGAACGGCTACAGCGGTGCCATCTCGAGCGAGTACGAGGGCTGGCACTGGAACCACTGGCAGAGCCCGTTCGAGATCATCCGCGATGAGCAGGCCCTTCAGCGCGCGGCCGCCGAGGCAGCGGGCTCCCGAATGATCACGGATGCCGCGGAGGCCCGCCGCATCCTCGATTCCCACCTCGCGCACGCCGTGCGCTCCTGAGAGGACGACGATGACCCTTCGACAGGCTCAGAACAGACCCGACGGTATCGCCGGAACCGGCATCAAGCTCGGCACCACCCTGTATTCGATGACGAGCGAGTTCGCCGCGGGCCTGTACACGCCCGAGACGCTCATCAAGGCCGTCCACGATGAGGGCATCGGCCCGGGTGTGGAGTTCAACATCGCGCAGCTGCTGCGCACGTACCCCGACGTCGATCAGGAGTTCGTGAAGCTCTGGTTCGATTCGCTGGAGAAGTACGGACTGGAGGCCAGCGCCGTCGGCACGAACCTCGACATGGGGCGCCGCAAGGACCGCGACATGACCCCCGACGAGGAGCACGACTTCCTCGCCCGGCAGCTCAAGACGGCGCACACGCTGGGCTTCAAGAGGGTGGTCATCCGCTCGCACGGCAAGGAGCTGCTGCGCGGTCTCCTGCCGCTCGCCGAGAAGTACGACCAGTACCTCGGCTACGAGATCCACGCGCCGTCGGGGCCGAACAACCCGCAGGTGCTGCAGATGCGCGAGATGTACGACGAGCTGCAGTCCGAGCGCCTCGGCTTCACCGCCGACTTCTCATCGACGATGCACTCGCTTTCGCCGACGCTGCTGACCACGCTCGCGCGCATGGGGATGGACGAGAAGCACTTCCCCGTCATGGACGAGATCTGGCACGAGCCCACCCCGATGCACGTGCGAAACCAGAAGTTCGAGGACTACCTGGTCGGCGAGGGCGTCGACCCGCTCACCTTCGGCCCGTTCACGAGGCTCGCCTTCAACATGCACGGGCTCGTGCCGCCGGAGGAGTGGCTGGACATCATGCCCCAGATGTTCCACGTGCACGCCAAGTTCTACGACATCGGCGCCGACGGTGAGGAGCCGGCGATGGACATCCCACGCATCGTGAAGCAGTTCGTCGTGGGGGGCTACCAGGGGTATCTCTCCAGCGAGTGGGAGGGACACGCCTTCCAGGACCTCGGCGAGGCCGACCCCATCGATCTCGTGAAGAAGCAGCATGCGCTCATGCGCAAAGCCATCGAAGACACCGTCGCCGAGCAGTCGAGGGAGACCGCGAATGTCTGACACCACCACTGTCTCGGTCGGCGAGCTCGCCGCCGAGCTCGCCGCTCTCCGCGAGGAGGTCGTCGCCGCCCGCGCTCTTGCGCAGCGCGCCGAGGATCGCGGACAGGTCGAGAACCTGTTCAACCGCTACATGTACCTCCACAACGCCTTCGAGGACGAGCAGATCATCCCGCTGTGGGTGAAGGAGGGCACCGAGGGCATCCGGGCCCGCTACACCAACGCCGGTCAGTACACGACGTGGCAGAGCGTCACCGACTACCACCGCGGTCGGCCCCACCCCGAGGGCAAGCTCATCCTGCACGCGACGACGACCCCCGTCATCGAGGTCGCCGCCGACGGCAAGACCGCCAAGGGCGTGTGGTTGATGGCAGGCACCGAGTCGGGTCTGACCGACCCGAAGGTCGCCGAGGCCTTCCCCGACATGTACTCCCCCGAAGAGGTGCTCGGCAAGAAGGTCTGGGCGCACTGGGTGTGGTGCAAGTACGCCATCGACTTCCTCAAGCAGGACGGCGAGTGGAAGTTCTGGAAGTTCCGCTGCTACGAGCTCGCCCGCGCGCCCTTCGAGGAGAACTGGGTGAGCTTCGGTCTGAAGAACCAGGGCGCGTTCGACCTCGACCTCATGTACTTCGGCGACGACGGCAAGCCCGTCTTCATGCCGCCCGCCGACGAGCCCGTGCCGTCGACCAACCACCCCTACAGCCCCGAGACGGTGCAGAAGCTCGAGCCGGCCCCGCCGGTTCCGCATGACACCTTCACCGACACCTACGCCTGAGGAACGACCATGGCAACGCACGACTCGCTCTTCCGCGACGACGACGTCCGTCGCACCGACGACGGCCTCGCCGTCTCGCTGCAGATCCCCTGGTACCGGAGCCTCTGGCTCTCCGCGGTCGACGACGTCGCCGCGACGGTCAACGGTGTCGAGGTCCCCACAGAGGACCTGCGCTTCGTCCTCGAGGGACGCGAATACCGCATCGAGGAGCTCCCCGAGCAGTGGGACACCCTCTGGTTCGTCGCCGAGCGCCCCGACGTCCGCATCCGCCTCGACGACCCGCCGGCCGCCGGCGAGAAGATCACCGTCGGGGTGGTGCTCACCATGCGCCTGCTCTACATGCAGATCATGCCGGGCGTGGACGGCGGACCTGGCCGGTACGTGACCAACCGTGTGCCTGTGGAACGGGAGCTGGTGCTCGCATGACCAGCTCTCGCTCGTTGAGCGAGCGTAGCGAGACCCGGTCGTTGAGCGAGCGTAGCGAGACGAAACGCCCGCTCCGCGTCGCGATGATCGGCTACGGCTTCATGGGCGCGGCGCACTCGGTCGGCTGGCGCCAAGCGCCGCGCGTGTTCTCGCTTCCCGAGGCCGTCGAGATGGCCGTCGTCGTCGGTCGCAACGCCGAGGCGGTGGCCGATGCCGCGGCCCAGTGGGGCTGGCAGGAATGGGCGACCAATTGGCGCGAGGTCATCGCGCGGGACGACATCGACATCGTCGACATCGTCACGCCCGGTGACTCGCACGCCGAGATCGCGATCGCCGCTTTGGAGGCCGGCAAGCACGTCCTCTGCGAGAAGCCGTTGGCCAATACGGTGGCCGAGGCCGAAGCGATGGCGGATGCCGCCGAGCGCGCGTCTGCGCGCGGAGTGCGCGCGATGGTGGGGTTCACCTATCGGCGCGTGCCCGCGGTCACCCTCATGCGCGACATGATCGTCGAGGGCGCGGTGGGCACCGTGCAGCAGGTGCGCGCGGCCTACCGGCAGGACTGGCTCGTCGACCCTGCGATGCCGCTGGCCTGGCGGCTGCAGAAGGAGCACGCGGGCTCGGGTGCGCTCGGTGACATCGGCGCGCACATCATCGACATGACCCAGTTCGTCACAGGACAGACGGTGGAGCGAGTGAGCGGCACCCTCGAGACGATCGTGAAGGAGCGACCGCTGCAGGCAGCCGGCTCGGGGCTCAGCGGCGAGGCCGGTGTCGGAACGGGCACGGTGACCGTCGACGACCTGGCGATCTTCACCGGCCGGCTCTCGGGCGGATCGCTGGCCTCGTTCGAGGCGACGCGTTTCGCGACGGGCCGGAAGAACGCCCTGACCGTGGAAGTCTCGGGGGATCGGGGAGCGCTCGCGTTCGACCTCGAAGACCTCAACAGCCTGCGGTTCTACGACCGCACCGCGCCCGAGGGGCGACAGGGCTTCACCCAGATCCTCGTCACCGAGTCGGTGCACCCGTATGTGGCCGCATGGTGGCCGGCAGGCCACATGCTCGGCTACGAGCACGGCTTCAGCCACCAGGTGGTCGACCTCGTCACCGCGATCGCCGAGGGCACCGACCCGCACCCGACCTTCGCTGAGGGACTCAGCGTGCAGCGCGTGCTCGACGCGGTCGAGCGGTCGAGCGCGAACGACGCCGCGTGGACACCGGTCGCCGCCGACGTCCTCGTCCCCGGTCGTTGAGCGAGCCCCTGCCCCCGGTCGTTGAGCGAGCGGAGCGAGTCGAAACGCCCGGAACCGGTGTGGGCACGGGGCCCGAGTCGTTTCGTCTCGGTCGCTCCGCTCCCTCGCTCAACGAACGAAATTCACGAAGGAGTCAATGAGATGGCACGTCCGATCACGTTGTTCACCGGCCAGTGGGCGGATCTTCCGTTCGAGGAGGTGGCGCGTTTGGCGGGCGAGTGGGGGTACGACGGGTTGGAGATCGCCTGCTGGGGCGATCACCTGGATGTGTCCCGGTGGGATGACGCGGAGTACGTCCAGTCGCGGAAGGACATCCTGGAGCGCAACGGGCTGAGGGTGTGGGCGATCTCGAATCACCTCACCGGTCAGGCGGTGTGCGACGACCCGATCGACCAGCGGCACCGCGACATCCTCTCCGACCGGGTGTGGGGCGACGGCGACCCCGAGGGTGTGCGCCGGCGGGCGGCGGAAGACCTCAAAGACACCGCGCGGATGGCGGCGAAGCTGGGTGTGACGCAGGTGAACGGGTTCACCGGGTCATCCATCTGGAAAGCCGTCGCCATGTTCCCGCCCGCCTCGGAGGAGTGGATCGACGCCGGCTACCAGGACTTCGCCGACCGGTGGCATCCGATCCTCGACGTCTTCGAGGAGGAGGGCGTGCGGTTCGGGCTCGAGGTGCACCCGTCCGAGATCGCGTACGACTACTGGACGGCCAAGCGGACGCTCGAGGCGATCGGCCACCGGAAGAGCTTCGGCCTCAACTTCGACCCGTCGCATTTCATGTGGCAGCAGCTGGATCCGGTCGCCTTCGTGCTCGACTTCGCCGACCACATCTTCCACGTGCACGTGAAGGAGTCGGTCACCAACCTGGACGGGCGCAACGGCGTGCTCGGCTCGCACCTGGGGTGGGCGAACCCGCGCCGCGGCTGGACGTTCGTCTCGACCGGTCACGGCGCGGTGCCGTGGGAGCCGATCTTCCGCGCTCTGAACGCGATCGGCTATGACGGGCCCACCAGCGTCGAATGGGAGGACGCCGGGATGGACCGCCTCATCGGCGCGCCCGAAGCCCTGCAGTTCGTGCGCACGCTCAACGCCATCACCCCGCCCGCCGCGGCTTTCGACGCCGCGTTCTCCACCAAGGCGGATTGACTCGTGACCGACATCCTCAACGTCCTCATCCTCTCGGGCCATATGACCCGCGAGCACGACAACGAGCATCGCAGCTTCCGGTTGCACAACCAGTGGATCACGACGCTGCTCGAAGACACCGGCCGCTTCAAGGTGCGCGTCGTGGAGGATCCGCGAGGGCTCGGCGCCGAGGTCATCGACAAGTACGACGTGCTGATCGTCGTCTTCGAGGGTCGCGACGGCTTCTTCGAGAAGGCCGTCGGGTTCGGCGCGGAGACGGACGCCGCGATCCTGAGGTTCGTCCACGACGACGGAAAGGGCATCGTCTGGTTCCACGGGTCGGCCGCGCAGGAGGACCGCTGGGGCTATCCCGAGGAGTACAACGTCATGCGCGGGGCGAAGCTCAGCGCGTACGAGACGGGTCTTCGTCCTCGCCCGTGGGGTGAGGCGCAGCTCGATACGGTCGAGCCGCGGCATCCGATCACCGAGGGGATCAGCGCCCGCTGGACTGTGACCGGTGACGACATCCTCACCGGCGTCGACCTGTACGAGGGTGCCCAGGTGCTGTTGACGACCTTCGACGATCTCGAGGCGTACGAGAAGGCACCGGTGTGGCCGATGTCGCACTACCCGGTCGAGATCCCCGAGGGGGGCATCGCCGCACTCAACGGCATGAACACCGACCAGCCGATCGCCTGGATCAACGAGTACGGTGCAGGCCGGTCGTTCACGATCACGATCGGACACGATATCGACACGTTCCGGCGCATCGAATTCATCCGCATGTTCCCGCGCGGCGTCGAGTGGGCGGCCACGGGAGAGGTCACCCTCACGGGCCCCGACCGCCGTGGCGAGCGTCGCTTCCTCCCCTGGCCGTACTACAACCGCGAGGGCTGAGTCCGGCAGCCACGCGCCCACGCTTCTCGGCCCGGCGCACTCGCGTCGGGTTACGGTGGGCCCATGCGGTCTCGATTGATGGCGCTTCCCGGCGTCCTGATCTGCGGCGCGGTGATGGCGGCGTGCACCGGTGGCCCGCCCGAACCGCCGGAGACTCCGCCCGCGGTGACCGGCGACCCCGCCGCCCGCGCACAGGCCGCGGCATGGCTGGATGCCGCCGCTCTCCCGCCCGGAGCCGTGCGGTCGGACGCGGGTGTCGCCGAGTTCCTCTCCTTCACGGGGTGGCCGTGCACGCCGGTCGAGGAGCTCGAGGGCTACTGGGCCGTTCCCGAATCGACGGTAGCGGAAACAGCGAACTGGCTGCTGGCCAATCCGACCGCCGATCTGGTCACGACCGGGATCGGTCCCTACCCCGACGACTCCGAGCTCGACAACGTGACCGTCGGCTACATCCCGGCTGAGGGTTCGCAGGAGGGCGTCGTCTACACGGTCGTGCAGACGGCCGACGGCGTCGCGGTGCGCGCCGAGGTCGCCGCCCTCACCGAATCGGCGGTGTGTCCGGAGCTGCCGGACGGCGGAACGCTCGGACCTCCCGGCCAGGGCTGAGGGCAGGGCAGGATGAAGGGGTGATGAGCACCGCAAGTACCGAACCCCGGGGAACGATGGTCCTCGTCCGACACGGCGAGACCGAGTGGAGCAAGACCGGGCGCCACACCGGGCTCACCGACATCCCGCTCACCGAGACCGGCGTCTACAAGTCCGAGCTCGCCGGCACGCTCCTCGCGACCCGTCGCTTCGACCTCGTGCTCACCAGCCCGCTCCGCCGCGCCGTCGATACCGCCCGATACGCGGGTTTCCCCGACGCCCAGCCCGATGAGCGCCTCCACGAGTGGGACTACGGTGCGTACGAAGGGCTCACCACCCCCGAGATCATCGCGCAGCTCGGCCACCCCTGGTCGATCTGGGACGACGGTGCCCCCGCGGGCGAGACTCCCGGCGAGGGCATCGCTGCCGTCACCGCCCGCGCACAGTCGCTGCTGGACGACATCCGTCCGCGCCTCGAGCGCAGCGAGCACGTGCTGATGTTCTCCCACGCCCACTTCATCCGCGCCCTCACCGGCACGTGGCTCGGGCTCACCGCCGCCGGCGGGCGCTACTTCTGGCTCGGCACGTCGGCGGTCAATGAGCTCGGCTTCGAGCACGGGCGGCCGGTCGTGCTGCAGTGGAACCACGTGCGCGGGCGCTGAGTCTCGCGAGGCGATTTCACCCCGCCGACGCGAATGATCGAGGTGGCGAATCTGGTCGCCGGCGAGCCTGAAATGCGACCATCTGTGTCTCCTTGATCGCATCACTGCCATCGAGGTGGCACAGATCGCCGCCCACGCCGACCAGAGGCGACCAATTCCGCCACCTCGGTCACGCAGCCTGCGAGCCCGCGCTGGCCGCCGATGTCGCACCCCCGTGCGACGATGCGCGCGGGGAGGGAGGTGTCGATGCGCGACACGGCGACGGTGCTGCACGCCGACCTCGACGCGTTCTACGCCTCGGTCGAGCAGCGCGACGCTCCCGCCCTGCGTGGGCGACCGGTGATCGTCGGGGGCGGAGTCGTGCTCGCCGCCAGCTACGAGGCGAAGGCGCGCGGGGTGCGTACCGCGATGGGCGGACGCCAGGCGCGGGAGCTCTGCCCCGATGCCATCGTCGTGCCCCCGCGCATGGAGGCGTACTCGGCCGCGAGCAGGGCGGTGTTCGACATCTTCCGCGACACCACCCCGCTCGTCGAGGGGCTCTCGATCGACGAGGCCTTCCTCGAGGTCGGCGGACTGAGACGCATCGCCGGTCCTCCCGCAGACATCGCCGCCCGCCTGCGCGAACGCGTTCGCGCCGAGGTCGGCCTCCCGATCTCGGTCGGCGTCGCCCGCACGAAGTTCCTCGCCAAGGTCGCGAGCGCCGTGAGCAAGCCCGACGGCCTCCTCGTCGTCGAACCGGGCGAGGAGGAGGCCTTCCTCCTACCGCTGCCGGTCGAGCGGCTGTGGGGCGTGGGCGCGAAGACCGCGGAGAAGCTGCACGGCCTCGGCATCCGCACCGTCGGTCAGCTCGCCGAGCTCGAGGCCGCGACGGCCGAGCGCCTCCTCGGAAGGGCAGCGGGCGCGCACCTGCACGCGCTCGCGCGCCTGCGCGACCCGCGACCGGTCGACACGACCCGCCGGCGCCGTTCGATCGGGTCGCAGCGGGCCCTCGGCACCCGTCCCCGCGCCCCCGACGAGCTCGACGTCATCCTCAGCCAGATCGTCGACCGGCTGGCTCGGCGGCTCCGCGACGGCGACCGGGTCTGCCGGAGCGTCGTCCTCCGCCTCCGCTTCGGCGACTACACAAAGGCGACGAGATCACGCACACTGCGGTTCCCCACCGATCGCACGTCGGTGCTCATCGACACGGCGCGGATGCTGCTGGCCGCCGCCCTTCCGACGATCACCGAGCGGGGCATCACCCTGATCGGCCTCTCGCTGTCGCATCTCGAGCACGCCGACAGCGTGCAACCCGAGCTCCCCCTCGACTTCAGCGGCGGCGATCAGATCGACGGCGCTCTCGACGATGTGCTCGACCGCCTTCGCGATCGCTTCGGCTCCGACGCTGTTGCCCGTGCTACGCAGCTCGGTCGTGATCCGGGGTGGTCGACGCCGATCCTGCCCGAGCACGAGTAGGTGGAGGGACCATCGGCCCCCACGGGCCGACCGTCTGCACGTACCGTGCGGTCATGAAGACCCATCGCGCGTTCCGGGATGCCGGGCGATGATCGTCTTCGTGGTGCTGGGCGTCGCACTGGGTGCCGCCGTCGGCATCCCGCTGGGTCGGCGCATCGACCGCACGCGGCCGCCGCAGCGGGCGAGCGCTCTGGCGTGGACAGCCCTCGCTCTCGGCATTGTCGCGGTCGGAATGCTTGCCAGCGCCCTCTTCCTCCCGCTGGCGCTTCCGGGCCCGACCGGCTCAGCCGTCAATTCCACGCCGGTGTCCATCGTGCTGTCCATGGCCGGGGTGACCGCTGCGGTCTGGGCGATCGCCCGAGGCGACCGCCGCTGGGTCTCGTGGACCGCGGGTGGGATCGCCGCGGTCCCCACCGTCTTCTGGACCGTCTTCGCGCTGGGCTATCTCATCGACCCGAATCCGGCGTCCGGGTGACGGCGCCTCGGGCGTTCACGCCGCGCCGAGCGCCTCGCGCGCCCCGGCGATGTGGTCCCTCGTCATCTGGGCGGGGTCGGAGTCGAGCCACTCGTGCCCGCCCCATTCGCTGGTGAGGACCCCGTCGAACCCTGTCGTCGCGAGCACGGCTCCGAGGTCGCGCACCGGCTGCCACACCCGGCCGTCGGCATCCTCGAGATCCCAGAACTTCAGATGGAACCCACTCACCAGGGGCAGGACCGGACGGATGGCATCGACCGACGACCGCCCGAACCGCACGATCATGTCCATGTACAACGTGTGGACCGGCTCCGGAACGCCGCCCGAACGAAGGACGTCCACGATCGCGGGCAGCGTCGCCGGATTGCGCCAGTCGTCACGCACCCGCTCGATCAGCGAGCCCGGCACACCTCCGCGCTCGAGCTCGTCGAGGTAGCTCACCGGCACCGCGGGCATGAGCATGCTGATGTCGATGAGCAGCCGCACATGGGGATCGTCCAGCTCGGCGATCACCTCGTACGCGCCCGCCGACGAAGGAGAGTCCGGCGTCTGCGACCCCTGCGCCTCTTCGAACAGCACGAGGTCGAGCTCATGGAGGAGGGGCTGGAGCCGCCGGAGAAGGCCCGGTCCCGCCTGGCCGATCGGCAGGCGCAGACCGACGGCGCCGAGCGCATGTGCGGCATGCAGCTGCGGTGCGAGGAACTCCAGGCGCTCCTCCTCCGTGCGACGCCGCGTCGGCGACATCCACTCATCCAGGCTGGCGCCGACGATGCTGACCCGCCCCCCGGCCGCTGCGAGGCGGTCACGCAGGAGGGCGGCCTCATCGGTGCGGGTGACGGGGAACGACCGCCACAGCTGGCCGGGTTCGATCTCGATGACCGGGCTCACGCGGTCGGCGACGATGTCCACGGCGATGGAGGTCGCGGCGCGCTCGGCCCGGATGACCTCGGGGGTCCAGTTGAAGGCGCTCGCCCCGATCACACGACGCGGAAGGGCGGATGCTGCGGCGTCAGGCAACATCGCGTGACACCGTCCCCGTGGCAGGCGCATCCAGGAGAAGGGTGCGCGCGGAGGCGAACGGGAGGCTGAGTGGACCGTCGGCGCCCGCGTCGAGGTACGGCACGATCAGCCGGAATCCGAGCGTCACCGCATGAGCGCCGGGTGCCAGCATCCGTCGCCCTTCGAGTCGGAGCCGATCCTGCACGAACCACCAGCCGCGCTCGAAGGCGAGGGCGGAGGGGGCGACGCGGCGATCGCCGACCCCCACGGCCGACACCGCGACGGGATCGCCGTCGACGGACAGTTCCCACCCGCCCGCGCTCCACACCGGCAGCGACCTGATCCAGGGGAGCGAGACTCGGAGGCTGAAGCCTTCGTCGGTGGAGCGCAGGGCGTCGTCGCGCAGGATGGGCAGACTCATGAAGCACGTCCTCGTGGTGTCTTTGACCTCGAAGATACATGCTTACGTCTGAATCAGGTAAAAGTAATGCGAGCGCTCGTGGGTCGCCCGTCCGCGAACCACCGGGCGAAAGTGACCTCGAAGAGCTGCTCGCGCGCGAGCTCGGCCCCGCCTCGAAGGGGTGCGTTGGGGTCGTTGACTGACTGCACGATCTCGAGGTCGCGCGTGGCGAGCGGCAGGGAGAGCTCGTACACCCGCTGTCGCACCTCGGCTAGGTAGAGCTCGCCGGCCGAGGCGACCGCCCCGCCGATCACGATGATGCCCGGGTTGAAGACGTTGACCAGCGTAGCGATGGAGCCCCCCACCACCCGTGCCGAGGCCTGGAGGAGCGAGATGGCCAGCGCGTCCCCATCCTCGGCCGCCAGGGAGATCGTCTCGGCGCTGAGGTCCTCGGGCGACAGGCGGCTCGCCTCGCCCGCCTCGATGCGCGCCTGCGCCTCGCGCACGAGCGCCCAGCCGCCGGCGACGGCCTCGAGGCACCCGATCTTGCCGCACCGGCAGGGGGCGTCGGATTCCGGAACGCGCACGTGCCCGATGTCGCCGGCCGAGCCGTTCGCGCCGCGGTGGATCCTTCCGCGCGAGAGCAGGCCCGCCCCGATCCCCGTGCCGATCTTGATGTAGACGAGGTCGGCGTGGTGGCGGTGCCGTTCGGCGCGCTCGCCGAGGGCGAGGAGATTCACGTCGTTGTCGACCCAGATGGGCGCGTCGAAGCGCTGCTCGAAACGTCGCCGGATGTCGAACCCGTTCCACCCCGGCATGATCGGCGGGGCGACAGGGCGACCGGTCTCGAAATCGACCGGACCCGGCACACCGACGGCGACCGACCAGACCGGGGCGTCGCCGGTGCGTTCGAGAACCTCGTCGACCATGCTCATGACGACGTCGAGGGTGTCGGCGGGGCCACGGGAGATCTCCCACGACCGGTGCACCTCGGCGAGCACGTCGCCGTCGAGGGCGGCGACGCCCACGTGGATGTGCAGCGCGCCGAGTGCGCAGACGATGATGCGGCCCTGGTCGGCGCGGAAGTGGAGGGTGCGGGGGGCTCGGCCGCCCGACGACGGGCCGAAATCGCCGTCGGCCAGGAAACCCATCTCGATCGCCTGGTCGACACGCTGCGTGACGACGCCGCGACCGAGTCCGGTGATGCGTCCGATCTCGGGGCGGGTTGTCGCTTCCCCGGTCCGGACGAGGTTCACGATGCGCAGCAGGCTGGTGACCTCGTCGGTCTGCGCCGCGAAACGTAGGGTGCTGTCTCTTGCCACGCTCGATTCTGACACAACCGATGCCCCTCATCGTCCATTTCGTTGACAACTAATGCCCGAAGTACTTTCACTTATGTAGTGTTCAGTCCTAAGAAGCACGAGCGGGAACGACGAGGGAGTCACCATGCGGGGAGTCGGCCTGATCGGTGCCGGGCCGGGCGGGTGGGCACTGCATGCGCCCACGCTTTCGCGCCTGGGCGGTGAGTTCCGCCTCGTCCACGTCTCCGACGGCGGCAGCGGGCGTGCCGCTGAGATCGCCGCCGCCCGGGGTGCGCGGAGCTCCACGGGCATCGACGACCTCCTCGCCGATCCCGCCGTCGAGGTCGTGGCGATCTGCTCCCCGCCCGAGGTGCACGCTGCCCAGGTTCTCGCCGCCGTCGAGGCCGGCATCCGGGTCATCCTCTGCGAAAAGCCCCTGGCCACCACCGTCGCCGACGCCGAGCGGGTGATCGAACGCTGTCGCGCGGCCCGCGTCGCGCTGGTCGTCGGCACGCACCACCTCTTCGATCCGGCGTGGGGCCGGGCGACGCACCACCTCACCGCCCTGTCCGGCGAGGTGCGGAGCGTGACGGTCACGCTCGCTCTTCCCCCCAACGACCGGTACCACCGGGCGGTGAGCGACGCCGCCCTTCCGCCTTCGACGCCGCGTCCGCGGCCCGATCTGTCCGACCCCGTGGTGGCAGGGCATGTCGCCCGAGCCCTCGTCTCCGGGCTCGTGATCCACGACCTTCCCCTCGTGCGGGATCTCGCGCGGGGCATCCCGCAGCTGGTCTACGCGACGCTCCTCCCGCCCATCGGCGTGGCGCTCGGGTGGACGGCCGGCGAGGTGGCGGTGCGTTCCTCCGCGGTCATGCTGCCCGAGGGCGCCGACGCGCTCTGGCGGCTGACGGTGCAGACCGACCGCGACCGCCTCGACATCGCGTTCCCGCCCGCCTTCGTGCACGCCGGAAGCGCGACGGTCACGGTGCGGAGCGCCGACGGCACCCGGACCGTCTACGCCGCCGACCCCGAAGACGGGTACGTCGCCCAGTGGGCGAACCTCGCCGCCCTCGCCCGCGGAGAACAAGCGATCGAGTACGACGAGATCCTCGCCGATGCCCGCTTCGCGATCGATCTGGCGGATGCCGCGGCCGCGGCGATCGGATCTGTCTCGTGATCGCGGTGTGGGCCTCCTCGGGCGTTGCCCGGCCGGTCGCCGTGGCGGTGGACTCCCTCGCGGCCCATGCCGTCGCGGCGAGGACCGCCGCCGGCGCGCTCGCCGTCGTCGGGGGCGGCGGCTGGTGCGCAGCGGCCGGGGCGGCCCTGCGCTCCGGAGCACGCGCGATCCTCGTGCTGCACCCCGCCGGTGGCTCCGCTGCCGAGCTCAACGAGCTTCATGCGGCCGCCGGCGGCGTCGCGTTCATGGTCGAGCGGCGCCGCCGCCCCTCGCAGCTCACCGAGCAGGTCCGCGACCTTCTCACCGCGCCGGGGACCGGCGATGCGCCCGCCTCGCTCATCGAGATCGATGTCTCGGCCCCCGAGGCGGAGCTGACCGACGCGCTGACCGATGCGCTGGCGTGGGCCGACGTCATCGGCCGGACGTCACACCTCACCCTGGAGGGCCACGCGCCGACGCGGCACGGGGCGATCGCACGACTGACGGCGCGCACCGGGGTCGGCGGCGACACGCGGCCGACGAGCGTCGTCGTCACCGCGACCGCGATTCGAGCGGGGGCCGGAGCGCTTCGCGTGACCCTCCTCGCCTCCGTGCGCGTGGAAGTGGAGATCGACCTCGACGCCGGCACGCAGAGGGTGACCGTCACCGACCAGAGGGGTGCGACGACGCTCGCTCCCCCCTTCGAGGATCCCCTGCGTCACGGCCTCCGACAGGCGATCCGCCGCCTCGGCGGCGCCGAGCCCACGGATGATCTCGAGGCCCTGATCCGCGATCGCGCCTCCGCCGGTGGCATCCTCAACCCCCGTTCGCGGCATAAGTCAGTCTGATATCGGGCATCCGCATATTCGGATTCCCTTATGTCGCTAATCGACCGATAGTGGATCTGGGCGCCGAAGTCACACGCCCCCAGGGCTTTTTGAAAGGGTCGAAGATGATCAAGCTTCTCTCTCACCTCTCCTATGTCTCCATCACGACTCCCGACGTCGAGGCGTCGGTGAAGTTCTACGAGGAAGAGGTCGGTCTCACCGTCGTCGACCGCGTCGACGGCCGGGTCTACCTCCGCTGCTGGGGTGACTATTACGCCTATTCGGTGGTCGTCGTTCCCGGTGACGAGCCGTCGCTGGAGACGATGGCGTGGCGCACCTCGAGCGAGGAAGCGCTCGAGGAGGCCGTGAAGCGCATCGAGGCTGCGGGCGTTCAGGGGGAGTGGTTCGAGGCCCACAAGATCGGGCGCGCGTATCGCTTCGTCGGTCCCCAGGGGCACCCGATGACGCTGCACTGGAACGTCACGCGCCACCAGGCTCCGGGGCACACCGCGTCGATCTATCCCGACCGCCCCGAGAAGCGCAGCAAGATCGCCGGCGCCCCCCGCCAGCTCGACCACGTCACCATCGCCGCGCGCGACGTCGACGAGTTCGCGAAGTGGTACAACGAGGTGCTGGGCTTCCGCATCATGGCCCGCACCGTTCTCGACCAGGCTCCGATCTCGGTGTTCAGCGTGCTGACCACCAACGAGAAGTCGCACGACCTCGGCGTCGTCCTCGACGGCTCGACCCGCCCCGGCCGCATCAACCACTACGCGTTCTGGGTCGACACGTACGAAGAGCTCCTCATCGCCGCCGACACGCTCATGGAGCGCGACATCCCGATCGAGTACGGCCCCTCCATCCACGGAATCGGCGAGCAGACGTTCCTCTACTATCGCGAGCCCTCGTCGATGCGCATCGAGCTGAACACGGGCGGCTACCGCAACTACGTGCCGGACTGGACGCCCAACACCTGGAAGCCGTCCCTCGGATCGAGCAACATGTACCGCAACGGCGCCATGCCGATGTCGATGACCGAGTCGTTCCCGGCTGCCGACGGCCCCAGCGCGACCGAGGAGGGCGTGCCCGACGAGATCCGCGACGCGCTCATCAACCCGTACACCACGACCGGCTGATCCGTGCTCGATTCCCGGGGCGGCCGATGACCGGCCGCCCCGGGCACCACGTCAGGATTCGAGGAGGACTCATGACGACCCCACCCCCCGCCCCGTTCGCCCTCGCCCGCTACCGCGCGGGCGATTCCGTGCGTCTGGGCCTCGTCGCCGCAGATCGCATCCGGCCGCTCGGCGAGAGCGAGCTCGGCGCGGCGAGCCTGAACGCCTTCCTCGCCGCCCCGGACTGGTCACGACTGCAGACGCTGGCGGAGCAGACGGATGCCGCGTGGCAGCCCCTCGCCGAAGTCACCCTGATCGCCCCGGTGGAGCCCCGGCAGGTGCTGCAGGCCGGCGCGAACTACCGGACGCACGTGGTGCAGCTGATCATGGCGGGGCTGACCAAGGGCGGCGAGTCGGAGCTGAGCCCCGAGGAGCTGCGCGCGAAGGCCGAGAAGATCATGGACGCCCGGGCCGCCAGCGGCCGGCCCTTCATCTTCCTGGGTCTTGCGCAGTGCGTCGTCGGTGACGAGGTGCCGCTGGAGCTCCCCTCCTACAGCGACACCCACGACTGGGAGCTCGAGCTCGCCGTGGTGATCGGCCGCGAGGCATTCCGGGTGACCCCGGACGACGCGCTCGACCACGTCGCGGGGTACACGATCGTCAACGACATCACCACGCGTGACCGCGTGTTCCCGCCCGACGTCGGAGACATCGGCGCCGATTGGTACCGCTCGAAGAACGCGCCCGGATTCCTCCCGACCGGCCCGTACCTGGTGCCGGCCCCGTTCGTCGACCCGAGCGCGCTGTCCGTGCGCCTCGAGCTGAACGGCGAGGTCATGCAGGACGCGACGACGGCCGAGCTCGTCTTCGATGTGCCGACCCTCATTTCTGCGGCCTCGCAGACCCTTCCGCTCCTCCCGGGCGACCTCCTCCTCACCGGCAGTCCCGCCGGCAACGGGCAGCACTGGAAGCGATTCCTCCGGGATGGGGATGTCATGACGGGCACCATCGAGGGCCTGGGAACCCAGGTCGTCCGCTGCGTGGCGGAGGTCGGCGCGTGAGCGTGCACACCGAGACGACACGTCCGTCCGAGAACCCGGCCGACCTCGATCGCACCGACCCCGAGGGTGAGATCGCGGCCCGCGCCGCCGCGTACCGCAACTGGGGACGCTGGGGCGAGGATGACGTGCTCGGCACGCTGAACTTCATCGACGCTGACAAGCGCGTCGCCGCGGCATCCCTCGTCCGCGAGGGGGTCGTGGTCTCCCTCGCGCAGGCCTTCGACACCGACGGGCCCCAGACCGGCTGGCGGCGCCGGACGAACCCGGTGCACACGATGACCGACACCGGCACCGACGCCGAGCGGGGCGCCCAGGGCTTCCCGCACGGCATCGGCGGCGCCGACGACGTGATCGCGATGCCCCTGCAGTGCTCGACGCAGTGGGACGGCCTCGGCCACATCTTCGACCACGGCATGGCGTGGAACGGTCGCCGGGCGGGCGACGTCGTCACGAGCGACGGCGACCTCGTCACCGGTATCGAGCACACCCGCACCTCGTTCGTCACCCGCGGCGTCCTGCTCGACGTCGCCGCGTACCTCCGCCCCGACACGGGTGAGCTCGAGGACGGATACGCCATCTCGGCCGATGACCTCGAAGCGACGATCGCCGCTCAGGGCGAGTCGAGCCGGGTCGGGCGCGGTGACATCGTCGTGGTCCGCACCGGACGCTACGCCCGCACGCGCCGCGAGGGGTGGAACGGCTACGCCGGCGGCTCGGCCGCGGGGCTCTCGCTCACCACCGCCGGGTGGCTCCACCGCACCGAGATCGCCGGGATCGCCACCGACACGTGGGGCTTCGAGGTGCGGCCGAACGAGTTCGACGTGCCCTCCTTCCAGCCCCTCCACCAGGTCGTGATCCCCAACATGGGACTCTCGATCGGTGAGATGTGGAACCTCGAGGAGCTCACCGAGACCTGCCACCGTCTCGGCCGGTTCGACTTCTTCCTCGCCGCGCCGACCCTGCCGATCACCGGCGCGGTCGGGTCGCCCGTCAACCCCGTCGCCGTCCTGTAGGCGACACGCACACCCACAGAACAGGGAGGTTCTGAAATGACCCAGGAGCACAACACCTCCGTCGGCAAGGTCGCGATCGCCGGTGCCGGCGTCGCCGGGCTCGCCGCGGCGATCAGGCTCGCCGCCTCCGGCGTCGAGGTCGACCTGTACGAGTCCAAGCCCGAACTGACGGCGCTGGGGTCGGGGATCTCGCTGCAGGGCAACGCGCTCCGGGTCTTCGACGCGCTCGGCGCGTGGGACGACATCCGCGCCGCCGGTTTCGCGTTCGAGGGTCTGACGCTGCGCGCCCCCGGACCCGACGCGCCGGTCGTCGCGAACCTCCCCGACGTCAAGACCGGTGGTCCCGACTATCCGGCCGCGATGGGGATGCCGCGACCCGACCTCGCGCGGATCCTGCTTGAGCACGCCGAGAAGGCCGGTGCCCGCGTGCACTTCGGCCGCTCGATCACCGGGATCGACGCCCGTGCGAACGACGCGGTCGAGGTCTTCGTCGACGGCGAGTCCGCCGGCGAGTACGACCTGCTGATCGGCGCCGACGGGCTGAACTCCGCGATCCGCGAGATGATCGGCATCACCGAGAAGCCCGAACCGACGGGAATGGGCATCTGGCGCACCTTCGTGTCGCGGCCGGCCGAGGTCGAGCGCAGCGAGCTCTACTACGGCGGGCCCGTCTACATCGCCGGCTACACCCCCACGGGTGAGGACTCGATGTACGCCTTCCTCGTCGAGAAGGCGCAGGACCGCCAGGGTGTGTCCGACGAGGAGGCGACCCGCATCATGATCGAGGAGTCGCGCGCCTACGGCGGCCCCTGGAACGCGATCCGCGCCGACCTCGAGAAGGGCGCCCACGCCAACTACACGTGGTTCACCCAGCACCTCGTCGACGGTCCCTGGAACCGCGGCCGCGTCGTCATCATCGGCGACGCCGCACACAGCTGCCCGCCGACGATCGCGCAGGGCGCGGCCCAGGGACTGGAGGACGCCCTCGTGCTGACCGAGCTCCTCACCACCCGCGACACGGTCGACCAGGACCTCTGGGACACCTTCCACGCGCGGCGCCTGCCGCGGGCCAAGGCGGTCGTCGAGGCATCGGTTCAGCTCGGCCAGTGGCAGATCGACGGCAACCGCGACGCGGACGCCGGCGGCCTCATCTTCGGCATCGCCCAGCAGATGGCCCAGCCCGCATGAGCGCCGAGCATCCGGTCACCGACGTCCACGCGCACGTTCTGCTGCCGGCGCTGCACGCCGAGGTGGAGCGCCGCGCGCCCGACGAGGTGCGCGCCGCCGCCGAGCTCGACCTGCGTCGCAACGGCGCGGAGAGCCAGGCGGTGTCGGGCCCGATGGTCGGCTCGCGCATTCCGAAGCTCACCGACGTCGCGGTCCGGCTGGCCGACATGGACGCGCAGGGCGTCGACCGGCAGTGGGTGAGCGCCTCGCCGAACCACTTCTACCCGTGGGCGAACGAGGGGCTGTCGGTGTGGATCGCGATGGAGGCGAACCGTCTCATCGCCGAGCACGTCGCACAGGCCCCCGATCGGCTGACCGGGCTGGGAGTCGTTCCGCTCCAGCATCCCGAGCGTATCCTCGAGTGCCTCGACGACGCCGTCCTCGGCCGTGGACTCGCGGGAGTCGAGATCTCCTCGTTCGCCGGCGACGTCGAGCTCTCCGATGAGCGACTCGAGCCGTTCTGGGCACGCGCGGCCGAACTCGGCGTCGTGATCTTCCTCCACCCGTTCGGGTGCAGTCTCGACGAGCGTCTCGACCGGTTCTACCTCGCCAACACGGTGGGGCAGCCGGTGGAGAACGCGGTGGCGCTGTCGCACCTCATCTTCTCGGGCGTGCTCGACCGGCATCCCGATCTGAAGATCGTCGCCGCGCACGGCGGTGGGTACCTTCCCACGGTGATCGGGCGCTCCGATCACGCCTGGCGGGTGCGGCCCGATGCGCGCCGCTGCGCGCACCTGCCGTCGACGTACCTGTCGAAGCTGTGGTTCGACACGGTGGTGCACGACGCCCGGACGCTGCGAGCCCTCGTCGACGTCGCGGGCGGCGCGAAGGTCGTCCTCGGCAGCGACTACCCGTTTGACATGGGACTGGAAGACCCGGTCTCCTTCGTGCGGGACGCCGACCTTCCCGAGGAGATCACCCGGGCGATCCTGTCGGGGAACGCCGCCGAGCTCCTGCGGACGCGGGTGAAGGTATGAAGATCGCACGCTGGACCGGTGGGGGCGAGGGCTTCATCATCGAAGATCGCGTCGTGCCGTTCCCCGACGGACTGACCGTCGGCCGAGTGCTGGCGGGCGGACTGCCGCTCGCGCAGGCGCTGTACCACCGGGTCGCCGACAGTCGCACGATCGCCGATCACGGGCAGCCGCTCGCAGATGTCACGCTGCTGGCGCCCCTGCAGCCGGCCTCGGTCCGTGATTTCGTGACCTTCGAAGAGCACGTCGAGGGCGTGAGTGCGGGCGTCGAGGGCAAGAGCAACGTCGCCGACGAGTGGTATCAGGCGCCGACGTTCTACTTCACCAATCCGCACACGATCCTCGGACCGGGCCAACCGGTCAGCCCGCCGGTCACCGAGCGCCTCGACTTCGAGCTCGAGGTCGCCGTCGTCATCGGCGAGGTCGCCGGATCGACCGGGTCGAACCTCGACGCCGAGCAGGCGGCGGCGCACATCTTCGGGTACACGATCATGAACGACTGGTCGGCCCGTGACCTTCAGGCGCGGGAGATGAAGGTGCGCCTCGGCCCGGCGAAGGGCAAGGACTTCGGCACGAGCCTCGGTCCGTGGATCGTCACCGCCGACGAGCTCGCGCATCATCTCGACGACGACGGATTCCTGGCCATCCGCGCCGAGGTGCGGGTCAACGGCGTGCTCATCGGCGACGACCTCGTGTCGAACATGGGGTGGCCTTTCCCCGAGCTCGTCGCCTATGCCTCGCGCAACTCCCGCGTCGCACCCGGGGACGTGCTCGGCTCGGGGACGGTCGGAAACGGCGGATGCCTCGGCGAGCTGTGGGGTCGGAACGGCGACCTGACACCCCCGCCGCTGAAGCCCGGCGACACGGTGACGATGTCGGTCGAGGGCCTCGGCGAGCTGAGCGGCCAGGTCGGGGAGTACGTCCCGGCCCCCGACCTGCCCGCCGCGCGTCCTCGGCCACGGGTGCGACACCGTGCACTTTAGTTGCTTTTAGACCGAAGCTCACATAAAATGGACCTGACGTCGGGGTCCTCTGGGCCCGTTCCCGCCGTGATGGATCGGACGGGGCACACCGAGTCGCGTCGACGGCCCGATCGATCGGGCACATCGAATATGCCGCTCTCCCGCGCCAGGCTCCGCCTGCTCGTCTTCTCCCTTCTCACCGCCGCCTTCCTCGGCGCCCTCGATCACACGGTCGTCGCGACATCGCTCGCCACGGTCGCCGGCGACCTGGGTGCTCTGGAGCACATGAGCTGGGTGGTCGTCGGCTACACCCTCGCCGCGACCGTGCTGCTTCCCGTCCTCGGCAAGCTCGGCGACATCCTGGGGCCGCGGGCGGTCTTCTTGACGTCGCTCGTCGTCTTCATCGTCGCGTCGCTCGCGTGCGGCTTCGCCCAGGACATGACCCAGCTCGTCATCGCGCGCGTGCTGCAGGGCGCGAGCTCGGCCGGGCTGCAGCTGATGTCGCAGACAATCGTCGCCTACGTCACCACTCCGCGCGAGAGGCCTCGGTACCTCGCGATCATCGGCGCCGCCTTCCCGGTCGCCATCGTGCTCGGGCCCCTCTTCGGCGGTCTCATCACCGATTTCTGGGGATGGCCGTGGGTGTTCTGGGTCAATGTGCCCGTGGGCCTTGTCGCCCTGGTGCTCGCCCTCTTCGCGGTGCCGCACGTCGAACCCTCGGGAAGGCGCAGCTTCGACGTCCCGGGAGCGGTGCTCTTCACCGCGGCGATGGTCGCCCTGGTGCTCGCCGTGAGCTGGGTCGGCGACCCCGCGGCATCCGTTCCGGTGCTCATCGCCTTCGCGATCGCCGGGGTGGCCTTCACCGCGTTCTTCGTCGTGGAGGCCCGGGTCGCCGAGCCGTTCGTACCGCTGCGCGCGTTCCGCAACCGCACCGTCGCAGCGGGGATCGCCCTGTCGGGGATCATCGGGATCGGCCTGTTCTCGGTGACGGCCTACCTTCCGACGTACTTCCAGATGGCCTACGGCACCACCGCGACCGTGTCGGGGCTCGTTCCGATCGCCACGGTGTTCGGGATGCTGGTGGCCAACCTCGGCACCGGGTGGCTCGCCAGCCGCACGGGACGCTACCGGCCCTACCCGATCATCGGCACGACCCTGGGCGCCGTCGGACTGTTCATCATGTCGCTGCTGCCGGTCGGGCTCCCCCTCTGGGTGCCGATGGTGGTCATGGCGGTGGTCGGTCTCGGCACCGGCAGCTTCATGAGCCTCGTGATCGCCGTCGTGCAGTCGGCCACGCCGCGCAGCGAGACCGGCAGCATCACCGCGACGATCAACCTCGTCCGTCAAGTCGGCTCGACGGTGGCGACCGCCGTCATCGGCGGCGTGGTCGGTTTCGGCGTCGCCGCACGCCTGCCCTCCATGATCGATCCGAACGGGCTCACTCCGCAGGTCGTGCGCGAATCCTCCCTCGCCGTCCAGACCGAAGTCGCGGCGATCTACCGCGACGTGCTGGCCCCCGTCTTCCTCGCCCTCGCCGTCGTCTACGCCCTCGGCATCATCGCCGCGCTCCTCCTTCCCGGCGGCAGGCTCTCCGACGAGGCGCCTGCCGACATCACCGTCGACGCAGATCGCGTCGCCACACCCTGAACCCGCTCACTCGAACCAGGAGTCACCATGTCCGACACCCGCACCATCGCCATCGTGGGCAGCGGCCCGATCGGCAGCGCCTACGCGCGCACCATCCTCGAGGGCGCCCCTGACACGCGCGTCGTCATGTTCGAGGCAGGGCCCACCCTCACCGACCCTCCCGGCCAGAGCATCCGCAACATCGCCGATCCCGATGCCAAGGCGCGGGCGCGGGAGATGTCGCAGGGTCCGCAGGCCGGTGACTTCCGCTCGCAGCTCGGGATCCCCGAGTCGGTGGTCGTCGAGGGCATGTTCACCGCCCGTCAGGGCACGCACCTGCTCGACTTCGGCGGTCCGGGCTCCGCACATGCGCCGACCTTCGGAGCCGTGGCCGCCTCGACGAACGTCGGCGGTCAGGGAGCGCACTGGACGTGTGCGACGCCGGCGCCGCAGTTCAGCGAGCGGGTCGGATTCATCGACGACGTCGAGTGGGAGGAGCTCATCACCGAGGCCGGCCGCCTGCTGCACGTGCAGAGCGCCGCATTCGCCGACTCGCGGGTGGGTGAGGCGATCCGCTCGCTCCTCGACGAGGAGTTCGGCGCCGAGCTGCCCGACGGGTTCGGTCCGAGCACCCTCCCGGTCGCGGGCGACCCGCAGCCCGACGGCACGATGCGGTGGGCGGGAGCCGACGTCGTCCTCGGCCCGCTCGTCGAACCGGGTCATCCGCTCGCCGACCGCTTCGAGCTGCGCGACCTCACCCTCGTCCGCCGGATCGAGCACGACGGCACGCGCGCCACCGGTGTGTCCATCGAGGATCTCCGCACCGGGGAGCGCTCCACGGTCGACGCCGACCTCGTCGTCGTCGCCGCCGACGCGTTCCGCTCGCCGCAGCTGCTGTGGGCGTCGGGCATCCGTCCGCAGGCGCTCGGTCGGTATCTCACCGAGCATCCCGTCGTGATCTCCACGGTCGCCCTCGATGCCGAGAAGATGCGGCGCTTCGCCGACGAGTCCGACCTCGCCGAAGAGAAGGCACGCCGCGCGGTCAACCCCGTCGACCCCGTTGCCGCGGTCAACCGCATCCCGTTCTCCGAGCCCGATCACCCCTTCTCGCTGCAGGTGATGTATTCCGAGACCACGCCCTTCCTCATGGAGCCGGGCACCCCCTACGCCGAGAACGAGTGGGGCTACGTGAACATGGGCTACGGACTGCGCAAGCGCCCGCGCGTCGACGACGGAGTGCGCTTCGTCGACGATGAGCTCGACTGGCGCGGGTTTCCGAACATGACCATCGAGTACGCGCTCACCGACGACGAGGAGCGCGAGATCGCCGCGGCGACCGAACGCCTTCGTCGCGCCGGGAACGCACTGGGACACTTCGTCGCCGAACCGCGGCTGCTTCCGGCCGGATCGAGCCTGCACTACATGGGGACGATGCGGATGGGCGAGTCCGATGACGGCACGTCGGTCGCCGATCCCTGGTCGCGTGTCTGGGGGTTCGACAACCTCGTGGTGGGTGGCAACGGGCTGATCCCGACGGCGAACACCGTCAACCCGACTTTGATGAGCACCGCGATCGCCGTGCGCGGCGCGCGCAAGGCGCTCGAGCAGCTGCGCGCCGCGGAGGTGACCTCGGCCCGCTGAGCCATAGTGGCTCCATGAGCTTCGACATCGAGGGGTTCCGTGCGCAGTTCCCCTCCCTCGCCTCCGGCATCGCGCACTTCGACGGCCCCGGCGGCACCCAGACGCCCCTCGCGGTCGCCGAGGCGATCGCGCGCACGCTGACCGCGCCCCTGTCCAATCGCGGCTCGTCGGTGCGCAGCGAACGGAACGCGGATGACGCGGTCGCCGCGTTCCGTCTGGCGGCGGCCGATCTGCTGGCCGCCGACCCGCGCGGTGTGGTCTACGGACGGAGCGCCACGCAGCTCACCTACGACCTCTCCCGGACCCTCGCCGCCTCGTGGGCGGAGGGTGACGAGATCGTCGTGTCCGAGCTCGACCACGACGCCAACGTCCGCCCCTGGGTGCAGGCGGCCGAGGCACGCGGCGTGAGCGTGCGGTGGCTGTCGCTGGATCCGGCCACGGCCGAGCTCGACCTCTCGGGTCTCGACGAGATCGTCAACGACCGCACCCGGCTGGTCGCGGTCACCGCGGCATCCAATCTCCTCGGCACCATCCCGCCCGTCGCTCGCATCGCGGCCCGCGCCCACGCCGTGGGGGCTCTCGTCCACGTCGACGGTGTGCACTACGCCGCTCACGCATCGGTCGATGTCACCGCCCTCGGCGCGGACTTCTTCGTGTGCTCGCCGTACAAGTTCTTCGGTCCGCACTGTGCGGTCCTCGTCTCCGATCCGGCGCTGCTGGAGACCCTGCACCCCGACAAACTCGTCCCCTCGACCGACCAGGTGCCCGAGCGCTTCGAGCTCGGCACCCTGCCCTACGAGACCCTCGCCGGCGTCACCGCCGCGGTCGACGTGATCGCCGGGATCGCGCCGCCCGCCTCGTCTCGCCGCGAGCGCCTCGTCGCCGCGCACCACCTGATCGAGCGGCACGAGACGGCGCTGCGCGAACGCATCGAGACCCGCGTCGCCGAGCTCGGCCTCGAGGTGCATTCGCGCGCGGACCGACGCACGCCGACGCTCTACGTCACCCTCGGTGACCGGGTCGCGTCGGCGGCGTCGAGCTTTCTCGCCGAGCGCGACATCCTCGCCCCGTCGGGGAGCTTCTATGCCTGGGAGACCTTCCGGGCGCTCCGCCTCCCGGTCGAAGCCGGCATGCGCATCGGGGTCGCCGCGTACACGAGCGACGACGACGTCGATCGCCTCCTCGAAGGACTTTCGGAGTTTCTGACACGATGACCGCCCCTGCCCCTGCCCCTGCCCCTGCCCCCGCGCCCGCCCCCGCGTCCTCGGCCGCCGAGCCGCCGCGCCTGTCCGGCCTCTTCGGCGACATGGAGCTGCTCGTCGTCATCCTTCTCGGCATCGTCTCGGTGTCCACCGCCTACACCTCGTTCCAGTCGACGCTGTACGACGGTCTCACCGCGTCGTCGTACTCGCAGGCGCAGAACACACAGACCGAGGCCGAGTCGCTGTACCTCGAGGCGAACCAGACCTACGTGCAGGACGTCCAGACCTGGGGTCGGCTCACCGAACTGTCGGTCGACATGGACAACCCCGACCCCGTGATCGCCGACGCCGCGAGTGCGAAGTTCGACACCCTCCAGTTCGTGCTCGTCGATGAGATCTTCGATGCGGCCATCACCTGGTCCGACGAGGAGACCACCGCCACCGGCGATTACGTCGGGCCGTTCGAGTCGGAGGAGTACTTCGCCGCCCGCTTCGGTGCCTGGGCCGAAGAGGATGACCGCAGCACGGCGCTCTTCGAGAGTGCGGAGGAGTACAACACCCTCGGTGACCGGCTGCAGCTGAACACCGTGCTGATGGCGATCACCCTGTTCCTCCTCGGTGTCGCCGCGGTGGTCAAGCGCCGTCGCATCCAGTGGATCCTCATCGGATTCGGTATGTCGATCTTCACCGTCGCCGCCGTGCTGACCGCCCTGGTGCCGTTCGCCTGGTTCTGATCGGATGGGTTCTGACCCGCGTGATCTGAGGAGGCAATCGATGGCATCCATTCCTGAGGATCCCCGTCCGGAGCTCACTCCCCTCGCCGCCCTGACCTCGAGCTTCGTGACGGAGCAGTCGGTGTACGGGGTGATCCTGGTGTCGGGGATGATCGTCATGAGCGGCGCGGGGGATCCCACGAGTCTCAGCGTCTTCGTGGTCGTCGTCAGCACCGTCGTCGTCTTCTGGGGCGCTCACGTCTACGCCGGTACGGTCGCCGGTCACGGCTTCGGGCGCGATGCGCGCCCGCTGTCGGTCGCCTTCCGCCGCGCGGTGCGGCAGTCCAACGGGCTGCTCGTGTCCGCGCTGATCCCCTGTGCAATCCTTCTGCTCGGCACGGCGCGTCTGGTGGACGACCAACTCGCGATCTGGGCGGCTCTCCTCTCGGGCACCGTGCTGCTGGCCGCGCTCGGGTGGATCGCGTTCCGACGACGCGGCGCCTCGGTGCCGCGCAGTCTCGCCGGATCAGCGATGACAGCCGCGTTCGGCGCCGTCATGGCGCTGCTGAAGGTCGTCGTCGTGCATTGACTGCGGTGAGCATGCGTGCCCCGCTAGCGTGAGGGCGTGCCCTTCGCCGTCGCTCTCACCGTCCTGCTCGTCCTGCTCGGCGCCTTCCAGCTGGCCCTCGCCGCCGGCGCCCCGCTCGGCCACTTCGCCTGGGGCGGGCAGCACCGCGTCCTGCCGACCCGGCTGCGTATCGGGAGCGTGGTGTCGATCCTGATCTATGCCGTGATCGTGCTCATCGCCTGGAGTCGGGTCGGCGCGGTCGACCTCCTTCCGCGCGTCGTGTCGGAGGTGGGCATGTGGGTCGTCTTCGGCTACTTCGCGCTCGGGATCGTGATGAACGCGCTGTCGCGTTCGAGGCCGGAGCGGTTCACGATGACGCCGGTCTGCCTCGTGCTGGCGGTGCTGTCGTTCTTCATCGCGATGGGCTTCGACGACATCGAGATGGAGACGCTCACCCTCTGACCGGCGGCAACGGGCACTATCGCGAGCCCCAGTTCCAGGCCGGCCGGTCGAGCACTCCCTGCCCCGCGACCTGCGTGCCGCCGGTCCCGCTCTCCAGTCGATGGGTGAGCGCACCCGATCGCTCGAGCGCTCCGGCCAGACGTTCGGCGTGGGTGACGACGATCACCTGGGACTGAGCGGATGCCGCGGCGATGAGTTCGGCGAGGGGATCGAGCAGGTCGGGGTGCAGGCTCGCCTCCGGCTCGTTCAGCACGAGGAGGGGCGCCGGTCGCGCGGGGAGGAGCGCCGCGCACAGCAGCAGGTATCGCAGCGTGCCGTCCGAGAGCTCGCCGGCCGCGAGGGGACGGAGGAGTCCCGGCTGCCGCATCGTCAGGGCGAATCGACCGTCCGCCGCGTCGATCTGCACCCGGGCGCCCGGGAAGGCGCGTGCGACGGCGCCATCGAGATCCGCACCGAAGCCGGCATCGCGGATGGTCGCCCAGACCGCCGCGAGGTTCTCGCCGCCGTGCGCCAGGGTGTGCGAGCGCGTGCCGATCTGGGGCGCTCGGGCGGGGGCGTCGGCGTCGACGCGGAAGTGGTCGTAGAACCGCCAGCCGGCGAGGGTGCGTCGGAGCGTCAGGAGCTCGGGCCCGGTGTCGCCGTCGGCGAGGTCGGTGACGATGCTCTCCCACGGCGCGAGAGGCTGGGCGAGGGCCGTCCAGGAATCCTCGCGCACGCGCGTGGCCGCACCCTTGCGGTCGATGAGCAGTGCGGCGGGCTTCGCAACCGGCCCCGCGAAGACCTGCTCGCGCTTGATCTCGGGGTCGCGGCTGAAGAGGTTCTGCGGATCGGCCTGCGGGATGCCGAGGTCGACGAGGAAGCCGAGCTCGTCCGAGGCATACCCGAGCTTCACCGCGATCGGTTCGCGCCGCACGGTGCCCTGGGTGCCCCCCGACTCGGGGCCGGCCCACAGCAGGGAAGGAAGTCCGCCCTCGCGGGCGACCGCCGCGATGAGCGACCCCGTGGCGGACTGCGCAAGGAGGCGCATCGCCCGGTACAGGTTGGACTTGCCCGACCCGTTCGGACCGGTGATGACCGTCAGCGCGTCCAGCGGCAGCACCAGGTCGCGCAGCGACCGGTACCCGGCGACGGCGAGGGTGGTGAGCACCCCGCCATCCTGTCAGGAGTGCCCGACGTCGTCGTGGCGGGCCTGCAGCTGGGCGACGAACTCTTCGGCTGCCGTGAGCTGCTGGGCGAGGCGGTCGCGGCGCTCGACCGCCTCGGCGGTCATCTCGGCGAGCCTGCCGCGCAGGTCTGCATCGGTCGCATCCCTCTCGAGGCCGTCGATGACCGTCAGGAGCTCACCCATCTGTTCCAGGCTGTACCCCAGCGGCTTCATGCGACGGATCAGCAGCAGTCGGGACTCGTCGTCTGTCGTATAGAGACGGAATCCGCCCTCGCTTCGCCCCGAGGGCGTGAGCAGTCCGATGTCGTCGTAGTGGCGCAGGGTGCGCAGCGAAAGGCCGGTCCGCTCGGCGAGCTCACCGATCTGCATCGTCCCGTCGTCCGCCATCGCGCCGATTTCCCTCCAAACCTCACGTTACGTTAGGGTTGCCCGGTCCGGGTCGCCGGACCCCGCCGCCCCGAAGGAGCTCCGTGACCGCTGTCGTGCCCCGTGAGGACCCTCGAGCTCGGTATCGGATCGAACCCACCGTAGGCCAAGCGCTGCGCAGCCCCCGGATCCTCACCCGCGAGGTGCTGGCGGGGCTCGTCGTGGCCATCGCGCTGATCCCCGAGGCTATTGCGTTCTCCATCATCGCCGGCGTGGACCCCCGTCTCGGGCTGTTCTCGTCGTTCGTGATGGCGGTGGCGATCGCGTTCCTCGGTGGTCGCCCGGCGATGATCACCGCGGCCACCGGCGCGATCGCCCTCGTCATCGCGCCGGTCGCGCGAGAGTACGGCGTCGACTACCTCATCGCCACCGTGATCCTGGGCGGATTGATTCAGGTCGTGTTCGCCGCGCTGGGGGTGGCGAAGCTGATGAGATTCATCCCGCGCAGCGTCATGGTCGGATTCGTCAACGCCCTCGCCATCCTCATCTTCACCGCCCAGTTCCCGCAGCTGTTCGGCGTCGACATCCCTTGGCTGGTCTGGCCGCTCGTCGCCGCGGGGCTAATCATCATGTACCTGCTGCCGCGGTTCACCAAGGTCGTGCCCTCGCCGCTGGTCGCGATCGTGGTGCTGACCGCTGTCGTCCTCAGCTTCGGCGTCGCCGTGCCCACGGTCGGCGATCAGGGCGACCTGCCGGAGTCGCTGCCGCAGCTCCTCATCCCGAACGTCCCGTTCACCCTCGAGACCCTCTGGATCATCGCGCCCTACGCGGTGGCGATGGCGGTCGTAGGACTTCTCGAATCGCTGATGACGGCGAAGCTCGTCGACGACATCACCGACACCCACTCCCGCAAGACCCGCGAAGCCTTCGGTCAGGGCGGCGCGAACATCCTCTCCGGCATCTTCGGCGGGATGGGCGGCTGCGCGATGATCGGGCAGACGATGATCAACGTCAAGGCCTCCGGTGCGCGGACGCGCATCTCCACCTTCCTCGCCGGGGTCTTCCTCCTGGTGCTGGTCCTGGTCCTCGGTGATGTGGTCGCCGTCATCCCCATGGCGGCACTCGTGGCGGTGATGATCGTCGTCTCGGTGGCCACCTTCGACTGGCACAGTGTGCGCCTGTCGACGCTCAGGCGCATGCCGAAGAGCGAGACGCTCGTGATGGTCGTGACGGTCGCGATCACCGTCTGGACGCACAACCTCGCCATCGGGGTGGGGGCTGGGGTCATTGCGGCGATGGTTCTCTTCGCCCGGCGCGTCGCACACTTCGTGACGGTGACCCGAGAGGTCGACGAAGCTGCGGGGACGGTGCGGTACACCGTCGACGGCGAGCTCTTCTTCGCCTCGAGCAACGACCTCACGACGCAGTTCGAATACTCCCGCGATCCCGACACCGTGACGATCGACATGTCGCGTTCGCACGTGTGGGATGCCTCGACGGTCGCAGCGCTCGACGCCATCCAGACCAAGTACACCCGCCTGGGCAAAGCCGTGATGTTCGAGGGTATGAACGCCGCCACCACGCAGTTCCATGATCGCCTGAGCGGCGGCCTCGGCTCCGGGCACTGACCGGGGCTCAGGAGTCCCGCAGCCGATCCGAGAGCACCTTCGCGCCCGCCGACGACGCGAACCCGCCGTCGACCGGGATCTCCGCGCCTGTGACGTAGGCCGCGGCATCCGACAGCAGGAACGCCACCATCTCGGCGACCTCCTCGGCCTCACCGGTGCGTTCGAGCGGCGTGAGAGCGAGCTGCGCCTCGCGCATCGCGGCGGGCGCGCTCGCCGTCATCGGCGTCTCGATGAACCCGGGATGCACGGCGTTGACGCGGATCCCACGCGGCCCGAGCTCGGTCGCCGCGGCATGCGTGAGGCCGCGGAGGGCCCACTTCGACGTCGTGTAGGCGACGGGGTAGTGCCCGCTCACGGCCGCGATCGAGCCGACGTTCACGATCGACGATCCGCGCACCATGAGAGGCGCGAGCGCCTGGATGCCGAGCATCGCTCCGGTCACGTTCACCGCGAGCACGCGGTCCCAGTCGGCGCGGGCCACCTCGCCGAGACGCGCGCGATGGGTGATGCCGGCGTTGTTGACGAGGCCCCGCACGGGTGGGCCGCCGGCGAGCTCGGCCGCGAGCGCACCCCAGGCGCTCTCGTCGGCGACGTCGAGCGTCCGGTAGGTCGCCTCCGAGCCCTCGAGTGCCGGAGCGGTGTCGGCGACATCCGTCGCGATCACCCGCGCTCCCGCGCTCGCGAGAACCAGCGCCTCAGCTGCGCCCTGCCCGCCCGCGGCGCCGGTCACGACCACCACCTGGCCGGCGAGGTCCGGATGACGCCCGCTCGGCGTCATCCGCTACTTCACGCCCTTCATCAGCGCCAGCACGGGCTTGACCGACACCAGCAGCCCGACGCCCACGATGATCGCCAGCCCGCCGAGGATGGCGAAGTACGGACCTTCGTTGTCCACGTCGAAGAACTGGGCGAGCCAGCCCGAGATGGAGGTGCCGAGCGCGACCGAGAGGAAGAACAGCGCCACCATCTGGGTGTGGAACATCTCGGGGGCGAGCTTGGTGGTCACCGACAGGCCGACGGGGGAGACCAGCAGCTCGGCGACGGTGAAGACGAACAGGATGCCCACGAGCGCGAGGAGCGGAGTGGAATTCGGCCCGCCGCCGGCGAACGGCAGGAAGAGCAGGAAGGCGACCCCCATGATCATCGTGCCGATCGCGAACTTCACCGGCGTCGACGGCTGGCGGGTGCCGAGCTTGAGCCACAGGGTCGCGAAGACGCCCGAGAGGATGATGATGAAGATCGGGTTGATCGACTGCACCCATGACACCGGCATCGTCCAGCCGAAGATGTCGCGGTTCAGCTTCTGGTCGGAGTAGATCGTCACCACGGTGAACTGCTGCTGGTACAGCGACCAGAACGCGACGCTGGTGATGAACAGCGGCAGGAATCCCCAGACGCGTGAGCGCTCGGTCGAGGTGATGCGGCGGCTGGAGAGGATGACGAAGAAGTAGGCGATCGTCGCGGCGAGGGTCACCACGATGACGACCAGCGAGAGGTTGTCGACGGTGATGACGCCGAGGAGGACCATCGCGACGATCAGGCCGAGCCCGGCGGCGCCGATGCCGAGGAAGAGGCCGTACCGGTGGCGCGGGAGCGGGTTCGGCACGATGCTCGCCTCGGGTGGGAGCTGCTTGCGGCCGAAGGAGTATTGGATGAGCCCCAGCGCCATGCCGACCGCGGCGAGACCGAAGCCCCAGTGGAACCCCATCGTGGTCTGGAGCAGACCGGTGAGGAGCGGACCGAAGAAGGCGCCGAGATTGATGCCGAGGTAGAACAGCGAGAACCCGGCGTCGCGGCGCGGGTCATCGGCGGTGTACAGGGTGCCCACCACCGAGGTGGCGTTGGCTTTCAGTCCGCCCGATCCGAGCGCGACGAGGATGAGGCCGACGGTGACTCCGAGGAACCCCGGGAGAAGGGCCAGGGCGATGTGCCCCGCCATGATGACGATGGCGCTGTAGAACAGCACCCGCTCCGAGCCGAGGATGCGGTCGGCGATCCAGGCGCCGAGGATCGTGGAGAGGTAGACCGATCCGCCGTAGGCGCCGACGATGCCCGCCGCGACGGTCTCGGGAAGGCCGAGGCCCCCCTGCGTCGTGGAGTAGTAGAGGTAGATGAGCAAGATGCCCTGCATGCCGTAGAAGCTGAACCGCTCCCACATCTCCACGCCGAACACGTGGGCGAGCGCCCACGGCTGGCCGAAGAACCGGGTGTCGTGGTCGCCCTCGCCCCGCCCGAACGGTCTCTCGGTCGTGCCGGCGGCTGTGGCGCCCGTCGGGGGTCCGACCGGCACCTGCTCCGGTGCCCGGTCGCGGTCGTCGCTGTCCATGCGATGACGATACGCCCGCGGGGCGCGGCCGCGCAGGCCATTTCGCCGCCGCGAGGAAACCCGGCTGAGCCGCGTACATCCGAGTGAGAAACGTCCTCGCCCCGGCGGTTGGTACTCGTTTCAGCGGGTGACGCGCTCGTGCTCGGGCAGCGCGGGGTGCCGTTCGCGGGCGTCGTGGCGACGCGGGATGAAGAGGGCGACGACGAGCGCGATCACCGCTGCCGCCCCGCCGAGGATGAAGGACATCTGGAAGGCCGCGCCGGTCGGCACGTCGACGCCCTGGTACGGCGTGACGTAGGTGGCGAGCACCACCCCGATGACGGCGGCGGCGGTGCTCGTGCCGAGCGAGCGGAAGAGGGCGTTGAGGCCGTTCGAGGCGCCCGTCTCGGACTGCGGCACCGAGCGCATGATGAGCATGGGCATCGCAGCGTACCCGAAGCCGATCCCGACCCCGATGAGGATGTTCGCGACGAGGATCTCCCACACCTCGCGGGAGAACAGCAGCGTGTAGCCGTAGGCGACGATGAGGGCGAAGGCGCCGAGGATGAGCAGCAGCCGCGGGCCGAAGAGGCGGGCCAAGCGCCCGGAGAACGGCGAGAGGAGCATCATCATCAGACCGGCCGGCATGACCACGAGGCTCGCGGCGATGAGCGAGAGGCCGAAGCCGCCGGTGGCGACGGGAAGCTCGAGCATCTGCGGGTAGACCACGTTGGAGGCGAACAGCGAGAAGCCCATCGCGATCGAGGCGATGTTGGTCAGCAGCACCGGGCGGCGCGCGGCGACCCGCAGGTCGAGGAGCGGCTCGCTGATCCGCAGCTCGTACCAGCCCCACGCCACCAGGATGGCAAGCCCCCCGAGACCGAGCGCGAGGACGGCCGGGGAACCCCAGCCCCACTCGTTGCCGCGGGAGATCGCCAGCAGCACGCCCAGGAGTCCGATCGACATGCCCGCTGCGCCGACGTAGTCGAAGCGCCCGGCGGTGCGCAGCGTGCTCACCGGCACGATCCACAGCACCAGGACGAAGACGACGACGCCGAGGCCCGCCGACATCCAGAACAGGACGTGCCAGTCGCTGCGCTCGGTGATGAGCGCGCTGATCGGCAGGCCGAGCGCGCCGCCGACGCCGAGCGTCGCGCTGATGAGCGCGATGGCGGTGTCGACGCGGTTCTCGTGGAGCACGTCGCGGAGGATCGAGATGCCGAGCGGGACGACACCGGTCACCGCTCCCTGCAGGGCGCGCCCGACGATCACCCCCACGATCCCCGGCGAGAGCGCGGCGATGACCGAACCGATCACGAGCAGGGTGAGGAGCACCAGCACGATGCGGCGCTTGCCGTACATGTCGCCCAAGCGCCCCGCCACGGGGGTGCTGATCGCGGCGGCGAGGAGGGTCGCTGTCACCACCCAGGCGGTGTCTTCGCGGCTGGCGTCCAAGAGCTCGGGGAGCTTCGACTGGATGGGCACCACGAGGGTGAACATGAAGGATGACGCCAGGCCCGCCACGGCCAGCACGGCGACGATCGCACCCTGTCGAGGCTTTCGGCTGAGGCTCTTCCGGGTGTCCTCAGCTCGATCTCGCACCGAGCCAGCCTACTCCCGCTCGACATCACCGGCGCTCGCTTGGTGAACAATCGTGCGCTGAACGAACATCCCAGAGGAAGGATTGGCTTGCCCCGGGCGAGGTGCCATGCTCGATCCGATGAACCCGCCCCTCGAGCTACGTCTCCTCGCACGGCTGCGCGTGCCCGTCGAGGCCTCCGTCCTCGCCGGCGCCGTGACGGGAGGCGAGCGGCGCATCATCCCGATCGGCACCGGCGCCGTGTCGGGCCCCGTCCTCTTCGGCGAGGTGCTGCCGCTCGGCGCGGATTGGAACCTGCGCCGCCCCGACGGCACCGAGACCGTGTCGGCCCGCTACCTGCTGCGCCTCACCGACGGCACGGTCCTCTCGGTGCGGAACGAGGGTGTTCTCACCCCCGGCCCGGCGGGGCCCGAGGGCATCACAGCCCTGCAGATCGAGGCGCCGGTCGGCTCGCCGTGGGCATGGCTGAACGACGCCGTCCTCGTCGGCAGCCTCTCGGTCATCTTCGACGGCGAGGCCGTCGCCGGGGTGTCGCTGGAGTACTG
The DNA here is from genome assembly GCF_006715565.1 of Microbacterium sp. SLBN-154. Taxonomy (NCBI): domain Bacteria; kingdom Bacillati; phylum Actinomycetota; class Actinomycetes; order Micrococcales; family Microbacteriaceae; genus Microbacterium; species Microbacterium sp. SLBN-154. Next base: position 821,382 of record NZ_VFNL01000001.1, read on the forward strand.
GAGCACCCATCGACGGGGAGAAGAACCGCGCGAGTAGGGTGAGGCCATGGCCGAGGCATCCGTTCCCACTCCGCCCGGAATCGCCCTTCGCCCGCTCGACACGGTGGAGGCCGTCCACACCGCCTCGGCGGTGCTCTCCGACGTGTGGGGCGGTGACCGGTCGGGCATGCCGCCGAACCTCCTGCGCGCGCTCGCCCACACCGGCAACTACGCCATGGGCCTCTACGCCGACGAGCACATGGTCGGCGCGTCCGTCGCCTTCTTCGCTGCGCCCGCCGCCCGCTCGATGCACTCGCACATCACCGGCGTCCTGCCCGGCCATCAGAGTCAGGGCCTCGGGCGGATCCTGAAGCAGCATCAGCGCGAGTGGGCGCTCGCACGCGACGTCGGCCACATCACCTGGACCTTCGACCCCCTCGTCGCGCGAAACGCCCACTTCAACCTCCAGGTGCTCGGCACGCGGGTGACGGATTACCTGGTGAACCACTACGGCGCGATGGACGACGGGGTCAACCGGGGCGACGAGACCGATCGGATCCTGGTGTCGTGGGCGCTCGCGGCGCCACCGGTGCCGACACCCACCGACGACCGGGTTGTCGCCGAGGTGCCGGTCCCGCCCGACATCGCCGCCATCCGTCGCGACACCCCAGCTGAGGCGGCCGCATGGCGGCGGCACGTGCGGGCGGCGCTCGTCTCGCACCTCGCGGACGGCCTCGTGATCGGCGGATTCGACGCGCCGCGCGGTTACCTGCTGGTCAGGCCGTGATGTTCGCGTATCAGCAGGCCGCGTGGTGACTCTCTTCTGGTGACGCGGGGGGCGTCACCAGACAGGGGAGTCCGACATGAATCTGCGTACCGCACTGTTTCCGACCACCGCTCCGTTCCCGCCCACCGCAGACGGCGCAGCGCGCCGCCTCACCGCCCGCATGGCGCGGCGTCTTCGCCCGCGCCGCGCGCGGTCGACCTTCCGTCCGCTCATCGCCCCGCGCGCCGTCTGAGACCGGGCGTACGCTGAGCGCATGCCCATCGCTCAGCCCGCGGCATCCGTCTCTCTCGAGGGGTTCGAGCTGCGCGTGGTGCACCTGCCGCTGGTCGCGCCCTTCACGACCTCGTTCGGCACCGAGACGGTGCGCGAGGTGATCATCGTGCGTGCTCTCACCGCCGACGGCGACGGGTGGGGCGAGATCGTCACGGGGGCGGCGCCGCTCTACTCCAGCGAGTACACCCAGAGCGCATGGGACGTCGCGACGCGCTTCCTCGCGCCGGCCCTCCTCGAGCCGGCGCGGGTCGCCCCGCACGAGGTGCCGAGCCTCCTCGCGCCCATCGTCGGACACCGCATGGCCAAGGCCGGTCTCGAACTCGCCGTCCTCGACGCGGCCCTGCGGGCGGAGACGCGCTCGCTGGGTGCGTTCCTGGGGGCCGCGGTCGACCGGGTGCCCTCCGGCGTCTCGGTGGGGCTGCAGCGCGACCCCGCGGCGCTCGTCGACGCGGTCAGCGGCTACCTCGCCGAGGGGTACGTGCGCATCAAGATCAAGATCAAGCCGGGTCGGGATGTCGCCGACACCGCCGCCGTGCGCGACGCGTTCGGCGAGGTGCCGCTGCAGGTCGACGCCAACTCCGCGTACACGCTCGCCGACATCGACACCCTGGCCGCGCTGGACGCCTTCGACCTGCTGCTCATCGAGCAGCCGCTGCAGGAGGACGACCTCGTCGACCACGCCGTGCTGGCCGAGCGCGTGCGCACGCCGATCTGCCTGGACGAGTCGATCGTCTCGGCCAAGGCAGCCGGCGACGCGCTCGCGCTGGCGGCGGCGTCGGTGATCAACGTCAAGGCGGGCCGGGTCGGCGGGTATCTCGAGGCGGTGCGCATCCACGACCTGTGCGTGGCCGCGGGGGTACCCGTCTGGTGCGGCGGCATGCTCGAGACCGGCATCGGCCGGGCCGCGAACGCGGCCCTCGCCGCTCTTCCCGGTTTCGCCCTTCCCGGGGACGTGTCGGCGGCGAGCCGCTTCTACCACCGCGACATCGTGACCGAGCCTGCGGTCCTCGACGAGGGGCACGTGCGGGTGCCGACCGGCCCCGGCCTCGGGGTCGAGATCGACCGCGGGTTCCTCGACGAGGTCACCGCGGAGCGGGTCGAGATCCGGAGGTAACGCCGATGCGGCGTCCCCAACTCCTGCATCTCGGTGGTCGACCCCGTCAACACGCCGAGCGGGAGCCCCGTCATCGCCGATTCTGCAGGAGTTCGGTCGCCCTCACCGTCGGGCTCCTCCTGACCGGCTGCGCCGGTGGCGTCGAACCGGGTGACGCTGCCTCTCCGGGCCCGGCCGCACTCCCCGAGGGCGTCGCGGTCGAGATCGTCCAGCTGCGCGCCGATGTCGCGGTGCGTCAGGCGCAGGTGCACATCGTCAACGGCAGTGACGCCGACCTCGAGATCGGCGACGTCGCCGTCGACGATCCCCGGTTCGTCGCCCCGGCGACCCGCGTGCTGCCCGGACGCACGAGCCGCGTGCCCGCCGGCGGCGAAGTCGACATCCGTGTGCAGCTCCCCGACGTCGCGTGCGCACGCGACGACGTCGAGCCTTCCGAACCGACCGTCGCGCTCGGATTCACCGTCGACGGCGCTGCGGGAACCGCCCGGGTGACGGCCGACGACCCGCTGGGCTTCCTCGCGCCACTGCACGAGCGGGAATGCCGGGCCGCCGCGCTCGCCGAGGCCGCGACGCTGGCGTTCACCGGGTTCATGCCCGCACCGACGGGAGAGCCGGCCCGCCTCGAGCTGACCGTGACCCCGACCGGCGGCGGCAGCGCGACGCTCGTCGCGGTGCAGGCGACCAATCTGCTCGACTTCGGCCCGGCGACCGTCGACGGCGCGTTCCCGCTCGATGTGACGGTGGCGCCCGACGACATCGCGCCGATCGTCGTCGACATCCCGATCCTCCCCTCGCGCTGCGACCCCCACGCGGTGCAGGAGGACAAGCGCGGCACGATCTTCGACGTCCGGCTCACCCTCGCGGGCGACCCCGGTGAGATCGAGCTCTTCGTCGGTGACGCGCTGCGTGGCGACATCCTCACCTGGGTGTCGAGCTGGTGCGGATTCGCCGGCACTCCCTAGTCCTCGCGCCCCACCCCGCCGTGGATGGCGACCCCGTCCAGGGCGTCGAGGATCGCCACGCCCAGCGCGCCCCCGGCATGCCAGGGGGTGTACGCCTCGGTCCACCAGCGCGTGATCTCGGGCGCCGTCACGCCCGGCAGCACGCGCTCGCGCTCGCGGTCCTCGGGCGCGAGGCGCGGTCTCAGCACCGACAGCACCACGACGTCGTCGACGACGACCTGCAGGACGGCGCCGTCATCCAGAGGACGCAGTTTGAAAGGGGCGCCGTCGCCGCCGGTCACCCGGTCGTGGACGGATGCCGCGGCCCGCCCGATCGCGGCCGCATCCACCGGCTCGGGGGTGAGCACCACGCTGCTACGAGGCATCGGACATCCTCCGTCGGCGTCGCGGACCCGGCTCGCCGGGATCGTTCTCCGCCGGCGCGGAGGACCCCGCCGGAACCGGTGTCTCGGTCGGCGCCGGCTTCGCCTGGGTGGCCGCACCGGCATCGAATCGGGCCACCTGCACCAGGGTCGGCCGCTCGCCGCGGCGGGCGAGGCGCCCCCGGCCGGCGATCATCGGCTCGGCGTAGAGCTTGGGGAGCAGCTGTCCCTCGGCGCGGTCGCCCGACATGATCAGCGCCGTTCCGCCCGTGTCGCGGATGCCCTGCAGCGCCAGGTCGAACATCGCGCGCGAGGCTCCGGCGACCGGCCGGCTGACCACGACGTTCAGGCGCAGGTCACGCGCCGACGCGAGGTAGGGCAGAAGCGGGCGGAGGGGTTCGGTACCCCCGGCGGCGAGGATGTCGAAGTCGTCGGCGACGACCAGGATGCGCGGGCCCGGCGCGGAGCGGTCGATCGCGCGCTTCTCGAGCTCGGTCGCGATCGACTCCGCCAGCTGACGTCCCTGACGGCCAGAGGTGGCGTGTCCGCCGAGGTAGGCGTCGGGTACGTCCGCGGCGAGCTCGCCACGTGCGTCGAGAAGACCGACGACGAGCTCCTCGGGAGAGTACCGGTCGATCGCGCCCTGGACGATGCCTCGGAGGGTCGTGGTCTTGCCGCAGCGGCTGTCGCCGAAGACAAGAAGGTGCGGGTCGCCGGTGGCGAGGTCGAGGGCGACCGGCTGCATGGTGTCCTGGCGGATGCCGAACGGGATCGCATCGGGCTCGTCGAAGGCGTCGGGAAGCTCGGCGGGCTCGAGCACCTCGGGAAGCAGCCGGATGGGTGCAGCCTCGGGGCCCTCCCACCGCGCGGCGCTCTCTCGGGCGATGCGTTCGAGGGCGGCGCCGATGTCATCGTCCTCGGCCTCCTCGAGAAGCGGCAGCGCGATCTGGGCGAAGAGCTTCTCGTCGGTGAGCACCCGGCCCGGCTCGTCGGCCCGGAGGGTGGTGGAGAGCTTGCGTGCGATCTGCGAGTCGGCCGGGTCGTTGAGCTTCAGCTCCAGTCGGGTGCCGACGAGGTTCTGCAGGTTCATCCGCAGTTCGTTCCAGCGGGACAGGGTCACCACGACGTGGATCCCGAAACTGCCGCCACGCTCGAGAAGCTGCGCGATGGGTGCCTCGAGGTCTTCGAACTCGGTGCGGACGGCTCCGAGGCCATCGACGAGCAGAACCACGTCGGCACTCGGCAGCTCGGGCAGCCGCCCCGCGGCGTGCTGGCGGCGCATGTCGGCGAGGGAGTCGAGGTTCTGCTCGCGGAACACCCGTTCCCGGACGGCGAGCATGCCGGTGAGCTCTTCGAGCAGCCGCCCGAGGCGCTCCCGGTGTCCCCGGGTCGCGACGCCGCCGACGTGGGGGAAGGGCTCGATCCGCGCGAGCCCGCCGCCGGTGAGGTCCATGCCGTAGACGCTCACCTCGCGCGGGGAATGGGTGAAGGCGAGCGCGGTCGCGAGGGTTCGCAGGAACGTCGAGCGCCCCGACTGCGGGGCGCCCATGATCGAGACGTGACCGCCCGAGCGAGTGAGATCCAGCAGCCACGGCTCCTGCCGCTGCCGGCTCGGGTCATCGAGCAGACCGATGGGTGCCCTCAGGGTGCCGGCGACGGCTTCGCCTTCGCTGCTGGGAAGCACGCCGCCGAGGGTGAGCACCGGCGGGAGCGGGGGAAGCCACACCGGGCGGGTGCGGGCGACCCCGCGGGCGACGCGTTCGGTCGCGGCCTGCACGAGGGTGCGCCCGGTGACCGGAACCTCGGGTTGCGAGCTGTCGAGCCCGGCGGTGTCGCCGGGGTCGGGGTCCAGGGCGCGGAGGTCGTAGGGCGGGAGGGGCAGCACCGGCGGCGCGACCTCACGCTCGGGGCCGCGTTCGATCCGCTCCGGCACCGGACCCGAGACGTAGCCCGCGCGGAATCGCGTGTACACCGAGGTGTCGACCTTCAGATAGCCGAACCCGGGGATGGCGGGCAGGTGGAACGCGTCGGGGCTGTCGAGCACGACGGCCGATTCGGCCTCGCTGAAGGTGCGCAGGCCGATGCGGTACGACAGATAGGTGTCCAGGCCCCGCAGGCGCCCCGCCTCGATGCGCTGGCTCGAGAGCAGCAGGTGCACGCCGATCGATCGACCGATGCGCCCGATCGTGAGGAGCAGCTCGACGAAGTCGGGCTCGGCGGTGAGGAGCTCGCCGAACTCGTCGATGACGAGGAAGAGATGCGGCAGCGGCGGCAGATCGTCGCGTTCGCGACGCAGCTGGCGGTAGTGGCCGATGGATGCCGCGTTGCCGGCCTCTTTCAGCAGGCGCTGGCGGCGCACCACCTCGCCCTGAATGCTCGCGCGGGCGCGCTCGGTCAGCTGCGGATCGTCGGCGAGATTGTCGATGATGCCGGCGACGTGGGGAAGCGGGGCGAACGGCGCGAACGCCGCGCCGCCCTTGTAGTCCACGAGGATCATCGACAGATCGTCGGGGGCGTGGGTCAGGGCGAGTCCGAGGATGAGCGTGCGCAGCAGCTCGCTCTTTCCCGACCCTGTCGCGCCGATGCAGATGCCGTGGGGGCCCATGCCGAGCTGCGCCGATTCCTTCAGATCGAGCAGGACCGGGGCGCCGCGGTCGTCGATGCCGATCGGCACGCGCAGGAAGTCTCCGGCGCTTCGGGGGCGCCAGGCTGAGGCGACGTCGATCGTGTCGACGTCGGCGACCCCGAGCAGCTCGGTGACATCGGGGGCGAGGACGGTGCCGCTGTCGGTGGAGCTCGTGCGGGTGAGGCGGAGGCCCGCGAGCGGGCGCCCGATCACCTCGAGCAGAGCGATGTCGACGGGGTCGGGCTGGATATCGGTGACGGCGGGGTCGCCGCTTCCCGGCGTCTCCACCGTGGCGGTCCCGCCCGAAAGGGTGACGCGGGTGGAGACCGTCGAGGGCTCCTTCAGCCGGTCGTCGACGATGTGGACGACGGTCACACCGAGGTCGGCCAGGTCGAACGCGGCGTCGATGCGGGGGAGCGCGGTCGCGGAGCCTCCGTCCTCGTCGATGAAGATGACGAGACGACCCGGCTTGGTGCGTCGCCCGGCGCGGCGGGCCGCGGCGGTGGCGGCGGCGCGGTCGCGAAGCTCGTCGCGGAGGAGGGTGAGGAGCTCCGGCAGCGACGGTGCGATGCGCCGTGCGGCGAGGGCGCCGGCGGGGATGTCGCTCGCGGCGACGTGCGGCAGCAGGTCGAATCCGCGCCACTCGTCGCGCACGCGCGCGGGGAGGACGGCGGCGAGGTGGACGTCGTCGGGCGAGTGGAGCGCGGCGATCTGCGCGGCGATCCCGCGGCAGACCTGGAGGGCCGTCTCGCGGTCTCCGACGATCGAGACCTGGCCGCCCCGCTCGAGGTCGACCTCTGCCGGCATCCCCTGCGACAGACCGGCGAGGCGTACCATCCGCTCGGCCGATTCGCGCATCACCGGGTCGAACGGCTGCACCGGATTCTGTTCCGGCGGCAGCGAGACATCGACGGCGCGCAGGTCGGCGGTGCCGATCCTGACGCGGAGGAAGTCGGCGTCGCCCGGCCGGCGCTCCCAGCGTCGCGCGGGATTGAGCGCGACTTCGACCAGGGTCGCGGGGGCCGGGTGGAGGGCGAGGGAGGCCTCGCGGTGGACGTCGGCGAGCTCGCGCACCTCGCCGCGGGTGCGTTCGAGGTAGTCGAGATAGCGCTCGCGCTGGAGTCGGCGCTGGCGCGCGGCGTTGCCGCGCGAGCTGAAGGCCATGCCGACGCCGCCGACGAGGGCAACGACGAGGATGACCGCGCCGACGACGACCATGATCGGGTTGTTGCGCAGCAGCACGATCATCGTGATCGACGACAGGCTGCCCACGACCGGCAGGAGCGACTGGATGGGAAAGCCCGAAGCCCCTTCGCCGAGGGGCGGTGGCGGGGCGAGCATGATCTCGGCCGGCGGCTCGACCGGGGTGGTGAGGCGCGCGGGGCGGTGGATGACGCGGAGGGTCATGCCATGACCTCCCGTCCGCCGGCGACGAGGGCTGCGGCGAGGCTCAGGACGGCGCGCCGTGCGGCCCGCGGAGCGCGCGGGATGAAGACGACCGGATGCGACGAGGTCGCCGCGATCGCTCGCGCCACCGCCGAGGAGTCGGGGTCGGTTTCGGTGAGGGCCAGAACCACGGCGGGTTGTTCGGGCAGCGCCTGGATCGCGGGAACGACCGCACGCGCGTTCTCGGCGGCGGCGCGGGACGCGTCGGCGACGAGGCACACGACATCGCTGAGCGCGGCGCAGGAACCGAGGTCGGCAAGGGGGTGGTGGGCGCCGAAATCGGTGACGGCGACATCGAAGAACCGGGTGATCGGTGCCGCTTCAGCCAGCCACGCACCCACCGGGTCGCCGGTGGCGGGCGGGCGGAGGCCCACGATGCCGCGGCGATCCTCGAGCCCGGTCAGTGCCTCGGCGGTCGTCCGCGCCCCCGCGCGCGTCTCGTTCGGTGCCGTCTCGGCGACTTCGAGCGCCCGGGCCAGGTCACCGTCGGGGGTGGCGTCGACGGTCAGCACCGACTCGGGGCGACGCGCGGTGATCGCGCGGGTGACCTGCAGGGCGAGGGGGGTGACGGACGCGTGCGGCGCGAGCGAGAGGAACCCGATGCGACGCGTCGTGGACAGGGGCGCGCGGATCGCGGCATCCTGCGTCGCCAGCACGGTCTGCGCGGCGGTGGCGCTGCCGAAGACGATGCGGGGAATCGAGGCGAGACCCTGACTCATGAGCCGCCGCCGAACATGCCGAGGAGTTCGTCGTAGATGCCGAGGGCGCCCAGGAGCAGCGGCAGGAGGGAGACGACCGCGAGGGTCTCGAGGATGTTGCCGAGCCCGCGCAGGCGCGCGCGAGCGGCGGGCTTGGGCGAGACGATGCTCGCGGTGGCGATGACGGCGGCGACGGCGACACCGACGGCGGGGGCGATCCAGCCGAGGGGTGCGAGCTGCGTGAGGAACGCGGTGAGCCCGATCGCGCCGACAGCCGCCCAGAGCGCCCAGCCCTGCGCGCGGAGCGGGAAGGCGCGGAAGCGAAGCGCGGCGACGGCCGCGATGGCGAGGGCGACCAGTCCCGGCCAGAGCGCATCGGCGAGGACGAGTGCCACCCCGGTGATGGCGAGGGCGGCTGCGACCGCGAGCACGCTCCAGGTGAGGGCGGCGTAGGCGTCGTCGATGGCCGAGAACGCCCGGTCGCGGCCGATGCGGTCGCCGGCGGCGGCCTGGGTGTCGAGGGTGGTGAGCCCGGCGGCCGACAGGGCGATCCAGGGCAGGGGCCCCGTGACGAAGGCGGCCACCACCGCGGTGATCGCGGCGGCGGCGGGGTCGGTGACGCCCGCGATGAGAAGGACGAGCAGGAGCGTGCCGAGCACCGCGCCGAGTGCGCCGCCGGCGAGGGCTCCGGGCGACCGGCGGGCGACGCCGATCGCGACGAGGACGGTGGTGGACGCGGTGGCGAGTCCGACCGCGGCACCCAGGAGCAGATCGGAGGTGAGGGTGGCGGCGGCGATGGCCAGCACGGCCGCGATTCCTGCCGCGGCTGCCCCGACGGCGGCCGACACCCGACGGATCCCGCCGAGCCCGAGCCCGGCCGCAGTGGCGAGGAGGATCACGAACGCCGCGATCTGGATCGCCGCGGCCGCGTCGCCCGGCAGGGGCAGGAGCAGGGCGCCGCCGCCGACGGCCAACGCGATGCCGGTGCCGGCCGCCAGTGCGCGGGCGCGGGAGTCCCACCGGTCAGGGCGGCTGTCGTGGGCGTCGGCGGCGGCATCGGTCACGTCGATGACGACGGGCGAGGGCGGTGCTGCCTCGAGGCGCTCCAGGCGCAGCAGGGTGCCGTCGAGCAGGTCGAGCTGCGTGGGGGTGCGGGCGATGTCGAGCTGTTCGCCGTCGGGGGCGACGAGGGTGAGCGGGCGCGCGACGGTGCCCTCGGTCTCGCCGAGGAGATCGAGCAGGCGCGGCAGAGCCGATCCGAGCGACTCGTCGCTCGGGACGACGAGCTCGGCGCGGGCGTGGGCGCCGGCGACGGTGACGCGGGTGTAGATGCTCACAGGGCCTCCGGTGCGTAGGGCAGGACGATTCCGGACGCGTTCGCCTGCTCGCGGGCGGCGGCTTGGTCGGCCAGGAGCTGACTGACGAACGAGATGCCCGCGCACACCGCGCAGGCGATCGCGGCGACGATGATCGAGCCGATCAGACGCTTCATGTGGTCGTTGACGGTGCGGCGTTCGTCGATGTGTCCGTAGAGGAGGGCCGAGCCCAGTCGCATCCGCTGGATCTTCGCCTGCTCGATGAGCACGGCGTCCTTCTGATCAGGCATCGGGGGTACCTCCGCGTTCGAAGAACAGGCGGGCGACGGCCGGTGAGAGTCCCAGGAGGCGCCACAGGCGTTCGCGGTCGAGCGGGGCGACGACCTCGTCCAGGCGCTGCCATCCGCCGCCGTCGATCGAGCCGAGGGGGATCAGGGCGCCGGGGAGGCGCGGGCTGCCGACCGTGGTGCCGCCGACCTCGGCGGTCCATCCGGCGGCGTCGACGCCGAGGGCGCGGACCCCCGGAGGGCCGACGAGCAGCGCCAGGGGTTCGGGTGCGGGCGAGGCGGTGGCGCGGCGGGCCAGGTCGGGCGAGCCGATCGAGCCGAGCACCACGCCGATGAGCGGCATGCCGACCGTCGCCGCGGCCGCGAGCGACCGGCGGGCGAGCCCGGCGAGATCGGCCGATGCCGCGTCATCCGCTCCGGCGACGTCTGCGACGACCCGCGTCGTCTCCTCCAGACCCTGACCGGTGCGGCTGATGTGCAGCGTGCCGACGAGGGGTCGGGAAGAAGCGGAGACGGCGATCCAGCGGCTGTCGTTCGGCATGCGCCGACGGGTGCGCTCGGTGAGATCGTCGCGGTCCCACGCTGCGAGCAGGGGTTCGAGGGCGCCCCAGTGCGTGGGCGGCGCCTGGGTGACGACCTCCGACACGGCGTCGAGGACGCCGCCGAGGCGTACGGGCCTGCTCACCCGGTGGCGCGTGGACACCGAGACGACGAGCTGCAGGCGGCTTCGGATCGTGGCGCGGAGGAAGGCCGGGTGCACGCGGGCAGGGTCGAGGGGGCCGCCCAGGGAGAGGGCGGCGTCGGGGGTGTCGAGGCGGGCGCCGGAGCGGGCGTCGTAGAAGCCGTCGGTGCGGGTGCGGATGATCCAGTGCCCCTGCGTCGACGACAGTGCTTCGGCCAGGGGCTCGGTCATCCGGGTGTGCTCGCCCGAGACCAGGAGCGGCCTGCGGCCTTCGGTGGCGGTGCGTCCGAGGAGGTCGCTGAGCCCCTGCGAGAGGCTCAGCACCTCGCTGTGGATCTCGGTGAGCACCCAGCCCTCGCCGGTCGCGTCGGCGAGGGGATGGTCGATCGTCAGCGTCATCGCGCCTCCGTCACCGAGAGGCTCCGGTCGCCGAGGTCGATCTCGGCGGGGAGCGGGAGCGGGGTGCGCTGGTGGGCGATCAGCGGATGCCGGTTGCCGGCCGTGCGGATGAAGGTGCCGTTGGTGGAACCGAGGTCGGTGACCCACAGGCGTGCGCCGTCCCACTCCAGGCGGGCGTGCGACTTCGACAGCGAGCGCGAGAGGTCGGGCCATTGGAACGCTTCGGCGGGCGCATCGGCGGGAGCGGTGGGCGTGCGCCCCAGGATGAGCGCTGATTCGAGGGAGAGGCGCTCGCCGGAGTCGAGGCGCACGAGCGGCACGCCCCCGCGCGCGGCGGATCGGGGCCGGGGCGCCGGTGCCGGCGCCTGGGGGAAGGTGACGGGAGCCAGAGCGGGCGCGAACGGGTCGCGGCCCCGACGGAGGTCGAAGGTCTCGAGCTGTCCGCGCAGCAGCGCCGGCAGGAACGAGCCGCCTGCGGCCGCGCCCGTGGACGCCTTGACGGTGCGCAGCCCGACGGCCAGGCCGCCGAGGGCGCGGCCGCTGCGAGCAAACTGCCAGGCCGTGACGGCGACGAGGATCGCGGTGATGACGACAAGCGCGGTGCCGAGGGCCGGGGCTCCCGTGACGAAAGCGAGGATGCCGCCGATCGCGGCCACCAGGGGAGCGGCGAGGTCGATGAAGATCGCCCCGGCGAGCTGGCCGGCGCGAGCGCGGGCGGTGAGCACGAGGGGGTCGACGTCGGCCAAGCGCAGCGAATCCTGTGTGGTCATCCTGTTCTTGCGTTCTTCCCGTTCCGGCGAACCCTCCGATCCTAGTCGGGGCTTACCTGTCGCTCCCTGTCCGGCCACCGCCGCGGCCGCCGTCAGGATGACTCCCGCTCCCTCAGCCTCGCGAGCTGAACTCCGGCTGGTTCCGCGGTGCCCAATCGGAAAGGTGCTGAGCCGTCCTTGGGTATCGCGAAGGGGCCGTTGCCGGCGAGCGCCTGCATGACGTCTCCGTCCTCCATGAAGGCCCGGCTCTGATACCCCTGCACCCACCAGCGTCCGTGGTCCTCGGGTTGTCCGACGAGGACGCACGGAATTCCGCCGCGCTGCTCTGCCTCGGCCAGCATCCGAAGAGCGATACGGCGTGCGTCGGCTGCGCCGACGACATCCCCCGCGGGCGTGTTCACGGGGTCGCGATCCGCCGCAGCTGTCCTTCTCGCACGAGGTCGCGGATGCCCATGGAGGGATCCTGGACCGCGAATCGGATGCCGCCCCCTTCTCGCCCGAACCACGGCGGCGTGACGGTGGCGGCGACCCGGATGGGAGCCGTCGTGAGGAACGACTGGAGGGGCTGATCCAGGGCGGTCACCGGTAGCGAACGCGCCTCGAACGACGTGCCGGTCGGGTAGAGGAGGAACCCGTCGAGGGCTCCGATCCGATCGACCAGCAGACCGGCGGGCAGGTCGATCACGGTGTCCTTCACGCCGCGAGCGGCGAGATCCATCACATGCGGGGCGGCCCACGTGAGAAGCCGTTCCCGCTCGCTGTCGGGCAGTCCCTGCGGCTCGGGAAGCGGCGACAGGGCGTACTGGAACAGCGCGGTGACGATCTCCGCCGCCGATGGGCGCCGCAGCAGGACGCGCGACGTTCCGTAGTCGACGGTGGCGAGGGTCCACCGGTCACCGGCGTCGGCGACGACCAGTGCCCCTTCCCACGGCACCCCGTCATCCGCGGGGAGGAGGACAGCACGGTCGGCAACACCGTTCTCGCGCAGGGTGGTGCGAACGTCCGCCCAGGAGGTCTCGGGCGTCATCGGTCTCCTCTTTCGTCGCAGGACATCGCCGACAAGCCTATGCACACGGCCGGAATGCCGTTCGCCGTCAGAATAGGAGTGTGGATGACGCTGGAATTCTCGCGCTGTGGGCTGACCGCCTGGGTTACCTCCCGATGACGGACGACGGGACGTTCCTGGTCGGGTGGGGCGATCTGGAGACGGCATTCGCCATCCGAGAGGACAGCGAGGGGTTCACCGTCGAAAAGCAGAGTCGGGGTCAGTGGGCAACGCTCGGGCGCTTCTCGGCACGATCAGAAGCGGAGGCGTTCCTCGCCGTCTGCCTGGCATCGATCTGGCGCGCCGATCGTGGGCTCGGAGATGTCTTCCCCGCCGACCCCGCACCCGACACCACCGTCACCCGGACCGATCAGGGATACCACGTCGAAGCCCGAGGACACCACGCATCCTTCCGTCAACGCACGGACGCGAAACGCTACACCTACGTCGCCGGCCTCGGACTTCAGCGGGTCAACGACTTCCTCATGCAGTAGACGAGTCGGTCGGGGAGTCCTCCGAGGCCAGCGCTCGAATCTGTGTGTCCACGTCGCGAACCGAGGGAAGCGCGAACGGCGCCCCACCGTCTTTCGGCACGACGATCGGCGCGTTCCCGATCAGCATGGCGTCGACGTCGCCGCTCTCGACGTACCCTCGCCCCTGGGAGAAGAACACCCAGTACCGACCCGACTCGACCGGATCACCGAGGACGACGCGGTCGATACCGTCCTCGGCCGTCGACTGCTGGAGTGAGGCTTCGACGAGTCGGCGAGCTTCCTCAGCCATCCGCGCGCTCACGAGGCGGCGTCACTCGTCGGTACTGCACCGCCGAGCGCGCAATCCAGGACCTTGCCCTCGGCGACCGAGAGGTTCGACACCGTGTCGGTGCCGAACGGCGACGACACCTCCAGTGTCGGGTTCCGCCCCGCGTGCGGCACGACGGAGATCATCTCGTGCGCCCGCTCTGCACGAAAGTTCATGGGGTCGTCGGCAGTGATCGTCCATCCGGCGGCAGCGACCGCGTCTCGCACGCGACGGCCCAGCAGCTCGGTCAGCTCGGGCTCGAACGCGTCCGCGCCGGTCGCGAGAATCGCGTCCCGACGTCGGAACGCCTCGTCGCCGAACCAGCGCAAGACCTCGCCGTCATCGAGCTCACCGATCGGCCGGTCATGGGTTCGCAGCCACATTCCCGCCGCGGTCCACCACAGCTCGCTCACAGCCCACCGGCTGACGAGGATTCGCTCGTCTCGGTCCACCTCACACCTCTCCTCTTGCAGTCCTCAGCCGATTCATCTGCTCGTGCGCGGGCTCTGCGCTCGAGAGCCGGAAGGGCGTCGATCCATCCTTGGGGATGACGATCGGACCGTTGCCGGCCAGAGCTGCGTCCTCGTCCCCGTACTCGATAAGGGCCCGACTCTGAAAGGCCTACACCCACCAGCGCCCGTCGTCCTCCGGATCGCCGACGAGGACGCACGAAACCCCGCCGTGCTCCTCTGCGTCGGCGAGTAATCGGCGCGCGATACGCTGCGCCTCGGCCGCATCCATCTCAACAGCCATGCTCAGTCGAGGTCAGGCGCCAGGGGAAAGGACGTCTTTCAGGAAGCGCAGCCCGCCCCGGTCGGCTCTGCGCTGCCCTTTGCCGACCGACCGCAGCCCCACTCGCTGTCAACCGTGAAATCGGATGAATCCCCACCGCCACACGAGCGCTTCCACAGCACCATCCCCCAGCTCCGGAAGCGACTCCCGGTGCGCTTCCGTTGCGGCTCGTTTCACCTCGCTCGATGCCGGTCCGTCTACAACGATCTGATCGGACACCGCGAGCGCGCGTTTCACGTCGCGAAGCAGCTCGTCTCCGTGCTCCGAATCGAGTGCCAGAACCGCTGCTTCATCGGCGGTGGGGATCTTGTGCGATCCGCGACCGACATAGGCCACGATGGCGTCGTCGAGAAGCGGGTTCGTGCCTCGATCAGCGTCGGTAGACATACAACACCTCCCCGGTTCGGGCGTCGATGACGGTCACAGAGGTCACGTCCGGATTCTGGATGAGCGTCGGAAATTCGACTTCGTTCCACACCGATCCTTCGCGGACGTCGCCGAGATACGCACGCACGTCGCCTGACGCGTTTCTCGCGAGTGCTTCGGATACGGCGCGCCACGTGGCCCCGGTGGCGGGGTCGAACCAGTCGTCCGGCATGTCGTCGAGCAGGCCCTGCTTCTCCAACAATTGTTCGAGGGTCGAGCCGTGCGTCCGCGTCGTCAAGTCCGCGGCGCCGTTCATCGCGGCGTCCGGGATCACGACGCCGTCCTCATCCAACACGCGGCCCGACCAGAACGTGGCGTTGTCCGGCCCTGTCGCCGGATCGAGCCTGCCGAGGATGTTCTGGTCCGCCAGGGTGTAGTCGATGACTGCCGGCTGCGCGCTCCCCGTCGGGAAAGGACGGTACTCCGGATCGGGCACGGCCACCGACGTCTGCGAACCCTCTCCGTCCCCTCCGCCGCCATCCGTGGCGGTTTCCGGCTCACGGAAGACGGTCGAGTCCGACTCGGCCATGAACGCGATCTCTGATGCCGGGTCGGCTGCTGCCGCAGCATCGCTGTCGCCCTCGCGCAAACCTGCCCCCGCGTCCACGCCGTCCGGCACCGTCGGGGTCGTCGACTCGATGATCCGGTAGTCGTTCGACAGCAGCTGCTCGACGCTCAGAACACCGTCGACGTCGTCGACGAACTGGAGCTGGATGCCGCCGCCCGGCTGACCGAACGCCGGAGCGACCTCGGAGACCTCGATGTGGACCCCGGGAGGAAGCTCATCGGTGAGGCGGAACACGTGGTACCCGGCGTTGAGGTTGCCGCCCGGCAACGCCCGCTGCTCGAACAGCACACCCTCCGGCGAGAGGTAGGCGCCACCGCTCCCCCCGAAGCGGTCGATCGTGTCGCCGTAGTCGCGGTGGAACGCCTCCATGTCGGTGTACGACACCCGGGAACCCGGAACCGCCCCGTCGTTGCCGGGGTAGATGGGCCGGTTGTCCGGACCCATGTACCGCTCTTCCCACTCGGCGCGCGTGTACGGCTCCCCGTCCGAGCCGCGACCGTAGGGCGCCTCGGGGTCGGAGACGAGGTGCCGGATGTCCGCCGGCACCTCTGCCGGCGGCGCGTACTGGTCGGCCAGCGTGCCGTGATCGGCGCGAGGCTCGCCGTACTGGGGATCGATGTCTCCCCCGCGGTGCTCTGGGCCCTGCGTCCAGCCGTCGCCTTCGCCGCCACGATCGACCGGTGGCGAACCGTCGCCCGGTCCTGAACCGTCGCCCGATCCTGCACCCCCTCCGCTGGGGGTGTTCGCGTCGCCGCCCGACCCGCCCGACCCGCCGGTCTCGGTGCGAACGGGCGCCTCGTCGACGATCGCGTTCACCGGGGCCGGACCGGTCTCGCCGCGCACGCCACCGGCGTTCACCAGTTCCGGCTCGCGCACGGGCGCGGAGACGGATCCATCGGCGCCGCCGTCGCCGCCGCGCACGCCACCGCCTGCGGCGTTGTCGAACGAACCCGCCGGCATCTCGATCACACCGCCGGGGAACTCCAGCACCGGCGTGCCGGTCTCATCGACCCGGGCGAAGACGTTCTGCGGGTCGACACCGGCCTCGTCGAGGAGGCGCATCGCCGACGCCGAGTCGGTGGCGGTGTACACCTCGACGGGGCCGAGGTTCACGTCGACGGGCGCGTTGTCCAGGCGCCCGATGAGGTTGTCCAGGCTCCCGAGCCCGGCGCTTCCCAGGCGCATCGTGCCGTTCACGGCCCAGGCGGCCGGGTCGACGAAGTCGGCGACCCGCGCCATCCGAGAGAGGACGGATGCTGCCGTCGAGGCTGTCTTCACACCGGCGACGGCCGCGCCGCCCACCGGGATGAGGGCGGTGCCGACGTTGAACACCGACTCGCCGAGCGCGGTGCCCGGGTCATCGGCCCACTTGTCCCAGGCGATGAGCGCCTTGCCGGTGTTGATCGCGGCCTCATCGGCCTGCGCCTTGAAGTCGCGCACCTCCTGCGGAAGGAACCCGTCGCCGCCGAACTGCTGCATGAGCGTGTCGGCGTGGAAGATGGGCGCGAGCACCCCGCCGTTGGCCATCCCGGCGAACAGCAGATTGCCGAGGTTCCCCCAGGCCGCGCCATAGGCGTCGCCCGAGAAGAAGTCGCCGGTCGCGGGGTTGTACCCGAGCACGAGGGTGCCGAGGCCCTCCACCGTGCCCCAGATGCCGCCGACGGCGATGCCCTCCCAGAGGAAGTCCTTGAAGACGAATTTCGCCGTCGCCTCACCGCAGCCCTCGGTGCGTTCGACCTCGGCTCCCCAGGGCATCTCGGTGCCCTCGGGGATCTCCTCGATGCCGTAGCCGAGGGCGTCGTCCTCCGACTGCGCGGCCCGGAGCGGATCGGCGCCGTAGAGCGCACGGATCTTGTTCGCGCAGTCGCGCTCGGCCTCCCACAGCAGCACCTGCTGCGCATTCACCTGAGCGATGAGGTCGTTGTTGCGGTCGACGTACTCCTGGACCTCGTGCCACTCCTTCGTGACGGTCCGGTACTGCTCCACCGGCTCAGCAGAGCTCGTCGACCCGGCCGCTCCGTAGGCGTTCCACGAGCCCGAGTACGACGCCGCGGTCGTGCCGTAGGACCCGTACGCCGTGTAGGCGGGGTTCAGCTCCTGCACCTGGACGCCACCGGCGATCTCGGCGCGGAACGCCTGGGCGTCCAGCCGCAGCTGGTCGAGCGCTGCCTTGATCGGGCGCACCGCCTCGGCGAACCCGGTCAGCGCCTGCGAGACGACCGACAGGTTGTCGCCGACCTGGGTGGACTGCGTGTTCACCGGCTGCATCAGGTCGAGCACGATGCCCGACTCGGGCGCCTCGTACACCGCGGCCATCCCCTGCCACTTCGTGTGCACCGCGGCGCCGTGGTCGCGCACCTGACCGGAGACCGTGTTCACCGTGCCCGCGTGGAGCTCGATGGTGTCCGGATCGATGTCCTTACCCGGAATCGCGTCCGGATCGATGGCACTCGGCATCTGTCACATCACCCCCGGCGGCAGCACGGGCGGGTAGACCGTCGCGTGGGCCGCAGACTGCGCGTGGGCCGCCATGTCCAGGTCGCCCTGCACGTAGGCCTCCGTCGCGCTCACGACACCCGTCGCGGCCGCGCCGATCCGGGTGCTCATCCCCTGGATGCGGGGACCCTCTTGAATCTGGAAGTACGACTGCACCGCTTCAGCGATCGCGGCCGACTGCGAGGCGGTCACCGCCCCCTCGAGGGCGGGACTGAGGTTGTTCAGCGCGGTGCCGAGGGCCTCGGCATCGACGTTGACGTCCTGCAGTACGGCGACGACCCCTGACGGTTGGATTCTCCAGCCCGTCACAGGTCAGCCTCCTCAGCCGATGGATTCGACCGCGGTACGCGCCTTGCTGAGAGCGGTCTGCGCCGACTCGTCATTGCGCTCCAGCGACGACCGGAGCGTCTGGATGATCGAGCGCACCTCGCCCGCGGCGTTCTTCCACCGCAGCTCCTTGGCGCGGTAGTCCTCCGACACGCCGTCGGCGGCGTAGTCGGCCATCGCGGCGTTCACGTCGCGGTCATGCGCGTCGATCAGCGTCTCGAGCTGAGCGGCCACGCGGTTGAAGTTGTCCTGTGCGTTCTGCGATGCCGGAATGCTGTAATCCCGGCGGTCACCCTGATTCGCCATGATGATCCCCCTCGTCATCGAGCGCCGAAGCGCGCCGCGTCGAACGATGAACCCGACTCCAGGCTGGTGGTGGAGTCGACCATCGACGCCTCACCCTCCTGGAACGACCGGTCCATCCCTGCGATACCGCCGAGAACGCCGTCCAGCGCGAGCTTCAGCTCGCCGGAGATGGCGTCGGTGCGGGCCTTGAAACGGTCGAACGCCACGCGTCCCGCGCCCTGGAACTGCCCCTCCAGCGGCTCCGCCGCCTCGAGCAGCTGCCGCACCAGCAGTGCCAGCTCGTCACTCGACCCGGAGGTCGCCTTTCCCAGCACGCCCAGCGTGTCAGCCCCCATCGCGAACTTCATCGCGTACCTCCCCGAACCGTTGACAACGACTTCCACAGCCTAGACAACCGCGAAACCGCCTTCCAATCAGATGAGAGAACTCTCCTTTTCGGGCTTCCCAGCTGACACGATGGACCCGACGGGAGGGCCTCATGGCGGATTACCCCAACATCGCCGACCACGGCGTGATCGGCGACCTGCAGACGGCCGCGCTGGTGGCCACCGACGGCACGATCGACTGGTTCTGCGCGCCGAGGTTCGATTCCCCGAGCATCTTCGGGTCGCTCCTCGACGCCGAGACGGGTGGTTTCTGCAGCATCCGGCCGATCGCCGACGACGTCGTGACCCGACAGCTCTACCTTCCCGACACCGCCATCCTCATCACCCGCTTCATGACCGAGGACGGCGTCGGCGAGGTGGTCGACTTCATGCCGATCGCGGGACGCGGGCATACCCAGCGTCACCGCATCGCACGCCTCATCCGCGTCGTGCGCGGTGCGATGGAGTTCGAAGCCGAGGTGAGGCCCCGGTTCGGATATGGACAGCACCCCGAGAGCATCGAGGCCTCGCCCGATCACGGTGTGGTGTTCAGCGGAGCCGGCCAGACTCTCACCGTCCACCGGGTCGGCGACGTCATCGAGCGCGACGGTGCTCCCGCCGGCCACCTGGAGATGGTCGACGGCGCCCTCCGCATCCGGGGCGAGCTCCGCGCCGGTGAGAGCACGGGGCTGCTCCTGGAGACCGGCGGTGCCCGCGCCGAGCGGGTGCCGGCCGGTGAGCTGGACCGGATGTTCCGACGCACCCAGAGGTTCTGGCGGGAGTGGGTGGACCGATCGACCTATCGCGGTCGATGGCGGGAAGTGGTCACACGTTCGGCCATCACCCTGAAACTCCTCACCTATGCGCCCACCGGGGCCATGGTCGCCGCACCCACTGCCGGACTGCCCGAGCAGGTCGGCGGCGAGCGCAACTGGGACTACCGCTACACGTGGATCCGCGACGCGTCGTTCTCCGTCTCGGCCCTGCTCGCGCTCGGGTACGCCGACGAGGCGGAGGCCTTCGTGGCGTGGCTCGCCGATCGGGTCAAGGAGAGCGTCGGTGACGAGTCGGGTCCGCTGAAGATCATGTACCGCGTCGACGGCACCCACGACCTCGACGAGACGATGCTCGAGAACTTCGAGGGCTACCGGGGCTCCCGACCGGTCCGCATCGGAAACGGGGCGGAGGACCAGCTGCAGCTGGACATCTACGGCGAGGTCATGGACTCCATCGCCCATGCCCAGGCCCACGGCCTGATGCTCTCGCACCGCGGGTGGACCGAGGTCGCCCGCATGCTCGACTGGGTGTGCGACAACTGGCAACGAGACGAAGAAGGAGTCTGGGAGACCCGCGGCGGACGCCAGCGCTTCACCTTCGGGCGCCTGATGTGCTGGGTGGCGCTGGACCGCGGCATCCGTCTGGCGGAATCGATCGGAAAACCCGCCGACATCGTCCGGTGGCGTACCGAGCGCGACGCGCTCTACTCCGAGATCATGACCGCCGGTTGGGACGACAAGCGTCACGCCTTCGTCCAGCACGAAGGGACGGATGTGCTGGATGCATCGCTCCTGGTCATGCCGCGGACAGGTTTCGTCTCGCCGCGCGATCCCCTGTGGCTCTCGACCCTTCGGGCGATGGACGAGGAGCTCGTCTCGGACAGCCTCGTCTACCGCTACAACCCGGCGGCATCGCCTGACGGCCTGCGCGGGTCGGAGGGCACCTTCACCCTCTGTTCCTTCTGGTACGTCGACGCCCTCGCCCGGTCGGGCCGACTGGATGACGCGCGGCTGACGTTCGAGAAGATGCTGACCTACGCCAATCACCTGGGCCTCTACGCCGAGGAGATCGGCCTCACCGGGGAGCAGCTGGGCAACTTCCCGCAGGCGTTCAGCCACCTCGCCCTCATCACCGCCGCCGTCAACCTCGACAGGATGCTAGGAACATGACCACGCCGCCGCCCGTCCCGCCCGCCGCCGAACCGATGAGCCCCTCCGATGAGAAGCTCTGGGCCACCCTCGTCCACCTCGGCGGACTCTTCCTCGGGTTCCTCGCCCCTCTCATCGGGTACCTCGTGCTCAGGGATCGCGGACCGTTCGTGCGGGCGCACACCGCCACCGCCCTGAACTTCCAGCTCACCCTGATCATCGCCTACCTCGTCGGCGGCATCCTGACCTTCTTCCTCATCGGGCTCTTCGTCATCCTGGCCGCCTACGTCCTGAACATCGTGTTCTGCATCATCGCCGCCGTCGCCGCCAACCGTGGTCAGTGGTACACCTACCCGCTGTCGATCTCGTTCGTCCGATAGGGCTCACTAGAATCGACGGGTGCCCGACCAGTCCCGTCTCGATAAAGTCATCGCCCTCGCTCGCCATCGCGGGTTCGTCTTCCAAGCGGGCGAGATCTACGGCGGATCGCGCTCCGCGTGGGACTACGGGCCCCTCGGCACCGAGCTGAAGGAGAACATCCGCCGCCAGTGGTGGCAGACGTTCGTCCGCGGACGCGGCGACATGGTGGGCCTGGACTCCTCCGTCATCCTGCCCAAGCGCGTGTGGGAGGCGTCGGGCCACGTCGCCACCTTCACCGACCCCCTCGTGGAGTGCCTGCAGTGTCACAAGCGCTTCCGCGCCGACACCCTGATCGAGGACTTCGAGGCGCGGAAGGGCCGCACCGCCGAGAACGGCCTGGCCGAGGTGCCGTGCCCGAACTGCGGCACGAAGGGGCAGTACACCGAGCCGAAGGCGTTCTCGGGTCTGGTGAAGACGTATCTCGGTGTCGTCGACGACGAGTCGGGGCTGCACTACCTGCGGCCCGAGACCGCGCAGGGCATCTTCGTCAACTTCTCCAACGTGCTGACCGCCAGCCGCAAGAAGCCCCCGTTCGGCGTCGGCCAGGTGGGCAAGGCGTTCCGCAACGAGATCACCCCGGGCAACTTCATCTTCCGCACCCGCGAGTTCGAGCAGATGGAGATCGAGTACTTCACCCCGCCGGCCGAGGCCGAGACGTGGTTCCACCACTGGGTCGAGGCGTGCTGGAGCTGGTTCGTCGACCTCGGCATCGACGAGGCGAACATGCGTCGCTTCGACGTGCCCGCCGAGGACCGCGCGCACTACTCCGCCGGCACCATCGACCTGGAGTACCGCTTCGGCTTCCCGGGCAAGGAGTGGGGCGAGCTGATGGGCGTGGCGAACCGCACCGACTACGACCTCAAGAGCCACAGCGAGGCATCGGGCCAGTCGCTGACCTTCTTCGATCAGGCCTCGGGGGAGAAGTACACCCCGTACGTCATCGAGCCCTCGTTCGGTCTGACCCGGTCGATGATGGCGTTCCTCGTCGATGCGTACCACGAGGAGGAGGCGCCCAACGCCAAGGGCGGTACCGACAAGCGCACCGTGCTGCGCCTCGATCCGCGCCTGGCTCCGGTCAAGGCCGCGGTGCTGCCGCTCTCGCGCAACGAGCAGCTCTCGCCGATCGCCCGCGAGGTGGCCGACGACCTGCGCGGGCAGTGGAACGTCGACTTCGACGACGCCGGCGCGATCGGTCGTCGCTATCGCCGACAGGACGAGATCGGCACGCCGTTCTGCGTCACCATCGACTTCGATTCGCTCGAGGACCGGGCGGTCACCGTCCGCGATCGCGACACGATGGGTCAGGAGCGGGTGCCTCTCGAGGGCCTGCGTGCCTACCTCGCGGAGCGCCTGAAGGGGGCCTGACTCAGCCGGTGACACTGCTCGCCGGTGACCGGCTCAGCCGGTGACGGTGATGGCGGCGTACTCGCCGCCGCCGCTGGTCACCGACGCGAAGCTCTGCACCAGGATGTGTCGCAGCACGTCGAGGTCGACCTTCTCGAGGTCGGTCAGGTAGATGCACGACACGCTCGAGGTGTGCGGCCCGAGTTTCGCCAGATCGTCGGTGTGCGCCGCGACGGCGTCGACGTAGACCGTGGTCGACGCCTTGCGCGGCGCGAACGACAGCAGCGGCATGTCGCCCTCGGTGCCGGTGGGATAGCGGTAGTGGCAGCTGCCGAAGCCGATGATCGTGCCCCACAGCGCCGGTTCCCGGCCGGAGATCTCGCGCATCATCGTCACGAGCGTCTCGGCGTCCCGCCGACGGCGCTCCGGTGTCACCGCGGCGATGTACCCCTCGACGTCGCCGCCGGTCGTCTTCACGACGACTCCTTCGCCTTCGCCTTCATCGCGCGTTTGTGTTCGCGCACCTTCGTCAGCGACTCGGGCGAGACGATGTCGGCGACGCTGCGGAACGCCCCCTCCTCGCCGTAGGGCGCGGACGCCTCCCGCCATCCGGCGCCGGTGTAGCCGTACTGCTTGCCCAGGAGCGCGAGGAAGATCTTCGCCTTCTGCTCCCCGAATCCCGGGAGCTTCTTGAGGCGCTTCAGCACCTCGGCGCCATCGGGCTCGTCGCGCCGCCAGATCGCCGAGGCGTCGCCGCCCCACTCCTCGACGACGGCGGTGCACAGCGACTGCACGCGCGCCGCCATCGAGCCGGGGAAGCGGTGCACCGCCGGGGTGGCCGAGAACAGCTCGGCGAAGGCGTCGGGCTCGAAGCCCGCGATGGCGGCCGCATCGAGGGTGCCGGCTCGCTCCGAGATCTTCAACGGCCCCGCGAAAGCGGTCTCCATCGCGACCTGCTGGTCGAGCAGCATCCCGATCAGCAACGCGAGCGGATCGTCGGTGAGCAGCTGATCCGCGGTCTCATCACCGGTGATGTGAAGCGTCATGCCGACAGTCTCGCACCCGTTAGGTTGTCAGGAGCCATCGATCGGACCACTCAGCGATCGGACCAAGGAGGTGCGCGACGTGGCGGATCCGCGCACCCTCGGCACGGCCGGCCTGGTCGTGCGCAGGGCGCGTGCCCGCGCCGGGCAGCTCGGCGCCCTCTCGGCGACCGTCGCCGTCGCAGTGGCCACCGTCATCCTCGTCCTCGTCGTCACCGGCGATGCCGAGTCGCTCGCCCGCGCCGCCGCGGCCGCCGGCACCCCCGACGACGAGGTCGCCGCCGCGGTCGCCGTCGGCGCGGGTTCGCTCGCCTCAGCGCTTCCGTCCCTCCTCCTCACCGTCACCGTCGTGGCGGGGGCCGCGGTGGCGCAGCTCGGTCGGCTGCTCGCCGCTGCACGCGAGCACGAGACCGACACCGCCCGCGCCCGGGGGCTCTCGCGCGGGCAGGCGCTCGTGCTCCACGCGATCGAGGCGCTGGCGGTCGGTGTCGCCGGCGCGATCGCAGGCGCGGTCGCCGCCGCCGGGCTCGCGTCGGCGATCGCAGGGACGGATGCCGCGGCCGCGGCGGTCTCGCAGACGGCGTCCGGGGCGTTGGTCGCCCTGCTCCTCGCGGCGATCCTCGTCGTGGCGCTGGCGCGCCGCTCGATCACGCGTCGCCGGGGAGCACGGGCGACCGGCGCCGCCGCCGTGGTCATCGTGCTCGCGGCAGCGGCCCTCGGCCTCTGGCAGCTCGGGTTCGCCCGGCCCGGCGGGTTCGACCCGATCGTGGCGCTCACCCCCACCGTGGTCCTCCTCGCCGCGGCGCTGGCAGCGCTCGCCGCCTTTGGCGTCATCGCGCGCATCGCGGCGCTTCCGGCGGCGCGCACCCGGGGCCTGGAGACCGCGCTCGGCCGGCGCCAGATCGCCCGCCGGCTCCCGCTCTCGGGGGTGGCCGTGCTGCTGGTGGCCCTGACGGTGTCGCAGGCGGTGCTCGCCGGCGCATTCGCCGGCACCTGGGTCGCCGCCGCGTCGGATTCCGCCGCGCTGCGCGTGGGCGCCGACCTCCGCGTCGACCTGGCACCGCAGAGCGCCTCGCCCGCGGATCTCGCCGCGGCTGCCGCCGTGGAGGGCGTCGATGCGGTGGCGGGGGCGGTCACCGACATGCTCGAGTTCGGCGACGATGACGTGAGCCTCGTCGCACTCCCCGCCGCTCTCGCGCCGGAGGTCATGACCGATGCGGGCGGCGCGGCCGATCCCGAGGCGCTCGTGCGGGCGGTGACCGACGAGGAGGGCGCCGGCGCGGGCGACGTCGCGCGGGCGGCACCCGTCGCGCTCGGGGACGGAGCCGCCGGTCTCTCGATCACCGTGTCGACGCAGTGGACCGGTGCCGACGTGAGCGGTGCGCTGCAGCCGCTCGCCATCCTCCTCGACGCGCGCGGGACGCCTGTGTCGCAGCCGCTGTCGCTGTCGTCGATCGACGGCGCGCAGGTGGTGGCCGAAGCCGCTCTCCCCGAGGGGGCAGCGCCGTGGACGCTGGCCGCGCTCGTCGTGCGCGTGGGCCCGACCCCCGGCGTGCCCGCGGGAACGGTGACGCTGGACCGGGTCTCGGCGGTCGGAGGGGAGACCCTCGACCTCGCCGGCTCGGTCGTCTTCGAGGGTGGGGACCGCGAGCGGGTGATCTGGCTCGCCGACGGCCGGGAACGCGGACCCGCAGCCGTGCCGGCCGAGGCCCTGCGGGTCGCCGTCTCCGAAGGGTTCGGGGCGCGGTTCGGCATCGCCGTCGGCGACCGTCTCGACTACCGGGTGGCCGGCACCGGGCGCCGCGGCGAGGTGCTCGTCGCCGCCGTCGTCGCGGCCATCCCCGGGGCGTCGCGCACCGACGCCGTCTTCGCGGTGACGGACGATCTTCTCGTCGCCTCCCTGCAGCGGGGAACGTCGTTCGCCCTCCCCGGGAGCGTGTGGGCCGCGGGCCGCACAAGCTCCGACGCCGCGCTCAGCGCGACGTTCGACGACCGTCCTGTGCGCGTGGCCGCCCCCGGGGTGGCCGACCGGATGATCGGGGTGCTCGTTCCGGGGTGGTGGGTGGCCGCCGGTGGCGCTGCCGTGCTCGCGCTGATCGCCACGCTCGCCATCGTCCAGTCGCTCGCTCTCGCGCGGGGGCCCGAGGTCGCGGTCCTCCGTGCGCTCGGCGTCACCACCGGCCGGCAGGCGCGGCTGCGCGCCGGTGAGCTCGGAGCGATCCTCGGCGGCTCCGCCCTCCTCGGCGTGGTGGCCGGCGGAGCGGTCACGCTCCTTCTGGCCGCACCCCTCGTCCGCGCGACGACGCCCGGCATCCTTCCCGTGGCCCTCTCGCTTCAGCCTGCCTGGGTTCCGCTCATCGGCGTCGTGACGGTGGTCGTGGCGGGGCTCGCCCTCATCGTCGTGGGTGCGAGCCTGAGCGTCGATCGCGCCGCCCGTGACGCGCTCGTAGGGGAGGAGGCCCGGTGAGCGGCCGCGTGACCCGGGCGGCGCTCCTGCGCCACCACCTCGGCTTCGCCTCGGGCGGGGGTTTCGTGGTCGCCCTGCTCGTGCTGGTTCTCACGGTGCTCACCACCACGGCTCCCGTCGCCCTCGGGCGCCTCGGCGACGCGACCGTGCAGTACCGGCTCGCCGGGCTCAGCGCGGTCGAGCGCGACGTCGTGGCCGACGAGAACGGCATCCCCCAGGTCGCGCCCGAGGTGCTGTTCTCCAACCCGACCGTCGTCGACGATGTCTGGGGAGGCTTCACAGCCGAGGTCGAGCGGATCCGCGGCGAGGCGGCGGCGCCGCTCCCCGACATCCTGCAGCCGGCGCGCACGGTCGCCGTCGGCTCACCGGCCGTCCTGGCCGACGAGCCGGGGACGGCGGAGATCGCCGTCGCCGTGGACCCCCGTTACGAAGACGAGATCGAGATCGTCGACGGCCGGCTGCCCGAGCCCGCGGTCTTCGTCGAGCCGGGCGCCGAGGTCGCGGACGGTCAGGCCTTCGGGAGGATCGAGATCATCCTGTCGGCCGACACCGCCGACGAGCTCGAGTGGGAACGCGACACCACGCGTCAGATCACCGGCTTCGACGGCATCGTCGATGTCGTGCTCGTCGGTGTCTTCGCCCCCGTCGATCCCGCCGGTGCGTACTGGCAGCACGTCGCCTCGGTGCTCGAGCCAAACATCTTCGATGACGGCAACATGCCGCGGGTCGTGACCGGCACCGGGTTCGCCCATCCGGCGTCCCTCCGCGCGACCTTCCCGACGCAGGGCGCGAGCGTCACGACGATCGTCTGGTACCCCTTCGACGAGACCGCGGTCGACGCGCGCGACGCCGAGGCGGTCGCGGCGGGCCTTCGTCTCCTCACCGCGGTGGGGCACACCGTCGCCGAGACCTCGGCCGGCAGCGGCGGCATCCTGAGCCTGCGGTTCACCGCCGACGTCATCGGCGCCATCGACGCCGCGCTCGCCCAGGAGCGGGCGACCGCAGGGGTGGTCGCCATGATCGCCTCCGGCCCGATCGGCGTGGCTGCCGCGGTGCTGATCCTCGGCTGTCGGCTCGTGTTCGACCGGCGCCGACCCGCTCTGCGCCTCCTCGCTGCGCGTGGCGCGGACACCGCGCAGCTCCGGGCTCTTCTGGCGCTCGACGGCGTGGCCTGCGGCATCCTTCCGGCGCTCTTCGGTGTCGGGATCGGCATGGCCCTCACGCAGGTGGTCCTCGGAACCGTCCCCGACGTCGCGGGGGTCGGGCTGGCGGTCGCCGTCGGTCTCCTTCCCGCCGTCATGCTGGCCGTCCTCGCACCGTCGGCCGCCGACCGCCGGCCTCGCGCCGATCTCGGCGGGCGCGGATCGCGGCTGCGGGTCATCGGCGAGGGCGCGGTGCTCGTCCTCGCCGCACTCGCGCTCACGCTGCTGCTGATCCGCGGTGCGGGTGACGGCGCCGACCTCCTGACCGCGGCGACACCGCTGCTGCTCGCGCTCGTCGCGTGCGTCGTGACGCTGCGGCTGTATCCGCTGCCGCTCGCGGCGATCCTCCGGCGATCCCGCGGAGCCCGCGACCTCGCGGGCTATCTCGGAGCCGTGCGGGCGCTGCGGGAGCCCGCGATCGGGCTGACCCCCGTGCTCGCGCTCGTGGTCGGGGTGTCGGTGGCGGTCTCCTCCGGCATCCTCCTCTCCACCGTCCAGGCGGGCATTGACCGATCGGCGGGCGCGCAGATCGGCGCCGACATCCGGGTGGCGGGCGGCATCATCACGCGCGACCAGCTCGCGCAGCTGGGCGCCCTGGACGGCGTGGCGGGGGCGACGGGGATCTCGGGGGCGGAGCCCGTCACCCTCGACATCGACGGTGAGCGGGTCGGCACCTCGGCCTTCGTCGTCGACGCCGACGACCTCCGCGCGGTGCAGGGGGAGGGCCCGGGGATGCTGCCGCCCGGCGTCTCGCTGGCACCGACGTCCGGGTCGCTTCCGATCGTCGTCTCGACCGCGCTCGCCGACGAGATCGACGGCCGCGACGGCCTGCGGGTCGGCTCGGTGCCCGCCGAGGTCGTGGGGGTGCTCGACGGACCGGCCCCGATCGGCGCACGCGCGGCCTGGCTGGCGCTCGACGCCTCGGCCGCCGAGGAGGCGCTCGGTCGGGATCCGAGCGACCGCACCGCGGTGCTGCGGCTCGCGCCCGGCGGCGACCCGGGTGCGGTGCTCGACGCGGTGCGGCAGGTCGTGAGCCCCACGCTCCGCATCGACACCGCCCGCGAGATCACCGACGGGATCGAAGCGAGTCCTGCCGTCGCGGGTCTGCGCGCCGCGCTCCTCACCGCGACGGCGCTCGCCGCACTTCTCGGCGCCCTCGCGGTGGTGATGACCCTCACCCTCGCCGCCGCGCCGCGGGCGCGGCTGCTCGCCCTGCTCCGCACGCTCGGCGCCCCGGCCCGCATCGGGCGCGCCCTGGCGGCGTGGGAGGTCGCGCCGGCGGGACTCGCCGCCCTCATCGCGGGCACCCTGTTCGGCGCTCTCGTGCCGCTCGTGGTCCTGGCCGGGGTCGACCTCCGGTCGTTCACCGGATCGACGGCTCAGCCCGCCTATGCCGTCGATCCCGTGATCCTCGGGGTCACGCTCGGTGCCTTCGTCGCGCTCGTGGCGCTTGCCACGCTCATCGCCCTGGCGGTCTCGCGCCGCGCCCGCACCTCGCGCCTCCTGCGCACGGTCGAGGAAGGATAGGACCATGGACCCCACCACCCGTGCGCGCCCGGGAGCCGCGCCCGATGCCGACATCTGGTGCGCTGATCTCGTGCGCATCTTCCAGGTGCCCACGGCCTCGGGCCCGGGAATCGAGGTTCAGGCCCTCCAGGGACTGAACCTGCGGGTCGACGCCGGAGAGCTCGTCGCCGTCGTGGGTGCGTCGGGGTCGGGCAAGTCCACGCTCCTGTCGATCCTCTCCAGCCTCGACCGGCCCACCGCCGGGGTGGCCGTCGTCGCCGGCCACGACCTCCTGACGATGAAGGAGAAGGAGCGGGTCGGCTTCCGCCGTCGCAGCGTCGGGTTCGTGTGGCAGCAGACCTCGCGCAACCTCTTCCCCTATCTCACCGCCGCCGAGAACGTCGCGGCGAGCCTCGCCGTGACGGGAACGCCCCGCGGTGCCGCCGCCCGGAGAGCGCGGGTGCAGGAGCTTCTCGACCTCGTCGACGTGGGGCACTGCGCCGTCCGTCGACCGGCGGAGATGTCCGGCGGTGAGCAGCAGCGGGTCGCCATCGCCGTCGGCATCGCGAATGATCCGCGGGTGCTCCTCGCCGATGAGCCGACCGGCGAACTCGACGACACCACGAGCGCCCAGGTGCTCGAGGCCATGCGCACCGTGAACCGTGAGCGCGGAATCACCACGCTCATCGTCACGCACGACCCGGGGGTGTCCGACCACGTCGCGCGCACCGTGCAGATCCGCGACGGGCGCACCTCCACCGAGGTGCTGCGCTCCACCCGCGTCGACGAGCACGGCGCCGAGGAGCACATCGCCGAGGAGTACGCCGTGCTCGACCGGGTGGGACGACTGCAGCTCCCCGACGAGTTCGTCGCGGCGCTGGATCTCCGCGACCGGGTGCGGCTCGCCCTCGAACCCGACCACGTGCAGGTGCGCCCGGGGGAGCGAGCGGATGCCGCGCCCGACGCTCCCCGGGAGGATCGGCCGTGAGCGGCGCGGGGGTCGCGGCCCTCCGCGGCGAGGGTCTCACGCGTACCTTCCGCAGCGCCGCCGGCGACGTGCACGCCTGCGTCGGCATCGACCTCGAGGTGCGTGCGGGTGAGCTCGTCGTCGTCACCGGGCCCTCCGGCGCGGGCAAGACGACTCTCCTGAACATCCTCGGCACGCTGGATCGCCCCGACGCGGGCCGCGTATGGGTGGGTGAGACCGAGGTGACCTCGCTCGACGAGGACGCTCTGGCCGAGGTCCGCCGGCGCGATCTGGGGTTCGTCTTCCAATCGTTCGGACTGATCCCCGTGCTCTCGGCGGCCGAGAACGTCGAGCTGCCGCTGCGGATCGCCCGCACCGAGCCCGGCGAACGCGATGCGCGGGTCGCCGAAGCCCTCCGCCAGGTGGGGCTCGCCGACCACGCCGGGCAGCGGCCCGGCGAGCTGTCGGGCGGGCAGCAGCAGCGGGTCGGGATCGCGCGGGCGATCGTCGCGGAGCCGCGCGTGCTCATCGCCGACGAGCCGACCGCGCAGCTGGACTCCCGCACCGCGACAGCGGTGATGGACCTCATCGTCGATCTCGTCCACACCCGAGGCATCGCCGCGGTGGTCGCGACCCACGATCCGATCCTCCGCGCACGCGCCGATCGGGTCGCCGAACTGCATGACGGCCGACTGGTGGCCGCCGAAGGGAGACTGCGCCGTGACCGACGCCGCTGACGCCACATCCGTTCCCGCGAATCCCGCCGACAAGGCCGTGATCGTCGTCGGCGGCGGGGTCGCGGGTCTGGTCGCCGCGCTCGAGTGCGCGAAGGTCGGCATGAGCGTCACCGTTCTCGAGCGCGACGCCCGGGTCGGCGGCGTCATCCGTCGCGAGGATGTGGGCGGGGTCGGGGTGGACCTCGCCGCCGACGGATTCTCCACCCGCGGCGGGGTGGTCGCGGCGGTTCTCGACGACGTGGGGCTCGGTGATGCGGTGATCCGTCCCGACCACGGCGGGCGCTGGATCGCGGGCGCGGCCGGAGCCGCGCCGCTCCCGGCGGAGACCGTCGTCGGCATCCCCGCGAATGCGTGGGCCGATGACGTGCGCCGCCACATCGGGTGGTCCGGCGCGTGGCGCGCGTACCTCGACCGGCTCCGCCCACCGCTCACGATCGGTCAGGAGCAGAGTCTGGGGCGCCTCGTGCGAACCCGCATGGGCGACCGTGTCCGCGACCGACTCGTCGCCCCGCTCAGCGTCGGGGGTTACGCGGTCGATCCCGACGACGTCGTCGTCGATGACGTCGCGCCGGGCCTGAACGCCGCCCTCACCCGCACCGGATCTCTCGCCGGCGCCGTGGCGGCCGTTCGCGCCGAGCGTGAAGGCGCAGGAGAGGGCCTCGCCGGGCTCTCGGGCGGGATGTCGCGGATCGTCGACGGCCTCGCCGCACGCCTCGACGACTTCGGCGTCGAGATCCGCACCGAGGCGCCGGTCACCGGGATCAGGCGCTCCCGCGACGTCGGCGCCCGGCCGTGGCTGGTCCAGACCGGCGACGAGGCCGTCGCCGCCGACGCGGTCGTCGTCGCCGTCGACGAGGACGCCGCGCGGGCGCTCCTCGCCGATGCCGCGCCGCAGCTCACCTCGCTCGCGGTCGATGTCGCCCCCACCGTGCCCCTGGAATCGATCACCCTCGTCTTCGACGCCCCCGGCGGCGCGGTCGACCGCCCGGGGCCGGTGGTGCACGCGGTGCCGGGAACCCGCAGAGCATCGACGCTCCTGCACCAGACCGGCCGGTGGGACGGGCTTCGCGCTGAAGCCGGTGAGAACGGCGTCGTCGCGCGGGTGACCTTCGGCGGCCCGGGCGATCCGCCGGCCACGGCCGCGCTCGACGACGCCGCGGCGACGGCGATGGCGCTGGCCGAGGCATCCGCTCTTCTGGCCCTCCCGCTCGACGGTGTCCGTCTGCGCGGGGTGCACCGAAATCGCTACGAACAGCCGCCGCCTGCGACAGCCCGGGGACGGGCCGAGCGCGCCACCCGTGCCCGCGCCGCGCTCGCGGCGGCGCCCGGCATCGCCGTCGTCGGTGCCTGGCTGGCCGGAACAGGGCTCGCGCAGGTCGTGGAGGATGCGGTCGCCGAGGCCGACGCGCTTCGACGAGGCGTCCTCTTCGGCGGCGTGGCCGGATGATTGTGCCCCGGGCGACTGCGCGCGTCAAGAGCGGATGCCGTCAAAGGAATACGCCGCTACTGTGTAAGGGATTTCACCCGACGAACGTGAGGAGACGTCATGCGAGGCAAGATCGGGCTGGTCATTGGACTGGCCGCCGGCTACGTCCTGGGATCCCGTGCGGGGCGCGAACGCTACGAGCAGATCAAGGCGCAGGCCGAGAAGCTGTGGAACCAGCCCCCGGTGCAGAAGCAGGTCGCGAAAGTGACGGAGTTCGCCAAGTCGAGCGCCGCATCCATCCCCGGCACGCTGTGGGACGGCGCGGTGAAGGTGACCAAGGCGGCGACGTCCAAGGACACCAGCGGCGACCAGAAGGCCGCGGAGGTCAAGCGCGCCGCGAAGTCGTCGGCGGAAGCCGTGAAGGATGCCGCTGCCGACGCCGCGTCCGACGCGTCGGCCGCTGCGGCGAAGACGTCGCCCGCGTCCCACTCCGGAGCCTGATATGACGACCCCGCGCGGCTTCCGCGACCGGGCTGACGACAGTCTGCTGACACTTGTCGGCGAGATTCCCGAGCTGGTCAAGAACCTCATCGTCGCCGAGATCGAGTCGGCGAAGAAGTGGCTGGCGAAGACCGCGAAGGATGCCGGCATCGGGGCGGGCTGGTTCGTCGCGGCCCTGTTCGTGCTCTTCTGGTCGGTGCCGGTCTTCGGCACCTTCGTCATCGCGGGCCTGTCGTCGTGGTGGCCGGTGTGGCTGTCGGCCATCGTCGTGTTCGGGGTGATGATCCTCATCACCGTGATCCTGGCGCTGCTGGGCTACCTGCGCTTCCGGCGGCTGTCCAGCCGCGAGAACCCGGTCCAGTCGATCGCCCTCGACGTGAAGGAGGTGCGCGATGAGCTCTGAGGTCTCGCCGCGCAAGAGCGCTGTGGCCCCTGTTCCCGTTCCCCGGACCGCCGTGCCGATCGGCATCGCCGACCCCGTGG
Organism: Microbacterium sp. SLBN-154; assembly: GCF_006715565.1. Classification (NCBI taxonomy): domain Bacteria; kingdom Bacillati; phylum Actinomycetota; class Actinomycetes; order Micrococcales; family Microbacteriaceae; genus Microbacterium; species Microbacterium sp. SLBN-154. Next base: position 854,230 of record NZ_VFNL01000001.1, read on the forward strand.
AGCAGGCGCGGGCCGAGCTGAAGGCTGCGCTCGCCGCCATCGAGGTCAAGGCGAACGTCCCGCGCCGGGTGTCGGAGGCGACCGACCGCGAGGTCGAGCGCGCGCGCGACTTCGCGCGGCGCAATCCCGGGGCCGCGACGGCGGCCGTGGTCGCGGCCGCCGCTGCCGTGGGCGGACTCGTGTGGCTGTTCGTGCGCTCGTACACCCGGTGAACTGAAATATCGGTCGCGAGGCGGTTCTGAGCGGCCCGGGGTATGCTCGGGAAGCAGGCAGTGCAATGGAGCGGATGCTGCCGATCGCGCGTATGCACCTGCGCGCGTCGGTTGCTCGAAGTGCGGGCGGCCGAACACGCCCCACGAGAGTCGACTGAATGAACCACGCAGCTCAGGACCCGTCAGCCAAGCCCCTCGGGGGTTGGCGCGTCCTCGTGCCCCGCGGTGGCCCGTGGGGTGATGGGGTGGCGGCGTCGCTTCGCCGCCAGGGCGCGACGCCGGTCATCGCGCCGCTGATCAACTTCGCCCCCACGCGCGATCACGAGACCCTCGAGAAGGCCTTGGCCGACCTCGCTGCGGGTGCTTTCCGCTGGCTCACGGTGACGAGTGCGACCACCGTCGACGTGCTCTACGCCTATCGCGCGACGATTCCCGCCTCCACCAAGGTCGCCGCCGTGGGTGAGACCACCTCGGCGGCCCTGCAGGCCGTCGGATACAAGGTCGACCTCGTCCCCGAGCGCGACAACTCCGCCGCGGGAATGGCCGAGCAGCTCATCGGGCTCGAGCCGGAGCCGGTCGACATCCTCACCCTCCGGAGCGAGATCGCCAAGCCCGTGCTCACGCGCAGCCTCAGCGATGCCGGTCACCGCGTGCGCAGCGTCGTCGCGTATCGCACGGTCGGGGTGCCCGTCGCCGACCGCATCGCCCGCGACGTCGAGAGCGGCCGCATCAACGCCATCCTCGTCACCAGTGGGTCGGTGGCAGAACAGGTGCACGCCCAGTTCCCCCACATTCCCGACACGACAGTCATCGCCGCCATCGGACCCCGGACCGCGCGCGACGCCCGCCGTGCCGGCCTGGCCGTCGACGTCGTCGCCGACACGCAGACCGTCGATGCGCTCATCGCCGCTGTGGCGACCTTCTCGCTGCCCCACGCCGCCGACGAGTTCGCGCCGCAGACGGGCGTGATCCGGCTGCCGGGCGCCGGTCGCGAAGTCTGAGGGGTGCCCGAACTCAGCCCGTTCGCCTGGGTTCTGCTGGCTGTCGCGGCGGTCGTCATCGGGCTGTCCAAGACCGCGGTCCCGGGGGCCGGCACCCTCGCCGTCGCAGCGTTCGCCGCCGTGCTCCCCGCGCGCGAGTCGACCGGCACCATCTTGCTGCTGCTGATCCTCGCCGACATGTTCGCCATCACGATGTACGTGCGGCACGTGAACTGGCGGGCGCTGCTCCGGCTGGCTCCGGCGATCGTGGCCGGCCTTCTCGTCGGGGTGCTCTTCCTCGCCGTCGCCGATGACGCGTGGGTCAAGCGCACCATCGGAGTGCTGCTTCTCGGGGTGATCGCGGTCACGTTGTGGCGTCGCCGCATGGCATCCGCCCTCGTCGAGGGACCGCCTCGCCGCGGGGCCGCGGCGGTCTACGGCACGCTGGGCGGCTTCACGACGATGGTCGCCAACGCGGCGGGACCGGTGATGTCGATGTACTTCCTCGCCGCGCGATTCCCCGTGAAGGAGTTCCTCGGCACCGCGGCGTGGCTCTTCGCGATCGTGAACATCAGCAAGGTGCCTTTTTCCGTCGGACTCGGCCTCATCACGGTGCCCGGTCTCGTGCTCGACGCGATCCTCGCGCCGCTCGTGGTGGCGGGTGCCCTCGGTGGGCGATGGATCGCCGACCGGATCGACCAACGGCTGTTCGAGCGACTCGTGATCGTCCTGACGGTGGTCGGCGCCGTCTATCTGCTGATCTGACCGCTCACACCCTCGACGGCGTCACCCGCGGTAGCCTGCCGACGTGATCGCGTTGCGCACCGAGAGATTGATCCTGGCTCCGCTCGGCGCCGACGACCGCGACGACTTCGTCGCCTATCGTCGTGACCCCGACGTCGCGCGCTGGCAGTCGTGGACGCCGGAGTACAGCGCGACCGACGCCGACGCCCTGCTCGGCGGGCAGCCGACGCGATTCCCGCCGCCGGCGGGGGAATGGCTGCAGATCGGAGTGCGGGATGCCACCTCCGGCGCCCTCCTCGGCGATGTCGCCGTCCACACCCTGGCCGATCAGCCCGACACCTATGAGGTCGGCGTCACGGTGGCTGCCGAGCATCAGCGGCGCGGTGTCGCCGGCGAGGCCCTGGGGGCGGTCGTCGCTGAGCTGTTCGACGATCACGGTGCGCATCGGGTGATCGCGATGTCGGATCAGCGCAACGCCGCCGTGGCGCGACTTCTCACCGGACTGGGGTTCCGGCACGAGGGTCGCGCGGTGGAGGCGGACTGGTTCAAGGGCGAGTGGACGACTCTCGACACCTGGGCGATCCTGGCGCGCGAACGCTGATGCGGCCCGGCTCGCCCACGATAATGAGCCTGTGGAGCCCTGGCAGATGCACGAGTGGTTCGCGGACTACATCGATGCGGCCAACCGCCACGACCTCGACGCGATCCGCGGCTTCGTGCACGCCGAGGTGCGGCGCGCCCACCGGCCGGCGGGTGTCGAGGCGTGGGTCAGCGACCTCGATGATCTCTTCCACGCCTTCCCCGACTGGCGGTGGCGGATCATCCAGGTGGTCGCAGAGGACGACCGCGTCGCCGCGCATGTGCGGGGGAGCGGCACCCACACCGGGGTCTGGGAGGGCATCGCACCCACGCGGCGCCATGTGAACGTCGCCGAGTTCGCCGTGTACACGTTGGCGGCGGGCCGGGTCACCGCGTTCTCGGGATCGGAGCCTTTCGAACTGCGCCTGCAGCTCACCGAGCCTCGCGGCTGATCGGCGCAGCGCTGCCCGGCCGGCGGGCCCAGCGCGGTGCGCGTTCGGGTCTGACGCCCACCCCGATCGCGAAGGCGGGAACGACGGTCAGGGCCGGGATGACGTGCAGGAGGCGCAGGAGCCACGCGGGAGGATCCGGGGGGCTCCCTCGCAGGCCGGGCATGATCACGCCCGCGTGGAGGATCCGTTGGAGGGTCTGGATGACGACCACCGCCGGAAGGCGGCGTCTGCGGACGCGGGCGAGCACGCGGCTGCCGTGGGGCCGGGTGAGTGCTCCACGCGCGAGCGGGCCGGCGAGGAGGCGGGCGGCGGCGACGGCGTCCTGGATGGCGAGGTTGATGCCCACGCCTCCCACCGGTGACATGGCGTGGGCGGCGTCGCCGATGCAGAGCACGTTGTTCGCATGCCATCGCCGCAGACGCTCCAGCCGTACATCGAGATGCTCGACCTCGTCCATGGTCGCGATCGTGCCGACCGCATCCGCGAGCTCCGGGAACAGCGTCGCCGCCTCGTGGCGGAAGGCGTCGATGCCACGGGTGCAGACCGCGGCATCCGTCCCCTTCGGTCCGAGCGCGGCGACCTGAACGTAGCCGCGCCGCGGGATGCCGATCGCCACCTTTCCGTCGCGCACCCGGGGGAGGAGGCTCTCGTCGAGGTGCCGGTCGCTGGTCAGTCGATACCACCAGACGTCGAAGCCGACGGGCATCTCGCGCACCGGGAGCCCGACACTGCGGCGGACGGTGGACCAACGGCCGTCGCAGCCGACGACGAGGTCGGCGGTGAGACGGCCGTCGCCGTTCGGCGAGGTGAAGCTGACACCCGTCGCCCGGCCGTTCCGGCGCGTCACCGCCGTCACCTCGTGCTCGCGCAGGAGGGTGAAGGTCGGTTCGGCGGCTGCGGCTTCTGCGAGCAGGTCGAGCAGATCCCACTGCGGCACCATGGCGATGTACGGATGCCGCACCGGCAGCCGACTGAAGTCAGCGAAGACGGCAGTGCCCTCCCGGCCCGGGAAGAACGCCCGACGGATCTTCGAGTGCGGCAGGGCGTCGAACCGCTCGAACAGTCCGAGGTCGTCGAGGAGTCCGAGGGTGGCGGGGTGCACGGTGTCGCCGCGGAAGTCGCGGAGGAAGTCGGCGTGCTTCTCGAGCACGGTCACCTCGATGCCGTCGCGGGCGAGCAGGAGGCCGAGGACGAGACCCGCCGGGCCGCCACCCACGATCGCGCAGGTCGTGTGGTGGGTCGCGACGGGGCTGCCTTCGGTCACGCGACGAAGATACTCGGGAGGGGAACTCTCCCGCGAGCAGACCGGAGGAGTGACGATGGATCTCGATCGGGTGGACCCCGCGCTCCGTGCGGCGACGCGCAGGACGCGCCTTCCGGATGTGTCGCGGCGGTGGGTGCGGTCCCTGCTCCGCGGGGGTACGCGGATCTTGCCGGTGCCGCGGATCCTCGGCGTCGAGGTGACGTCGATCCGAGTGGCGGGGCAGCGCACCCGGGTATACCGGCCGCTCGTGCGCTCGGAGGACGCAGCGTTGGTCTGGGTCCACGGCGGCGGCCTGCTCATCGGCGACGCGCGTCAGGACGAACGGCTGTGCGCAGAGACCGCGCGCGACCTCGGCATCGTCGTCGTCTCGGTGAACTATCGGCTCGCGCCCGAGCATCCCTTTCCCGCTGCGCACGACGATGTCCACGCCGGCTGGCGGTGGGTCCAGGCGCACGCCGACGATCTCGCGGTCGACCCCGGGCGGATCGTCGTCGGTGGGGAGAGTGCGGGAGGCGGCCTCGCGGCGGGAGTGGTGCAGCGCATCCGCGATGAGGGTGGGGTGCAGCCGATCGGGCAGTGGCTGTTCGCGCCCATGATCGACGACCGGACGGCCGCGGACGCGGCTCTGGACGAGATCGACCATCCGGTCTGGAACAACCGCTTCAATCGGGCCGGGTGGACTGCCTACCTCGGCGAGGGGGCGGGAGGTGCGGACGTGCCACCGTATGCCGCTGCCGCACGAACGGAGGATGTTTCGGCGCTTCCTCCGACCTATCTCGCGGTGGGCGACATCGAACTGTTCTTCCCGGAGGTGCAGGACTACGCGCGGCGGCTCACCGCGGCCGGCGTGCCCACCACCCTCGATGTCGTGCCGGGTGGCCCGCACGGGTTCGAGAGCTGGGCCCGTGACACCGAACCGGCTCGGGCGCTTCTCTCGCGTGCCCGCGCCTGGCTCCGGGAGGTGATCTCGACGCCGGCCTGACGGCGGGGATTCTCCGGCCCACCCCGTCAGAAGGGGGCCACGGCGAGCGTGCCATCGTCGATGGGGACGAAGGCGACGCGTGAGGGTGGATGGCTGTCGTAGGTCTTACCGCCCGGACTGGTGAAGGTGAGAATGCCGCCGGGCAGTTGTTGCACGTGCCAGTTCGTCGCGTGTTTCAACGTGTGGTGTCGGGCGCATTCGTTGCAGAGGTTGTCGTTGGAGGTTGGTCCGCCCAACGCGAAGTCCCTGGAGTGATCCTTGTCGCAGAGTTTCGCGGGCCTTCGACATCCCGGTGTTCGGCAGGTGACGTCTCTGGCGTTGAGGAAGCGGGTTTGGGATGGATGTGGGGTGTACCTGTCGACCGCGGTCACCACGCCCGTGATGGGGTCGGTCATCACCCGGTCCCACACCCTCGCGGTTCCGGCCAGCCGTCTGGCGGTCTCCGGGTCGACCGGGGTGACTCCGTTCAATTCCGCCCCGGACCCGGTGACTCCGGTGAGGGTGGTGATCGGGATGGTGATCTGCACCTCGGCGGTGATGGCGCCGAGCCCACCCTTCGCCCCGTCGGTGGGGTCGATGACCGGGGATCCGGCGAGGAGCATGTCCAGGGCGAGGTCGCAGCGGATCTCATCCAGTGAGCGGTCGTCGAACCACGGCTCCGCGGTGCCTCCGCTGACGCTCCCGTTGTCGTCCGTCCCGGTCTCGCCGAGCCTGAACCCCGCACCTGACCCCGCACCTGACCCCGGCCCCGACCCGGACCCCGTGCCGCCGCTCCCGCTGTTCGCTTCAGCTTCGACCTGCGTGGCCGCGTACTCGCGCCGCTTCGCGCGGTCGACGTCCTTGATCGTGGTGCCCTGCCCGGTGAGCCGGTTGTACGCACCGTGGATGTAGACGTTCGTGCCGAGGATTGTCAGGGTCGACAGGGTGTCGTCGAGGTCGGTGACCCACACGCGTCTTTCCTTCATCGCCGTGTGGTGCCGTTCCTGCAGGGGCCGTGGGTCCAACACTGCCGCGCGTTGGATGGCGTACTTCTTCGTCCGCGGCACCGTCTGCCGCTCCGCTTCAACGAGCACGATCCGTTCGAACGCGGCCCGGTCGGTGGCATCCTCGATCACCCGGCCGGCGTCTTGGATCACCTGCGCATGCGCCCGACTGACCCGCCCCTCCACGAGTGCTTCCATCGTCTGCGGGAACAACTCGATCAGCTCGTGGGCGTCGTGCATCTGGGTCTGCATCGACCGGTCGTTCACCCTGACCGCCATCCCCAGTTCCAGGGCCATCGACCGCAGCGGCATGTCGCGTTCCCGCGACGACACCGACCCCACCCGTGACCGCTGCTCCAACGTCAGCGCGTACGCGTCCGCCAGCAACCGGGTCTCCTTCGCCTCCAGCGCCGCCCGACGACGACGCAGCTTCGCCAGCTCATCCGCGAACACCCCGGCGCGCTTGTCCTCCGCCCGCCGCCGCTTCTCGTTCGCGTCCACTGGAATCCCCGTCTCGATGACCTGCCCACATCATCGCAGGGGGTTCCGACATTGGAATCGCTCACGCGCAAAAGAAATAGAACGTAATAACGAATATCTGACCGGGTTACACCCGACTCCACCGGATATCCGCGATCCCGGTGAGCTCGCGCCACCCTTCCGCCCGCGCACCCGCCGGTCCCAGAACGTCCGCTCCGACCAACGGACCGAACTCCAGGTCTGTGGCCGCGGCGATATCGCTGATCGGCACCTGGAATGTCCGAAACGCCCCGAGACGGTCCACCGCGACGACGCCCTCGCGGGTGTCGACCAGCTCCGACTGGTCCAGCACGAATCCCGCCGCCTCGAGCCCCGTACGACCGAGCCACGCGGCGACCTTGTAGAACCGCAGCGGCACCCGGACACCTCGATACGGCGGATCCTCGTCGCCGAAGATGGGCGCCGTGAACACGCTGATCCGCTGATCGGACGCCTCGGCGAAAGCCAGCACATGATCCTCCAGACCCAGCCACAGCTCCCTGGACTGGTTGAAGTCAGCCGCCTGAGGCGCGGCGTTCGTGTAGAAGAACGTCGCCTCCGTGGCATCCCGTGCCTCGGCAGGCGTGCCCCAGCCCGGATCCCGCCGACGCACCAGGTGTCCTCGGTCGAGATCGTTGCGGGCGTACACCTCCGGACCGGTCTGCTCCGCAGCGGGCACCCGCGGGTCGAGGCGCCAGTCCCCCGTCCTCGGCAGGTCGAGCAGTCTCTCCCCGTCGATGTTCACGCCCGTGACCGAGGCGAGCCGTCGCTCCGCATCGAGCAGCACGCTGAACCGCGGGTAGTCGAGCAGCCGTCCGACCCGAGACGACACGGGCAGCGGAACCCCGACGCCCAGGAATCCCGCGTCGTAGCCGCTCATCCGAGCATCGCCGCCGTCCGCGCCCCGAGCCCGATCGCGGCTGCGTCGCGCAGCTGGTCCGCCGTGTCGACGTCGCGTCGCAGCGTCGACCCGCTCGGCACCTCGAGCACCTCGCATCCCATCGCGCGGTGCGCGGCGAACGACCCCTCGCCGAACTCCGACCGCCACGGCACGCCCGCCCGCGCCGTCACCAGCGTCGACCCGGTGCCTTCGGCGTCGGCGACGACACCGCGCTCGACCCCCGCCGCTCCGCGCAGCGCGACCGCGAGATCTTCGCCCCGCAGCGCCGGTACGTCACCGAGAAGGGCGGCCCGCGGCATCCGGTCTCCCGCCCCTTCCATGCCGACGGCGATCGCGGCATTCAGTCCGCGCGCCTCGCCTTCCGGGAGGAATCGCAGACCGGGGATGTCTGCCGCGTGAAGCGGCAGCGTCGCCTCGTCGGTCACGACGATCACCTGCGCGACGAGGGAACAGGATGCGGCGGCGGCGACGGTGTCCAGTGCGATCGCCCGCGCGAGCGCGACGCGATCGAGCCCGTCGACGGCGAGTCGCGACTTCCCCCGGGTGGTCGCCTTCACCGGGACGACGACCACCCACGCGGAGGCTTCAGGCATCGGCGAAGCGTGCCCGCAGTCGGGGCAGGATCTCCTCGCCGTACGTCCGGAGGAACTCGGCCTGATCGTGACCGGGGTCGTGGAAGACGAGGTGGCGGAACCCGAGGTCGACGTAGCGGGCGATCCGCTCGACGTGCTCCTCGGGGTCGGTCGAGACGATGAACCGGGATGCGGCGCGCTCGATCGGTAGCTCGGCGGCTCGGCGCTGCATCTCGATCGGGTCGTGGATGTCGCGCTTCTCCTCGGGTGAGAGGGCGAGCGGGGCCCAGAAGCGCGTCTTCTCCAGCGCCGTGGCGTGGTCGGGGTGGTACGAGACCTTCACTTCCATGAGGGTGTCGATCGCGTCGCCCGGGCGTCCGGCCTTCTCGAGCCCCTCGTGCAACGCCGGCAGCAGGGTGTCGGTGTACAGCGAGGGGTCCTTGCCGCTCGTGGTGATGTAGCCGTCGGCGATCCGGCCCGCGAGCCGCGTCGCGGCCGGGCCCGATGCGCCGATGTAGATCGGCACCTTCTGATCGGGCCGGTCGTAGACCGTCGCTCCGTCGAGCGAGTAGTACGTGCCGTCGAAGGTCACCCGCTCGGCGTCCCAGAGCTTGTCGATGAGCTGGATCGATTCCTTCAGGCGCTGGAACCGCTCGGGCGGGTCGGGCCACTCGAGGCCCAGAGTCACCTCGTTGAGAGCCTCGCCGGTTCCGACACCGAGGATCACGCGGCCCGGGAACATCACCCCGAGGGTCGCGAATGCCTGCGCGATCACGGCCGGGTGGTACCGGAAGGTGGGGGTCAGCACCGAGGTCCCCATGATGATGGTCGACGTGCGGGCGCCGATCGCGCCGAGAACCGGAATGGCCGCCGGGGCGTGCCCGCCTTCGTGCATCCACGGCTGGAAGTGGTCGGACAAGAACACCGAGTCGAACCCCATCTCCTCGGCGAGGACGGCGTAGTCGGTGAGCTCTGCCGGACCGAACTGCTCCGCCGACGCCTTGTATCCGAACCTCAGCGGTACCGTCATGTGGATTCCTTTCCTCGTGCTCCCACCGGGGTCCCGGTGAATTCCGTTCCGTTCGTCTCCGACAACCGCCGCCGGAAGGCGTCGACCGTCCCCGGCCAGAGCAGCGTCAGCCGCCCCGACCGGTCGTCCACGTACCAGTTGCGACAGCCGCCCGAGAGCCAGGGAGTGGATGCCGCGGCGGCGGCGATCTCACCGACATACGCCCGCTCGGCGGCGGGATCCACGCGCAGCACACCGTCGGCGGTGAGACCACGGCGCTCGAGCGCGGAGACGGCGTACGCCGCCTGCTCCTCGATCATCAGCACCGCGGAGTTGTGACCGAGTGACGCGTTGGGCCCGTTCAGCACGAAGAGGTTCGGGAAGCCGCTCACCACGGTCGAGGCGAAGGCGCTCATGCCCTCCGACCATTGCTCGGCCAGGGTGGTGCCCGCCTCGCCGCGGACGAGTTCGGCGTATGGCTGGCGGGCCGAGGCGAACCCTGTGGCGAGGACGACGGCGTCGACGTCGACCCGTCGTCCGCTCGCGGCGAGAAGGGTCGTCCCGTCGACCGCCGCGAGCGCGGAGGGCTCGAGCGTGACCCTGTCGGAGGCGACGGCGGGATAGAAATCGTCGGACAGCAGCACGCGTTTGCAGCCGAAGGCGTAGTCGGGCGTGAGGGCGCGGCGCAGCGCGGGGTCGGCGACCTGCCGGCCCAGGTGCGCGAGCGCGATCGCGCGGGCCGATTCGGATGCCGCGGCATCGCCTGATCGCGAAGCGAAGCGCTCCTCGCCTTCGCGGTACAGATCGTCGCGGAGACGTGCGAGCTCGTCGGGGTGGGCGGCGAAGCGGGCCCGCTCGGCGTCGGTGTACTCGCGTGCCTCGCGCGGCACGATCCACGCCGGCGTCCGTTGGAAGAGCGTGACGTCCGCAGCGGTGCGGGCGAGCTCGGGAACGAGCTGGACGGCACTCGCCCCGGTGCCGACGACCGCGACACGCAGGCCGGCCAGGTCGGTGGCGTGGTCCCACCGCGCGGAGTGGAACAGGGGGCCGGGGAAGGTCCCGAGGCCCGGTACCTCGGGGATGAGCGGCTCGGTGAGACGGCCGCATGCGAGGACGAGCGCCTCGGCGGTGATCTCGCCCGCCGGGGTGCGCACGCGCCACCGCGCGGCGACGTCGTCCCACTCGGCGCCGAGCATCGGGGTGCGAAGGTGCATCAGGTTGCGCAGGCCCTCGCGATCGGCGACGTCGTCGAGGTAACGGCGGATCTCGTCTCCGCGCGCGAAGACGCCCGACCAGTCGGGGTTCGGGTGTGCGGCGAATCCGTACAGATGACTGGGCACGTCGCACGCGACGCCGGGATAGGTGTTGTCGCGCCAGGTCCCCCCGGCGGCGTCGGCCCGCTCGAGGATGACGAGGTCGTCATGCCCGGCGCGGCGAAGGGCCATGGCCATGCCGATACCGGCGAAGCCCGCGCCGACGATCACGACCTCGGCGGTCCGCGGCAGCGGGAGAGGGGGAACGGGAGTGCGAGTCACTCGGCCGCCCCGATGCCGGAGGACGGATGCGACACGGTCCGGTAGTCGGTCGTGCGCAGCCGGAACGGGCGGAACAGGCGTGCGGCGATCGCTGCGGCATCCGTGGTCGGCAGTTCCTGGCCGTGCTCGATCCCCGTCTCGGGCTTCACCCGCCCGTCCAGCAGCGTTCCGCCGAGGTCGTCGCCGCCGGCGCCGAGGAGCACCGCGGCATCGCCGCGGCCGACCCGGGTCCAGGGGATCTGGATGTGCGGGATGCTCCCCGACAGCAGCAGTCGCGACACCGCGACCATCGCCCGGTGCTCGTCGATCGCGGCACGCTCGGCGACCAGAGGCACCCCGCCCGCAGGGCCGGGGAGGGGGATCGGGACGAACTCGGTGAACCCGCCACCGCCGGCCTTCTGCAGTGCGCGCAGGCGACGGAGGTGCGCGATCCGCTCGGCCGCGGTCTCGACGTGGCCGTAGAACAGCACGGAGGTGGACCGGAACCCGGCGCGATGCGCGGCGGTGATGCCCTCCTCCCATCGGTCGATCTCGAGGTCGCCGGGCGCGACGGCGGCCCGGACGCGCTCGCTCAGCACCTTCACGCCCGTCCCCGGCACCGTGTCGACGCCCGCCTTCCGGAGCGCCGCCAGCGCACCGGTGAGCCCCAGGCCGCCGCGGTCGGCGAGGTCCCAGACATCCTGCGGGCGGTAGGCGTGGAGGTGCAGCGTCGGGGCCGCCGTCCGGACGGCCCGAACGATCTCGAGGTACGCCTCCGGGTCCTCCTCCTCGGGCAGCCGCCCCTGGATGCACAGCTCGGTGGCGCCGAGCGCGACCGCGTCCGCGGCGATCGCGGCGACGTCGTCGAGGTCGAAGGTCTCGGCGTCGACGGCGCCCGCTGCGCGGAATCCCGTCGACGTGAGATTGCGGTTGACCACGAGGCTCACCGCCTCGCCCACGGTGTACCGGCGCACGTCGTCGGCGGTCGCCGTCAGCGCGTCGAGGTCGGATCCGGTCGCCGTCAAGAGGCGCTCCCACTCGGCGTCGTCGAGGGTGAGCGGGTCGGTCGCGGCCCGCTCGAGCAGGGGGCCGACGCCGGCGGTGCCGTTCACGGCGGAGAGGTGCAGCTGAGAGCGGGGCGGGCGATCGGATGCGGCGGCGGGCGACGTGTCGGGCTTCGCCAGGCCCGTCGCCGGGTCGGCGAGGCGGGCGACCGCCTCGTGGAGACCGGGATCGATCCACGCCGCCGCGTCGGTGACGTAGTCGGGCTGCGCGGTGAGGCGCTCGGCGAGGGTGAAGCCGAGCTCGGCGGTGCGCTCGGCGAGCTCGTCGAGCTGAGGCCACGGCCGCTCGGGGTTGACGTGGTCGGCGGTCAGCGGCGACACCCCGCCCCAGTCGTCCGCGCCGGCGCGGACGAGCAGTTCGAGCTCACGCGCGTCGGAGAGGTTCGGGGGCACCTGCACACGCGCGTGCGGTCCGAGCACCAGGCGCGCCGTGGCGACCGCGGCGACGTACTCGCGCATCGTGGCATCGGGAGCGCCCTGCATCGCCGTCCGCGGCTTCGCGCGGAAGTTCTGGACGATCACCTCCTGCACGTGACCGAGTGTGCGACCACCGGGCCCGTCGACCCGGTGGGCCTCGTCCGCCGCGCGGATCGCCACCAGCGATTCGGCCCGGTCGCGGATCGTCTCGCCGATGCCGACGAGGATCCCGGTCGTGAACGGCACGCGCGCGCGACCGGCGTCCTCGATCACCGCCAGGCGGACCGCCGGATCCTTGTCGGGCGAACCGTAGTGCACCTGAGCGGGCTCGGCGAAGAGTCGTCGCGAGGTCGTCTCGAGCATCATCCCCATCGACGGGGCCGTGGGCCGGAGCGTCTCGAGCTCGGCCAGCGACATGACGCCGGGGTTCAGATGGGCGAGCATGCCGGTCTCGGCGGTGATGAGCCGCGCGATATGGCCGACGTAGTCGAGGGTGGAGGCGAATCCGTGGTCGTCGAGCCACTCTCGCGCCTCGGGCCAGCGGTCTTCGGGGCGGTCGCCGAGGGTGAGGAGCGCCTCCTTGCATCCCATCGTCTGGCCCTGCCGCACGACGGCGAGCACCTGTTCAGGCGACATGAAAGCCGGCTTGTGCTTCTTCTTCAGCTGGGACGGAGTGTCCACGAACACGCAGTAGTGGCACCGATCTCGGCAGAGCGTCGTCAGCGGGACGAACACCTTCCGCGAGTACGTCAGGATGCGACCGCGGCCGGCGGCGTCGAGACCCGCCGTGCGAACGGATGCGGCGAGCTCCAGCATCCGCTCGAAGTCGGCGCCCTCGGCCTGCAGCAGGATCTCGGCCTCGTCGACCTCCAGCCGCGCGCCGGACTCCGCTCGCGCGAGGACGTCGCGGGCGGAGAGTCGGGAGGCGCGGACCGGATCGAGCAGGGTCACGCTCCCAGTCTTGCACCGTCGCCCGACAGCGGGGCGCGAGGATCGTTGCCGCTCTGTGAGCAAAAGCGTTCTCGAGTGCCCGCTGCGCGCTGGCAGACTAGTCGCATGGTGACCCTGCTGCTCGACTCGACGCGGCTCGAAGTCGCGCTGTCGGTCACCGAGCGCGCGCTGTCATTCCGCAGGGGGAATGTGCTCATCGAGCGGTCGGCGATCACCAAGGTGCAGCTGACCGACGACCCGTGGACCTGGCTTCGCGGCGCCGCGAGCCCCGGCACGTTCGTGCCCGGCATGGTCGCGATGGGGACCTTCACGCACTCCGACGGTGCCGACTTCGTCATCGTGCGGCGGCGCCGGCCGGGCGTCGTGATCGACCTCGACGGGCACCCCGAGTACGCGCGGGTGGTCCTCACCACCCGTCACGGCGTCGCGCTCGCGCAGGCGCTGCGCCTCGACACCGATGCGACCCCGACTGACGTGGTCGACATCATCGCCGCCACCGGGCCGATCGAGACCATCACACCCAAGCAGAAGCCGCGCCGTCGTCCGTCGCCGTCACCGGCGCCCGCTCCGTCGCCGGCTTCCGCGCGCTGACGGCGTCCGGTCCGCGACTCAGGTGACGTCGCGGCGCCAGCTGACCACGTGCCCGAGCACGACGAGGACGGCCGCGTAGGCGACGAGCACGAGGCCGCCCGCCCACCACGCAAGAGGTTCGGACCCCCCGGCGCCCGTCGCCGCGGTCAGGATGCTCTCGCCGACGAGGGCGTCGCTGGCCGCGCCGGGGAGGAAGCCGAGCACGTCTCCCAGACCCTCGACGAAGGATGCCGCCAGGCGGGCGATCGGCTCGAGGAACAGCGTGAAGACCAGGACGCCGACGATCGCGCCGACCTGGTTGCGGATGAGGGCGCCCACGCCGATGCCGATCCACACCCACAGCACGAAGGCGATGAGCATGCGGCCCAGGAGCGCCCAGGTGTCGCCCGAGGTGAGGTCGGTGTCCAGGCCGTAGCCGGCAAGGAAGGCCGCCGACGGCCCCACCGCGGCGATCACGCCCAGCACGCCGAAGAGGAGGCCGATGACGAGACCCACGACGAGCTTCGCCCCGAGCACGAGTCCGCGACGCGGGGTGGCGAGGAAGGTCGAGGTGAGCGTCTTGTGGCGGAACTCGCTCGTGACCATCAGCGTGCCGATGAGGAGGGGGAAGACGTAGCCGACCGCGGTCGCGGTGCTGTACAGCAGTGCGGGAATCCCCTCGGGCGGCACCGCCGGGGCTCCCTCGCCGCCGAGCGAACCGGTCGACGCGGCCGAGAAAACGAAGGCGAGCGCGGCGGCGTTGAACCCGATGTACCCGACGAGCGCGATCGCGAGCACCCACCAGATCGACGTGGTGAACAGCTTCGTGCCCTCGGAGCGGCTGGCGGCGATCAGGCTCATCGCGCTTCTCCCCTGTCGGTCGTCGGGTCGCCGCCCGGGCCGTCGTCCTCGGGGCGGATCACATCGATCACCCCGGTGCTCGCGACCGAGAACGAGCGGTCGGCGGCGCGCGCGGGCGCCGGCGCATCGTCCGGCGCGGGCTCTTCGTCGGGCGCTGGCGCGGGTGCGGGCTCTTCGTCGGGCGATGGTGCGGGTGCGGGCTCTTCGTCGGGCTCGGGCTCGGGCTCTTCGTCGGTCTCGGGCTCCGGCGCGGGCTCTTCGTCGCGAGCCGGTGCCGGCTCTTCGTCGGGCGCCGGCGTCGGTTCGGGTCCGGGCGCGGAGAGTCCGGAGGCGCTCGGATGGGTCCTCACGCCGTTGACGAGCTCGAGGAAGACCTCCTCGAACGCCGGACCCTTGCGCTGCAGCGACGAGAGGGCCACTCCCGCCTCGGCGGCGACCCGGCCGATCTCCTCGGTGGAATGCCCCCGGACGGCGAGCCCGGCGCGCAGCACCTCGCCCGCGATGCCGGCCGCCGCCATCGCGGCCACGAGTGCCGCGCGATCGGGGGCGTCGACGACGGTGGCGAACTCCGCCGGGTCGGCGAGGTCGGCGATCTCGCCCTGGAAGACCAGGCGCCCGCGGGAGATGATCAGAAGTGCGTCGACGGTCTGGGCCACCTCGGCGAGCAGGTGCGACGAGACGAACACGGTCCGGCCCTCGGTCGCGAGCTGGCGCAGGAACCCGCGCATCCACTTGATGCCCTCGGGGTCGAGGCCGTTGGACGGTTCGTCGAGGACGAGCACCCCCGGGTCACCGAGCAGAGCGTAGGCGAGCCCGAGGCGCTGACGCATGCCGAGGGAGAATCCGCCGATACGCCGGCCCGCGACATCCGCCAGTCCCACCAGGCCCAGCACTTCGTCCACCCTCGATTCGGGCAGCGAGGCCGCCTGCGCGTACACCTTCAGATGGTTCGCGGCGCTGCGGCCCGGGTGATAGCTCGAAGCCTCGAGCACCGCGCCGACGGTCTGCAGCGGGTGGCGCAGCTGCGCATAGCGCTCGCCGCCGATGAGGGCGGCACCGGCGTCGGGGCGGACGAGGCCCAGCAGCATCCGCAGCGTCGTGGTCTTGCCGGCCCCGTTCGGGCCGAGGAACCCGGTGACGACTCCGGGCTCGACCCGCGCGGTGAATCCGTCGACGGCCGCGACGGCACCGAACCTCTTCGTCACCCCGGAGAAGTCCAGTACGTGTCCATCGGGCATGCCGAAGTCCCCTCGTCGTGGAAAGCCGTCGTCCCCATCTTGGCCGATCACCCCTTCCCGGGCGAAAAGGCCCGCGGCCGGTAACGTGGCAGTGTGACCGACACCGACCGTTCTCACGTGCTCACCCGCATCGCCAACGGTCTCGGTCACCTCACGCTCAACCGCCCGCGGGCCATCAACGCGCTCGACCTCGGCATGATCCACGACCTGCACGCGGCGCTGGACGCCTGGGAGCGTCATCCCGGGGTGGATCTCGTCGTGCTCGATGGCGCCGGCGAGCGGGGATTCTGCGCCGGGGGGGATGTGCGGGGCCTGCGCGAGCAGATCATCGGCGGCGATCCGGATGCCGCGGGCGTCTTCTTCCGCGCCGAGTACGCGCTGAACGCGCGGATCGCCGAGTACCCCAAGCCGATCGTCGCCCTCGCCGACGGCGCCACGATGGGGGGCGGTATCGGACTCGCGGGGCATGCTGCGGTGCGCGTGGTCACCGAGCGCTCGCAGCTGGCGATGCCCGAGACCCGGATCGGCTTCACCCCGGATGTGGGGGGCTCGTGGCTGCTCGCCCGCGCCCCCGGCCGCGTGGGCGAATACCTCGCGCTCACCGGGCGCCCGATGGATGCCGCCGACGCCCTCTACGCCGGCTTCGCCGATCACCTCGTGGTCGCCGACAACCTCGAGCCCCTGCGGGAGGCTCTTCAGAACCGCGCCGACCCGGCCAGCCCGACCGAGATCGTGCTGCTGTTCGACGACACCGCCGGGGCTCCGTCGCTCGCCGCCGCGCGCCCGTGGATCGATGACGCCTTCGCCGCGGACACCGTGGTCGAGATCGTCGAGCGCCTTCGCGCCCGACCCGAACCCTCGGCGGCGGCGACCGCTGACACGCTGGGCGAGCTCTCGCCCACCGCGCTCGCGGTGACGCTCGAGGCGGTACGCCGCGCCCGCACGCTTCCCGATCTTCGTGCCGCGCTCGCGCAGGAGTACGGCCTGGTGCTGTGGTTCGCCGCGACCCAGCCCGACCTCGTCGAAGGCATCCGCGCTCAGCTCGTCGACAAAGACCGGTCGCCGCGGTGGACGCCCTCGCGTCTGGAGGATGTCTCGCCCGACACCGTTGCCGACGCCTTCGCCTTCGAGCCGTCGCGGCCGATCTGGGGCTGATCGGGATGACGCCGAGGTCGGAGCGGGCGCGGCGACGCCGCGTGTCCCGGGGCGTCGCGGTCGACTGGTTCTTCTTCGTCTTCGCCGGTCTCGCCGCCATCTGGCTCGCCTACCTCAGCCTCACCGAGTCGTTCCGCGTCGGCTGGTGGGGCATCCTCGTGGCGATCGCGTTCTGGGTGCTGCTCGCCTACCTCGTGCTGCCGCGCCTTCACCGCATCCTCACCACGATCTACGTGCCCGACTACTTCATCGGCCGCACCCGCACGAGCGACGGGCTCCTGGGCGACCCGGTCAACCTCGCCTTCGTCGGCGAGGCCGAGCAGATCAAGGCCGCCCTGCGCGCGGCGCGCTGGACCGAGGCCGACCCCGTCACCCTCGCCTCCTCGTGGCGCATCGTCACCTCGACCCTCACCCGCCGCAGCTACGGGGAGGCGCCCGTGAGCCCCCTGTTCCTCTTCGGGCGTCAGCAGGACTTCGCCTTCCAGCAGGAGGTCGACGGAAATCCCGCCAAGCGCCACCACGTGCGCTTCTGGCGCTGCCCCGACGACTGGCTGCTTCCGGGCGGCTACCGCGTCGACTGGCTCGCCGCCGGGACCTTCGACACCGCGGTCGGGCTGTCGCTGTTCACGCTGCAGATCACCCACCGCATCGATGCCGACACCGACATCGAGCGCGACCACATCGTCCGTTCGCTGCGCGAAGGGGCACCGCAGGTGACGGTGAGCATCATCGCCGACTTCTCCACGGGCTACCACTCGCGAAACGGCGGCGGCGACAGCATCCGCACCGACGGCGACCTGCCGGTCGTCGACGTCCGCGCCGTGCCGGTCCCCTCGGACCCGGTGCAAGGCGAGGTGAGCGCATGAGGCACAGCGAGCATCCCAAGAAGCGGGTCGCCTTCGAACCTGCCGAGCGCCTGCTCCAGGCTCCGGGCTCCGACCCGAACATGAAGCGGCCGCCTGCGATCATCGCGGGCACGCTGCTCATCGTCCTCGGCGTCCTCGCCGGTGCGGCATGGATCATCGCCTCGTCGGGGGTGTGGCCGGAGTGGGTGGGCGAGGTCGCGGCGATCATCGGCGGCGACGACGTGCCCCGGCGCGTGGAGCAGAGCACCTTCCTTCTCTTCGCCGCATTCGGCGGGGTCTTCCTGGCGATCGAGGCGACGCTCGCGCTCCTGGTCTTCCTCGGTGTGAACTGGGCCCGGGTGCTGATCATGGTCTTCGCCGTCCTCACCATCTCCGTCGCCTTCGCGCGGTGGTGGTCGGAGGGTCAGGAGATCGAGATCACCACCACCTACGTCTCGCTGGGAATCGACATCCTCATTCTGCTCGCGCTGTCGAGCCGGAGCGCCGCCGCCTACGCACGCCGCAAGGAGGCCCGCTGAACACCGGGTCGAAGGCGGCGGACCTAGGGTGGAACCGTGTCGACCCCGCGTGATCCTCGTGGCCGCCGCCGCTTCCCGGCCGCCGTGTTCCGTTACGGCGCCGAGCCCGACGCACGCTTCACCCTCGCCAACGAGCGCACCTTCCTTGCCTGGATCCGCACCGCGCTCGCCCTCATCGCCGGCGGGGTCGCCCTCGAACTCCTCGGGCTGCAACTCCACCCGGGACTGCGGCTGGCAGCGAGCCTGGTGCTGGTGATCGTCGGGGTTGCCGTCCCCGGCCTCGCCTGGCTGAGCTGGATCCGCACCGAGAGGGCGCTCCGCGAGGCCGAGCCCCTGCCGTCGTCGCTTCTCGGGCCCGTGATCGCCGCCGCCGTCACGGTCGCCGGGGCCTTGGTGCTGCTGTCGATCCTGCTGGCATGAGCACGCTGTTCGACCCCGGCCTCCAGCCCGAACGCACCGAGCTCGCGTGGCGCCGCACGGCCCTCGCGTTCGGCGTCGGCTCGATCGTGGCGATGCGTCTCATCCCGGCCGTCTTCGGCAGCGCCTGGTGGGTGCTGGTGGGCGTGGCGGGCCTGGTCGCCTCCGGCGCGCTCTGGGTGTCCGCCGAGCGGCGGTACCGCGCCGTCAACGGCATCCTGCGCCGCGAGGGCGATCGGGGGCGGATGCCGGGGGCCGGCCTCCTGCTGGCGCTCACCCTCTGTGCGTCCGGGGCCGGGCTCCTCAGCCTCGCCGTCGTGGTCGTCGTCGCGCTCGCGCCCGGCTGATCAGGCGTCGCGGGTCAGGCGCGACAGCTCCACCACGAAGGCGTCGACGTCTGCCTCGGTGGTGTCGAACGAGCACATCCAGCGCACCTCGCGGCGGGCGGCGTCCCAGTCGTAGAAGCGGAACTTCTGTCGCAGCTGGTCGGCGACCCCCTCGGGGAGGATCGCGAAGACGCCGTTGGCCTGGGTGGGCTGGGTGAACTCCACCCCGGCGATGGCCCCGTCGGCCAGGCCCGCCTCGACCCCGCCGCGCAGGCGCTGGGCCATGGCGTTGGCGTGACGGGCGTTCCGCAGCCACAGATCGCCCTCCAGGAGGGCCACCAGCTGCGCCGAGACGAAGCGCATCTTGCTCGCGAGCTGCATGTTGAGCTTGCGCAGATAGGTCAGCCCCGCCGAGGCCTCCGGGTCGAGCACGACGATCGCCTCGCCCAGCATCGCACCGTTCTTGGTGCCGCCGAAGCTCACCACGTCGACGCCGACGTCGCGCGTGAACGCCCGCACCGGGAGATCGAGCGCGGCGGCGGCGTTGGCGATGCGCGCCCCGTCGAGGTGCAGCCGCATCCCGAGCGGGTGGATGTGGTCGGCGATCGCCCGGATCTCGTCCGGGGTGTACAGGGTGCCGAGCTCGGTGGACTGCGTGATCGA
Source organism: Microbacterium sp. SLBN-154 (assembly GCF_006715565.1). Lineage (NCBI taxonomy): Bacteria > Bacillati > Actinomycetota > Actinomycetes > Micrococcales > Microbacteriaceae > Microbacterium > Microbacterium sp. SLBN-154. The sequence continues at coordinate 873,987 of NZ_VFNL01000001.1, forward strand.
GACGACGAGCGGCTGGGCGCGGTGCTCGTCGCCCCAGCCCCACGCCTCGCGGTCGATCAGTTCCGGGGTGAGCTTGCCGTCATCGGTGGGGACGGTGAGGAGCTTGATCCCCGCGACCCGTTCGGGCGCGCCGCCCTCGTCGACGTTGATGTGCGCGCTGGATGCCGCGATCACCGCGCCCCAGCGGGGGAGCATCGACTGCAGACCCACCACGTTGGCCCCGGTGCCGTTGAACACCGGGAACGCCTCGACGCCCTCGCCGAAGTGGGCGGTGAACACCTGCTGGAGACGTTCGGTGTAGACGTCCTCGCCGTAGGAGATCTGGTGGCCCTCGTTGGCGGCGGCGATGGCCGCGAGCACCTCGGGGTGGATGCCGGAGTAGTTGTCCGAGGCGAAGCCGCGCACGGCGGTGTCGTGGATGGTCGTCACGTCGATCAAGCCTAGGCGCACGGATCAGGCGTCGAGCGTGACGACCTCGTCGTTCACCGACGACGCCTCGGCGGCGAACAGCGAGACGAACGCGGTGGCGACGCGCTCCTCGAGACCCTCGAGGCTCTTCACGCGGAAGATCACCGCGGCGCTCGACGCCGGCTCGCCGGCATCCCTCGCCGCCTTCGCCAGGCCCTGCGCGACGGCACGGGTCCATGCCTCGCTCGCCGCCTTCACCGCGGCGTAATTCGCACCGCCGGCGAGGGGCCGCGCGACCGCCGTCGAGGAGATCATCGCCAGCCGCCCGACGGGGGAGGCCACCAGATCGTCGAAGAACGCGCGCGTGGTGTGGCGAAGCGCGGTGAGCGAGGTCTCGAGCACGCGGTAATCGTGGTCGCTCTGCCCGGCCAGCCCGCCGCCGCCGCGCCACCCCCCGACGAGATGGAGGATGCCGTCGAGGCGGCCGTGCGCGGCGTGCAGCCGCTGTGCGAATTCGCGGACCTCCGCCTCGTCGCTGAGGTCGACCGTCTCGGTCGACACGCCGGGAACGGCGGACGCGAGGGCGGCGAGCTTGTCGGGGTCGCGGCCGGCGACGACCACGTGCGCCCCCGCGGCGACGAGGGCCTCGGCCGCCACCCGACCGACCGTGCTCGTGCCGCCGGCGAGCAGCACGACCCGGCCGGCGACGGTGTCAGTCATCCGTCCCCCGGATTCCGGCGGTCGACTCGATCACCGGACGCATCTTCTTCTCCAGGGCCTCGTAGAACATCGACAGCGGGAACTCGTCATCCAGAACCGCGTCGGTGTAGCCCTTCGGCGCTCCCGAGAGGATGTCGTCGGGCAGGCCCCGTGCCCAGCGCGACGCGGGGTGCGGGGTGAGGGTCTGGCGCACCAGATCGTAGGCGGCCAGCCAGTGGGCGGTCTTCGGCCGGTCGATCGAGCGCCAGTACAGCTCGTCGATCGCGTCGCCGAGGGCGACGACCGCGGCGGGCACGCCGTCCCAGTCGAAGGCGAGCGACGTGTCGGTCCACTGCAGCACACCGCGCTGGTGGAGCCACGCGAACAGCAGCTGGCCGCCGAGTCCGTCGTAGTTGCGCACCCGCGAGCCGGTGATGGCGAAGCGGAAGATGCGGTCGAAGATCACCGCGTACTGCACCAGCACCGCGTGCTCGAGCGTCTCGGCGTCGGTGTCGTCGAGCGTCTCGCCGGCCTCGACCCGCGCCCGCAGCCGCGCGGTGAGAGCGACGCACTCGCGGAAGGCGGTGAGGTCGCACCGCAGTTCCTCCAGCGAGTAGAGGAAGTACGGCATGCGCTGCTTGATCATGAACGGGTCGAAGGGCAGGTCGCCGCGCATGTGGGTGCGGTCGTGGATGAGGTCCCACATGACGAAGGTCTTCTCGGTCAGCCGCTGGTCGTCGAGCATGCGCGCGGCATCGGCGGGCAGCTCGAGCTTCGTGATCTCGGCGGCGGCCCGGGTGACCCGGCGATAGCGGGCGGCCTCACGGTCCTGGAAGATCGCGCCCCAGGTGAAGGTCGGGATCTCGCGCATCGCCACCGTCTCGGGGAAGAGCACCGCGCTGTTGGTGTCGTAACCGGGGGTGAAATCCAGCAGCCGCAGCGACAGGAAGAGGCGGTTGGTGTACTCGGTCTCGAGCTGGGCGATGAACTCGGGCCAGATCACCTCGACGAGGACGGCTTCCAGGTGCCGGTTCGGTGAGCCGTTCTGCGTGTACATCGGGAAGACGACGAGGTGGCGCAAGCCGTCGACCCGGTGCTGCTGCGGCTGGAAGGCGACCAGGGAGTCGAGGAAGTCCGGCTCGGCGAAGCCGCCGTCGGCCCAGCGTCGGAGGTCGACGACGGATGCCGCGAGATAGTCCTCGTCGTGGGGGAAGCGCGGTGCGAGGGCGGTGATGGCCTCGGCGACGGCGGTCACGAGCTCGCGGGCCCGCGCGTGCACCTGCGGATCGGGAATCGAGCCGTCCTTCACTTGGAGGCCCTGGATCTCGATGGCTGCCGCTTTCAGGGCCAGCCACTCCGACGAGGTCTCGACTCCGGACGCGGACAAGGATGCCGCGGGCGCAGGGATGACGGTGCTCATGCGCCTCAGTATAGGAAACATTCCTGCCTAGCAACATTCTGACAGGAGGAAATCCTGTCGACCCCGGGCGCACTGCTACGCTCAGGGCATGACCGGAGGCGAAGCGCACGGCCCGGGAACCCGCCTCGACGACGACATCGACGTCGGCATCGTCTCGGTCGTGAGCGCCAACGCCCGCGCGACGCTGGCCGAGCTGTCCGCCGCGGTCGGCCTTTCGGTGTCGGCGGTGCAGACCCGCCTGCGGCGCCTGGAGGCGCGTGGCGTCATCACCGGGTATCGGGCGCAGGTCGACGCCGAAGCGGTCGGCAAGCCCCTCTCGGCGTTCGTGGAGATCACCCCGCTCGACCCCGGTCAGCCCGACGACGCCCCCGAGCGACTGGAGCACCTCGCCGAGATCGAGGCCTGCCATTCCATCGCCGGCGACGCCAGCTACATCCTCTTCGTCCGCGTCGAGAGCCCGCGCCATCTCGAGGCGCTGATCCGCGACATCCGTGCCGCCGCCCAGGTGAACACCCGCACCACCGTCGTGCTGCAGACCTTCTACGAGAACCGGCCGATCCGGGTGCCGCGGGGTACGGTCGACGGATGACGACCGACGGTTCGGGCCTGCTCATCCTCCGCAACAGCCGGTCGGGGACAGCGGTGATCCGCACCGACCCCGCCGAGCTGTTCGCCGAGCGCCTTCCCGCGGCGCGCGTGCACGAGTTGGACGAGGGTGAGGATCTGGCGGATGTCGTCGACGCGGCGTTCGCGGGAGGCGACGCGCCGACGGCGCTCGGCATCTACGGCGGAGACGGATCGGTCTCGCGCATGGCGGGCCTGGCTCGGCAGCACGGCGTCCCGCTGCTGGTGATGCCGGGGGGCACCTTCAACCACTTCGCCCGGTCGGCAGGCCTCGAGGACGTCGAGATCGCGGTCGAGGCGTTTCTCGCGGGTGACACCGTCGAGGTGAGCGCGATGGAGGTCCGCGAAGGCGAGGGGGAATCGGTGCTCGCCCTCAACGCCGCGTCGGTCGGCGCCTATCCCGAGCTGATCGAGGAGCGCGACAAACGGCGTCGGCGGCTCGGGAAGTGGCTCGGCGGCATCGTCGCCGCGTGGCGGACGATGCGCACCGCCGAGCCGCTCGTGGTCATCCGCGACGGCCGGCGCGCGCGCGTCTGGTCGGTCTTCGTCGGCGTGGGAACGAACGACCCGAAGCGGGTCGCGACGATGCAGCGCGAGAACCTCGAGGATCCCGTCCTCGACATCCGCATCCATCACGCCCGCGGCACGCGTCTCCGCGCGATCGCCTCGCTCGCCTTCGGCAAGCGGACGGCGGCGGTCCTGCGCGCGGTGCGGCTCATGCCCGCCGAGCGCGACGTCGAACGCCTCCTCGAGACCGGATTCGAGATGACCGTGCGGCCGGGGCCGGGCCACCCCGAGGTGTGGGTGCACGACGGCGAGCTGGAGGAGCCGCGCGGCGAGGAGTTCACGCTGCGCTTCACCGCGGTCGCCGCCGCGCTGACGGTCTTCGCACCGCGCCCCGACTGACCCCGCGCCGCCCGCCTCCCCTTCCTCATCCGCGAGAGTGCAACGGGGCGCCGAGGATGCGGGAAGACCCCGGATTCTCGGCGCCCAGATGCACTCTCGCGAAGGAGGGTGGAGGGCGTCTCGCGTCAGGAGTGCTGGGGGAAGCCCAGGTTGATGCCCCCGTGCGACGGGTCGAGCCACCGGCTCGTCACCGCCTTCTCCTGCGTGAAGAAGTCGAACCCGTGCGGGCCGTACGCCTTGGCGTCGCCGAACAGCGACGCCTTCCACCCGCCGAAGGAGTGGTAGGCGACCGGCACCGGGATCGGCACGTTCACGCCGATCATCCCCACCTGCACCTCGTGCTGGAACCGCCGGGCTGCGCCCCCGTCGTTGGTGAAGATCGCGGTGCCGTTGCCGAAGGCGCCGGAGTTGATCAGCTCCAGTCCCTCCTCGTAGCCGTCCACGCGCACGACCGAGAGCACCGGTCCGAAGATCTCGTCGCGGTACGCCGCCGAGGAGGTGGGCACCCTGTCGATGAGGGTCGGTCCGACCCAGAATCCGTTGGGGTCGCCGTCGACCTCGATGCCGCGTCCGTCGACCACGACGTCCGCGCCGTCCCCGGCGGCGACGTCGACGTACGACGAGACCTTGTCGCGGTGCGCGGCGGTGATCACCGGACCCATGTCGCAGCCGCGCGTGCCGTCGCCGGTGCGCAGCGTCGCCATCCGCTCCGAGATCTTCGCCACCAGCGCGTCGGCGACGGCGTCGACGGCGAGGACGACCGAGATCGCCATGCACCGCTCGCCCGCCGATCCGAAGCCGGCGTTCACCGCTGCATCGGCGGCGAGGTCGAGGTCGGCGTCGGGGAGGACCAGCATGTGGTTCTTCGCCCCGCCGAGGGCCTGCACGCGCTTGCCGTGGCGGGTTCCGGTCTCGTAGACGTAACGGGCGATCGGGGTGGACCCGACGAACGAGATCGCGCGGACCTCGGGGTGTTCGAGCAGGGCGTCCACGGCCACCTTGTCGCCGTGGACGACGTTGAGCACGCCGTCGGGCAGGCCCGCCTCGGTGAGGCGCTCGGCCATCCAGTTCGCCGCCGTCGGGTCCTTCTCGCTGGGCTTGAGCACCACGGCGTTCCCCGCTGCGAGGGCGATCGCGAAGAACCACATCGGCACCATCGCGGGGAAGTTGAACGGGCTGATGATCCCGACGACGCCGAGGGGCTGACGCAGGGTGTACACGTCGATGCCGGTCGAGACGTTCTCGGAGTACGCGCCCTTGGTCAGGTGACCCAGGCCGCACGCGAACTCCACGACCTCGAGGCCGCGCGCGATCTCGCCCTGCGCGTCGGAGATCACCTTGCCGTGCTCGGAGGTGAGGATCGCGGCGAGCTCGTCCTTGCGCTGATTGACCAGCTCGCGGAAGGCGAACATCACCTGCTGCCGTTTGGCGATGCTGGCGTTCTTCCACTCCGCTGCGGCAGCCGAGGCGACCTGGACGACGTGGTCGACGTCGTCGGCGGTGGCGAAGCGCACCTCCTTCTGCACCGCGCCGAGCGCGGGGTTGTACACCGGGCCGGTGCGGTCGCCCGCTCCCGCCCAGGGGGCGCCTCCCACCCAGTGATCGAGGATCGCGGTCGCGGACGGCGTCGTCTGCTCCAGAGTCGTGGTGTCGGTCATCTCATCCTTTCGGTGGGTCCCCTCGTGAGGGACACGTGGTTCGAGTGTGTCGTCAGAGGCGCACGGTCGCGAGCGCGGCGTCGTAGATCTCCAGCGCTTCGGCGACCTCGTCGGCGGTGACCACGCAGGGCGGCACGACGTGGATGCGGTTGTCGGCGGTGAACGGCAGCAGGCCCCGCGCCATCAGGTCTTTCTTCAGCGCGCCGATGCCCGAGGCCGGCAGCGGCTCGCGGGTCTCGCGGTCGGCGACCAGCTCCATCGCCCAGAACACGCCCTCGCCGCGTACCTCGCCGATGACCTCGTGCTTCTCGGCGAGGGCGAGGAGCCCAGGGCCGATCGCTTCGGCGCCCATGCGGCGGGCGTTGTCGACGATGCCCTCCGACTCCATCGCATCCAGGGCCGCGATGATGGATGCCGCGGCGAGCGGGTGTCCGCTGTAGGTGAGCCCGCCGGGGAAGACCCGCTCGTCGAACGTGGCGGCGATCTCGTCGGAGATGATCACCCCGCCGACCGGCACGTAGCCGGAGTTGACACCCTTGGCGAAGGTGATGAGGTCGGGCACCACGTCGTAGCCGTCGAACGCGAACCAGCGGCCGGTGCGTCCGAAGCCCGCCATGACCTCATCGAGGATGAGGAGGATGCCGTAGCGGTCGGCGAGTTCGCGCACCCCGGCGAGGTAGCCCGGCGGCGGCAGCAGCACCCCGGCGGTGCCGGGCACAGATTCCAGCAGCAGAGCGGCGATGCTCGCCGGCCCTTCGGCCTGGATGACGCGTTCGAGGTGGTGGAGCGCCCGTGCGCTCTCCTCTTCGGGCGTCGTCGCCCAGAACTCCGAGCGGTAGAGATACGGGCCGAAGAAGTGCACGTGCCCGCGGGCGTACTCGTTCGGGATGCGACGCCAGTCGCCGGTCGCGACGATCGCCGCCCCCGTGTTGCCGTGGTACGAGCGGTAGGTCGACAGCACCTTCTCACGTCCCACCTCGCCCTTGGCGGCGGCGTGGAGGCGCGCCATCCGGATGGCGTTCTCGATCGCATCCGCTCCGCCGTTGGTGAAGAACACCCGGTTCATCCCCTCGGGGGCGCGGGCGACGATGCGGGCGGCGGCCTCGCCGCGCTGCAGGTTGGCCGTCGCGGGACCGATGGTCGCCAGGCGCCCGGCCTGCTCCTGGATGGCGGCGACCACCGCGGGATGCTGGTGACCGATGTTGACGTTGACGAGCTGGCTCGAGAAGTCCAGCATCCGATTGCCGGCGTGATCCCAGACCGTCGTCCCCGACCCGCCGGCGATGACGGGAAGGTCGAGCCCGGCCTGCGCCGACCACGAGTGGAAGACATGCGCGCGATCGAGCTCCTTGGCTCGGACGTCGAGATCGGTCTGGATGTCGGTGGTCATGCTGTCTCCTCATCGATGAGTGCGGTCTCACCCGCGAGACCGCACTGCGGCGACGAGACCCACTGCGGCGAACGTCGTCTCGGCGCGCATATGCAGTCTCGCTGATCGCGGGCGTGTTGGGGAGAGGGTCGCGCCGAGCCGGCTCCGTCTCAGGCGCCGAGGAGCATGAGCGCGTGGTAGAGCACGTACGCCGGCCACACGATCGCCTGGAGGAGTCCGAGGATGAACCCCCAGAACGATCCGTCCGACACCGAGACGAAGTAGATGGCCGCGCCGATGTACGCCAGGAAGAAGAAGAAGCCCCACGCGCCGGAGTTCACGACGGTGACACGACTGTCTGATGCCACGAGCTGACCTCACTTCCCCCTCGCCTCGGGCGGTCACGTCGATGATCGCGAGGCAGGCGTCGTCGCGCCGGGCCCAAGGTCCCGCGAGACTGCACTGCGGCGTCGAGACCGATCGCGGCGCGCTCGGTCTCGACGTGCACATGCAGCCTCGCGGAAGATGGTGCGGGTGGCGGTGGATCAGTTGCCGCCCTCCTGCAGCTCGACCTCGATGGGCTCGAAGGACTCGCCGAACACGTCGACGCCGTCGGCCTCCAGCTCATCGAGCGCCTGCTGGATGTACTGGTTGTCGTATGCCGTCGCCGGAGGCTCTTCGGTGATGAGCCGCGCACCGGTCTCGTTGACGGCGGCGAGGGCGCCCTCGACGGTCTGAGTCCACGCCGCTTCGTCGATGATTCCGATGCCGTCCGCCGCGGGCCAGATGAGCTTGTTGGTCTCGTTCATCATCCACAGCTCGTGGCTCGGGCCCCAGCCCGACCCCGACGCGAGGGTGATGTCGGCGGCCTCCTCGGGATTGTCGCGCGCAAACGCCCACCCCTTGATGACGGCCTTCAGGAACGCCACGGCCGTCTCGGCGTACGCCTCGTCGGACTCCAGACGCTCGGTGTCGGCCCAGATGGCGTCCTGCAGCATGGCTCCGACGGTGTCCTGGTAGCTGATGACCGAGAAGTCCTCGGGCTGGTACAGCTCGCCGGTGTCGGGGTCGACGGTCTCGAGCAGCTGGGCGTACTCGTTGTAGGTCATCGCCTGCGCCGCGTCGATGTCGCCCTGCAGGAAGGCGTTCATGTTGAAGTCCTGCGTGATGATCTCCACGGTCGTGGAGTCCAGACCCTCGGCGGCCATCGCCGCGAAGATCTCCCACTCGTTGCCGAACCCCCACGAGCCGATCCGCTTGCCCTCGAAGTCGGCGACCGACTCGATGCCCGCGTCGGCCCACGAGACCTGGAGGGTGCCCGAGCGCTGGAAGATCTGGGCGATGTTCGTGAGGTTGGCGCCCGCCTCGATCGAGCCGAGCACCTTGGGCACCCAGGCGATGGCGAAGTCGACGTCGCCGGCGGCGAGGGCGTCCTGCGGCACGATGTCGCCGCCGGACGGGATGATCTCCACCTCCAGACCCTCTTCTTCGAAGAAGCCCTGGTCGGCGGCGGCGAAGTAGCCGGCGAACTGCGCCTGCGGCAGCCACTGCAGCTGGAGCGTCACCGGGGTCAGCTCGTCGTCGGAGCCGCCGCCCGAGGCGTCACCCGAACCCGAATCAGAGCCGCCGCCCGAGCAGGCGGTGAGGACGAGCGCCGCAGTCAGCGCGGCTGCTCCGGCCGCGAGCACGCGGCGTGTGCTGTGTCTCATGATGGTTCCCTTCGAATCCCTTCCGGGATCACGTCGTGCGATGGGATGGTGCGGTGCCGGCCCCGCCGGGTGCGGGGACGCTGTCGGGGGCGGGCGTCATCGCGCACCTCCGGGAGAGATGCGGCGCAGGACCAGACGTTCGAGCGCCGCGGTGACCAGGAAGAACACGAGCCCCAGCGCGATGGCCGCGGCGACATAGGCCCAGGCGCGCGCATACGCGCTCGTGGCGGCCGAGGTGGAGATGAAGCTCCCCAGGCCCCCGCGCGGCCCGCCGAAGTACTCGGCCACCAGGGCGGAGATGACCGCGAGCGAGCTGGCGATCCGGATGCCGGTGAGAAGGAACGGCGCGGCCGTCGGCAGCGTCACCACGCGGAAGGCCTGCGACGAGCTGGCGGCGTAGCTGCGCATGAGGTCGCGGTGCACCGGGCGGGTCTGACGAAGGCCGCGGAGGGTGTTGACGAAGACGGGAACGAACGACGCCAGAGCCGCGATCGCCTGGCGCCCGAACTGGCTGTCGGCACCGAACATCGAGTTCAGCACCGGGGCCAGCGCCACGATCGGCACGACCGCGAGTGCGGCGACGACCGGCGCCGACATCCCGTCGACGGCCTGCCACCGTGCGGCGAGGGCCGCGAGCAGCACAGCGAGGACGGTGCCGACGACGAGTCCCAGGAGCGCGTTCGTTCCGGTGACGAGGGTCGCGTCGGCGATCGCGGGGGCGAAGGCGATGAACTCCTCCGCGATGGCCGCGGGACTGGGAAGCAGGTAGTCCGAGACGCCGACGACCCCGACCAGCAGCTGCCACACGCCGAGGAAGATCAGCCCGACGACGATCGGGGCGATGATCCGGAGGCGCTCGGCGGTTGCGGCTGTCATCGCATCTCCCGGGTCGCGGCGCGCTCGCCGTCGGTCTCGCCGTGGAGGGCCGCGCGCACAGCGGTCACGCTGTCGAAGAAGACGGATGCCTCGCGCAGGGCCTCGTCGCGACGGGTGGCCCCGAAGCTCACATCCACCACCGAGGTGATCCGCCCCGGGCGTGGCGACATGACGACCACCCGATCCGAGAGGAAGACCGCCTCGGGGATGGAGTGGGTGACGAAGACGACGGCCGCGCCGGTCTCGGTCGCGATGCGCGCGAGCTCGGTCTGCATGCGCTCGCGCGTCATCTCGTCCAGGGCGCCGAACGGCTCATCCATCAGCAGCAGCCGCGGCTGCTCGGCGAGGGCGCGCGCGATCGCGACGCGCTGCTGCATCCCTCCTGACAGCTGGTCGGGGTACCGGTCGGCGAAGTCGGTGAGTCCGACCATCTCGGTGAGCTCGGTCACGCGCGTTCGCCGATCGGCGGCGCCGACGCCGTGGATCTCCAGGGGCAGAGCGATGTTCGCCGCCACGGTGCGCCAGGGCAGGAGACCCGCCTGCTGGAAGGCGATGCCGTAGTCCTGGTCGCGGCGGGCGCGGGAGGGGTCTTTGCCGAAGACCTCGATGTGCCCCGACGATGCCGTGTCGAGGTCGGCGATGAGCCGCAGGAGCGTCGACTTTCCGCACCCGGACGGACCGATCAGCGACACGAACTCGCCGGGGGCGACGGTGAGGTCGACCGCGGTGAGAGCCTGCACCTCGCCCGATGCCGAGGCGAAGGTCTTGGTCACGTCGGTCACCGAGACCGCCGCTGTCGCGGTGACCGGTGGGGCGGTGGGGGTGGGGGCGCTCATGCGGTGACCTCGCCTCGTCGATAGTTCTTCAGGATGACGCCGAGGACCGCGATCGATCCGGCGGCGATGAGCCCGAGAGCCACAGCGCCGAAGATCGGGCCCCAGGCCTTGGCGGGGTCGCCCGAGGCCTGGCCGGCGAACTGGATGAGGAGCCGGCCGATCCCGCCCTGGAGGCCCGTGGACACCTCGGCGACGACCGCGCCGACGACGGCGTTCGCCGCCCCGAGACGCAGGGCCGGAAGGAGGTAGGGCACCGCGGCCGGGAGCCGCAGGCGCCACAGGGTCTGCCAGTATCCGGCGGAGTAGGTGTGGAAGAGCTCGGCGTGGAGGCGCTCCGGGGACTGCAGCCCGCGGAGGGCGCCGACGGCGATGGGGAAGAACGCGAGGTAGGAGGCGATCACGGCCACCGACATCCAGTCCTGCCACTGAGCGCCGGCGATCTCGATCCGAGACCCCCAGCTGCGGACGATCGGCGCAAAGGCGATCAGCGGGACGGTCTGGCTGAGGATGATCCAGGGGAGAAGTCCCCACTCCGCCAGCTGCCAGCGCTGCATCACCAGGGCGAGCGCCATGCCGATCACAAGGCCCACGAGCCATCCGGCCGCCGCGATCCCCAGCGTGGTGAGGGCCGCGAGGGCCACCGCCGCCCAGAGCGGGGGAGAGCCGTCCTGCCGGGTGACGGGTTCTGCCAGACGGATCACCATGTCCCAGACGTGGGGCATGGCGAGGTCGGTGGTGCGCGGGAGGATGCGCACGTCGCCGACGATCACCCCGTTCTCGGGCGCGAGGAGCTTGTACACCTCCCAGAGCAGGATGACGGCGGCGACGCCGACGACGCCCCAGAGCCACGCCGCGCCCCGGCGCCCGCCCCGGCGTCCGCCGGGGCGGGCGGCACGGACCGAGGTGGACCGGGCCGCGGCGGTGACGACGTCGGGAGCGACATCCGTTCTCGTCATCCCGACCTCACTTCTTGGCCGCCACGTGCGCCTGCAGGGCCGGGATCACGGTCTCGCCGTAGACGCGGAGGGTCTCCTCCTTGTTGTCGTGCTGCAGGTACCCCGCGAACTGGGTGACCCCGAGGGCCCGGAGCTGCTCGAGTTTGGCGATGTGCTCCTCGGCGGTGCCGAGGATGCAGAACCGCTCGACGATCTCGTCGGGCACGAAGTCGACGTGGTCGTTGTCGGCCTTGCCGTGGGTGTTGTAGTCGTAGCCGGTGCGTCCCGCGATGTACTCGGTGAGCGCATCGGGAACGGCCCCGTGCTGGCCGTACTTGGCCACGATGTCGGCGACGTGGTTGCCGACCATGCCCCCGAACCACCGGCACTGCTCGCGCATGTGCGCGCGGTCGGTGCCGATGTACATGGGCGCCGCCACGCAGAACGCGATGCTGTCGGGGTCGCGGCCGGCGGCCTCGGCGGCCTCGCGCACCGTGGTGATCATCCACGCGGCGATGTCGAGGTCGGCCAGCTGCAGGATGAAGCCGTCGCCGACCTCCCCGGTGAGCTTGAGGGCGAGGGGACCGTAGGCGGCGACCCACACGTCGAGCTCCGACCCGCGGCTCCAGGGGAACTGCAGGGTGGCGCCGTTGTACTCCACCGGGCGCGAGTTGCCGAGCTCGCGGATGACGTGGATCGACTCCCGCAGCTCCTTCAGCGTCGTCGGCTTGCCGTTCGTCACCCGCACGGCCGAGTCGCCCCGGCCGATGCCGCAGATGGTGCGGTTGCCATACATCTCGTTGAGGGTCGCGAACACCGAGGCGGTGACCGTCCAGTCGCGGGTGGCCGGGTTCGTCACGAACGGCCCGACGATGACGCGCGTGGTCTCGGCGAGGATCGCCGAGTGGATGACGTACGGCTCCTGCCACAGCAGGTGCGAGTCGAAGGTCCACACGTGACTGAACCCGTGCGCCTCGGCGAGCTTCGCCAGCTGCACGGTGCGGGCCGCGGGCGGGTTGGTCTGCAGGACGACACCGAAGTCCATGGCCGTCACACCTTCCGGTCGTTGAGCGAGCGAAGCGAGACGAAACGCCCGACGGGAGCAGGCGCGCTCATACGAGGTACTGGCTCAGGCCACGGCGCAGGTACTGCCCGTCGCCCTTGCTGCCGTGGTACATGCCGCCGTCGACGATGACCTTGCCGCGGGAGATGACGGTGTCGACGTGACCGTCGACCTCGAAGCCCTCCCACGCCGAATGATCCATGTTCATGTGGTGACTGGCCGCCGAGATGGTGGTGTGTCCGTGGGGGTCGTAGACCACGACATCGCCGTCGGCACCGGGCTGGATCACCCCCTTCTTGCCGTACAGGCCGAACATCCGCGCCGGGGTCGTGGAGGTCAGCTCCACCCAGCGCTCGAGCGTGATCTTCCCGGTGACGACGCCCTGGTACATGAGGTCCATGCGGTGCTCGACGGAGCCGATCCCATTGGGGATTGCGCGGAAGTCATCCTTCCCCAGCTCCTTCTGCCCCTTCATGCAGAACGGGCAGTGGTCGGTGGAGACCATCTGGATGTCGTTCGTGCGCAGGGCTTGCCACATGTGGTGCTGATGACCCTCGCTGCGGCTGCGCAGCGGCGTGGAGCACACCCACTTCGCACCCTCGAACTGACCCCACTCCTCGCTGAACGCGCCCAGCTGCTCCTCGAGCGAGAGGTAGAGGTACTGCGGGCAGGTCTCGCCGAAGACGTTCCAGCCCTGGTCGCGCGCCCAGGCCAGCTGGTCCACGGCCTGCTTGGCGCTGACGTGCACCACGTACAGCGGGGCGCCGGTGAGGTTCGCCAGCATGATCGCGCGGTGGGTGGCCTCCTCCTCCATCTGCCACGCGCGGGCGATGCCGTGGTAGTACGGCGCCTTCTTGCCGACCTCGGCGAGCTGGGCGGCCAGCACGTCGATGGCGGGGCCGTTCTCGGCGTGCATCATCGTCAGCAGGCCCGTGTCGGCCGACTTCTGCATCGCCCGCAGGATCTGGGCGTCGTCGGAGTAGAACACCCCGGGGTAGGCCATGAAGAGCTTGAAGCTCGTCACCCCCTCGTCGATGAGGGAGTCCATCGCCCGGAGCGAGTCGTCGTCGACCCCGCCGATGATCTGGTGGAACCCGTAATCGATCGCGCAGTTGCCGGCGGCCTTGTCGTGCCATGCGGCGAGTCCGTCTTCGACGCGCTCGCCGTAGCGCTGCACGGCGAAGTCGATGATGCTCGTCGTCCCGCCCCACGCGGCGGCGCGCGTGCCGGTCTCGAAGGTGTCCGAGGCGGCGGTGCCCCCGAAGGGCAGCTCCATGTGGGTGTGGGCGTCGATGCCGCCCGGAATCACGTACTTACCGGTCGCGTCGATGACGGTGTCGACGGATGCCGCCAGGTCGGTGCCCAGCAGCTGCGAACCGGGTGCCAGCACCGCGACGATGGTCTCGCCGTCGATGAGCACGTCGGCCTCGCCGCGGCCGGTCGCGGAGACGACGGTGCCTCCGGTGATGAGTGTGGTGGTCATGCTCGATCCCTTCCTGCGTGCGCTGCGCGACTCACGGCTTCGCGATCCGGGTGTACGAGTCGGGACGGCGATCGCGATAGAACTGCCAGTCGTCGCGCATCTCCCGCACCATCTCCATGTCGAGGTCGCGCACGAGGATCTCCTCCTCGGTGCCCGAGCCGCGCTCGCCGACGAAGTTGCCGCGCGGGTCGATCACCTGGCTGGTGCCGTAGAAGTCCACGGCGAGGTCGCCGTACTCGTTGTCCTCGCGGCCCACCCGGTTGGGCTGCAGCACGAAGTAGCCGTTGGCGACCGCGGCCGCGGGTCCCTCCACCTCCCAGAGCCGGTTGGACAGGCCGGGCTTGGTGGCGTTGGGGTTGAACACCATGTGCGCGTCGGCGAGGCCGAGTTCGCGCCATCCCTCGGGGAAGTGCCGGTCGTAGCAGATGTACATGCCGATCCGGCCGACGGCGGTGTCGAAGACGGGGTAGCCGAGGTTCCCCGGACGGAAGTAGAACTTCTCCCAGAACCGGTCGAGGTGCGGGAGGTGGTGCTTGCGGTACTTCCCGAGGATGGTGCCGTCGGCATCGACCAGCACCGCGGTGTTGTAGTAGACCCCGGTCTCGGCCTCCTCGTAGATGGGGAGGACCATCACCGTGCCCAGCTCCTTGGCGACCGCGGCGAAGCGCTGCACGATCGGGCCGTCGGCGGCCTCGGCGAAGCGGTAGTACTTCTTGTCCTGCGTGATCCCGAAGTAGGGGCCGTAGAACAGCTCCTGGAAGCACACCACCTGTGCGCCCTGAGCGGCGGCATCCCGGGCGAAGCCCTCGTGCTTGTCGAGCATCGACGCCTTGTCGCCGGTCCACGTGGTCTGTGTGATCGCTGCGCGCACCATCGTCATCTACGCATCTCCATCCGTGTCGTCCAGTACTTCTTCGTGCTGACGCCGACGGGGACCGGTGTCGGGACCGTCCGGTGAGTACTCACCCCGTGGACTGATCCTTCTTCCCAGACGTTTCCCGCCGGTTTCGGCCTGTGTCCGGACAGTAAAGCCTCGGGCCGCGCGCCCACAAGGGGCGGTCGCCGCGTCGCGGAGATACATCGGAGGACGGATGCCACGCGGCATCCACTCCTCTACCGTGAAACGGTGTTCCGACCGCTTCGTCCCCTCCAGACCGCGACCGACATCGCGCTGGCGGCCGGTTTCTTCTTCGTCGCCGTCGTCTTCGAGCTGAACGCGGGTGTCGGGGTGGTCGGACCGCCCACCGGGACGCTGGCGGTGCTCGGCGTCATCGGTTACGTGCTGCTGTTCAGCGTGGCGCTGGGGTTCCGCCGGTTCTCGCCGGGGGTCGCCCTGGCGCTGGCGTGGGCGGGCGCCCTTCTGCAGATGAGCCTGCTGCGCGGGCCGAGCCTGGTCGACTTCGCGATCTTCGGGGTGCTCTACGCCACGGCGGCCTACGGGAGCATCCGGGTGTTCTGGGCCGGGCTCGCGTCGGCGGTGACGGGCGCCGTCGTCATCACCCTCTATCTGTACCTCGGGCCGCTCTACTCCGCGCCCCTCGACCTCTCGGTGCTCCCCATCGCGGTGATCGTGCTCGGGGGATCCACCTTCGCGCTGATGCTCGCCTGGACCTGCGGCGCCCTCGTGCGCACCGCGCGGCGCGCGCGCGAGAACCGCCTCGCCCGGGAGCGCGCCGAAGAGGAGGCGCGGTCGGAGTTCGAGCGCGCGCGGATCGCGCGCGACATGCACGACGTCGTCGCCCACTCGCTGGCGGTAGTCGTCGCTCAGGCCGATGGGGCGCGGTACGCCGCGGCGGCCGATCCGCAGGCGGCGACGGCCGCCCTGCAGACGATCTCGTCGACGGCTCGCGCCGCGCTCGCCGACGTGCGGCTGCTCCTGACGCAGCTGCGCCACAGCCAGGGCGACGGCCCGCAGCCGGGCCTGGCCGACCTCGAGGAGCTGTGGGCGCAGGTGCGCGCCGCGGGGGTCGACCTGCGCGTCGACATCGACCCCGCCCCGCCGGGCGAGCCGCCGGCATCGGTGCAGATCGCCGTCTACCGCATCCTGCAGGAGGCGTTGACGAACGCGCTGCGGCACGGGCGCGGCGAAGTCTCCGTGCGGCTGGGGTGGCACGCCGATCGCGTGGAGCTCGCGGTGCGCAACGCCAGGGCGGTCGACGGTGCGCCATCGGCCGACGGCCCACGGGGCCACGGCGTGATCGGCATGCGCGAGCGCGCCCAGCTGGTGGGCGGGCGGCTGGAGGCCGGCGAGGACGGTGACGACTGGGTCGTCTCGGCGACGGTGCCGATCGGGGCGACCGTATGAGCGGGGGCGACGGGGCGATCCGCGTCGTGCTGGTGGACGATCAGGCGCTGTTCCGCGCGGGGATTCGCATGGTGGTCGATTCCCAGCCCGACCTCGAGGTCGTCGGCGAAGCCGCCGACGGGCGCGAGGCGCTCGCGGTCGTGCGGGCGGCACGGCCCGACGTGGTGCTGATGGACATCCGGATGCCGGTGATGGACGGCCTCGCCGCCACCGCCGAGCTGCTGCGCGACCCTGATCCGCCGCGCGTGGTGATGCTGACGACGTTCGACCTCGACGAGGCGGCGGCGCGGGCGATCCGCGGGGGAGCGAGCGGCTTCCTGCTCAAGGACGCCGACCCCGAGTTCCTCCTGGCCGCGATCCGCACCGTCCACGCGGGGTCGGCGGTGATCGCCGCATCGGCGACCCGTGATCTGTTCGCCCGGTTCGCCGACGCCGCGCCGCGCCCCGTTCCTCCCGCGTACGGCGGTCTCACCGAGCGCGAGCGAGAGATCTTCGCGCTCGCCGCGCGGGGGCTCTCCAATGCCGAGATCGCCGCCCGGGAGTACCTCTCGGAGGCCACGGTCAAGACGCACATCAGTCGCATCCTGACCAAGCTCGCGCTCCGCGATCGCGTGCAGCTGGTGGTCTTCGCCTTCGAGCACGGCCTGGCCTGAGCGCGCCGCGCGAGGCGTGGGCGGACTGCGTGCCGGGTCGAGGTGGCGCAGATGGTCGCGTTCGGCTGTTGCGGCCGACCATCTGTGCCACCTGAGTGCGTGGGCCCTTATCGAGGTGTCGCGGATGGTCGCGTTCGGCTGTTGCAGCCGACCATCTGTGCCACCTGAGTGCGTGGGTTCTCATCGAGGTGTCGCGGATGGTCGCGTTCGGGTGTTGCAGCCGACCATTTGTGCCACCTGAGTGCGTGGGTTCTCATCGAGGTGTCGCGGATGGTCGCGTTCGGGTGTTGCAGCCGACCATCTGTGCCACCTGGCTGCGTGGGGCCGGGTACTCCTGCGAGGGTCGCGCGGACCGAGGTGACGCAGATGGTCGCGGTGAGGCTCTGAATCCGACCAGTCGCGCCACCTCCGCGCGCGCCCGGGGGCTGCGCCCTCGCGGAAGCCCGGCCCTGCGTCATCCTTCCGATGTACACGGATCGACCCCGCGGCCGACGCGCCCGCACCCCGCCGATTCCTAGCGTCGAAGGCATGCACATCTCCTCCACAGACCTGGGCCTGGCTGCCCGGGTGCAGCAGCTGACCAAGACCTACGGCACGGGCGACAGCGCGGTGCGCGCGCTCGACGGCGTGACCATCGGCATCCGCCGCGGCGAGTTCACCGCGATCATGGGCCCGTCCGGCTCGGGCAAGTCCACGCTCATGCACGTCATGGCAGGACTCGACGCTCCGACGTCGGGCCGCGCGTGGCTCGGCGACACCGAGATCACCGGCCTGACCGACCTCGAGCTCACCATCCTGCGCCGCCGCCGCGTCGGGTTCGTCTTCCAGGCGTTCAACCTCGTGCCGACCCTCGACGCGATCGGCAACATCCTGCTGCCCTTCGACCTCGACGGGCGGCGTCCCTCCGCACTGGAGCGCGCGCGCATCGATCGGCTCGTCGCATCGCTCGGGCTCTCCTCACGGCTCGGCCACCGCCCGCATCAGCTCTCCGGGGGGCAGCAGCAGCGCGTCGCGATCGCCCGCGCCCTCGCCACCGCCCCCGACGTGGTGTTCGCCGACGAGCCGACCGGCAATCTCGACTCCCGCAGCGGCCGCGAAGTGCTGCGCCTTCTCGCCGATGCCAGCCGCGAGCACGGCCAGTCGATCGCGATGGTCACCCACGACCCCGTGGCAGCCAGTCACGCCGACCGCGTGATCGTGCTCGGCGACGGCCGCATCGCCGCCGACAAGCCGCGACAGAGCGCCGAGGAGATCTCGGCCTTCCTCCTCGCCGGCGAGCTGTCGGGCCCCGCATCCGCGCAGGTGACGGCATGAGCGCGGTCGCCCTGGCGGAGGGAACAGACCGGATGGCGCGGACCGCCGCCCCGCGATGGGCCTTCCTGCGCGAGCGCGGCATGGGCGCGAGCATCCTCGTCGCAGCCATCTCGAGCGCCTTCGGCGTGCTCCTCGTCTCGGTCACGGGGTACCTGGCTGCAATCCTCCGCGCCGACCCCTACATCGGAGACAGCGGGACGCTGGCCTTCGTGCTGAGCTTCCTCACCGTCATCCTCGTCGGCGTCGCCGTCTACGTCGCCGGGATCGTCACCGCGAACACGTTCGCCACGGTGATCGCCGGGCGCACCCGGCAGATCGCGCTCATGCGCCTCATCGGCGCCTCGGCGCGCGCGCAGCGCCAGGAGGTCGCCCGACAGGGACTCGTCGTCGGCATCATCGGCGCTCTCAGCGGCCTCGTCGCCGGCACCGGCGTCGCCGCGCTCGGCGTGGTCGTCGGCACCGAGCTGCTGGGGCTCGACGGCGTTTCGTACGGTGTCGTCACGGGAGAGCTCCTGGTGCCCGCGGTCATCGTCGCGCTCACGACCTGGGTCGCGGCGTGGGCAGGATCGCGGCGGGTGCTGACCGTCACCCCGATGCAGGCCCTCGGGGGCGCCGTCGAGGCCACGCGTGAGGAGGTCGTCCGTCGCACCGGACGCAACCTCACCTCCGTCGTGCTGTTCGCCGTCGGCGGCGCGCTTCTCGCAGCTGGCGTCGCGCTCGGGCTCATCACCCCGCTGGGAGTCGCCGTCGCGTTCATCGGCGGCATCCTGTCCTTCACCGGCATCGCGCTCGGCGCGACCCTTCTCATGCCTCCGGTCCTGCGGCTGATCGGTCGCCTGTTCGGAGGGTCGGCGACGGCGCGGCTGGCCGCCGAGAACGCGCTGCGCTACCCCGAGCGCTCGAGCCGCATGGCGATCGGGGTGGTGATGGGCGTGACGCTCGTGACGATGTTCGCCGTCGCCATCGAGTCGACCAAGGCGGTGCTCACCGCGTCGGCGGGTGGCGAGCTGCCGACCGAGATGGCGGCGGTGCTCGACACCTTCGCCGCGGTCATGATGGGGCTCGTGGCCGTCTCGGCGGTGATCGCCGCGGTGGGCCTGGTGAACCTCCTCACCCTCGGTGTCGTGCAGCGCCGTCGCGAGCTCGGGCTCCTCCGCGCCCTCGGACTCACCGCCCCCCAGGTGCGGCGGGTCGTGCTGCTCGAAGCCGCTCACCTCACCATCGCCGCCCTCGCGACCGGTCTCGTCCTGGGCGTGGCCTACGGATGGGCGGGCGCGCAGTCACTGCTCGGCTCGGTGCCGGGCGATCCGAGTCTCGCGCCGGGACCGACCTTCGTGTGGCCGGCAGTGCCCCTCGTCCCGGTGCTCGTCGTGGTGACGGCGACCGCGGTGCTGACCCTCGTCGCCGCGGTGGTGCCGACCCGCCTCGCGACCCGGGTCGCGCCGGTGGAGGCGCTCGCGGAGTGAGGCGCGGGCCGCGGCGAGCGCCTGCGCGGGCGTGCTCGCCCCGCGGACCGGAGGAGATCGACACACCCAAGGACTCGCGGCGGCGCAGCCGCCTCCCTCGTGTCGATCTCCTCCCGTGTGTCGCCGAGGCTCACCTGCGCGCGACCGAAACCGACCTGCCCCGCCGAGACCCACTTCGTCGCGGTGGGTTTCGGCGCCCAAGGTGGGTTTCGGTGGATGAACGGGCAGCCGGAGGTCAGGAGGCGGGCGGCGCGTCGGATCCCGGCGCGGGCGACGCGTCCGAACCCGGCGCGGACGCCGCGTCAGCGAGCTCCGGCTCGTGTGCCCACGTCGGAGCGAGTGCGCGGATGCGTGCCGCGCGCCACTGCCACGCCGCCCAGAGGCCCGGCCAGAGCACCGGCGCGGCCGCCCCGCCGATGACGAGGCGGTCGCGCCACAGGGTCTTCGTCGGGTCGCCGGGCGCCGGTGACACCGCCATCTGGTGGTCCCAGACGTCGAGGGCCGCAAGCGGCCCGGAGATCGGGATGCCGCTGTCGCGGAAGATGCGGATCGGCCCGTCCGGGCCCTTCAACGTCCGGTCGCTCGCGTGGATGATCTGGCGGCCGAGCGACACCCGCCCGCCGAGGCTCATCTCGACCCCGACCTCCGCTCCCGGCTCCCAGGCGGTCGGCAGGACGTCGGGTTCGAGGGGTGCCAGCTGCACCAGGGGGCCGTACAGTTCGGCGACCGCACGCGGGGAGTGCAGCGCCCGCCAGGCGGCATCCGCATCGCAGTCGATGACGAGCTTGAGCATGATCCGCATGTGCCCACTCTGTCATTCCGCACCGCCCGGCTCGCCCGTTTAGGCTGACGGAATGGCCTCGCCCTTCGATCAATCCCGGTATCAAGTGCGTCTGGACTGGGGGCTCGACGCCCTCGCGCGCCTCGCACCCGCCGACATCGTGGTCGTCGTCGACGTGCTCCGCTTCTCCAGCACGGTGATCGACGCGGTCGAGCGAGGCGAGGAGATGATGCTGGATGACGCGGCCTTCGCCGTGTCACTCAACGGCGCCCGGGTCGCCGCGGCCGCAGCCGCCGCCGCAGGCCCCGACCAGACCGGCCCCCACGCGGTCGAGGACGAACCGTCCGGCCCGGTCGTGCTCCTCGCGGGACTGCGCAACGCCTCCGCCGTCGCTCAGGCGATCGCCGATGAGCAGGAGCGCCGTGGCCGCCGCACCTCGATCTCGATCATCCCCGCCGGCGAGCGCGGTCACGGCGGGGCGCCGCTGCGCTTCGCCGTCGAGGATCTCCTCGGCGCCGGCGCCGTCATCGACGCCCTCACCACCCGGGGGATCGACCACTCCTCGCCCGAGGCCGCCACGGCGGGCGAAGCGTTCCGCGGCCTCCGCGGCGCCGTGCGTCACCTCCTCACCGCGAGCGGCTCGGGGCAGGAACTCATCGAGAAAGACCTGCGGCCAGACGTCGTCCGCGCCGCCGAGATCGACGCCTCAGACGCGGTGCCGATCGTGCGCGGGCCCCGCATCGTCGGGCTCTGACGCGCGCGAAGCAGCATCCGCTCGCGGTGTCATCGCCGCCAGCCGGGTCGCAGCCGAGATCTCGCGTCGCGTCCAGGTGAACAGATGACGGCGGTCGAAATGCGGCGCGCACGCGACGCACGACGTCGCCCGCGGCGGGCGCCGATGCCGGTACGCGGTGTGCCCGGCGGGGCACACCCCCACCCACGGCGCGAGCTCGACGGCAGTCTCGCCGTCGTGGGTCGTTCCCCCGACGTAGCCCAGACTTCGCGCGATGCGCTTCCACTCGGCGCCGTGTCCGGCCGCCGGCCCGGCGAGGGCGTGGGCCACCTCGTGCAGCAGCGTCTGGTGATTGGTGTCGTCGTCGTACCGCGCCGACAGGTAGCGCGAGACGCTGATGCGTTTGCGCCGGAAGTCGCAGAGGCCGGCACGCCGCTTGGCGTTGTCGAAGCCGAAGGACCAGGAGGGATCGAGGTGCTGCCGGATCAGCGCGGTCGCCCAGACGCGCACACGTTCAGGTTCTGACATACCCGAGACGGTAGAACGTACCTACGACACTCAGCTCGCGACCGACGACCGCATGCGCCGCCGCTCGGACGCGTCGATCGCCAACAGCGTCGATTCGAGCTGATCGTCGGGAGCCCCCGACTCCTGCCGGAGGAACAGCGCGCGCTTGAAGTCGGTGCGCGCGGCGTCGTAGTCCTCGCCGTCGTAGCGGGTCTTGCCGCGGTGCTGGTAGGCGAAGGCCGCGATTCCCGACCAGCCCTGGCCGTCGGCCTCTTCGGCGCACGCGGTGAGTTCCTGCTCGGCGGCGGCGAGCTGTCCGCGCACCTGCAGCACGGTGGCATGGAGGATCCGGGCGCGCAGCAGGTCTTTGCGTGTCCCCGCCATCCGCGCCACGCGCACCGACTGCTCCGAGAGCACCAGCGCGTCATCGAGTCGATCGAGCACCTTCAGCAGCCACACGCGCTCCAGGAGCGCCGGCAGGCTCCGCTGCTCGCCGATCTCGTCCAGGCGCCCCTCGCAGCGGACAGGGTCGACCTGCTCCCGCAG
Organism: Microbacterium sp. SLBN-154; assembly: GCF_006715565.1. Lineage (NCBI taxonomy): Bacteria > Bacillati > Actinomycetota > Actinomycetes > Micrococcales > Microbacteriaceae > Microbacterium > Microbacterium sp. SLBN-154. Next base: position 896,278 of record NZ_VFNL01000001.1, read on the forward strand.
GGTGTCGGGGTCGTATCCCAGGATGTAGCTCATGATCGACTCCTTCCACGCTCGAGGGTCCCGCGCCCACGCTCCCCCAGTCTGCGCGACCGCGGCGCCGGCGCCGGCGTGGCACGCCGCAGGGCGGCATCCGGATCGGAATTCACCGTTCGAAGACGGATGCCGCGGGCTTGGGCGACGGCGTCGCGTCGCCGTCGGTCGCGATGCGCGCGCCGCGCACGAACTCGACGATCTCCTCGCCCTCGGCCACCTTCGCGGGGTGAGGGCCAGCGGCCATCAGCCGCGGCAGCCACTGGGTCGGAAGGGGCGTGGGCGAGGCGGCGACCACGAGGTTGCCGAACCGGCGACCCTTCAGCGTCTGCACCTCGGCCAGCACGATGACGTGGGGGAGCACCTCGCGCACCGTCGCCACCTGACGACGGGCGAAGGCGAGCCCCGCCCCGTCGGCGACATTGATCAGCAGCACGCCGTCGGACGCGAGGAGGGCGGCGGCCTCGCGGTAGAACTCCACCGTCGTCAGGTGCGCCGGGGTCTGCGCGCCGGCGTAGACGTCGGAGACGAGCACGTCGACGGCGCCGACCAGGGCGCGCGGAAGCCGGGCCAGGCCCCGTCGGGCGTCGCCGATCCGCACCCGGATCGCCGCGCCGCGCGGAAGGGGCAGATGCTCGCGCACGAGCTCGACCAGGGGCTGCTCGAGCTCGATGACCTGCTGGCGCGACCCCGGCCGGGTCGCCTCGATGTACCGCGGCACCGTCAGCGCGCCGGCCCCCAGGTGCACGGCGGTGAGGGGCTGACCCGGGAGCTTCAGACGATCGATCACCGCCGCCATCCGCGACACGTACTCGAAGTGCAGGTGCGTGGGGTCGTCGAGGTCGACGTGCGACTGCGGAGTGCCGTCGACGATGAGCTCCCAGCCGGTGTCGTACTCCGACGGCGCGATCGTCGCCAGCGTGCCGTCACCGAGCCTCGCCGAGGGTCGCACCTGTTCCACCCGAGCGCGCGCCATGGCTCAACGCTAGTCCGCGGCATCCCCTCCTCCTCCCCCGGCCGTCGAAACAGAATCGCAACCTCACCGTGACCATCCGCGCGACGGCGCGCGGGTACGGTCGAGGGATCACACTCCGTGGGCCGGTGCTGTCACACACATCGCTGTGCTCGCGACCCGAAAGGGACCCTCAAAAAGGAAGGTGCAGTACACGATGCTTCACTCAACGAGAAAGCGCCTGCTCGCCGGCGCTGCCGCCCTCGCCATCGGATCGCTGATCCTGACGGCCTGCGCGAGCCAGCGCGAGGAGGGCGGCGGAAGCGAGGAGCCGAGCGACGTCGACTCGACGTTCATCTTCGGCGCCTCCGGTGACGTGTCGAGCCTGGATCCGGCGTTCGCCAGCGACGGCGAATCGTTCCGCGTCTCCCGGCAGATCTTCGAAGGCCTCGTGGGCGTCGAGCCCGGGACGGCCGACCCCGCGCCGCTCCTGGCCAGCAGCTGGGAGCAGTCCGAGGACGGACTGAGCTACACCTTCACCCTCGAGGAAGGCGTCACCTTCCACGACGGCACCCCCTTCAACGCCGAAGCGGTGTGCTTCAACTTCGACCGCCAGAACAACTTCACCGGCATCGCCCAGAGCGAGAGCCTGTCGTACTACTGGGGCAAGCTCATGCGCGGCTACGCCGACACGGGCACCTCGATCTACGGCGGGTGCGAGCCGAACGGTGACACCGAGGTCACCGTCACGCTGACCGAGCCGTTCGCCGGGTTCATCCCCGCGCTGTCGCTGCCCGCCTTCGCGATGCAGAGCCCGACCGCGCTGGAGGAGTACGGCGCCGATGACGTCGGCGGCACCTCCGAGGCCCCGACCCTCAGCGAGTACGCCACGGGGCACCCGACCGGCACCGGTCCGTTCCAGTTCGAGTCGTGGGACCCGGGCAGCACCACCACCCTCACCGCCTACGAGGACTACTGGGGCGAGCAGGGCGTCGTCGAGGAGATCATCTTCCAGGTGATCGGCGACACCACCGCGCGGCGCCAGGCGCTGGAATCCGGCAGCATCGACGGCTACGACCTCGTCGCCCCCGCCGACCTCGGCGCGCTGGAAGAGGCGGGCTTCACCCTCATCAACCGCGACCCGTTCAACGTGCTCTACCTCGGCATGAACCAGGCCGTTCCCGAGCTGGCCGATGAGCGCGTCCGCCAGGCGATCGCCCACGCGATCGACAAGGAGCAGCTGATCACCCAGGTGCTCCCCGAGGGCACCGAGGTCGCCACGCAGTTCATGCCCGACAGCGTGATCGGCTGGAACCCCGACGTCGCCACCTACGAGTACGACCCCGAGCAGGCCCAGGCGCTGCTGGCCGAGGCGGGCTTCGACGAGTCGAACCCCCTCACCATCACGTTCAACTACCCGGTCAACATCTCGCGGCCGTACATGCCCAACCCCGAGCAGATCTTCACCAACCTGCAGTCTCAGCTCGAGGCGGTCGGCATCGTGCTCAACCCGGTCTCGAACGAGTGGGGCGAGTACCTCGACCTCATCCAGGGCGGCAGCGAGCACGGCATCCACCTGCTCGGCTGGACCGGTGACTACAACGACCCCGACAACTTCGTGGGGACCTTCTTCGGCGCCCCGTCGAACGAGTGGGGCTTCGACAACGGCGAGATCTTCAGCGCGTTGACCACCGGTCGTGGCCTCGCCACGGCCGAGGAGCAGGAGTCGGCCTACGCCGACGCGAACGCGCAGATCATGGAGTTCCTCCCCGGGATTCCGCTCGCCCACCCGGTGCCGACCCTCGTCTTCGACGAGCGCGTCACCTCGTACCCGGCGAGCCCCGTGCAGGACGAGGTCTACAACCTGGTCGAGCTCTCCGAGTAACGACGATCCGGATGTCGCGGCGCGGCCTGAGACGCCGCGCCGCGACATCCGCTCGTCTTCTCCTCCGCTCGTCGTCGAAGGCTGTCTTCCGTGATTCGCACCATCGGCAAGAGGATCCTCTTGCTCATCCCGACGCTGTTCGGGTTGTCCGTCCTGCTGTTCCTCTGGGTCCGCGCCCTGCCGGGCGGTCCCGCCGTCGCGCTCCTCGGTGAGCGGGCGACCCCTGAGGCGGTCGCCGAGATCAACCGCCTCTACGGGTTCGACCGGCCGCTGTTCGAGCAGTACATCATCTGGCTCGGGCGCCTGCTGCAGGGCGACTTCGGCACGTCCATCCAGACCGGGCGGGCCGTCACCGAAGAGTTCTGGCGCCGTTTCCCGGCGACCCTCGAGCTCTCCAGCGCCGCGCTGCTCATCGCCGTCGGCGTCGGCATCCCCCTCGGATACTGGGCCGCCCGCCGGCACGGCAAGGCCACCGACCACCTCACCGTGGCCGCGAGCCTCCTCGGCATCACGATCCCGGTGTTCTTCCTCGCGTTCCTGCTGAAGTGGGTGTTCGCGGTGCAGCTGGGCTGGCTGCCGTCGGAGGGTCGGCAGGATCCGCGCATCGATGCGACCCACTACACGAATTTCTACATCCTCGACGGGATCATCACCGGCGAATGGGATGCCGCGTGGGACGCGATCCTGCACCTGATCCTGCCCGCGGTGGCGCTGGCGACGATCCCGCTCGCGATCATCGTGCGCATCACCCGCGCGTCGGTGCTCGAGGTGCAGAACGCCGACTACGTCCGCACCGGCATGGCCAAGGGCGTGCCACGGGGCACGATCCGCGGGCGGTTCATCCTGCGCAACGCCCTGCTCCCTGTCGTGACGACGGTGGGTCTGCAGACGGGGCTGCTCATCTCGGGGGCGGTGCTCACCGAGACGGTGTTCGCGTTCCCCGGCATCGGATCGTTCCTCGCCCGCGCCATCTTCACCCGTGACTTCCCGGTGCTGCAGGGCTTCATCATCTTCATCGCGATCGCGTACGCCCTGATCAACCTGATCGTGGATGTCTCGTACAGCTTCATCGACCCGAGAGTGAGGGTCCAATGACCTCGGCGATGCTTCCCCCCGCCCCCAGCGGCGGTCCGGTCGACGACACGGCGATCGATGACCGGGAGCTGCTGGGCGCGCAGGTGCGCGGCGGCTTCTGGCGCGACGTGTTCCGGCGTCTGCGCCGGAACCCCTCGGCATGGGTGGGTGCGGTCATCATCGCCCTGTTCATCCTCGTGGCCGCCCTCGCGCCCGTGCTCGCGCCCTACGGTCCGACCGAACTGCCGGGGCAGCGGTACATCACCCCGACCTACATCCCGGGTCCGGGAGAGCTCCCGCAGTTCCCGCTCGGGCTCGACCGCTTCGGCGGCGATGTGCTGTCCAAGCTCATCTGGGGTGCGCAGGCGTCGCTCACGATCGGCGTGGTCTCGACCGCGTTCGGTCTTCTCGGCGGCATGCTGCTCGGCCTCATCGCCGGCGCGTTCGGCGGCTGGGTCGACGTCGTCGTGATGCGCTTCGTCGACATCCTGCTCTCGGTGCCGTCGCTGCTGCTGGCGGTGTCGATCGCGGCGATCCTCGGGCAGACCCAGCTGTCGGTGATGATCGCGATCGGTGCCGCGCAGGTGCCGGTGTTCGCACGGCTTCTGCGCGCGTCGATGCTCCAGCAGCGGTCGGCCGACTACGTGCTGTCGGCCCAGACGCTCGGCCTCGGCCGCGGCAAGATCACGATGAGCCACGTGCTGCCCAACGCCATCGGTCCGGTCATCGTGCAGGGCACACTGTCGCTCGCGACCGCGGTCATCGAGGCGGCGGCGCTGTCGTTCCTCGGTCTCGGCGGCGGGCTTCCGCAGACCGCGGAGTGGGGGCGCATGCTCACCTACGCGCAGCTCGAGCTCGCGATCGCGCCGTGGCTGGCGTTCCTGCCCGGCGCCTGCATCACGATCACCGCGCTCGGGTTCACCCTGCTCGGCGAGGCGCTGCGCGAAGCGATGGATCCCCGCACCCGCGCGCGGTAGCGCCGCTCGGTCGTCCCTGCGCTCTTCTGCCCGCTTCGCTTCCCCCGTCACGTTCGGCCCTTCCTCGCGCGGGTGAAGGGCGAATCGTGTCGGGGCAGCGGCGGGTGCCCCCAACGAGGCGAGCGTCGCCGCCGGCGTTCGCTGGACGCGATCGGCGCGTCGGCTCGACCGTTCGTGACAGGCGAGCGTCGCCGCCGGCGTTCGCTGGACGCGATCGGCGCGTCGGCTCGACCGTTTGCGTCAGTGGAGTGCCGGCACGCGGGGCGCCGACCTCGGCGAAGCGGTGACGCCCGCCGCTCGACGCCCGCCGCCGCGAAGCGGGAGAGGGGTCAGACCGCGATGTCGAGCTCGTTGCCCGGGATCGAGGCGAGCAGGCGCCGGGTGTACGGGTCGCGCGGGTTGGTGAAGATCTCCTCGCCCGACGCGGCCTCCACGAGGTGCCCGTCCTTCATCACGCAGACGTAGTCGCTGATCAGCCGCACCACCGCGAGGTCGTGCGAGATGAAGAGGTAGCTCAGCCCGTACTCGCGCTGCAGGTCGCGCAGAAGCCGCAGGACCTGATCCTGCACGAGCACGTCGAGCGCCGAGACGGGCTCGTCGCAGACGATCAGCTCGGGAGACAGGGCGAGAGCCCGGGCGATCGCGACGCGCTGACGCTGGCCTCCCGACAGCTCCGACGGGTACCGGCGCATCATCGAGGCCGGCAGCGCCACATCATCCAGCAGCTGCCGCACCCGCTTGGTGCGCTCGGCCGACGACCCGCGCCGGTAGAACTCCAGCGGCTCCTCGATCAGTCGCTCGATGGTGAACATCGGGTTCAGCGACGAGTAGGGGTCCTGGAAGATCGGCTGCACCTTCTGGCGGAAGTCCTTCAGCGCCCTCCCCTTGAGGGTCGACACGTCGACCCCGTCGAACGAGATGGTGCCACTCGTCGGTTCGACGACCTTCAGCATCATCCGGGCGGTGGTGGTCTTGCCCGATCCCGACTCCCCGACGATCGCGACGGTCTGTCCGCGCGGGATCGCGAACGAGACGTCCTTGACCGCGACGAAGTCCTCTTTCCGTCCGCGCACCGGGAAGGTCTTGGTCAGACCCTCGACCTCGACGATGTGATCCGGGGCCGCCTCGGCACCGGCCGGCGCCGCCGGCGCGCTCTCGACGACGGAGACGGATGCCGCGGGCGCGGCCGGCTCGGCGGCATCCGTCTTCTCGACCCGGCGGAAGGCCTCGGGACGCAGCCGCACCGCCGCCACCGACGGGGCGGCCTTCACCAGCGCCTGGGTGTACGGCTGCTGCGGGTCTTCGAGGATCTGGCGCGCAGGCCCCTGCTCGACGATGCGCCCGCGGTGCATGACGACCACGCGCGAGGCGCGTTCGGCGGCGAGGCCGAGGTCGTGCGTGATGAGCATCACCGAGGTGCCCGTGTCGCTGGTCATCCGGTCGAGCTGATCGAGGATCGTCTTCTGCACCGTCACGTCGAGCGCGCTCGTGGGCTCGTCGGCGATGAGGAGCTTGGGGTTGCACGCCAGGCCGATCGCGATGAGCGCGCGCTGACGCATACCGCCGGAGAACTCGTGCGGGTACTGTTTGGCGCGGGCGGCGGCGTCGGGAAGACCCGCCGCCTCGAGCGTCTCGACGACCCTGCGGTCGACGTCCTTGCGGGTGGCGAGGCCGTGCGCGAGCAGGGTCTCGGCGACCTGGGTGCCGATCTTGGCGACCGGGTTGAGGTTCGACATCGGGTCCTGCGGCACGAGGCCGATCGAGCGGCCGCGCACCTGGCGCATCACCGACTCGGGCGCCCCGACGAGGTTCTCGCCCTCGAAGAGGATGCTGCCCTGCGTCACCCGCCCGTTGCCCGGGAGGAGCCCGATCACCGCCATCGCCGTGGTCGACTTCCCCGATCCCGACTCGCCGACGATGGCGAGGGTCTCGCCGGCGGCGAGATCGAGGTCGACCCCTTCGACGGCGTGGACCGTCCCGTCGACGGTGCGGAACTCCACGGCCATGTCGCGGACCTGCAGCAGCGGCGTCCCTGCCGCGGGCCGCTCGAAAGATCGAGGCATCCCCCCATCCTGCCCCGGCGCGTGCGCCGGCGCACCCGGCGCAGGGAGCCTTTACGCATCCGTAACGTTGCCGCGCGGCGTAGCGTGAAGACATGGGCGTGATCGACCTCAATGCCGACCTGGGTGAGACGGTCGACGGGATGCCGACGGCCGACGACGACGCGATGTTCGCCGTGATCTCCAGCGCGAGCATCGCCTGCGGCGGCCACGCGGGCGATGAGAGGTCGATGCGCGAGGCGGTGGCACGCGCGGCGGTTCACGGCGTGGCCGTCGGGGCGCATCCGTCCTATCCGGATCCGGCGAACTTCGGCCGGGTGCCGATGGCGCTCGCGCCTGCGGATCTGCGGGTCGAAGTCGCGGCGCAGCTCCGGTCGCTGGCGACGGCGGGCGCCGACATCCGGTACGTCAAGCCTCACGGCGCCCTGTATCACGCCGTCTCCGCCGACGCGGGGTCGGCGCGGGCGGTGGCCGAGGCGGTCGCCGAACTTGCCGGGGCGCAGGGACGCGCCGTGCCGATCCTCGGGATGCCGGGGGAGATCGCCCGGGCCGCCGAATCGGCCGGCCTGCCCTTCGTCGTCGAGGCGTTCCTCGACCGCGGATATCTGCCCGGCGGGGGTCTCGTGCCCCGGGGGCGCCCCGGTGCGGTGTTGGATGACGCGGCGGCGGCCGCGGAGCGGGCGATCCGGCTGGCACGATCGGGCGAGGTCGTCGCCGCCGACGGGTCGGTGCTGATCGTCGCAGCGTCGTCGCTCTGCCTGCACGGCGATTCACCGGCCGCGGTGGCGATGGGGGAAGCGGTGCGACGCGCGCTGGATGACGCCGGCGTCGCCGTGCGGGCGCCGTGGTGAACATGCTGCCGATGGGAGACCGCGCGATCCTCGTCGAGGTCGCGGGACTCGACGAGGTGCTCGCGCTGCACGCCCGCCTCGTCGCCGGAGTGCCGCCCGGGGTCATCGACATCGTCCCCGCGGCGCGCACCGTGCTCATCACCGTCGACCCCGCGGTGATGAGCCTGTCGCGCGCGCGGGCGTGGGTGACGGATGCCACGGCCGCGGCCCCGACGGCGGACGCGCCGGCGGCCGCGGAGGTCGTGGTCGACATCCGCTACGACGGCCCCGACCTCGAGGAGACCGCGGAGCTGTTCGGCATGTCGGCATCGGAGCTCGCCGGGCGCCACGCGGCGGCGGCCTGGACCGTCGCCTTCACCGGCTTCGCGCCCGGTTTCGGGTACCTGGTGAGCGATGCGTGGCCCTTCGACGTGCCGCGGCTCGACACCCCGCGGACCCGCGTCCCGGCCGGGGCGGTGGGGGTCGCCGGGGTGTTCTCGGGGGCGTATCCGCGCGAGACCCCCGGCGGGTGGCGACTCCTCGGCACGACGGACGCGCCGCTCTTCGACCCTGCGGGCGAGAATCCGGCGCTCCTCGTCCCGGGCATGCGGGTGCGGTTCCGCCCGGTCGCCGGGGACAAGCGCACCCTCGCGGGGGACGAGCGCACCCTCGCGGGGGACGAGCGCACCCTCGTGGGGGGCGAGCGCACCCTCGTGGGGGGCGAGCGCACCCTCGCCGGGGGCGAGCGCACCCTCGCCGGGGGCGAGCGCACCCTCGCGGGGGGCGAGTACACCCTCGCGGGGGCGGCGGGGGCGGCGGGGGCGGGGGCGGCGGCGATCCGCGTCGAGGAACCGGGACTGCTCGCCACGGTCCAGGACCTCGGCCGTCCCGGCTCGGCGGCCCTCGGCATCTCCGGTTCGGGTGCGATGGACCGCCGCGCGCTCGGCGCCGCGAACCGACTCGTGGGCAACCCCGGTGATGCGGCGGCGATCGAGATCACCCTTGGCGGCTTCCGCGCCGTCGCCCTCGCCGACCTGTGGTTCGCCGTCACCGGCGGCCGCGGTCCGCTCCGGCTCGCGGGGCGCGACATCGACCCCTACGTGGCGCACCGCTGGCCCGCCGGCGCCGAGCTCGAGGTCGGGTGGATCGAGCGGGGCGCCCGGGCGCTTCTCGCCCTCCGCGGCGGTGTCGACGGGCCGGTGGTCCGCGGGTCGCGGGCCACCGACATTCTCTCGGGTCTCGGGCCCGCCCGCCTCACCGCGGGCCGCGTGCTGAGCGTCGGCGCCGACCCGACCACTCCCGTCCCGCCCGCCCCCGACGCGCCGTGGGGCGCGCCCGACGGCGAGGATCTCGAGATCGACCTCGCGCCGGGGCCGCGCGCGGACTGGTTCGCCGACGACGCCCGCGCGACCCTCTTCGAGGCGACGTGGACCGTCTCGGGCGCCGCCGACCGCGTCGGCATCCGCCTCGACGGTCCGTCGCTCGCCCGCGCGCGCAGCGGCGAGCTCCCGAGTGAGGGGATGGTGCCCGGCGCCCTGCAGGTGCCGCCCTCCGGCCGGCCGACGATCCTCGGACCCGACGCCCCGGTCACCGGCGGCTACCCCGTGATCGCGGTCGTCGCGGATGCTTCTCGCGACGCGCTCGCCCAGGCCCGGCCGGGCAGTCGCATCCGCTTCCGCCACTCGCGACCGACCGAGTGAGCGGCGGTCGCCGCTCACCAGCGGGCGACCAGCGATGACGCCTCGGCCCGTGCGTCGGCCGGAAGAGCCAGCGCCAGCGCCTCGGCCAGGGTGAGCTCCGCGCCGCGACGTTCCCCGGCGGCGACCGCATCGGGGTCGGTGGCGCGCATGGCGTCCAGCTGGGGGGTGTGGACGGTGAAGGCCTCGGCGTCGAACACGCCGATGCGATGGCGGATGACGGCGGCCACCGCCGACAGCGCGCCCGCCCGCTCGCCGTCCCCGCGTGCCGCGGCGACGGCGCACAGCCCCTCGAGTCCGTAGGCGATCCCCTCTTCGAAGTGCAGGCGCAGCGACACCAGGAGCGTCCGCACGCACTGCGCTTCGGCGGTGTCGATCTCGCCGCGGACGAGCTGCAGTCGCGCGAGGTGATTGCCGGCGACCGACGTGGTGAAGAGGTCGCCGCCGGCGGCGGCCGCCGCGGTGGCGCGGTCGAAGTGTCCCAGCGCGTCGTCGGTGAGCCCGCGGAGCCACGCCAGTCGTCCGCGTGCGACCTCGGTGATGGCCTCGGCCCAGGTGTTGCCGAGGTCGTGGAGCCGCTCGACGGCGGTCGTGAGCTCGCGATCGGCGGTGTCGAGGTCGGGCAGCTCGAGCTGCAGCCGCGCCGTCGCCCGCGCGGCGAGCGCCATCGCCGCGGCATCCTCGTCGCCGCTCTCCTCGAACAGTCGGATGCACTCCCCGAGACCGGCCACCGCCTCTTCGCTCGGACGCTGCCACATCTCGCCCCACAGGGCGAAGAACCACGCGACCGCGCGGGTGTGCTGGGTGATCGGCTGGTCTTTGCCGAGAAGCTCCAGCATCCACACCCGCACCTCGGCGAAGAATCCGGCCACCCACCAGTAGATGAGGAGCGACCATGCGAAGTCCCCGGCGTCGTCGAGTCGGTCGGTGTGGATGAGATGACGCACCGCCGCGCGGAGGTTCGGGAGATCCAGGCCCAGCTCCGCAACCGCATCCGCCTGCCCCGGTCCGCCCAGCCGGGGCGCGATGCGCGCGACGAGCTCGCGGTAGTGGTCGGCGTGCGCGGTCCGCACTGTGGCGGCGTCGCCCCGCTCCTTCAGTCGCCCCACCGCGTACTCGCGCACCAGGGCCAGCAGCGAGAAGACCGGTCGGCCGTCGACGTCGACGGGTTTGACGAGTGAGGAGTCGACGAGGGCCGCGAGATCCTCCATCGCCTCCGCGCCCCAGGATCGGCCGCGCCCGATCGCCTCCACCGCGTCGAAGGTGAACCGGGTGGCGAAGACGCCGAGATCCTCGAGCATGGCGCGCTGCGAGGGCGGCAGGAGGCTCACGCTCCACTCGATGGTGGCCCGCATCGTGCGGTGCCGGTCGGGGAGGTCGCGCACCGCCGCGGTGAGGAGCGGCAGGCTCTGCTCCAGGCGCTCGGCGATCCCGCGGGTGCCGAGGACCCGCACCTTCGCCGCCGCCAGCTCGATGCCCAGCGGCAGGCCCTCCAGGCGACGGCAGATGTCGGCGACGTCCTGCGCGTTGGCGTCTGACAAGACGAAGTCGGGGCTCACCGCGCTCGCGCGGTCGGCGAACAGGCGGCACGCGGGGGTGGTGCGCACCCGCTCCCGTGTGGCGCGCGTCCACGAGTCGGGGACGGGCAGTCCCGAGACGTCGTAGACCTGCTCTCCGCGGATGTGGAGCACGATGCGACTGGTGACGAGGAAGGTCGCCATGGGCGAGGCGTGCGAGAGGCACACCAGCAGGGGAGCGGCCTCGATCACCTGCTCGAAGTTGTCGAGGACCACGAGCACGCGGCGTCCGGACAGTGCCCGCGCGATGCGTTCCTCCAGCGGTGCCTCGCCGTTGTCGCGCACGCCGAGGGAGTAGGCGATCGTGGGCACGACGAGTCCCGGTTCGAGGACGCCCTCCAGGAGGACGAAGTACACCCCGTCGGGGAAGAGGTCCTCGCTCGCCCGGGCGACCTCGATCGCCAGCCTGCTCTTGCCGACTCCGCCGGGCCCGATGAGACTGACCACGTGGGCGGACCCGGTCAGAAGGTCGCGGACCGCCGCGACATCCCCCTCCCGCCCGATCGTCGAGGTGTACGGGACGGGCACCTTCGGCGCCGCGGCCGGGACGACGTCCGAGACCTCGCGATCGGCCAGGGGGCGAGAGGCATCGAAGCGCTCGGCGAGGAGGGTGGCCAGGTCGTCGCGGACGTGGCGTCGCAGCTCGTCGGTCGACGTGAAGGAGAGGTACGCGGCGGTATCGTCGTTCCGGATGCGGTCGATGAGGGCGACCAGGCGTGGATCGCGCTGCTCGGAGGTGCGGATGTAGATGAGCTTCGGCATCTCGCGGGGGGCGAGGTTGTACTCGTCCTCCAGCCCTGAGACCTCCTCCTCCGGCGCCACCCACCCGTAGCTGTCGCCGTAAATCCCGACGAACACGTCGCTCTGCGCGAGGTACGAGCGGTAGAGCGCGCGAGGCGGATGCGGCCGGGCGCCGAGCTCGAACATCACCGGCGCCAGACGCAGGCTCTCGATGGCATCGCGCACCGCGACGCGCTCGTCGGCGAGTTCGCGCAGGGTCGAGCTGACGAAGATCCGCAGGCGCTGGTCGGGCGTGCGGATGATCCGCTCGTGCCCCGCCACGGTCGCGGACTCGACGAGCCCGGCGGTGGCGGCGTCGCCCCCCGTCATGCAGACATCATGGCCTCACCAGGGGTTCTCCGCCAGATGCCGGGGAATGCCGGGGGTTTTTGCGGGGTTATACCCGAGGAACATCAACTCGTCAAGGATTGCGCTGGACACGGCGCGTCATCCGGACTATAGTTGGTCCTTGCGCTCTTGGATTCCCCCTGCCCTCATATGGTGGTCGGCTGTGACTGCACGCCCCCGCTTCACCGCGGTGAGCGACGTGCAGGCTTCGGGGACGACTGAGCACTCCACCTGACGACAAGGAAACGAAGCCCGATCCGGGCTCACGGAGGTTATCCCTTGGCTGCTGCGCCCAACGCATCCAATCCCACCACCACCCCGAAGAACGGCCGCGGCGCATCGCGGCTCTCGTTCGCGAAGATCTCCGACACGCTGACGGTTCCCGACCTTCTCGCGCTGCAGACCGAGTCCTTCGACTGGCTCGTCGGCAACGAGCAGTGGCGAGCCCGGGTGGCCGAGGCCAAGGCCGCCGGTCGCACCGATGTCCCCGAGATGAGCGGACTGGAGGAGATCTTCGAGGAGATCTCCCCGATCGAGGACCTGAGCGAGACCATGCAGCTCTCGTTCACCAACCCGTACCTCGAGCCCGAGAAGTACTCGATCGAAGAGTGCAAGGAGCGCGGCAAGACCTACGCGGCCCCTCTCTACGTCGAGGCCGAGTTCATGAACCACCAGACCGGTGAGATCAAGACCCAGACGGTCTTCATGGGCGACTTCCCGCTCCAGACCGACAAGGGCACGTTCATCATCAACGGCACCGAGCGTGTCGTGGTCTCGCAGCTCGTACGCTCGCCCGGCGTCTACTTCGACAAGACGCCCGACAAGACTTCCGACAAGGACATCGTGTCGGCGCGCATCATCCCCAGCCGCGGTGCGTGGCTGGAGTTCGAGATCGACAAGCGCGACCAGGTCGGCGTGCGCATCGACCGCAAGCGCAAGCAGTCGGTCACGGTGTTCCTCAAGGCCCTCGGCCTGTCGAGCGAAGACATCCTGAACGAGTTCGGCGGCTTCGACTCCATCGAGGAGACCCTCTCCAAGGACACGATCCTGTCCAAGGAGGACGCGCTCCGCGACATCTACCGCAAGCTCCGTCCGGGCGAGCAGGTCGCCGCCGAGGCCGCCCGCGCGCTGCTGGACAACTTCTACTTCAACCCCAAGCGGTACGACCTGGCGAAGGTCGGTCGCTACAAGATCAACCAGAAGCTGGGGCTGGATGCTCCGCTGTCGGACTCGGTGCTGACCGTCGACGACATCGTCGCCACCATCAAGTACCTCGTGCGCGTGCACCGCGGCGACGAGACCTTCGAGGGCGTGCGCGGTGGCAAGAACGTCGAGATCCGTCTCGACGTCGACGACATCGACAACTTCGGCAACCGTCGCATCCGCGCGGTGGGCGAGCTCATCCAGAACCAGGTCCGCACGGGACTCTCCCGCATGGAGCGCGTCGTCCGCGAGCGCATGACCACGCAGGACATCGAGGCGATCACCCCGCAGACCCTGATCAACGTCCGCCCCGTGGTGGCCGCGATCAAGGAGTTCTTCGGCACCTCGCAGCTGTCGCAGTTCATGGACCAGAACAACCCGCTCGCGGGTCTGACCCACAAGCGTCGCCTCTCGGCGCTGGGCCCCGGCGGTCTGTCGCGCGAGCGCGCCGGCGTCGAGGTCCGTGACGTCCACCCCTCGCACTACGGCCGCATGTGCCCGATCGAGACCCCGGAAGGCCCGAACATCGGTCTGATCGGGTCGCTGGCCTCGTTCGCCCGCATCAACTCGTTCGGCTTCATCGAGACCCCGTACCGCAAGGTCGTCGACGGCAAGGTCACCGACCAGATCGACTACCTCACGGCCAGCGAGGAGAGCGACTACATCATCGCCCAGGCCAACGCCCCCCTGAAGGCGGACGGCCACTTCCAGGAGGACCGGGTCCTCGCGCGGAAGATCGGCGGCGAGGTCGACCTCATCCCCGCCGAGGAGATCGGCTACATGGACGTCTCGCCGCGCCAGATGGTGTCGGTCGCGACCTCCCTCATCCCCTTCCTCGAGCACGACGACGCCAACCGCGCGCTCATGGGCGCGAACATGCAGCGTCAGGCTGTGCCGCTGCTGCGCAGCGAGTCGCCCGTGGTGGGAACCGGTATGGAGGGCTACGCCGCCGTCGACGCCGGTGACGTCGTCACCGCCGAGAAGAGCGGTGTGGTCATGGAGGTGTCGGCCGACGTCGTCACCATCCAGCTCGACGAGGGCGGCACGCAGGACTACTTCCTGCGCAAGTTCGACCGGTCCAACCAGGGCACGAGCTACAACCAGCGCGTGATCGTCTCGGCGGGCGACCGCATCGAGGCCGGCGAGGTCATCGCCGACGGCCCGGCGACCGAGAACGGCGAGCTCGCGCTCGGCAAGAACCTGCTCGTGGCGTTCATGACCTGGGAGGGTCACAACTTCGAGGACGCCATCATCCTCAGCCAGGACCTGGTGAAGGACGACACCCTCTCCTCGATCCACATCGAGGAGTACGAGGTCGACGCCCGCGACACCAAGCTCGGCAAGGAGGAGATCACCCGTGATCTGCCCAACGTCAGCCCCGACCTGCTGAAGGACCTCGACGAGCGCGGCATCATCCGCATCGGTGCCGAGGTCCGCCCCGGCGACATCCTCGTCGGCAAGGTCACGCCCAAGGGCGAGACCGAGCTGAGCGCCGAGGAGCGGCTGCTGCGTGCCATCTTCAACGAGAAGAGCCGCGAGGTGCGCGACACCTCGCTGAAGGTTCCTCACGGTGAGCAGGGCACGATCATCGCCGTCAAGGAGTTCAACGCCGAGGACGGCGACGACGAGCTGGGCTCGGGCGTCAACCGTCGCGTCGTGGTCTACATCGCCCAGAAGCGCAAGATCACCGAGGGCGACAAGCTCGCCGGCCGTCACGGCAACAAGGGCGTCATCGCCAAGATCCTGCCGGTCGAGGACATGCCGTTCCTCGCCGACGGAACGCCGGTCGACGTCGTCCTGAACCCCCTCGGAATCCCCGGTCGCATGAACTTCGGCCAGGTTCTGGAGACCCACCTCGGGTGGATCGCCAAGCAGGGCTGGAAGGTCGAGGGCACCCCCGAGTGGGCCGTGCGCCTGCCCGAGGAGGCTCGCGAGGCCGCCCCCGGCACCAAGGTCGCCACCCCGGTGTTCGACGGTGCCGCCGAGGAGGAGATCGCGGGTCTGCTCGACTCGACGACGCTCACCCGCGACGGTGTGCGCCTGATCGACTCGTCGGGCAAGACCCAGCTGTTCGACGGCCGGTCGGGTGAGCCGTTCCCGGCACCGATCTCCGTCGGGTACATGTACATCCTGAAGCTGCACCACCTCGTGGACGACAAGATCCACGCCCGTTCCACCGGCCCCTACTCGATGATCACGCAGCAGCCGCTGGGTGGTAAGGCGCAGTTCGGCGGTCAGCGGTTCGGTGAGATGGAGGTGTGGGCACTCGAGGCCTACGGCGCGGCGTACGCGCTCCAGGAGCTCCTCACGATCAAGTCCGACGACATCCCCGGCCGCGTCAAGGCGTACGAGTCGATCGTCAAGGGCGAGAACCTGCAGGAGCCCGGCATCCCCGAGTCGTTCAAGGTGCTCATGAAGGAGATGCAGTCGCTGTGCCTGAACGTCGAGGTCCTCTCGGCCGACGGCACCGTGGTCAGCCTCCGCGACAGCACCGACGAGGCGTACCGCGCCGCTGAGGAGCTCGGCATCAACATCTCGAGCCGCTTCGAGTCGTCGTCGATCGACGAGATCTGATCCGTCGACGCCGACCGCAACCCACTTTTGACAACAGGAGAACTAGTGCTCGACGCAACAACGTTTGACGAGCTTCGCATCGGCCTCGCCACGGCCGACGACATCCGCCGCTGGTCGTTCGGCGAGGTCAAGAAGCCCGAGACCATCAACTACCGCACGCTCAAGCCCGAGAAGGACGGCCTCTTCGGAGAGCAGATCTTCGGGCCCAGCCGCGACTGGGAGTGCGCCTGCGGCAAGTACAAGCGCGTCCGCTTCAAGGGCATCGTCTGCGAGCGCTGCGGCGTGGAGGTCACCAAGTCCTCCGTCCGCCGCGAGCGGATGGGTCACATCGAGCTGGCCGCACCGGTCACCCACATCTGGTACTTCAAGGGCGTGCCCTCGCGCCTGGGGTACCTGCTCGACATGGCGCCGAAGGACCTCGAGAAGGTCATCTACTTCGCCGCCTACATGGTGATCTCCGTCGATGAAGAGGCGCGCCACCGCGACCTCGCCACGCAGGAGAACAACATCCGCCTGGAGATCAAGACGCTCGGCGACCGCCGGGACGCCAAGATCGCCGCGCGCCTTTCCAAGCTGGAGGAGGAGCTCGCCGCACTGGAGGCGGAGGGCGCCAAGGCCGACCAGAAGAAGAAGGTCAAGGACGCCGCCGAGAAGGACATGGCGCAGGCCCGCAAGCAGGCCGACGACGCCATCGCCAAGCTCGAGCGCGTGTGGGAGGACTTCCGCACCCTCGAGGTCGGCTCGCTCAAGGGCGAGGACGAGATCTTCCAGGAGCTGCAGGACCGCTTCGGTCAGTACTTCGAGGCCCACATGGGCGCCGAGTCGATCAAGCGTCGCCTGGAGGCGTTCGACCTGGCCGCCGAGGCGGAGAGCCTGCACCTGCAGATCGCCGAGGGCAAGGGCCAGCGCAAGATCCGTGCGATCAAGCGCCTGAAGGTCGTCAACTCCTTCCTCCAGACCGGCATGAGCCCCGCCTCGATGGTGCTCGACGTCGTCCCGGTCATCCCGCCGGAGCTGCGCCCGATGGTGCAGCTCGACGGTGGCCGCTTCGCGACATCCGATCTGAACGATCTGTACCGTCGCGTGATCAACCGCAACAACCGTCTTCGTCGCCTGATCGACCTCGGCGCTCCCGAGATCATCGTCAACAACGAGAAGCGGATGCTGCAGGAGGCCGTCGACGCACTGTTCGACAACGGCCGTCGTGGTCGCCCCGTCACGGGTACCGGCAACCGGGCCCTGAAGTCCCTGAGCGACATGCTCAAGGGAAAGCAGGGTCGGTTCCGCCAGAACCTGCTCGGAAAGCGCGTGGACTACTCGGGCCGTTCGGTCATCGTCGTGGGTCCCCAGCTGAAGCTGCACCAGTGTGGTCTGCCCAAGCAGATGGCCCTCGAGCTGTTCAAGCCGTTCGTCATCAAGCGCCTGATCGACCTCGGGCACTCGCAGAACATCAAGGCCGCCAAGCGCGCCGTCGAGCGCACCCGTCCCGAGGTCTGGGACGTGCTCGAGGAGATCATCCGCGAGCGTCCGGTTCTGCTGAACCGCGCGCCCACGCTGCACCGTCTGGGCATCCAGGCGTTCGAGCCGCAGCTCGTCGAGGGCAAGGCCATCCAGCTCCACCCGCTCGTGTGTGCGGCATTCAACGCCGACTTCGACGGTGACCAGATGGCCGTGCACCTGCCGCTGTCGGTCGAGGCCCAGGCCGAGGCCCGCATCCTGATGCTCGCCTCGAACAACATCCTGAAGCCGTCGGACGGCCGCCCGGTGACCCTGCCCTCGCAGGACATGATCATCGGCCTCCACCACCTCACCACGGTGAAGGAGGGCGCCGCGGGCGAGGGTCGCGTGTTCGGCTCGGTCTCCGAGGCGATCCTGGCGAAGGACGAGGGCACCCTCGACCTGCAGGCGAAGGTCCGCATCCGCATCCCCGGCCTCGCCTTCCTCGAGGGCGAGGCTCCCGAGGGCTACGAGCGTCACGGCCTCGTCGACACCTCGCTCGGCCAGGCGATCTTCAACGACGCGCTGCCCAAGGGCTACCCGTTCGTGCGCGAGCAGGCCGACAAGGGCAAGCTCTCGCAGATCGTCAACAAGCTCGCCGAGGAGTACCCCAAGGTGGAGGTCGCCGCGACGCTCGACCGCATCAAGGACGCCGGCTTCTACTGGGCCACGCGTTCGGGTGTGACGGTCGCCCTCAGCGACATCCTCACCCCGCCGAACAAGGCGGAGATCGTGGGTCGCTACGAGAAGCAGGCCGCGAAGGTCCAGTCGCAGTTCGAGAAGGGTCTCACCACCGACGCCGAGCGTCGTCAGGAGCTCATCAAGATCTGGACCGAGGCGACCGACGAGGTCCAGAAGGCGATGCGCGACAACTTCCCCGACGACAACACCATCAACCGGATGGTCTCGTCGGGCGCGCGTGGTAACTGGCTGCAGATCCGGAACATCGCCGGTATGCGAGGCCTGGTGAACAACCCCAAGGGTGAGATCATCCCGCGTCCGATCATCTCCTCGTACCGCGAGGGGCTGAGTGTGGCGGAGTACTTCATCGCCACGCACGGTGCCCGTAAGGGTCTGGCCGACACCGCCCTGCGTACCGCCGACTCCGGGTACCTCACCCGTCGTCTCGTGGACGTCTCGCAGGATGTCATCATCCGCGAGGAGGACTGCGGCACGTCGAAGGGTCTGGAGCTGCCGATCGCCGCTCCCGGCTTCGACGGGACCCTGGTCAAGGACGCCAACGTCGAGAACTCCGTGTTCGCGCGGACGCTCGCAGCCGACGTGGTCAGCGCCTCCGGCGAGGTGCTCGCCGCGGCGGGCTCGGACGTCGGCGACGTGGTCATCAACGCGCTGGTCGAGGCGGGTGTGGAGACCATCAAGGTGCGCTCCGTGCTCACCTGCGACTCCGCCGTCGGTGTCTGCGCCCGCTGCTACGGCCGCTCGCTGGCCACCGGCAAGATGGTCGACATCGGTGAGGCCGTGGGCATCATCGCGGCCCAGTCGATCGGTGAGCCCGGTACCCAGCTGACGATGCGTACCTTCCACACCGGTGGTTCGGCGTCGGCGGATGACATCACGCAGGGTCTTCCCCGCGTGCAGGAGCTGTTCGAGGCCCGTACCCCCAAGGGTGCGTCCCCGATCGCGGAGGCCGACGGCCGCATCACGATCGAGGAGACCGACAAGAGCAAGAAGATCATCCTCACGCCCGACTCCGGCGACGAGCCGGTCGTCTACCCGGTGCTCAAGCGTGCGACGCTGCTGGTCGAGGACGGCCAGCACGTCACCGTGGGTCAGCCCCTTCAGGTCGGCACGCTCGACCCCAAGGAGGTCATGCGTGTCATGGGTGCCCGCGAGGTGCAGAAGTACCTCGTGAACGGTGTCCAGGGCGTGTACCGCTCGCAGGGTGTGCCGATCCACGACAAGCACATCGAGGTCATCGTGCGCCAGATGCTGCGGAAGGTCACCGTGGTCGACCACGGCGACACGACGCTGCTCCCCGGCGAGCTGGTCGACCTCAAGCGCTACCAGGGCATCAACCGCGAAGCGGTCGGCTCGGGCAAGCGTCCGGCGTCGGGTCGTCCCGAGCTCATGGGTATCACCAAGGCGTCGCTCGCCACCGAGTCGTGGCTGTCGGCCGCGTCGTTCCAGGAGACCACGCGTGTTCTCACGCAGGCCGCCATGGAGGGCAAGAGCGACCCGCTGGTGGGCCTGAAGGAGAACGTCATCATCGGAAAGCTCATCCCCGCCGGCACCGGCCTTGCGAAGTACCGCAACGTCGTGGTCGAGGCGACGGAGGAGGCCAAGAGCGAGCGGTACCCCAACCGCATCTTCGCCTCGGACGGCGCCTACAGTGACGCGGACCTGAGCTACGTCGACTTCGACAGCTTCTCCACGGACGACTTCGGCACCTACAACTGAGTCGCGTTTCCGCAGTACGCCCGAAGGGCCCCGGCATCTGCCGGGGCCCTTCGCGTGTCGGCGGGGTGGGGACGGATGCCCCGGCGCGGCGGCGCTGATGCGCGCAACGCGATACGGGCGGGGCGGACGGGAGAGGTGCGCATCGCGGCGAGCCGTCACATGCGGTGTGGGCGCGCCGCCGTACCGTGGATCCGGAGGTGGAAGAAGGTGGCGCGCATCCCGGGTCGGAGCCTGTGGCTCTCCGCCCCGGTCGGACTTCTCTGCGCGGCGGTCGTCGCAGCACTCGTTTGGCTGGCCGCCCCGATGGTCCCGACCGTGGTGAGCTGGGCCGGCGACACCCTGCGCGCTGCGACCGCCCGCGCCGAAGCGGCGCCGCCCGACGACCCCCTGGTCGCGGCCCTCGCCGGCGAGGCGCCTCTGGACTGCC
Source organism: Microbacterium sp. SLBN-154 (assembly GCF_006715565.1). Classification (NCBI taxonomy): domain Bacteria; kingdom Bacillati; phylum Actinomycetota; class Actinomycetes; order Micrococcales; family Microbacteriaceae; genus Microbacterium; species Microbacterium sp. SLBN-154. The sequence goes on from NZ_VFNL01000001.1 coordinate 916,607, forward strand.
GGGACATCTACCCCGATGACCTCTGGCGGCAACTCGCCTGGTTCCCGGGGGCGCTGCTCGCCCAGTCGGGGGCGGTCCCCGAGATCGCGACGCCGCCCCTCGTCGAGGCGCTGGCCCCCGACATCCGCGTCTCGTGCCGGTGGCACACCCGCGACGGTGCGACCCTGCAGACCGCGCTCGCCGCCGTCGCCCCCGACGCCTCGGCCGCGGGCGAGGCCGCCCTGCGAGGAGCGGGCTTCGCGTGCAGCGCCCTCGCGCCCGGCCTCACCTGCACCCGGACGAGCGCTGACGCGATCGAGACGCACGTCTTGCGTGACGGGTGGTGGCTCGTGAGTGTCGAGCGAGGCTGGCACCCCGAGGATTACGCCGGCCGCATCGCGGCGCGGCTCTGGGGCTGACGGGTCCGCGCGCGCTACGCGTCGGGCCAGATCGACGAGACGATCGACGCCGTGTAGCCGCTGGGTGCGAGGTTGGAGTACCACGTGTCGATCAGCAGATCGTCACGCCAGAACAGCGTCCGCCCGTTCATGACGGGATACTCCTCGCTCTCCCACGTCCTCTCGCATCGCGTGCCCCCGTCGGGGGTGTAGCAGGTGAACCCCTCGTCGGCGGCGAGCTGATTCAGCAGGTCCAGCGCCGGTCCGCGATTGAGGGGGAGGTACGTCGTCTGGAGGGAGGTGGTGTCGGCCTGCGGATACCGCCAGAGGCAGACCAGCGACCCATCGGGCTGCGGTCCGAGCGCGCCGCCGTTCGCGGGATCGTTCAGGGGGATGCCCTCGAGTTGCGCCCTCACTGCCTCCGACAGCGGCGCCTCGCAATCCTCCGGTACGGCGGCAGCCCCCACGGCGACAGACGGCGTGGGGCTGGCGGAGGGAGTGGGAGAACCGGATGCCGCGGAGGTCGGCGTCGCCGACGCCCCGACCGAGGGGGTGGTCGCGGCCTCGTCGCCCTCCTCGGGCGCGCAGCCGCCGAGAGCCAGAGCGAGAAGAAGGACGGATGCCGCCGCTGCCGCGACGACCGCACGGTGCGCCATGGCCACACTCTACGAACCCACCGCGACGGCTCTGTGCGACGCGCGGGAGAAGCCTCGTCGGTCGCATATTCCGATCCCGGAATGACGCGAGAGGGTTCGGTTTGCGCCAGTTCGGCGAATCGGTACGCCGCCGCGCGGCACGCCTGCACGATTCGGGGCGTCGGTGCCGCTAGTTTCGCTCTGCGGGGCGCCAGTCCCGCGTGAGGAGTGCGAACGATGAGTGATTCGAAGTCGTCGTACGGCGACCCCGTCGAGGAGCCCCGTCCGGCGGACGATGACGTCGTCACGCGCGCGAACGAAGGCCTCGCCGATGCCGAAGCCGCCCGCGAGGCCGCGGTGCGCGAGGACGCCGCCCGTGCGGCCGACCAGGCCGACCCCGGCCACCCCGCCGACGGCTCGCACCACGACTCCGCCGTGCGCACTGACGGGGGCGACGACCGCGCCGCAGCGTCGGTACCCGCCGCGGACGACCGGCCCTACGCTCCGACGAGCGAGCCCGCCACCGCCCGGTGGGACGCCCCCGGCGACCGCGACGCCTCCGACTACCGCGACGACGCCGAGCGCGACCGTTTCGCGGCGTACGAGGCCTCGGCCGACACCTCCGCCGACCGCTCCGTCGCGCCCGCCGCCGCCGCAGGTGCCGCCGCCGGTGCCGCCGCGGCATCCTCGCGCCCGCAGGTGACCCCGAGCGAACCCGCCTCAGACCGCGGATATGACGCCCCCACCGTCGTCTCCGCCCCCCTTCCGCCGCAGCAGACCGCGGCGCCGCAGCCGATCTTCGTGCAGGCGCCCGAGGCGCCCCGGCCCCGCGGCAACCGCGCCGCGGCCGGCGCCATCGGTCTCCTGGCCGCGCTGGCGTTCGGGCTGCTCTACCTCGCCGCGTGGGTGGGCCTCGGCGCCCTCGCGGGCGACGTCACGGTCGACACCTTCGCCTCGACGACCCTTGCGGCCCTCGCGAGCTGGTCGCTGTGGATCCCTGTTCTGGTCTTTTTCATCGCGTTCTGGCTGCTCGGCGCCATCATCAACCGCGGCCGCTGGGGCTCGTGGGTGATCTTCGGACTGCTGGTGGGCTTCGCCGCGTGGGCGGGCCACATCCTGGGCCAGCTCTTCCAGGCGCCGTTCTGGACGCTCACTGCCCGCGAGGGTGCCGAGATCACGGCCGAGCAGGTGCTCGCACCCCTGGCGATCGTGGCGTTCATCCTCGGACGCGAGCTCACGATCTGGTTCGGCGCGTGGGTGGCATCGCGAGGACGGCGGGTCACCGAGCTGAACGACGAGGCGCAGCGCGAGTACGAGCGCACGCTCGAGGCGGGGCCCCAGCTCGTTCGGCAGTGAGCCGGGCGCGCTGAGGCGACGAGGCCGGAACGCGGGCGACGGCCGGCAGTGACGGGGTGACGTGATCGAGCCTGTCGACGACCGCCCCCGCGTGCCGGTGCCCCCGCTCGTCGCGGTGACGTTCGCGACCGTCGGATATGTCGCCCTCATGATCTTCGGGCTGGGGATGACCAGCCTCGCCCTCGATCGCAGCGTCATCGAGGTGCAGGGTCTCGGTCCGCTCCCGGGGGTCTTCGCCGCCACCGCCTCGACGCTCGCGGTCGCCGCCGTCCTGCTGAGCGTCATGCCGCGTCCCCTCCTTCCGCAACCCGATGCCCCGCCCCCCGCGAATGCCTCGGCTTCGCCCCGCTACTCCGTCGCCCTGTGGACGGCGCTCGGCGCCTACCTCGGCTACGTCGTCGTGGTCTGGATCGCCGTCGTCGCCTCGGGGGAGGAGCTGAGCACCGCCTCCACCGTGGCCGGCGGCATCGCAGCATCCTGGTTCGGCCTCGTCCTCGCCGCCGCCGGGGCGATCGCCGGGGTCAGCGGCGTGGCGATGGTGCGCACCCGCGGCGGCCGGCCGCAGTGGCCCTGGGAGGGGGAGGAGCGGGATGACGCATGACGCCGCCGATCCGCAGGGATACCGTGTAGGAGTGGAGCGGTCGCTCGAGACCCAGGTCAGTCAGGCGGTGGACGCCTGGCTGCGGTGGTTGCCGCGGTGGGAGCCGGCGACCCATCGGGGACGCGTGGCTCCGTGCCGACGCTGCTTCGGCTCTCCCGTCCTGTCGGCAGCCGGGCTCGGCGCCGACGTCCCCCACGGGGTGCAGCACGGTCTTTCGACCCGTATCAAGACGATCGTCGACCACGCCGTCGCGGAGTACACCGCCGTGAACCTCCCGATGCTGCAGGCCGAGCTCGACCAGCAGGCCGCCCGCAACCGCGCGCGCAGCTACCGGCCCGCCGAAGGGCTCGAGCCCGAGTTCGAGGGCCTGCCGCTCGATCCGGAGCCGACGCCCGGCGCGCCGTTCCTGTTCACCCTGTCAGGTCTCGCCGCCCAGGCCGATTCGGATGTGCCCGAGCTTCCCCCGCTCACCGAGGAAGCCAAGGCGGCGCTCCGCCAGGAGGTGGGGCTCGCCGACGACTACGCCAACATGGTCGGGCGCGAGGTCTGCACCATCCTGCTGCACCATCGCCTGCGCATCCAGGCCGGAGTCACCGAGTACGTCGAGCCCCAGATCGAGGCGATGCTCGACGAGCTGACCCGGTCGCTCGACGCTCCGTTCGACCCGAACGACCCCCATCCCCTTCCCTGAGCGGGGGTGCGGGTCTGCACGGATCCGAACGCCGTTACCGAGGCTCTCCGCAGCCCTGGACGAGGGTGCAGGCAGGCTTTGTTAGCATGGCCGGGTTTCCAGCGTCGTTGCGCTGTGATCCCGCCGGTCGGCGGGCGGATGTGCGGGGAGGGGATACGGTGACGACTCGCCTGCCCTCCGCACCACCGATCCTGCCGGGACTGTCGTACATCCGGCCCCTCGGCTCGGGCGGTTTCGCCGACGTCTTCCTCTACGGGCAGGACATGCCCCGTCGGGATGTCGCGGTGAAGGTCCTCCCCAGCGACGTGGGCGACCCCGAGCTGCGGCGCATGTTCAACGCCGAGGCCGACGTCCTCGCCCATCTGTCGGCGCACCCGTCGATCGTGACGGTCTATCAGGCCGGGATCTCGGCCGACGGCCGCCCGTACATCGTGATGGAGTACTGCCCCGGCTCCCTCGCCCAGCGCTACCGGATCGAGCGGATGCCGGTGGACGAGGTCCTCACCATCGGTGTGAAGATGGCCAGCGCCCTGGAGTCCGCCCACCGGGCGGGGCTCGTGCACCGCGACGTCAAGCCCAGCAACATCCTCGTGACCACCTTCGGCGCCCCGGTGCTCGCCGACTTCGGCATCTCCTCCTCGCTCGCACGGGTGACCGCCGGGGAGGTGCTGGCGATGTCGATCCCGTGGAGTGCCCCCGAGGTGGTCGCCGAGGAGACGGCGGGGACGATCGCCAGTGAGGTGTGGAGTCTCGGCGCCACGATCTACTCGCTGCTGGCGGGCCACAGTCCGTTCGAGCGGCGCGAGAAGGGCCAGAACACGAAGGAGCTGCTCCGCCGTCGCATCGCCAAGGCCAGCTACACCCCGATCAACCGCGGCGACGTGCCCGATGCGCTGCAGGACGTGCTGTCCCGCGCGATGAGTCGCGATCCGCGCGAGCGGTACGCCACCTCGAGGGAGGTCGCCGACGCGCTCCGCGAGGTCCAGGCGGGGCTCGGCCTGTCGCCGACCCCCCTGGAGGTGCCGGTGGCCGACTGGGCCGCCAGCGGCGGCATCGACCTCTCCGACGACGCCCTGCGGGGCCCTGCCCGCAGCCGTCTCGAGCGAGAGGTGACCCGCAAGCGGACCGCGACGACGGGGGTCGCGTCGCTGCTGCGGGACGAGGACACCTCGCTGTCGTCGCCCGCCCCCGCGCCCGCACCCCACCGCGCCCTGCCGTGGATCCTCGGCGGTGCCGGCGCCGCCGCGCTCGTCGCGGTCGTCCTCGCCGCGCTCCGCGTGGCAGGGGTGCTGTGATGGCGGCGCGGCGGGCCCGGCCCGCGCACGCCGTGCGTCCCCGCGCGGCGCGAATCCCCCGCCGCGGCCCTCTCCTCGCCCTCGTGGCGGGTGGTGTCGCCGTGGCCACGGTCGTGGTGGCCAGCATCGTCTGGCCGGGGCTCGACGCGCAGGAGACCCCGCCGGTGGACACGTCGGTCTGGGCGCTGCAGACCGGCGAGGGCACGCGCTACGCGCGGGTGAACACCTCGATCCTCGAGCTCGACACCGTCCGCACCGTCTCCGACCCCAGCCAGGTCGCGCAGTCCCGCGCGGGCACGTTCCTCTTCACCGGCAGCAACAGCCGGGTGACCCGCGTCGACGAGGCGCTCCCGGTCGACCTCGACGACGAGGCCCTCCGCGAGTCGCCGAGCACCCCCGACGGCACCGTCGAGGTCGTCACCGCGGGCGACTTCGTGGTCTACCGGACCGAGTCGGGTGTTCTGTACACCGGCACGCTCGCCGAGGGCGGCTCGGTCTCGCGGCTCGAGCCGTTCCCGTCCGACGACGAGGACGCCCCCTCGTACGCCGCCGACGCCGTCGCCCTCGATGACCGCGGCATCCTGCTGAGCTTCTCCGAGAGCGACGGATCGGTCCTCACCTACGACATCGGCGCATCGACCGCGCGCTCCCGCGATGCGGTGTCGATCGACGACCTCGCCGACCCCGCCATCACCGGTGCCGGCGACACGTGGGTGCTGGTCGACCGCGAGGACGGGTCGTACCTGGTGGAGGGGACGGATGCCGCGCGCCCGGCGCCCGTCACCGGAGCCGTGGTCGCCGGTTCCCCCGACCCCGACGGGGAGGCGGTCTACCTCGCCTCCGACACCGGGCTCGCGCGCATCCCCGTCGACGGCGGTGATCCCGAACCCGTGGTGGGCGACACTACGCTCCTCGGCACCCCGGCCCAGCCTCTCGTGCAGGACGGGGTGGTCCACGCCGCATGGCTGGCGGAGGGGAACCTCGGGGGGCAGCTGTGGACCTCCGAGCGCGGCACGCTCAGCCCGCTCGACTACGCGGGGCAGGAGCTCTCCGATCAGCGGCGCCCGGTCTTCACGTCCAACGGCGACACCGTCATCCTCAACGAGACGCGAACGGGCTGGGTCTGGACCGTTCCCGAGGGGCGTCTGGTCCCCTCCAGCCAGCGGTGGAGCCTCGAGGACGAGGTCGTCTCCGATGCGCAGCCGAGCGAAGAGCAGCTGAGCGTGGTGATCGACCCGAAGGCGCCGATCGCCGAGCCCGACGCGTTCGGCGTGCGCCCCGGGGCGCTCGTGAGCCTCCCCGTGCTGCTGAACGATCACGATCCGAACGAGGATGTCCTCAGCGTCGATCCCGCCTCGGTGACCGGGCTCGACCCCGGCTTCGGGACGGTGTCGATCACCGACGACGGCCAGCGCCTCGCGGTCCGCGTCGCTCCCGGGGCGAGCGGGGCCGCGAGCTTCTCCTACGCCGTGACCGATGGCACCGCCCCCGGCGGCCTCGCCTCGAGCCCGACGACGGTCTCGCTGCTGGTGGCCGGCGACGAGCAGAACGGCGCTCCGGTGTGGTGCGGCGTCGAGCGGTGTCTCGCCGAGTGGCCGAACCCCGAGGTCGCGCGGGGCGGCACGGTGACCGTGCCGGTCATGACGGGCTGGGTCGACCCCGACGGTGATCCGATGCTGCTGCTGTCGGCCGAGAACGCCTCGGGGGTGGGCAAGGTCGCCGCGACCCCTGCGGGTGACATCGTGTACCAGCATGCAGACGACGGCAGCGGCGCCGAGCAGCTCATCGAGATCGTCGTGTCGGTGGCCGACACCCGGGGCGCGGTGGCGACGAAGTCGCTGGTCATCCGGGTGTCGCCGCAGCCGACGCTGTCGATGCAGTCCTTCGCCGTCGTCGACATCGTCGGGGCGACCACCACCGTCGACGTCGGTCCTCACGTCACCGGCACCGCCGGAACCGTCCGTCTGGACGCGGTCCGCGTGCTCGACGACGCCCGCGCGAGCGCGACGATCGTGGGGGGATCGACCTCGTTCGACTTCCGCGCCGAAGAGCCGGGAACCTACCGCGTCGATGTGACGGTCACCGACGGCACGACGCAGGAGAACGGCACCGTGCGCGTCACGGCGCTGGCCGCCGACGCCCCGACCGAACTCGCCACGGCGCCGGTGGTCGCCTTCGTCCGCCCGCAGCAGGATGCCACGCTCGACATCCTCGCCGCGGTGTCGAACCCCACGAGGCGCGTCCTGCTCCTCAGCGACGTGCAGGCGCAGCCCGATGCCGGGGCGTCACTGTCGTTCGACACGCTGTCGCAGAACTACCTCCGGGTGTCGGGTTCGACCGCCGACGGCGCGCCGGGGCGGCTCGGCACGATCACCTACACCGTCACCGACGGCACCGAGAACCAGGGCTCCTCGGTGGAGGGTCAGGCCACCGTCTACCTGCTGCCTCCCGCACCCGAGCTCGCTCCCATCGCGGTGGACGACACCGTCGTGGTCCGCGCCGGCACGCAGATCGACATCCCCGTGCTGGAGAACGATGTCGCCCCCGCCGGTGGACGCCCCACCCTCAACCCGGCGACGGTGACGTCGACCTCCCCCGCGGCCCTCGCTTTCGGGTCGGGTGACGTGCTGCGCTACCTCGCCCCCGACGAACCCGGCGAGTACGCCGTCGACTACGACGTGTACACCACGGGTGCGCCGTCGCTGTCGGATCAGGCGCGCGTGATCGTGCAGGTGCTGCCCGACGACGAGAATCGCGCTCCGGCCCCCGACACCCTCGAGGGCCGCGTGCTCAGCGGCCAATCGACGCGAATCGAGTTCGACGGCTACGGCGTCGACCCCGACGGCGACACGGTGTCGCTCGACCGCATCATCGCCCAGCCGCATTCGGGGGTCGCCACCATCTCGGCCGACGGCGACGCGATCGTCTACACCAGCGTGTCGGGCTTCAGCGGTCAGGTGACCTTCCCGTACCGCGTGGTCGACGAGTTCGGTCAGCGCGGCGAGGGCATCGCGCGGGTCGGCGTGCTCGACAGCGATGCCAATCCGAGCCCGGTGACCTTCACCGACTACGTGCAGGTGCAGGCGGGCGCCGAGAGCACCATCCGCGTCAACCCTCTCTCCAACGACAGCGATCCTACGATGGGGGAGCTGACGGTCGACGACGTGCGTCCCGATGTGCCCGAGACGCTCGAGGACGGTTCGGAGAACCCCGAGTTCGCCCGCCTCGACGAGCGGATCCGCTCCGTCGGCGACAGCCAGGTCGTGATCGCAGCGGGAACCGAGCCCGGCACGATGTCGTACCTCTACGACGTGTCGTCGAGCTCGGGCAACACCGGTCGCGGGCTCATCGTCGTCACCGTCGTCCGCGAGAGCGTGCCGGACTTCCCGGTCGTGGAGGACACCGTCCTGACCGCGGAGACCCGCGAGGACTTCGTCGACGGCGTCGACGTGCTCTCGGGGAACGTCTCCTGGTCGGGCGGCGACATCGCCGAGCTCGAACTCGCCCTGTGGGGCGAACCCGACGAGGTCGTCGTGCGAGGGTCGGAGATCTCCGGTCCCCTCCCCGACACCACCCGCGTCATCCCGTTCTCCGTCACCGGCGAGGGCGCCTCCGGCGAGGTGACCAGCTACGGCTTCCTCCGCGTCCCCGGCGACGCCGATCTGTCGCTGGCGTTGCGGTCGTCCGCGCGCCCCGTCGAGGTGCCCGAGCTCGAATCCGTCACCTTCGACATGGAAGACCTCGTCGCCATCCCACGCAATGCCGACCTCGAGGTCGGCGACGACGTGCGGGCCTCCGGCGCGCGTGGCGAGGCGGTCTGCACCGCCGTCGGCGATGGGCAGATCCGGTACGACGCCGGGGCGGGGGCGCCGTGGACCGACGCCTGCCAGGTGCCGGTGCGCGTGGCCGGGACCGAGGACTTCAGCTACCTCGCCGTGCCGATCCTCGTCGAGGCCCAGGATCCGCAGCCCGAGCTGCGACCCGGCGCCCTCACCGTCGGACCGGGCGAGACCGCCACCTTCGACCTGCGGAACATGACCACGTGGCAGCTTCGCGAGGACTGGGACGGCATCGCGTACGCCCTGTCGTACCCGGGCGGCGCGTTCGAGGTGTCGCTCGAGGGCTCGATCGTCACCGTGACCGGCGCCGACACCGCGGTGCCCGGACGCGAGGAGGTCGTCGGGGTCTCGGCGTCGAGCCACCCCAACACCGCGCCGTCGCGGCTCATCCTGCGGGTCGGCCAGGCGCCGTCGACCCTCCCGCAGGGCGGGTCGGTGACCCAGCAGTGCTCGCAGGCGAGCGGGTCGTCGTGCACCATCACGGTCATCGGCGGTGCGGGGGAGATCAATCCGCTGCCGCGCACCCCGCTCGAGGTCGTCGACGTCCGCCCGACGGGCGCGTGCGCGGGCGTGAGCTTCCAGGTGTCGTCGCCGCGCGCGGTCGTGGCGTCGTGGGCGCCGGATGCTCCGGGGGCGACGTGCTCGGCGACGTTCTCGGTCGTCGATGCGCAGGGTCGGCGCACCGCGGGCGAGCGCGACGGCCGCCTGCTGCTGGATCTCCAGGGGTTCCCGCGGCCGCCGGCCGCGCTCGTGCAGACGGCATTCGGCAACGAGACCGTCACGCTCCGCGTCGACCCGGGCGACGCCCGACTGGCCTACCCGGGGCTGAGCGGCTTCCGCATCCGCTACAACGGCCAGGTGGTCGCCGAATGCGGTCCTGCCGGATCGTGCCCGCCCATCTCGGCGCCCAACGGCGAGCGACGCACCTACGAGGCGGTCGCGGTCAACGCCGTCGGCGAGTCGCGCGGCGCGGTGCGCACCGAGGCGTGGGCCTACGACGCGCCGCCCGCGCCGGGCAGAGTGCAGTGGGCCCCGCTCGAAACGCGCGGCGAGGGCGGGTACGTCTCGCTGCGGATCGAGGGGATCGACCCCTCCCGCACCGGGTCGCTGGAGATCACCAGTCCGACCGGCGACCGCTCGGTGGTGAACGTCGGCAGTCGTGACACCACGGTCGAGGTCCGCTCGTACCGTGTGGGATCCAACGCCCCCACGCCCGTGACCGTCACGCCGTACTCGCGCTTCGACCGTCCGCCCGGCCTCGGCGGTGGCGGCGTGAACGCCGGCGCCTCGGTCACGGTGAACGCCAACGGCGTGGGCGCACCGCTGAACCCCGCGCTGGACCTCGACTCCGTCTCCGACGGCGAGGGCACCTCGACGGTCACCGCACGTGCGAGCGCCGGACCCAACGGTGCGGGTTCCACCCTGCGTTTCGGCATCGTCCCGGAGGGTGACCGCTGCGTCCCCGCCGACAACGGGGCGACCGCCACCTTCCCGGGCCTCGAGGACGGCGAAGAGTACGAGTTCGAGATGTGCGTCGAGTCGGTCTTCCAGGGCGAGGTGTACGGCACCGCGACCGCGACGGCGACCGTTCGCGCCGCGCAGTCCGCCGCCGCTCCGACCGGGTACACCTTCGTCGTCGACGGTCGACCGAACGTCTCCGGCAACCGGGCGGACTGGGTCATCCGCGACCAGCCGACCTCGAACGAGGAGATCCCCAACCGCAATCAGGTGCGCTTCTCCGGCCTGCCCTCGAGCGTCTTCGGACAGGACCCCCGCGTCCGGGTGTGGTACGAGCACCAGTTCTGGGGCACCCGCTCGGCTGAGGCGACCGTGACGCCGCGCGAGGGGAGCGCCCCGTGGCAGATGACCGCGTCCTGGCGGGCGACCTCGTGCGTGGGCGGGAGCACACTCACGCTCGTCGGCGACTCGTCGACCGGCCCCGGCGGCAACGGCGCGGCCATCACGTTCAGCCCGGCGAACCTGCGGTACTTCGACGCCGACAACAACGTCCTGCCGCACACCGCCGACTCGTTCGCTGTGCCGGCGGGGGCCGACCGTGTCGAGGGCATCACCGTGACCGTGGACTGGTCGGCTCGTGGGTGGGGCCTGCAGAACGTCACCGAACGGTTCCAGGCCGACTGCCAGCCCGGCGACGGCGGCGCCCCTCCCACCTCCTGATCTCACGCTTCACCGACAACCGAGGAACGACACGATGACCATCACGCAGGAGCAGGCCACCTGGTTCGCGCAGACCTTCAGCCAGCTCGCCGACAACGTCGAGCGGGCGGTGCTCGGCAAGCGCCACGTCGTCGAGCTGGTGCTGACGGCGATGCTCAGCGACGGTCACGTGCTCCTCGAAGACGTCCCCGGCACCGGCAAGACCTCGCTGGCCCGGGCGATGGCGCAGTCGGTGCAGGGCACCAACACCCGCATCCAGTTCACCCCTGATCTCCTCCCGGGCGACATCACCGGCATCTCGGTCTACGACCAGAAGAGCGGAACGTTCGAGTTCCACGCCGGCCCGATCTTCGCCAACATCGTCCTCGCCGACGAGATCAACCGCGCGAGCCCGAAGACGCAGGCGGCGCTCCTGGAGGTCATGGAGGAGGGCCGGGTCACCGTCGACGGCGTGAGCCGTCAGGTGGGTGTGCCCTTCCTCGTGCTCGCCACGCAGAACCCGGTCGAACAGGCGGGCACCTACCGTCTTCCCGAGGCGCAGCTCGACCGGTTCCTCATGCGCACCTCGCTCGGCTACCCCGACCACGCCGCCACCGTCCGCATCCTCGACGGCGCCGCGGTCGCCACCTCCGACCTGCCGGCTGTCATCACCCCGCAGGCCCTCGTCGGGATGGCCGATCTGGCGGCGAACGTCTACGTCGATGCGCTCGTGCTCGATTACATCGCGCGCCTGGTCGACGGCACCCGCTCGGCCGACGAGGTGCGGCTCGGCGTCAGCATCCGCGGCGCCCTCGCCCTCACCCGCGCGACCCGCACCCGCGCCGCCTCGCAGGGCCGCACCTACGCCACCCCCGACGACGTCAAGGCGCTCGCCGTCGCGGTGCTCTCGCACCGCCTCATCCTCCAGCCCGAGGCGGAGTTCGACGGCGTGACCCCCGAGGCCGTCGTCGGCCAGGTGCTGCTGGATGTCGCGCCCCCGACCCGCCGCGAAGCCACGGTCTGAGGCCTGAACCCGATCCATGAGCGCCACCGAGTCCCGCGTGACCCGCACCTCCCGCACCGGGGGGCGGACCGGCGCGGGCGGGCACACCCTGCACAGCACCGTGCAGGGGACGGGGCTGCAGAGCACCACGCAGCTGGCGCCGGGAGGGCGCTCCGGTCGGCTCGTCCGCGCTGCGGTCGCCGTCACCGCGGCCGGGCGAGCCGTGGGCGACACCTCGCGGGTCGCCGCCTCGTGGGCTGCGCGCACGATCCGTCCCGCGGGTGCGCTCGTCGCACTGGCCGCCACGGTGGGCCTCGTGATCGGGATCGCGTTCGGCTGGACGGAATGGGTGGTCGCCGGCGGCATCTCGCTGGTGCTCCTCCTCCTCAGCATCCCGTTCCTCTTCGGCGCCCGCGCCTACGACGTCGACCTCGCCCTCACTCACGAGCGGGTCGTCGCGGGGCAGGGGATCTCCGGTGAGATCACCGTCCGCAACGACAGCCGGCGGATCGCCCTCCCCGGGCGTCTCGACATCCCCGTCGGCCGAGGGCTGATCGAGTTCGGCGTGCCGCTCCTGCGTCCCGGCCACACCGTGGCCCAGCCGCTGGACATCCCCTCGCTCCGGCGCGGCATCGTACCGGTCGGGCCCGCGACGACGGTGCGGTCCGACCCGCTCGGGCTCCTCCGTCGCGAGCACAGCTTCGACGACGTGCACGAGGTGTACGTCCACCCGCGCACCGTCGCCCTGCCCTCCACGAGCGCCGGTCTCGTCCGCGACCTCGAGGGGAGCCCCACCCGACGGCTCGTCGACGCGGACATGTCGTTCCACGCCATCCGCGAGTACGCCGCGGGCGATTCGCGCCGCCACATCCACTGGAAGTCCACCGCCAAGACCGGCCGGCTCATGGTGCGCCAGTACGAAGAGACGCGGCGCTCGCGCATGGCGGTCGTGCTCGGCGTCGCCGAGAACGAGTACCTCGACGACGACGAGTTCGAGCTCGCCGTCAGCACCGCCGCCTCTCTCGGCCTCCGTGCCGTCCGCGACGCCCGCGACCTCGACATCGCGGTGGGGTCGGAGATCCCCCGCGTCGTGCGGGGGCGGCTCCGCGCCATCCGTCACCTGCCGACCATCTCGCCGCGCGCGATGCTCGACGGCTTCAGCGGGGTCGAACGGCTCGAGAGCACCATGCCGATCGTCGATGTCTGCCGGCTGACGGCCGAGGCCAATGAGCGGCTGTCGGTGGCCTTCCTCGTCGTCGGGTCGACCGTGACCCTGTCACGCCTGCAGCAGGCGGCCCTGACCTTCCCCGCCGACACCGCCGTGGCCGCGGTCATCTGCGACGAGCGGGCCCACCCGCGCATGCGGGTGCTTACGGGACTCAGCGTCCTCACCGTCGGCACGCTCGACGATCTCTCGGGCCTCCTGGTGCGGGGAGCGGCCTCGTGAGCCGGGTCGTCGAGGCGCCCGAGCGCGCCGCGGATCCCCGCGCGGATCGGCGGAGCGATCTCCCGCGCCTGATCGCCGGGGGTGTGTTCACCCTCCTCATGGTGCTCATCGCCGCCGTGGCGGCATGGCCGGTCTACCGGTCGACCTCGTTCACCCTCCTCGTGGCGGTCGCCGCCTCGCTCGCCGCCGCGATCGTCGTTCTCGCGCACCTGCGGCGATGGAGCGGATGGCTCGTGGCCGCCCTCCTGGCGGGCGTCTTCGTCGTCGTGGGCGTCCCCTTCGCCGTCCCCACCCGCCTGACCGGTCCGGGGGAGTTCCTGAGGGGCCTCGCCGAGCTCGGTGCGGGGGCCGTCGTCGGCTGGAAGGACCTCGTCACCGTCGAGCTGCCGGTCGGGTCGTACCGCAACCTCCTCGTCCCCGCCCTCGTGGTCTTCCTCGTCGGCACGGCGGCCGCGCTCCGACTGTCGTGGCGCGAAGACCGCCTCGCCTACGCCGCGGTGCCCGTGGGTCTGGCGATGACCGGCTTCGGCCTGCTCTTCGGGCAGGCGGTCGTGAGTCCTCCGCTCGCCATCGGGCCGCTCACCCTGACCGCGCCCGTCGAGACGGCAATCGGGGCCCTGGCGGTGCTCACCGGCATCCTGTGGATGGCGTGGCGGAGCCATGACGAACGCACCCGCGCCCTGCAGCGCGCGGCGCTCTCCAGCGGAGTCCGCATCACCCGCCGCCCCTCGCGGAGCGAGCGGCGCCGCACCCTGCTCGGCGCGGGCATGGTCGTCATCGCCCTCGTGGTCGGCGCCGGGGTCGTGCCGCTCCTCGTTCAGGGCGGGTCGCGCGACGTGCTGCGCTCGACCACCGGACCCGACCTCGACCTCTCGCGCGAGGTCAGCCCCCTCGCCGAATACCGTGCCCTGTTCGCCGACGATCGGGCAGGCGACGTGCTCTTCACCGTCACCGCCGACGGGGAGCGCGCGCCCGATCGCGTGCGGTTGGCGACCCTCGACACCTACGACGGCGAGGTCTTCCGCAGCGGTGCCGACGCGGCATCCCGGTTCGTGCGGCTCCCCTCCGCGCTCGATCCCGGAGCCGGCACTCCGGCGACGGCAGGGATCGAGATCGGTGAGTGGGAGGGGATCTGGATGCCGACGCTCGGCCGGGTCGCTGCGGTGCGCTTCGGCGGCGATCGGGCTGACGCCCTCACCGACCGGTTCTACTACAACGCCGATCTCGCCGCGGCCGTGCAGACCGCCGACGGCGGGCTCGCACCGGGTGACCGGTACACGGTCGAGGGCGTCGAGCCCGCGCTCCCCGCCCTGTCGAGCCTCACCGCGCCGGGCGCTCCGAGTGACGGCGCCCCGGCCGCACCCGAGAACCTCTCGCGGTGGGTCGAGCGGCACGCCGCCGGAGAAGGCGGCGCTGCCCTCGAGGGGCTCGTGTCGCTGCTGCGTGAGCGCGGCTATCTCAGCCACGCCCTCGAGATCGGCGAGCAGCCGCCGCTGTGGATGAGCGACCTGCCCGACTACCGGTTCCAGCCGAGCGCCGCGGGCCACTCGCTCGCCCGCATCGACGACATGTTCGACACCCTCCTCGAGCGCGAGAGCGACCCGCGGGCCGCCGAGACGGGCAACTACGTCGCCGCGATCGGCGACGACGAGCAGTTCGCGGTCGCCGTCGCCCTGATCGCGCGAGAGGTCGGCTTCCCCTCGCGGGTCGTCGTCGGCGCGCGGCTGGCATCGGCCGACACGGGTGTGTCGGTGTGCGAGGCGGGCGCGTGCCGCGCGCAGGACATCTCGGCCTGGACCGAGGTGCAGGGAAGCGACGGACGCTGGGTGCCCATCGACGTCACCCCGCAGTACGCGCAGTCGCCGAGCCTCGAGGTCACCGAGCAGCGTGACCCCGAGAACGTCACCGAAGTGCTCCCCGACCCGGTCGAGGAGGTCGTGCCGCCCGACCCGACGCAGGAGGACTCGGCGCGCGACGACACCGACGAGGACCAGGCGGGTCTGGACCTCGCGTGGCTCTGGCCGATCCTGCGGATCACCGGACTCGTGCTCCTCATCCTGGTGCTCGTCTTCGGGCCGTTCCTGGCGATCATCCTCGCCAAGTCGCTGCGCCGGCGGGGCCGGCGTCGTCGCGGAGACGCGCCCACGCGCGTGGCCTCCGGATGGGACGAGTACGTCGACGCGGCGGTCGACGCCGGCCGGGACGCCCCCGCGTCACTGACCCGGTCGGAGTTCGCCGCCGCCCTCGATTCGCCGGCGGGACGCGCGCTCGCGGTCACCGCCGATCGCGCGGTCTTCTCGCGCTCCGACCTCTCCGAGGCCGAAGCCCGCGCGTTCTGGCGAGGCGTCGACGGCGAGCGGCGGCGGCTGCGCCGTGAGCGTGGCTTCTGGCGCGGACTTGCCGCGACCGTATCGTTGAGATCGTTCATCCGACATCTGTCGCCTGGGGGCGACAGCCCGCGCACCGTCGAGAGGGGGAAGCGCCGGGGACTCCTCCCTGCGCGCGCAACGACATGAGCGCAACCGACGCATCGCTGGTCGTGACACTGGGGGTCTCCAGCGCCCTCGTCGCGGTCGTGCTCTACGTGTGGACCGCCCTGGCTCTGGGTGCGGTCTTCCGCAAGTCCGGCGAGCAGAGCTGGAAGGCGTGGGTGCCGATCCTGAACATCGCGGTGCTGCTGCAGCTCGGCGGCTTCTCGGGGTGGCTGGTCCTCCTCCTGCTGCTGCCCGTGCTCGGGTCACTGCTGGTGTGGGTGGCGATGATCGTCGCCTGCCACCGCATCGGACGGGAGTTCGGCTACGGCGCCGGGATGACGGTGCTCGCGGCGCTCCTGCTGCCGGTGTGGGCCTCGGTGCTCGGCTTCGGATCGGCCCGGTGGGTGGGGACCGACGACGCCGGCCCCCGCCGGAGCGTCAACCCCGACCTCGGCGGCTCGGTCTCCGAGGTCGGCGGCTCGAACGACGACGAGTTCGACGACCGCGTCTACGGAGTGCCGACCGCGCGCGGCGCGGTGTACACCCCGCTCCTCCCGGCCCCCGACTACGCCGGCTCGCGAGAGACGACCCGGAGCGAGGCCTCGTGGGAGGACACCGTCCGCGGTACCGGGGTGGGGGAGCCCGCTGACGCCGATCTGGGCGATCCGGAACTGGACGAGGACTCCTCGACCGACGAGGCGCGCCGGTCTTCCCCTTCTGCCACGACCCCCGCGGTCGAACCCAGCGACACGGCGCCGATCGCGAGGGCGTCGGCTGAAGGTCGTCGCGATGCCGACGATGACGACGTGCTGAGTGGATTGTTCGCTGCCCCCGAGCCGCCGCGCTTCACTCCTCCCGACGCGGAGGACGTGCCGGCAGCGGAGCCGGCGGCAGAGCCCGAACCTGTGGCGGAGGCAGCGCCGGCGGCATCCGACCCCTTCTCGATCCCTTCGTGGCCGTCGGCGCCCGCCGCGTCTCGGCCGGACACCCCGGTGCGTTCCGGGCCGGTGTGGCCGTCGGTCGAGCCCTTCCGCCCGGTGCGGTCGTGGGACCCCGACCCGGCGGAGCAGCCCGCAGCGAGCGGGGATGTCGACGATGCGCCCGCGCCCGCCGCCCCGCGGGTCGAGGGCGCCTCCGGGGCCGAGGCCGTCGCCGCGGAGGTCTCCGGCGCCTCCGCCGACGAGCGCGAGCCCGACGCAGGGTCGGAACCGGGCGGCGCTGCCGCTTCCCGCGCCGAGATCCGTCGCTCCGCGTCGGTGTGGAACGGCTTCGTCCTCGACCAGGACGTCACCGGCGAGGTCACCGGCGCCGTCACCGGGGCGCCCGCCCCGATCGCCGCGGTCCCCGGCGCCGTCGTCGCCCCCTCCGACCGCGCCACGCCCTCCGACGCCAGCGAGGATGTCCCGGGCATCCGTCGGCGCAGCACCGCCGACGGGGCAGCGGCCGGCGAAGACGCCGACCCCGCGTCATCCGCCCCGCTCTTCCAAGCCCCCCTGGCCCGGGTGCCGTCCGCGGATCCGGCTCCCGAGACCGCCCCGGCGGCCTCGGTTCGCGACGATGACGAGCCGTGGCGGCCCGCGCACTCGCCGATGCCCGAATCCGAGCCCTTCCCCGAGACCTCCGGTCCGGTGTCCGCGATCGCCGGCGCACCGGTGGCCGGCACCCCCCGGGCCGCGGGTGGAGCGGTCTCTGCGCAGTACGCCCGGCCCGGGGTGCCCGACCTCGACGACGGTCTCGACCAGACGATCGTCGCGCGCCGTCGCCGGACGAACTGGGCGGTCGTCACGCCCGCGGGGGAGTCGATCGCGATCACCTCCGACATCGCGATCCTCGGCCGCAAGCCACTGCCCGATCCCGATCACCCGCGCGCTCAGCTGATCCGGATCGACGACTCCACGGTCTCGAGCACGCACGCGCGCCTGGAGCTGCGGAAGGACACCTGGTACATCCTCGATCTCGGCTCCACCAACGGCGTGGTGTTCGCCACCCTGATGGGGACCGAGGTCGAGGCGCCCTCGGGGGTCGAGGTCGAGGCGGGCGACCGCTTCTTCCTCGGCGACGCCGAGATCCGACTGGTGCGCAGCAACAGCTGACGATGGCCGATCTTCCCGACGAACGGACGGCGCCCTCGAAGCGTCAGGCGCCCGGCGCATCGGAGCACGACCCCCAGGCCCCCGTCGAGCAGACGATGCTCTCGCGGCGTCAGGCCCCGGTCGAGACCACCGCCCCCTCCACCCGGCAGAGCCCCGCCGAGAAGACGGTGGTCTCCGGGCGCGCGCGCAGCCGCGGTGACGGTGTGGACGAATGGACGGTGCGCACCGCCGATGCGCGGTCGCCCGGTGTCATCCGTCCTGCCCCCGCCGCCGGCGGCGCGACGGATGGCGAGGGGTCGGCGCGGACGGCCCGACGGCCGGGTCCCGAGACCGACGTCTACGCCCGCCGTGTCGACACGGCGGCCCGCGTGCCGCGCACGGCCCCCGCCGCCCAACCGGCGCAGCCCGTCGTGGATGCCGCCCGCGCGGCGGCCGAGCGGCGGCGGCGGTCGCGGTGGCGGGCCGCGGTGGCGGTGATCGTCGCGGTCGTGGCGCTCGTGGCGGCCGTCGTGGCGATCGTCGCGCTCCTCGCCCTCCCGGTCTGAATTGCCCGGTCCCCGAAAGGGGCGTATCATTGAGCGGGTGTGCGCTCACGCGCGCCGTCCGCTGTGCCTCACGACAATCGAGTCCGGCGAGCGGCCGTCCCGGCGCCGCACAGGGATTGGTTCTGCGAACAGGCCACCCCCACGGCATATCCACCCTCGAAATCGCGTCAGGTCATTCTGCTGCGCCGGTGGATCTGTGGTGAAACCACGACGCTGTCACCGTGCAGCACTGACAAGGAGAGAACGTGCCAACCATTCAGCAGTTGGTTCGCAAGGGTCGCTCGCCCAAGGTCTCGAAGACCAAGGCGCCCGCCCTGAAGGCGAACCCGCAGCAGGCGGGCGTGTGCACCCGTGTGTACACCACCACCCCCAAGAAGCCGAACTCGGCGATGCGCAAGGTCGCCCGTGTGAAGCTGCGCAACGGGACCGAGGTCACCGCGTACATCCCCGGTGAGGGCCACAACCTGCAGGAGCACTCGCTGGTGCTCGTCCGCGGCGGCCGTGTGAAGGACCTCCCCGGTGTCCGCTACAAGATCGTCCGCGGCGCCCTGGACACCCAGGCCGTGAAGAACCGCAAGCAGGCCCGTAGCCGCTACGGCGCGAAGAAGGGTTGAGTTAGATGCCTCGTAAGGGACCCGCTCCTCGCCGCGTCGTCGTCAACGACCCGGTTTACGGTGCGCCGATCGTCACCCAGCTCGTCAACAAGATCCTCGTCGACGGCAAGAAGTCCATCGCCGAGTCGATCGTCTACAACGCCCTGCGCGGCGTCGAGGCCAAGAACGGCCAGGACGCCGTCGCGACCCTCAAGAAGGCGCTCGACAACGTCCGCCCCACCCTCGAGGTCAAGAGCCGCCGCGTCGGTGGTTCGACCTACCAGGTGCCGGTCGAGGTCAAGCCGCACCGCGCGAACACGCTCGCGCTGCGCTGGCTCGTCAGCTACGCCAAGGGCCGTCGTGAGAAGACCATGACCGAGCGCCTCCAGAACGAGATCCTGGATGCCTCGAACGGCCTGGGTGCCGCGGTCAAGCGCCGCGAGGACACCCACAAGATGGCCGAGTCGAACCGCGCCTTCGCGCACTACCGCTGGTAACCAGCATCCTCTCACCGGCCGGAGGCCACCCCTCCGGCCGGTGCAGCCCGACACAAGGTAAGGAAGACACCCCGTGGCACAAGAAGTGCTCACCGACCTCAAGAAGGTCCGCAACATCGGCATCATGGCGCACATCGATGCCGGCAAGACGACGACGACCGAGCGCATCCTCTTCTACACGGGCGTCAACCACAAGATCGGCGAGACCCACGACGGCGCTGCCACCACCGACTGGATGGAGCAGGAGCAGGAGCGTGGCATCACGATCACCTCTGCCGCGGTGACGTGCTTCTGGGAGAAGAACCAGATCAACATCATCGACACCCCCGGGCACGTCGACTTCACCGTCGAGGTGGAGCGCTCGCTCCGCGTGCTCGACGGTGCCGTCGCCGTCTTCGACGGCAAGGAGGGCGTCGAGCCCCAGTCCGAGACGGTGTGGCGTCAGGCCGACAAGTACGACGTCCCCCGCATCTGCTTCGTCAACAAGATGGACAAGCTCGGTGCCGACTTCTACTTCACGGTCGACACGATCGTCAACCGCCTGAAGGCGAAGCCCCTCGTGCTGCAGATCCCGATCGGCGCCGAGAACGACTTCGTCGGCGTCGTGGACCTCGTCTACATGCGTGCGCTGGTGTGGCCCGGTGACGCCAAGGGTGACGTGACCATGGGTGCGAAGTACGAGATCCAGGAGATCCCGGCCGACCTCGTGGACAAGGCCAACGAGTACCGCGAGAAGCTCATGGAGACGGTCGCCGAAAGCGACGAGGTGCTCCTGGAGAAGTACTTCGGCGGTGAGGAGCTCACCCACGAGGAGATCAAGGGCGCCATCCGCAAGATGACGATCGCCAGCGAGGTCTACCCCGTGCTGTGCGGCTCGGCGTTCAAGAACCGCGGCGTGCAGCCGATGCTCGACGCGGTCGTGGACTACCTTCCCTCGCCGCTGGACGTCCCCGCCATCGAGGCGAAGGACCCCAAGAACGAAGAGATCATCATCGAGCGTCACCCCGACCGCGATGAGCCCTTCACGGCGCTGGCGTTCAAGATCGTCACGCACCCGTTCTTCGGTCGCCTCACCTACATCCGCGTGTACTCGGGTCACCTCGACTCCGGCGCCCAGGTCGTCAACGCGACCAAGGGCAAGAAGGAGCGCATCGGGAAGATCTTCCAGATGCACGCCAACAAGGAGATGCCGGTCGACTCGGTCACCGCGGGGCACATCTACGCCGTCATCGGTCTGAAGGACACCACGACGGGCGACACGCTGTCCGACAGCAGCAACCAGGTGGTTCTGGAGTCGATGACCTTCCCCGAGCCGGTCATCGAGGTCGCCATCGAGCCCAAGACCAAGGCCGACCAGGAGAAGCTGGGTCTTGCGATCCAGAAGCTCGCCGAAGAGGACCCGACGTTCCGCGTGGAGCAGAACTCCGAGACCGGCCAGACCGTCATCCGCGGTATGGGCGAGCTGCACCTCGACATCCTCGTGGACCGCATGAAGCGCGAGTTCAAGGTCGAGGCGAACGTCGGAAAGCCCCAGGTGGCGTACCGCGAGACGATCCGCAAGACCGTCGAGCGTCACGACTACACCCACAAGAAGCAGACCGGTGGTTCGGGTCAGTTCGCGAAGATCCAGTTCGCGATTGAGCCGCTCGAGGTCACGGCCGACAAGACGTACGAGTTCGAGAACAAGGTCACCGGTGGCCGCATCCCGCGCGAGTACATCCCTTCGGTCGACGCCGGTTTCCAGGACGCGATGAACGTCGGCGTCCTGGCGGGCTACCCGATGGTCGGCGTGAAGGCGATCCTTCTCGACGGTGCGGCGCACGACGTCGACTCGTCGGAGATGGCGTTCAAGATCGCCGGGTCGATGGGCTTCAAGGAGGCCATCCGCAAGGCGAACCCCGTCATCCTCGAGCCGATCATGGCCGTCGAGGTGCGTACTCCCGAGGAGTACATGGGCGACGTCATCGGCGACCTGAACTCCCGTCGCGGGCAGATCCAGTCGATGGAGGATGCCGCCGGCGTCAAGGTGGTGCGTGCCAACGTGCCGCTGTCGGAGATGTTCGGCTACATCGGCGACCTGCGCTCGAAGACCTCGGGCCGTGCTGTGTACTCCATGGAGTTCGACAGCTACGCCGAGGTTCCGCGCAACGTCATGGACGAGATCGTCCAGAAGACCAAGGGCGAGTGACCCTCCGGGGCCACGCGCACACCAACCACCAGAAACCCTCTCTACTACACTGAGAGCCATCCCCGTAGACGACCGGTCGCAAACCAGTGCCCGGAACTTCTACACGACCGTCCTGAGGAGGACCCAGTGGCTAAGGCCAAGTTCGAGCGGACCAAGCCGCACGTGAACATCGGAACGATCGGTCACGTCGACCACGGCAAGACCACGCTCACCGCCGCGATCTCGAAGGTGCTCGCCGACAAGTACCCGTCGGCCACCAACGTGCAGCGCGACTTCGCGTCGATCGACTCGGCTCCCGAGGAGCGTCAGCGCGGCATCACGATCAACATCTCGCACGTCGAGTACGAGACCCCCAAGCGTCACTACGCTCACGTGGACGCCCCGGGTCACGCCGACTACATCAAGAACATGATCACCGGTGCCGCTCAGATGGACGGTGCGATCCTCGTGGTCGCCGCCACCGACGGCCCGATGGCTCAGACCCGTGAGCACGTTCTGCTCGCCAAGCAGGTCGGCGTGCCCTACCTGATGGTCGCGCTGAACAAGGCCGACATGGTCGACGACGAGGAGATCCTGGAGCTCGTCGAGCTCGAGGTCCGCGAGCTGCTGTCCAGCCAGGGCTTCCCCGGCGACGACGCTCCGGTCGTCCGCGTCTCGGGCCTGAAGGCTCTCGAGGGTGACGACAAGTGGGTCGAGTCGATCGTCGAGCTGATGGACGCCGCCGACGAGTCCATCCCCGACCCGGTGCGTGACAAGGACAAGCCGTTCCTCATGCCCATCGAGGACGTCTTCACCATCACCGGTCGTGGCACCGTCGTCACGGGCCGCGCCGAGCGTGGCACCCTCGCCATCAACTCCGAGGTCGAGATCGTCGGCATCCGCCCGACGCAGAAGACCACGGTCACGGGTATCGAGATGTTCCACAAGCAGCTCGACGAGGCGTGGGCCGGCGAGAACTGTGGTCTGCTCCTTCGTGGTCTCAAGCGCGACGACGTCGAGCGCGGCCAGGTCGTCGTGAAGCCCGGTTCGGTCACCCCGCACACCAACTTCGAGGGCACGGCGTACATCCTGTCCAAGGAGGAGGGCGGCCGTCACAACCCGTTCTTCACGAACTACCGTCCGCAGTTCTACTTCCGCACCACCGACGTCACCGGCGTCATCTCGCTGCCCGAGGGCACCGAGATGGTCATGCCCGGCGACACCACCGACATGACGGTCGAGCTGATCCAGCCGATCGCCATGGAGGAGGGCCTCGGCTTCGCGATCCGTGAGGGTGGCCGCACCGTCGGCGCCGGCACGGTGACCAAGATCCTCAAGTGATCTCCGCGCCCTAGGCGCACCCACGAAAGCCCCCCGGGTCCCCCGGGGGGCTTTCGCCATCCCCGCGAGGGTGCACTCCCTCCCCGCGAGGGTGCACTCGATCCCCGCGAGGGTGCACTCCCTTGCTGTGGGAGGGACTACCCGCGTCGACCGGAATACGGCCATGATGGGTCCAACGGCACAAAGGAGTCCTCCATGGGAATCGACGACCTCGTCAACCAGGGCAAGCAGTTCCTCGACCAGCACAAGGACAAGATCGACGACGCGCTCAAGAGCCAGCAGGCCGAGGACGCCAGCGACAAAGCGCTCGACGCGGCGGCGGAGTTCGTCAAGAAGGTCGCACCCGACTCCGTGGACCAGCACGTCGACAACGTCCGCGCGAACGTCGACAAGCACATCGGCAATCAGTAGGGCCTACGGCTTCTGCACAGACCGGGGTCTGCGGTTCGTCTCCACCGATCGGCGCCGGACCCGCCCGCCGGTCGTTTGTGTGAGTCACGCTCGACGCGTGACGACCACACCGTCCCCCGACATCCTTCGCAGCGGGCAGTTCCGCTCGGCGCCACACGGCTTCTCCCGGTTGCGCGCCGGCGCTCTGGTGCGCACCGAGGCCTGGGCCGGAGCCTTTGCTGACGAACGGCAGGTGCTGCGAGCCACGGCCGTCGCGGGGTCTGCGCGATCGGCCATTGTCTTCTCGCACGTGACGGCGGCGGCGCTGCACGGCCTACCGCTGAGTCGTCCGCACGATCGTGTGCATGTCATCCCCCGCGGGGAGAATCCGCCCAAAACGCGCGGCGACGTCGTCAGGCACAAGCTGGCCTTGCCCGATGAGGACATCGCCGAGATCGACGGGATGCTGGCGACGAGCCTGGATCGCACGGTCGCCGACGTGATCCGCATGCTGCCCGCGCAGGCTGCTCTCGCCGTGTTCGACGGAGCGTTGCGGCTGGTGGCGTGGGATGACACTCGGCGCGAGCTCGATCCGGCTGCGGCCGACGGCTTCCGCCGGCTCGTGCGACACCGGATCACCGCGGCCCGGGGCGGCCGGGGGGTTCGTGTGGCACGCACGATCACCGAGCTCGCCGACGGACGCGCCCAGCTGCCGGGCGAGAGCGAGAGCCGCTACCTGATGTGGGAGCTCGGGATGCCCGCTCCCGCCCTTCAGATGCCGGTCGAGACCTCACTCGGCCGCTTCTGGTTGGACTTCGCGTGGCCGGCGCTGCGACGATTCGGCGAGTTCGACGGCATGGTCAAGACGAGCGACCCGCGCTTCACCCGTGGCCGGTCAGGGTCGGAGGTCGTGGCGGATCAGCGCGAACGTTTCGGCGCGATCGAGGCGGCGACGGGATGGACCGGCATGCACTGGGGGTGGCCGGAGAGAGCGGATGCGACGACGCTGTGGGCCTCGCTGCTCGGCCAGGGATGGTCGCCCCGCGCCCGCATGTGAAACGCGCACCCTGACGGGTTGGGAGTGCACCCTGACGGGTTGGGAGTGCACCCTCGCGGGGTGGGAGTGCACCCTCGCGGGGTGGGGGGACCGCGGGCGCGACACGCCCGAGTTTGCGACACGCCCGGGCGACACGTAGACTGTTCCAGTTCCACATTCCGGCGCGCTTCGGCGTGCGACGGATCACTGCCAGGGCAGTGCATAGGCGGCGCGCAAGCGCCACAGGCCTAGGCCGCGGGCAGCAGAACAGCACACATCCTTCCCCATCCGGCTCGAGAGCCGCGCGTTCGCGTGCCGACGGGATAGGGATGCCGGGTGCCGCGCGTGCCCGGATTGACAGAAGAACAGCGGTGCAGCACGCACTGCGCAAGCGGTGCGAAAGTGCCACGGCGCGTCAGCGCCACCGTGCGTCCAATGCCCCCGGGCCCTCCGGGACGGTACGACGCGGAAAGAGAGTGAGCAGACACATGGCGGGACAGAAGATCCGCATCCGACTGAAGTCGTACGACCACGCCGGTCTCGACTCGTCGGCGCGCAAGATCGTCGACACCGTGACCCGTGCCGGCGCAACGGTCGTGGGCCCCGTGCCCCTCCCCACGGAGAAGAACGTCGTCGTCGTCATCCGGTCGCCCCACAAGTACAAGGACAGCCGCGAGCACTTCGAGATGCGCACCCACAAGCGTCTGATCGACATCATCGATCCCACGCCCAAGGCCGTCGACTCGCTGATGCGCCTTGACCTGCCGGCCGACGTCAACATCGAGATCAAGCTCTGAGGTTCGTCGACATGGCACACATCAACGAAAAAGTCTCCAAGGCTCTGCTGGGCACCAAGCTCGGCATGACCCAGGTCTGGGATGAGAACGGCAAGCTCGTTCCCGTCACCGTCATCGAGGTGACCCCCAACGTGGTCACCCAGATCCGCACCGCGGAGAAGGACGGCTACTCCGCCGTCCAGATCGCCGCCGGCGCCATCGACCCCCGCAAGGTGAACAAGCCCCTGACGGCCCACTTCGAGGCCGCGGGCGTCACCCCCCGCCGTCACCTCACCGAGGTGCGCACCGCTGACGCCGCTGACTACTCACTCGGTCAGGAGCTCACGGTGGACGGCGTTTTCGAGGCCGGCCAGCTGGTCGACGTCGTCGGCACCAGCAAGGGCAAGGGCACCGCGGGTGTGATGAAGCGTCACAACTTCGCCGGTGTCTCGGCTTCGCACGGTGCCCACCGCAACCACCGCAAGCCCGGTTCGATCGGCGCATCGTCGACCCCGAGCCGCGTCTTCAAGGGCATGCGCATGGCCGGCCGTATGGGCGGCGAGCGCGTGACCGTTCTCAACCTCACGGTGCACGCCGTGGACGCCGAGAAGGGTCTGCTGCTCGTCAAGGGCGCCGTCCCCGGTGCCCGTGGCCGTACCGTCTACGTCCGCAACGCAGTGAAGGGTGCCTGATCGACATGGCTGACTCCACTCTCGCGCTCGACGTCCTCAAGGCCGACGGCAAGAAGGCCGGCTCTGTCGAGCTGCCCGCCGCGCTCTTCGACGTCAAGACGAACATCCCGCTGATCCACCAGGTCGTCGTCGCCCAGCGCGCCGCCGCCCGCCAGGGGACGCACGCCACCAAGACCCGCGGCGACGTCTCGGGTTCGGGTCGCAAGCCCTTCAAGCAGAAGGGCACGGGTAACGCCCGTCAGGGTTCGGTCCGGATGCCGCAGCACCGCGGCGGTGGCACCGTCCACGGTCCGCAGCCCCGCGACTACTCGCAGCGCACCCCCAAGAAGATGATCGCCGCGGCGCTCCTCGGCGCCCTGAGCGACCGTGCCCGTGGTGAGCGCCTCCACATCGTCGAGTCCCTCGGCGTGACCGATGCGCCCTCGACCAAGGCCGCGGCATCCGTGCTCACCGCACTCGGCGCCGTCAAGAACGTCCTGGTCGTGGTGGAGCGCACCGACGAGGTCAGCGTCATGAGCGTGCGCAACCTCGCGTACGTCCACGTGCTGTCCTTCGACCAGCTCAACGCCTACGACGTGCTCGTCTCCGACGACATCGTCTTCACCAAGGCCGCGTACGACGCCTTCGTGTCGGCTCGCACGGCCACCACCCAGGAGGTCTCGGCATGAGCAACATCGCCGTCAACAAGGACCCGCGCGACATCATCCTGAAGCCGGTCGTGTCCGAGAAGAGCTACGGGCTCATCGACGAGGGCAAGTACACCTTCCTCGTCGACCCGCGCGCGACCAAGACCGAGATCAAGCTCGCGATCGAGAAGATCTTCGGCGTCAAGGTGGCCTCGGTCAACACGCTGAACCGCACGGGCAAGGCCCGTCGCACCCGCTTCGGCATGGGAAAGCGCAAGGACACCAAGCGCGCCATCGTGACCCTGAAGTCGGGCACCATCGACATCTTCACCGCGGTCGGCTGACCGGCGGGATAAGGACGAGAACATGGCTATTCGCAAGTACAAGCCCACGACCCCCGGTCGCCGCGGCTCGTCGGTGGCGGACTTCGCCGAGATCACCCGATCGACGCCCGAGAAGTCCCTCCTCCGTCCGCTGGCTAAGACCGGCGGCCGCAACAACCAGGGCCGCATCACGACCCGTCACATCGGTGGTGGCCACAAGCGCCAGTACCGCGTCATCGACTTCCGTCGTGACGACAAGGACGGCGTGAATGCCAAGGTCGCCCACATCGAGTACGACCCCAACCGCACCGCGCGCATCGCGCTGCTGCACTACGTCGACGGCGAGAAGCGCTACATCCTCGCGCCGAACAAGCTGGCGCAGGGCGACGTGGTCGAGTCGGGTCCGTCGGCTGACATCAAGCCGGGCAACAACCTGCCGCTGCGCAACATCCCCACGGGTACCGTCATCCACGCCATCGAGCTCCGCCCCGGCGGCGGCGCGAAGATGGCCCGCTCCGCAGGTGCCGCCGTGCGCCTCGTCGCGAAGGACGGCCCGTACGCCCAGCTGCGTCTGCCCTCGGGTGAGATCCGCAACGTCGACGTGCGCTGCCGCGCGACGATCGGCGAGGTCGGCAACGCCGAGCAGTCCAATATCAACTGGGGCAAGGCCGGCCGCAAGCGCTGGAAGGGCGTCCGCCCGACCGTGCGTGGTGTCGCCATGAACCCGGTCGACCACCCGCACGGTGGTGGTGAGGGCAAGACCTCGGGTGGCCGCCACCCGGTGTCGCCGTGGGGTCAGGCCGAGGGCCGCACCCGCCACGCCAACAAGGAGAGCGACAAGCTCATCGTCCGCCGTCGCAACGCCGGCAAGAAGCGCAAGTAGGTAGGAACTTCAGATGCCACGCAGTCTTAAGAAGGGCCCCTTCGTCGACGAGCACCTGCTTCGCAAGGTTGTTTCGCAGAACGAGGCGGGAACCAAGAACGTCATCAAGACGTGGTCACGTCGCTCGATGATCGTGCCGGCCATGCTCGGCCACACGATCGCCGTGCACGACGGCCGCAAGCACATCCCGGTCTTCGTCACCGAGACGATGGTCGGCCACAAGCTGGGCGAGTTCGCGCCCACCCGCACCTTCCGCGGTCACGAGAAGGACGACAAGAAGGGCCGCCGCCGCTGACGCGGGGGCGCAAGGAGAGAGAAATGGTGGAGTCCATCGCACGCGTGCGACACATCCGCGTGACCCCTCAGAAGGCTCGTCGTGTCGTCGCTCTCATCAAGGGCAAGCAGGCTCAGGAGGCCCTGGCCATCCTGAAGTTCGCTCAGCAGGGCGCCAGTGAGCCCATCTACAAGCTCGTCGAGTCGGCCATCGCGAATGCTCGCGTCAAGGCCGACAAGGCGAACGAGTACCTCGACGACGCCGACCTGTACGTGAAGAACGCGTACGTGGACGAGGGCACGACGCTCAAGCGTTTCCAGCCCCGTGCCCAGGGTCGCGCGTTCCAGATCAAGAAGCGCACCAGCCACATCACCGTCGTGCTGTCGACCCCCGAGGTCGCCGAGACGGCTCCGGCTGCCACGAGCAAGAAGGCGAGCAAGTAATGGGACAGAAGGTCAACCCGTACGGCTTCCGCCTCGGCATCACCACCGACCACGTGTCGCGGTGGTTCTCCGACTCGACGAAGCCGGGTCAGCGCTACGCCGACTACGTGGCCGAGGACATCAAGATCCGTCAGCTGCTGCAGAAGCAGCTCGACCGCGCCGGTGTCAGCAACATCGAGATCGAGCGCACCCGTGACCGCGTCCGTGTCGACATCCACACCGCCCGCCCGGGCATCGTGATCGGTCGTCGCGGCGCCGAGGCCGAGCGCATCCGCGCCGACCTCGAGAAGCTCACCGGCAAGCAGATCCAGCTGAACATCCTCGAGGTGAAGAACCCCGAGGCCGACGCTCAGCTGGTCGCCCAGGGCATCGCCGAGCAGCTCTCGGCTCGCGTGGCGTTCCGCCGCGCGATGCGCAAGGGTCTGCAGGGCGCGCAGCGCGCCGGCGCAAAGGGCGTCCGCATCCAGGTCTCCGGCCGCCTCGGCGGCGCCGAGATGAGCCGTTCGGAGTTCTACCGCGAAGGCCGTGTGCCCCTGCACACGCTCCGCGCGAACATCGACTACGGCTTCTACGAGGCCAAGACCACCTTCGGCCGCATCGGCGTGAAGGTCTGGATCTACAAGGGCGACCTCACCAACAAGGAACTCGCACGCGAGCAGGCCAACGCGCCGAAGTCGCGCGGTCGTGACGACCGCGGCGACCGCCGCCGTGGCCCCCGCAGCGAGGCCCCCGTCGCAGAAGGAGCGTCGGCGTAATGCTCATTCCCCGCAAGGTCAAGTACCGCAAGCAGCACCACCCGGGTCGCTCGGGCCAGGCCACCGGCGGCACGAAGGTCTCCTTCGGCGAGTTCGGCATCCAGGCCCTCACCCCCGCGTACGTGACGAACCGTCAGATCGAGTCCGCTCGTATCGCGATGACGCGTCACATCAAGCGTGGCGGCAAGGTGTGGATCAACATCTACCCCGACCGACCGCTCACCAAGAAGCCCGCCGAAACCCGCATGGGTTCCGGTAAGGGTTCGCCGGAGTGGTGGGTCGCCAACGTCAAGCCGGGCCGGGTCCTCTTCGAGGTCTCGGGCGTGAACGAGCAGCTCGCTCGTGAGGCGCTGACCCGTGCCATCCACAAGCTGCCCCTGAAGGCACGCATCATCAAGCGCGAGGAGGGCGACGCGTAATGGCGATCGGCACCAAGACGCTCGCACCGAGCGAGCTCGACACGTTCGAAGACCAGCGCCTGGTCGAGGAGCTGCGCAAGGCCAAGGAAGAGCTGTTCAACCTGCGCTTCCAGTCGGCCACCGGCCAGCTCGAGAGCCACGGCCGCATCCGCGCCGTCAAGCGCGACATCGCGCGGCTGTACACCGTGATCCGCGAGCGCGAGCTGGGCATTCGTGCCACGCCCGCGCCGGTGGAGACCGCGACGAAGACCAAGAAGACGAAGGCCAAGAAGGCGGATGCCGCTGACTCGGCCGCGAAGGAAGAGGGGGCTGAGTGATGGCCACCGCGAAGAAGGCCGACGCCGCCACGGAGCAGGTCAAGGGCCACGAGAGCGCCGAGCACGATGTGCGCGACGCCGATGCCCGCGGGTACCGCAAGGCCCGCCGCGGCTACGTCGTCAGCGACAAGATGGACAAGACCATCGTCGTCGAGGTCGAGGACCGCGTGAAGCACCCGCTGTACGGCAAGGTCATCCGCCGCACGTCCAAGGTGAAGGCGCACGATGAGGGCAACACGGCCGGCATCGGTGACCTGGTCGTCATCAACGAGACCCGCCCGCTCAGCGCGACCAAGCGCTGGCGTCTGGTCGAGATCGTGGAGAAGGCCAAGTGATCCAGAACGAATCCCGGCTGAAGGTCGCCGACAACACCGGCGCCAAGGAGCTGCTCACCATCCGCGTGCTCGGCGGCTCCAACCGTCGGTACGCCGGCGTGGGTGACGTGATCGTCGCCACCGTCAAGGACGCCATCCCCGGCGGCAACGTCAAGAAGGGTGACGTCGTCAAGGCGGTCGTCGTCCGGACGGTCAAGCAGACCCGACGTGCCGACGGCTCATACATCAAGTTCGACGAGAACGCCGCCGTCATCCTGAAGAGCGACGGGGAGCCCCGCGGCACCCGCATCTTCGGGCCGGTCGGCCGTGAGCTGCGCGACAAGCGGTTCATGAAGATCGTCTCGCTCGCCCCGGAGGTCATCTGATCATGGCGAAGATCAAGAAGGGCGACCTGGTTCAGGTCATCTCGGGCGCCAAGCCCGAGCGCGGCGGAGACCGCGGTAAGCAGGGCAAGGTCCTCGAGGTCCTTCCCGAGCAGAACCGCGTGATCGTCGAAGGCGTGAACTTCGTCACCAAGCACAACCGCGTGGGCCAGTCCCAGCGCGGCACCAAGACGGGCGGCATCGAAACGATGGAAGCCCCGATCCACATCTCCAACGTCTCCCTGGTCGACCCCCAGACGAAGAAGCCGACCCGCGTCGGTCACCGCGTCGAGGAGCAGGTCAAGGACGGCGTGAAGCGCACCGTCCGCGTGCGCTACGCGAAGAAGTCAGGCAAGGACCTCTGAATATGAGCAGCGCAACTGCCGTCGAGGCTGGCAAAATCCAGCCCCGCCTGAAGCAGAAGTACAAGTCCGAGATCCAGAAGAAGCTGCAGGAAGAGTTCGGCTACGCCAACGTCATGCAGATTCCGGGCCTCGTGAAGGTCGTGGTCAACACCGGTGTCGGCGAGGCAGCTCGCGACAGCAAGGTGATCGATGGCGCGGTCGACGACCTCACCAAGATCACCGGTCAGAAGCCGGTCGTGACCAAGGCCCGCAAGTCCATCGCGCAGTTCAAGCTGCGTGAGGGCCAGGCCATCGGCGCGCACGTCACCCTGCGGGGCGACCGCGCGTGGGAGTTCCTGGACCGCCTGATCAACCTGGCCCTGCCCCGCATCCGCGACTTCCGCGGACTGTCGGGCAAGCAGTTCGACGGCAACGGCAACTACACCTTCGGTCTGCAGGAGCAGTCGGTCTTCCACGAGATCAACCAGGACAAGATCGACCGCGTCCGCGGGTTCGACATCACGATCGTGACGTCGGCGAAGACGGATGACGAGGGCCGCGCGCTCCTGCGCCACCTCGGCTTCCCCTTCCGCGCCGAGGGTGCACAGCAGTAACACCTGACCATGGAAGGTCGTCAGTCGTGTAACGGCTGCCGATACCTCATGAACGAAAGAAGCTAACAAATGACGATGACAGACCCGGTCGCTGACATGCTGACCCGTCTGCGCAACGCGAACTCGGCGCACCACGACTCCGTGTCGCTGCCGAGCTCGAAGCTCAAGACCCACATCGCCGACATCCTCAAGCAGGAGGGCTACATCTCCGACTGGGCCGTCGAGGACGCCCGCATCGGCCAGACGCTGACCCTGACGCTGAAGTACGGCCCGAACCGCGAGCGGTCCATCGCCGGCATCAAGCGCGTGTCCAAGCCGGGCCTGCGCGTCTACGCCAAGTCCACCGAGATCCCCACGGTCCTCGGCGGTCTGGGCGTTGCCATCCTGTCCACCTCCTCCGGTCTTCTCACCGACCGTCAGGCCGAGCAGAAGGGCGTGGGTGGGGAAGTCCTCGCCTACGTGTGGTGATCTGACATGTCGCGCATCGGACGTCTCCCGATCGACATCCCCTCCGGCGTCACCATCACGGTGACCGGACAGGACGTCGCGGTCAAGGGCCCCAAGGGCGAGCTCGCGCTCACCGTGGCCCGTCCCATCGAAGTCAAGGTCGAGGACAACCAGGTGATCGTCACCCGTCCCGACGACGAGCGCGAGTCGCGGTCGCTCCACGGCCTGACCCGCACGCTCATCAACAACAACATCATCGGCGTCACCCAGGGCTACACCAAGGGCCTCGAGGTCGTCGGCACCGGTTACCGCGTCGCGCAGAAGGGCAGCTCGATCGAGTTCGCGCTCGGCTTCTCGCACCCGGTGCTCGTCGAGCCCCCCGCGGGCATCACGCTCACGGTCGAGGGCAACAACAAGGTCACCGTGAGCGGCATCGACAAGCAGGCCGTCGGCGAGGTGGCTGCGAACATCCGCAAGATCCGCAAGCCCGAGCCGTACAAGGGCAAGGGTGTGCGCTACGCCGGCGAGGTCGTTCGGCGCAAGGCCGGAAAGGCTGGTAAGTAACCATGGCTGTGAAGACGAAGTCCGACGCGCGTTCGCGCCGTCACGCCCGCCTTCGCAAGAAGGTCGTCGGCACCTCCGAGCGTCCCCGCCTGGTCGTCACCCGTTCGGCACGCCACGTGTTCGTCCAGGTCGTCGACGACAGCAAGGGCCACACCGTGGCATCCGCATCGACGCTCGAAACCGACCTGCGCGGGTTCGACGGCGACAAGACCGCCAAGGCCCGCAAGGTCGGCGAGCTGGTCGCTGAGCGCGCGAAGGCCGCCGGCGTCTCCGACGTGGTGTTCGACCGCGGCGGCAACCGATACGCAGGTCGTGTCGCGGCCATCGCCGACGGCGCCCGCGAAGGGGGGCTCAACCTGTGAGTGACAACAAGGAGAACAACGTGACCGCAGAGGCCGCTGCCGAGGCTCCGGCCGAGGCCGCCACCGCTACCGCTCCTGCCGAGCGTGAGCGCGAGCCGCGCCGCGGTGGACGTGAGCGCAACCCCAACCGCGACCGTGGGTCGCGCGACCGCAGCGAGAGCCAGTTCCTCGAGCGCGTCGTGACGATCAACCGCGTGTCGAAGGTCGTCAAGGGTGGTCGTCGCTTCAGCTTCACCGCGCTCGTCGTCGTCGGCGACGGCAACGGGCTCGTGGGCGTCGGCTACGGCAAGGCCCGAGAGGTGCCGCTGGCGATCTCGAAGGGCGTCGAAGAGGCCAAGCGGAACTTCTTCCGCGTGCCCCGCGTCGCCTCGACCATCCCGCACCCCGTCCAGGGTGAGGCTGCCGCCGGTGTGGTGCTCCTGCGTCCCGCCGCCGCCGGTACCGGTGTGATCGCGGGCGGCCCGGTGCGTGCCGTCCTCGAGTGCGCGGGTATCCACGACGTGCTGTCGAAGTCGCTCGGGTCGTCGAACACGATCAACATCGTCCACGCGACCGTCGAGGCGCTGAAGCAGCTGGAGGAGCCCCGTCACGTCGCCGCGCGCCGTGGACTGGACTTCGACCAGGTCGCTCCCGCCCGTCTGGTCCGCGCCGAGGCCGAGGCCGCGGCAGCAGCGAAGGTAGGTGCCTGATGGCTGCGCGTCTGAAGGTGACGCAGATCAAGTCCAAGGTGAGCGAGAAGCAGAATCAGCGCGACACCCTCCGGAGCCTGGGTCTCAAGCGGATCGGCGACACCGTCGTCCGTCCCGATGACGCCCAGACCCGCGGGTACGTGCGCACTGTCGCCCACCTCGTGAAGGTTGAGGAGATCGACTGATGGCGGAGAAGAAGGAAGAGACGGCCGAGGCCGTCGAGTCCGCGCCGAAGAAGACCACGGCGCGCAAGACTGCGCCCAAGAAGGAGACCGCTGCGAAGAGCGCACCGAAGAAGGATGCCCCGGCTTCGCGCCCGGGCGTGCTCAAGGTGCACCACCTCCGCCCGGTCCCCGGTGCTCACACCGCCAAGACCCGCGTGGGTCGCGGTGAGGGTTCGAAGGGTAAGACGGCCGGTCGCGGTACCAAGGGAACCAAGGCCCGCTACCAGGTCAAGGTCGGCTTCGAGGGTGGGCAGATGCCCCTCCACATGCGTACGCCGAAGCTGCGCGGGTTCAAGAACCCGTTCCGCGTCGAGTACCAGGTGGTCAACCTCGACAAGCTCGCCG
Source organism: Microbacterium sp. SLBN-154 (assembly GCF_006715565.1). Classification (NCBI taxonomy): domain Bacteria; kingdom Bacillati; phylum Actinomycetota; class Actinomycetes; order Micrococcales; family Microbacteriaceae; genus Microbacterium; species Microbacterium sp. SLBN-154. Next base: position 950,938 of record NZ_VFNL01000001.1, read on the forward strand.
AGCTGTACCCGCAGGGCGGCGACGTGACCATCGGCGATTTGGTCGCCAAGGGCGCGGTGCGCAAGAACGAGAAGGTCAAGGTGCTCGGCACCGGCGACATCTCGGTCGCGCTCAACGTCTCGGTCGACAAGGTGTCGGGCTCGGCTGAGCAGAAGATCGTCGCCGCGGGCGGCTCGGTCTCCGCCGGCGAGTCGGCGGGCACCGCCCAGTAAGGCCTGCAGGAGGGGTCGGAGTTCGCTCCGGCCCCTCCTCGCGTTACCCTGGGAGTCGGCGTGCCCGCGTGGTCGTCGGCATCCCCAATGGAGGCAGCCTCTTGTTCAGCGCCATCGCGCGTGTCTTCCGCACTCCGGATCTGCGGCGGAAGATCGCTTTCACCCTCGCCATCATCGCCCTGTACCGACTCGGTGCACACGTGCCGGCACCGTTCGTGGACTTCCCGAACGTGCAGTCCTGCCTGCGCGACAGCGCCGGGACCGAGGGCCTGCTGTCGCTCGTGAACCTGTTCTCGGGCGGTGCGCTGCTGCAGCTGTCCATCTTCGCGCTCGGTGTGATGCCGTACATCACGGCGACGATCATCGTGCAACTGCTGCGCGTGGTCATCCCGCACTTCGAGGCGCTGTACAAGGAGGGCCAGGCGGGTCAGGCCAGGCTCACCCAGTACACCCGCTACCTCACCATCGCGCTGGCGCTGCTGCAGTCGACCACCCTGGTGACCGTGGCCCGCAGCGGTCAGCTGTTCGGCATCACCGGCATCCCCGAGTGCGAGCAGCTGCTCACCAACGACGTGTGGTGGGCGCAGCTGCTGATGATCATCACGATGACCGCCGGCACCGGCCTCATCATGTGGTTCGCCGAGCTGGTCACCGAGCGCGGGATCGGCAACGGCATGTCGCTGCTGATCTTCACCTCGATCGCCGCCGCGTTCCCCGCCTCGATGTGGGCGATCGCGCAGTCGCGCGGCTTCGAGGTCTTCCTCCTCGTCCTCGCCGTCGGCATGGTCGTCGTCGCGCTGGTGGTGTTCGTCGAACAGTCGCAGCGGCGGATCCCGGTGCAGTACGCCAAGCGGATGGTCGGCCGGCGCACCTACGGCGGCACGAACACCTACATCCCGATCAAGGTCAACATGGCCGGTGTGGTGCCGGTCATCTTCGCCTCGTCGCTGCTGTACATCCCCGCGCTGATCGCGCAGTTCAACCAGCCGCAGCCGGGCCAGGAGGTTCCGGGCTGGGTGGCGTGGATCCAGCAGTACCTCGTCTCGGGCGATCACCCGCTGTACATGGCGCTGTACTTCCTGCTCATCGTCGGATTCACCTACTTCTACGTCGCGATCACCTTCAACCCGGTCGACGTCGCCGACAACATGAAGAAGTACGGCGGCTTCATCCCGGGCATCCGCGCCGGACGTCCGACGGCGGAGTACCTCGACTACGTGCTGACCCGCATCACGCTGCCGGGTTCGATCTACCTGGGCCTCGTCGCGCTCCTGCCGCTGTTCGCGCTGGCGCTGGTGGGCGCGAACCAGAACTTCCCGTTCGGCGGCGCCTCGATCCTCATCATCGTCGGTGTGGGTCTGGAGACCGTGAAGCAGATCGACGCGCAGCTGCAGCAGCGTCACTACGAAGGGCTTCTGCGCTGATGGCTCGTCTTCTCATCGTCGGCCCGCAGGGCTCGGGCAAGGGCACCCAGGGTGTCCGCATCGCCGAGGCGCTCGGCGTGCCGGTCGTCTCGACCGGCGACGTCTTCCGCGCGAACGTCGCGGGCGGCACCGAGCTCGGTGTGCAGGTCAAGGAGATCATCGACGCCGGGCAGCTCGTCCCCGACGAGCTCACGAGCGCCGTCGTGCGCGATCGGCTCTCGAAGGAGGATGCCGCGAGCGGCTTCCTCCTCGACGGATATCCGCGCAATCTTCCGCAGGTCATGCACCTCGACGAGTTCCTGGGCGGCCGCGAGGAGGAGCTCGACGCGGTCATCGTGCTCGAGGTGCCCCGCGAGGAGTCGATCGCGCGTCTGAGCAAGCGTGCGCACGAGCAGGGACGAGCCGACGACACCGAGGCCGTCATCGCGCAGCGCCTGGCGATCTACGAGAGCGAGACGGCGCCGATCATCGGCGTGTACGCCACGCGCGGCATCGTCGACGAGATCGACGGCACCGGCACGGTCGACGAGATCACCGAGCGCATCCTCGCCGCGCTCCGGGCCCGAGGGCTCGGGAGCCCCGCGGCCGCGTGAGTCCGAACGTGGGACTGCGCCGCTCGATCTACAAGACCCCCGCGCAGCTGCGGGCGATGGTCGAACCCGGCCTCATCACCGCCGACGCCCTCGCCGCGGTCAAGGCCCTCATCGCTCCCGGTGTCACGACGCTGGAGCTGGATGCCGCGGCATCCGATCTCATCGTCTCACGGGGGGCGAAATCCAACTTCCAGATGGTGCGCGGGTACCGCCACACCGTCTGCGCGTCGGTGAACGAGCAGGTGGTGCACGGGATCCCCGGTGACCGCCCGCTCGAGCCGGGCGACATCCTCTCGATCGACTGCGGCGCGGAGTACAAGGGCTGGAACGGCGACTCGGCGTTCACCGTCGTTCTGCCCGACCCGACGCGCCCCGAGCTCGTCGCCGAGCGGGAGCAGCTCTCGCGGGTGACGGAGGGGTCGCTGTGGGCCGGCATCGCGGCGCTCGCCTCCGCCCGCCACATCGCCGACGTCGGCGCCGCGATCGAGGAGTACATCCGGGCTCACGGCGAGGACTACGGCATCCTCCGCGAATACGTCGGACACGGCATCGGCCGGAAGATGCACGAGTCGCCGTCGGTGTTCAACTACCGCGTCGACGACCCGGGCCCCGAGGTGCGGCCCGGGCTCGCCCTCGCGATCGAGCCGATGGTGGTCGTGGGGTCGGATGCGACGTTCGTCGAGGACGACGGCTGGACCGTCTCGACCGTCGACGGCTCGGCCGGCTCACACTGGGAACATAGCGTCGCGGTGCATGATGAGGGAGTGTGGGTGCTCACCGCGCCCGACGGCGGCGCAGCCGGGCTCGCGCCGTTCGGCGTCACCCCGGCACCGATCCGGTAGCGCCGGGATTTCAGGGAGGACGCCGATGGCAACCGCCACGCGCAAGGTCAACTGGTTCGCGATTCTCGTGAGTGTCGCCGTGGTTCTGGCACTCATCGTGACGGCGGCCATCGTGGTGTGGTCGAACGACGCGTCGGATGACGCGGGGCCGGCGCCCCAGGCGGCCTCGATTAACGCCGAGACCGGCGCCATCGAGATCGGGACGGGCGAGCAGACCCTCGACACCTACATCGACTTCATGTGCCCGATCTGCAATCAGTTCGAGCAGGCCTACGGCGAGTCGGTGCAACAGCTCGTCGATGACGGGACGATCACCCTCGGCATCCATCCGATCGCGATCCTCGACCGGTACTCCCAGGGCACCGAGTACTCCACGCGCGCGGCCAACGCGATGTACTGCGTCGCCGAGACGGCGCCCGATTCCGCGGTGTCGTACATGCAGGCGTTGTACGCCAACCAGCCGGCGGAGGGCTCGTCGGGACTGACGGACGCGCAGCTGATCGAGATCGCGGGGTCGGTCGGGGCCGAAGGCATCGACGCGTGCGTGACCGAGCAGCGCTACAGCGGATTCGTGTCATCGATGACGGAGCAGACGCCGATCCAGCCCGGCCAGTCGGGCATCGCCACCCCGACCCTCGCCGTGAACGGCCAGGCGATCGCCAACGACACCATTCCCGCGCCGGCGGACTTCGCCTCGCTCTTCTCCTGACCCGCTCGCCCGCCCGCCCGCGCACCCGCGCCGCCCGGCGCCGCGCCCCTTTCCGTTCCTTCATCCGTCGCAGATGTACGCCAGGGGCGCGTGGAGCGTGCATGTGCGACGGATGAATAGCAGCGGGGCCGCGAAAGGGTGGGAGCGGGGGGAGGGTTTGCCGCGGGGTGCGATATCACCTATAGTTGATCTTTGGTGCGTTGCGCCTTCATTGGCGTGTCGCCGCACCACAATCCCATCCACCGCAGACCGGCCGGTCTGCATGCAAGCGTTAGCGAGTTTATGGCGAAGAAAGACGGTGTCATCGAGATCGAGGGTGTCATCTCCGAGGCGCTGCCGAACGCGATGTTCCGCGTGGAGCTCACCAACGGACACAAGGTGCTCGCCACGATCTCAGGCAAGATGCGGCAGAACTACATCCGCATCATTCCGGAGGACCGCGTGGTCGTGGAGCTCAGCCCCTACGACCTCACCCGCGGCCGGATCGTCTACCGCTACCGCTAGACCGGTCGAGAAGTAACGCCCCGCGCGGCTCGGGAGAGCCCGCGTGCCCGGCGAAGACAGCGAACAGGAACATCATGAAGGTCAACCCCTCCGTCAAGCCCATCTGCGATCACTGCAAGGTGATCCGCCGGCACGGCAACGTGATGGTGATCTGCAAGTCCAACCCGCGCCACAAGCAGCGCCAGGGCTGAGCTCAGACCCCACGACGAAGACTCACAACTGAACACTCACAGGCAGGATCAGAACCCGCAAGGGGGACACCTCGGGGCGGAGGCCCGGGCACCGATCCTGCTCCACACCTCCACCAACTCCTAGGAGAGCCGCATGGCACGTCTTGCCGGCGTCGACATCCCGCGCGATAAGCGCGTGGTCATCGCCCTGACCTACATCTACGGCGTGGGCCGTACCCGTTCGCACGCGATCCTCGCTGAGACGCAGATCGACGAGAACATCCGCGTGAAGGACCTCAGCGATGACCAGCTCATCGCCCTCCGCGACTACATCGAGGCCAACTTCAAGGTCGAGGGTGACCTCCGCCGCGAGGTGGCCGCCGACATCCGCCGCAAGGTCGAGATCGGCTCCTACGAGGGCCTGCGTCACCGCCGCGGCCTCCCGGTGCGCGGACAGCGCACCAAGACCAACGCGCGCACCCGCAAGGGCCCGAAGCGCACCGTCGCCGGCAAGAAGAAGGCGCGCTGAGCGCGGCCTGCAGGGTTTAGGAGAACACGCACATGGCACAGGCCAAGTCCGCCGCGCGCAAGCCGCGCCGCAAGGAGAAGAAGAACATCGCCGTGGGTCAGGCCCACATCAAGTCGACGTTCAACAACACCATCGTCTCGATCACCGACCCGTCGGGCGCTGTGATCAGCTGGGCGTCCTCGGGTGGTGTGGGCTTCAAGGGCTCGCGCAAGTCCACCCCCTACGCCGCCGGTATGGCCGCCGAGTCGGCCGCCCGCCAGGCGCAGGAGCACGGCGTCAAGAAGGTCGACGTCTTCGTGAAGGGTCCGGGCTCGGGTCGCGAGACCGCGATCCGTTCGCTGACGGCCGCCGGCCTCGAGGTCGGTTCGATCCAGGACGTCACCCCGCAGGCGCACAACGGGTGCCGCCCGCCCAAGCGTCGCCGCGTCTGACGCTCGCTCTCTGACTCACGGATGCCGCGGGGCGCGGTCCCTCGTGGTGCGCGCCCCCGCGGCATCCCTGAACACAACTCAATACTTCACCCACCGCACGTGTCATATAGCGGGCACGTGATTGAAAGGAACACATCGTGCTCATCGCACAGCGTCCCACTCTGACCGAGGAGAAGATCGGGGAGTTCCGCAGCCGTTTCGTCGTCGAGCCGCTGGAGCCGGGCTTCGGCTACACCATCGGCAACGCGCTGCGTCGCAGCCTCCTGTCGTCGATCCCCGGCGCTGCCGTGACGTCGATCCGCATCGACGGCGTCCTCCACGAGTTCAGCACCATCCCCGGTGTGAAGGAGGATGTCACCGAGATCATCCTCAACATCAAGCAGCTGGTCGTCTCCAGCGAGCGCGACGAGCCCATCACCGCCTACCTGCGCAAGACCGGCGCCGGTGAGGTCACCGCCGCCGACATCTCCGCTCCCGCCGGCGTCGAGGTGCACAACCCCGAGCTGGTCATCGCGACCCTCAACGACACCGCGCGTTTCGAGCTCGAGCTGACCATCGAGCGTGGCCGTGGCTACGTCTCGGCGACGCAGAACCGCAACGAGTACGCCGAGGCCGGGCAGATCCCGATCGACTCGATCTACTCGCCCGTGCTGAAGGTGTCGTACCGCGTCGAGGCCACCCGTGCCGGTGAGCGCACCGACTTCGACAAGCTGGTGCTGGATGTCGAGTCCAAGCCGTCCATCGCCCCGCGCGACGCCGTCGCGTCGGCCGGTCGCACCCTGACCGAGCTGTTCGGCCTGGCTCGCGAGCTGAACGTCGAGGCCGAGGGCATCGAGATCGGCCCCGCGCCGGTCGAGACCGTCCTCTCCAACGAGCTGTCGATGCCGATCGAGGATCTCGATCTCTCGGTGCGCTCGTACAACTGCCTCAAGCGCGAGGGCATCAACACCGTCAGCGAGCTCGTCGCCCTCTCGGAGACGCAGCTGATGAACATCCGCAACTTCGGCCAGAAGTCGGTCGACGAGGTGCGCGACAAGCTCGTCTCGCTCGGCCTGTCGCTGAAGGACTCGGTCCCCGGGTTCGACGGCGCGCACTTCTACGGCGGCTACGACGACGAGACCGTCTGAGCTACGGCGTCCCGACTGACTTTCGACTGGAGTAACTGACATGCCCAAGCCCACGAAGGGTCCCCGCCTCGGAGGCGGCCCCGCCCACGAGCGCCTGCTGCTTGCGAACCTTGCCGCGGCCCTCTTCACCCACAAGTCGATCCAGACCACGGAGACCAAGGCCAAGCGCCTGCGTCCCCTGGCTGAGCGCCTCATCACCTTCGCCAAGCGCGGCGACCTGCACGCGCGTCGCCGGGTGCTGTCGGTGATCGGCGACAAGGAGGTCGTGCACGTCCTCTTCACCGAGATCGCGCCGCTGGTCGCCGACCGCCCGGGTGGCTACACCCGCATCACCAAGATCGGCAACCGCAAGGGTGACAACGCCCCCATGGCCGTCATCGAGCTCGTGCTCGAGCCGGTCACCCCGAAGGTGAAGAGCTCGCGCTCGTCGACCAAGGCGGCCCCGGCTGTCAAGCCCGCTGCGGATGACGCCGCCGCGGAGGAGACTGTCGCGGAGGACACCACCGAGGAGGCCCCCGTGGAAGACAGCACCGCTGACCAGAGCGCCGATGCCGGTTCGGAGTCGCCCGAAGAGGGTGCCGCCGCCGAGCAGGCCGCGGAGGACGCCGTGGTGGAGGGTGACTCCACCGCCGACGCCAACGCCGACAAGAAGTAACGACCCCGGTTGTCCCGAGACCCGTCGCCCCTCCGGGGGCGGCGGGTCTCGTCGTCGGTGGGCCGGGGCCCGCGGGCGCTACTCGAACTCGCGGCCGACCGTGAAGTGCGCACGCCGCCAGGCGCGCAGCTCCTGCTCGTAGGCGAGGAGGGCGCGGTGCTCCTCCGCGCGGTCGACGGCCTGTCCGACGGCGTCGGCGAAGACCGTCCCGCCCCCCGAGTCGGGGTGGATCTGGTCGCCGGCGAGCAGCTCGGGCTTCGGGGTGATCGCCCCCGACCAGTCGGCGATGAACACGCGCGGGTGCGTCGCGGCGAAGTCGGCCAGCTCGGCGTTGACGCCGGGGATCCAGTCACGCGGCGCGAAGGCGTTGACGAGGATGAGGGTGCGCTCGGGCCCCGCGATCGTCGCCATCCGCTCCAGGGCGTCGCGATCGACCGGACCGTTGGTCCCGAGACCCAGGACCACGTACGGGCGCAGCTGCCCGCTGTCGGCGAGCTGCTGCAGAATGCCCGGGCCCGCCCACGCCGAGCGTGACACGGCCGCGTCGACGGCGATGCCGGGGAAGCGCTCGAGCAGCGCCGGTGCCGAAGCGAGCATGACCGAGTCGCCGACCGCCGAGATCTGATCCCCCGTCACGGGCGTCGGGGCCGGACGGGGCACGCTGGCGCCGGAGGGGACGCCCGGCACGGCAGGAGCCGAGGATCCGGATGCCGCGGGGGCACCCTCCGCGCCGGCCGTCGCCGTCGCCTCCGGTGACGGGGTCGGAGCGGGCGCTGCGGGGGCGTCGATCTCGGCGAGAGCCCGCTGACCGGCATCCACCATCGCCTGGCCCGACGACACCGCCGGTGCCGCGGCGACCGCGGCACCGGTGCCGGCGACGAGTGCGATCGCGACGGCGCCGGCGGTCACCGCTCCGATCCGCGCGCCCGCGCGGGCGCGCACGGCCCTCCCGAGCCGGCGGAGCGATCCACGGAACCCGTGCCGCCGCACCGGCGTCTCGACGAAGCGGTACGACAGCTCCGCGGCGACGAGGGTGAGCACGAGGGCGGTGAGGCCGACGCTCCCGGGGACCCCGGCCTCGGCGCCGGTGCCCTGGAGCCCCGCGAGGAGCAGGACGAGGATCGGCCAGTGCCAGAGGTAGATGCCGTACGAGCGGTCGCCGATCCACCGCAGCGGCTGGGTGTCGAGCGCCGCGCCGAACCGGGAACCCGGCCAGACCCCGGCGATGATCGCCGCGGCGGCGAGGAGGCTTGCCGCCAGCAGCGCACCGGGGAAGGTCACCACCCCGTCGACCGGTGCCAGGAAGGACAGCAGCACGAGTCCCGAGATCGCCGCCGCGCCGACCGGACCGGTCCACCGCGGACGCGACGACGCCGACGGGCGCGCCAGCACCCTCGTCGTGGCGAATGCCAGGGCCACCCCCAGCAGGATGCCGAAGGCGTGGGTGTCGGTGCCGAAGTACACGCGGGTGAGGTCGCCCCCGGGCGTGCCGAGGGCGGAGGCCACCAGCAGCGCCATCCATGCCGCCGAGGCCGCCGCCAGCAGCACCGCCGCCCCGGCGCGCGCCCACGCACGGGGGAGGAGGAGGAACAGCGGCAGCAGGAGGGGCCAGACGACGTAGAACTGCTCTTCGACGGCGAGCGACCAGAAGTTGCGGAACAGTTCGGGGGTGGCGGCGGAGAAGTATCCGCTGTCACCGGCCAGCGAGACCCAGTTGTAGCTGAAGGTCGCCGCCCCTAGCACCTGCGCCCCCAGGCGCACGAGCACGTCGCCGCCGACGAGGAGGGCCGCGCTGGAACACACGAGCACCACCAGCGCGAGCGCCGGCAGGAGCCGCCGGGCCCGTCGGCGCCAGAAGCCGACGAGCGCGATCCGGCCGTTCCGGGCGTGCTCGCGCAGCAGCAGGCTGGTGATGAGGAACCCGCTGATGACGAAGAAGACGTCGACGCCGATGAACCCGCCCGGAAGCATCGCGGGGAAGAGGTGGTAGATCACCACGAGCGTCACGGCGACCGCTCGCATCCCGTCCAATCCCGCATGACGGCGCGGGAGATCGGCGGTGGGCGAGCTGGGGCTGCTGAGACGTGTGGGGGCGGTGAGCGTCATGGGATAACCGGTCAGGTCGACGATCCTGCGGGGGGACACCACAGTGTACGTCGGTCCTCGTCTCGGCCCCCGGGGAATCTCCGAGAGCGACGCTCTCGCGAACGCCCTGCGGCGGTGGCTCGGGACGCCCGGCCGAGGCGAACTACGCTGGTGCGGTGCGCATCCGCCTCGATCTCTCCTACGACGGCACGCACTTCCGCGGGTGGGCCCGCCAGCGGGGCCTTCGGACCGTGCAGGGGACGCTGGAGTCCGCCCTCGGCCGCGTGCTGAGCGGCGACCCGCGCGTCGTGGTCGCCGGGCGCACCGACGCCGGCGTCCACGCCACAGGGCAGGTCGCCCACCTCGACCTCGACCCGGCGCAGGAGGAACGCCTGGCCGCCGCCCGCGCACCGCGCGCGGCAGCGAACGCGGGCACGACGGAGGTCGACCCCGTCGCCCAGCTCGCGCGTCGCATCAACGGGGTACTGGGTGCCTACGCCGATCTGGCGGTGCGGGCGACGACTCTCGCCCCCGCCGGGTTCGACGCCCGCTTCTCGGCGGTGTGGCGGCGCTACGTCTACCGCATCGCCGACCGCGCCACGGGGTACGACCCTCTCGAGCGCCACCGCACCACGAGCGTGCGGTCGCACCTCGATGAGGAGCGGATGGATGCCGCGGCGCGCTCGCTCGTCGGACTGCACGACTTCGCGGCCTACTGCAAGCCGCGCGAGGAGGCGACGACCATCCGCACCCTGCTCGACTTCGGCTGGCGCCGCGACGCCGACGGCGTGCTGATCGCCGACGTCAAGGCCGACGCGTTCTGCCACAGCATGGTGCGGGCCCTGGTCGGGGGGTGCGTCGCCGTGGGGGAGGGGCGCCTCGAGCCGGGGGACCTCGCCGCGATCCGCGATCGCGGTGGCAAGGTGCCTGAGATCCACGTCCTCGCCGCGCGCGGACTGACCCTCGCCGAGGTGGGCTACCCCTCCGACGACCTGCTCGCCGCCCGCGCCGAACAGACTCGGGCACGACGCGAAACGGACTGAGGAAACCTGATCATCGCTTATGGGTCACCTCCCGGTCAGCCCGCGTCTGGCGTCGCGGCCGTAGGCTGGGCGTCGATGAGAGTGATCTCGTACAACCTGCGCAAGCATCGCGCCGCGGGCGAGCTGGCCGAGCTCGTCGAACGCCACGGTGCCGACGTCCTGTGTCTGCAGGAGTACGACACCTCCGACATCCCCGACGAGATCGCGGGGCTCCGCCTCGCGGACGCGACCTCGCGCAACCGGCTGGGCCTTGCGGTCTACTACCGCGCCAACACCTTCCGCGCGGTCGAGGTGCGGGCCCTGGCGCTGAAGAAGTCGCTGCACGATCACCTGCTCAAGCCCGCCGAGGAGCGGATGCTGGGGGTGCGGCTGCACGACATCGATCACGGCACCGACCTGATCGTGGCGTCCTTCCACGCGGCGCCCCTGACAGCGCTCAATTCGCTTCGCCGGCACCAGATCCGCACGGCGCTGTCAGAGCTGGAGCAGCTGGGGGTGGGTCTTCCGACGCTGATGGTGGGCGACTACAACTACCCGGTGTTCAAGGAGAACCTCGGACAGAAGGTGCGCGAGCAGGGGTACGAGCTCAGCCTCAGCGACTCCCGCACGTACACGCGCTATCGATTCTTCCGCGGCCACTACGACTTCGTGACCTCGTCCGGATTCACCATCGACCGGGTCCGCACCCTGCCGCAGGGCCTGTCGGATCACCTCCCGATCCTGGTCACGGCGAACATCACCGCGGCGCAGCCGGCGGAGGTTCCGACGGCGGGCTGAGCGACGGCACGTCCGGGGCTCGGAGCCGCAACGCTCGTGGCTAAACTCTGCGTATGTTGACGGGGGGCAGGTCGCGGACGGTCGATGCCTCACCGGCGCCGATCTCGACCTGGTCTGTCGCTCCCGACACCCGGATGTTGGCGCCCGCACCGATCTCCACCCGCACCCGGTCGATCTGGTTGAGTCAGCTCGTGCTGGGGGTCACGGTCCTCGCCGTCGTCATCCTGTTGCTGTTCATCCAGCCCTCGCAGCTGGCGAACGCGACCTTCACCGGGGGCGTCCTGCTGCTGGTGGTGATCACGGCGGCGACCCTGATCGCACCGTGGGCGCGGCTGACATCGGCCGCGGTGCTGATCGTGCCGTTCGCCGACCTGTTCGCGGTGGGGCTGCTGAATCTCGACGGCGACCTGCGGTTCGCGTTCCTGTGGACCTTCCCCATCGTGTGGATCGCTCTGCACTACGGCGCCCGCACCCTGGCCGTGGCTCTTGGCGCGGTCGGGCTCTTCCTGCTGATCGTGGCGAGCCTCAACCCCGGCACCGAATCCACGATCCGCGTGGTGCTGATCATCATCGTGCTGAGCTTCATCGGCATCACCCTGCACGTGGGATCAAGGCGCACCCGGGCATTCAAGCGCCTCCTGCGCCAGCAGGCGCGCCGCCTGCGCGCGACCCTCGATCGGGCCACCGCGCAGGAGCGGCGGATCGCCGAGATGATCGACGGCATCGACCTCGGCATCGTGCGGCTGTCTCCCGGCGGTGAGCTGCTCGCCCTCAACGCCGCCTATCGACGGCTCTACGGTCTGGGGGAGCAGGAGGACCCCGCCCACACCGCCGTGATCGAGCATGCCGGAGTCGACGGGCCGGAGGTGCCCGCCGACGAGCGTCCGTTCGCGCGCGCCGCCCGCGGCGAGGCGTTCGCCCCCGAGACGTACTGGATCATCGACGCCGAAGGCACGTGGCGCGCGGTGACCGTGTCGGCGAGCCCGCTCGCCTCGCGAAGCGAGGACGAAGCCAGCATGCTGCTCGTCGTGCGCGAGGTCACAGCCCTGCTGCACGCCGAACGCGCGCGCGATCAGGTCGTCGCGATGGCCTCGCACGAGATCCGCAACCCGCTCACCGTCATCCTCGGCCGCGCCGAGCTCGCCCTCGAGCGCGACGTCGACGCTGCGAGCCGTGACGACTTCACCGTGATCGAGGCGTCGGCCGAGCGGATGCTGACGATGCTCGAACAGACCCTCCGCGATTCCCGGTCGTCGTTCACCGCCCCTCGCGGCACCGACGAGATCGATCTGCGCAGCGTGCTGGAGGCGTCGCTGGTGGGAGTGACGGCCAACGCGCGAGCGCGCAACATCACCCTGCACACCGAGCTCCCCCCGGTGCTCCCCGCGCGGGGGGATGCGTTCCGCCTGCGCCAGGTGTTCGACAATCTCCTCACCAACGCCGTGAAGTACACACCCCGGCAGGGCACGGTCTCGGTGAGGGCGGCGGTCGACCGCGACATGATCCACGTCGACGTCAGCGACTCGGGGATCGGGATCCCCGCCGACGAGATCGACCGGGTGTTCGAGCCCTACTTCCGCTCCTCCGCTGCCGGCCAGACGGCGTCGGGGACGGGCCTCGGCCTCGGGATCGCGCGCGACATCGTCGAGGCGCACGGCGGCACCCTGACGCTGACGTCGCACGTCGACGAGGGCACCACGGCGAGCGTCGCCCTCCCGCGGGCGGCGACGCCGTGATCGACGGCATCCCCTCCTTCAGCGGACCCAACCTCGCCCTGGCCCAGGCGACGGTGGCCACCCTCGGCGTCGTCATCATGATCGGGGTGGCGTTCCTGGATCGTCCGCATCGCTCGACGCTGCTGTGGTCGATCGCGTTCCTTCTGGCGATGACCTCGTCGTGGGGGGTCGTGCTGGCCGAGACCGTCGACTCCGAAGTGATCCGTCGGGTGTCGCTGGGCATCCTCATGGGTGCGCCGGGCTTCTTCTGGGCGGGCTTCCGCACCCTCCGCGGCACCGCATCGCGGTGGTGGGTCGCGGCGTCGCTGTCGGTTCTCAGCCCGGTGATCCTCGTCGCCGCCGGCGCCACCGAGGTCTACAGCGTCGTGTTCCGCCTGATCTTCTTCCTCTCGGCGGTGTTCGCCTTCCTGCTCCTCGTGGAGTGGCTCCGACTTCCCGACCGCGGCGACACCGTGCTGTACCCGCTCGTGGTGATCTCGGTGCTCTACTCCGCCCTCGCCGCCTTCGTCGCCGTCGCGGGCTTGGTCTTCCCCGCCTCCACCGGCGACGATCTGCAGTTCGTGCGCTCGGTCAACCAGCTCGGCTTCATCGTCTACATGGTCTGCGCACTGGTGTCGCTGGTCGGGTTCGCCACCCGTCGCGAACGGGTGGTGGCGCCGGGATCGCGCACCCCGTGGGAGGAGTTCATCGCAGGATGCCGCGACCGACTCGTCCGTGCAGGGAGACGCGGGGAGCGTTCGTGGGCCCTCCTGGTGTTCCGTCTGGACGACGAGGACGACGTTCGCGACGCCGTCGGGGCCGCTGGTTTCGACACCGTCTGCGCCCGCTTCGCCGAGGCGATCTGCGCCGCCCTTCCCGCCGACGCCGACATCGCCGAGCGCAGGCCCGGCACGGTGGTCGTGCTGATCTCCCGACCCGAGCCGGTGCTGCGCGCCGCGCTCCGCGGCGCGCTCGGAAGGGTCGGTCGGATGGAGAATGCCGGCGGTATGGAGATCCAGGTCTCGGCGAGTGTCGGATGGGTCTCCGCCGACGGCGACGAGGACGACCTCGACACCCTGCTCGATCGCGCCGAGGCGGCCGCCGACACCGCCCGCGCCTCCGGCGGCGACCGGTGGGAGCGGATCAGCCGCTGACGGCCGCGAGCCGCCTCACTCCTCGGGATCCGACTCGGACCCGGGTGCCGCCGCGATCGCCACGGTGACGGTGTCGCTCGCGGTCTGCTTGGCGAACTCGTTCGAGGTCGGGGTGGTCTGCACGAGGAAGTCGTAGCTGAACTGCAGCTGCACGTGCGTCGCGTCGGTCGGCACCGATCCCACGTTGAAGGTCTGCGAGTAGCTGTACGGTGCGAGGACGAGGTATCCGGGGGCGACCGAGGACTGGTCGACCTGCGCCTCCAACGGCGCCATCGCGCCATCCGGTCCCTGGGGCACCGCGACCATCACCGCTCGCTGCAGGTAGACCTTCTGGCCGTCGTCGGGAGTGACCGTCGTCGTCATCGACAGGCTCACGGGCTTCAGCGCCTCGGCCGTCCACCGATCCATCGACAGGTTCGACCAGTAGTCCACCGACGCCGCGACCGCACCGGCGACGAGCTCACGCTCGGTCGAGCCGCTGGAGAGGTCGTTGGGAACCGGCGTCGGCGCCGCGGACGGCGTCGAGCTGGTCGTGGTGCTCGGGGTGGGCTCGGCGCCGAAGTCCCACGGAGCCGGACCGCAGCCCGTCAGGGCCAGGGCGAGCGTCAGGGCGAGCGCGGAACTCGCAGCGCCCGCGGCGGCACGACGATGGGGACCCATGGAACCTCCCGGGGCGGGTGGGACGAAGCGCCTTCCGGCCGGGGAAGACAGTGGCGTCAGTCTACGGACCTCCCAGCGCAAGGCTGGCGCAAGATCACCTCAAGAACCTCAAGATCGCCGATCGGCGTGATTGTGTAACCGGCGAGGGGTGGGACCGGTCGCTCTCGCAGGCCGCCCGAACCCGAACCGGGCGGTGTGCCCACAGTTCGCGGGGCCGACCGGCCCCCACCCCGTTCCAACCGGCACGTCAGGAGTCCCGCCGTGAGCATCTCAGCCCCCCGCACCCGCCGTCCCGGCCGGCTCCTGGCCGTCACGGCCGCCGGCGCTCTCGTCGTGGCGCTGTCGGGGTGCGCGCAGGTCGTCGATGCGTTCAACCAGTTCCAGCAGTCCACGGGCGCACCGGTGGCGGCGGCGACTCCGACGCCGCTCGCGTCGCCGTCGATGGACTTCGACTCGCAGTTCACCTACGACGGTTCGGTGTCGCTGTCCACCGAGGTCGCCGATCAGCTCGAGGTGCGCCTGGACGTGTGGGCGTCAGACCCCAAGCGCACCCTCGAGTGGACCCCGACCCGCGCGAAGACGCTGGGCTTCGCGGTGAACGTCCACGATCACCGCGTCGATGAGAAGGCCGTTCTCACCGAGAAGCGCCGCGTCTACCTCTCGTCGGTCTCGGTGACCTCGCAGACCGCGCAGACGAGTGGTCAGGTGCAGAGCCCCTTCCAGTTCAGCGCCGACCCGCGGACCCTCGTGCCGACCGACACACTCCGCTCCGATCGCGGGCTGCTGCTCAACAGCTTCCAGGGCGGCCTGCTCGTGCCCGAGACGACGATCAGCCAGCTCCCGGGCGACACCTACGGCATCACGCTCGAGTTCGCCCTCACGGTGTGGGTCGAGGGCAACGCCAACGACGAGAACTCCTTCTCGCAGCAGACGGTCTACCAGTACCTGCCGGTCGCCATCTATCCCGACGGCTCCGCCGCGGTGGCGGGTCCCCCCACCCAGCCTTGAGGCAACCTTGCGGGGCGCTTGGTGAGACCTCGGGCTCGCGTCGCGGTTGGGCGGGCACTGTGGTCGAAGCGGCAGGAAGCCACCCGGCAGAAGCAGGCCGCTCCGAACGACACAGGATGTCACGATGACCGAGCAGAACTCCCCCGTCGCCTTCCCCCGCACCGCACCCATGTCGGCCGTGCCGCGGCCCCCGGCCGACGTTCCGATGGAGACCGGGTTCGCCGATGACTTCGCCTCGGTGCTGGAGAACCTCACCGGTCACCGCTCGACGATCGGCTGCGTCATCCCCGCGTACAACGAGGAGGAGTCGATCGCCGGGGTGATCGAGTCGCTGCTCGCCCAGACCCGGGTGCCCGACGTGATCCACGTGGTGGTCAACAACTCCTCCGATGCGACCGTGAAGGTGGCCTCGGAGTTCGCCGGTCCCCACCAGATCACCAACGACCTCGGGGAGCAGTTCACCGAGGTCTTCGTCCACGACATCGGCAAGAACCCCGACAAGAAGGTCGGCGCGCTCAACTACGGCTACTCGCTGGTGGAGGGATACGACTACCTGCTCGGCGTGGACGGCGACACGATGGCCGATTCCAAGGCCGTGGAGTTCCTCGAGACCGAGGCGGTCTCGGACTCGCGCATCGGCGGCATCTCGGCGATCTACTCCATCGACGACCGCCCCATCAAGGGCGTGGTCGGTAAATTCCTCATCGCCGGTCAGCGCACGCAGTTCGCCGCATTCAACCTGCAGAACCTGCTGCGCGGGCGCAACATGGCGGTGCTGGGGGGCCAGTTCTCCATCTTCTCGACCAATGCCCTCCGCGACGTGATGCGTCAGAACCACCAGTCCACCCCGTGGGTGCGCGACAGTGAGGTGGAGGACTCGCTGCTGTCGCTGCAGATCAAGAGCGCCGGGTACCTCACCAAGATCAGCCCGTATGCCCGAGCGGATGTCGGCGGCATGACCACGCTGAAGGGCTACGACGCCCAGCAGGTCAAGTGGACCTACGGCGCCATCGAGCTGATGTGGCCCGGACAGCGCGGAGACACCAAGGGGCAGCCGCTGCACCCGAACCTGCGGCTGCGGTGGTTCGAGAACTTCGGCATGCTCACGAACCTCTTCGTGCGCGTGGCCTTCCTGATCCTCCTGGCCGGTTCGCTCTCGATCGGCGCGTTCATCTTCTCGCCGTGGTGGCTCATCCCGCCGGTGGTGGCGACCCTGCTGAACCTGCGTGTGGCTCGCACGATGAAGAGCCACAACTCGCGCGACATGCTCTTCGCGGGCCTGATCTTCCCCGCGGAGATCTTCATGTGGATCCGCCTCAGCCACTTCCTGCGGTCGTGGACGCGCTTCCTCTCGCGCAAGAAGGTCGACAACTGGGCGATGCAGGCCAAGGCCGAGAAGGGAGGCGGCAGCGCGCACTGGCTGCCCCTGGTGCTGCTGATCGCCGTGCTCGTGGCGATGGCGGTGATCTGGACGATGCTCGGTCCGATGGTGCAGTCCACGATCCTGTGGATCGGCTGGCCGATCGTGGGCGTCGTGACGGTGCTCCAGACCCTGCTGATGTTCTTCAAGCTCATCCGCCGTCACCAGGGCTACAAGGTCTGACATCTGCGGGCCGTGACGGCATCCGCACGACGGGAGATGTGTAGCATGACCGTGGACAGCGCTTCCGCAAGGCAGACCGCCGTGGCTGCTCCGCTTTCTCTTCACAGCTGGGAGCACCCGCCGATGAGCGACCCCTCGATGGCCCTGCGAACGGCCGTCATCGTCGAAGACGACCCCGACATCCGCCACCTCCTCGTCGAGGTGCTGGAGGCGGCGGGATTCTCGACGGTGTCGGTCGGCAACGGCATCGACGGCGTGCGCGCGGTCGTGTCGTACCAGCCGCTCATCACCACGCTCGATGTCAACATGCCCGGCATCGACGGGTTCGAGGCGGCTCGGCGCATCCGCGCGCAGTCGGACACGTACATCATCATGCTCACGGGCCTCGAGGACGAGGCCGACGTGGTGCTGGGACTCGGTGCCGGCGCCGACGAGTACATCGTCAAGCCGTTCCGCCCCCGCGAGCTCCGCGCCCGCATCGACGCGCTGCTGCGCCGTCCCCGTACCCAGCATGCCGCTCCCGCGCCGCGCCAGGACAGCGTTGGTCCGTCCTTCCCCGGCGCCCGCCCGATCGCGCAGCGCCCGTACGATCCTCACGCTCCGGCGCCGTACCCGTATCCCTACGAGGGCATGCCGGGGATGCCGCAGATGCCGACCGGTCCTGCGATGCCCTACCCCGGCTACGCCGGCGAGCAGGGCGGCCAGCCGGCTCAGGCACCGCCGCCCACGGGCCCCGGGTCACCGCTGGAGCCGATCATCATGGCCGCGGGGTCCGCGGCATCCGCTCCGGCCACCCCCGGCCCCGTCGCCGATCCGAACGCCGGCACAGACCTCGTGCCGGCGGATCAGGGACCGCGCGAGCTCGCCGGTCTCAACGTCATGGCGCACCGGGATCTGCAGCTGGACCCCGACACCCGGATCGTCATGGTCGCCGGTGACACCCTGGATCTCACCCGCACCGAGTTCGACCTGCTGGCGACCCTCATGGAGTCCAAGCGCCGCGTCCGCAGCAAGGCCGATCTGACGCTGGTCCTCCGGGGAGAGTCCTACGTCACCTCGTACTTCGTCGGCGAAGCCGACAAACGGGCGATCGAGGCGCACATGACCAACCTGCGCCGCAAGCTCGGCGACAACCCCACCAACCCCCGGTACATCGAGACGGTGCGCGGCGTGGGCTACCGACTGACCTCGGAACTGGTCGCCGGAGCCTGACCCGGATCGGACGGACCGCGGCCAGGTCCGGGGTCACTCCACGTCGCGGGTCAGCTCGACCGCGGCCTTCGGCCACCACACCCCCGCGGCGGGGCCGCCGTTGCATTCGCCGTCGGACTCGCCGGGAGGCTTGATCCAGAGGTTGGTGTCCACCACGTCGTCGGCGAGAGTGCCGCCGGGCTCGCCGATGAGGCGGCCGCGGGGGTTGCACCATTCACCGTTGGACCCGGCTCCGCTGCGCGACGTGTCGACGACGGCCTTCGCGCCGCCGAGGAGACCCGACAGCTGACGGGCGTAGACGAACTCCTCGGTGGAGTGGTTGTAATTGGAGACGTTGGTGGCGAAGCCCCGGATGCTGCCGGTGCGATCGAGCTGCGAAATCAGGCCCGCCATCTCCTCGGGCGGGAGCCAGGTGGAATGGCCGCCGTCGACGTAGATCCAGGTGTTCGGGCCCGCGAGGCGATCGATGGCCCCCCGCAACTGCTCGGTCCGCTCGGCGACGTTTCCGCATTCGGGGGCGAGGGCCAGGCTGTCGGGCTCGAGGACGACGATCTTCTGCAGGTCGCCCGCCGCGCGCAGGCCCGCGGCGATCTCCTCTGTCCAGGTGACGTAGTCGGGTTCGTCCAAGCCCCCGGCGGAGAAGTTGCCGCAGTCCCGTCCGGGGAGGCCGTAGACGACGACGGCGATCGCGGCGTCCTGGGCGCGCGCCTCTTCGGCGAGGTGCGTCATGCGCGCGAACACGTCGCCGATCGGGTCTTCCTCGGGGGTGAGCCAGTACGCGGTGGGCTGAGCGGCGAGGTACTCCGTGGCGGCGTACTCCTCGGTGCCGGGCGTTTCGGCGGCAAGGGCCTTGGCCGCCTTCGACTCGTCGGGCACGACGATCGTCGTGCCGAGGGCGGGAGGGCGGGCGCTGAGCATCTGGAACCCCCAGGTGGCGACCCAGCCGATCGCCGCGAGGATGGCCAGCAGCCCCGAGGCGGCCAGCACGACGAACGCGATGATGAGCCACCGCGGCAACCCGCGGCGGCGACGACGCACGGGTGCGGGGGCTACGGCCACGAGAGCGATGCTATCGGCGCCGGCGGGTCAGCACGCGCGTCCAGCGGCGTGCGCGCCAGGACATGCCCTCGAGCGTGCGACGCGACATGCCGCGACGCCGCGCTCGCCGCAGCGCCCGACCCCAGAGCCGCGTCACGCGCTCGTCGGAGAACTGCGCCGCCCGTTCCCGCGCAGCGTGGCGTTGCGCTTCGCGTGCGGCCGGAGGTTGCGCGATCACGGAGCGGAGCGCGTCGGCGAAGGCATCGACATCGCCGTCCGCCACCAGCATCCCGTCCCATCCGTGCCGGATGATCTCCCCGGGGCCGTAGGGGACGTCGTAGGCCACCGGGATGCAGCCGGCCGCCATCGCCTCGAGGATCGCCAATCCGAATCCTTCGGTCCGGCTCGTCACGAGGAGGACGGAGGCCTCGCGCAGCACGCCCCGGGCGGCCGGATCATGATGATGCAGGGTGATCGCGGGGTCACCGTCGATCCTGCGCATCAGGGCGGCGCGGCGTGAGCCGTCGCCCCAGATGTCGAGGGTCAGTGACGGTGTGACGACGGTGTTGACCCGCTCGATCGCCGCGATCGCATGATCCACGCGCTTCAGGGCGGACAGGCGGGCCAGAACCACCGCTCCCCCTCGTTCGCTTTCCGCAGGGGGTTCGGAAGGGGGGAGGGTGATCCCGAGGGGAATGGTCACCAGCCGGCCGCGGTGGGCGGTCAGCTCGGCGGCGTGATCTCGCTGTCGACGGGTGAGGAAGACCACGGCGTCGAACCCGTCCAGCCGCGAGAACACCTCCCGACGTGACGGGATCACCTCGCTGCCCGGCGACGACGACACATGCGCGCCGTGCACGACGTGCACGACGACCGTCCCGCGTCGTCGGTAGTCGAGCAGGCTCCGGGCCGCGGTCTTGCTGTCGATCACGAGCCAAGCCCTCGATCCGGCGACGAGGGCGTCGATCCATGCCGTGTAGAGCCCGGAGATGTGAGACCAGGAGCGATGCGGTCGCCCGCGCCCGTCGCAGACCACGACCGACCGCTTCGCCGACCCGCCGCGCCCGTCGAGGTCGCGACGGTCGGACACGACGAGCGATCCGTCTCTGCGGTAGTGGTCGACCTGGAGGACCTCCCCGGCAGGGCCCCGCCGTTCCCGTCGCAACACCACCCCGCCATGAGACAGGCTGACGACGCCGGGTTCGTCCGGGCGGAGCGGGCGGAACGGATGACGCGCGCCGGATCCCCGTCCACCGGGGAGGGGATGGGTGCGGAGCCAGTCGTACAGGTTCAGCAACGACACCCCGTCGATCAGCTCCCGCGCGTCCCGGAGGCGTGATGCGACGTCGGTGTAGTCGATGCGGTCATCCAGGGTGAGGACCGTCACGGCGACGCCGCCCTCGCGTCGGAAGCCCCGGGAGCGGTGGAGGAGGGCACGGGTCATCCCCCCGAAGTCGTCCGGGATCGACCAGGTCACGGCGAAGTGACGGCCGGTCGGGAGAGGGGCGGTGAACACCGAGGGTCTCGACCCTATCGGCGGGCGCGCCCGCGTCGGAGAAGCGCCGCGACGGCGAGGGCGAGGCCGGCGAGCAGCAGCGCGCCGCCGCCGACGAAGAGGCCGATGAGCGAACCGGAATCCATCCCCGAGACCGGCAGCGCCCCGTCCGGAGCGGTCACCGTCACCGCGGCCGTGCTGCCTGCCGAGGTCGACGACACCGCGGCGATGTTGTAGGTGCCCGAAGCGTTCTGCGGGAGCGTGATGCGCACCGGGGCGATCGAGCCGTCCTCGGCCGAGGTCGTCGTGCCGCTGGCGGTGGTGATGGCGAAGCGCACCATGCCGATGTCGGCACCGGCGCCGTTCTCGCCGGTGACGGTGATGGTCACCTGCTCGGCGCTGGAGAATGTCGCCGGCGCGCACTGGAAGTCGAAGCCGCCGCCCGGCTCGACGGCCGCGGGGCTCGTCGTGCACGACCCCGAAGGTGGGTAGATCGATGAGGCGTCGGCGGCGGATGTCGCGTGCGCGGCGCCCGGCACGCCGACAGCCGCCATCGCCACGAGGGCGATGAGCGCGACGCGGGGGGAGCGGCGGGACACGCCTCGAGTCTAGGCGGGCTCGCAGACGGCGACGAGGTCGGGAGGTGAAACCAGGGTGGGGGTTGACACCAGCTCCAGCTGCGGGGCCGAGCCCTCGGGGGCGGTGACCGTGACCGTCGCGGTCGCCGATGCCCCGGGTGCCACGTCGACGGCGAAGCTCAGCACTCGGCGTCCGTCGTGGGTGCCGCCGCCGAATCCGACGTCGCCGGTGATGGTGGCATCCTGCAGCTCGAAGCCTTCGGGCAGGTAGACGTAGCCGACGGTCCGGGCGATGCCGGGATCGACGTCGAACGCGCCGCCGCCGGTGATGTAGCGGGGGAGCGAGGTGGCCGCGTCGGCGGGCGCGTTGTTGGTCAGGGTGACCGTGAGGGTGGCCGTGCCCGATGCCGTGGGCGACGCCGCGGAGCCGCCGGTCACGCAGGAGTCCCACGTGAGGGTGGGGGTCGCGCTGACGTAATAGTCCATCTTCGAGCCCGTGCCGTCGTTGAGGTAGACCCCGAACCGGACGATGTCGTCATCGGTCTCGGGCAGGGGCCCCGCCAGGGTCGTGCCGGCGAGCAGGGCCTGCTCGTCCTCGCGGGCGCTCCACAGCAGCAGCCGTCGCTCGTCGCCCGCACGCGTCAGAGCATCCACGAGCGCGGTGGGGTCGGTGCCGCCCGCCGTCAGCGCGCTGAACACCGAGGCCGCCGCGGCAGCGAAGAAGGCGTCCTGGTCGGCGGGGTTCTCATAGCGGAAGTACACCTCGTTCAGCAGCAGCGGAACCGCGTTCTCCGCCGTGATCACATCGCCGGTGGGGAGGGTGACCGGACCGGTGGCGGCGAGGAGATACGACAGGGCCACGGGGTCGATCGCGATCACGCCGTCGACCTGCTCGCCGCCGCGCTCGCGCGCCCACATCTCGCGGGCGAGGGCGCCGGACACGGCGAAGTCGGGGATCTGGGTGACGTTCTGGATGAATCGGCCGGGGCGTGCCGAGAAGATCCCCTCGACATCCGAGCCGAGCGGGAGCACCGATTCGTCATAGCGGGGGAAGTCGGAGGATGACGCCTGCTCGGCCAGCGAGATGGCTCCGCCGTCGGTGCGCACGAGCGCCGTCGCCCCCGGGATGCCGCCGAGCGAGCGCCACTCGGCGTTGTTCTGGAACAGCACGAGGTAGGACCGCGGCCCATCGGCGCCGAGCATCGCCGGAAGCAGGGTCGCCGCGCGGGTCAGCGCTCCCGTGGCGGTCTCGGTCTCGTCGAGGAGTGTGCCGACCTCGTCGACGGCTTCGCGCAGCGGGCGGACCAGGGGGGCCCGGTCGATCGCGGCGACCGCCTCGGCCGCGCCGCCGATCGATGAGGCGCCGGTGGCGGCGGCCTCGCGGATGTCGGTGAACGGCGCCAGGTCGATCCGGCCGTCCTGGGGGCGGAGCGCGGCGAGGTCGAACCCGCTCGCGACATCGGCGAGAGGGGCGAGGGCCGATCCCGCGACGTCGTCGACGGCGGCGGCGACGGTCGAGACCGCTGACAGCTGCGGCCCCGCCCACGGAAGGGCCTCGGCGACCCTCCAGAGCGGGTCGGAGGTGAGAGCGCGAGCGGCCGCGGTGTCGGCCGCGACCTCGGCGATCGCCGCAGACGCGAGCGCCGGGTCGGTCAGGTCCTCTCGCACCGCGGTGGCCGTCGCCTGCGCGTCGGTGAGGTGCTGGTACGCGAGGAATCCGCGCACTCCCACCCAGCCGGCGAGGAAGACCAGCGCGATGAGGAAGGCGGCGACGACCCAGGCGAAGACGACACCGGCCTGGCGGAGGGCGCGGGGGTTGGCCGATTCGCTCACCCGATCACCCTAAGCGGTCTTGTCCGCGCGCACCGGTGCGCGCGGGAGTATGCTCGCACCCATCATCGCGCGGCAGGGTCGCGGCGCCGGACCCGAAGGGACCGCGTGACCGCACATCCGACGTCTTCTGCTCGCCCCCGCACCCCGCACCTCGGTGCGCTTCTCCTGCTGGGGGCGTACGGACTCGCGCTCCTCGTGATCGCCTTCTGGCCGACCCCGGTCGATCGAGGAGCGGGCCCGTTGCTGCGCGCGCTCACCAGGGCGCTTCCGTGGCTGACGTACGACGTGATCGAATTCAGTGCCAACATCCTGCTCTTCGTGCCGCTCGGGGTGCTGCTGGCGGGGATCCTGCGCGCCGAGCGCCCGCTGATGCTCCCGGTGATCCTCGCCACCACCCTCGTCGTGGAGGGCGGGCAGCTCCTCCTTCCCGAGCGCACCGCCACCCTCCGGGATGTCGTGGCCAACACCCTCGGCGGCCTCGTGGGCTGGGGGATCGTGATCGTCCTCGAACGTCGACGCCGTCGTCGACGACGTATTCCGACGCATGAACCGTGAACATCTCGTTACAGCGGGCGATTCGATTGGCGGCGCTGTCGGAGGCGGGAGCACAATGACGAAGGCCTGCGACACCCGAAGCTGCGGGCGAAGTGAGGAGACCCATGTCCGACGTCGATGAGCCGCCTCGGCGGCGGCGAACCTCGGCCTCGTCGCGCTCGTCGGCCGAAGCACCGGACGGCGCGACCGCGGTCTACCGCCGGAAGAAGCTGGGGGCCGTCGACGCGACCCCGAAGATCATCGCCGAGTACCACGGCATGCGCGGGTGGGAGCCGGTGAAGGATCAGCGACTCGACCCCGACACGGCGCGCTCTCTTCTCGCGCTCGGTGTGTCGCAGGTGCGGATCCGGCGGGCGTTCTCGACCGTCGAGGTCACCCTCCGCCGCTACCTCGGACCCGCCTCGTGAGCCTCAGCCCCGAGGGTGAGCGGTTCGTCGCCGACCGGCACCTCGCCACCCTGTCCACCATCGCGCCGCACGGCGGGATCCACGTCGTGGCGGTGGGATTCACCTTCGTCGACGGCGTGGTGCGCGTGATCACCACCGAAGGGACGCAGAAGGTGCGCAACGTCGAGCGCGACGCCCGTGCCACGGTCGCCCAGGTCGAGGGCGCGCGATGGCTGAGCATCGCCGGCACCGCGCGCATCGAACGCGACCTCGACGCGGTGCGATGGGCCGAGCGTCTTTATGCCGAGCGCTACCGGACACCCCGGGAGAACCCGCGGCGCGTGGTCATCCGCATCGATCCCGACCGGTTCCTCGCCTCGTCGGGGCTCCTGTCCCGCTGATCCCGCAGCGCACGGCGGGCGCCACTGGGCGGTGTCGGCGCGCAGGAGTACCCTGTGGTCATCGGCCGGAGAGAGGACTCCCATGGCCGAAGGATGGAACCCGATCCTCGCCGCGGTCGAGGGCCCGACCGGAACGTGGCGGATGGTCGATCCGGCCGGTGACGAGTACGGAACGGTGGAGATTCGACGGGTGATGAACGGCGCGGACGTGCGGTACCGGGCGATGTATCGCGGCGAGATCCTGGGGTGGTCGACCACCCTGCGACTGGCGTGCGAGCAGATCCACCGCGCCTATCTGCGCGCCCATGGGCCCGGCGGCGGCGCGATCGCCGACTGGGGCCGGCGTCCGGTGGCGCGATGACCGCTCACGACGACCTGGACGGTTTCGACGCCCTGGCCCAGCCGGCGTGTCCGGAATGCGGCACCGTGCTCCGCGACATCCGTCGGGGGTACCGCTGTCCGACGTGCGAACTGGTGTTCCTCCCCGACCTCGCCCCGCAGGCGACCGGGCCCGCCCCGCAGGTGAGGGAGGACGCTCAGCTGATGCGGCCGACGTCCACCGACACCGTGGCGCCGTCCGGAAGCTGATCCAGCAGCGCGTCGGCCACGCCCCGCGCGACGTCCGCGGCGCTCGCCGCCCGGTCGACCGCGATCCGCGTCGACACCGACACCAGGTCGCCCGCGGCCTCGACGACGACCTCGGGCGGCGGCACCACCGCGCCCCGCAGGGCCGCGGTGGCCATGTCGGCGACCTGGGCGAGAGCGGGCCTCGGCGAGTAGGCGTCGGTCACGCCCGCGACACCGCGGACGATCGGCGACAGCCCGGAGCTGGTGAGGGGTGTGCTCATCGCTTCTCCTTCGAGGAACGGCTCCCGTGCACATCCTCCACCGTGACGTTCACGGCGGCGACGTTGAGCTCGGTGTGGCGGGTGAGGGCGTCGTAGACGAGGGAGCGGAGGGTGCCCGCCACGGTGGCGAACGGCTCACCGTAGGCCACCGAGGCGCTGATGTTGATCTCCACGGGGGCGCCGGGGATCTCGGCGTCGCCGACGATCTGCGTGCGGCCCACCACCACGCCGTCCAGGGCGTCGCCGGTGGCTCGCAGCAGCGTGCGCACCGCGCCCTCCGAGACGGTGATCTTCACTCGCGGATCGGGATGGTGGATGGGGAAGCTGCGACCGGACGTCAGCTCCGCCTGGATGGTGGCGAAGAGGGCGTCGAACCAGCTGTCGGAGGGTGGGGGAAGGCGGGTGGCGTCGTCGGCGACGAGGTCGCGCGAGAGCGCCCCGACCCTGGCGAGTGCGTCGAGGGCGTTCAGGCACTCGGGACACGTCTCGATGTCGGCGTCGTACGGCGCGCGGCCGGCATCGAGGTACTCGCTCAGTTCCTCGATGGTCTTCCCGCAGTCGAGAACCACCCGATCGTCCTCGCTCATCGCCATCCCTCCATCTGCGCGGTGATCCGCGCTCTCGCGCGGGCGAGGGTGCCCCGCACGGTGCTCACCGGCATCTGCATCTCATCGGCGATCTCGTCGTAGCTGAGCTCGGCGACCTCACGCAGTAGCCAACATCGTCGCTGATCGGAGGGCAGCGTGTCGAGCGCGGCCGACAGCGCCGACAGCTGCGCGTGCCGCATCGCGACGTTCTCAGGCTGGGTGTCGGCGGCGTGCGGAGCGTCGAAATCGGCGATGTCGGCGTCTTTGGGACGCCGCCTCAGAAAGGCGGATGCTTCGCGGCTGGCGATCCGCATGAGCCACGCTCGCACGGCGGAGGGATCGCGCAGGCTCGGCAGCTGGCGCCAGGCGGTGACGAACGCCTCCTGCACCACGTCGTCGGCCTCGCTGCGGGATCCCACCATCCGGATGACGTAGGCGCGCATGAGGCCCGAGTGGCGCCGAACCAGTTCGCCGAAGGCGACGGTGTCCTGATCCAGCGACCGCGCGACGAGCATCGCGTCGGACACCTCGACCAGCGCTTGGCTCACAGCGACCTCTCAGGAAAAACCGGCGATGAATTCGTGACGAATCCGGTGCGACGACCCTCTTATCTCTGAAGCGAACGTACTGCTTCGGTGCGGAGACACACGCTCTTGCGCACCCCCGAACGATCAGATAGTGAAAGGACTTCCTCATGGCCACTTCGGACCAGAACCCCACCGCCCCCTCCGCGTCCAAGGTCGCTCCGCGGGTCGACCGTTCCGCGTCGAGCTCGCTGACCGGTGCAGACGGCGCCGCCGGCGGCCGCACGGTGATCGCCGACAACGTGGTCGCCAAGGTGGCCGGCATCGCCGCACGTGAGGTCGCGGGCGTGTACGCGCTCGGCGGTGGTGCGTCGCGCGCCTTCGGTGCTCTGCGCGACGCGATCAACGCCACCGACCTCACGCAGGGCGTGAAGGTCGAGGTGGGCGAGACCCAGGCTGCCGCCGACCTCACCATCGTGGTGGAGTACCCGGCGCCCATCCAGGAGGTCGCCTCCAACGTCCGCACTGCGGTCGCCGGCGCCATCACGCGCCTGGTCGGACTCGAGGTCGTCGAGGTCAACGTCGAGGTCAACGACGTGCACCTGCCCGGTGACGACGACGACACCACCGAGGAGTCGCGCGTCGCATGAGTGCCACGATGACCGGAGTGCTCGTCGGGGCGGTGCTCGCCTTCGCCGCTCTCCTGTTCGGGTTCTGGGGATTCCTCCTCGTCGCTTTGTTCATGGCGATCGGCGCGGGTGTCGCACGCGTGGCCTCGGGCCAGCTCGACCTGCGCGCCGTGGCCGGAGCCTTCAGCGGGAGGCGGACGTCATGACCCTGACCGACTCGGTGGGACAGGCGGGGGGCGGCCCTCAGGCGGTCGCCCCCGCCGGCCGGGTCGACGTCACGGAGCGCGTCTTCACCAAGGTGGTACGGGCGGCCTCCGCCGAACTGATCGGGATCGAACGCGATGCCCTCAGGGTGGAGGTCGCCGGATACCGCGGCGGTCTGGCCGTGCGCCTGGCGACGCCCCTCCCTGTCCCCCCTCTCGATGATCCCGACGCCGTCCGGGCCATGCCCGGCGTGATCGAGCGCAGCAGGGCTCTCCAGGAGCAGCTGCAGCAGCGTCTGTCACGCCTCGTCGGCCGGGACATCACACGCATCGACATCACGGTCACCGGAGCGGTGACCCCCGAACGAAGGAGAGTGAGATGACCGATCGGGCGCTTTCGCGCGTCGTGCGTCGCGAGACGCACTCGCCGCGCACTGTGGCGATGTTCGTCGCGGTCATCCTGCTGATCCTCGCCCTCATCTATCTCGGTGTGGAACTGGTGCTGTCGCTGCTCGCGCAGCCGGCACTGGTGGCCGCACCGGGGGTGATCGCGCAGTGGCTGGTGGCCCTTCCCGGCGACCAGCCCATCCCGCTGGTCATCGTCGGCGGCGTCATCGTGGCCATCCTCGGCATCGTGTTCGTCATCCTGGCGGTGACCCCCGGTCGGCTGTCCAAGCACGAGCTCGCCTTCGACGGTTCCGAGCGTGCCGTCGTCGTCGACAACGGCGTGATCGCCGCGGCGGTCGCCCAGAAGGTCAGCGCCGAGTCCGGCGTCGCCCGCGACCGGGTGACCGTCGGCGTCGCGCATCGCACGGTCGACGTGACCGTTCGTTCCGATCCCGGGGTGGAGCTCGACCGCGAGAGCGTTCGCCGTGCCGCCGCTGAAGCGCTGGACGCCTACCGCCTGGTGCCCCGGGTCACGGTCCGGGCGCGCATCGCGCAGGCCCGACAGGAGGACGATTTCCGATGAACGACACCAATCGCGTTCTGAACCGCATCGTGCTGTTCGTGGTGGGCCTCGTGCTCGTCGCCCTGGGTGCCGTGGCCGTCCTCGCCACCGCGTGGAACCCTGCGCGGGACGCGTGGTCGGCGGCGACCGAGGCCGGAGACACCTGGCTCGCAGGCGCGGCGGAGGCCACGACCATCGGGGCCACCACCGCGTCGTGGGTCGCGATCGGCGCCGTGGTGCTGATCGTCTTCGCCATCGCGCTGCTGATCGTCCTCCTCACCCGGGTGGGCGGCGGACGCTCCCGCGTGGTGGTGCGGTCGGCGGCCTCGGAAACGCCTCTGGGCCGGGTGGTCGTTCGTGAGGGCTTCGCCTCTGACGCCCTGAAGAACGCCCTGTCCACTCGGCCCGACGTCCTGTCGGTGTCGGTGTCGGCCTCCGACGTCCGTCGGCAGCCCGTCATGCACGTGGCGGTCACGCCCCGCCAGAACACCGATCCCCGCTCTCTCGCGGAGGACGTCGATCGGCTCGTGACGAATCTCGCCGTCGTCACCGGTCAGCAGATCCCGACCTACATCTCGGTGCACTCGGGGCTGCGCGCCAAGCTCGCTGCGGACCACCGCCGACTCGCCTGAGCCGGCCCCGCCACTTTCCTTCCCGTCCGAAGAAGAACCCACACAGAAAGGAGACCCCCATGGGACTCGACGACAAGATCAAGAACGCCGCGCAGGAGATCGCCGGCAAGGCCAAGGAGGCCATCGGCAACGCCACCGACAACGACAAGCTCGTTGCCGAGGGCAAGGCCGATCAGTCCAAGGCGAACATCAAGCAGGCCGGCGAGGACGTCAAGGACGCCTTCAAGAAGTGACCCGGCCCCTCGAACGCCCCGACCGTCCCACAGCGGTCGGGGCGTTCACCTTCGCGTGGTGTAACGCACCCGCGACGGCTTTGCAAGGCCCTTCTCTTACGCGCCGGTCGGCGTAACGTCGAGGGCAGCCGATCGAAAGGAGAACCATCATGGGACTCGACGACAAGATCAAGAACACCGCCGAAGAAGCCACGGGCAAGGCCAAGGAGGCCTTCGGCAAGGCCACCGACAACGAGCGACTCGAGGCAGAAGGCGAGCGCGACCAGACGAAGGCCAACGTCAAGCAGGCCGGCGAGAACGTCAAGGACGCCTTCAAGTAAGGCCTCCTCGCAACACCGACGCAGCCCTGGCATCCTCCGTGGATGCCAGGGCTGCGTCGCGTCTGGTCAGTCGATCGGGTACTGACTCGGTGACCCGGGGGCGCCCTGGAGGGCGGCGTCGCTGCGGATCCGCGCGAGCATGCCCCGCAGCACCTCGTTGAGGGCTGCGACCTCGGTCGCGCCGAGCCCCTCGGTGATGATCTCCTGTCCGCGCATCGACACGGGCAGCATCTTGTCGTGCATCTCCGCGCCGGCGCGGGTGAGGTAGAGAGGCCGCGACCCACGGGGCCCGTCGCTGAGGACGATGAGCTTGCGCAGCTGCAGCCTCGTCACCGAGCGCGACACGACGGACTTGTTCATCCCCAGGAACTCGCACACCTCGGTCGCCGACATGCCCGGCCGCATCGACAGTGCGGAGATGACCCGCCACTCGTTCGTGCCGAGCTTGAACTGCCGCCGCAGCTCATGGGACTCACGGTAGACCAGCGCGTTGGAGAGCAGGGCGAGGAGGCGCGGGGTGAACTCGTCGGGGTCGATGACCGTCTCGAGCGGATCGGCGACGATGTCGCCGGTCACCGCCGCATCGGTGTCGGCGAGCGGAGCGGAGGTCATCGGGGGTCCCTTCGTCGGCGCCGGAGCGCGGGGGTCGTACGCGACGGGATCCGGTCCTCGCGGACCGGATCCCGCTGCGTGTCGATCAGTGAGCCATTCCGGCGAGCGCCTCGGGGTCGATGGTAGCGATGGAGCGGGTGTCCTGGAACGCCCGCACGCCTTCGATCCCCTGCTCCCGGCCGAAACCGGACTGCTTCATGCCGCCGAACGGTGCGCGCAGGTCGAGCCGCGTCGCGCCGTGGTCGTTGACCCAGACGTAGCCGCAGACCAGCTGCGATCCGACGCGCTGCGCCGAGGCCGGGTCGCCGGTCCAGACCGATCCGCACAGTCCGCCCCAGGTGTCGTTGGCCAGGCGCACGGCCTCCTCCTCGCTGTCGAAGGGGAGGATCGGGATGACGGGCCCGAACTGCTCCTGAGTGACCACGCGCAGCTGCGGGTCGGGGTCGACGACGATCGCCGGGCGCAGGAAGTTGCCGCCGGCGAGGTCGCCGCCGGGCAGCTGCCCGAACTCGCGGACATCGGCCCCTGCGTCCTTGGCCTCCTGGATGATCTCCTCGACGAAGGCCTTCTGCGCCGACTGGTGCAGCGGCCCCATCGTCGCGCCCTCATCGAGGCCGTAGCCGATGACGGCCTTCTCGAGGCGGGCCGAGAGCCCGGCGACGAGTTCGTCCATCCGCGAGCGGTGGACGAACACGCGCTTGGCGTTCATGCAGATCTGGCCGGTGGTGTCGAAGATCGCGGCGTACAGGCGGTCGAGGTGGGTGTCGTCGAGGATGGCGTCCTCGAGGAACACCGCCGCGTCGTTGCCTCCGAGCTCGAGCGTCACCCGGGTGAGGGTCTTCGACGCCATCTCCATGATCCGCTTGCCGCCGTTGACGCTGCCGGTGAAGCAGACCTTGGCGATGTCGGGGTTCTGGATGAGACCCGCCATGTTCTCGTCCTTGCCGGTGATCACGTTGAGCACACCCGGCGGCAGCTTCTCGGCCACGCGCTGGACGACACGGGTGGTCGCCAGGGGCGCCGAGGGCGGCGGCTTCACGATCGCGGTGTTGCCCGCGAGGAGGGCGTGTGGCAGGGCGGCGCCCAGAATCGCGATCGGCCAGTTGAAGGGCACGATCACGGTGACGACCCCGAGGGGCTGGTAGGCGACCTCGGTGTTCACCGGAATCGCGCCCGGGACCACAGGGAGGGTGTGGCCCTTGTCGACCTCGCCGGCGAGCATGAGCGCGAGGTTCCACCGGATCTCGAACACGAGGGCGTCCACCCACGCCTCGAAGCGGATCTTCCCGTTCTCCTGGGAGAGGATCGCCGCGTCGGTGTCACGGTCGTCGGCGATGCCGGCGATCGCCTCCGCCATCAGACGGGCACGCTCCTCGGCTCCTATCGCGGCCCACGCGGGGAACGCCGACTTCGCCGCCGCGACGGCATCGGCGACATCCTGGACCGAGGCGGCGGCGGCCGTGCCGACCGTCGCTCCCGGCTTCGCCGGGTCGGCCACGGTCAGCACGTCGTCCGTGAACCGCTCCTCCCCGCCGATGAACAAGCCCGTCGACACTCCTGCCGACGTCATCACATCTGTCATGGCTGAAACTCACCTCTCTGTGGGTTCTTCGTTCCCGGGCCATTGTCCAATACCCGGCGAACGTGCGGGCCGTCGCCGGAGTGATGACCCGTGCGGCGAGTTTACGTGCATCCCTCTTTACTTGTAAATGAGTCGGTGGTAGCTTCGCCGACATCCCTTCCCGTCGAGGGATCGCAGACGGCCGACGAAGGCCGACTGATCGACAACGACTGATCGACACCGTGTCATTCAATGAGGAGGCATGTGGTGAGTTCGCCGACCCTGACAGCCGGTCGAGAGCACAGCGTGGCTGAGCTGGAAGACCTCGCATTCGAGCTGCGATCGAAGCTCCTGCAGCTGTGCGGCACCTACGAGGGTGCCGTCCACATCGGCGGGGATCTCTCCGCCGCGGACATCCTGACCGTGCTCTTCAGCTATGGACTGCGCGTGGACCCGACCGACATCGCCGCCCCCGAGCGCGACCGCTTCGTGCTCAGCAAGGGCCACGCGGCAGTCTGCATGTACATCGCCATGGCCATCCGCGGCTTCTTCGAGTACGACGACATCGTCGCCACATACGGCCAGCTCGACAGCGCCTACGGCATGCACCCGTGCAAGGTGCAGCTGCCGGGCGTCGAGTGCTCCACCGGCTCGCTGGGCCACGGACTGCCGCTGGCGGTCGGGATGGCGCTGGGCGCCCGTCACCGGGGTGAGACGCACCGTGTGGTGACCCTCCTGGGTGACGGCGAGACCGGCGAGGGATCGGTGTGGGAGGCGGTGATGGCGGCCCGCAGCAATCGCCTGGGGAACCTCGTGGCCTTCATCGACCGCAACAAGCAGCTCATGACGAGCTTCGCCGAGGAGCGGGTGATGTTCGAGCCGTATCCCGACAAGTGGCGCGCGTTCGGCTGGAACGTCGTCGAGGTCGACGGCCACGACATGGCCGAGCTCGTCGCAGCGGTCGATGCGCTCCCCGACCCCGCCAGCGACGTGCCGACCGTGGTCATCTGCAACACCGTCAAGGGCAAGGGCGTGGACTTCATGGAGCACAACCTCGCCTGGCACGCCGGTTCGCTCGGCGCCGCCGACCTCGAGCGCGCGCTCGCCGCGCTCGACGCATCCCGCACGAAGGAGAGTGTCTGATGCCCGTCACCTTCACCTTCGGGGAATTCCTCGGAGCCCGATCCGTCATCGGCTCGACCCTGGCGGAGCTGGGCGAGGACCGGGAGAACCTCTTCGTCCTCACCCCCGACATCGGGGCCACCCTCGTGGAGTTCCGCGACCGCTTCCCCGACCGCTTCATCGACGTCGGGCTCGCCGAGCAGGCCTGCGTCGGGATCGCGGCGGGCCTCGCCTACGACGGCAACATCCCCGTCGTCTCCGGCATGCTCCCCTTCCTCAGCATGCGGGCGCTGGAGCAGATCCGCACCGACATCTGCTACCCGAACCTCCCGGTGAAGATCATCGGCACGCACGGCGGTCTCGTCGGCAACGGCGGCTCGACGCACTACGCCGTCGAGGACCTCGCGCTGATGTCGGCGCTGACGAACATGACGGTGACCTCGATCGGCGACCCGCTGATGGTCGGCGAGATCATCCGTCAGTCGATGAGCATGACGGGGCCCCTGTACATCCGCCTCGCGGTCGGCAAGAAGGACATGGTCCTCTACGAACCCGGTCAGCACGACATCCGCATCGGCAAGGGCATCATCGCCCGCGAGGGCACCGATCTCACCCTCTTCACCCACGGCACCACCGTCGCGCAGGCGCTCGCCGCCGCCGAGCAGGTCGCCGAGGCGGGGATCTCGGTGCGGGTCGTGGACATGTTCACGCTGAAGCCCATCGACGAGGAGCTCATCCTCGACTCCGCCGAGCGCACCGACGGGCGATTCGTCGTGCTCGAGGACCACCTCGCCTACGGCGGCCTGGCCAGCCGGATCGCCGACGTCATCGCCGATCGCCGCCTGCACCTGACCGCCTTCGAGCGGCTGGGCATCCCGCAGGTCTACGCCGGATTCGGCGAGGACGAGCAGCTCCGCGACAAGCACGGGTACGGCCTCGCCGCCACGGTCGCCGCCATCCGCCGGGCGCACGCGGCCTGAGACGGAGGGACGTCACCATGAAGACGGTCGCCGTCACCCGCGTGGGGAACCTGCGCGCCGAAGACGCCGACGAGCGCGGACTCATCGGTCTCGCCGACTTCCCCGCGCAGCCACTCGGCCCGGAGGACGTCCGCATCCGCGTCGCCTACGCGGGCATCTGCGGATCCGATCCGCACGTGGCGGAGGGCTACTTCGGAACCGAGGTCCCCATCGGGCTCGGCCACGAGATCTCCGGGGTCGTCGAGGCGCTCGGCGAACGGGCGCATCGCACGGGCCTTCAGGTCGGCGACCGCGTCGCGGGCAACTTCCTGCGCTTCTGCGGGACGTGCCTGCCCTGCCGGGACGGTCGCCAGCAGTTCTGCGAATTCATCCAGGAGTACAACCGGCCCGGCATGGCCGAGACCGTCACGTGGCACGAATCGCAGGTCTACCGCCTGCCGGGTGAGGTGAGCCTCCGCCAGGGTGCGCTGCTCGAGCCGGTCTCGGTGGCCGTGCGCATCGCCGACAAGACCCGCCTGCGGGTCGGCGACCGGGTCGTGGTCTGCGGCGGCGGTCCGATCGGCCAGCTGGCGCTGCAGGTGCTGAAGCTGCACGGAGCGACGTCGCTGACGATGATCGAGCCGATCGCCGAACGGCGCGAGATGGCCCTCCGCGGCGGCGCCGATCACGTGATCGATCCGCTCGCCGAGGACCAGGCCGCTCGCGCGCAGGAGATCACCGGCGGCAGGGGCTTCGATGTCGTCGTCGACGCCTCGGGCTCGACCCGCGCCGTTCCGGGGCTGCTCGACCTCGCCGCGCACGGGGCCACGGTGGTCTACGGCGCGATGTATCCGGCCGACTACGAGCTGCCGCTGAACCTCTCGTCGTACCTCTACCTCAAAGAGCTCACCCTCACCGGTGTGTTCGTGTCGCCCTACGCCTTTCCGCGCGCCGTGCAGCTGCTTCCGCACCTGCGGCTCGACGATTTCACTCGGGCGGTCTACGACCTCGACGACGCCGTCGCCGCCTTCGCAGAACACCTGAGTGGACGTCACCCGAAGGTCCTCATCCGGTGCAACGACATCCCCGACGGGAGCTGAGGAGCATGACGACCGTGGAAGAACGTCCGCAGACGGTGGGGACCCCGACACCGACCCTCCAGGTGGAGAACATCGTCAAGCGCTTCGAAGGCGTGCACGCCCTCAACGGCGCACGACTGGAGGTGCGCCCCGGCGAGATCCACGCCCTGCTGGGCGAGAACGGCGCCGGCAAGTCGACCCTCATCAAGATCATCACCGGCATCCACGAGCCCGACGCGGGGTCGATCCGGCTGAACGGCGAGGAGGTGCACTTCGCCAGCGTCCGCGCAGCCAACCGCGCGGGGATCGTGGCCCTCTACCAGGAGCTCTCGATCGTCCCCTCGATCAGCGTCGCCGAGAACATCATGCTGGGCGAGGAGACTCCGAGCGTGGCCGGGGTGGTGCGCTGGGCGCACCTGCGCCGGCGCGCGAAGGAGCAGCTGCAGCGGATCAACCAGAAGATCCCGCTCGGCAAGCTCGCCGGCGAACTCTCGCCCGTGCAGCAGACCATGGTCGCCTTCGCCCGGGCGCTCGCCACCGACGCCCGGGTGCTGATCCTCGATGAGCCCACCGCGTCTCTCACCGACACCGAGATCCGCGACCTCTTCGCGGTGCTGCGGTCGCTGCGTGACGAGGGGGTGTCGATCGTCTACGTCTCCCACCGCCTCGAGGAGGTCTTCGAGCTCTGCGATCGGCTGACGATCATGCGCAACGGCGAGACGATCATCACCAAGCCCGTCGCCGACTCCCACATCGACGAGGTCATCTCCCTCATGGTGGGCCGTTCCCCCGATGCCCTCTATCCCGATCGGGGAACGACGACGGCCACCCCGGTGATGACGGTGACAGGGCTCAGCGGTCGGCGGGTGTCGGACGTGTCGTTCACCGTGCACGCCGGCGAGGTGCTGGGGATCGGCGGACTGGCGGGCTCGGGACGCAGCGAGCTGCTGCGTCTCCTCGCCGGCGCGCAGCGCCACACCGCGGGCGAGATCGCCGTCGGCGACGCGATCCTCCCGCGCCGCGGCGGCGTCGGTCGGGCCCTCGAGGCGGGCATCGCCCTCGTCCCCGAGGAGCGCCGCAGCCAGGGAGTGATCCTCGGCGCATCGATCCAGGACAACATCACCCTGGCGAACCTCGGCACCGTCAGCTCCGCCGGCTACGTCGCCGGGAACCGCGTCGCCGACATCGCCAAGCGCGGCATCGCCGACCTCCGCATCAAGGCGCGCAGCCCCCGCCAGCACGTCAGTGAGCTCTCCGGCGGCAACCAGCAGAAGGTGGTGCTCGCCAAGATGCTCGCCCGCAACCCCCGGGTGCTGCTGATGGACGAGCCCACCCGCGGCATCGACGTGGGAACGAAGGCGGAGATCTACCGCCTCATCCGTCAGCTCGCCGCCCAGGGCACCGCCGTCATCGCGGTGAGCTCCGAACTCCCCGAGCTCATCGGGATGAGCGACCGCATCATCATCCTCCACGAGGGTCACGTCTCGGGCGAAGTCCCGGCCGAGGGCGCGGACGACGAGATCCTCCTGTCCTACTGCTACGGAAAGGCGGTCTGACATGACCACCACGGAAAAAGAGCGCACCGGCGCCGTCATGGTCGCGGGTCACGCCCGCACCGTCGGCACCCGGCTCATGCAGGGCGGCACCGTCGTCGCCCTCGTGCTCCTGGTCGTCTTCTTCTTCGCCATGCGGCCCGACGTCTTCCTGACCTTCACCAACGTCCGCAACATCCTCTATCAGGTGTCGATCCTGGCGATCATCGCCGGCGCGCAGACGCTCGTCATGGTCGTCGGCGACTTCGACCTGTCGGTCGCGGCGACCTCGGCGCTGGCCGGCGCGGTGGCGGCATCCCTCATGCTCCAGGGTGTTCCGGTGATGCCGGCGATCGCGATCGCGCTCCTGGTCGGGCTCCTCATCGGCATGATCAACGGGGCGCTCGTGGCGTTCCTCAATCTCTCGGCGTTCGTGGCGACGCTGGCCACGATGACCTCCGTCATCGGACTGGCCTTCCTCGTGACGCAGGGGACGACGCTGTTCAACCTGCCTCCGGAGTTCAACGCCCTCGGCCAAGGACGGTTCCTGGAGATCCCGCTGCCGGTCTTCATCGCCATCGCGATCTCGGCGGTGCTGTGGTTCATCCTCCGCTACACCACGCTCGGTCGACGCTGGTATGCGATCGGCGGCAACGCCGAGGTCTCGCGCCTGTCGGGCGTGAACGTCAAGCGCGCGCGCTTCCTCGCCTTCTCGGCCGCCGGCCTGGTCGCCGCCATCGGCGGGGTGCTCCTGGCCGCGCGGCTGGGAAGCGCGAGCGCCATCCAGGGCGAGGACAACCTGATGTTCTCCGTCGCCGCGGTCTTCCTCGGCATGACCATCGTCCGCTCGGGTGCCGCCAACATCGTCGGCACCATGGTCGGCGTCGCGATCATCGGCGTCATGAGCAACGGACTGAACATCCTGGGCGTGAACGCGTACGTGCAGCAGGTCGTCACCGGCATCATCATCATCGCCGCGGTCACCCTCAGCTCGTTCAAGAACCGAGAACGCTAGGCGTTCTCATCAGCCCGGCGACACCCGCGCCGGGGGCACCAAGAAAAAACGCAACCATCACAAAGGAGTAGAGAAGTGCGTAACAGAATCAGGGCATTCGCAGTCCTCGCCGTGGCCAGCGCCCTCGCGCTCGCCGGATGCGCCGGTGGCTCCGGCTCCAACGGAGGCGGAGGTGACGCCGGCGGAGGCGGTGGCGATGAGCCGCTGCGGGTCGTCGCCTTCACCTCGGGCAACCAGACGCCCATCGGTGCCTGGTGGGTCAAGGAGGTCGAGGCCCAGGCTGCCGAGCTCGGTTGGGAGCTCACCATGGTCCAGGGCGACTTCGACTTCCAGAAGATGAACCCCGCCGTCGAGAGCGCCATCGGACAGGGCGCCGACCTCGTCTACAACGGCTACACCGACGTCGCCTCGATCGGCTCGATCGTCACCGCGGTGAAGGATGCCGGCATCCCGATGTTCGCCATCGACGCCGGCGTCGAGCCCACCGACGCCTACGCGCTGAACATCACCACCGACCAGCAGGGCATCGTCGACCAGACCATGGGCGCGATCTCCGACGCGATCGGCGGGCTCGAGGGCAAGAACATCATGGTGATCGGGCACGACCCGCACGCCGGCATCCGCACCCGCGCCGCGCTGGCCGCCGAGGCGGTCGAGGCCGCCGGCGCCACGCTCGCCGGCGGAGAGATCCAGCAGGTCGTCTCACCCGCCACCGGGCGCACCGAGGCCCTGGCGCTGGTCGCCGACTACCTGTCTGCCAACCCCGACGGCCTCGATGCCGTCTGGGTCGGCTGGGATGACGCGGCTCTGGGTGCGGTGCAGGCCGTGACCGAGGCCGGCGCCACCGTCGCCGTCACCGGAGTGGATGCCACGAGCGAGGCGATCGCGGCGGTGAAGGCCGGCACGATGCTCGCCACCGTCGAGCAGCCCTGGCCGCTGATCAACGAGGCCGTCCTGGAGGCGATCGCCCAGTGGCGCTCGTCGGGCTCGGCGCCGTCGAACAACTTCGAGGAGGAGGCCACGACGCTGGTCACCTCCGAGAACGCCGACGACATCACCCCGTCCGACCAGCTCGGCTGACGCAATCCCCTCGGGGGCGGGCTCTTCTCTCGGGCCTGCCCCCGAGGTCCACCACGGAAAGGAACCCCCATGCGCCTGGAAGGCAAGGTCGCCATCATCACCGGCGGCGCGAGCGGCATCGGCCGCGCCACCGTCGACAAGTTCGTCCGCGAGGGCGCGAAGGTGCTCATCGCCGACATCTCCCTCGAGGCGGCCGAGCGCGCCGTCGCCGAGGTCGAGGCCGCCGGCCACACCGGCATGACCGCCGCGTGCCGCGTCGACGTCTCGGACTTCGCCGAGGTCGAGCAGATGGTCGCCACCGCGGTGTCGACCTTCGGCAAGCTCGACGTCATCTTCAACAACGCCGGCATCGCCGGGGGCGCGCCGCTCCTGGACCACGACCCGGCGAAGGACTATGTGCCGATGATCCGCGTGGATCAGGACGGCGTCTACTACGGCATCCTCGCCGCGGCCCGCCAGTTCCGCGATCAGGGGACCCCCGGGGTGATCATCAACACATCCTCCATCTACGGCGAGCAGGCCGCAGAACTCGCCTTCAGCTACAGCGCCGCCAAAGCTGCGGTCATCTCCTTCACCCGCTCGGCGGCGTACGAGCTCGCCGAGCACAACATCCGGGTCGTGGCGATCACGCCCGGTCGGGTGGGGACGGCGATCATCAACCAGTTCAGCGACGAACTGAAGACGGTGTTCGCCTCGGAGCAGCTGCGCAACACCATGACCCAGCCGTCCGAGATCGCCGATGTCGTGGCCTTCCTCGCCTCGGACGAGGCGAATGTCATCAACGGCACGGTGGTGCACGTCGACGACGGGTACTCGGTGTTCAAGCAGCGGCTGGACCTCCCGGTGTTCTGATGACCGCCCACGCCAGCGACATCCCGATGACCCTCGATGTGGCGTGCCACCTGAACGTGGTGGTCGCCGACGCCTCGCCCGAGAGCCTGGAGCAGGCGCTGCCCGCGCTCGTCGATCTCGGAATCCACCGGGTCGTGCTTCCGCCGCTCGACCCCGCCGCGACCGACACCCGCAGCATGAGGGACGCCTTCGCGCACTGGGAGGTCTCGCCGATCACCATCGCCGGGCAGGCTCCCGGTGCCGATGTCTCTTCGGATGACGCGGACGAACGTGCCGCGGGCGTCGACGCGCTCCGCCAGGCGCTGCGGCTGACCGCCGAGCTCGGCGGCGACCAGATGAACGGCGTGCCCTACGGGCTCTTCGGCTCGCCGGGGGCTCCCGTGCCCCGGCAGCGCGTCGAGGAGGCCGCGCGCCTGGTCGGACAGGTCGCCGACGAGGCGGCCGATCTCGGGATCGCCATGACCTTCGAGGTGCTCAACCGCTATGAGACCTCGGTGGTGAACACCGCCGCGCAAGCGATGCGGTTCGCCGAGGCGAGCGGGTCGGAGAACCTCCGCATCCACCTCGACACCTTCCATATGGCGGTGGAGGAGTCAGACCTCGAGGGCGCGATCCGTCTCGCCCTGCCGCGCCTGTCCTACCTCGAGCTGGGTCAGTCGGGGCGCGGAGCCCTCTCGGGCGGGGCTGTCGACATCCCGCAGATCGTCCGGCAGGCCCTCGACGACGGCTATCGCGGGAGGTTCGGGGTGGAGGCGTTCTCGCGCACGGTGCTCGCCGAACCGGTCGCCGACATGCTGGCGATCTGGCGCGCGCCGTATGACGACGGGATCGAGCTCATGCGCGACGCGCTGCGCGTCATCCGCTCGGGATGGGCCGCGAGCACGGCGGGTCGGCGGGAGATCCGTCTCGCCCGCGGGGCGATGGTCTGACTCAGCGGGTCGCGGCGCGCAGCGCCTGCTCGATGTCGGCGATGAGGTCGGCGGGGTCTTCGATCCCCACGGACAGGCGCACGACCTCGACCGGCACGGCCGCGTCGGTTCCGCGCACCGAGGCGTGGGTCATCGCGTCGGGGTAGTTCACGAGCGACTCCACGCCGCCGAGCGATTCGGCGAGCTGGAAGAGCTCCGTCGACTCCGCGAACCGGCGGGCGAGCTCGCCCGAGTCGAAGGCGACCGAGACGATCCCGCCGAAGTCCGACATCTGCCGCGCGGCGATCGCGTGACCGGGGTGGTCCTCCAGGCCGGGGTAGAACACCTGCGCGACGTGCGAGTGGTCTCGGAGGAAGGCGGCGATCGCGGCCGCGTTGGCGCTGTGGCGTGCCATCCGGATCCCGAGGGTCTTGATCCCCCGTGAGGCCAGCCACGCATCCATCGGT
Source organism: Microbacterium sp. SLBN-154 (assembly GCF_006715565.1). Lineage (NCBI taxonomy): Bacteria > Bacillati > Actinomycetota > Actinomycetes > Micrococcales > Microbacteriaceae > Microbacterium > Microbacterium sp. SLBN-154. The sequence continues at coordinate 991,789 of NZ_VFNL01000001.1, forward strand.
CCCGAGACCGCGCCGACGGCGAACTGGAGGAATCCGATCTTCTCGGCGAGTTCGTCGTCATCGAGCACGAGCGCGCCGCCGACGACATCAGAGTGCCCGCCGAGGTACTTCGTCACCGAGTGGACGACGACGTCGGCGCCGAGGGTGAGGGGGCGCTGCAGAGCCGGAGTGGCGAAGGTGTTGTCGACGACGACGAGCGCTCCGGCCTCGTGCCCGATCGCGGCGAGCTCGGCGATGTCGGTGATCTTCAACAGGGGGTTCGACGGCGTCTCGACCCACACCAGCTGCGCGGGGCGCTCGGCGAGGGCGGCGCGGACCGCCGCGGCGTCGGACATCTCGACCGTGCGCATCTGCACACCCCACGGCGCCAGCACACGGGCCAGCAGCCGGTGGGTGCCGCCGTAGACGTCGTTGCCCAGCAGCACGCTGTCGCCGGGCTTCAGCGTCGCGCGCAGCAGCGCATCTTCGGCGGCCAGGCCCGACGAGAACGAGAACGCGTGGGCGCCGCCCTCGAGTGCGGCGAGCTGACGCTGAAGGGCCGTGCGGGACGGGTTGCCGCTCCGGCCGTACTCGTAGCCCTGGCGGAGCCCGCCGATGCCGTCCTGGGCGAAGGTGGTGGAGAAATGCACCGGGGGGATCACCGCTCCGGTGGTGGGGTCGAACTCCTGACCGGCGTGGACGGCGAGGCTGTCGAAGCGGTGGGTGCTCTTGTCGACGCTCACGGCAGGTTCCTCGTCATCCATTCGTCATCGAAGATCTTGCTGATGTAGCCGCGGCCCGAGTCGGGGAGGATGACGACGACGACGTCGTCCTCGCCGAGGTCGCGTGCGGTGCGGAGGGCGGCGACGACCGCCATCCCGCACGATCCTCCGACGAGGAGGCCCTCCTCGCGCGCCAGGCGCCGAGTCATCTCGAACGACTCGCGGTCATCCACCCGCTCGTAGCGGTCGACCACGTTCGGATCGAAGGTGGTGGGCCAGAAATCCTCGCCCACGCCCTCGACGAGGTAGCCGTGCACCGGGCCGCCGGAGTAGATCGAGCCCTCGGGGTCGGCGCCGACGACCGTGACGCGGCCCTCGGAGACATCCTTCAGATACTTGCCGGTGCCGGTGATCGTGCCCCCGGTGCCGATGCCGGCGACGAGGTGGGTGACCCGGCCCTCGGTGTCGTCCCAGATCTCCGGGCCGGTTGTCTCGTAGTGCGAGAGCGGCCCGTTGATGTTGGCGAACTGGTTGGGCTTGAAGGCGCCCGGGATCTCCTCGGCCAGCCGGTCGCTGACCGAATAGTAGGAGTCGGGATGATCCGGCGGCACGTTCGTCGGAACGGTGACGATCTCGGCGCCGTAGGCGCGGAGGACCGCGGTCTTCTCGCCGGAGAACTTCTCGGGCACCACGAAGATCATGCGGTAACCGCGCTGGAGGGCGACGAGGGCCAGGCCCACGCCGGTGTTGCCGCTCGTGGCCTCGACGATCGTGCCGCCGGGCTGGAGCTGGCCGCTTTCTTCGGCGGCGTCGATCATGCGACGCGCGATGCGGTCCTTGACCGATCCGCCGGGGTTGAAGTACTCGACCTTGGCCAGCACGGTCGGCTTGACATCAGCGACGACGCGGTTCAGGCGGACGAGGGGGGTGTGGCCGACGAGGTCGGCGACGTGGGAGGCGTAGCGCACGGTGTGTTCCTGAGTAAGGGCTGCTCGTGGCAGCCGAAGGTGAGTGGTCGTCGAAGGCGCGCCGAGGGGCGCTCACTCACAACAACGACACGTCAGGGTCACGAAGGGAGGTTATCAGCATCCAGGCCCGCCATGAACGTGCGGGTGTGCGCGGCGGCCCGCCGGAGGTAGTCCGCGATGGCCTGCTGCTGCTCCTCGGAGTACTCGTCGGCGAGATCGTCGAGGGTGCGGAACAGCGGTGAGAGCCCTCCGATCACCTGGTCGACCGCCTGCGGCTGCACCGTCAGCTGAACCCGGCGGCGATCGCGCGGGCTGCGCTCCCGGGCGACGTGACCCGCCCGCTCGAGGCGGTCGACCAGCTCGGTCGCCGACCCCGGGCTGATGCGCAGGCGTGCGGCCAGCTCGAGGGTGCCGAGCGGCGAGCGCTCGGATTCCATGAGATGTCCGATGGCGTCGTAATCCATGGGGCGCAGGTGCATGTGCTCCGCGAGTGCGCGCTCCACGTCCGCCGTCGCGCGATTGAGGTCGCGCAGCGCCCAGCTCACCTCGTGGGCGTCGGTGCGTCCGCGTTCCAGATGCTCGACGTCGTCGTACGAGTCGGGCCGGGTGGGGTCGTCGAAGGGGGCGGAGGCCATGTCGCGATTCTATTGACAACTCTGCGGAATCGGAAGAATATGGAAACCGAATCATTCCGAATCCGAAGGGAACGCCATGTCCGCTCCGAGCGTCGCCTCGCCCCGCACCTCGTCCGAGGGGCGGCTGCGAGGCCTTCTCATCAGCCTGTGCGTCGCGCTCGCACTCGTCGTCGCGGGAAACTCCGCCCTCGCGATCGCTCTCCCCGACATCGCGACCGACCTCGAGGCCGATCAGTCGGAGTTGACCTGGATCATCGACGCCTACGCGCTCACGTTCGCGGCGTTCCTGCTGACGGCGGGGCTGCTGGCGGACAAGATCGGTCGACGGACGGTCATCATCGTCGGGTTGGCCGTCTTCGGCGCGGCATCCCTCGCCTCGGCCTTCGCGCCCGATCCCGCCTGGTTCATCGCCCTCCGCGCGATCTCGGGGGCGGGCGCCGCGGCCATCTTCCCGGTGACCCTGTCGGCTCTCGTCGATGCCTATCCGCCCGAGCGGCGGACCTTCGCCATCGCCGTGTGGTCGGGGGTGAGTTCGGCCGGCGCTGTCGGCGGGACGATCGTCGCGGGCGTGCTGCTGGAGTGGTTCTGGTGGGGGAGCGTGCAGCTTCTCTTCGGCGGGGTGGCGCTGCTCCTCGTCATCCCCTCGGTGATCCTCGTGGCGCAGAACCGCAACCCGCGTCTGTCGGCCGACCCGCTTGCGGCGCTCTGGTCGGTTCTCGCGCTCACCGGCATCGTCTTCGCCGTCATCGAGGGCCCCAAGCGGGGGTGGGACGACGCGCTGGTGCTCGTGGCCCTCGTCGTCGGCGTCCTCGGCGTCGGCGCGTTCATCGTGCATCAGCTGCGGGCGAAGCAGCCGTCGCTCGATGTGCGGCTGTTCCGAAGCCGCGGCCTGTCGGCCGGGTCTCTCATCGTCACCGCCCAGTTCTTCGCCTCGCTCGGTCTCTTCGTTCTGGCACCGCAGTACCTTCAGCTCGTGCAGGAGTTCACTCCTCTCGGGGCGGCGCTGTCGCTGCTGGTCATTCCGGTGGGAGTGGGGGCGGGGATCGGCGGATCGGTGGCGTTGGCCCGGCGGTTCGGGCAGGGAACACCGGGCGCACTCGGCCTCGTGCTCATGGCGGCCGGCTTCGCCGGGGCTGCCCTGACGCTCGCCGAGGGAACGGACGCCTCGATCTGGGTGCTCGCCGTCGCGCTGGCCGTCTTCGGGGTCGGCTTCGGGATGGGCATCACCCCGGGCACCGAACTGATCATCGAGGGCTTGCCCGCCGAGCGTCGGTCGATCGCCAGCGCCGTGAACGACATCACTCGCGAGGTCGGTGGGGTGCTCGGCATCGCCGTGCTCTCCAGCGTGCTGCTGTCGAGCTATCGCGACGAGATCGCCGGCGTGCTCGACGGGGTGCCCGAGCCGGCGCAGGAGGTCATCGAGTCGGGGGCCGGCGCTGCCATCGGTGCGTCGGAGGCCTTCGGCCCGGCAGGCGATGCCATCGCCGAGGCGGCGCGCGACGCGTTCGCGATCGGCCTCGGGTCGGCATCCTGGGTCGCCGCGGCGGTGCTGGCTGCGACCGCCGTCGTGTGCATCGCCCTCGTGCCGCCCCGGCGGCGGTCGACCACGACCGCCTGACCGGGAGCGCCCCGCGTCGATCCGCGAGAGACTGGAGGGTGATGAACACCCTCCCGACTCGCGTGCGCGACGACTTCCCCTTCCTCGCCGCGCATCCCGATCGCGCGTACCTCGACTCCGCGGCGACCTCGCAGCGGCCGCGGCAGGTGATCGACGCCGAGGCGGCGTTCGTCACCGCCGATTACGCGGCGGTTCATCGGGGCTCGAGCATGGCGACCGGGGCGGCGACCCAGGCCTTCGAAGACGCCCGCGCACGGGTCGCCTCGTTCGTGGGGGCGGGTGCCGATGAGATCGTGTGGACCGAGAACGCCACCGATGCGATCAACATGGTGTCTCTGGGGATGTCGGATGCCGCTCTGGGCCTCGGCGGCGACGACGCCCGGGCGCGGTTCGGCCTCGGGCCCGGCGACGAGATCGTCGTCACCGAGGCCGAGCATCACGCCAATCTCCTTCCCTGGCAGCGCCTCGCCGCGCGAACCGGCGCGACCCTCCGGTGGGCCGCGACGGACGATGACGGCCTCTGGAGCGTCGATGCGCTCGCGGCCGTGGTCACCCCGCGCACCCGGATCATCGCCTTCGCCCACGTCTCCAATGTGACCGGCATGGTCGCGCCCGTCGCCGACGTCGTCGCACTCGCCCGACGGGTGGGTGCGTTGACGGTGCTCGATGCGTGTCAGTCGGTGCCGCATCATCCGGTGGACCTCCCGTCGCTCGGCGTCGATTTCGCGGCGTTCTCGGCCCACAAGATGCTGGGTCCGACGGGCATCGGGGCGCTGTGGGGCCGCAAGGACCTCCTCGACCTGCTGCCGCCCGCCCGCACCGGCGGGTCGACGATCACCACGGTGACGATGGAGTCGGCGCAGTTCCTCCCCGCTCCCTCGCGCTTCGAGGCGGGGACCCAGCCGGTGAGCCAGGCGGTCGGGTTCGGCGCCGCATCCGATTTCCTGCGCGAGATCGGGATGCCGGCTGTCGCCGCCCATGAGCACGAGATGACCGGCCTTCTGGTCGACGCGGTCGTCGGCACACCGGGCGTGCGGCTCATCGGTGTGCCGGGCGGAGCGGAGCGGGGACCGCTGGTGAGCTTCGTCGTCGACGGGGTGCACGCGCATGACGTCGGGCAGTTCCTCGACGACCGGGGGATCACGGTGCGCACCGGACATCACTGCGCCCAGCCCCTGCACCGCCGTCTCGGGGTGGCGGCGACCACCCGCGCGAGCGCCTACGTCTACACCGACGCCGCCGAGGTGGCGCGCTTCGCCGCCGCGCTCGCCGAGGTGCGCCCCTTCTTCGGAGCCGACCGATGAGCGATCTCGAGAGCCTGTACCGCGAGGTGATCCTCGACCACTCCCGTCACCCCGAGGGTCGCGGCGACGTCACGGGCTTCGCGGTGACCCATCACGAGCTGAACCCGTCGTGCGGCGACGAGATCACGCTCGGCCTCGCCGTCGAGGACGGCGTCGTGAGCCGGCTCGCCTGGGAAGGGCAGGGCTGCAGCATCTCCATGGCATCGGCGTCGGTGATGTCGGGCCTGCTGAAAGGTGCCGACGTCGACACGGCGCGGGCGCTCATCGAGGACTTCCGCACCATGCTGCGTTCGCCGGGCATCGAGCCGCCCGAGCGTCTCGAAGATGCCGCCGCCTTCCAGGGCGTCGCCCGCTACGTCATGCGCGTGAAGTGCGCGATGCTCGGCTGGGTCGCCGCCGAGGCGTGCCTGCTGCGCGCCGCGGACTGAACCCGCCGACTGAGCGCCACGGCGAGAAGGTGGCGCAGATGGTCGGGTTGGGGCGCTGAAAGCGACAATCTGTGACACTTCCTTCGGCCCGGTCGCCGAGAAGGTGGCGCAGATGGTCGGGTTGGGGCGCTGAAGGCGACAATCCGTGACACCTCGATGGCGGGGGTGGGGCGTCAGCGCACGCTGCCCACACCCTCCACCCGCGCGCCCGCGGCCGACTCCTCTGCGGCCAGCCGATCGGCGGGGGTGACCCCGAACACGCGGTGCACCGCGGCGTCGAACACCCGATCCGGCAGCAGCCACCGGGCGAAGACGATGGCCTTCGCGGCGAAGGGAACGGTGTACCGGATCCGCGGCTTCGCGGCATCCACCGCCCGTCCGATCGCCTCGGCGACGACCGCCGGCCCCGGCGCGCTCTCGGTGTCGGCCGCGCTCAGCGCCCGCACGAGCGCGTGCGCCTGCGGGGCGTACGCGGTGTGGCCTGAGACCTCGAGGGCGCTCCGCCGCGAGATCTCGTTCCACTCGGTTCGGATCGCCCCGGGACGGATCAGCACCACCCGCACCCCGTGCGGCTCGACCTCGACCCGCAGCGAGTTGCTGAGCCCCTCCACGGCGTACTTCGTCGCGTGATACCAGGCGCCCAGCGGCTCGTAGATGCGGCCGCCGATCGAGGAGATGTTGACGATCGTGCCCCGGCGCTGGCGCCGCATCGTGGGCAGCACGAGCTGGGTGAGCCGCGCGAGCCCGAAGATGTTGACCTCGAACTGGCGTCGCGCCTCGTCGATCGGCACGTCTTCGACGGCTCCGTACGAGCCGTATCCGGCGTTGTTGACGAGCACGTCGATGCGCCCTCGATCATTAAGGATGCCGGTGACGGCCGCCGTCATCGACTCGTCGTCGGTGACATCCAGGCGGATGACGCGGGCGCCGTGATCGGCGAGGTGCGCCATGCGCTCGACACGCCTCGCTCCCGCGTAGACGACGAATCCGCGCCGGATCAGTTCGAGGACGGTGGCCTCTCCGATTCCCGAGGATGCTCCGGTGACCAAGGCGACGCGTGAATCCATAGGGAACACAAAACCAGCTCCTCCTGCATGTCTCCTCCGCGGATCTGGTGCGTTTGCCTAGCCTGGCCGAGTGGGGGAGCGTGCACGACGTCGACGCCGCGCTCGCCTGCGTCGCGCGGGGACGGTGCTGGGCGGCATCCTGTTCGTCGCAGCCCTCACGGTCGGGTGGCTCGCGCTCACGCTCGGGCCCCTCAACGGCGTCGCCCGGGCTGCGGCTCCCCTGACGCCCGCACCGGTCCCCGCCGAGGCCGCCCCGGCCCCGACACCAGCGGCGACGCCGCTCCTGCCCACCCCGGTGTTCGACGACGCGCCCGCCGACCCCGCCCCGCCTGCACCCCCGCCGCCACCCACCGCCTGGGTGATCGGCGACTCGCAGGCCGCGGCCGAGGCGTCATGGGTGGCGCGCGCCCCCGCCGAGCTCGGCTACGACGTCACCCTCTCCGCGCGCGGCGGCATCGGGTTCGTCGCCGCGCCCCCGGGCTCTGACGCATCGACCGGGCACCCGAGCATCCGCGATGCGCTCGCCGCCGGGCTGTGGCAACCGCCCGCCGACCCCGCGCTCATCGTCGTGCAGTCCGGCGGCAACGACCAGACCTTCCCGATCGATCACGTGCGTGCCTCCGCCGAGGCCTCGCTCGATCAGCTGCGCACCACCTTCCCCGAGGCGACGATCGTCGTCGTCGGACCGCTCGTGCAGGTGGAGGCCTGGGCGCCCCAGCGCCGTGCCGTGAGCGCGACACTCGCCGAGGTCTCTGCGGCGCGCGGGATCGCCTTCGTCGACACGACCGGCTGGGTGGCGTCATCCGGTCTCTCGCCCTTCCTCGTCGACGACCGCCACTTCTCGCCCGCAGGGCACGACGCCCTCACGGGCATCTTCGTGCGCGCGCTCGCCGGCACCGGAGTCGGCGACCCCGCCGCGACGGCGCCGTCAGCAGCCTCCTGAGCCCGCGGCATCCGACTCTCCCGGCGCGCTCTCCGCGCCGGTCAGCTCCGCGACCAGCGCCTCGGCGGCCGGCCAGTACGGCGCGTAGTGGTCGGGCTGGGCGTTGATCTGCGTTCGATGGGCGACGAGTGTCGGCTCCATCGCCAGGCGCTCGGCCTCGGGCACCTCGTCGAGCATCGCCCGGTAGAACATCGTCGCGGCGGTGTACGGATCCATGCGCGCCTCGCGCGGGCCCCACTCGTCCTGCTGCTGGAAGAGTCCGACCGAGGTCGTGGGGCTGCCGTCGGGGTTTCGCACGCCGCTGGTCTCCCAGTCGCCGTAGTCGAGGTTCCGCAGTGACGACTCGCCCATGGCGGTCATCACGGCGATGGTCTGGTCGCGCTCCGAGAGCCCGAGGTCCCGGCCCGCCTGAATGACGGTCGCGGCGTTCTCGCGCTGCTCGGCGGTCCAGGTGCGGCATTCGGATGCGCCCTCGCGGGGGGAGAACAGCACGACGACGGCGATCACCGCGACGACGGCGACGGTGACCAGACCCGCGAGCACGGTCTGGATTCGGGATGCCGCGGAGGAGCGCACCCGCACATGGTGGCACCCGTTCCTGAGATCCACCCGCCGGGTATAGCCTGCCGCCGATGCGCCTTCGCCCGATCGATCTCGTGGACGTCTTCGTCTACCTCGTCGTGCTGGGCGTGTTCATCCAGCTCTTCCCCGCCGTCATCTCCGAGACCTTCCTTCTCGCCCTCCTCACCGCGATCCTGCTGAAGGTCGTGCTCGAAGTCGTGCTGTGGCTGAAGAAGCGGGTGATCGCGCGCATCCGCGCCTCGAGCACCGCCCTCACGCGCACGGTCAACATCGTCGCGCTCGTGCTGATCCTTCCGGGCAGCAAGTTCGTGGTGCTGCTACTGGTCGACCTCGTCTTCGGCGACGAGGTGCGCCTCGGCGGCTTCTTCGCCGTCACGGCGCTCATCATCGTCCTGACCCTCGCGCGGGCGGGCGTCCGCCGGCTGCTCGCTCCGGTCCCGGGCGACCCGGCGAGCGATCAGAGCTCGCGGAGGTAGCAGAGCATCCGATAGTCCTCGCCGGGTTCGATGTTGACGAACCCGTGTCGCTCGTAGAACCGGCGGGTGTCGTGATCGATCTCGTCGACGTTGATGTGCATCTCGCCGGCCCCGCGGCGTCGCACCTCGTCGATCGCGGCGGTGAGGACGCGGGTGCCGATGCCCTCGTCGCGCAGCGTCGGGCGCACGTAGAGCTCTTCGAGCTGGGCGAGTGCGCCCCGGTAGTACGGCGTCGGCCGCAGCGTCAGGAAGGCGAAGGCCACAGCCGCGCCTGCGTCATCCTCCGCGAGGACGACCAGCACGTCGTCCCGCAGCAGGAGGGCGGCGAACCGCTCCCCGAAGAACGCGGCACCGGGGGTGGCCGATTCGAACTCGGTGTTGAAGTCGTGGAGCAGCGCGCCGACCGTCGCGGCATCCTCTTCGGTGGCGAATCGCACCGTGACCGGCGTCGGCATGGGTTCATCATTGCCGACGGCGGCGCGCGGCGGTAGCGTGCGGCGCGTGAGCCATCCGATCATGTTCGATGAGGCGGATGCTGCGCTGCGGCGCATCCGCGAGATCGCCCTGGCGTTTCCGGGTGCGGCGGAGCGGGTCTCGCACGGCCGGCCGAACTTCTTCACCACGAAGACCTTCTGCTACTTCGGCGGATCGGAGCGGGGCGACCATGTGGGGGCGCGGCACGATCGCGCCATCCTCGTCCGGCCCGACCCGGTCGACGAGCCGGCCCTCCGACAGGACCCCCGATTCTGGGAGCCCGCGTACCTCTGGCCGGCCGGGTGGCTCGGCGTCGACGTTCCCGCCGGCGACGCTCCCGATGACGAGTGGGCCGAGGTCGCCGAACTCATCGACGCGTCGTACCGTGTCACCGCGCCGAAGAAGCTGGTGCGCGAGCTCGATCTGAGGGCAGCCGAGGCGGACTGACCCCGATCGCGCTCGCCCGCAACCCCTCGCCCGGCCGAGCCCGCGCCCCTAGAGTGCCCCCATGGGAGAGGATGTCGCACCGCAGGAGTTCACCCGCGCCGACCGCACCCGCCACCGCGAGAAGGTGCGGCAGAACCTCGACGTCTTCGCGCAGATGCTGCGCGAATCGCGGTTCGACACCGACGATCCGCTGACGGGGCTGGAGGTCGAGTTCAACCTCATCGACGAGGTCGGCGATCCCGCGCTCCGCAACGCCGAGGCGCTCGCCGCGATCGCCGACCCGGCGTTCCAGACCGAGCTCGGTCAGTTCAACATCGAGATGAACGTCCCCCCGGCGCGACTGCGCGGGGGAGGGCTGACGACGTTCGAGGAGGGACTGCGCCGGAGCCTCAACCGAGCGGAGGAACGCTCGGCGGGTGTCGGCGCGCATCTGGTGATGATCGGTATCCTGCCGACGCTCGCCGAAGGACACCTCACGCGCGAGACCCTGAGTGCCAACCCGCGCTACGCCCTGCTCAGCGAGCAGATCCTCGATGCCCGCGGCGAGGACATCGCGATCTCGATCACGGGTGCCGAGAAGCTTCGCACCACGGCCGACTCGATCATTCCCGAAGCGGCGTGCACGAGCACGCAATTCCACGTGCAGACCTCGCCCGACGACTTCGCCTCATACTGGAACGCCTCGCAGGTGATCGCCGGGGTGCAGCTCGCCGTGTCGGCGAACTCGCCGTATCTCCTCGGCAAGGAGCTCTGGCGCGAGACGCGCATCCCGCTGTTCGAGCAGGCGACCGACACCCGCAGCGAGGAGCTGAAGGCGCAGGGCGTCCGCCCCCGGGTGTGGTTCGGCGAGCGGTGGATCACCTCGGTGTTCGACCTGTTCGAAGAGAACGTCCGGTACTTCCCGGCTCTTCTCCCCGTGGTCGACGACGAAGACCCGGCGGTCGCCCTCGAAGAGGGCCGGGTGCCGTCGCTCGCCGAGCTCAAGCTCCACAACGGCACCGTGTACCGCTGGAACCGCCCGGTGTACGACATCGCCGACGGGATGCCGCACCTGCGCGTGGAGAACCGGCTGCTGGCCGCAGGGCCCACCGTCGCCGACATCATGGCCAACGCCGCCTTCTACTTCGGGCTCGTGCGCGCGCTCGCCGAGGACGAGCGGCCGCTGTGGTCGCAGATGTCGTTCAGCGCCGCGGAGGAGAACTTCCACGCCGGCGCCCGCGACGGCATCGATGCGCGTGTCTACTGGCCGGGGGTCGGGCAGGTGGCGGCGACCGAGCTGGTGCTCCGGCGCCTGCTCCCCCTCGCCCACCGAGGCCTCGAGGCATGGGGCGTCGACACCGCCGAGCGCGAGCGTCTCCTCGGGATCATCGAGCAGCGGTGCCTCACCGGAGTCACCGGGGCGGAGTGGTTCATCGGGCGCATGCATCAGCGCCGCGGCATGGAGCGCTTCGATGCCCTGCGGGCCACCCTTCTCGACTACACCGCCGGCATGCACACCAACGAGCCGGTGCACACCTGGGAGCGCTGATCGCCCGCGCCTGTCAGCGCGGCTTCTTCTCCGAGGTCTCGCCGCGCTTCCAGTAGCCCTTGATGACGGTCTGGTCCGCCGGCACGCCCCACCGCTCGAGCAGCAGCTCACGTCCGGGCTTGACGATCGACTGCTCGGCCGCGATGAACCCCAGGATGCTGCCGGCCGGCCGCTCCTCACCGCCGAGGGCGCTCAGGCGCGCAGCCAGCGCCGACCCAGGCGCCGTCGTGCCGCGGTGCACCTGCTCGACGGCAACACCGGCGGGCGCGTCGATCGGCAGCTCGTGGGCGGCGTCGGCCACCTCGACGAAGATGCGCCCGCGCGCCTGGTCGTCCATGATCCCCGCGAAGCGGCGCATGGCCGGCATCGCCGTCTCGTCACCGGCGAGCAGCCAGAAGTCGGGTCGACCGTCGACGATCTTCGAGCCGCGTGGACCGCGGATGCCCGCCAGGGCACCCGTCGGAGCGGTCGCCGCCCACGTGGACGCCGCACCGGCCGGTCCCTCGAGCGGGTCGCCGTGCAGCACGAATTCCAGATCGAGCCAGTCGGCACCCCACCGCGCCGGGGTGTATTCGCGGCTCGGCGCGGCGGCGAGCTCTTCGTCGGTGCGAGGATCGCCGTCGGGGAAGAAGATGCGCACGTGGTCGTCGGGTGCCGCCGAGACGAAGTCCGCCATGTCGTCCCCGACCAGCCGGACCCTCACATAGCCGGGCGTGACCCACTCGCGGTCGGCCAGGCGAAGGCGGCGGAACCGCAGCTCGTGACCCTGAGGGCGGAAGGAGAAGGAGGACTCGGGCATGGCGCTCTTTCGTTCGGGTTTCTCTTTCCACCCTGTCACGGAGTGCCATCGGGGCCCGAGGCGCCGTCACTGAGTGGGCCCCCCGCCCCGTCGGCTTCGAACCTCAGGATGTCGCCGGGCTGGCAGTCCAGGGCCTGGCACAGCGCATCGAGGGTCGAGAAGCGCACCGCCTTGGCCCGGCCGTTCTTCAGGACGGCGAGGTTCGCGGGGGTGATGCCGATGAGGTCGGCGAGCGTGCCGACGGCCATCTTGCGCCGCGCGAGCATCACGTCGATGTCGACGATGATCGGCATCAGATCACCTCGTCGAGCTCGGCGCGGAGCCGCCCCGCCTCGACCTCGCGGGCGATGGCCTGCGTCAGCAGCATCCTCATCACCACCACCAGCAGGGCCATGCCGGCGAGCACGAGGGCGAAGCCCGAGATGAGGCCGATGATTCCGGGGGCTGCCTCGCCGAAGCGGAGCACCACGGCGAAGGCGAAGGTGACGACGGATGCCGCGATCACCGCGCCGATGATCACGTCGACGTAGCGGAACGCGGCCGGGATGAACACGGCGCCGCGGCGCACCATCGTCAGGAGGCGCCAGACGCAGACGGCGAAGACCTGGAGGGTCAGAACCCCGAGGACGACGAGAACCGCGATGCTCACCCGCGCCCACAGCGGAGCGCCGTCGAGGTCGATCCACAGCAGGGGGACGATGACCGTCTGTACGATCAGCGACCCGACCAGCGAGAGCGCAATGATCACCCGCAGCGCCAGAATCGTCTTCTTTCCCATCATTCCTCCTGTTGCTCGAGAGGAATCTATCGAATATCGATAGTTCAGGCAACTCGAAGATATAGACATACCCCCGGGGGTATCATCGGAGCATGCCCCAGAGCCCTTCCCCACACAGGATCGTCATCGTCGGAGGCGTCGCCGGCGGAATGAGCTGCGCCGCCCGCGCCCGACGGCTGGACGAGTCCGCCGAGATCATCGTGCTCGAGCGCGGCCCGCACGTCTCCTTTGCGAACTGCGGTCTGCCCTACTACGTCGGCGGCGAGATCGCCGAGGCCGACAAGCTCCTCGTCCAGACTCCGGCCTCGCTCCGCGCCGCGCTGAATCTCGACGTGCGCACCGACCACGACGTCACGGCGGTAGACACCGCGGCGCAGACGGTCACCGTCATGACCGCCGACGGGGTGGAGCAGATCCGCTACGACGCCCTCGTTCTCTCCCCGGGCGGGCAGGCGGTGCGTCCGCCGCTTCCGGGCCTCGACTCCCCGCGGGTGCGGACCCTTCGCACCGTCGACGATGCCCTGGCGCTCCGGAACCGCGTCGACACGGGCGCTCGCCGGGCAGTGGTGCTCGGCGCCGGGTTCATCGGGCTCGAAGCCGCCGAGGCGCTCGCCGCTCGAGGGCTCGCCGTCTCGCTCGTCGAACTCGCCGGGCATGTGCTGCCCCCGCTCGAGCGGGAGCTTGCGACCCTCGTCGCCGATGAGCTCGTCGACCTCGGCGTCGATCTGCACATCGGGGTCGGCGCGAACGCGGTCGAGCAGGGCACCGAGCACGACGTCGTCGTGCTCGCCGACGGCACCCGCATCGACGCCGACCTCATCGTCCTGTCGGTGGGCGTCCGTCCTGACACCGCCACCTTCGAGGCGGCCGGCATCGTGTGCGACCGGGGCGCCATCGTCGTCGACGAGCACGGGCGCACCTCCGCTCCGCGGGTCTGGGCGGTGGGTGACGCCACCGCCGCGATCGATGCGGTCACCGGCGTCCGGCGCCCGATCGCCCTAGCGGGCCCGGCCAACCGCGCCGGTCGGCTCATCGCCGACGACATCCTCCGCCCCGGTGCCGCTCGGGCGGTGCCCTCGTCGGTGGGCACGGCGATCGTGCGGGTCGGCTCTCTCGCCGCAGCCCTCACCGGCGCGAACCGCACGTCGCTCGACGCCGCGGGCACGCGCTACCGCACCCTGCACCTGCACCCCAATCAGCACGCAGGGTACTTCCCGGGCGCCGCGCAGCTGCACCTCATCGTGCACTTCCGCGAGGACGACGGCCTGCTTCTGGGAGCGCAGGCGGTGGGGGAAGACGGCGTCGACAAGCGCATCGACGTCCTGGCCACCGCCATCCGCTCCTCTCTCACCGTCGATGACCTCATGGATCTCGACCTCGCCTACTCGCCGCCCTACGGTGCTGCGAAAGACCCGGTGAACCTCGTCGGGATGCTGGGTGAGAACGTCCGCACCGGTCAGCTGCGCCTCTGGTACGCCGACGACCTCGACGAGGTGCTCGCCTCGGCGCTCGTACTCGACGTGCGCTCGGCTGACGAGGTCGCCACCGGTCACCTGCCCGGCGCGCTGCACATTCCGCACACCGAGCTGCGTGCTCGGCTGGCCGAGGTGACGGATGCCGCCGACGGCCGTCCGGTCCGCGTCATGTGCGCGTCGGGGGTGCGCTCGGCGATCGCCTACCGCGTGCTCGTGCAGGCGGGCTTCGATGCCGCGTCGCTCTCGGGCGGCATCCTCACCCTGCGTGCGGCGCTCGGACCGCGCGCCGCCGATCTGCTGCGCGTCTGGTCCGAACCCGTCGTCCGTGAAGGGGGATCCCGCTGATGCGCACCGCCGACCCCGAAGTCCAGCGCCGGATCGTCAATCGCCTGCGCCGCGCCCGCGGCCAGCTCGATGCGGTCATCGCCGCCGTCGAGCAGGACAAGCCCTGTCGCGACGTGATCACCCAGCTCGCCGCCGCCGGCAGCGCGATCGACCGTGCCGGATTCGCCATCGTCTCCACGGCGATGAAGGAATGCCTGGCCGACCCCGATGCCGCGTTCGAAGACGACGGCACCACCCCCGAAGAGCTCGAGAAGCTCTTCATGATGCTCGCCTGACCCCCCGCACCCGAAGGAGATTCCCCATGTGCTACCCCGTCACCTGCGCCACCTGCGGCAAGACCACCTGGGACGGATGCGGCCAGCATGCCGACCAGGTCATGAAGGCCGTTCCCGCCGGTCAGCGCTGCCCCGGTCACCAGTCGGCGCCCCGCGCCGGCATCCTCGCGCGCCTCTTCGGCGGCGCCGCCTGAGCCGGAGAGGCCTTTCCCACGCTGCGCCGCTCGGGTAGCGTGGCGGCGATGCCCACGCTTTCGCCTCCTCAGCCCGACGCCGCCGCGCCGCGCACCCCGGCTCCGGGGCTCGCCGGTCGCGAGCTGGTGGTCCAGATCCGGCGCCTGCTCGTCGTCACGCTCGTGGCGTGCGTGGTCTACCCCGCCTTCATCGGGGGGTCGAGATCGTTCTGCCCCGGCGGGTTCGACGCCGACGGCGGGTTCATCGACCGCGACGGACAGGCGACCGACCTCGCGCCGCAGTGCCTGTCGCTGCAGATGGGGCCCGGCCCCTTCGTCTTCGCTGCGATCGCGGCGATCGTGCTTCTGGCGCTCGGTCGCGTGATCCGCGTGGCGGACGATCTCGAGTCGGCGACACGGATGCTCCGCCGCGCGGGCCTCGCGATCATGATCGTCACGGGGCTGTCGCTGGTGATCGCGCACGTGTGGTTCGCGCTGCTTCCGGTCACGGAATGGGATCCGGCGAGCGGGTCCTTCTTCCTGTTCCCCTTCCCGTTCGCGGGAGTCGAGATGACGGTCGCGCCCCTGACGCCCTGACCGCGCCTCAGACGGCGGGCTGCTGCTGGGTGATGCAGTGGATGCCGCCGCCTCGGTCGAACAGGGGCCGCGCGTCGACGGTCGCCACGCGACGGCCGGGGTAGGCGTCGGCGAGGATCTCGCGCGCGCGGGTGTCGGCGAGTTCCTCGCCGAAGCCGCAGGCGATCACCCCGTCGTTGACGACGAGGTGGTTGACGTAGCTCCAGTCGACGACGCCGGTCTCATCGCGGAGTGTCGCCGGTGCCGGCAGCCCCGTGATCGTGACGCCCCGACCGCGGGCGGCGAACGCCTCCTCGAGCTCGGTGCGGATCTGGCGCGACACCTCGAAGTCGGGATGGTCGGGATTCTGCTGCTCGTGGAGCAGCACGTGGCCCTCTGCCGCGAAGGTCGCGACGATGTCCACGTGACCGTTGGTGCCCAGGTCGTCGTAGTCGCGGGTGAGTCCGCGCGAGAGCCAGATCGCGTCGGTCGCGCCGATCGTGCGGGCCATCTCGGCCTCGACGCGGGCTTTGTCGGCGAAGGGGTTCCGGCGGGGGTCGAGCTGCACCGTCTCGGTCAACAGGACGGTACCCGTCCCGTCGACGTGCAGGCCGCCGCCCTCGTTGACCAGCAGTGAGCTGATCACCTCGACGCCGAGGAGCTCGCCGATGAATCGGCCGATGAGGGCGGACTTCTGCCACTCCGCCCAGTCGGGTGCGCCCCAGCCGTTGAACACCCAGTCCACCGCGGCGAGCGTGCCGGGTCGCGCATCGTCGACGACGAAGGTCGGCCCGACATCGCGCATCCAGAACTCGTCGATGGGGGCTTCGACGATCTCGATCTCGGCGCTGAGCATCCGCCGCGCGCGTGTGATCTCGGTGGGGTCGACCACCATCGTGACCGGTTCGAAGTCGGTGATCGCGTGGGCGACCGCCGTCCATGCGGCGTAGCCTTCCTCGCGCTCGGCGTCGCTGTCACCGAGGGTGAAGCCCTCGCGGGGGAACGCCATCCACGTCCGCTCGTGCCGCGCGGTCTCGGCGGGCATGCGCCACCCGAGGGGCGGGAAGCTGTCGGTCATAGGGGAGATCCTTCCGTGGTTGCCAGGGCGCCCGCCACGGCACCGGTGAAGCCGCGTGCGACGACGACGACGAGCGGTCCGAACGGCGGCAGCCACTCACTGAACGGCGTCGTGTGCGCGTCGGCGGCGAGGTGGTGGCGGCCGTCGATGCGCGAACCGCTCACGGTGAGGGTCGCGCGGACACCGTCGACGAAGGCGACGACCTCGTCGATCGGTCCGCCCTCGACGGTCGCGGTGAAGGTGACGGTGGTGTGGTCGTGATCCGGGTCGATCCGCACCTCGTCGATCCGCACCTCGAGGGGTCCGGCCGCGGCGGGGCGCGGGGCGTCGAACAGTGCCTCGTCGGGCAGCGCCGGAGTGCGCGGGGGCGTGGTGCGCCGGCGCCCGAGGGCTTCGATCGCGGCGCCCAGCTGCACGAGGTGGACGTCGGCGTAAGCGGCGCCGGCGATCGTCACGCCGACGGGCATGCCCGTGTCATCCATCGTCCCCATCGGCACGGTCACGGTCGGAATGCCCAGGTGGCGGGGCACGAGGTTGCCGTTGGAGACCCACACCCCGTTTCGCCATGCGATGTCGGCCGAGGCCTCGTTCACGTCGGCGTCCGCCGGCCCGACATCGGAGTGGGTGGGGAAGATGACGGCGTCGAACCCTTCGGCGACGAGCCAGTCGTCGACGTCGACTCTGCGGGTGTGCTCGAGTCCTCGCATCCCCTGCTCCACACTCGGGATGTCGGTGGGCGCACGCACCCCGGCACGCGCGGCGCCGACGTACTCGGCGATGTCGTACGCGATGTCGAAGGAGTAGATGCCGTAGCGGTCGGGCAGGGCGCCGGTGGGGTGGGGGAAGATGCGGTCGCCATCGACGTCGGCGAGTCGGTTCAGCGTCGGGTCGCCGTTCAGGCGCAGAAAGGTGTCGAAGCCCCACACGGCCAGGTCGCCGACCTCATCGGTGAGGAACTCGCGGGGCACGAACCCGCGGTCGACGAAGTCCTCATCGCCGGCGTGGAGCTTCTCGTAGTTGTTGACCGCGGGGAAGTCGACTTCGACAACCTCGGCTCCGGCGGCTTCGAGGTCGGTGCGCAGCTGCTGCCAGAGCGCCATCACCGACGGGCGCGGGTCGATCGGGTGGGCGCTGTCGTCGTCGGCGCCGACGTAGATGCGGGGGACCGCGAGCCGCAGTCCCGCGAGATCGGCCGGCTCCAGGGCGGCGAAGGAGTCGGGGCGCACCTCCGACGGCCGGGGGAGGGCGATCCACGGCTGGCTGCGCCACAGGTCGCCCTCGGTCTCGGGGTCGTCGGCGACGACGGCGTCGAGCACATGGGCGAGGTCGTCCACGCTGCGGGTGTGGGGGACGACGACGTCCATCGTGGGGACGAGGGGCCAGTTGCCGCGCACCGAGATCATGCCGCGCGAGGGGGTGTAGGCGCACAGGGCGTTGTGGGATGCCGGGGCGCGCCCCGACGACCAGGTCTCCTCGCCCAGGCCGAAGGCGGCGAAGCTCGCCGCGGTCGCCGTGCCCGACCCGTTGGACGACCCCGAACCGAAAGCCGAGGTGAGGTAGGCGGCGTTGTAGGGCGACTCCGCCCGACCGTAGAGCCCTCGCTGCATGCCGCCGGCCGCCATCGGCGGCATGTTGGTCAGGCCGAGGAACACCGCGCCGGCCTCACGCAGCTTCGCGACGGCGAAGGCGTCGTCGCCCGCGATGAGATCGGCGAAGGCGGGGGATCCGGATGCGACGGGCAGGCCCGTGACGCAGTAGCTGTCCTTCGCGGTGAACGGGATGCCGTCGAGCACTCCGCGCGTCTCGCCGTGGGCGCGGCGTTCATCGGCAGCGCGCGCTTCGGCGAAGGCGGACGGGTTCAGCACGATCACCGAGTTCAGGGCGATGCCGGCGCGGTCGTAGAACGCGATGCGGTTCAGATAGCGGGCGACGAGCTCGACGCTCGTGACCCGGCCCTCGCCGAGTGCAGCCGCGAGCTCGGCGATGTCGGCTTCGACCACGGTGGCGAGAGGGGTGGACGGAGGGGCGGTCATGGGCGTAAACATACACCGTATGTTTTTCCTTTCGCCACCACTTTCTCCGGCACCTGCCCCGTAGGCTCGGCACAGACCTCGAGGAGTCCGTCATCGCCCGACCGCCCCGCCCCCTGCTGAGCCGTGAGCTCATCGCGAAGACGGCGCTCGCCCTCGTGGACCGGTACGGGGCCGAGGGCGCGAGCATCCGCCGGGTGGCGACGAAGCTCGCGGTGAACCCCACGTCTCTCTACAACCACGTGCCGAATCTCGCGGCGATGATCGAGGACGTGCGGTCCCTGGTGTCGGCCCGCATCGACTCGTCGCCGCTGCGCACCCTGAAGTGGGAGGACGGACTGCGGGAGTGGGCGCGCTCCTACCGACGGGCGTTCGCCGATCACCCGCGCGCCGTCCCGCTGCTGATGACCCATCCGGCATCCGCGCCGGTGCTGCTGGCCGAGTACGAGGATTTCGCGGTGGCGGCGCGCGCGGTGGGGTGGCCCGATCGCGACATCCTTCCCCTCCTCACCGCGTTCGAGTCGTTCATCCTCGGCAGCGTGCTCGACATGTCGGGCCCGACGGTCGTCTTCGATCCGCGGGGCCAGGAGGAGCGGTTCCCCACCTTCGCGGCAGCCTTCGCGACCCTGCGTGACGAGGACCCGGATGATCCGATCGCCACGCGAGCCTTCGAGATGGGCCTGACGATGCTCATCGCCTCGGCCCGCCCTTCCCCAGGAGGGTGACGTACCCTCGCCTCATGACCCCGACGGCCGCCGCAGAGATCACCCTCTCGCATCGCTTCGCCGATGAGCTGCCCGAGCTCGCCGTCGATTGGCAGGCGGTCGAGCCGCCGGCGCCGCGGCTGCTCGTCCTGGGCGACGCGCTTGCCGCCGACCTCGGGCTCGACCCCGCGTACCTCCGCACGTCGGAGGGTGTCGGCTTCCTCACCGGCACCGCGGTGCCGAGCGGCGCCCGACCCGTCGCGCAGGCCTACGCCGGACACCAGTTCGGGGCGTTCAACCCGCGGCTCGGCGACGGCAGGGCGCTGCTGCTCGGGGAGGTCGAGGGCGCGGACGGCGCACTTCGCGACATCCATCTGAAGGGCTCGGGTCCGACGCCCTTCTCCCGGGGCGGCGACGGCCTCGCCGCGGTCGGTCCGATGCTCCGGGAGTACGTCATCAGCGAGGCGATGCACGCACTCGGCATCCCCACGACGCGTGCGCTCGCCGTCGTCGCGACCGGTCGCACGGTGCGGCGCGAGAGCGATCTGCCCGGCGCGGTGCTGGCCCGTGTCGCGTCGAGCCACCTGCGGGTCGGCACCTTCGTGCTCGCGCGGGCGATGGGCGACGTTCTGCTCCTCGAGCGCCTCGTCGACCACGCGATCGCGCGCCACTATCCCCACGCCGAGGGCGCCGAGAACCGGGCGCTTGCGCTTCTCGACGCGGTCATCGACGCCCAGGCGCGCCTCATCGCCCGGTGGATGCTCGTCGGATTCGTCCACGGCGTCATGAACACCGACAACATGACCATCTCGGGCGAGACCATCGACTACGGCCCCTGCGCCTTTCTCGACACCTTCGACGTCGGCGCCGTCTACAGCTCCATCGATCAGCAGGGCCGCTACGCGTACGGCGCCCAGCCCGCGATCGGCGAGTGGAACCTCGCGCGCTTCGCCGAGGCTCTCCTGCCGCTGCTGGCGGAGGACACGGATGCTGCCGTCGCGACCGCCCAGCAGTCGCTCGCCGCCTACCGCGAGACCTACAACGCCGCCTGGGCCGAGGGGATGCACGCCAAGCTCGGCGGCACGCCCGACGATGAGCGGACGGCCGCGCTCGTGAACGACATGTTCGACATGCTGGCAATCGGCCGGGTCGATCACACCTCGTTCTTCCGCCGCCTGGCGACAGTCGCGCGCGGTGATCGCGAGCCCGCGCGCGCTCTCTTCGCCGATCCGGCACCCTTCGACCTGTGGGTCGAGCGCTGGCTGGCGCTCGACCCCGACGCCGACCTGATGGACCGGGTCAATCCGCTGTACATCCCGCGCAACCACCTCGTCGAAGAGGCGCTCGCCGCGGCATCCGATGACGGCGACCTGGCCCCCCTCAACGAACTGGTCGGCGTCATCCGCCACCCCTTCACCGCCCGTCCCGGGCTCACCCGGTATGAGCAACCGGCCCCTGAGGCCTTCGGCCCCTACGTCACCTACTGCGGCACCTGAACTCCGGCGGCATCCGAGGTCCTTAGGCTGAGCCCGTGACGTCGGCAGCCGAATGGTGGGATCGCCACCAGGTCTGGCTGTACGTCGCCGCCATCGCGCTCGGCGTCGTCGTCGGGCTCACGCTCCCCGCCGCCGGCCCCGCTCTGTCGCTCGCGACGACGCCGGTGCTCGCCCTGCTGCTGTTCGCCACCTTCCTCGGGGTTCCGCTGATCGAGGTGGGGCGGGCATTCCGCGACATCCGGTTCCTCGGCACGGTGCTCGCCGTCAACTTCGTGATCGTGCCGCTTGTGGCCTTCGGACTTTCCCGATTCGTCGCCGACGACCGCGCCCTCCTCCTCGGCGTGCTGCTGGTGCTGCTCACCCCCTGCGTCGACTACGTCATCGTCTTCACCGGACTCGCCGGGGGCGCTCGTGCGCGTCTCCTCGCCGCGACGCCCCTGCTGATGCTCGCGCAGATCGTGCTGCTCCCCGTCTACCTGTGGGTTTTCGTCGGCGGAGCGGTGGTCGCCGACGTCGCACTCGATCCTTTCGTCGAGGCCTTCCTCTGGCTCATCGCGGTCCCCCTCGCGGCGGCCGCGATCGTGCAGGCTCTGGCGCGCCGGCACCGCGTCGGTCGTCGGATCGAGCGCTTCTTCGCGGCGGCGATGGTCCCGCTGATGATGTCGACGCTCGCGGTGGTGGTCGGGTCGCAGATCGCAGATGTCGGCGCCGCGGCCGCCGCGCTCGTGCGCCTGGTGCCGATCTACGCCGCGTTCCTCGTGGTCATGCTCTTCGCCGGTCTGGGTGCGGCGCGGCTCACGCGGCTGCCGCTTCCCGAAACCCGGGCCCTCATCTTCAGCGGCGCCACACGCAACTCGCTCGTCGTGCTGCCCCTCGCCCTCGCCCTGCCTCCGTCCTTCGCGATCACACCCCTGGCCGTGGTCACTCAGACGCTCGTGGAGCTGGTCGGAATGGTCGTCTTCCTCCGCGTCGTGCCGGCGCTCACGCGGGTGGCGGGTCGGTCGTCCGTGCATCGAGTTCGGCGAGGGCGGTGAGGGCCGCCTCGCGGCGGTCGTCTTCGGGCCTCGTCCGCGCATCCGCATGATAGGAATTTGCGTTCTTCTCCGGGTCTGTGAAACGGTGGGGCCGGGCCGGTTGCGGCCCACTCCCGACCAGTCCGCGGTCGCTGGTGGCTCCCGAAAGCCAGACCGGCGAGCGTACGGTCGGCGGCTTCACCCGGCGGGTCCGATGCCCGCTCTTCGGCGCGCCCGCGCCGCCTGAAGCCGCCACCCGGGCGTGACCGAATGCAGTCACGTGACTGCCGAGGTGCCTGTGACGATCACTCCTGCCATCGAGGCGCGAGGCCTCTTCAAAGTCTTCGGTCGTCATCCCCGATCCGCGGTCGAGCGCCTTCGCGCCGGAGCCCGCCGTGACGAGGTCGCCGACTCCGGAACAGCTGCGGTCATCGACGCCAGCTTCAGCGTGAACCCCGGCGAGATCTTCGTCATCATGGGCTTGTCGGGGTCGGGGAAGTCGACCGTCATCCGCATGCTCAACGGCCTGCACGACACGACCGCCGGCGAGGTCACGATCGGTGGCGACTCGATCACCGACGTCTCCCCCTCCCGCCTTCGAGCCCTACGTCGCGACCGGGTATCGATGGTCTTTCAGCACTTCGCCCTGCTGCCCCATCGCTCGGTCGCGGCGAACGTGGCGTATCCGCTCGAGCTTCGCGGCGTCGGCAAGGACAAGCGCCATGCCAAGGCCGAGGAGATCCTCGAGCTGGTGGGCCTGGGGGGCTGGGGTGACAAGCTGCCCGACGAGCTGTCGGGCGGTATGAAGCAGCGGGTCGGAATCGCCCGGGCGCTCGCCGCCGACACCGACATCCTCCTCATGGACGAGGCGTTCAGTGCACTCGATCCGCTGATCCGCCGCGAGATGCAGGAGCAGCTGCTCGAGCTGCAGCGAACGCTCAAGAAGACCATTGTCTTCATCACTCACGACCTCAACGAGGCGATGTTCCTCGGAGACCGGATCGCGGTGATGCGCGATGGCCGGATCGTGCAGATCGGCACGCCGGAAGACATCCTCACCGACCCCGCCAACGACTACGTCGAGCAGTTCGTGCAGGACGTCGACAGGGCCCGCGTGCTGACGGCGGCGAACGTGATGGAGCGACCACGTCCGGTGGTCACCGACAGCGGAGGGCCCCGCACCGCCCTTCGCCTCATGCGCGACGCGTACATGTCGGCGGCGTACGTGGTCGACCGCGACCGGCACCTCCTGGGCGTGGTGAGCGATCGCGATGCGGTGAAGCTGGTGCGTCGCGGTGAGCGATCGCTGCTCTCGGCGATCCGGCCCGCACCTCCCACCGTCTCGGAAGACGAGGTGCTCATGAACCTCTTCGTCCCCGCGGTCGAGTCGCCCCTGCCGGTCGGGGTCACCGACAGCGACGGACGCCTCGTCGGCGTCATCCCCCGGGTCACCCTCCTCGCCGCGCTCCAGCCGGGCACGGGAGCGACGGGCGAGATCACGATTCCGATCCAGCCGATGCCGACGACGGAGATCGACGAACTGCTGGCCGGATTCCCCGAGTCCGCGAGCGACGAGGGAGCACACTGATGGACGGGTTCCGCATTCCGATCGGCCTCTGGGTGGAAGACGCCGTCGACTGGGCCCGCGACACCTTCAGCGGGTTCTTCGACCTCATCACCGTTGTCGTGCGGGTGCTCGTCGAGGGGCTCACCGACGGCCTCCTCGCCGTTCCGATCCCCCTGGCGATCCTGCTGTTCGCGCTCATCGGCTGGGGCGTGCGCTCCTGGCAGCTGGCGGTGGGAACGGCGGTGACCTTCACCTTCATCGTGGCGATGGACCTGTGGGTCGAATCGATGCAGACCCTCGCGCTCGTGCTCGTGGCCACCGTGGTGGCGCTTCTCATCGCGATCCCGCTCGGCATCTGGTCGGCGCGCAACGACACCGTCCGCGCCATCCTGAAGCCGGTACTCGACTTCATGCAGACGATGCCCGGCTTCGTCTACCTGATCCCCGCCATCACGTTCTTCAGCATCGGCGTGGTGCCGGGGGTCGTGGCGACGGTCATCTTCGCGTTGCCGCCGGGGGTCCGGCTCACCGAGCTCGGCATCCGCGGGGTGGATTCCGAGACGGTCGAGGCTGGATACGCCTTCGGTGCGAAGCCCGGCCAGATCCTCCGCGGCATACAGCTGCCGCTGGCGATGCCGACCATCATGGCGGGCGTCAACCAGGTCATCATGCTCGCGCTGTCGATGGCGGTGCTCGCGGGCATCGTCGGCGCCGACGGCCTCGGAAAGCTCGTCGTGCAGTCGGTCTCGACCGCACGACTCGCGATCGGTGTCGAGGCGGGTCTCGCCGTCGTCATCATCGCCGTCTACCTCGACCGCGTCACCGCGGCGCTGGGGAGTCCTGGCGAGCACCCCTCGTCGCTCCGCGGCGCCCTCCGTCGGCGCCGACTCACGGCGAGGACAGCGACCACCTCGAAGGCTCCCGAAGACCAGAGGGTGAAAGCCCTTTGACCGAGCACGCGGCGACGCGCGCTCAACACCAAGAGAACAGATACGGAACGAGTGACTGACATGCATCAAGGAGCACAGCGAATGAAGAAGAAGCACCTCACGGGAATCCTCGCGTTCGGGGCGGCAGCAACCCTGACGCTCGCCGGCTGCGCCGGGGGATCGGATGACGCGGACCCGGCCACCGGCGGAGACGCGGCGGCCGAGAACTGCGACACCATCACGCTCGGGTTCCTCCCGTCGTGGACCGACGGACTGAGCACCGCCTACCTGCTGGAGAACCTCCTCGGCGAGCGCGGCATCGACGTCGAGATGGAGACCCTCACCGAGGCGGGGCCGCTGTACACCGGTCTCGCGCAAGGCGACGTCGACATCTATCCGTCGGCCTGGCCGGAACTCACCCACGCCTCCTACATGGAGGAGTACGGCGATGACATCGAAGACCTCGGTGCGTACTACGACAACGCCAAGCTGACCATCGCGGTGCCGAGCTACGTCGACATCGACTCGATCGAAGACCTCGAGGGCAACGCCGACCGCTTCGGCGGGCGCATCGTCGGCATCGAGCCCGGTGCGGGTCTCACCGCCCAGACGCAGGACTCGATGCTTCCCGAGTACGGCCTCGACGGCGATTACGAGCTGGTCACCTCCTCCACGGCGGCGATGCTGGCCGAGTTGGATGCCGCGATCGCGGCAGAAGAGGACATCGTCGTGACGCTCTGGCGTCCCTTCTGGGCGAACGACGCCTACGACGTCAAGGACCTCGAAGACCCGATGGGTGCCATGGGTGAGGCCGAGGCGCTGCACTTCCTCGGCACCGCCGGGTTCTCCGATCGCTGCGCCGAGGCCGCCGAGCTCATCGGCGAGATCCAGCTGAACGACGAGCAGTACGGTGCGCTCGAAGACCTCGTGGTCAACGAGTACGGCGAGGGCCGCGAAGCCGAGGCCGTCGAGGCCTGGCTCGAGCAGTACACCGACGCCGTGCCCAGCAACAGCTGATCGGAAGCGGCTGACACCCCGTCACCACACCCCGTCACCACACCCCGTCACCCACACAGCGGCACCCCCGGCATCCGTGCGGACGCCGGGGGTGCCGCAATTCTGAACCCGCTCGCCTCGGCCCTGCCGTTCGAGCCCTCGGCGCACAGATCATCCATCCGAGCGCTCATGAGTGCTCGTTGGTCTTCTCCAGCAGTGCCACCACCTCGGCCTCGGTGGTCTGGCCGAAGTCGCGGTAGTACTCGCCCACGGCCTGGAAGCCGGCCGGCTGCTCGAGGCAGATCACCCGGTCGGCGCCGCGCACGCGCTGGACGGCGTCGCTGCCGCCGACCGGTGCGGCCACGATCACTTCGGCAGCGCCGCGCTTTCGGGCGACCAGGCACGCCGCGGAGGCGGTGGCGCCCGTCGCGATGCCGTCGTCGACGATGAGGATGCTCGCGCCGGCGAGGTTGCGCGGTGGTCGATCACCGCGGAGCGCCGCGGCGCGGCGGATCAGCACATCGCGCTCGCGCGCTTCGACCGCATCGATCTCGGTGAGGGTGACTCCGAGGTGGCGCACGAGGTCGGTGTCGATGAGGCGGACACCCTCCTCGCCGATGGCGCCCATCGCCACCTCGGGATGACGGGGGTAGCCCAGCTTGCGGACGATGATCACGTCGAGCGGCGCTCCGAGGATCGTCGCCACCTCGGCCGCAACGGGCACCCCGCCGCGGGGAAGCCCCGCCACGACAGTCGCCGTGACGCCGAGGTTCCGGAGGTGGGCCCCGAGGCGCCGCCCCGCGTCTACCCTGTCGTCGAACATCATCCGGGCTCTAGGTCTTGCGGATCACGCGCCGTCCATCCGCATGCTGTCCCCGCCGGGGCCGCTCGTGCCCGAGCCTGCTCCCGCCTTCCTGCTCCGCCGCGAGAGGACGATCCATGTGATGACGATCGCGAGGATCAGCACGACGAGCGCGATGATGATCCCGATCAGAAGGCCCGAGTCACCGCCTGCCGGCTCCGGCGTCGGAGTCGGGGTCGCCGTCGTCGGCGTGGGCGTCGGAGTCGGCGTGGGCGTGGCCGTGACCGTGACATCCACCGATGCGAGCGGCGTCTCGCCGTCGCCGACCGCGATGACGAGGTCGCCCGCCTCGGTGGCGGTGAGGGTGGTGGTCGCCTCGCCGTTCGTGACGGGTACCTGCGCCGACGTTCCGCCGCCGTCGAAGGTGCCGCTCCCGGTGCCGCCCAGTCCGAACGAGGCCTGCTCGAGGCCGCCGAGTCCGGTCGCGGTGACGGTGGTGCTCTCACCTGTGTCGATAGATGTGGGGTTCGCGGTGATCGTGACGCCGCCCCCGCCCCCGCCCCCGGTGACGGTGATCTCGACGGTCGCGAGCACGTTCTCACCGTCGCCGACCGAGATGGTGTTGGTGCCCTCGGCCAGCGCGCTGAGAGTCGCGGTCGCCTCGCCGTTCGAAACGGGCGCCGCGTAGATGCTGTCGTTGTTCTCGGTGAAGACGGCCGCCGATGGGTCGCCGAGTCCGAAGAACGCCTGCTCGAGGCCGCCGAGTCCGGTCGCGGTGACCACGGTGGTCTCGCCGACCGCGATCGAGCTCTCCGCCGTCGTCACCTCCGGAGTGCCCGATGCCTGCGCCGCAACGGAACCTCCGAGCGACAGCACCGCAGCGCCGATGCCGGCGAGCAGGGCGAGCCCGAGGCGACGAGGACGACGGATGACGGAGCTGGATGTCACGGTGGGGCTCGCTCTCTGGCGCCAGGTGGCGTGCGTCGAACGCTACACCCGCACACCGACGTCGGGATAGCAACTCCTGGCGGTGCATCCGCGACCGGCCTACCGTGAGAACAACCTGGTGAGCGCTCGGTGTCCTGGCGGAGCGTTCGATGCCACGAGCAAGGAGTCACGATGTCCGGCAAGACTGCGTCTCACACGACCACCGAGCCCACGACCCGCACCCGGGCCATCGCGCGTCAGGTGATCATCCTCGTCAGCTCGATCCTCGCGATCGTGGCCGCTTTCATCGGCTCGGGGGTGTTCTTCGGCACTCCGATCCAAGAGGCCGCGGGCGGGTTCCTCAACTCCGACTCCACCCTGATCGCCCCCGGCACCGGGGCGTTCCGCATCTGGAGCGTCATTTACACCGGCATGCTGGCCTACGCGATCTGGCAGGCCCTGCCCGCGCAGCGCTTCGATGAGCGGCAGCAGCGGATCGGCTGGTGGGTCGCCGCATCCCTCATCCTCAACGCCGTCTGGATCGGCGTCGTGCAGCTGAACCTGCTGGCACTCAGCCTTCCCGTGATCGCCCTGCTTCTCGTGGTGCTGTGCCGGATCTTCGTGATCCTGCGTCAGACGCGCCCGAAGAACAAGGTCGAGGTCGTCGTCGCCGACGGCGCGATCGGCCTCTATCTCGGCTGGGTCATCATCGCCACCGCCGCGAACGCGACCGCGATCTTCTACGCGGTCGGCTTCGACGGCTTCGGCATCGCGCCGGAGGTGTGGTCGTCGTTCGTGCTCGCCGTCGCTGCGGCGGTCGGCATCGCTCTGGCCTTCTGGGGTGGCGGACGCATCGCTCCGGCGCTGTCGCTCACCTGGGGTATCGCGTGGGTCGCCATCGCGCGCTTCACCGACGAGCCCTCCTCGCCCCCGACGGGCGTGGCGGCGATCATCGCCGTCGCCCTGATCGTCATCGCGACCGTCGTCGCCCGCGTGCGGCACGACCGCGCGGTGCGTCGCTGACGTCGGCTCGTCCCTATCGACCGTCCTCGGCCTCGTCGCCGGACTCCGGGGCCGAGCGTGCGTCGAGGGCTGCGCCGATCGCGATGCCGAACACCAACCCGAGCCCCGTCCCGATCGCGATGTTGTCGAACAGCAGCATGCCGATGACCGCGCCGAAGGGCAGGCCGAGAGCGATCCCCAGGCCGATGCCGTTTCGCGACTTCTTTCTCTCAACCGCCATCCGGCGAGCCTAGCCGTCCGCCTCCGCACGCATGCCGGTCAGCGGAGGAACTCCTGATGCTGCTACATTGTGAATATCATTCACGAAAGGCAGCACCATGGCGGAATCGACACACCCGAACATCACCCGGTTACGCACCGGCCTCGACCTCGTCGCCGCCGGCCGGTCGGATGAGGTCGTGGCCCTCCTCACCGATGACTTCCGCATCACCGTGCACGGTGCCCCCGAGACTCTCGTCGGCCGCGAGGCCTGGCTCGGCAATGTCGCGATCATGAATGCGTCCTTCTCAGACCTGACGCTCGACATCCGTCACGAGCTCGCCGCGGGCGACCTCGTCGCATTCAACATCACGTACACAGCTCGCCATACGGGCGATTTCCTGGGGATTCCCGCCACGGGCCGCACGGTCTCGTGGCAGAGCCTGGAGCACTACCGGGTGAGCGACGGGCTCATCGCGGAGGAGTGGATCGCCTCCGATATCGGCACTCTCCTGGGCCAGCTCACCCCGCAGTCCGACCCGTCGAGTGAGGACGCATGACGAGCGACGCCTTGCGCATCCTCGACGGTGTGATGCGCCTCGCGGACCTGGTTCAGCGCGACATGGCCGAACCCTTCGCCGGCACGTCGTTGACAATGTCTCGGGCGGCGCTCCTCTGGGTTCTCCGATCGACGGGACCGTCGACGCAGCAGGCGCTCGCGACGGCGCTGGAGGTCAGTCCCCGCAACGTCACCGGACTCGTCGACGCGCTGGAGACGAGCGGCCACGTCGAGCGTGCACCCCACCCGACCGATCGACGGGCGACGCTCGTCACGCTCACCGACCTCGGACTCGATGTCGTGCAGCAGATGGTCGCGCAGCGCGAGCAGATGGCCGATGATCTCGTCGCCGAACTCGCGTCGGCCGAAAAGGAAGCTCTCGGCGCAGGCCTGGAGAAGCTGGCGAATCGCTACGAGACCATGCTGGCGGTTCGTGAGCGGAAGGACTCCCCGTGACCTCCGCATCCGTCCCGACGTCAGCGGCTGCCCCAGAGCCGGCGACTCCGGGTCCCGCCTTCCCCGCCGAGACGCGAGCCGATCGTGCGAAGCGCCTCGCACGTCGTGCGACCCAGATGGAGGCTGCCGGCTGGGTCAGTCTGGCGCGACTCGTCTTCTTGCGGCCGCGCGTCCCCGCGGGAGCGGTCGCGGTGCCGTACCACCGGCCGGTCACCGGCATCCTCACGATCTTCATCGTGCTGTCAGCGCTCGAGGTGCCGATCATCGATCTGATCGTGCATCCCTGGCCGTTCGTGCGCATTCCCCTTCTGATCCTCGGGATCTGGGGTGTCGTCTTCATGCTCGGGATGCTGGCGGGCTACGTCACTCGTCCGCACGCCGTCGGTGCGGGCGGCCTTCGCATCCGTCAGAGCACCGACCTCGAGATCGCGCTCAGCTGGGACGACGTCCTCTCGGTCGCCCGCCGGCGCGAAGTCCGGCACAGGGGCCCGAAGTTCACGCCCGGACGCACGGATGATGCGTGGACCGTGCACCTGCCGATGCAGGATGAGACCAACCTCTCGGTCAAGCTCGAGCGTCCGATCGAGGTGGCGATGCCGCAGGGTGTTGTTCGCATCGACGAGATCCGCTTCTGGGCCGACGATCCGACGGCCTTCATGGATGCCGCGCGTCCGCACCTCGAGGCTGCGCCTGCGTCCGCTGCGTGATCGAGAAAGTGGCCCCCTCGAGCGCACGTCTGGCGAGGGGCGCTCGAGGGGGCCGGACTGCACGGGCAGGCGGCGAAACGGGGGAGTTCGCGCGTCACCGCACGCGGGGGGAGCGTGCGGGCGTTGCCTGACCGGGGGAGTCCTCACCCAGCCTAGGCCTGCATCCTGAGAGCGACGGAGCGCACACGGGCCTGTTCGCGCATTTGCGGTAAATCGGATGCGCCGGGGCCAGCCCGTGCTTCCGCGCGTGTCAGTGCGTGGGTGCGCTGCGCGCCGAGATCGCCCGGGCGGGCGCGACGGGGCGCTCGTGCTGATCGGCGACGGAGATGCTGCGGCCTACGAGCAGGCCTGCGGTGATCGAGAGAGCTATCCAGGCAACGACGGCGACGATCGCGATGACGAGGAGGGTGGTGACCATAAGACTCTCCTTCGAGTCTCGGTGGTGCTTCCGGACGGGTTGCGACCCACGATAGGGCCGCCGTGGGCAGGCGGGTCGCTCATTGAGCCAGTCCTGTGGAAATGTTGAGGAACCCCGTACGCCGACGATCGGTGGGTGTGCCCGGACGACAACGGTTTTGTCGCCGCGGGGGGTGGCTTCGACAATCGGTGGATGCGCGTCACACCTCGCACGTTGGCTTGGGGCATGAGTCTCTGGCCGCCGAACCTCTTCAGCGGCATCCGAGTGCGGCGTTTCGCCGACGACTGGACGGAGGCGGTCGTCGAACTGCACGTCAATCGCTTCACGCGGAATTATGTGGGCACGGCGTTTGGGGGATCGATGTCGGCGATGACCGATCCGTACTTCTTCATGCTGGTGATGCATCAGCTGGGGCGCGACTACGTCGTCTGGGATACCCGCGGTGAGATCGAGTTCCTCAAGCCCGGTCGCGGCGTGCTGACGGCACGCTTCTGCGTTGCGCCCGAGCAGGTCGCCGAGCTTCGTGCCCGCGCGGCCGGCGGCGCGAAGGTTCGCGAGTGGTTCGAGACGACGATCACCGACGAGAGCGGCGACGTGGTCGCCCGCAGCCGCCGAGAGGTGTTCGTGCGCGAGAAGCGGCGCGTCACCCATTCTCAACTCGCTGGAGCCTGACCGTCCCGATTCCGTCAGAAGGGTGCGACGCCGTATCCGCCGTCGTCGGTGGGGACGAATGCCACCCGTGAGGGTGGGTGGCTGTCGTACGTCTTTCCGCCGGGGCTGGTGAACTTTAGGATGCCGCCGGGGAGCTGTTCGACGTGCCAGTTTGTCGCGTGCTTCAGGGTGTGGTGTCTGGCGCATTCGTTGCAGAGGTTGTCATTGCAACTCTTCCCGCCCAGGGCGAAGTCCTTCGAGTGGTCGATATGGCAGAGCTTCGCCGGCCTTCGGCACCCTGGGGTTCGACACGTGACATCTCGCGCGTTCACGTATCGGGTTTGAGATGGATGCAGCTGATACCTGTCCACCGCGGTCACGACCCCGCTGATCGGGTCGGTCATCACCCGTTCCCAGATCCTCGCGGTGCCCGCCATGCGTCTGGCGGTCTCTGGGTCGACGGGGGTGACCCCGTTCAGCTCCGCCCCCGACTTCGTCACCCCCGTCAACGTGGTGATGGGGATGGTGATCTGCACCTCAGCCCGAATCGCGCCGAGCCCGCCGGTGGTGGGGTCGGTGGGGTCGATCACCGGGGACCCGGCGAGGAGCATGTCCAGGGCGAGGTCGCAGCGGATCTCATCCAGCGACCGGTCATCGAACCACGGCTCGGTGTCCTCGGTGGGTGCGGCATCTCCACCGTTCTGTTCAGCCTCGGCCTTTGCGGCCGCGTGTGCGCGTCGCTTCTCCCGGTCCACGGTCTTGATCTCGGTGCCCTGGCCCGTCAGTCGGTGGTACACCCCGTGGACGTAGACGTTCCCGCCCAGGATCGTCAACGTCGACAGGGTGTCATCCAGGTCAGTGACCCACACCCGCCGCTCCCGTATCGCGGTGTCGTGTCGTTCCTGCAACGGCCGCGGGTCCAACACCGCGGCGCGTTGGATGGCGTACTTCTTCGTCCGCGGCACCGTCTGCCGCTCCGCCTCGGCCAACACGATCCGCTCGAACGACGCCCGATCCGTAGCATCCTCGATCACCCGCCCGGCGTCCTGGATCACCTGCGCATGCGCCCGCGACACCCGCCCCTCCACCAACGCCGCCATCGTCTGAGGGAACAACTCGATCAACTCATACGCGTCATGCATCTGCGATTGCATCGACCGGTCATTGACCCGCACCGCCATCCCGAGCTCGAGCGCCATCGACCGCAACGGCATGTCCCGCTCCCTGGACGACACCGACCCCACCCGCGACCGCTGCTCGAGTGTCAGCGCGTACGCGTCCGCGAGCAGCCGGGTCTTCCTGGCCGCAAGCTTCGCCTCCGCCCGCTGCAGCTTCGCCAGCTCATCCGCGAACACCCCGGCGCGCTTATCCTCCGCCCGCCGCCGCTTCTCATCCGCGTCCACTGGAAACCCCGTCTCGATGACCTACCCACATCATCGCAGAGGGTTCCGACATTGACCTCCGGAGGCATAGCACTCGTGTAGAACTAATGTTCCAAGAAGATCCCATTCCACCCCTCACCCCCCACGCCCGACCCCTGACGAATGTCACCCCAGAAGGTGTCACCCCGACACTGCCGCCGCGCGCCGACATCCGGTGCGATGGACTCATGCCCACTCACACCCCCTCGTGGCGCACCCGCCTCGCCGAGCGTCGCGCGAAGCCCGGCGACGGGCGCCCGCTCCCGCCGTTCCGCTGGTGGCAGACCCTCGGGCGCTCGCTGTTCCTCCTTGACCTCGCCACCGCCGAGGGCGCGAGAACCACCTTCGCCGTCGATGTGCGCCAGCTCGGCGACCGCGACGATGGAGTGGTCCGCGCGCGCCTCTACCGCGACGGCCGTCAGACGGCGGTGTCGAAGCTCCCCGCGAGGTTCGCCGTCCCGGGCGGCCACATCGAGGTCGCCGCGCGCGCCTCCGGATTGCGGCGCTGCCATTTCGTTCCGGATGCCGGTGAGGAGCGTCAACTCACCCCGCACCCTCGCTCGGCCGAAGGCCTGCGGGCGCGTCTTCATCACCGATATCCGGTCCTGAGTACCGTGATCGGCGTCATCGCTACACTCGTCGTGCTCGTCGGCGTGTGCATCACGGTGCCGCAGATCATCGAGACGATCTCGCAGGTGCCGGCGATCGCCGACAGTATCGGGACGTTCGCGTCTCCGATTCATCTCCCGCCCGCCCTGAACGTCATCGTCACCATCGCCGTGGTCCTCGCCAGCACCGAGCGCGCCCTCCGCCTGCGCTCGTCGTGGCTCGACGAGCTGGCCAACTGACACAGAAGGAGTGCAGACGTGATAACCGCGTCCCTCGTCCCCGACCTCGTGCTCGGCGCTGTCGAGATCGAGCCGACCGAGCGGGGCCTGCGGCCCCACCGCCTGCCGCGCCACGTCCGTGAGCGCGACGCCGACCCGCAGCTGACGCTCATGGAGGCTCAGCCGTCGGGCGTCCGCCTCCGGTTCGTGACCTCCGCGACCGTGGCGGCGCTCGAGCTGCACACCACCCGCGTGGCCTATCGCGGTTTCGCTCGGCCGCGCGGCGCCGTGGATGTCGTGATCGACGGGGTGCCCGCCGGCAGCCACGGGCTGTCGGGCGGTGACGCCCTCGAACTCGACCTGCAGACCGGGGCGACGACCCTCGCGTCCGGAGCGCTCGACATCGTCGAGGTGTCGCTTCCGGCAACAGGGGAGAAGACCGTCGAGCTGTGGTTGCCGCACAACGAGCAGGTCGACATCGTTTCGCTCCGCGCCGACGCCCCCGTGCGACCGGCGCCGTCAACCGATCCGGTCTGGCTCCATCACGGCAGCTCGATCAGTCACGGCTCGAATGCCGCGACGCCGACCGGCATCTGGCCGGTCGTGGCGGCACGCCGTGCGGGCGTGCAGCTGCAGAATCTCGGGTTCGGCGGCAGCGCGCTGGTCGATCCGTTCCTGGCGCGTGTGATGCGCGACACGCCCGCCGACCTGATCAGCGTCAAGCTCGGCATCAACGTGGTGAATCTCGACGGTATGCGTCTGCGCACCTTCGTGCCGACGGTGCACGGGTTCCTCGACACCGTCCGCGACGGTCATCCCGAGACCCCGCTGCTGCTGGTGTCGCCGATCTTCTGCGGCATCCACGAGAACACCCCCGGTCCCGGAGCGGTCGATCCCGTCGCCGGGGCGGCGGGTGAGACCCGCTTCATCGCAACCGGCACGCCGGGAGACACCGCCGCCGGCCGGCTGACCCTCGAGGTCATCCGAGGGGCGCTCGAGAGCGTGGTCGCCGCGCGGTCCGACGACCCCCACCTGCACTATCTCGACGGCCTCGACCTCTACGGCCCCGAGGATGCCGAAGACCTGCCGCTGCCCGACGATCTCCACCCCGGTCCTGAGGCGCACGCCCTGATCGGCGCACGCTTCGCCGATCGGATTCTTCGCCCGGGGGGCCCGTTGCGTCCGCAGGAGGCCTGAGGGCCGGCCTGAACTCCGCGTCGGTCAGGATCCGGATGCTGCCAGTGCACCGTCCACGAGAAGATGCGCGAGGCGCTCCGGGTCGTACCCGGGCGCCGCGCCGCCGATGCAGAGGTTCCCGATCCCCCGCAGGAAGGCGTACGCCTCGACCGGCGCGCCTTGCGGCGCGGCGGCGTCGAGCAGCTCGGCGCAGACCGGCACGAGCCGGTCGGTCAGCAGCTGGTGCAGCGCGGAGAAGCGCTCGGTGTCGCCCTGCAAAGCGTCGGCGAGGCCGTGCTTGGTGACGAGGAACTCCACGAACAGCGTCACCCAGGCGTGCAGAGCAGCGGCGGGGGTCGCGCTGTCGCGCAGCAGCGTCGGCCCTGCGGCGGCGGCGGCGTCGACCTGGTGCCGGTAGACGGCGACGACGAGATCGGCCCGGGTGGGGAAGTGGCGGTACAGCGTGCCCATGCCCACTCCGGCCCTGTCGGCGACCTCCCGTACCGGCGCCTGGACGCCAGACTCCACGAACACCGCCGCCGCGGCGTCGAGAATCGCCTGCGCGTTGCGCTGCGCATCGCGGCGTCTGCCGCGTGCGGTCTCGTCGGTCATCCACACCCTCCTTGCAAAACGGAACGTCGCTCCGTATAGTTTCGGAACGTTGCTCCGTTTAAGTATGGCCGAGCACGCGACATCCGGAAAAGAGACCCCCGTGCAGACACTCGCACCCCTCCACGACTCCGCCCTCCTCGCCGCTCTCGACGCGGTGACCGGCCCTTCGACGCCGGTCGTCTCCGTCGCCCCCGTGGTGCTCGACGCACCCGGTCGCCCCTTCCCCCTCGAGGTGCGGGTCTCAGCTCCCGCCACGGGCGATGACCTGCCGCTCCTGCTCTTCTCTCACGGCAACGGCTGGTCGCTCGACGGCTACGCACCTGTCGTGTCGTTCTGGGCGTCGCAGGGCTTCGTCGTCGTGCAGCCGACCCACCTCGATTCGCGCCGCCACGGCATCGGCTTCGACGATGAGAGGTTCGGATCGATCTGGATGCAGCGCCGCGACGACCTCGTGCGGGTGCTCGATCAGCGCGCCACCGTCGAGGCCGCCGTCCCCGGCCTCGCGGGGCGGCTCCACCGCGTCGCGACCGCCGCGGCGGGCCACTCGTGGGGTGCGCAGACCGTGCAGATGCTGCTCGGTGCGCGGGTGCTCGAGACCGACGGGTCTCCGGGCTCCGACCTCGGCGATGCCCGCGTGCGAGCCGGCGTTCTGATGGCCGCGACCGGACTCGGCGGCGAGGAGCTGCATCCGTTCGCGAAGGCCAACTTCCCCTTCATGAACCCGTCGTTCGCCGAGCTGACTACGCCGACCCTGGTGGTGGCGGGCGACCGTGACCAGTCGAGGATGTCTACCCGCGGGCCGGACTGGTTCACCGACGTCTTCCATCGCAGCCCCGGCGCGACCGATCTGCTCACCCTGTTCGAGGCCGAGCATTCGCTCGGCGGGATTCCGAGCTGGGAGGCGGCGGAGACCACCGACGAGAACCCCGAGCGCGTCGCGGTGCTCGCCCGGCTGACCGCGATCTACCTGCGCGCGACGCTCGCCGGTGATGAGGCGGCGTGGGAGAGCGCGCGCCGGGTGTTCGACGAGGTCGGTGGGGCGATCGGCCGCCTTGATCGCTGAATCCTGATCCACCGGACCTGCAGACCCAGCCCGCGAGCCCCGTCAGTCAAGCGCCTCCAACGCGGTCGCCGCGGCGGCGGCGACGAGCGCGTCGTCGGTGGTGGCGCCCTCGACACCGCGGGTGGTCAGCACGGCGACGACGATCGGCTCGCCATCGGGAGGCCAGACGATCGCGAGGTCGTTGCGGGTGCCGTACTGTCCGGTGCCCGACTTGTCGGCGACATCCCATCCGCTCGGTGCACCGGCACGGATGAGCGTGTCGCCGGTGGCGTTGCCGCTCATCCAGTCGATGAGCGTCGCGGCGTCATCCTCGCTCAGCCCGCCGTCCAGGGCGAACCCCCGCAGCGTCTCGGCCAGGGCGCGGGGCGTGCTGGTGTCGCGGGGGTCGTCCGGCACCGCGGTGTTGAGCTCGGGCTCGCGTCGCTCGGGTCGGGTGGTGTCGTCCCCGGCGGCAGTGAGCGCGGCGGCCAAACCCTCGGGACCGCCGATCTGGTCGAGCAGCAGGTTGGCGGCGGTGTTGTCGCTCACGCGGACCGCGGCCTCGGCCAGGTCGGCCACCGACATCCCGCTCCCGGCGTACTGCTCGGTGACGGGGGAGTAGGTCACCAGCGCGTCGGCGCCGTAGGCCACCTGCTGGTCGAGGTCGTCGACCTGCTGCAGCACCACCGCGGCCAGCAGCGCCTTGAACGTCGAGGCGTAGGCGAAGCGCTCGTCGGCGCGGTGGGCGACGGTCTCGCCGGTGCCGGTGTCGACCGCGTACACCCCGACACGCGCGTCGTACTGCTCCTCCAGAGAGCTCAGCTCGTCGGTGACGTCGATGGTCGGCGCGGCGCTCGGCGTCGGCGCCGCTGCATCCGTTCGGGAGGGCGAGGATGTCGGCGACGCACCGCCCGGCGCACTGGTCGCGCAGGCGGGCGCGACCAGTGCGAGGGATGCCGCGAGGCTCACGCCGACGGCAGTGCGGCGGATGCGCTGAGCATGCCCCGACGTGACGGTGTTCATTCCCCTCCGGAAGTTGTGTCGCCCTCCGCGCCGTCGATCGTGAAGGTCGGGGGCGCCTCGGGCAGCGTGGCGGTCGAGAGAGCGAGATAGCTGTCGAGGTACAGCGCCCGCTCGCCGGGGATGTCGACGTCGGCGGCGGGGTCTTGCAGCGCGAGCTGCAGCTGCACGTCCGAGACCGCGATGCGCTGGTACGACGGGGTGTCGATCCAGTCGCTCAGCGGACCGGCTTCGATGGTACCGATCTGCACGGCCAGCGCGTGCCCGGCGGCCAGGCGCCAGTCGCCGGCCTTCATCTCCAGCGTCACCTCGCCCGGGGTCACCGCGGCGACCTGCTCGTTGATCAGCACGGCGGTGCCGTCGGCGGCGACGTCGTACAGCTTCGCCATCAGGTTTCCGTGGCCGGCCGACGTGAGCGTCATCGAGGGTGTTCCGGTGATCCGGGTGTCTGCGGCCACCGGCTCCGACATCTGCACGAAGCGGTTGCCGGTGTCGACGGTCGGGTCGCCCTCGGCCCCGTCATCGAGGTACTCGCCGCCGTCCAGGGCGATGCCGGCGGTCTCGTCGACCACGGGCCAGCTGTCCTGCGCCCGCCACGACCCCGTGTTGTCCTGGATGACGAAGGCGGGGTATTCCTCGGTCGGCGCGACGCCCTTCAGGTGCTCGTCGTAGAACGCCATGACCTCGTCGAACCACCCCTCGCGGCCGGTCTTCACGGTGCCGTCTTCATCCACCTCGTTGCCTCGGATGTGGTCCCAGGGTCCGAACCAGCCTCGGACCGGGCCCTCGTGGTTCGCGAGGAACTCCTCCAGCGCCTCCGACTCGGTGTTCCACTCCGCCCACCCCTGCGTGAACAGCAGCGGGGTCGTCGACCCGTCGACGCGCGCGGCGAAGTCGCGGCTCGTCCAATACGGCGATGCCGGGTCGGCCGTCTGCGCACTGAGCGTGTTGATCGCGACGCACTCGGGATGCGCCTGCTCGTACGCGGCGTTCTCCCGGTAGCGCTCGGTGTCGTCGGGCAGCTGTTCCAGAGTCGCGATCTCGTTGTAGGTCTGCACGGCGACGGTCAGCGGCAGCCGGGGGACGCCGCCCGACCGGTTGTTGCGGTACTTGTCCCAGATGGGTGCCTGCGCCACGACTGCCCGGAGACCCTCCGGCTGGAGCACGGTGCCGACGAGCCCGGTGATGGCGTCGTACGACTTGCCGTACATGCCCACGTCGCCCGTCGACCACGGCTGCGATGCCGCCCACTCGATCGCCGCGGCGACGTCGGCCTGCTCGCCGTCGCCCATGAAGTCGAGGCATCCGGTCGATCCGCCGAAGCCGCGCAGGTCGACCATCACGAACGCATAGCGCTCGTCGAACAGGTCGCCGCCCTCGATGAGGTCGGCGAACCGGTCCGAGGGGCCGGGGTGTGCCCAGTCCTCGTCGGCGATCTCTCCGGAGTGGCCAAAGTACGATCCCACGGAGAGAATGACCGGAACCTGCTCGTCCTCGCCGAGGTCTTCGGGAAGCAGGACGTCGGCGTGCAGCTCGACCTCCTCGCCGTCGAGGCCCGGTGCCGATGGGAAGTAGTGCTGGGTCCAGGCCGCGCCCTCGGGGACGCGGTCGTTCTCGGCGTGGGTGACGGCCTCGGTGTCGCCGGCGACTCTGGCCGCGGGGGCCTCGGTGCAGGCTGCGAGACCGATCGCGAGCGGGATCGCCGCTGCGATCGCGATGATGCGGCGTCGCCGCGAGTGTGTGAGCATGATGGACTCCTTGGAGGTCATCCGTGCCAGGCGAGGGCGCGGCGAGGTGGGATCAGCCGTATCCACTCCAGACCGTGCCCCCGGGGCACGGTCAAGTCGCAGGGTCGGTGTTGACCGTGCCCCTGGGGCATGGTTTGGAATGGATGCTGCGCAGAACGGACCGCAAGGAGCTCGACCATGGCTTGGAGCACGCGACAGCTCGCCGAGCTGGCCGGCACCACGGTGAAGGCCGTTCGGCACTATCACAAGGTCGGATTGCTCGAGGAGCCCGAGCGGCTGTCGAACGGGTACAAGCAGTACCAGGTGCCGCACCTCATCCGGCTGCTGCAGATCGTGCGGCTGGCCGAGCTCGGGGTGCCGCTCGCCCAGATCGCGACGCTCGACCAGGCCGAAGAGCGCCCCGACGACGCCATCGCGGTGCTCGATGCCGAGCTCGCGGCGACCATCGAGCGGCTGCAACGGGTGCGGGAGGAACTCGCCGTCATCCTGCAGCACCGATCTCCCGCGTCGCTTCCCCCTCGGTTCGCACCGCTCGCCGACCGCCTCACCGAGACGGATCAGTCGATGGTCATGATCTATTCGCGCGTCTTCGACGATCAGGCCATCGCCGAGCTCGAGCAGATGATCCGCGACACTCCCGTGTCACCGGCCGAGGCCGCGCTCGCGGCGTTGCCGGCCGACGCCGACCGCGCCACGAGGCGCCGCCTCGGCGAGGAGTTGGCGCCGGATCTGGCTGCAGCGCGGGAGGCCTACCCGTGGCTGCGTGACCCGGGTGCGCACGGCCGCCGCGGTGCGGCGCACGCCGAGGCGACCGTCGGTCGGGCGGTGGGTGAGCTTTACAACGTCGCCCAGCTCGAGGTGCTCCACCGGGCGAATCTGATTGCCACAGGCCAACTCGATCAGCTCGAGGAGTTCGAGCGGGCCGTGACGGGAAAGGACGACGAAGGATGAACACCACCGACACCCTCGCATCGCCGACACTGGCGGAGGACCTGCTGCTCGTCCTCTTCCAGCCCGATTCGGGCACCATCGCGGGCGAGAACACGCTATTCTACGTGCTCGGCGGGGCCGTTCTGGCCCAGCTCGGCCTCGAGAAGCGCGTGACGACCGAGAAGACATGGACCGGCACGGTCGATATGTCTGCGGTCGCCGATCAGGCACCGTCCGATGAGATCCTCCGCGCCGCGTGGACATCTGTGCAGGACAAGCCGCGCGGGGTGCAGACGGTCCTTCCGGCGATCGGTCCGACGCTCCGTCAGCCTCTGATCGATCGTCTCGTCGCGCGCGGCGACCTGCGGGAGGAGAAGACCAAGACCCTGGGCCTCTTCCCGACGACCGTCCTCAAGGACGGCGGGACCGGGCGTCGTGATCGACTGCTCTCCGACATCCGAGGCGTCCTCGTCGACGGGGTATCGCCCGCTCCGCGGCTGGCGGCCCTGACGGGATTGCTGTCGGCGAGCGGCACCCTTCCCCAGTTCGACCCCTTGATCCCCTGGAACTCGGCGGTGTACACGCGCGCAGAGGAGCTCGAACGCGGCGACTGGGGTGCCGCCGGCGCCGGCGAGGCGGTCGAGGGCGTGATGATGGCCATGATCGTCAACAGCGT
The DNA here is from genome assembly GCF_006715565.1 of Microbacterium sp. SLBN-154. Classification (NCBI taxonomy): domain Bacteria; kingdom Bacillati; phylum Actinomycetota; class Actinomycetes; order Micrococcales; family Microbacteriaceae; genus Microbacterium; species Microbacterium sp. SLBN-154. The sequence continues at coordinate 1,032,387 of NZ_VFNL01000001.1, forward strand.
GATGATCGCGACTATCGCTCTTCGGTAGGTGCGTCCCGGCGCGCGTCGTAGCGGTCACGCGCGGCGTCGACGTCGGCCAGCGCCTGCGTCGCCCAGGCCTGCAGGGCCGCGATGGGCGCCTCGAGGGTGCGGCCCAGGTCGCTGATGCGGTACTCCACGGCGATCGGCGTCGTGTCGATCACGCGGCGGTGGATCATGCCGTTGCGCTCCAGTCGTCGCAATGTCTGCGAGAGCGACTTCTGCGTGATGCCGTCGATCTCCGCCCTCAGACGGCTGAAGCGCTGCGGCCCGTCGCACAGCACGGCGAGGACCGAGATCGACCACTTGTCGAGCGTCTGGTCGAGCAGCTCGCGTCGTGAGCCGGAGAGTTCGGCGAGTTCCCTTCGCGACATCCGGTTTCCTTCCCGTCACCTGGTTGCGTTGAAGTATCTGATAGATACCGAGTATCACAGAGATACTAGCCGCGCCGATGGACGGCGCCGCGAGAGGAGACTCCGATGACTGTCACGCTGTCCAATCCCGACGGCCTCTTGGCGACCGACGCATACCACCACGTCGCGGTCGCGACCGGGAGCAGGCATGTGCACGTCGCCGGCCAGGTGGGCTGGGATGCCCAGGGCGAACTGGTCGCCCCAGACCTCGCCGGCCAGGTGGCGCAGGCCTATCGCAATGTCGCGGCGGCGCTCGCCGGCGTGGGTGCGACATTCGCCGATGTCGTGCGCCTCACCGTCTACGTCGCGGACTGGGATGTCGCTCAGTACCCGGCCTTCGCCGACGGTGTCGCACGGGCGGCCGACGAGATCGGCTTCACCGCGCCGCCGGCCTCGCTGATCGGAGTGCAATCGCTCTTCCAGCCGGGAATCCTCGTCGAGGTGGAGGCGACGGCCGTCCTGGATTGACGGATTGCGTATGTCAACGTAGCCTTGACGCATGCAATTGAACGTGACAGACGCGCTGGGTGCTCTTCGCGCGGAGACCGATGCGTTCCTCGCCGCCCCCGTGCTGCAGCAGCAGCCGGACGCTGCCGGAGCCATCCGGCGGGCGCTCCAGATGCGAGCCGCAGCCGACGCCGTCGTGCGTGCGGTCGTGGTCGACGCCCGCGCGTCGGGCATGACCTGGCAGGCGATCGGCGAGGCGCTGGGGGTGACCCGGCAGGCGGCCTTCCAGCGCTATGGTCGGCCGACCGATCCTGCGACCGGGCAGCCGATCGACGCTCCTCCGATCCCCGATGCCGCCGCCCTCGCCTCCGCCGTCGTCGACGATCTGGCGAGCGGCCGCTGGGCCCGCGTCACCGAGCGTTTCGACCCGACCATGCGTGACGGTCTTTCTGAAGACGCGCTCGCCGCCGCGTGGGCGCAGATCCAGGCGCTCTCGGGCGCCCTCGAGCGGGTCGGCGAGACCGATGTCGTGCGTGCCGCCGACGTCACGATCACCACCACACCCCTGGCCATGGAGGCCGGCGATTACGCGGCGCGCATCGCGTTCCGCGACGACAAGACGATCGCCGGCCTGCACCTCATCGAAGCGAAGGAGACGACATGACCGTCACCGACACCTCCCGCGACCGGGCGACACGGCCACGCCTCGCGCCCGGCGACGGCCGCCTGATCGCCATCTTCCTCGCGATCTCTTTCGCGCTGGCCTGGCTCTTCGCCCTTCCCCTGTGGTTCGGCGACGGCCTCGCATCCCCCTGGTTCATGGTTGTCGCGGTGGCCACGATGATGACGCCCGCGATCGCCGCGCTCGTCGTGGTGTTCTTGATCGAGCGCCCCGCCCGCAGGGCACGGGCCCTCGGCCTCACTCCGTTCCGTCCCCTCGGCCGCTTCATCGCCTACTGCGCCCTGGGCATCTTCGTGCCGATCGCCCTCGTGCTGGTGGCGCTTCCCATCGGGGCGCTCCTCGGGGTGTACCCGGCGGACTTCGTGAACTTCTCGGCGTTCCGCGAGGTTCTCGACGCCCAGCTCGCCGCGGCCGGCGGAGGCGAGGTCCCGATCCCCGTCGGCGTCATCATCGCCCTGCAACTGGCGATGCTGCCGCTCACCGCCTTCATCAACCTCATCCCCGCCCTCGGCGAAGAGCTCGGCTGGCGCGGCTGGCTGCTCCCGAAGCTCCTGCCGCTGGGCACGCTTCCCGCGATCCTCATCTCCGGTGTCATCTGGGGGCTCTGGCACGCGCCGCTCATCCTTCTCGGCTACAACTATCCCGACGCGCCTGGCTGGCTGGGGCTCTCCGCGATGGTCGCGATGTGCATCGTGATCGGGGCGGTCTTCGGGTGGCTCCGCATCCGCTCCGAGTCGGTCTGGCCCGCCGCCCTCGCTCACGCGGCATTCAACGGCGCCGCCGGGTCGTTCCTGCTCTTCGCGATGGCCGGCGAACAGATCGACACCACGCAGGCCACGGTGCTCGGCTGGAGCGGCTGGATCGTCCCGGTCGTCCTCGTCGTCATCCTCATCGTCACGGGCCAGTTCCGTCCGACCCGCCCCGCGGCCGAGCAGGCGGCAGGACGACCGGATGCCGCGGCGCAGCCTGTCGCAGACACCGCGACGAAGGCCCGCTCGTGAGCGGCACCCGTGTCACCGTGACGGGCGGCAACCTGGTCGTCGAGCCGAAGGGTCTCGACAAGGTCTGGTCGTTCACTCGCCGCATCGTCGTGCCGACGTCGGCTGTCAAAGGCGTCTCCGTCCGCCCCGCCGCTGACGTACGGCCTCGTGGGCGGAGGTGGCCGGGCCTGCGCCTCTTCGGCAAGGTCTCGGGCAGGTTCGTCTCCGACGGCAGGCGCCAGTTCTGGAACGTCTCCGGTCGCGGCGACGTCGTGGTCATCCGTCTCGCCTCGCAGCCCCGGTTCGACGAACTCGTCCTCACCGTCGACGACCCCTCTGCCGTCGCCGGGGAGTTGCATCGTCAGGGCTCGAGCAGCTGACGTGCCCGCCTCTGACCGTGGCCCGTCGGATCAGAGGCGGCCCCCTCGAGCGCAGTACCGACGAGGGATGCTCGAGGGGGCCCGACTCCACGTCACGGCCGCGGGTACGGGTGCCCGCGCGGCGCGGTCAGCCGGGGGAGCGCTGACAGCGTCACCGATCAGGGGAGTCTCCGGTCAGGGTATTGGCCGCTGGCGGGTCTCACCACGATCTGGGCGGCCGATCCCCGTGTTTCTCATCTGAACTCACCGGGCGCAGCTGGCTTCACATGGGCCGCCTCGTCACCGCTCCCGCATCGCGCGGGCGATGACCTCGCCGACGAGCACCGCCGACGCGGCGGGCCCGCGGGTAGGGACGACGGGGAGGATCGAGGTGTCCGCGACGCGGAGGCCGGCGAGGCCGTGAACGCGACCTGCACCGTCCACGACCGGGCCCATCGGAGCCGTGCCGCACATGTGGATCGCCGTGCCGAGGTGCGACAGCATCCACGCGTCGAGCGTCTCGTCGTCGAGGTCCGATTCGTTGAGCTCCGTCAGCCGACCGCCCATGTCGCGCACGAGCGCGGCCGCCTCCCGGATCCCTGCGCGCAACCGCCGGCGGTCGTCGACGTCGGCGAGGTAGCGGTACTCGATGCGCGGCGGCGCAGCGGGGTCGGGGGCTTGCAGGGCGAGCGACCCCCGCCCGGCCGGGCATTGCAGTCCGACGATGAGCGGCAGGTCGTCGCGGTGCGCCACCTGCATCGCGGCGCGCCGCGCCGAGATTCCCGTCACCGCACGCGCGGTGCGGAGAGGATGCCGCAGTGCGGCCCCGAGCCCCCCGGCGAGGGTGCGCGTGGTTCCCGTCAACAGATACCCCAGCGGCTTCACCGACAGGAGGATCTCGACGTCGGCGTCGGGATGGCCGCCGGTGTCGATGTTGACGGCCGCGGGGAACGCGAATCGTTCAGCCGGGTCGATCGTCGGGCCATCCGGTCGCCACGAGAGGGAGATGTCGGGATGATCCGAGAACGCCGTTCCCACGGGAAGATCGGCGCGGACCCGGATGTCGAAGCGTTCCAGATCGGCTGCCGGCCCGACACCGGAGGCGAGGAGGATGCGGGCCGAGCCGATCGCGCCTGCCGAGAGCACGACCTCGTCGGCCCGGATCTCGCCCCGGGAGGTCTCCACGCCGATGGCGCGGATTCCGTCGAAGATCACGCGACCCACCGTGGTGCGATCCAGGATCCGCAACCCCGGTCGGGCCCGCACGGCGCCGGGGAGGTACGCCATCGCTGTGTTCACGCGCTGCCCGTCGCGAATGTTCGAGGGAACGGGGCCCGCGCCGGGAACCCCCTCCCCGTTCTTGTCGGGCTCCTCGGCGTGTCCCCGCACCCGTGCGGCCCTCAGGAAGGCCGCCGCGAGGGCCCCCGGCGCCGGCCGCCGCACCGGCATAGGGCCCGTGGAACCGTGCATCGGAGAGTCGGGGAAATCGACGTCGGATTCGATCGCGCGCCACACCGGCAGGGCCGCGTCGTACGACCAGCGGTCGCCGCCGACCTGGGCCCACCGGGCATGATCGCCCGAGCGCGCGCGAACGAAGTAGGCGCCGTTGATGGCGCTCGAGCCACCCAGCATCCGTCCGCGCACGACGGTGTAGGCGAGGTCGGGTGTCAGGTGACCGAGAAACGACCAGTTCGCGGGATGCCCCGGCATGGCGCCTCGGATGCTGGAGGCGTCGCGCACATCGGGAGCGAAGTCCGGATCGGCTGGTCCTGCCTCCACGAGGATCACGTCGCGGCCGTCATCCTCGGTCAGGCGGGCGGCCAGGGCCGACCCCGATGATCCTGCACCGACGATGAGTGTGGTCATCAGCTGGCTCTCCACGCGTCGCCGAATCTGACGAAGGCCTCGTCGATGAGGGCGAGGAGGTCGGCATCCGGGTGCGCCAGCCACTGCTCGTACGCCGCCAGCGACAGGCCAAGGCACGCCCACGCGATCGCCTGGGGTTCGATCGCGTCGGGCGGATCACCGAGGCGCTCGGCGACGAACTCGGCGATCACCTGCCGCCACTCCGCGTACCGCAGCGTCGAGTGGGCGGTGAGGCTCGGCACGTTGAACAGGAGCCACATGCGCTCCCGGTGGACCGGGATCTCGATGTCGGGGAACCGATTGAACTCCACCACCGCCGTACGCAGGGCATCGCGAAGGGGCAGGTCGTCGGGGAGACCGGCGAGGTGGGCGCGCATTCCCGCGAGCATGCTCTCGAAGTCGCCCCATGGCAGGTCGTTCTTGGATCGGAAGTACCGGAAGAACGTACGGCGTCCGATCCCCGCGGCCTCGACGATGTCATCGATGGTGGTCTGCTCGAAGCCGCGCTCCAGGAAGAGGGCGAGCGCGATGTGGCTCAGCTGGCCGTGCGTCGTGGCGGGAGCGCGCCCCATCCGCGCGCGGGTCTCGGAGCTCACCGGCACGGCTCACCCTTCCATTCGGCACTGAGTGTCATTAGTATCGTCCTCAGCAACGGATCCGCCAACGGCGGCGGATCGCTGAGGAGGAGCTTTTCATGGATCCTGCGAAGACCGAGGCCCCCGATCCGGAGATCGTCGAGACCGACTCCCTCGTTGAGGAAGTGTCGATCGACGGCATGTGCGGCGTCTACTGACGTCATGGACATGCACGCGCCGTGGCGGCTCAGCCCCCAGGTGTCGGTGCGGCCCGAGCCGTTCGGAGCATTGCTCTACCACTTCGGCACCCGCAAGCTGTCGTTCCTGAAGGACCGCACGCTGCTGGCCCTGGTGGAGCAGCTCGACAGTTCTGACACCCTCGCGGCGGCGTGCGACGCCGCCGGCGTCTCCGTCCCGGATCGCCCCCGATATCTGCGCGCATTGGAGACCCTCGCCGGGTCCGCGATGATCGAAAGGCGTTCGTCATGACCCTTCTGGCCGACGCCCCGGCATCCCGCCCCACTCGCCTGGTCGACCATTTCGAGCGGGGCCTGGATGCGCCGATCTGCCTGACCTGGGAACTGACGTACGCCTGCAATCTCTCGTGCGTGCACTGCCTGTCCAGTTCCGGCCGGCGGGATCCTCGTGAGCTCAGCACCGAGGAGTGCAAAGCCATCATCGACGAGCTGGAACGGATGCAGGTGTTCTACGTGAACATCGGCGGGGGTGAGCCGACGGTCCGCAGTGATTTCTGGGAGCTCGTCGACTACGCGACGGCTCACCATGTCGGCGTCAAGTTCTCGACCAACGGGGTGAAGATCACCCCCGATGTCGCCGCCCGACTCGCTGCGAACGACTATGTCGACGTACAGATCTCGCTCGATGGGACGACCGCCGACGTCAATGACGCGATTCGCGGCCCCCGGTCGTACGAGACGGCGATGCGGGCGATGCAGAATCTGTCGGATGCCGGGATGCGCGGATTCAAGCTGTCGGTGGTGTGCACCCGCACCAACATCGCTCAGCTGGACCACTTCAAGGTCATCGCGGATCAGTACGGGGCGCAACTGCGACTGACGCGGCTTCGTCCTTCCGGTCGCGGGGCGGACGTCTGGGACGATCTCCACCCGACCCGCGAGCAGCAGCGCGAGCTCTACGAGTGGCTCGTCGCTCACGGTGACGACGTCCTCACCGGAGACTCGTTCTTCCACCTTTCGGCCTACGGATCCTCCCTCCCGGGGCTGAATCTGTGCGGTGCGGGGCGCGTGGTCTGCCTCATCGACCCCGTCGGCGACGTCTACGCCTGTCCGTTCGCCATCCACGACGAATTCCTCGCCGGAAGCGTCCGCGAAGCGGGCTTCCAGGAGGTCTGGCAGCGATCCGATCTGTTCGCCCGTCTCCGTCAACCGCAGTCGGGCGGCGCCTGTACGTCGTGCCAGTTCTTCGACTCCTGCAAGGGCGGCTGCATGGCTGCGAAGTTCTTCACCGGTCTGCCTCTCGACGGTCCCGACCCCGAATGCGTGCGCGGCTTCGGGGAGGAGCTGCTCAAGACCAAGGGCGCCGTGCCGCAGCCATCCCAGGACCACTCTCACCGCACCTCCCCACCGCGGTCTCGACCCGTCAGGGTCAGCATCGGCCGTCGCGACGACATCACGGCGCCGCCGGTGAGCGCCTGCGCGGAGAGCCCGCTCGCGGGCTTCACACCGACATCCCACCCCGCCCACGAGGGCGCTCATCTCTCAGGAGGTCCTCACTCCCGCACCGCGTGACATCGCTTCACTCGACGACCGCGCCGCGGTCGCGGCGATGTCGTGCGCCTTGAGAAAGGAACATCGATGGCTGGACGAGTCGAAGGCAAGGTCGCGCTCATCACCGGAGCCGCCCGCGGACAGGGGCGCAGCCACGCGCTCCGGCTGGCAGAGGAGGGCGCCGACATCATCGCCGTGGACCTCTGCGCCCCCGTGCCGAATCTGCAGTATCCGCCTGCAACGGAGGAAGACCTCGCCGAGACGGTTCGACAGGTCGAGGCGCTCGATCGCCGGATCGTTGCGACGAAGACCGACGTCCGCGACCGGGATGCCTTCAAGGCCGCGATCGACGAGGGCGTCGCCGCGCTGGGCCGACTCGACATCGTCGTCGGCAACGCCGGCATCTGCATCATCGCCGCCTATGACGAGGTGACTCCGCAGATCTGGGACGACACGATCGCCACCAATCTCACCGGTGTGTTCAACACCGTGCAGCTCTCGGCGCCGCACCTCATCTCGGCGGGCGGAGGTTCGATCATCCTGACCAGCTCGGCGGCCGGGCTCAAGGGTCTGCCCTTCCTCGCCCCCTACGTGGCGTCGAAGTGGGGCGTGACCGGCCTCGGCAAAGCCTTCGCGGCGGAACTCGCGGTTCACAACATCCGGGTCAACACCCTGCACCCCACGGGTGTCGCCACGCCGATGGGCGAGATGGGCAACGCCTTCCCGCCGCTGCTGGAGAAGAACCCGAACCTTGGGGGGATGCTCACCAACATGCTTCCGGTCCAGGTCACCGAACCTCGTGATCAGTCGAACGCCGTCCTGTTCCTCGCCAGTGACGAAGCCCGGTACGTCACCGCGATGGCGATGACCGTCGACGCCGGGAACACCCAGTACTGACCCCGGTACTCACAGACCCCGTCCGATAACCCGAGAAAGGAACATCATGGGAGTCCTCGAAGGCAAAGTCGCCTTCATCACCGGAGCGGCGCGCGGTCAAGGTCGCGCGCACGCCATCCGTCTCGCCCAGGAGGGCGCAGACATCATCGCGGTGGACATCGCCGCGCAGATCGACTCCGTCGCCTACCCGATGGCGACACCCGAGGATCTGGAAGAGACCGTGCGGCTGGTCGAGGAACTCGATCGCCGTATCCACGCAGTGCCGGCCGACGTGCGCGATCGCGCAGCCCTGCAGGCCGCGTTCGACGGCGGAGTGGCCTCGCTGGGCGGGTGCGACATCGTGCTCGGCAACGCCGGCATCGCTCCCCTGTCCATGCATCCCACCGAGCAGGAGTGGTTCGACGTCATCGACGTTAACCTCACCGGGGTCTACCACACGGTCGAAGTTGCCAAGCAGGCCCTCATCGACCGCGGCGGGGGTGCCATCGTGCTCACCAGCTCCACGGCAGGCCTCGCCGGAATCGGCGGCGCGACACCCGGCGGGCTCGGGTACACGGCGGCTAAGCACGGCGTGGTCGGTCTCATGCGCTCGTACGCGAACCAGCTCGCGCAGTACAGCATCCGTGTGAACACGATCCACCCCACCGGTGTGGACACCCCGATGGTCGTGAACGACGTCATGCAGGAGTTCCTCCAGAGCGATCCGCAGCTCAGCAACGCCATGGCCAACGCCCTGCCGGTGCCGATGCTCGACGCGGTCGACATCAGCAACGCCGTCCTGTTCCTCGTCTCCGACGCCGGCCGCTACGTCACCGGTGTGACGCTGCCCGTCGACGCCGGGTTCCTCAACAAGCGCTGAAGAAAGGAGATCGTCATGGGACGACTCGACGGAAAGGTCGCCTTCATCACCGGAGCGGCGCGCGGGCAGGGGCGCTCGCACGCGATACGTCTCGCTCAGGAGGGTGCGGACATCATCGCCGTTGACCTCGCCGCGCAGGTGGACACGGTTCCGTATCCGATGGCCACGCCGGAGGATCTCGCCGAGACGGTCCGCCAGGTCGAGGCGCTGGATCGCCGGATCGTGGCGACCCAGGCGGATGTCCGCGACGTCGACGGTCTCCGGCAGGCGGTGGATGCGGGGGTGGCGGATCTCGGCAGGCTCGACATCGTCAGCGCCAATGCCGGGATCTTCTCCAATGCCCGGGCAGAGGATCTCACCGAGGTCGAATGGGACGACATGATCGACATCAACCTCAAGGGGGTGTGGCTCACGGCGAAAGTCGCGATCCCCCACCTTCGCGCGGCCGGTGGCGGATCGATCATCATCACCAGTTCGGCAGCTGGGCTCAAGGGCTATCCGAACTTCATCCACTACGTCGCTGCCAAGCACGGTGTGATCGGCATCATGCGCACGCTGGCGCTGGAGCTGGCCCCCGACTTCATCCGCGTCAACTCGCTGCATCCGACGTCGGTAGACACCGACATGATCCAGAACCCCGCGCTCTACGCGCTCTTCGCGCCCGACCTCGCACCCGAGGAGCGCACGCGCGAAGTACTCGGGGAACGGTTCGCCGCGCTCAATGCGCTGCCCATCCCGTGGGTGGAGTCGGTCGACATCTCCAACGCGCTGCTGTGGCTCGCCTCCGACGAGGCGCGCTACGTCACCGGCGTGACCCTCCCGGTCGACGCCGGCAACACGCAGAAGTAGCAGGGAAAGAGAGAACGACGTGACGATCGACGCACTGTCCGACGTGGAGAATGCGGACACCCTCCGCCAGAACCGTGCGAAGATCGCCGCGCACCTCGTCGGCCGCGAGCGTGAACTGGAGCTCACGCTCGCGGCCGTCGCCGCGGGCCGCGACATCGTGCTGGAAGGTCCCCCGGGTACGAGCAAGACCACGATTCTCCGGGCGATCACCGACGAGTGGGGCATTCCGCTGCTCTTCGTGGAGGGCAACGCCGACCTCACACCGGCGAAGCTCGTCGGTCATCACAACCCCGCCCGCGTGCTCCGGGAGGACTATTCGCCCGAGAACTTCGTCCCCGGGCCGCTGCTGGAGGCCATGCAGCGCGGAGGGTTCCTCTACATCGAGGAGTTCAACCGTGCCCCGGAAGACACCCTCAACACGCTCCTGACAGCGATGGCCGATCGGTCGATCACGGTGCCACGGGTGGGGCGCATCGACGCATTGCCGACCTTCCGGGTCATCGCGTCGATGAACCCCTACGACAACGTGGGGACCACGCGCCTCTCCACGAGCGTGCACGACCGCCTCAACCGGCTCGCGGTGGACTACCAGAGCGCTGAGGAGGAGGAGCGGATCGTCTCCCTCCGCACCGGCGCGCGCGGACTCCTCGCCGAACGCGCGGTGGTGGATGCGGTCGCCGTGACGCGGGCCACTCGCGAGCATCCCGACGTTCGTCAGGGCTCGAGCGTCCGAGGTGCGATCGACACCACCCTGGTCGCCCTCCGTCTCGCGGCCCTCCGCGGACACACCGAACCGGGGGCCGCGGAGTACCCCGAGCTGATGTACGACGCCATGGTGGTGGCGCTGTCGGGCCGCATCCATCTGGATGAGGCTGTGGAGACGACGCCGGAGGCGGTGCTGCGGGAGATCTGGGAGGACCGCTTCGTGCTCGAACCGCGCCAGGCCGCGCCCGGGTGAAGAGAAGTGGCCGCTGACTCACCGGTCCGCTCCGGGCGCCGCCGCACGACGAAGGTGCGGGGTGCGCCCCTGAAGCGGACTCCGAAGCACCTCGACGAACCGCCGACGGTGTTCGACGTCACGATCAGAGGGGGGACGGCCCTCCGTGCCGGCGGGTCGCGCCGCTCCGCGGTGCGGCCGCAGCGCGGGGCCACCGCCCCGGGGGAGACCGATGAGGAGGCCGTCCTGGTGCCTGCACCCGTCGACGAGGCGACGCTGGATCCGGCGGTGCGGGTGATCGCTCGGCAGATCGCCGGGCGCCTGTCGGTGCGTCGTGCCCGTCGCGATGTCACGACCCGTCGCGGCATCGGCGACCTGCTCAGCACGCCCTACCGCGGCGCGTCCGACGAGATCGACCTCGACCAGACGATCGAGGTGCTGGCCGAGCGGCCTGTACCCGAGGATGAAGACATCGTGGTGCGGGAGCGGATGCGCACGACGCGATCGGTCGTCCTCCTCGTCGACGTCTCGGGATCGATGCGGGGTGAGCGGATCAAGACCGCTGCAGCCACCGTGGGCGCGGTGTCGTCAGAGCTGCACGCCGATGCGCTCGGGGTGATCGCGTTCTGGTCGGATGCGGCCATTCTGCTCAAGCTCGGCGATGTCGTGCGGCCGATGACCCTGCTCGACCAGATCCTGCGAATCCCGGCACGGGGCCTGACGAACCTCGCCTTCCCGCTGGAGCTCGCTCGACAGCAGCTCGCCCGGGTCCCCGCGCGGGACGCCCGCGTGCTCCTGCTCTCGGACTGCGTCCACAACGCCGGCCCCGATCCCCGCCCGCTCGCGGCTCGACTCCCGCGACTGGACGTGCTGCTGGATGCGACCGGCGAGAAGGATCTCGAGCTCGGCCGCGAGCTGGCTGCGAAAGGACGGGGCGTGTGCCGCGTCATCCATGGCCATCGGGATGTCGCACCGGCCATCTCACAGATCTTCGCGGGCACGTGACCCGCGTCCCTACGAGGCACAGCAGAGGAGTCCCATGATGCTCGACGTGAAGAACCTTTGGCCCTGGCGGCAGAACCCGTGGTTCGAGACCGTCTTGGAAGCGCAGCGGCGGGCGCGCAAGCGTCTCCCGCCGTCGGTGTACGCCGCGCTCGTGGCGGGGTCGGAGCGCGGCCGCACCCCCCGAGACAACCAGGACGCGTTCGCTGAACTGCAGTTCGCTCCGCACGTGGCGGGGCATCAGGCGGAGCGCGACCTGTCGACGACGGTGCTCGGCATCCCGATCTCGATTCCCGTGCTGATCTCGCCGACGGGCGTGCAGGCCGTCGATCCCGCCGGCGAGCTCGCCGTGGCGCGGGCAGCGGCGGCGCGCGGCACGATCATGGGGCTGAGCTCGTTCGCCAGCAAGCCGGTCGAGGAGGTGGTCGCCGCCAACGGCAACACCTTCTACCAGCTGTACTGGACGGGCTCGAAAGAGTCGATGATCCAACGGATGGATCGAGCGAGGGATGCCGGTGCGAAGGCGCTCATCGCGACGCTCGACTGGTCGTTCTCCGTCGGCCGCGACTGGGGGAGCCCGACCATCCCCGAGAAGCTCGACCTGAACGCGATGATCCAGATGGCACCGGAGGCGATCCGCAGACCGGGATGGACACTCCGTTTCCTTCGCGAGGGTCTCCCCGATCTCACCGCCCCGAATCTCCAGCCACCCGACGGCGCGGCCCCGACGTTCTTCGGCGCCTACTACGAATGGATGCAGACGCCCCCGCCCTCATGGGACGACGTGGCGTGGCTTCGCGAGGAGTGGGGCGGCCCCTTCATGCTCAAGGGGATCACACGGGTCGACGACGCCAAGCGCGCCGTCGACATCGGAGCTCACGCGATCTCGGTGTCCAACCACGGCGGCAACAACCTCGACACGACGCCGGCGACCATCCGCTGCCTTCCGGCGATCGCCGAGGCGGTCGGTGATCAGGTGGAGGTCCTCCTGGACGGCGGTGTCCGGCGCGGCGGCGATGTCGCGAAGGCACTTGCGCTCGGTGCGCGCGCCGTCATGATCGGCCGCGCCTACCTCTGGGGTCTGGCCGCGAACGGCCAGGCCGGTGTGGAGAACGTGCTCGATCTGCTGCGGATGGGGCTCGACTCCGCCGTGCTCGGACTCGGCCACCGCTCGATCACCGAGCTCAGTCCGGACGATCTGTGGATCCCCGCCGGCTTCACCCGTACTCTGGGCGCCGAGGGCGCAGCCGACGCGCCTGCGGGGCGGCCGTCGCAGAAGCCGGTGGTTTCGCCGAAGGACGCCACGATCGACGGCGAGATCCCCGCCGGCGCGAAATGATGGCGGGATGCCGCAGCCGCTCGTCCCCTCGCCCTCCCGCCTCGCGTCGCACACGTGGGAGTCGGCGAGCGGCATCCTGATCGTCCCCCTCGGATCGACCGAGCAGCACGGTCCGCATCTTCCGCTCGCCGTCGACGCCTTGATCGCGGAGGCGGTCGCCGACGACCTCGCGGATCGGTGGGGATCGCAGGGTGTCGCCGCTGTGGTGGCCCCGGTGCTGTCCTACGGCGCAAGCGGCGAGCACGAGGACTTCGCAGGCACGATCTCGATCGGCACGGCCGCGATGCGGACCGTCGTCGTCGAGATCGGCCGCTCGGCCGGCCGCTGGGCTGAGCGCATCGTGTTCGTCAACGGGCATGGCGGAAACGTCGAGGCTCTCTCGGAGGCGGTGGCCATGCTGAGAGCTGAGGGGCGGGATGTCCGTTCCGTGGGATGCGGGGTGCCGGGGTCGGATGCGCACGCCGGCCGCACCGAGACCTCGATCCTTCTTCACCTGTCACCGCAGAGCGTCCGAGTCGAGCGACAGGCGCCGGGCGAGACTCGCCCGCTGGACGAGATCTTCCCACTGCTGCGCGAGCGCGGCGTCGCGGCGGTGTCGCCGAACGGCGTGCTCGGCGACCCGACCGGGGCATCGGCTGAGGAGGGCGCCCACCTCCTCGAGGCCATGGGCGATGCGGCGTGGGAGGCGGTGCGACGGTGATCGACGAGCGCGGTCGCGCGTCGTCATCCCGGCTTCCGGACGGTTTCACCGTCAGGATGGGGCGGCAGACGCGGGTCGTCGACGACGGTGAGGTGCTCATCGGCGGCACGAGCGCCCGGGTGGTGCGGTTGACGCCTCGAGCCCGCGCGATCGCGTCGGCCGGCACCGTGGTGGTCCGCGATGCCGCCTCCCGCGCCCTCGCGGAGTATCTCCTCGACGCGGGCTTGGCCCACCCGGTGCCGGACGCGCTGGCGGAGATCGGGCTCGACCGATTGACCGTGGTGATCCCGACGAAGGACCGGGCGCGCCTTCTCGCGCGGCTGCTGGGCACCATTCCCGCCGAGGTCGCCGAGGTGATCGTCGTCGACGACGGTTCGGATGATGCGGGGGCGGTCGCACGCGCTGCGGGCGCGCACGGTGCCCGGCTGATCGTGCACCCGCAGAATCTCGGCGTGTCGGCGGCGCGCAACTCAGGGATGCGAGCGACGGAGACCGAGTTCGTGGCGTTCGTCGACACCGATGTCATGGTGGATGCCGCCTGCTTCTCCCTCCTGCTGCGGCATTTCGCCGACCCGCGCTTGGCGTTGGCTGCGCCGCGGGTCGGCGGGATGACGGAGGGAGCGCCCACGTGGATCACGCGATACGAAGATGCGCGATCATCGCTGGATCTCGGTCAGGAGAGCGCGCCCGTCGTGCCGCGGACGCGGGTGGCGTGGGTGCCGACGACGTGTGTCGTGGGCAGGGTCGAGCTGCTCGGTGACGGCTTCGACGAAACGACGAACGCGGGCGAGGATGTCGATCTCGTCTGGCGGCTTCATGCCGCCGGGCACCGGGTGCGCTTCGAACCGGCGGCCGTCGTCCACCATGAGCATCGGGCGCGCGCGATGCGGTGGTTGGGGCGGAAGTTCTTCTACGGCACCGGCGCTCAGCCGCTCGCGGCCCGCCACCCCGCCAACATCGCTCCCGTGGTGCTCGCGCCGTGGAGCGCCGTCGTTCTGGGTGCGGCCCTTGCGCAACGGAGGTGGTCACTGCCGGTCATCGTCGGCACCGCGGGGTTCGTGACGTGGCGGATCGCCCGCCGCGTCAGTCACGTACGACGGCCGTATCGCGTCGCGATGAAGCTCGTCGGCAGCGCTCTCGTGTCGACCGCTGCACAGGGCATCGCCCTTCTCGTGCGGCACTGGTGGCCGCTCGCAGCCGTGGGGGTGGTCTTCTCCCGCCGCCTTCGCCGGGCGGTGGTCGTAGCAGCCGTGGCCGATGCCGCGTGGGAGTACCTGCGGCTGCGGCCGCGCCTTGATCCGCTCCGCTTCGCGATCGCCAAGCGGCTGGACGATCTCGCCTATGGCGCGGGCGTGTGGTGGTCGTCGCTTCGGGTCGGTTCGGTTCGCGCCCTCCTCCCGGCGTTCGTGCGCACCACCTCGCGTTCCCGTTCGGCGCCTGCGCGCCCAGCTGAAGCTCCCCCGCGCTGATCTAACGGCGGTGCCCGCCCCGCCCTCACAGCCAGCCGCGGTCGCGGGCGGCCCTCGCGGCGTCGTGCCGGGTGGTGGCGCCGGTCTTCTGCATCGCGCTCGAGAGGTAGTTGCGCACCGTGCCGGGCGCCAGGTGCAGTCGTCGTGCGATGTCCCTGACCGAGTAGCCCTCGCGGGTCTCGCGGAGGGCGTCGGCCTCCCGGTCGGTCAAGGGCGAGTCATCCACGACGGACGCCTCGAGCACGTCGTGTGCGATCCATC
Source organism: Microbacterium sp. SLBN-154 (assembly GCF_006715565.1). Lineage (NCBI taxonomy): Bacteria > Bacillati > Actinomycetota > Actinomycetes > Micrococcales > Microbacteriaceae > Microbacterium > Microbacterium sp. SLBN-154. The sequence continues at coordinate 1,047,788 of NZ_VFNL01000001.1, forward strand.
GCCCTCCCGCGTGGAGTTTGTGGATCACCTCGGCGATCTCTTCGGGATCTGCGCCTTTGCTCATGAAGCCGACGATCCCGAGTCCCAGTGCGCGTCGCAGCACCCCCGGCCGCGCATGCCGGGTGAGCATCAGCACCCGCTGTTCGGGCCGCTCCGCCAGGATCACGCGGACAGCCTCGAGGCCGTCCAATTCGGGCATCTCCAGGTCGATGACCACGACATCGGGGCTGTGCCGCCGTGTCGCGGTGACGGCATCGGCGCCGTTGTCGGCTTGCGCGACGACCTCGATGGTGCCGTCGAGGGGAAGCAGCGCGGCGAGTGCGCCGCGCAGAAGACGTTCGTCATCGGCCAGTACGATGCGGACGGGCTCGACGTCGGTCGTCACGTCATCTCCTTCATTCGCTCGGGGGAATCCGCCGGAATGCGCGCCGTCACGACGAATCGTTCCGGCGTGCGCGTGATGTCGAGGGTGCCGTCTGCGGCCTCCACTCGCGCGCGCAGGCGCGCCAGGCCCCGGAGGCTCATCTCCGCCCCGTCCTCGAGACCGTCGCCGAGCCCGTCGTTGGCCACCTCCACGGCGACCGGGGACGCCGTGATCGACACGCTGGTCGGGTGGGCGTGGCGGAGCAGGTTCGTCGTCGCCTCGCGCAGAACCTGGGCCAAGAGCGGGTGCGTGGCGGCGCCGGGGTCCCCGTCGAAGCGCGCCTCCACCGACAAGCCCGCAGCCTGGCACAGGCGTTTGGCGTTCTCGAGCTCGGCCACGAGGTTCAGCTCGTGGTGCGCGTAGGCCAGCGACTGGGTCTGCGTGATCGTCTCGTCGGCGATCCGACGGATCTCGCCGAGCTCGGCATCCGCACGATCCGGGTCGGTCCGCATCACCTTCCTCGCCAGCGCTGCCTTGAGTTTGATCACGTGGAGGGAATGGCCCTGGATGTCGTGCAGATCGCCGGCGAAGCGCACGCGCTCGCGGGCCACGGCGAGATCGGCCTCGATCTGCTTCGCGCGGTCCAACCGTCGAGCGATGAGCCACGCCTGCTCACTGGTGAGGATGACGCCGAAGACGAACAGCGTGCCGATGAGCGGGACGACGACGTAAGAGGCGAAGAGAGTCCATGTCGGGGGACGGAACGCGAAAGCGCTGGCGCCGATCGCTGCGACGCCGACCGCGAAGAATCCGACCCAGATCCTCCAGCGCCCGGTTCGCATGAGGAGCATGCCCCCGACGAGCGCGAGGGGGACGAATCCGATGAAGGTCGTGCCCCGCAGCGAGTCGGCGGTCCAGGTCGCCGCGGTGAACGCCAGGGCGAAGATCGCGTGGCGAGGGTAGCCGTCCAGGCTCCAGGCCCTCAGCACACCGAGGGCGAGCAGATAGCCGAACATCATCGTCAGGCCCTCCCACCACGACCGGGCGGTGAACACCACGCCGATGATGCTGATCGGCGCGATCGCGGCGATCGCGCTGAGCATCGACACTCGCCGCATGCGGGCATCGATGGGGGGATACTGCGTGGCGTCTCGGATCAGTTCTGCTCCCCGCTGCGGTCTCGCCTCATCGCGCGGTCGGTGCGGATCTTGGCGATCATCGCCGCGACGAGGAGGGCGAGGGCCACGTACATCAGGAAGGGGTTCTCGATGAAGATCCGCGTGATGCCCTCGGGGAGGGTCACGAAGAGACCGAAATCGAAGAAGTACAGACCAATGTAGGCGAGGAAGACGACCGCCGATATGGCGATGAGGCCGCTCAGAAGTGTGCTGCGAAGTCTGGTCACCGTGCCAGCGTCGTCGTGTGGGGCGGGCGCCGGTAGTGACGTGGTGTCACCTTTCGTCGTGACATGACGCCACTGCACGAAAAGCTCCGCACCGTGTGCGATGGATGCATGACCTCCACATCGACCACTCCCGTCCCGACGGCACGCGTGCCACTGTGGCGGCGTCCCTTTCGGCTCATCCGCGAGAACGCCCGCGTGTACCTTCTTCTCAACCTCGCCACCTACGGACTCGTCCTGATCGGCTTCGTGATCGGCCTGATCTTCCCCGAGCTCAACGAGGCGCGTATCGCCGCGCTCGAAGAGAGCGGTGACGCCGACCTGGTGGCCAGGGTGTTCATGAACCCGGTGCTGTTCGGCCTCGTGATCTTCGGGGTGAACGTGGTCCGGCTGAGCCTGTTCACCATCGTCCTGCCTTCCCTCATCGTGCCTTTCGCCGGACTGGCGTTCTTCGGATACTGGGCGCTCCAGACCGGCATCACGCTCGTCCCGACCACTCCGGTGGGATGGGTCGCCCAGATCCCGCACGCCCTCACGGTGATCATCGAGCTCCAGGCCTACCTGATGCTCGTCCTCGGTGCGTACCTTCTGGGCAAGCACTGGCTCTTCCCCCGCACGGTGGGGGCGAAGAACCGGCGGCAGGGCTACGTTCGAGGTCTGCAGCGGATCGGTCTTCTGGCGCTGCCGGCACTGGTCCTCCTCGTGATCGGCGCGGTTTGGGAGGCGTACTCGCTGCGGTACCTCGTCGGGCCGCTCAGCGAGCTCCTTCTGTAGCCTCGGCGCACAGTCGGACGGGGCGATCGCGTGGGGGCGCGATCGCCCCGTTTCGTCTTCACGGCAGAGTGAGTGTACAGTCACTCTCATGACGCCCCGCATGATCCTCTCGACCGCCGACTCCCGTCGTCCCCTCGTGGCGGCGGCGGCGCTGCGAGAGTTCGGTCGTGGCGGTTATCACCGCACGACGGTGGCCGATGTCGCCCGGGAGGCGAAGATCTCCCCGGCGTACGCCTTCAAGCTGTACCCGCGCAAAGAGTCGCTGTTCGTGGCCGCGCTCGACGAGTGCTTCGATCGGATCATCGCTGCGCTGGCAGCGGGGGCGGATGCCTCGGAGTCGCCCCTTCCCGCCGATGTGCTCGAGGCGATGGGGGATGCGTACGCGGCCCTCATCGACGACAGCGCGCTGCTGATGCTTCAGGTGCACGCCCAGTCGGTTGCCGAGATTCCCGAGATCGGCGACGCGTTGCGAGCCGGACTCGCACGGGTCGTCGACTTCGCCCGCGCCCGGTCGGCCGGAACCGACGAGGACGTGCAGCGCTTCGTGGCCTACGGCCAGCTCTGCCACCTGATCGTGACCGCCCGGCTCGAGGGCGTCACCGCCGACTGGGCCCGCCTGCTTCTGAAGGGCATGAGTCACCCGCGGTGAACGCCGCCCGCGGGGGACCCTTTTTCTTTATCCATAAGAGTGAGTGACTACTCACTCGCTCACCGCCTCCTTCCCTCATCTTCGAAAGGAATCATCATGACCGCATCGCCCGCCAGCACCGCACCGCGGCTCCCCGCGACCGGGAAGACGGCCGCACCGGCATCGAACCCGGCCGGCGCCCGCCGCTGGTTTGCCCTGGGCGTCCTCGCCCTCGCGCAGTTCCTTGTCGTCCTCGACGCCTCCATCGTCAACATCGCCCTGCCGGTCCTCGGCGCCGAGCTCGGAATGGACACCGTCGCGCTCGCCTGGGTCATCACCGCGTACGTGCTCGCCTTCGGTGGCCTGCTGCTGCTCGGCGGGCGCCTCGGCGACCGGTGGGGGCACCGGCGAGTCTTCCTCGTCGGCACCGCCGGATTCGTCGCCGCCTCGGCGCTGGCCGGGTTCTCGTTCACAGACGGGATGCTGCTGACCGCACGTGCTCTGCAGGGCGCCTCGGCCGCGCTTCTCGCTCCCGCTGCGCTGGCTCTGCTGATGCGCCTGTTCGTCGACCCGGCCGACCGGTCCAAGGCCTTGGGTGTCTGGGGCGGCGTGGCCGGCATCGGCTCGGCTGTCGGGGTGCTGCTGGGTGGTGTGCTGACGGCGACCCTCGGATGGCAGTCGGTGTTCTTCATCAACGTCCCTGTCGGCGCCGTCGTGCTCGTGGCTGTTCCGCTGCTGATCGTGAGGGACGCCCCGGCCGAGCGACGGCGGCTCGACGTGCCCGGAGCCGCCACCATCACCGGCGCCCTGCTCGCCGCCGTCGGCGCATTGAGCGCCATCGAGCAGGTCGGCGTCTTCCACGTCATCACGGTCGGCCTGGCCATCGCCGCCGCGGTCCTCGGCGTCGCGTTCGTCCTGATCGAACGGCGGGCGGTTGAGCCTCTCATCCCGCTCACGGTGTTCCGCAACCGCAGTCTGACCGTCGGCAACGTCGTCATGCTCCTCATCGGTGCGGCAATGGTGTCGCTGTTCTTCGCGCTGTCGGTGTTCATGCAGGCCGTCCTCGGGTACGACGCTCTAACGGCGGGACTCACGCAGCTGCCGTTGGCAGGCGCCCTCGTCGTGGCGGCGGGGATCGTGCCCGCTGTCGTGGCGCGGTTCCGCCTTCCGGCGACCCTGATCGGCTCGCTGGCCATCCTCGCGGCCGGTCTCGTCTGGCTGTCGTTCGCGCCCGCCGATGCCGGGTTCGTCACCGACATCCTCGGGCCCAGCATCCTCATCGGAGTCGGAATGGGCGGCGCCTTCGTCACCGCGACCCAGCTGGCGGTCGACGGCGTCGAGGACGGCGAATCCGGCCTCGCCGGAGGCTTGGTCAACACCAGTCAGCAGATCGGCGGCGCCCTGGGCCTCGCGGTGCTCGGCACGCTGGCCGCGCTTCGCACGGAAGCGGTGCTCGAGAGCGGGGCCGGGGCGTCCGAAGCGCTCACCAGCGGGTTCTCGTGGCTGTTCCTCGGTGCCGCGGGCATCGCCGCGGTCGCCGCCGTCGTCTCCGGCCTTGCGCTATCGCGGGGGTCTCGCAGTCCTCACGCCGAAAGCGCGACGTCCTCACCGCGAGCGTGATCGGCGATGTCGTCCAGCGACAGGTGCAGCGCGGCGGCGACCGCCGCCACCGTCTCGAACGAGGGGGTGGGGAGGCGCCCCGTCTCGATCTTGCGGAGCGTCTCCGCGGAGATACCCGCGCACGCGGCGACATCGACGATCGAGCGACCGCCCCGGGCCTCACGGAGGAAGGTGCCGACTCGTCGGCCCCGCGCGAGGGTCTCGGGCGTGTGGGGCAGGCGCACCATCATGCCGGCCAGCCTAGCGGTATTATCGGCCCGGTATTCTTATACCGCCCGACTTGCCCGCCCCCGAGACCCCCGAAGGCGCCCCATGATCGAGATCCTCAACGCCCGCCAACTCGAGCACGCACGGTCTGCGGGCGCCATCGTGGGGGCGACGCTGCAGGAACTGCGCGAGCGCGTGACCGTCGGCGTGAACCTCCTCGAGATCGACGAGTGGGCGCGGCAGCTCATCGTGAAGGCGGGCGCGCAATCGTGCTACGTCGACTACGCGCCATCCTTCGGCAACGGTCCGTTCGGTCACTACATCTGCACGGCCGTCAATGACGCCGTTCTCCACGGGATGCCGCATGACTACGCCCTGCAGCCCGGAGACCTCCTCACCCTCGACCTCGCCGTGCTGAAGGACGGCATCGCCGCCGACGCCGCGATCAGTTTCATCGTCGGGCCCGAAACCCCCGCAAGCCCCGAAGACGCCGCCCTCATCGCCGTCACCCAGCGCGCGCTCGCCGCCGGCATCGAGGTCGCCCGTTCGGGCAACCGCATCGGCGACATCTCCCACGCGATCGGCACCGTGCTCACCGATGCCGGGTACCTCGTGAACACCGAGTTCGGCGGCCACGGCATCGGCACCACCATGCACGGCGACCCGCACGTGCCGAACATCGGCCGCCCGGGGCGGGGCTACAAGCTGCGACCGGGACTCCTCCTCGCCCTGGAGCCCTGGGTGATGCGCGACACCGACGTTCTGATCACCGATCCCGACGGCTGGACGCTCCGCAGTGCCACCGGCTGCCGCACCGCGCACACCGAGCACACGATCGCCATCACCGACGGCGAGCCCGAGATCCTCACGCTCCCGCGATAGCACTCACCCGCCACGTCACGTCACGTCGAGCGACGGGTCCGGTTCGGCATCCGACACGACATCCGTCCCCCCGCTCACCGACGTCACCTCGTCCGCCGGATCCTTCTGAGCGCGACTGAGAAGCACGAAGGGCACCGCGACGGCGCTGATCACTCCGCTCCACAGCAGCGACTGCCCGTATCCGCCGATGTCGGCCGCCCGCCCGAGCACCGGCTGCCACACCACACCGCCGCCCGAACCGAGGAGCGAGTCGAACGACAGCACCGTCGCCCGCTGCTGCGACGGGATCATGTCGTTGAGGTAGGCGCGGCGCACGGGGTCGTCGATGGCCGAGACGATTCCCCAGGCGGCGAGCAGGACGACCGCGACCCAGAAGTTCTGCACGAGGCCGAGGACGACGAGAACGAAGATGCTCCCCACGGTCGCGATGAGGATGACGGTGGTGCGGCGTCGGAACAGTCGCCGCACCCAGGGAGCGAGTGCGCCGCCGACGATCGATGAGCCGGCGATGAGGGCGGCGGCCAAGCCTGCGATCGAGTACGCCTCTTCGTCACCCCAGAGTTCGAGCAGGTACGGCTGCAGTGCGTAGAACACGTACATGCCGACGCCGGCGGCGAACGGGCTCGCGAGCATCAGCCAACGTACCGGCGGGTTTCCGAGCCCGTACGTCACCGACGCGCGGAACACCGTTCGCGTCGCGCGCAGCGGTCCCTCGCTGCGATCGGGCGTGAAGCCGAGGTCACGCATGAGCAGGGCGGCGACGACGAGCATCACCACGAGGATTCCGCCGCGCACGAGGAACGGCACTCCGAGGTCGGTCAGCTGCGCGATCACTCCGCCGAGCACCGAACCCGAGAGCATCGCGACTCCGCCGACGATCTGCGCGCGTCCGAACACCGTCTCGAGGCTCCCGGTGTACCCGGTCGCGCGGAGCGCATCGACGAGCCATGCGTCGACCGCCCCCGAGAAGAACGTGAATCCCAGCCCCAGCAGCATCGACACCACGGCCCACGCCCAGAACGGCGACTCCATCACCCAGAGCCACCAGTAGAGCGCGGTGGTGATCGCGAGCGTTAGGGTCCCGAGAAGGTACGACGCTCGGCGGCCGAGGGTGTCGGCCACGACTCCGGTGGGGATCTCGAAGATCAGCATGCCCGCCGTGAAGAACGCGTTGGCCGCGAACGCCTCCAGGTTGCTCAATCCGGCGTCGAGGAGGAACAGGGTGTTGATGCCCCAGATGAACGACGCGGCAAGCGTGTTGCCGAGCATGAGCGTGTAGTAGGTGCCCTGCACACGCCTGGGCGACGGTGTCATGTGCCTAGTGTGCTCCTCAGCGACGACACCGGGCTCAACCCTTCTTCTGGAACCCTGGCCGTCCCAGCCCGGGGGCGCCGCGACCCCTCAGTCGTCGACGACCGAGACCGTCACCTCGATGTTCCCGCGCGTCGCGTTCGAGTACGGGCACACCTCGTGGGCGGCATCGGCCAGCTGCTGCGCGACATCGCCGTCGACCCCCGGGATGTTCACCTCGAGCAGCACCGCGAGCTGAAACCCGCCGTTGCCGTTCGAGCCGAGCTGCACGCGCGACCCGACGCTCGATCCCTCGACCGACACCTTCTGCGCGCGCGCGACGCTCTGCAGCGCGCTGTGGAAGCACGCCGCATACCCGGCGGCGAACAGCAGCTCGGGGTTCGGGGCGCCGCCGGCTCCGCCGAGCTCCTTGGGCACCCGCACCTCGGTGTCGAGAATGCCGTCGGCCGTGCGCACGTGACCGTTGCGTCCTCCGCCGGTGGCGAGGGCTTCTGCGGTGTAGAGGGCGTCCATGAGTGTCCTTTCGTAGGGGATGAAGAGATGACGGATGCCGCGGCGACGCGCGTCAGGAAGCGGCGCGAAGCTCGCCGGCGAGCGCCCGCATATTGGCGGTGATCGCGTGCAGCTGCGCCAGGAGCTCGGGCACGCTGCGACCGCTGTCGACGAAGCCGGGTACGAGGCATCCCGCTGCCGCGACGACGTCGGCGTAGACCGACCGCCCCTCCTCGGTCAGGCTGACCCGCACCACCCGCTCGTCGCCCGGGTCGCGGCGACGGTCGACGAGTCCGCGCGCCTCGAGCCGGCGCAAGAGGGGCGAGAGCGTCCCCGAGTCGAGGTGCAGCTCCTCGCCGAGCGAGCTCACCGTCCGCTCGCCGGTGGCGAGCACGACCATTGCGAGGTACTGCGGATACGTCAGCGACCACGGCTTCAGCACCTCGCGGTACGCCTGCGTGGTCGCGTGCGACGCGGTGTACATCGCGAAGCAGACGAAGTCGTCGAGCGCAACGGGCGGCATGGAAGAAGCATTGCACGCAATCCAATTGCGCGCAATCGAAGAAGTATGCACGCCCGATTCCGCGCTCCTGCGGAGATCCGCACTCACGAGGATGCTGCCGCGGCAACGTCATCCGCAGGAACGCGGATCTCCTCACGACCGCGACGACGAAGAGCCCCCGGCGCCACAACGGCACCGGGGGCTCTGTCGTTCGTCGCGTCAGATCTCCTGCTGGCGGGCGCGGCGAACGCGCCAGGTTCGGAGCCCGGCGCCCGCGCCCACGAGGAGGAGCGCGATGAGCGCCGTCCACAGCAGCGGGGTGCTCTCGAATCCGGTCGTCGCGAGATCGTCGTCGCCGGCACTCGTCGGCTGACCGCCCGAGCTCGCCCCGTCGCCGCCGGTCGCCGGAGCTCCGCCATCGCCGGGCTGCTGACCGGGCTCGCCAGGCTCCGAGGGCTCACCGGGCTCCCCAGGCTCACCGGGTTCCCCGGGTTCCCCGGGCTCACCCGGCTCTCCCGGCTCCCCGGGCTCCCCAGGCTCTCCGGGCTCCCCGGGTTCCCCGGGTTCCCCAGGCTCACCCGGTTCACCCGGCTCGCCGACGACCGTCACGTCGACCGCCTGGGTCACGCCGTTCACCGTCACCGACAGCGTCGCTTCACCGGCGGCGACAGCGGTCACTTCGCCGGTCGCCGGGTTGAGGCGCAGCACTCCCTCGGCGGCGGCCTCGAGCCGGGAAGGCGTGCTGATCAGGTCGGTCACGACATCGATGCCGTCGCCCGCCCAGTCGGCCGACACCGGCCAGGCGACCGGCACGACTCGCTCGCCGTCCTGCTCGAAGGTGGCGGACACCGCGGCGGTTTCGCCGACCTCGAGCACCGTGGGCGCCTCGAGGTCGACCGCCGACACGCGGGGCTTGGTCTCGGCCTGCATCCAGCGCACCCGGTCGACGACCACCTCGGGCGACGCGCCGACGACACCCGCACCCGGGTTCACGCCGAGCATCGTCCAGCCGGTGAAGCCACCGGCATCCGGGGTTCCCGACGGACCCTTGCCGGCGTTGCCGCCGAGCACACGGCTGACGCCGTCATAGCTCGTGGCGTCGAAGACGCCGACGTGCCCGTTGACCATCGCGGCCGACTTGCCCGTGTCGGCCCGGAACTGCGTGAGCGTCTCGACGAACTGCGCCGCCTCGTAGCGATCGGCGAGCTGGCTCGCCTTCGACGGCAGCGGATCGTCGGCGGGATGGTGCGAGAACACCAGCACGCCGGTGACCGACGAGTCGGATGCCGCGTCGGCAAGCTGCTCGTCGAGGAACCGCAGCTGCTCTAGACCCGAGGCCCGGAACGACCCCGCTGCGCTGTTCAACGTGATCATGCGCGTGCCGCCGAGGTCGACGGAGCGGTACGGGTCGCCGAACGCGTCGATGAAGTTCGATATGGCGCCGCCCATGATCTCGTGGTTGCCCGGCACGTAGACGTACGGGATCCGGTCGCCGATCTCTTCCTCCAGGATCTGGGCGGCGAGCTCGAAGTCGGCGACGGACGCCTCATCGACCAGGTCGCCGTTGATGACGAGGTAGTCGGGGTCTGCCGCCACGATCTCGCGGAACGTCTCTCGCGCGGCCTGCACCAGCTCGCTGTCGGGGTTGCGCGCTACGAACTGGGCGTCGCTCATCACCGCGATGCGCTGCGCGCGATCGTCGACCGTACCGTCGGTGACGATCACCGGGTCGAAGACGCGGGGTGCGACCGGCTGCTCCACGTCGGGTGCGACGACCGACTCGAGAGAGGCGATCGTCACCTCGCCCTGGTAGCTGGCGGTGGGGCGGGTCTCCATCATCCGCACCCGCTGGAACGTGAGCGGATACGCCGTCCCCGCCGGCACGGTGAACCGCGCCTGCTGCCATCCGGTCCAGTCGACCATCGGCCCGTCGAGGTTGATGGTGGTGCCGGCGCCGGTCTTCAGCTGCAGGCGAGGCCACGCGCCCGATCCGTCACCGTGCATCCACATCGTCAGCGCCTGGGGCTGGCCCTCGAGCACACGTCCGCCGGTGGCGGCTTCTCCCGGCACGATCGCGTAGTACCCGCGGGTGCCGGTGGAGGTGGTGAAGTCGTACGAGAGGGTGAGCGCAGGCTGCCCGTCCGGCCCAGTGGCCGGGGTCAGCGTTCCGGTGGCACGCGCGACGCCGGCGGTCCACTCGGCGGCGTCGGCGAAGTCGGCGACGGGGAGGGTGTCGTACCCGATCGTCACCGCGACGTCGACGCTGCGGCCTCCGGCGGTGAAGGTCACCGTCGCCGAACCGCTGTCGACGACCGGCGAAACGGTGAACTCACCGAGTCCGGTGGCCTCGACCGCGACATCCGCGCCGTTCTCGACGGTGACATCGCGCGCCTCGATCGGGGCGGTGAAGCCATCGGCGTCGAGGCCGGTGAGGCGCACGGTCGCGGTCTGCCCGGGCTCGGACAGGGCGATCACCGTCGCGCTCGGGCGGATCCGCTCGAGGTCTCCGAGCACCCGCACCTGGGTCGAGGCGCTCTTGCCCTCCGCCGTGAAGGCGACGGTGGCTGTGCCCGGGGTGACGCCCTCCACCACGACGGACGCGTCGCCCTCCGGGGCGAGCGAGACCGCAGCATCCGTCGTCTCGAACGCACCCGAGACCACGACGCCCGCGAGGTTGTCGTCGAGGCCCGTGCCGGCGAGCGTGCGGTGCAGCCCAGGGAAGACCGCGTCGGCGTCGGTGCCGTCGAGCGCGGGTGCGACCCGCACGTCGGAGACGACCCCCGCCGGTGCGGAGGAGAAGAACGCGAGGCTGTTGGCGACGACGCGCTCGGTGCCGTCCGACGGACGGTTGTGCAGGGATGCTTCGCTCTCACCCGGCTCGCGAACGGCGAGCATGGTCGAGCCACCGCCGTCGAGGTTCACGGCGTTGTGCACGCCGAGGTCGAGCATCAGGTCGCCGAGCTCCTGCAGCGTCATGCCGCGGCTGTCGCCCGTCCGCCCGTCGATCGTGACGACGGTGATCTCGGTGCCGTCACGGCTCACGCCGATGGCGGTGCGCGCGGCCTCGACCTGCTCGGCGTCGGTCTGCACGCCGTCGATGACGAGGCGCTGCGCGCCGCTCACGGCGAGATCGACGTCTGCGGATGTCGCGACGGCGACGTCGACGGTGTCGCCGACCTCGAGCGCGGCCAGGGTGGCGGCGCCGGCTTCTCGCCCGATGAGCACACCGGTGCCGTCGGCGATGGTGGTCTCGCCGGTGACGGATGCGGGGTCTGTGCTCACCTCGGTGACCACCCCGTCCTGCACGGTGACGGCGGCCATCGGCGAGGCGAGCGCGGCGGGTGCGCCCAGAGCGCGGGCGAGCGGGTGCGCGCCCCATGCCGCGGTGTACCACCCGATGCCGTTCGCTCCGATCGCCGGGCTGTTGACGCCCGAGACACGGTGGGAGGTGCCGTCGATCGTCACCGTCGCCGCAGAGGCCAGCGCCTGGACGGCCGCGAGTCCGTCGCTCAGCGTGAACGCAGGGCGCTCATCCGGGGCTGCCGAGCGCACACCCTGGGTCGGCGACACGTTGGTGCCGACGGGCGCGGTGGAGTTGTTCATGTCGGAGTAGTCGCCGTTGATCGCAGCGATCGCGCCGGTGCCGGCGATCTGCTCGCTGAGCGTCGCACCTCCCGAGACTGTGCCGGCGTCGAGGACGTCGAGCGAGAGAGTGGGTGTGGTGAGATCAGCGCGCATGACGTGACCGGTGACCCACCCGGCCGGCTGCAGTCGGCGGAAGTCGGTGAGCTCGAGCCCGGGGGCGAGCGTCTGCGAGTCGGCGGAGAGAAGGGTGGAGTCTCCGCCGGCGAGGTCGAAGCCGCCCGTGTCGGGTGCGGCGACCGCCGGCATCGGAGCGAGTGTGCCGACTCCCACCGTCGTCGTGGTGACCACGGCGACGAGCAGCGCGGCAGCGAGGCGTCGCCGTGGGGGAGCAGAGGAGGAAAGAGGTGTTGCAGGCGCGGGCAAGCGAAGTACCTTCCGGTTCGATGAGGGGAGGTCGTGCCCAAAGGTTCACGGGGCCGACCCGGCGACCCTACGGAGGCAGCCGCGTCGTGACATGAGGGGGCGGTGTCGATGAGATGGACGCGGCATGAACGAACGGTGTTCCGGCGCGCCCCGAACACGCCCCGCCCCGAACCCTGCATATTCATGCAGAGGAATAGATCGAACCACGGGCGGTTGCACCCAGAGAACACGCACAGATGAGGCATCCGGTTCACGAGCTCACAACGCGAACGGCCGGAGTCTCGAGACGAAAGGCGAGAGACATGACTGAACGATTCACCGACCGCACCGTCCTCATCACCGGAGCCGGCTCCGGCCTCGGCCGCGCGACCGCGGTGCGACTGGCCTCGGAGGGTGCGAACCTCTCGCTCGTCGACGTCTCGAAGGACGGGCTGGATGCCACGGTGCAGGCCGTCCGCGACGTCGCCCCCGACGCCACGCTCGTGACCGTCACCGCCGATGTCTCGAGCGAAGACGACACCCAGCGCTACGTCGACGAGACCCTCGCGGCCTTCGGCCGCATCGACGGCTTCTTCAACAACGCCGGCATCGAGGGCAAGCAGAACCTCACCGAAGACTTCTCGGCCGACGAGTTCGACCGGGTCGTGTCGATCAACCTGCGCGGTGTGTTCCTCGGCCTCGAGAAGGTGCTGAAGGTCATGCGCGCGCAGGGGAGTGGCGCCGTGGTGAACACCGCGAGCGTCGGCGGCATCCGCGGTATCGGGCGCCAGTCGGGCTACGCCGCCGCCAAGCACGGCGTCGTCGGCCTCACCCGCAACTCTGCGGTGGAGTACGGCGAGTTCGGCGTGCGCATCAACGCCGTCGCGCCCGGCGCGATCTGGACTCCGATGGTCGAGAACTCCATGAAGCAGCTCGACGCCGAGAACCCGCGCCAGGCGGCCGAGCAGTTCATTCAGGCCAACCCCACCAAGCGCTACGGCGAGGCCCCCGAGATCGCGTCGGTCGTCGCGTTCCTCCTCTCCGACGACGCGTCGTACGTCAACGCCACCGTCATCCCGATCGACGGCGGCCAGTCGGCCAAGTACTGAGGCGCAGGGCGGGGCCGCGAGATCCGATCGATGGATGCCGCGGCCCCGCCGCAACACTTCGCGCCCCCGGGCACGCGGTTTCTCCTCAGGAGCATCCCCTCACGACCGACGGCGCCTTCCACCCGTGGCCACGTCGAGAGACGCCGACGGCGCCGCAACCGTCGGCATCCCTTCGCCCGGAAGCCCCACCCCACGCGAGGCCCCGTCACGCAGCGGCAACCGCAGCAGCGCGACACCGACGGCCGCGAACCAGACCCACAGCAGCGGTCCGTAGACGGTGTACAGGGCGGGCACCGCGAACCGCAGCGCCTCGCTCGCGAGGCCGAGCGCCCCGGTTCCCACACCCAGCCACCCCACCCAGTGCGGAAGCACGCCTCTCGACAGGGGGAGGGAGATGAGCAGGATCCCGAGGGGTGTCAGCACGCCCGCGAGCGCTGGCGTCCCGTTCTCGGCGAGGAGCGCCTCGGCGGCGGCGACGAAGCCCGGTTGCTGCGCCAGGTTGGCCGACACGAACTGATCGCTCAGAGTCACGAGTGACAGGGTTCCCTCGCTGGTCACCGGCACGGCCAGCAGCGCCGTCCACGAGGCAGCCCCGATCGCGAACCCCAGCACCGCGAGGCTCGGGCTCGTTGCGAACAGCACGACGAACAGGGCGACGAAGACGATCAGCCCGAACACCGCCGGCACGAACCAGAGGATCTGCTGCGCGACGTACGACACCTTGTGGGCGGCAATGAATCGCAGCACCTCGCCGCCGTCCGAGACCGGCGGCGGGTTCACCGCGAAGAGAACGAGCGCCGCAACCAGGGAGGCGACGTAAAGCAGCGCGGCAACGCCCGCGGTGCGATACAGCACCGTCCACTCGGGCGCTGTGGGATCACTCACCGAGACCATGGCGCGACCGTATGACCGGTTCGACGATGCAGGCGGGCCGAATGTCCCGTCGGCGTCGGTCATGATTCGGATGCCGCCGCGCGCCGTCCCACGCCCAACGCCGTCATGACGGAGGAGGGGAGTGTTGTTCTCCCCTCCTCCGATTCCGCGGCCGCTCTCCTCACCGGCGGGCCGCGGGTCAGCGCGACTTACGCGGCCTCACCGAGTCAGCCGCGGCCTTCGCGCGCTTGGCCTCGCGCTTCTCCTTGAGGGTAAGCTTCGGCTCCTTCTTGACATTGGTGCTCCGAGGCGTCTTGCCGGTCATTGCGATGCACCTTCCTTTCTCTAGAGAGGGTCTGGGCTGTCAGCCGAGGGCGAGCCATTTCGCCGAGGGCGCGGTGCCCGTCACGCGGCGCGAGCGGCGCGGAGTTTCCGCAGCGACCGCCGCCGCGTCATCCGCTCTTCGCCGGCGTGACAGCACGCGGTGCACCACGCGGGCCGCGACAGGAACGGGGGTGGTGAACATGGTGAACTCCTTCGGGTGGGATTCGTGGGTGGGGTGGCGCCCACTCAGAGGTAGGCGTTCATCCCGGCGACGCCGATCGAGGTACGGACGATGTCCGTCCAGCGCAGTGCGATCCCGGCGTCGAGGGCTTCGCGTTCCCGCGCCCGCGCGATCACTCGGGATGCGAGAAGCTCCGCGTCATCGCACCGTTCGGCGAGGACCGCGGTGATCACGATCGATCGCGCGTAGGCCTGCTCGAGTTGGGTGTGGATTCGCCGGGCGGCGCTGTCATTCATCCGCAACAGGGTGTCTTCGGAAGGAACGTCAGAGCCGTTCACAACGAGGAGGATGTGCTCGAGCCGCCGCATCCGCCCGCACAGCGACGCACACTGATCTTCGATATGCCGCAGGCGCGCCCGCACCTCCCGCGGTGTGCGCAGTCCGCGGATGTCGACGCCGATGACCACCGCGCGATAGCCGCCCGTGACCGCACGGACACTCGCAATCGTGCGCGCTTCCGGCGCAGAACGAATCGCCGCCAGGCATTCGAGCGCGTCGCCGATCACGGCGATCGTCGGCACCCGCGCGTGCTCCCCGCTGGGCGAGGCGGCGTGCGGATGGCCCGTCAGAACCTCAACGTCTGTCAACATCGCGCTGACAATCGATGCAGTTCTCGGCGTAGGGCATGATGTCCAGCCGGGCCGCGACGATGGCGCCCCCGCAGCGGATGCAGCGGCCGTACGTCCCGGCTTCGAGTCGGTCGAGCGCGGCGGTGATCTGATCCATCACCCGCTGGGTCGCCTTACTGGTCGCCCACGACACCGGGTCGACGTTCGGCGCGGCGTTCGGGCTGGCTTCGCGGATGATGGCTTCCCGTTCCCGTAACTCCTCTTCAAGGAAACGGCGGATGCGGGCGGTGTCGATTTTTGGTGCGGATCGAGGCGCAGTGTCGAGCGACATAAGAACTCCTGAAAAAGGGCATAGAAAAGAAATCGACAGCGCGCGAAGCCGCCAATTGGGTACAAAAAAAGCGCCGCATATGCGACGCGCTGTCAGTGCGAGAAAGGCCGTAGCGATACGGGCTCGTTCACGGTGGAGCGCGACGGGTGGAGAGCGAAGGGGATGCTGCTCTCGCTGCCGTCATCCGGGGCGGAAGAACCTCATGGCGGGCTCCCGCGATGTCCAGCACGAACCGCACAACCTGGTCGCACAGCGGTTGCGCTGTGGTCACAAAGGGTGCGGTCATGAACATGCCCTCACCATAGCCCGAAAAAAGAAAAAGGCAAGTCGCGATCGAGAAAGGTGGAAAAGCGCGGAAAAGGGAAGTCGGATGCAACCGCAATTCCCCATTGCTGCAGAACCGGCGGTCTTTCTCGCAGTCGATCGGTCGCACAATTCCTCCGTCGCCGCAGTCGAGAACCTCCGCCCGCACGTCGCGCAGCACGGGCTCGCCCATATCGCCTCTCGCGATGCAGATCAGAAGGGTGCGACCGCGAGTGCGCCGTCGTCGGTGGGGACGAACGCGACCCGTGAGGGTGGGTGGCTGTCGTAGTTCTTCCCGCCCGGACTGGTGAAGGTGAGAATGCCGCCGGGCAGTTGTTGCACGTGCCAGTTCGTCGCGTGTTTCAACGTGTGGTGTCGGGCGCATTCGTTGCAGAGGTTGTCGTTGGAGGTTGGTCCGCCCAACGCGAAGTCCCTGGAGTGATCCTTGTCGCAGAGTTTCGCGGGCCTTCGACATCCCGGTGTTCGGCAGGTGACGTCTCTGGCGTTGAGGAAGCGGGTTTGGGATGGATGTGGGGTGTACCTGTCGACCGCGGTCACCACGCCCGTGATGGGGTCGGTCATCACCCGGTCCCACACCCTCGCGGTTCCGGCCAGCCGTCTGGCGGTCTCCGGGTCGACCGGGGTGACTCCGTTCAATTCCGCCCCGGACCCGGTGACTCCGGTGAGGGTGGTGATCGGGATGGTGATCTGCACCTCGGCGGTGATGGCGCCGAGCCCACCCTTCGCCCCGTCGGTGGGGTCGATGACCGGGGATCCGGCGAGGAGCATGTCCAGGGCGAGGTCGCAGCGGATCTCATCCAGTGAGCGGTCGTCGAACCACGGCTCCGCGGTGTCTCCGCTGACGCTCCCGTTGTCGTCCGTCCCGGTCTCGCCGAGCCTGAACCCCGCACCTGACCCCGCACCTGACCCCGGCCCCGACCCGGACCCCGTGCCGCCGCTCCCGCTGTTCGCTTCAGCTTCGACCTGCGTGGCCGCGTACTCGCGCCGCTTCGCGCGGTCGACGTCCTTGATCGTGGTGCCCTGCCCGGTGAGCCGGTTGTACGCACCGTGGATGTAGACATTCCCGCCCAGGATCGTCAACGCCGACAGGGTGTCATCCAGGTCAGTGACCCACACCCGCCGCTCCCGTATCGCCGTGTCATGCCGCTCCTGCAACGGCCGCGGATCCAACACCGCAGCGCGCTGGATGGCGTACTTCTTCGTCCGCGGCACCGTCTGCCGCTCCGCCTCCACCAACACGATCCGCTCGAACGCCGCCCGATCCACCGGGTCCTCGATCACCCGACCGGCGTCTTGGATGACCTGCGCATGCGCCCGCGTGACCCGGCCCTCGATCAGGGCTTCCATCGTCTGCGGGAACAGCTCGATCAGCTCGTGCGCGTCATGCATCTGGGACTGCATCGACCGGTCATTGACCCGCACCGCCATCCCGAGCTCGAGGGCCATCGACCGCAGCGGCATATCCCGCTCCCGCGACGACACCGACCCGACCCGCGACCGCTGCTCCAACGTCAACGCGTACGCGTCCGCGAGCAAGCGGGTCTTCTTCGCGGCAAGCTTCGCCTCCGCACGCTGCAGCTTGGCCAGCTCGTCCGCGAACACCCCGGCGCGCTTGTCCTCCGCCCGCCGCCGCTTCTCGTCCGCGTCCACTGCAATCCCCGTCTCGATGACCTGCTCACATCATCGCAGGGGGCTCCGATATTGCGCCCGCAACACTGGGTCAAGAATCGAAGATCAGTACTACCGACGCACCTTTTTGCACATACCCGCCCAGCCTGCCGGCGTTTCGTTGCGATCGGCGAAACCCTCCTTGATGTCACGCTCGGGCTTGCGTCGCATCTGCTCCGGCCGGCCGAGATCAGCGTGGTGACCACCGAGTTCCCTTGACTTGCTGGTGAAGGGAACTCGGCGCCAAAAGCGCAGCGCTCCGAAACATTGGCAATTGCCACTATGGCCTGACAAGGAGCACGCAATGAAGCGCACGAAGTGGGTCGCGTCCGGAGTAGCCGTCGGGTTCCTCGCCGCATCTGTCGCCGCCGGTATCGGCGGAAGCCCGGCGCCGCAGGCGATCGTCACCGCCAAGCCGGCGATCGGTCTCACCTCTGACGGCAAGCTGGTGTCGTTCAACACCCTGACGCCCTCCGTTGCGAAGCCCGTTGGCGCCATAACCGGATTGAGCGGTGACTCGCGACTGATCGGCATCGACTACCGCGTGCAGGATGGGCTGCTGTACGGAGTGGGCGATCTTGGCGGCGTCTACACCCTCGCCGGCGCCACCGCCACGAAGGTGTCGCAGCTGACGATCGCCCCGTCTGGCACGAACTTCGGTGTCGACTTCAATCCCGCTGCCGACCGGCTGCGAGTGATCAGCGACACCGGCCAGAATCTCCGGCACGACGTCGTCGGAGGAACCACGGTCGCGGATGGCCCCCTCACATACCCGGCGACTCCGACAGCAGCCGCGACGACGGGCGTGGGAGTGACCGCGGCGGCGTATACCAACAACGATCTCGACCCTGCCACCAGCACGACACTGTTCAACATCGACACGACGCTCGATCAGGTCGTGCTGCAGTCGCCGGCCAACGCCGGATTGCTGGCGTCGACCGGCAAGCTCGGAGTCGACGCCGCACCCGACGCCGGCTTCGACATCACCGCCGACAATGCCGGGTTCGCGGTGCTGGCCGCGAACGGCGAGAGCAGGTTGTACAGCGTTTCGTTGCTGACCGGTGAGGTCGATGCGGCGGGCAAGTTTCCGCGGGGCGTGACCGTGACAGACATCGCCATTCGCATCGGCTGATCGCGGCGGCGTCGCCGTCGCCAAGGGCGATTCATCCGATACGGCAAGATCGCGCTCTCGCCGCCTGGGTTGCGCCCTCCGGTATCACCGGTCTCGGTTCGTCCTCTGACACTGCAGAGGCCGACCCCGCACCGGCCGACACCAGGAAGGCGACGGCAATGACGCTCGAACTCCACATCCGCGAATCCGTCATCGCGCACGCGATCACCCAGTGGGTGCAACCCCGCCTCTTCACCCGGTGTGTGCCCACCCCGCTCCCGGTCATCGTCGACCATCTCGACACCGTCCCCGACTCGGTCGCCTTCGCGCAGCTCGCCGACGGGAGCATCGAGGTGTCGCTCGCCGTCCGCGTCTTCGTCGTGCTCGAGCCCGACCTGCGCGCAACCCCCGGCGCCCCGGCATCCCACCCGGCGACCGGCGACATTGTCACCAAGATCATCATCGGCATCCGAGACCGGGCCCTCGTGATCCTGGATGCCACGGCACCGCCCACCGCAGGGCTCCCCGCCGAAGCGACGAAGGCCGTCAATGACCAGCTCGCCGAGCTGAAAGGCCAGCAGCTCTTCGACGTCGCCCCGATCGTCACGGCCCTCGAGGCGCGGGTTCCCGCCGAGCCCGACCTCGCCCTGGGCGACAACGTGCTCGCCCTCCGCTTCGGCGCCGACGGCGCGTTCACCCCGCAACTCGACTCGACGCTCACCCCACCCCACGACTGGGGCGTCTTCCTCGACGCCGACCAGACGCTCGACCTGCTGCGCCGTCGCATCCCTCCGAGCATCCCCGTCCAGCTGCACTGGCAGCCGAACGGCGCCGACCCCGCGATCGGCGCCTCGATCTCGTACCAGCTCGAGTTCGTCGGAGTCGAGGTCGCCTCGGCCGTCGCGGTGCTGACGGTCACACCCCGGTTCGTCGCACCGTCGACCCTGCGACTCGCCGCCTCGTGGGGGATCAACCTGACGGGCGTCGCCAGCCCGTTCGAGGCCGAAGCGCGCAAGCAAGTGCGCAGCCTGGTCCGCCGCACGTTCGTGACCGCCACCCACGATGGCCCGCAGTCGTTCTTCTACGACATCCCCCTCCCCGCGCTCCCCGACATCCTCGGGTCGGTTCCGAGCTGGGGCGGAATCGGCTCCAACACAGAAGGGATGACCCTGGGCGGCCCCGTTCGCCCGGTGCTCCCCGCGCCACGCGAGCTGCTCGACATCACCGTCTTCCGCTTCGGACGACCCGTCTGGTGGGGCAGCTGCCGCGAGCGGGCGAAGGTGGGAAGCGGAAACCCGCCGCGCAGCTTCGCGGCGAACAGTCCCGGCGTCCGCGTGCAGGCCGGCGTGAACTTCACCGATGCCGGCGCCCTGTGCAGCGCCACGCTCTACCCACCGAACGAACACCTCGCCGCGAATCTCGGTGTCGGCGCTACGGGCGCCGGCTTCGATATGACCGTCGGTCAGGCGCGCGCAATCACGAGCGATGTCCGCATGCTCGTCCGCACCGCGCGCGGCGCCCGTGTCGTCGATCTCGGGGGCCCGAGCATCCGGCAGAAGGATGACGGCACCCTCGACGTGCAGGTCAACTAC
Organism: Microbacterium sp. SLBN-154; assembly: GCF_006715565.1. Classification (NCBI taxonomy): domain Bacteria; kingdom Bacillati; phylum Actinomycetota; class Actinomycetes; order Micrococcales; family Microbacteriaceae; genus Microbacterium; species Microbacterium sp. SLBN-154. The sequence continues at coordinate 1,068,099 of NZ_VFNL01000001.1, forward strand.
CTCGACGACTGTCTGTACCTCTCCGGGCCCTGGCTGAAGGTGGTCCTCGGCCAGTCGCTGACCCTCGACGACCTCATGACCGGCCCGCTCGAAGACCCCGACTGGCTCGCGCACCTCGGCGCCCACCGCGGCTTCAACAGCCACATCGTCACCCTCGACGGGTTGACCGCGGGCGAAGCGGTCACGGTGACCGCGCCGGGACTGCGGGCGACGGTGTTCGCCGACGAGTCCGGCCACGCGGTCGTGCCGGTGTTCGCGGCGATCGGCGCCGTCGCGCGCGATGTGACCGTTGAGCGCGCCTCGCAGATGCCGTTGACCGGGTCCATCAGCGTGGAGACGACCGAGTTCCGTTGGCTTTCCGACGTGGGAGAAGCGGATGCCGCGGCCGTCCGCGACCTCGCAGGCACGGTGTTCCTCGGGCGCAGCCTGCGAGGCGAGGCGTTCGTCGACGAGTGGCAGCCCGACGGTGAAACCATGCTTCTCCGCCGCGACGGCGGCGAGGTCGAGCTGAACCCGCAGCCTCTGCCGCCGGAACCACCCGAGGCCGCGCGCCTCGCGGCCGCCGCCGGGCTCGACGACGTCGTCTCGGCCCAGCTCGTCCCCGGCTTCGATGCGCGTCTTGCGATCGTGCAGACGAAGGAGGGTCGCGGCATGATCGTCGCCCCCGGCTCGCGCACCCAAGTCGTCGGCGAGTGGGAGGGTCCGCTCATCGGCGTCCACGTGGCGGGCGGTTACGCGCTCGCGCGCAGCGGCGGCACAGTGCAGCTCCTCTCTGTGCACCGCCCGGGCCGGGTCACCTTCCGGGATCGCGTCCCCGTCACCGGGTGACCCCAGGCGCGGCCCGAACCCCGTCGGGCGCCACCACGATCAGGTGCTCTCGCGAGCCACCACCCTGCCGCGTACACGCCGGATCCCCGGTTCGACCGGCCCGGCCATCGAGGCGAACAGCAGCTCGGCAGCCTCCCGGCCGAGCTCCTTCAGGTTGAGGTCGACGCTGGTCAGGGTGGGCGATGCGCCCGTGGTCATCGGCTCCCAGTTGTCGACGCCGATGATGCCGACATCGCGCGGCACGTCCCTGCCGAGGTCTTTGAGCGCATCCAGCGCGCCGCGCGCGATCTGATCGCTCGCGCACACGATGCCGTCGATCTCGGGGTCGGCCTCGAGGAGGCGCCGCGTCGCGGTGCGCCCCCACTGCTCCGACCACGACCCGAAGAGGGGGCGGCCAAGGGCGAGCGGAAGCCCCTCGTCCGCCAGGCGCTGCTCGACACCGCGCGCGCGATCGGTCGCGGCCGTGTAGTCGGGGTCGCCGGAGATGTGCGCGATGCGCCGACGCCCCGTGGTGAGCAGGTGATCGGCGGCGAGCACTCCGGCCGTCTCGTCGTCGGGGATGACCGAGACATCATCGGCCGACTCGCTCGGCGCGTAGGCATAAACCACCGGAACCGGGAGGGACTCCGGCAGCGGCACGCGCGGGTTCGTGCGGTACCCGACGACGATGATGCCGTCGACGTTTCGGCGCAGCAGCGCGTCGAGGTGATACTTCTCCCGGATCGCGTCGCCGCGCGCATCGCAGAGCAGCACCGACACGCGCCCCGCCCCGAACGCGTCCTCTGCTCCCATGAGGATGGGGAGACTGAACCGGCCCTCGAGGTCGCCGGTGATCAACCCCACGGTTCCGGTCTGGCCGGCGAGCAGGCTCCGTGCGGTCTCGTTCGGGGTGAACGACAGCGAGTCCGCCGCCTCGCGAACGCGGGCGCGCGTGGTCGCGCTGACGTGCTGCCGGTCGTTCAACGCCTTCGACGCCGTCGCGACCGAGACGCCGGCGCGCTGAGCGACATCGCGCAGCGTCGCGCGCTTCGCCCCGGCATCCGTCACTTCGCCTCCGATGTCATCCTCGATCACGGCACCCGATCGGGCATCGCACTGGGTTCGGAAAATCATAGACCGATGTTTCCGAAACCGCGCGGTTGACAGCAGTCAATCCGCGGCTTTAACCTACAGAAACCCTTTTCGGAATGTTTCCGAACGTGCGACGCAACTTGTCGCCCGCATCAATGGAGATCAGGAGCAGCACCCGAGCATGAACAGCGCATCTCGAGTCCAGGGTCGCATCCTCGTCGCGTCAGCGGCGGCGGTCGCCCTCACTCTCACCGGTTGCACCCCGAGCGCCCAGACCCCGTCCGGCGACGGCGGAGGCGACGGCGGCGGCGCCCAGACCCTCACGGTCTGGCACTACTTCAGCGACGACAACCAGGTCGCGATCCTCGACGAGTACAAGGCCATGTTCGAAGAGGCCAACCCCGACGTCACCGTCGAGAACGTCTTCGTCCCCTACGACCAGCTGAACCCGCGCCTGATCTCCTCCGCGGCATCGAGCACCGGGCCCGACGTCGTCGTGTTCAACGGCGCCGACATGAGCACCCTCGCCCTCGGCAACGCGCTTGCCCCGCTCGACGACTATTGGGCCGACTTCGCCGACGCCGACCAGTTCCCCGAGTCGGTCATCCACTCGCTCGACGACACGGTCTACGCCGTGCAGGGCTACGTCAACCTCCTCGGTCTCTGGTACAACGCCGACGTGCTCGGCGAGATCGGCGTCGAGCCGCCGACGTCGATCGAGGAACTGGATGCCGCCCTGACGGCCGCCGTTGATGCAGGACAGGGGGGCATCACCCTCTCGGGCCTGCCGAACTCGCAGGGTGAGTGGCAGGCCTACCCGTGGCTGTCGTCCTTCGGCTTCACCTACGACGACCCGCAGCGCGAGCCCCTCGTCGAGGCGTTCTCGATGATCCAGCGCTGGACCGAGTCGGGCGCCCTCACCCGCGAGGCCTCGACGTGGGACCAGACGGTTCCGTTCCAGACGTTCGCGGCCGGCGGCCACGCCTTCGCCGAGAACGGCAACTGGCAGATGGGCACCGCAGAGTCCACGGCCGAGTTCTCCTACGGCGTCGTCCCGCTCCCGGTCGGCGCGGAGGGCGGTGTCTACCTCGGCGGTGAAGGCCAGGCCATCGGCGCCTTCAGCGAGCAGCCCGACCTCGCCTGGGACTACCTCGAGGCGACCTACTACAGCGAAGAGGGCGGCGTCATCGCCGCCGAGCTCGTCGGCAGCATCCCGGCGCGCTCCGATGCGGCAGGCTCCGAAGCCGTCACCGGCAACGACCTGATGGCTCCCTTCGCCGACTCGATCGCGTCGAACGGCACGAACTACCCCGCCGGCGTCATTCCTCCCGAGTCGGTCGCCGACGTCCAGCTCGCCGTCGGGCAGGCCTGGAGCGCCGTCATCAGTGGACAGCTGACCCCCGACGCCGCCGCCGACCAGGTGCTCGCGGCCCTCGAGGGCCTGCTCTGACCGCAGGCTGAGCCCAGCCAGCACCGCCCGCCCCCATCCTGTCGAACCGAGGAGTCCCGTGTCGAACCTGACCACCGCGCCGCCCGCCGGCGCACCCTCCGTCCGACGGGGTGGGGGCGGGCGCACCCCCGCCCGGCGACGCCGCATCACCGGCGCCGGCGGCAACCGTCACCTCTTCTTCATCCTCCCCGCCGCGCTCTTCCTCCTCGTCTTCGCGGTCTACCCGGTCGTGCAGCTGGTGCGCATGAGCCTCAGCGACGTGCGGGTGGACAATCTGGGCGCCGACTGGCAGTTCGTCGGTCTCGAGAACGTCATCCGCAACTTCGGCGACGGAGCGTTCGGCGGCGTCATCATCAACACCGTCGTCTTCGTCGCGATCGTGACGGTGCTCGGCCTCGTCGGGGGTCTTGCCGCAGCCATCCTTCTCGCCCCGACGGGGAAGTGGCCGGGCCTCATCCTCGCGCTCCTCGTCTTCGTCTGGGCGCTCCCGCCGGTCGTGAACGGCAGTGTCTGGAAGTTCCTCCTGGGAACGCAGGGGCTCTTCAACACCCTGCTCACCGACCTCGGACTGGCATCGACCGCGGTGCCGTTCCTCTTCGACGACCGTCTGGCGCTGGTGTCAGTCGCCCTCGTCAACTCGTGGGTCGTCATCCCGTTCAACGCCCTGGTCTACCGCGCGGCGATCATCGGCATCCCCGGCGAGCTCTTCGAAGCGTCGCGGGTCGACGGGGCCTCGCGCTGGCAGGAGATCCGGCACGTCATCATCCCGTCCGTGCGCTCGACGACCATGATCCTGACGGTGCTGACCGTGGTCTACGGCTTCCGGTCGTTCGACTTCATCTACGTGATGACCTTCGGCGGCCCGGGAACGGCGACGACGACCCTGCCCTTCCTCGGGTATGTGCAGGCATTTGTTCGCTTCGACTTCGGCCTCGGCGCCAGCACGGCGCTGATCGCGGTGCTGATGGTCCTCGTCCTCGCGGTGATCTACGCCCGCAACGTCCGGCAGGAGGAGAAGTGATGTCGACCGTCACCGCAACCCGCACCCTCACCACTGACTCGTCGCGCCCCCGGCGCGCACCCCGCAAGCTCTTCGCCAGCCCGGTCGCGGGCGCCCTCCGCATCGTCCTCTTCCTCATGTACGCCGTTCCGCTGCTGTGGATCGTGCTGACGTCGTTGAAATCGCCGTCGGATGTCATCGGGTCGCAGTCATCCCTGCTGTTCCGGCCCACCATCGACGCCTACGTCGCGGCGCTCTCCAACGCCGGGCTCTTCACGGCCATGCAGCAGTCGTTCGTCATCGCCGCCGGGACGACCCTGCTCACCCTCGCCATCGCCATCCCGGCCGGGTACGGGCTCGCCCGCGTCAACTCGGCGGTGACGACGATCATCCTCGGGGCACTCATCGTCTTCCAGATGCTGCCCCAGACCGCGAATGTCATTCCGCTCTTCCAGATCTTCGGACAGTGGGGGTTGCTCGACACCAACCTCGGCCTCATCATCGCCGACACCGCTCTCCTCACCCCCTTCGCCGTCCTGCTGATGCGGCCCTTCTTCCGCGCCGTGCCGGTCGCCCTCGAGGAGGCGGCGATGCTCGACGGCGCCTCCAGCATCCGGGTGTTCCGCTCGGTCATGCTGCCGCTCGCACGCAACGGCATCGCCACGACCGGAACGCTCGTCTTCCTGCTGGCGTGGGGAGAGTTCCTCTACGCGGTGAACTTCTTCCTCAGCCCCGTCAACTACCCGCTGAGCGCGCTGCTCGCGGCGCAGGTGTCGGCGTTCGGCATCAACTGGCCGGGCCTCATGGCGCTCGCGGTCATCACGTCGGTGCCCATCCTGATCCTCTTCTTCTTCACCTACCGGCTCCTGCGCGAGGGACTCACCCTCGGCGCTGTCAAGTAATCGTCTCGAAAGGTTCGCACCGTGAGCGACGCCCTCCTGCAGTACCCCCATGTCACCACTCCGGTCGACGGACCGGTGAGTCCGAGCCGCGGAACGCTCTCACCGATCGGGGTGACCGGCGTAAAGATCGACGGCGGTTTCTGGGGACGGATGCAAGAGCTCAACGGATCCGCGATCATCCGCCACTGCTACGCGTGGATGGATCGGCTCGGCTGGATCGACAACTTCGTCGCCGCGGTCGAGGGACGCCTGCCGCACGACCGCACGGGCCGGGAGTTCAGCGACTCCGACGTGTACAAGCTGCTCGAGGCGATGGCGTGGGAGATGGCCCGAGCGGATGACGCGGAGCTCGCGTCTCTCTATGAGGCGGTGGTGGCGAAGATCGTCGCCGCGCAGGAGGCCGACGGCTATCTCAACACCCGGTTCGGTCGCCCGGGCCAGGAGCCGCGCTACTCAGACCTTGAGTGGGGGCACGAGCTCTATTGCTACGGGCACCTGATGCAGGCCGCCGTGGCGCGTCTGCGCGCGCACGGTGAAGACGACCTGGTCCGCGTCGCACGCCGCGCCGCCGATCATGTGTGCGAGGTGTTCGGGCCGGGCGGCATCGAGGCGGTGTGCGGCCATGCCGAGGTCGAGACCGCCCTGGCGGAGTTCGCCCGCGCCACCGGCGAAGCCCGCTACCTCGAGCAGGCGCGCCTGTTCGTCGAGCGCCGCGGCACTGGCACCCTCGCCGACATCGAGTTCGGCCGGGAGTACTACCAGGACGACGTTCCGGTGCGCGACGCCGACGTGCTGCGCGGGCACGCGGTGCGCGCGATGTACCTCGCCGCCGGCGCGATCGATGTCGCCGTCGAGCTGGAGGACGACGAGCTGCTGCACGCTGTTGAGCGTCAGCTCGATCGCACCATCGCACGCCGCACTTACCTGACCGGAGGCATCGGCGCCCACCACGAGGGGGAGTCGTTCGGCGCGGACTGGGAGCTGCCGTCGGAGCGGGCGTACAGCGAGACCTGCGCGTCGGTGGGATCGATGATGACCTACCACCGGATGATGCTCGCAACGGGGGAGGCGCACTACGCCGACCTGGTCGAGCGGAACCTGTACAACGTGGTGGCGACCTCGCCGGCCGAAGACGGACGCTCCTTCTTTTACACGAACACGCTGCACCGCCGCGCCCCGGGCACGGTGCCGGCCACCGACGAGGTGAGCCCGCGCGCCGCCGCGAGCATGCGTGCGCCGTGGTTCGCGGTGTCGTGCTGCCCGCCGAACGTCGCGCGCACGCTGGCGTCGCTGGGGAGTTATCTCGCCGCGACCGACGACAACACGCTCTATCTCGCGCACTACGCCACGGGGCAGGTGACGGCTTCGCTTCCGGGCGGGACCCTCACCGTCGACGTCGAGACGGCATACCCGCACGAGGGCCGAATCACCGTCAAGGTCACGGCGGCGCCCGAGGGCGGGCCTGACCTGGTGCTGCGCGTGCCGGCGTGGGCGGAGTCGGGCGCGACGTTGACAGCGCACGGGACATCTCGTCCGGTGGCGGTCGGCTGGGCTCGCGCGGAATCGCTGCGGGTCGGCGACAAGGTCGTGCTCGATCTTCCGATGGCACCGCGGGTCGTGTCTCCCGATCCGCGGATCGACGCGCTCCGCGGGCAGGTCGCCGTGGAGCGCGGGCCGCTGGTGCTGTGCCTCGAGCGATCCGCGGACGCGGACTACAGCGCAGAGGAGCTGCGTGTCGCGGGCGACCCGATCGACACCGAGGAGGGCGTCATGCTGCCTATGGTGCCGGTCGGGTTCGACGACAAGCCGTGGCCGTTCGGTGCGCCGGCGGCCCGGCCACTCGGCGAGCAGATCACGGTCCCCCTGATCCCCTACCACCGGTGGGGAAACCATGGTCCTTCCACGATGCGGGTCTGGATGCCGCTGGCGGCAGGCTAGCGCGAACACGCCGTTCGCACTCTCAGTTCCCGCTTCCAGGCCTGCCCTTACCGCGACCTCGACAGCCCGCGGATCATGTCCTTCAAGTCCGCGATCTCGGTTCGCAGTGCCTCAACTTGTTCCTCGGTCGCCGTGGCAGATGTCTGGGTCTCAAGTGAGACACGCTCCACGATCCAAGAGGCGAGGGTTGCGGTGACGACACCGATGAGCGCGATGCCCCCGAGCATCAGAGCAAAGGCGATGAGTCGGCCCAGATCCGTAACCGGGTAGAAGTCGCCATAACCGACTGTCGTGATCGTCACGATAGCCCACCACAACGCTTCGCCGAACGTCTCGATGTTGCTGCCCGGTTGTCCTCGTTCTGCGTCGAGAACCGCCAGTCCGGCGATGATGATCGTGAGAGCCGTCGCGCCAACGGTGTAGGTGAGCACTCGACCACGCAAGAGCGTCCCCGCGCCACGGTGAACAATTGCTAGCACGGTGAGGAAGCGCATCAGGCGCAACGGGCGGAGCATCGGCAGCACGACGATTGCCAGATCGAGAAGGTGGCGGTAGAACCATTGCCAGCGGGGCTGTGCGATCACCAGGCGGACGACGTAGTCGAGAGCAAACATGGCCCAGGTGGCGTAGATCGCTCCCTCAGCCACTGCTGCGGCGAGACCGGCGGGTTGGAAGAGAATCTGGGCGGCGTAGGCGATCAGAAATGCGACCGCGGCGCCCATAAGGGGCCAGTCGATGATGCGTTCCCAGCGGGCAAGACGTTCTCCATACACGCACAACGACGTTACCGGCCCGGAAAAGGAGCCCCAGCTCGGCCGTCGTCGCGCTTCAGCGCGGGACGCACGCGACACGAAGGCGCTCCGCGTCGACAGTCGGTGACGGAGTACCCGCGTCAGCGGCGTGCCGAGATCAGGGCCGCCCCATCCCGAAGTACTCCCATCCGGCGGCCCGCCACGCGCCCGCGTCCAAGCAATTCCGCCCGTCCACGACGACCTTCCCGCGCACCAGCGACCCGGCGTGCTCCGGATCCAGCTCGCGCCGGTACTCGTCCCACTCCGTCACCACGATCACCGCGTCCGCTTCGCGCAGCGCCTCGTCGCGATCCTCGACGTAGTTCAGCTGCGGGTGCACCCGCTGCGCATTCTCGATTGCGGCGGGGTCGGTAATCGTGACCCAGGCGCCAAGGCCGTGCAGCTTCACCGCCACATCCAACGCCGGCGAATCGCGGATGTCGTCGCTGTGCGGCTTGAAGGCGGCACCGAGCACCGTGATGTTCTTCTTGAACACCGAACCGCCGAGCGCCTCAACGACGAGCTGCGAGGCGCGATCCCGCCGGCGGAGGTTGATTTCATCGACTTGGCGTAGGAACGCTACCGACTCTCCGCGCCCAAGCTCCTCCGCACGGGCCGAGAAGGCTCGGATGTCCTTCGGCAGGCACCCTCCGCCGAAACCGATCCCGGCGCCGAGGAACCGGCGTCCGATCCGTGCGTCGTGGCCGATAGCGTCGGCGAGCTGAGTGACATCGGCACCCGTGACCTCGGCGATCTCCGCCATCGCATTAATGAACGAAATCTTTGTCGCCAGGAACGCGTTCGCGGCGACTTTCACCAGCTCGGCGGTGGCGTAGTCGGTCACGATAAACGGTGTCCCCTTGGCCACTGACGGATGGTAAACCTCGCGAAGAACGGATGCCGCGGTCTCGCCCTCCTCGCCCGCGGAAACGCCGGCAACAAGACGATCAGGGTCGATGGTGTCCTGCACCGCCCAACCCTCGCGCAGGAACTCGGGGTTCCACACCAGCGTCGCACCGGTCTCGCTGACGCGCGGCGCGAGCCCGGCGGCTGTGCCGACGGGCACCGTCGACTTACCCGCCACGATGTCGCCCTCGGCGAGGTAGGGGAGCAGCCCATCGACCGCGGCGTTCACATAGGTCAAGTCGGCGGCGTACCCGTCCTTGACCTGTGGGGTACCCACGCCGACGAAGTGCACCTTGGCGCCCGCAGCCGCGGACATGTCGGTGGTGAAGCGCAGGTTGCCCGACGCGATCCCCTCCGTCAGGATCTCCTGCAGCCCGGGCTCGAAGAACGGCGCTTCGCCCTTCGACAGGGACGCGATCTTCCGCGCATCGACGTCGATACCGATCACTTCGTGACCGATCGACGTCATCGCAGCAGCGTGAACGGCGCCTAGGTAACCACAACCGATGACGGACAGACGCATAGTGCTCCTCTTGTTGGGGAATCGCCCTGACATTCCTAGCAGACGTGTGTTTCATGCTCTGACCCGGCATCGAGACTGCAGAGGTGATGGGGGAGGATCAAGGGGTGACCTACCTGCCCGCAGAGCGGTACCGCCTCGTCGAGGACACCATGCCGATCGCTTGCGTGGACTTCTTCCCGCAGCAGCCCGATACCCGGGCCGAGGTCGGACTGATCCTTCGCGACTCGCCCTTCGGAAAGGTCTGGTGCCACCTCGGCGGCCGTATCCTGCGCGGAGAGTCGATCAGACAGGCACTCCTTCGCCACGCCAAAGACACACTCGACGTGACTTTGCGACTTCCGCGCGACCCGCAGCCGCTCGACGTGTATCAATGGTTTCCCCCAGACGACACTCCCGCCGATTCCGACGATCACGGGGTAGACCCGCGCAAACACGCGATCGGCCTGTCATTCATCATCGAGCTCGAGGGTGCCCCCGAGCCGAGGAACGAAGCAGACGACTTCGCGTGGTTCCCCTCTGAGGACCTACCCGCCCCGTTGTGGCCGGGAACAGAGCCGCTCCTACGTCGATTGCTCACTCGTCACTCGGCCACGTAATCACCGATCCACCAATCAGAGATCTCCGCCAGGCGATGTCCCGCCCGACGAGTACGAAGCTGTCTACTACGCTGACCTCGAAACACCAGCCCACCCGGCGCTGGAACCCGCATAGGAGCGGCAGAGAACCGGGGACGGTTCAAACTGCCCCGCACGGTGTTGAGAAACTCCACCACTCAGCGGGACGTCACCCGTTCATACCTGTTGCGCCCCGGGTCTGGTGGAGGCTCCTGACATCCCGAAAGGATGAGGAGCATGCCGAAGTTGAAGAAGTATCCGCCTGAGTTGAAGGAGCGTGCTGTTCGGCTGGTGCTCGCTGCGCGTGACGAGGACGGTGGTCGTCGGGGTGCGTGCACGAGGGTCGGGCAGCAGTTGGGGATATCGCCGGACACGCTGCGCGGTTGGGTGCAGCGCGCCGAGGTGGACGGTGGTCTGCGACCGGGCAGGTCCACGGACGACGCGGAGCACATCGCGAACCTGGAGCGTGAGGTGCGTGAGTTGCGGCGGGCGAATGCGATCCTGCGCAGCGCGTCGGCTTTCTTCGCGGCGGAGCTCGACCGCCCGCACAGCTGATGGTCGATTGCATCGACGCGCACAAAGCCGAGTTCGGGGTCGAGCCGATCTGTCAGGAGCTGCCGATCGCCCCGTCGACGTACTACGCCTCCAAGAACGGGACGCCGTCCGCGAGAGCGGTCAGCGACGAGGCGATGCTCACCGAGATCCGCCGGGTGCACTCTGAGAACCTCGGCGTCTACGGCGTCCGGAAGGTGCATGCCCAACTGCGCCGAGAAGGGCACCTGGCCGCTCGTTGCACCGTGGAGCGGCTGATGCGGCGCGACGGACTGCGCGGCGTGATGAGGCGTCGAGGACCGCGCACCACCGTTCCCGGCGACCCGACTGAGCTGCCGCTGGACCTTGTCGAGCGGGCGTTCACGGCGACCGCGCCAGATCAGCTCTGGGTCGCGGACATCACTTACATCCGCACGTTCGCCGGCTGGGTCTATGCGGCGTTCGTTATCGACGTGTTCTCCCGGCGGGTGGTCGGCTGGCAACTGTCCACGAGCCTGCGCACCGACCTTGCCCTCGACGCCCTGGAGATGGGCATCTGGACACGTCAGCGCGACGGGCGCGACACCACGGGCCTCACCCATCACAGCGACAGAGGAGTGCAATATCGAGCGATCCGCTACACCGAGTGGCTCGTAGAAGCCGGCGCGGTCGCCTCGGTCGGATCCCGCGGCGACAACTACGATAATGCCCTCGCAGAGGCGTTCAACTCGCTCTTCAAAGCCGAGCTGATCCGCCACCGCGGCCCCTGGCGCTCTATCGACGACATCGAGTTCGCGGTCGCCGAATACATCGACTGGTTCAACCATCGCCGCCTGCACGGCGCCATCGGCATGATCCCGCCCGTCGAGGCCGAACAACATCACTACGATTCACACCAAGCGCCCGTCCACGACAGCGAACGGGTCACACCGAGCCTCCGATAGACCCGGGGCGCAACAACCCGTTCATTCCCCGCCTCCACCACGTCACCGCGCCGCCAACGGGCCGCCACCACCCGCCACCGAACCGCCAAGCCTCAAACATCGCGATCCGGGCTGGACTTGAGAGCATCACTCCCGCCGATAGTGCCGCAAACCTCGGTCTTGCCCGGGCACCCCCGTCGCACTACTGCTCATCGACGCGAGGAGCGGAACTCGACGAACTACATAGGGGCACCCCCCGGACCCCACTTTCGACCCGACGCAGCCACCGCCCTCGCGGCGACCGGGCCCGATCCCGCGTGGTCGGCAGTGGCCCTCGGTGGCTCGCTCCTCGTCGCCGGCGCCACCACGCTGCTCGTCGTCCGCCGCCGCCCGAACCAAGGGAACTGACCCCCGCATACCGTCACGATGCCGCCTGGGTCGCGTCCACCGGGGCCGGCATCGTTTCGCCGCATCAGGGCAGTGCGCGTCTGGGCGGCACCCCAACCACCCCTCCACTTGGCGAACGAAACGCTCGCGGGCGACTCGGCGACCCGTCAGCCGACGATGTGGACTGCCATCGAACCGCGCCTCGTGACGATCCAGTACATGGTGAATGAGCACCGAAAGAAGGTGTCGGACTCGGCGCGTAAGACGGTCATCGGCTCACTCGTGGATGCGACGATCGCCGCTGTAGGGCACGAGTCGACCGTCCAAGTTTCCGATGCGGACCCTTCCCACCCCGGCACTCCGGTGGCACCGTGGTCCTCGTACAAGGCTGCTCCCGCGGAAGTGTCGCAGGAGAAGGGGCTTCCCCTGTTCGAAATGACGAGTGACTCGGGCCTCGGTCCCGGAGGGAGCGGAATGAACCCCGCGGGCAACAACACCCACGACAAGGCCGCTGGTCGTCAGTCTGCCCGGACGCGCTGGCTGGTTTCCTACTGCCGTTTGCGGCCTGGCCCCTCACGGTGCGGGCCCATCGACGAATTTCGTTGACAGGCCCGCGCTCGCCAGCTCCAACCGAGCGCGTGCAAGCGAGAAGCCCGCCAGCGCCGCGACAGGGAGCATCACGAAGGGATAGACGAAGGGGTTGTCAGTGATCGCCACAAACCCGACAGCCAACATGGCGATCAGAGCAGCCCAGTGCACCGAACTGTCGGAAACGCGAGCGTTCTTCCAGACTCGGAAGAGCAGCAGGAGGTAGCCAGCGAGGAACAACGAGACGCCCAGCAGGCCGAACTCGAAGTAGAACCGCAGGTAGTCGTTGTGTGGATGGCTCTGCGAGGGAATGTACGCCGTGATGAGGCGGGCCGCGGAGCCAAGGCCCTGGCCGATGAGCCAGTTCTCGCCGACGTTGGCGAGCAGTAGGTCCCAGAACGTCGCGCGCCCTTGTGTGCTGATTGAAAGCCCACCGATCTGCAGTGCAGCATCACCAACAAGGAACCGGTCGCGGAACGGCTGATAGTAGAGGAACATCCACACCAGCGCGCCGACCGCAGCGGACACGAGCAGGATGCCGCGCACGAGTCGCTTGCCGCGTCGCCCCCGTAGGACGATGAAGCCGAGGAAGAGGATGCCGATCGCGGTTCCCGTGCGCGACAGGCTCAGCGCGAGAGCGCCGACCATCGCGAATGGGGCGAGCAGAACCCAGAGGTTCTCGGGCTTTCCCGGGACGACGATGGCGAGGATGATGAGTCCGACGATCGCCATGGGGCGCGAGCCCAGGAACGTCAGGCCGGTGACCTCCATCACCAGACACAGGTACGAGGCGAAGGTGCCGAGTGTGCGGAACAGCTCCCAGCCGCGATCGATGATTTCGATCGTCCTCGCGGTCGCGGCGAATCCGATTGCGGCGACAAAGGAGAAGTACACGCACAGGTTCTGGATCGAGTCTACGTCCAGCTGGCCGGCGCTTGCCGTGTAGACGAAGTTTGTTGCTAGGACGAGAAGGAATCCCCAGAGCGGCCACGGGACTCGGGTTCGGCTGGGTTCGTAGGTCCCGGACGCGGAACGGCGAGCGCTCGTGTTGACGGCATAGATCGGGAGGCAGGCGACTGCCAGGACCGCGACGAGGATCGTGACTGCGCCGGAAAGACTCACCGGCCCGAGGGAAATCAGGCGTGGTGCCGAGATCACAACCATCCAGAACGCGCCGATGACGGCAGTGAAGGGCAGTTGGCTGATGCGAGCACGCGACGGACGCGACTGCTGCGTTGGCGCCAGAGCCGTCACCAACTCGGACCCTGGGTGAAGATGATCCATCCCGCGATGAAAAGGAAGACCACGAAGGCAGCCAAACCGCGGTTGTCGTCGGCTCGAGGGCTGCCCTTGAACACGCGCACCGCCAACCTCGCGATGCTGTGCGTTGGTAGACGCCGAGTCAGTTCGCTCATCGCTGCTCGGCCACGCCGCTCTCAGCGAGGAGCCGATCAAACGCATCACGAGCTTCAGCTTCGTACCGTGCGATCGCCTGCTCATCGCCTTGGAGATCGAGTGCAGAGGAGAGCCCGTTTACGACGCGGGCGAAGTCGCGCATTGCGTTGTCGGTCATGTCAGGAGGGTACCGCGTCAGCCGATGATCGATTCGCGGCTGCAGCCCTCGTCGCGATACGCGCGGCGTACCTCGCGAACTCCTTCGCCCGGGCCGACTCGGGTTCCGCAGAGGTCGAACCGGGCCGAATCCTCTCCTGAGCCGCGCATGAATGGGTGGAACCACTCGCCGATGCGCTCAATCGGTGTGCGGTGTTCCATGAGGCAGATCGTGCGCTCTGGTGGCGCGGGGCTCGACCCCGAGCAAGACCATCAGACAGACCGGACCGATTCCAGTGGCGACCGCCCCGTCTGCTTGTGCAATGGTGACGACGGATCGGGTTCTCCTGATCACGGTTCGCTCGCCTAACCAGGTAACCGTCTTGTTTCGGGCGTAGCGGGGATACGGGCATGCGTTCGCGTCCCCACTACGATCCTGAGGGTGACAAGATCCCCTGATCGCTGGTATCGGCCTGACATCACGGGGCTCCGCACCCTCGCTATCGTTCCGGTGGTTGCATTCCACGCGGGTGCGACCGTCATCCCTGGTGGATTCATCGGAGTAGACATCTTCTATGTCATTTCGGGCTTCCTAATTACGACTCTGCTAGTCCGGGAAGTCGGGGAGCGGGGGCGCATTGCCCTTGGCACGTTCTGGGCGAAGCGCGTACGACGCCTCGTGCCTGCGCTCGTCGTCGTGGTAGTAGGCACACTTCCTATCGCGGCTGTGCTGAGCTCCGTGATCAGTTGGGACGTACTCGCGGCGCAGGCCGTCGCGTCTGTCCTCTACGTCGCGAACATTCTGTTCTGGCAACAGTCGACGAACTATTTCGACACGGGTACGGGGCTCAGCCCCTACCTGCACATGTGGTCTCTCGGGGTCGAGGAGCAGTTCTACCTCGTGTGGCCACTCATGGTGATCCTGGGTGCGGTGATCGCTCGCCGGTGGCTGAAGCTCAAGACCGTCCTCGCGATCGGCTTCACGCTTGTCTTTGTCTCATCGCTCGGACTGTCCATCTGGCTCAGCCCTCGCGATCCGGACGCGGCGTTCTATCTGCTCCCGACACGCGCATGGGAGTTCGCAGGCGCCGGCCTGCTTGCGCTGACCGCTGCTCGCATCCGGCCAGCGGCCGGGTTGCGACTGCTTATGTCTTCAGCCGGCGTCGTCATCATCGGCTTGGGTCTCCTCACCATTCACGAAGGTCAGCCGTACCCCGGTATTGCTGCGCTCATTCCTTTCGTCGGCACAATGCTGATTCTCGCGGCCGGCGGCGCACCTCGCCCAGACCCGGTGACCCGTGCTCTGCAAGCTCGACCGCTCGTCTGGATTGGGGAAGTTTCATACTCCTGGTACCTCTGGCATTGGCCCCTTATCGTCTTCGCGGCTGCCCTCTTCCCTGGCCAGATTTGGGCAACTGCCGCAGCGGGCGTTCTTTCCCTTGGCGTCGGCGCCCTCAGCTACTACCTGGTCGAGCGGCCCCTGCGGTTCGCACCTCGGCTAACAGGCTCGGTGCGTCGGACCTTCAAATTCGGCGCCGCGATGACGGCAGCCGCTTCGGTGGCGGCTGTTGCCGTCTTCGGAGCAGCGTGGGTGCTCATGCGGCAAGAGCCTTTGCGGACGTATGCGGCTGCAGCTGAAACGCTCCCCACGACTAACTGCTCCGACTCCACAGAGCCGTGCGTCATGGGAGACCGAGACGGTCAAGCGACCGTCGCTCTCATCGGAGACTCCCACGCGGGGCACTGGGTCGCCGCATTCGACGAGGCTGCCCGCGACGCTGGGATTCGGCTCATCGTGCGATGGAAAAGTTCTTGCCCGTCCATGCAGGTAACTGTGATCGACAACGCCGGTCGCTACGATCCGACCTGCGCATCGTTCCGAGAAGACACATCGCTTATCCTCGCCAACGAGTTGCCTCAGGCTGTCGTCATTTCCAATGCATTCGGGTATAACGACACAATTCGCGCTGATGATCTGACTGAGCTGGCTCGGCCGGATCAGATCAGAAGGTGGAAGGACGCGTACCGCGAGCAGCTCTCCTCTTTTCAAGACGCCGGCATCAAGGTGGGCGTCGTTGAGGACAACCCACGCATGCTCTTCAACCCAGCTGAGTGCCTCACCCGGCTTGGCGCTGACGCGGTCTCTTGCCAGTCATCGGTTGATGATGCGTTTTCGCTGATCACCGATCTCGCGTCGGTGCACGATGAGATGACGAGTGAGTTTGCGATCGAGGACGTCTTCGACGTCAATGACGACATCTGCTCGAAGGTCTGCATGGCCGTCGATTCAGCGGGTCTGCCGATCTTTCAAGACCAAACGCACCTGTCCGATGTGTGGACGCGTTCCAAGTCGCCCGAGGCTGCGTCATTCCTCCGGGCGGTGGCCGAGTAGGTCGGATTCGTCAAGTCCTACCCTCTGGGGCAGCTCCGACAGGCGAAACGACTCTCGGAGTTCCCAGGCAATCTGAACTATCGACGCCCCGACAGTGCCGCCGTCGCGAGTCGCAGGCCCCACGAAGGTGAGGGAGTCCGGGGGCTCTGGAAGTCCCCCTTCGGACATCCCGGTTAAAGTTCCGTCACCGATCACAAGGAAATCTGCAATATGTTGCGTTAGCGGGTCTCGTAGTCTCCGATCCACCAGTCGGAGGTGTCGGCCATGGTCTCAGCGGTTTTCGTGTGTTCGGGGTGTTCCCGAAACGCCTCGAACGCTGCCCTGTCGACAAAGGATGCGTCTTCGACGATGACGCGTCCTTTGCGAGTGTCCAGGGACAGCTCGACTCGCCAAGACTGGATGCCGGGTAGAACGCCGAGTGACCGGAGCCGCTCAATTGCTTCGGTCACTCGGTTGTCGTCGACATCGTCGTGGACTCGGAAGAGCACGATGTGTCGATAGGTCATTCGGGGCGCTCGTTACTGGCGTAGTGCGTCGGCGTGGTCGCGGTACCAGGCGACGGTCCGCTCCAGGCCTTCCTGGAGGGAGATCTGCGCGGTCCACCCCGCCTCAGCAAGCTGCGACACATCCAGGAGCTTCTGCGGGGTCCCGTCGGGCTTCGTGGTGTCCCACTCCGTCTCACCCTGGAATCCAACGACGTCCGCGATGGTGTCAGCGATCTCGCGGATGGTGACATCCGTCCCGGTGCCGACGTTGACTTGTGCGGGGCCGTCGTAGTGCTCGAGGAGGTGCAGGCACGCGTCGGCCATGTCGTCGGCGTGGAGGAACTCCCGCCGCGGTGTTCCGGTGCCCCAGTTCGTCACCGACCCAGCCCCCGTGGAGGCGGCTTCGTCGTACCGGCGGATCAGCGCCGGGAGGACGTGTGAGCCCTTCGGGGAGAAGTTGTCGTTCGGCCCGTACAGATTCGTCGGCATCGCGGAGATCCAAGGAAGCCCGTACTGGCGACGCACCGCCTGGGTGTGCAGGATCCCGGCGATCTTCGCGATCGCGTACGCATCGTTCGTGGGCTCCAGATGCCCGGTCAACAACGAGTCTTCCCGGATCGGCTGCTCGGCAAACTTCGGATAAATGCAGGACGATCCGAGGAACAGCACCCGCTCCACATCGTTCGCAACCGCCGCGTCGAGCACGTTGGTTTGGATGCGCATGTTGTCGCTGAGGAAGTCCACCGGGTAGGTGGAGTTCGCCAGAATCCCCCCGACCTTCGCCGCGGCCAGAACGACGTACTTGGGCTTGATCTCACCCATGTACGCAAAGACCGCATCCCGGTTCTTCAGGTCCAGCTCGGCGGACGGCTTTCCGACGACCCGGTCAAACCCGGCGGATTCGAGCCGGCGGACGATCGCGGACCCGACCAGGCCCCGGTGGCCGGCGACGTAAAACGTGGCGTCGCGGTCAAGCTCTCCGGGGGTGTAGCCGACGCCGTCGGTGGCGGTGGTCATCGGGCCGCCACCGTGTCCGCGGTGCCCCACGACGCGAGCTTCACGGTGTCGATCCACTCGGCGCCCTTTTCGAGGGCCTCGATGTCGGCGTCGACCATGAGCTTGGCAAGTTCCTTGCCGTCGATGGTGGGAACCCATCCGAGCTTGTCCGCCGCCTTCGACGGGTCACCGATGAGCGCGTCGACCTCGGTGGGACGCAGGTACCGTTCGTCGAACTTCACGTACTCCTGCCAATCCAGCCCGACGTGCCCGAACGAGGTCTCCAGGAAGTCCCGGATCGTGTAGCCGACACCGGTGCCGAGGACGAAGTCTTCGGGTTCGTCGACCTGCAGCATCCGCCACATGCCCTCGACGTACTCCGCGGCGTATCCCCAGTCGCGGATCGAGTCGAGGTTTCCGAGGTAGATGTCCTTCTGCACCCCGGCCTTGATGCGGGCGACCGCGCGGGTGATCTTGCGGGTTACGAACGTCTCCCCGCGACGGGGGGATTCGTGGTTGAACAGGATGCCGTTGACGGCGAACATGTCGTACGCCTCGCGGTAGTTCTTCGTGATCCAGTACGAATACAGTTTTGCAACCCCGTAGGGGGAGCGGGGGTAGAACGGGGTCTCCTCGTTCTGCGGCGGCGGCGTCGCACCATACAGCTCCGAGGTGGAGGCCTGGTAGAAGCGGGTCTTAATTCCCGACAACCGGACCGCTTCGAGCAGGCGAATCGTACCGGTACCGGTGGTGTCGGCGGTGTGCTCCGGCTCATCGAACGACACCCGCACATGCGACTGCGCCGCCAGGTTGTAGACCTCATCCGGATTGATCTCGGCCATGAGCGTCACCATCCGCGCACCATCGGACAGGTCCCCGTAGTGCAGGAACAGTTTCGCCGACGGGTCATGCGGGTCCACGTAGAGGTGATCGATCCGGTGCGTGTTGAACGTTGACGCCCGACGGATCAAGCCGTGCACCTCATACCCCTTCCGGAGGAGGAGTTCCGCGAGATACGAGCCATCCTGACCCGTGATACCAGTGATGAGTGCGCGCTTGGCCAAAGTGCTGTCCTAGGGTGCTCAGGCGACGCGTTTCACGTCGGTAGTCGAGAAGGCTTCACAAGCGTACCGGGCGGCATGTTTCGCCGAAGTTGCCACTCGGTGTCGAGTGCGGCGGCAGTGCTGCTCGAGTCGCCGCGTTCGGATAGGTTGGCTCTGCTCGGCTCTGTTGACAAACGAGAAAGACTATCCCAGGTGCCTCACTGCGTTATTTTGAGCCAGGTTCCTCCGCCCGTCCATGGGTCGACAGTGATCACGCGAAGGCTGATTGAGTTGCTAACTGAGCGCGGATGGAACGTTCAGCTCGTGGACAGGCGTTTCAGCTCGGAAGTCGCGGATGTCGGCAAGCTCACTGTGAGCAAACTCTCTTCGATTCCGGGCCTGTTGGTGAGAGCGGGACGAGCTTTCAGGGGATCGAGAGACCCGATTATCTATTTTGTCACCAACCGTCCCGGGTCATTCCTGATCGATTGGTTGGTGCTGAGGCTATGTGGGCGTCGACGTCGGATGATTGCTTACATACACACGGTGGGCTTTGTGAGCCTGGCGGAGCGCGGCAGTTGGTGGGCAAACCGGGTTCGCGAGGTTCTATCGCGCTTTGATGACGTTGTCGTCCTCGGGCCCTCGTTGATACGTGACATAGAGAAATGGGTTTCGCCGGAAAAGATAACGGTGATCAAAAACCCCGCCCGCTCGCCTGCGAAGGGGGACTCCATCCGCCGCGGCGGGCCGCTTCGACTCTTGTACCTCTCGAATCTGCTCGAGGAGAAGGGTGTGTTCGATTTCATCGAGCTCGCGACACGCCTCGCCGGGCACGGAACGCAGTTCCGAATCGCTGGGCACCCCGGACCCGCCGACGTTATGGCCCGACTCGATGACCTACTAAGCAGGGTAGATCCGGAAGAGTTAGCGTACGTGGGTCCCGTCGACGAAGGCGGTCGCGACGATCTCTTCGTCTGGGCGGACGCTCTGATCTTCCCGAGCCGCTACGCGTACGAAGCTCAGCCGCTCGTGCTGATCGAGGCATTTGCCGCCGGGGTGCCCGTCATTGCCTACGACGTCGGAGGTGTTTCTGACCTAGTGGAGGACGAGAAGACGGGGGTACTCATTTCGTTTGGTGATATCGACGGCATGGTTGAAGCGGTGTCGACTGTGTCAGGAGATTCGCTATCTCAACTCGCTCGTGGTGCGCGCAGAGCGTACGAAACGGATCATTCGGAAGCCGTGTACATCAGCCGCTGGACTGACTTGCTAAATCGGGGAAGCCAAGACGAGTGGTCATCGTGACATCACTCGCATCCGCTGCAGCGAGGGGCGGGGCATCGACTGTCATCTTCCAGCTGATTCGAATGGTCATTGGGCTTGGGACGATGGTCATAGTCGCGAGGCTGCTTAACCCCGCGGACTTTGGCCTCTTTGCGATGATCATCGCGATCGTCGGCTTGGCGGAGATCCTGCGTGACTTCGGCTTCATGAACGCAGTTTCTCGAGCCCCGAGTCTCTCACGCAGACAGGCCTCCAACCTATTCTGGATGAACACTGGACTAGGTCTATTTATTGGTGTCGCACTCTTCTTGTCGTCGAGCCTCTTAGCGACCTTCTACAGCGAGCCGCGGCTGGGGCCGCTTGCTCAAGCCCTCGCGCTGGTGTTCGCGGTCAACGGAGTCTCCGTCCAGTTCAAGGCTCATCTAGTCCGAGGTCTAAAGATAACCCGCGTTAATATAGCCGAGACTTTTGCACAACTGTTCGGTTCTGTCGTAGTTATTGTGCTCGCTATCCTGGGTCTCGGGTATTGGGCGCTATTCTGGCAGCAGCTCGCGGTTGCAGTATCAGCGCTAGCAATGTTGATCGTCTTTAGTGGATGGTTCCCCGGGCTCCCAGCGAAGGCGCCGATGGGGTCTTTTCTCAGCTACGGTGCTGCTGTTGCCGGTCAACAGACTCTCAATTACGCGGTTCGGAACGTGGACACAGTTGCGATTGGTCGATTTCTCGGGGCTGTCACTCTAGGCTTCTACGACCGTGCATATCAGCTATTGATGATTCCTATCGGCCAGTTCAACGCTCCGCTGACCCGGGTCGCGGTTCCTACTTTGGCGCGGGTGTGGAACGGTGGAGGGCCGTTTGAGCGCTATCTGCATACTGCGCAGAAGGTGGCAGCGTTCGTAACTGTCCCGTTCTTTGCGTTGATGATTGCGTTGGGAGAGGTAGGCGTTTCAGTCGTGTACGGGGAGAAGTGGGGCTTCAGCGGGGTCATTCTGCAGATCCTGGCGGTAGGCGGCGTTTTCCGTTCACTTATGCAGATCACCTACTGGGCCTACCTGTCAAGCGGGCGCGCTGGGACCATGCTCCGGTTCGATCTCATCGCTCTTCCCGTGCTGGCGCTTACGATCTTGGGGGGGCTGCCCTGGGGTGTCCTTGGAGTGGCGGCGGCCCACTCGGTCGGTTACGCCGCGTACTGGCTCGTGGGGCTGTGGTGGATGACGCGAAAGCTCAAAGTAGCTTTCCGGCCCTTGTTCGTCACGGGGATGAAGTCGATCGCGGTTGCGGTGCTGGTTGTGGCGGTCGGACTGGCAAGCACGGCGCTTATCACTAATGATCTCGTCGCACTGCTCGCAGGGCTCGGCGCCGCGCTGGTCGCGATCGGGCTTGCGGTCGGATTAGTGCCGGGGATACGGAATGAGTACGCGACAGTACTGAGGGTCGCGAGAATGGCCCTCGGGCGGCGGAGGCCATAGTTGCGAATAGAACCGACTTACCCGAGCTGGCTTGCTGCAGCCAAGTCCATGGCGCTCCCCGCGTCGGCGGAGTGGGCCTCGCCGTCCGTCTCCGCCAGGAGCTCTCATGGTGTTGCTGCTGACACGCTGGAATCGTTCGCGCGACCATTTATGCTGACTTCTCTCGTGGCGGCCACCGGGGATCGAGATGCAATCGAGGTCGGTATGAGCCAGCTTGCGCTGTTCCTCTCGGCCCGCGCTGGAAGAAACGAAGCTTTTCGTCTATTTGCGGTATCGCCGTCTGCGGCTCTTCCGGAGGCTACGTCTCTCGCGTTAGCGCTCTGGTTTGGGCGCCACCATATGTGGGAGGCCATGGAGCCACACCTCCGAGCGGAGGTCGCGACCTGGCTCAGAGAGAGCGCACTGACGGCGACGAAGAGAGCCAACAACTGGGTTCTCTTCGGCTGGACCATCTCACGCTTCCTGAGAAGTGTCGGACGCCACGATCCCGAGCTTTTGGCGATGGAACGTTGGTGCGAACAGCAGGTGGACGGGTGGTACGTAGGTGGCGGGTGGTACACAGACGGTGGCAGTGCGACCTTCGACTACTACAACTCCTACGCGTTCCACTACTACTTTTACTTAGTTCCATTCCTCGAGGGGCGCCCGCCCGCCGAGAAGCGGGTAGCTCGACTCGGCTCTTTCCTCAATGACTTGGAGTGGCTGATGGGGCCGGACGGTGCGCCTATCCGATATGGCAGGTCCCTGACATATCGCTTCGGCGTGGCTGCCCCCTTGAGCGTGACAGCGTTGTTGCCTGACGTAGCGGAAAGTGGCGCCCTGCCGCGATCGATCCTCGCTTCGCGGGTCATGAACTACTTCGCAACAAGGGAAGACTTGGCTCGCATCGGGGGGGTGGGACTGGGGTGGGCTGGGCAGCAGGAGGGAGTGGCTCAGCGCTACTCGGGACCCCTTGCGTCCTACTGGTTTGGGAAGTCTTTTGTCGCACTTCTGGCAGGGCAAGAATCCGGTTTCTGGATGCCTGAATGGAACGACGCGGAGCCTGAGCCAGCCGCCCGGATAAGGCTATCTCCTTCGCCGGGATTCGCTTTCGCTCGCTCTGAGGTGGGTAGCAAACTGCTACTCAATCATGGATCGTACGATCGTACATCGACGGACCTCCGGCTGATAGCGGACGATCCGTTCTATACCAGGGTCATCTACTCGGACAGGTCGTGGCCCGACCAGTCGAATTCTGCCCTCTCGGGTGGGGTCAGTGCTCAAATCGGTCGTTCGACTTACGTGCGCGCTCGGCCCGTGCGGGTCGACTTCACCGAGGACGAGATGAGCTCTGTTTGGTCACTAAGGCGTCAGCCCGGCCCCTTCGGAAAACGACTTTCCCGAATGAAGGGGATGTCCAGGCTCCGGAGGCTCTGGCTACTGCGCCACTTCGTCGCCAGGCGCCAGCGTACGGTGGAAGTGTCATCGCGGGAAGTTGCGGGCTGGCTGATCGTGCGAGCGCGCCTTACGCACACTGCTAGTCGAACCGCCACGCTTCGGTTTGGCGTTCCCGAAGAGCTCGGCCCGGCCGACCATGCATCCTGGTTGCGCTTATCGACGAAAACAGTTCTCGAGCGCAGGAATATCGGTGAGAGTTTCGGGAGTGGATTCTACGTCCTCTGTTCGAATGAAAGCGACATCCACTTCGCCATCAGGCTTGAGCTGACGGCCCCGGCGTATGAATTTGAGTGATGACATCATGCGACTAGGGTCGCGACGGTTTCAAAGGACATTGATGTGTAACGAAGAAGAGAAGGAGATAGCTGGATGCGGGTCCTGGTTGCAGTACCAACTTATCGACGCCCCAACGAATTGAGTGAGTTCCTTGAAGCCACGATTCCCCAGCTTGATTCCATGGACGCGACCCTCTTGGTCATCGATAACGATGATGAGGCTTCTGCGCAGGCGCAGGTTGAGGCCACTATGGCGCTATCGGCTCGAGTGAATTACATTCATGAGCCGAAACCCGGCATCGCAGAGGTGAGGAATGCTGGTCTTAAAATCTTTGCTCGCGGCGACTGGGACGCCATTGTCTTTGTGGATGACGACGAGGTTCCGGAGTCGCACTGGCTAGCACAGCTCACTTCCTATGCCCTGAGTTCGGGAGGGGGGATCGTGACAGGGCCGGTCGTGTCTATCTTCCCGCCTGAGACTCCTGACTGGGTCATCCGCGGGGGCTTCTTCCAGCGATCGATACGCGACACTGGCTCGACTAGTTGGACCGCCGCCTCGAACAATACGCTGCTAGCCAGATCCACCTGGGTGGACGCGGGGTGTCCGCAGTTTGACCCCGCCTTTTCCAGAACGGGCGGCTCCGACACAGACTTCTTCTCGCGCATCGTCATCGCTGGTGGGGTGGTGCGATATTGCGCGGAGGCCGTCGTATTCGAGCGAGTTCCGCATGGCCGGATGACGCGTCAATGGCTACGACGGCGAGGGCTGCGGATGGGGGTAGTCAATGGAATCGTCCTGCGGCGCACGACGTCCGTGGGCCGGCTGCTATTAGTTGGATTCGCAAACCTTGCATACGGAGCCGTCATGTCGCTGACCGACATGCCTCTCTGTCGTTTCCCCCAGGCGTCGCACTGGAATCGGTTCTTGTACGGGCGAGGTCTTATTGCCTCCCAATTCGGTTGGCGAGTTCAGGAATACTCGAGGGGGTGAGGGATGGCGGAAGCGATCAGCCTACGCTGCTCAAATCAAGACGGCCCGGTGTGGATGCTGAGCGTCAACCCGAGCAAGCCAGGCATATGGTGCGCCAATGAACTGGCCGCAGCCCTCGTGAGACGGATCGAGTTCGCCAAGATGCTGACGCGTCAATGCCAAACACCCTCTAACTGAGGACGCGCCCCATGACCCTTGGCTAGACCGAACAAACTCGGCCCGTTCGCAGCGCCCGAGTGAGAGGCCGCGATCGTCGTCAGTCGCTATCACGCATGCGCGAGGAGAAATTTTCTGTGACCGTCTGCAGCCTCGTCTAGGCCCTCGCTCTTTATGCGGTCTCGCAATGTCTGAGGAGCCGACCCGGCAGCCAGCGACGCCAGTTGAGCCACTACTCCGGCGGGCTCCTCGGTCACCGCCTGCGCGAGTCCTAGTTCTTCATGAAGCGCGCGGGTTTTCGCCTTCGGTTGAAATGAAAAGAATGGCACGTCAAACGTTGCGGCGACTAGACCAACGTGAAGCTTGTCGGAGACGATTGCGTCAAACGAGGCGAGTTCGCGCAAGAAGCTGCTCACGGATTGATACTGCACGCGATCAGCTTCGCTGTGGCCCCACTCATAGTGCCCCGAAAAAGCGGAGCTGTGAGTTACAACGGGAATGAACTGAAATTGCGCAGAAAGCGCGCCATTGTTCAGTGCGTCCACCAGCGATGTTGCGCGCTTCTCGTGAACATTAACGCCAACCCGCGCGCGAGCAGTCGACGTGGGCTTGGGTACCTGCGGAAGATGAGCAGAAGCCGAGAACAAGACATCGGGAAAGAAGCTGTAGCTCTTGCCAAAGACACGAGACATCAGGGTCGAATCGCCCTTCAGCCGTACTGTACCTTCTGGGGCGGCGTCACCGCGGAAGAATCTTCTGCGGTTGTGGAAGATCCCAGAACCGTCCGGCGTGCCTGATCCTCCGATGGAGATTGGAAGCACTCTCGCGTTCGCGCGGGAAGCGAAGTTGGTGAGTTCCTTGAATTCGCTGTCCACGGCCCGGCTGGCTGGACGAGCCAAGAACTCCAGAACGGTGTCCCGAGAAAGCATGGCACCACCTCCCATCACGATGAGAGGCTCGTCGGGCGCGGACCAGTTCTCGAGCTTGTCCACGATCTTGGCCGACGCGTTCTCAACTACGCGGGGGTTTCGTGAAATCACGGTCACATCGTGACCATCAGAGCTGAGGAAACTTGCAAACATCTCAGCCATGAGATCATCTCCAAAGTTCCCGTAGTGATAAGACCCCCACAAAGCGATCTGAGTCAATTACTTGCTCCTTGAGAGGGTAGGTGCGTAGCGTCGTACGCGCGAGAGCGGGTGCTTCGAGATGAGGTGGTCAAACCACCACTTGTCGGCGATGCGCCACTCAATGACCTGGGGGGGGTGCACGAGGGGGAAGCCCATGGCTTGGTGGCGCGTTCGGTGGTATCGGGACTGACGTCGCGTGTGAGTGCTCTCCTGGCCGAAGCCGACGTTCTCCACCAAGTTTTCACGGGGGCAGATGCACAGGCCGCGCGCGAGGAGCATCGCGAGCAACCAGCGCGACGCCCAGGCCGTGTCCTTCGCGTCGCTAAGCTGCCTGTTCCAGACCCTTCTGTAGAACACCATCTCTCTCTTCCTCGGAAAGAGAGATCGTAGATTGCTTCGCACAACCTCATCACGCAACGCGGTCATCTGGTGGTCGTAGGACGCCCAGGAACGCGCCCACGCGCCCCAGCCCCATATGTGAATGAAGCGGGAAAAGTAGTACGAATAGGGCAGCTTTCTCGCCATCTCAGGTGGGAGGAATTGGTTACCACTGACCATCGCTACGCGTGGGTCATCCTTATAGCGCTCGAGGTTCTCCACCATGAAGCGGAAGAAGTCGGGGCTCGGAAGGCAGTCTTCCTCAAGGAGGATAAATCGGTCAAAGCCGTCGGCCAATGCCCAGTCGATTGCGGCTGGCATCGCACGCGCGACGCCGAGGTTCTGCGGTGGGCGCCGCACAACGACCCTCGCATGCTCTGCGGCATACTCCGACACCATCGTCCCGACCTCTTCACACGCGGCCACATCGGACGCCACGTTATCCCGCGGGTGGTCAAGGAAGACGTAGATCGGACCGGAGTGGTGGGAGATCGTTGCCTCTAGCGTTTGCCTAAGCTCATTGCCTCTGCGAAAGCCGACCAGGATGACTGGTGTTTCGTGCTCCGTCGTGCTCATCTTGTTGCAGCCCTTGTTTCTCGCCAGTTCCGCACTACAGCCCAGGTGAACTGAGCGTTTCCAATCGTGTACCTTTTCCAGAGTCGGCGCGGCTCCATGGCGAACCGAAAGGCCCACTCGAGGCCGAACTTTTGTGCGAACGCGGGAGCCTCGGGAACGGTCCCTGCAACAAAGTCAAACGCCGCGCCCACCCCCACCGCGGGTATCCCCACTCGCTCCGCGAGCACCGTTGATAGGAAATCCTGCTTTGGGGTACCGAGACCCACCCACACCATGTCGGCGGATGCCTCTTCCACCGCCGACACGCATTCGTCGATGAAGTCTGAGTCAATCGGAGCGAATGGAGGGGAGAACGCCCCCGCGATGGCGAGCGCCGGGAACTTTCGCGATACTTCGGTCTGGAGTGCCGCAAGGGTCGAGGGTGACGAACCGAGGAAGAAGGGTCGCACACCATCAGCCTCCTGGTGCGCAAGCGCAGTCGTGAAGAAGGAGGGCCCTCGGACCCTATGCGCGTCGCTTTGTCCCGCGGCGCGCAATGCCCATGCCACAGGTGTTCCGTCCGGGTAGTTCACGCCGGAATTGTTCAGGAGTTGGTGGTAGCTATCGTCGGTGGTCGCTAACGCGACGCAGTAGGCATTGGCCAGCCTCATGCTGACCCCACGCCGACACTCTGTGGCAGTCCGGAGCGCATCGACAGCATCAGGCATGGAGCTGACCGTAAACTGGACGCCGCCGACTGGCACTTGTGTGCTACTCATGTGCTCTGGTTGCTTTCTCGATCGAGTTATTGGAGGGCCGCGACAATCGACTCAATGAGCGGATTCTCCGGGTGCGAGGGTTGCGCGCGCGGTCCTGGCCAGGATGGCAATATCGCCAAGCATCGTCCAGTTCTCGACGTAGGAAAGATCGAGGCGAACAGTGTCTTCCCAAGAGAGAGATGAGCGCCCGCTTACCTGCCACAGGCCTGTGATGCCTGGCTTCACGAGGAATCGCCGGTGCACGTGGCTGGCGTACTGTTCAACTTCCATGGGCAACGGAGGACGTGGCCCGACGAGGGACATAGAACCGCCCAGCACGTTGAAGAGTTGAGGGAGCTCGTCGAGGCTGTATCGACGCATGACCCGTCCAATTGGGGTGACGCGAGGATCGTTCTTCATCTTGAACATGACCTCGTTG
Organism: Microbacterium sp. SLBN-154; assembly: GCF_006715565.1. NCBI lineage: Bacteria > Bacillati > Actinomycetota > Actinomycetes > Micrococcales > Microbacteriaceae > Microbacterium > Microbacterium sp. SLBN-154. The sequence goes on from NZ_VFNL01000001.1 coordinate 1,095,890, forward strand.
CCCGAGTCGATGCCCTGCTCTTCTCGCTCACGCTGGAGCTTCTCGAGCAATTCTTCGGCGTCCATCACCATCGAACGAAACTTCAACATCGTGAACGGTCTGCCGCCGCGGCCAATACGCGTCTGCCGAAACAGGACTGGTCCCTCGGATGAAAGACGAATGCTGATCGCGAGGAAGGCCAGCAACGGGCTCAGGAGGACAATGCCGACCAACGTCGCCGACCAGTCCAGCATCCGCTTCAGGAAGAGCTGGCCCTTGCTAAAGCGCGGAGTCTCGACGTGGATGAGCGGGAGGCCCGCGACTGGGCGTGTGTGGAGGCGCGGGCCGGCAATATCGATGATGCTGGGCGCGAGAACTAGGTGCTGTCGCCCGGCCTGGAGACCCCACGAAATCTGCTTGACCTTGTCAGGGGGTAGTTCGTCGGTGCTCGTCACGGCGACGGTGTCGGCTCCGGTCAGCTCCATCGCGCGCTCCACCGCGTTGACGCTTCCCATCATGGCAATCGACGTGCCAGGAACAACATCGCCCACTGTGCCGCTCGGCGTGCACGCGCCCACCACCGTGTAGCCGGCCCGTGGAGCACGCTGGAGTTCGCGGGCCACTTGGGTGACGGACTCGACGGAACCGACGAGGATCATGCGCGCGGAGTAGTTGCCACGGATCCGCTGCGCGATGAGCCACTGGCGCCAGAGCCATCGCGTCAGAAGAAGCGCGACGATTCCCAGCGGGAGGGCGATTAGCAGGTATCCTCGCGCAACGTCCACTCGCGTGAGGAACGCGATGATCGCGATAGCACCGAAGAGGCGGAGGCTCGAGTCGACAACGCGGACGTACTCGGCGTTTCCCGTACCCACCGTGCGGTAGCTGCGCGAGTCGACGAGGGCGAGGACCCACATCCATGCCACGATGAGGCCACCCGAGAAGAGCCAGTAGGAGAACTCGGAAATGCGGGAGTCGGCACGGATGGCGACGTCGACGTTGCCGAAGCCGAACCACAACAGCTGCGACCCGTAGACGGCCCAGAAGAGGACGAAGAGGTCGCTGAACCAGAGAATACGGCTGTAGGTGCGGCGCCAGCCGGCCGCGTCACCGCGCGCGGGGCCGGTCACCGAAGCTCTCAGGATGGGGCTCGGTGCGGGAGTCGATTCTTCGCTCGTGTCGCTCGAAGCGGTCGTTGCTTCGGCGACGCGTGTGTCTGACGTCAACTCAACCTGCCTCTCTGGCTCCCAGCCTTCGTGCAGGTTACTACGAGCGCTGTTACCGCTCTGTTGCGTGACGGAGTCGGGTACGCCACGTTCCCCACTCTTGCCCTCGTCGATGCTCTCCGGCTCGTTCATAGTGCTGCGACCTCACTGACGGAGTCGCCCGACCAGGCGCGTATGGCCTCGCCATCCCGGGTGATCGCGAGCGGCGCCGCCGGATCCGTCTCGGGGAGGCAACCCATGAGCGCCGTGGTGTCGGCGACCTCGGTGATCGCGAGACCGGGGCACGCGGCATCCGTGTGGGCGATGAGGAGCGACGGGGGAGTGGCAGCGAGCGCGGTCGCCCCCGCGACTTCAATCGGCTGCCAGGATCCGTCGATCCAGCGGTGCGGAGTGCCGTCGCAGATCAGCGCGACGACGTCGCCGCTCGCGCGGAGACCGGTTGGCACCGGGCAGGGCGCGGGGAGAGGTTCGCCGGCGACGATCACCACGCCCGGGTCGACGGCGTCGAGGTAGCGCGAGGCGGCGAGCACCTCCGGGTAGGGCTCCCAGAACTGACCATCGGTGTAGGTGCGAAGGGCCTGCACCTCGCAGTCCGGCCCCACGGCGGCGACCATCTCGGCGTCGGCAGCGGTAAATGCGCTCATCGCCATGACCTGGCCTACACCGAGGTACCGCGGAGTCACGTCCGTCCAGGTGGCGCCGCCGTCATCCGATCTCTCGATCAGCGGCTCGGTAACACCGCACTGGCCCGCGACCCCCCGCCACCAGACAGCGCTACCCGTGGTGAGGAAGCGTTCGTCGGCGCGACTGGCTGGCGGAGCCGGGCTGGGTGCCTCTGGAGTCGGTGTCGGTGTGGGTGTCGTCACTCCCAGCGTGAAGGAGGGCACGGGGTTCGGCTGGGCCGCGGTCTCACCGCGGGAGCGTTGCAGCGCAAGCGATGCGAGCACCACGACGATGATCGTGAGCGCGGCAACGCCGGCGACCGCGACCCAGCGGGCGCCGGTGAGGTTCACCGAGCGTCGAGACACGGATATCAGCGCTGCGACGGGGGCCCGACATCCGCAGGCCTGCGGACCGACGAGTCGGCGCCGGTGGAACGTTCACCTCGCTGCGGTGTCGTCGGCGCAGGAGCGGGTACGGGTGCGGCAGCCAACGGCGCGCCACGACGGCGACCGGCGCCCTTATCGGACTTCTTGCGGCGCCCCTCCGCGGGCTGCTCCTGGAAGTAGCCGTACCCGTATCCGTATCCGGCGCCATAGGCGTAGTACGCGTCGGGACCGCGGGTCGGAACCATCGTCATCACGAGGCCAGCGACCTTCGCCCCTACCGTCTGCAGCGCGTCCAATGCGCTGTCGAGCTGGTGGCGGTTGGTCTGTCCGGAGGCGACGATGACGATGGCCCCACTCGTCGCCTTGGCGAGAATCGCGCCGTCCGTCACAGGAAGAAGCGGCGGCGCGTCGCACAGAACGACGTCGAAGTCACGCTCGAGCACCTCGAGGAGCGTATGCATCTGCGCCGAACCGAGCAGCTCGCTGGGGTTCGGCGGAACCTTGCCCGCAGGGAGGACGTAGAGGCTTCGCTGACCCCACGGCAGCATGACATCGCCCACGCGAGCGCGGTTGATCAGCACGTCGGTCAGGCCCGCCCCGCCCTCGATGCCGAGGTACTCGGCAACCTTCGGCTTGCGGAGGTCGCAGTCGATGAGCGCAACGCGCTTGCCGGCATCCGCTAGAGCGATCGCGAGGTTAATGGTCGTTGTTGACTTGCCCTCGCTGGGCACGCTCGAGGTGACGACGAAACTGGCGCGGCCGTCCATGTCGAGGAATTGGAGGTTAGTGCGCAGCGCCCGGAACGCCTCGGCGCGCGGGCTCAGCGGGTCGGCATGCACGATCAGCGGCCGCTCCTTGACCTTCGGGTCGAAGGGGATCGCGCCGATCATCGGGCGGTCGGTGACCTGCTCGACGTCGCGCGGCGAGCGGATGCGGGTGTCGAGCACCGAGCGAAGAACCGCGGCTCCGATACCGAGAGCGAGGCCGACGAGTCCGCCCAGCGCGAGGTTGAGCGGAACGTTGGGGCTCGACGGGGAAAGCGGTGGGAGAGCATCCTTCACGCGAGTGAGGCGAACTGGGCTCGTCTCGGAGCCGTTCGGCGTCTCGATCTGCTCCACCGCGGAGGTGAGGCTCGACGCGAGCGCGTTCGCGATGTCAGCAGCCGCAATCGGGTCGGGATCAGTCACCGTGATCGTGATGAGCGTGGTGTTGAGCGCCGAAGATGCCTCGACCTTGCCACCTAGCTGCGCCGCCGTGATGCCGAGGTCCAGCTCGGCGATCACGGGGTTCATCACGATGGGCGTGTCGACAAGGTTGGTGTACGTCGTCACGCGTGCCTGGGTGAACGTATTGCCCTGCTGCAGCTCCTGGATCGTGGAGCCGGTCTGGCTCGACACGAAGACGGTGCTCTGGGTTTCGTACTGAGGAGTTCGCGTCAGCGAGTAGGTCGCGGCGACACCGATGCCCAGAAGCGTCGCGACCACGATGATCAGCCAATTTTTCCGCAGAATGCGGATGTAGTCGATGAGCTCCATGGTGCCTCTCGTGTCCCGAACCTGCGGACCATACTGCCATGGGGGTGTTTCGGGGGAGTGTCGCGGGGTCCCGATGCGCCGGCTTGCCGGCTACCCGCACCACCGGGAGGGGGCGCCCACCCGACGTCAGGCGAAGGCGAGCTTGAGCGCTCGGACGGTGGCGTTCACGGCGGGGTCGAGCTGAGAAGCCGACACCTGATACGTATTCCACGAGCGACCGTAAGGATCGATGACGTCGTCGTCGGCGGGGTCGGCGGGTGGGAGAACCAGGCCCCGCTGCGACGCGACCGCTGCTGCCACGGCGCGGACGCGCGATGACGGCTCAGATCCGCCGGCCGCGGCGGCGGACTGCAGCTGGTGGTCGGTCAGCGAGTCGGCAAGACGGGCGAACTCGCGGATCGTGAAGGTCGACCGCATCCGCGACGGCGCGAGCTCGACCACTTCGCGACGGTGGTCGCGCGTCATGGCGAAGATGACATCGGGGGAGCTGAGGTGATTCTCGCCGAGAAACCGTGCGCGGTGGAGCTCGGTGTCATCGGCGGATACGCCGAGCGCGTGCGCGAGCTCGACAGTCTCGGGCGTCATCGGCGAATCGGTCATGCCGCGGGTGCCCGCGGAGCCGACGACGACGTCGAGCGGCGCCAGCCGAGTCTTCAGAAGGACGGCGGCCAGGGGCGACCGGCAGATGTTACCGGTGCACACCGTGAGGATCTCGAACACCGGGTTACCTTTCCCCCTCGGGGTAACGTGAGCGAGTGCTCGATCACTCTAGCGACGTCGACGCTGCGCCTTCGCGCCGCGAGCGGCACGGTTCGTCGAGTGAGTCATCGGCTGACGACATCCGTCCCCGGCGGTCGTCCTCGCGCAAACCTCGAACGGACTGGCGGGTGGGCGGACGAACCGTTCGTCGTTGGCGGGAGTGGGCGTTCGCGGCTGGGCTCATCGGTCTCGGTGTGGGGGTTCTCGTCGGTGCGTTGGTCGAGACGGTCTGGGCGTCGCCCTGGGCTCCGATCGCAGCGACGGGGCTCGTGTGGATCGGGATGCTGGTGCCCACCATCCTCGTCTTTCGGCGGTCTCGTCCCGTCGGCCTCCTCCGCTTCCGACCGCTCGATCTGCTGTGGGGACTCGGGCTCGCGGTCGCCCTGCGGATCGTTCAGGGATCAGTCGCCCAGTCGGTCTCGAGCGAATCATCCCTCCCGTCATTCACGACGATCGACGCCGCCACCGCTGACGGGTGGTGGGTGGAGGCTGTGCTCGGAGCCGTCTTCATCGCCCCGGCCATCGAGGAATTCTTCTTCCGTGGCCTCGTGCTTGTGACGGTTTACACCATTCTGCGGAGGCCGCTCGGCCATCTGGCTGCCGGGATCATTGCGGCAATGGTGTCGACAGGACTCTTCGTTCTGGCTCACTCGATGACCGGGACCGTCTCGATCGACGCTGTCATCGCGACGACACTGCTCGGATTCACCTGCTCCGCCGTCGTGCTGCTCACTGGCCGCATTTGGGGGGCCGTTCTCATTCACGCGCTGTACAACGCGAACTTCGTCGTCCTCGCACTAATGGGCACGTTCTTGGCGTGAAAGTGTGGCCCCGATTTTGGCGACACGCCGTGCATTGTCCCCCGAACGGGGGACAAGCGGTCACAAAATGTTACTTCCCAGTAACTTTACAGGTTGCGGTAACCCCTTGCCGTGTGCGTACGATGGTCACGTTCGGCGACACAGCTCACACACAGCTGCCTCTCATGTCGCGTTCATTCTGAATATCGACTACGACGCACAGGACCTTGTGGGGGGTACCGCGAAATGCTTAAGAAAACTCTGTCTGCAGCCGGCATTGCTGGACTGCTCGTTCTCGGAGCGGCATCTGCTGCTCAGGCCGACGACTATGCAACCGACGTGGAAACCGTCGCGGGAGATGTAACGCTGACCCCCGGTCAGGCAACTGTCATCACCGCGCAGAACGTCGACGGAACTGTCACGTTCGCCACCAGCGGCCCCGGTGTCAGCGAGAACACGCTGACCTCGATCGCGTTCGCCGCTGCCGTCGGCAGCGACACCGCGGTGAAGCAGGCCGACGAGAACCGCACCGCTCAGGCGACCTTCACGGCGCCGACCGCGGGTGGCACATATGTGGTTACCATCACCGACGGTGACGGCGACACTGACAGCATCACGTTGACCGTTGCCGCTGCGAGCAGCGGTGGAACCGGCGGCACGGGTGGTTCGCTGCCCGCGACCGGTGGCGACGCCGTTCCGGCCGCAGCCATCTGGCTCGGTGCCGGCGCCGTCGGACTCGGCGGGATCGCCGTGACCGCTGCCGTGGCTCGGCGCCGCGCAGCTGCCAACCGCTGATCATCTGTCCCTGACGACAGCCCCGGGCACTGCCTGGGGCTGCCCGTCTATCCGCGGGCATGCGCCCTAAACCCCTCGTCGACCTTGTGGGAGGTCTCTCATGTTCAAGAAATTCCTGGCAGCAGCCGGCGTCGCCGGCCTGCTTGTTCTCGGTACCGCGGCTGCGGCCAACGCCGACGCCGACTACACCGCGACCCTCGAGGTCACTGCGGGGGACGCTGTCCTGGAGCCCGGTCAGTCCACGGTTCTCACCGTGAACGGCGTCGCTGACGGGACCGTCATCTTCGGCACCGAGGGTGTGGGCGTCGAGCCCAACACCCTGTCGTCGATCGCGTTCGCCGCCGAGTTCCCGACCAGCATCGTCGAGAAGCAGGCTGTCAACGGCTCTGCATCGGCCACCTTCACCGCGCCTCAGATCACCGGCACCTACGTGGTGACCGTCTTCGACTCGGCCGGCGAGTTCGGTCAGATCAGCATCACCGTCGGTGCCGTCGGCAGCGGCGGCCCCGGTGGCTCCGGCGGAGCCGGTGGCGGTACGGGTGCTGAGGGAACGGGTTCGCTGCCCGCAACCGGTGGCAACGCGATCCCGGCCGCGGCGATCTGGCTCGGAGCCGGCGCCGTCGGCCTCGGGGGCATCGCCATCACCGCCGCCGTGGCTCGCCGCCGCGCGGCCGCCAACGCCGAGTAAGGCATTCGGCCTCAGCACAACGATTCAGACAGAGACCCCGGGCAGGTGCCCGGGGTCTCTGTCGTTGCGTCGTGCATCCGCGAGCATTGCGGATAGCATTTTCTCTATGTCTTCCGTCCCGGGCGTCACCCCGGGGCAGCCGTATCTCTTCACCCGGTCGTACCACCAGCCCTGGCGGGCGCTCCTCGTCGCCGCCGGCGGATTTGGGGCTGCGGCTCTTCTCCTCTTCGTCGTCGACGCGACCGGACCCATGTGGGCAGGCATGCCCGGGTGGATCGCTGCCGTCGCGTCGATCTTCGCCGCGAACGCGCCGCTCATCATCGCCGTTGTGGCTGCCGCAGCGTTCACGTCGATCGTCGGCTTCGCTCGGGCCACCGGCATCCGTCACTGGGTCTGGACCGACCTCTTATATGGACTGTTCGTCGGAATCGTCGCCCGTGCGGTCGTCGAGCTGCTCGCGCCGACCCTCGGCGGGTTCGGCGGGCCGCTCGGCGGGGCGCTGTCGGGCGACGCGACCCTCGCGTTGGCGATCGCAGCCTCGGCCGCGGTGCTCATCTCGCCGATCATCGAGGAGCTGTACTTCCGAGGGCTGATGGTGCGGGCGCTCGTCGATGCGCTGTCAGACGCCGGGCGGGTCGGTGCGTCGATCGTCGCCGTCACGACCTCGACCGCGGCGTTCGTGCTGCTGCACGTCGTGGCCGCTGGGTCGTTGGTACCGGTGGGGCTCATCATCGGGTCGCTCGTGGTCGGCGTCGGGTGCGGGGTGTTGACCGTGGTGACCGGGCGGTTGTGGGCGGCGATCGTCGCGCATGTGCTCTACAACGCTTCGGGGTTGGCGCTGCTGCTCTGGTAGAGGCGTTTCGGCTCGCTGCGCTCGCTCCACGACCGGGGCGGGGGCGTTTCGGCTCGCTGCGCTCGCTCAACGACCGGGGGGCGGCGATCGTCGCGCATGTGCTCTACAACGCTTCGGGGTTGGCGTTGCTGCTCTGGTAGGGGCGTTTCGTCTCGCTGCGCTCGCTCAACGGGCGGGGCGGGCGGGGGCGTTTCGTCTCGCTGCGCTCGCTCAACGACCGGGGGGTGGGGGTGGGCGTTTCGGCTCGCTGCGCTCGCTCAACGACCGCGCGGAACTCGCTCTTGCTTTCTGACTTTGTTTAGTTTTAAATGAAGTCGTTCAGAAAGATCTGAGGTCAACGATGACATCGTCCCTTCACCGCACCGACGTCAATCGGTCGGCGATCCTCGCCCAGCTCGGGGCGCACGGCGCTGCCTCCCGCGCCGACCTGGCTCGCACGCTCAACCTCTCGCCGGCGCTCATCACTCAGCTGGTGAAGCAGCTCATCGGCGAAGGACTCGTCGCCGAGCTCGAGCAGGCGCCCTCCAGCGGCGGGCGCCCGGCGCGACTGCTCGGCCTCGCCGCGTCGGCGGGCCACGCGATCGGGGTCAAGGTCAGCGCCACGCATGTCGCCCTCGTCGAGGTGGGGATCGCGGGGCATGTCATCCGCTCGGCAGAGGTGCCCTTCGACGCGACCGCCAGCACCTTCGTGCTCGACCTCGCCGACCGCATCCAAGCCTTCATCGACGCCGGCGACGAGGTCACCCTCCTCGGCGTCGGGGTCGCGGTGCCGGGCACCGTCGACGAACCGGGCAACGGCGTCGTCGAGTGCGGTGTGCTCGGGTGGAACAGCATCCACCTCGGCGAAGCGCTCCGCGGGGCCATCGGCCTCCCTGTCGTCATCGAGAACGACGTCAACGCCCTCGCGGTCGCCGAGCGCCTCTACGGCATCGGCCGCTCGCACGAGAACTTCCTCGTCGTCACGATCGGCGCCGGTATCGGCGCGGGCATCGTCGTCGAGGGCACGGTGCTCCGCGCGGCCTCCGGCGGAGCGGGCGAGATCGGACACATCCCCGTCGCCGACGACGGCCCCCTCTGCAGCTGCGGCAACCTCGGCTGCCTCGAGGCCGTCATCGGCGAAGCCGCCCTCGTCCGCCGCGCGCGTGAGGCGGGCATCATCGATCCGGGCGCCGGCATCGACGACCTGCTCGCCGCCGCCGAGCGCGGCGACGACGCAGCCGTCGCGCTCTACCGCGACGCCGGACGCCTGCTCGGGCGCACCCTCGCGGGCATCGTGCACGTCATCGACCCCGCGGCCATCGTGGTGCTCGGTGAAGGAACCGTCGCCTGGCCGCACTGGGCGGCCGGCTTCGAGCCGGCGTTCCGCTCGCACCTGCAGCGCCACCGCCGCACCATTCCAGTGAACGTCGAGACCTGGCTCGACGACAGCTGGGCGCAGGGCGCCGCGGCCCTCGTGCTCGCCACCCCCTTCGACACCGGCAGCGACGTCGGCGACCAGGGCCGCCTCATCCGCGCGCGCCTCGTCGGCCAGGGGAGCCGGTGATGACCGGGCTGCTCAGCCAAGCCACGGCCACCCCGCCGGTCGACGGACCCCCCGCCCTCGGCCCGGCCGTTTCGCGCCGTCGCGGTTCGCGGCGCCTGCGCTACGCCCTCACCGTGCTGGTGTTCCTCTTGCCGAGCGCGGTGCCGCTCACCCTCTTCGTGCTCGTGCCGATGGTCGCCGCCGCGGGCATCAGCCTCACCGAGTGGAACCTCCTCCGCCCCGCGGAGTGGGTCGGCTTCGACAACTACGTGCGGCTGCTCACCAATCCCGAGACGGCCGCCATCTTCTGGCACACCCTGTACTACATCCTCGGCTACCTGCCGCTGGTGTACGTCGGGGGTCTCCTCATCGCCCTCGCGCTCAACACCGCGCTCCGCGGCCGCACCCTCTTCCGGGGCATCTACTTCCTCCCCGTCATCACGAGCTGGATCGTCGTCGCCCTCGTCTGGCGGTGGCTGCTCAATCCCTCCAACGGCGTGGTCAACACCGTGCTCGGGTTCTTCGGCATCGACGGCCCCGGCTGGTGGACCGACCCGGCATGGGCGATGCCGTCGATCATTCTCGCGTCGGCATGGAAGGACATCGGGTTCGTCATGGTGATCCTCCTCGCCGGGCTCCAGGCCATCGACCCCGAGCTGCTCGACGCCGCCCGCGTCGACGGCGCCGGACCCTGGCGCCGCTTCTTCTCGGTCACCCTGCCCCTTCTCTCCCCGGCGACCTTCTTCGTGCTCGTCATCTCACTCATCAACGGCTTCCAGGTCTTCGACCAGGTGTACGCGATGACCGGCGGCGGCCCAGGAGGGGCGACCCAGGTGGTGGTGCAGCAGATCTACGACCTCACCTTCCGGTACGGACGTGCGGGCGAAGCATCCGCTCTCTCATGGATGCTGTTCATCGTCATCCTCGCCGTCACCGTCATCCAGATCCGCGGACAGCGCCGGTGGGTGAACTATGGCTGAGACGACCCTCACCCGGCCGCGCCCTCGCACCGGCCCGCGCACGCGGTGGAGCGCACGCTCGATCATCCTCCACGTGGTGATCGCCCTCGGGGCGCTGGCGATGTTCTTCCCCTTCTACTGGACGCTCATCACCTCCCTCTCCCCGGGCACGGGCCTGAGCGGCACGCCGTCGTTCTACCCCGCGAACCCGAGCATCGACGCCTACCTGCGGCTCTTCACCGACGTGCCGTTCGCCCGCGTCGTCGGCAACAGCCTGCTGCTCGCGGTCATCACCACGCTCGCGCAGCTGTTCACCAGCGCCACCGCGGCCTACGTCTTCAGTCGGCTGCCCTTCCCCGGGCGCGGGGTCGTGTTCGGGATCTACCTCGCGACCATGATGATCCCGCTGCAGGTGCTGGTCGTACCGCTCTTCGCGCAGCTGCGCACCTGGGGGCTCGTCGACACCTACTTCGGAGCCGTCCTCCCGACCCTCGCCGCGGCGTTTGGGGTGTTCCTCCTCCGCCAGGCGATGAACCAGGTGCCGATCCAGCTCGACGAGGCCGCCTCGCTCGACGGCGCGGGACACTTCCGCATCTTCTGGGGCGTCATCCTGCCCAACATCCGTCCGGCCCTCGCCACCCTCGCGGTCTTCGCGTTCATGGGCAGCTGGAACAGCTTCCTCTGGCCGCTCGTGGTGCTGCGCTCACCCGAGGTGCAGACCCTCCCCGTCGCGCTCGCCGGCCTGCAGGGCCAGTACACGACGCAGTGGGACATCGTCATGGCCGGCTCGGTCATCAGCATCCTGCCGATGCTCGCGCTCTACCTCTTCGCCCAGAAATACATCATCCAGGGGGTCGCCAACACGGGGCTGAAGTAGCCCCGACCCGACCCGACCCGCCCTTTTTCACCCCCCCGTTCTTCACCACAGGGACCCGTCCCACCGCATCAAAGGAGATACCCACCATGAGAGTCACCGCAAAAGCCGGTGTCGGCATCGTCGCCGCAGGACTCGTGCTCACCGGCTGCGCCGCCGGCAGCACGGGCGGCAGCGATGGCGGCAGCGAGAACGTCACCATCAGCTACACCAACTTCATCTCGAACGGCGGCAACGAGGAGAACCTGCAGACCATCGTCGACGCCTTCGAGGAAGAGAACGCCGGCATCACCGTCGAGGTCACCACCCTGCCGTACGCCGACTACGCCACCGCTTTGCAGACGGATGTCGCTGCCGGCACCGTCTCAGACGTCTTCGACATCGAGTACGGCGGATTCGCCGAGTACCAGGCCAACGGCGTGCTGGCCGAGCTCGACGTCGAAGACCCGTCGGTCTACCGCCAGAGCGTGCTCGAGGCCTACCAGGCCGACGGTGCGCAGTACGCGCTGCCGAGCTCGTTCTCGACCGTCGTGCTCTTCTACAACAAGGACCTCTTCGACGCCGCGGGCCTGGACTACCCCTCCGCCGACTGGACCTGGTCGGAAGAGCTCGCCGCCGCCGAAGCCCTGACCGATCAGGATGCCGGGGTGTGGGGCGACCACCAGCCGGTGAGCTTCTTCGAGTTCTACAAGGTGCTCGCCCAGAACGGCGGGCAGTTCCTCAACGACGACGGCACCGCGGTCGCCTTCAACACCCCCGAGGGGATCGAAGCCGCCGAGTGGCTCGTCGAGAAGAGCGGCACCGTCATGCCGACGATCGAACAGGGCCAGGGAACCCCCGACTTCGACACCGAGCTGTTCACCAGCGGCAACCTCGCCATGCTGCACACCGGCATCTGGATGTTCGGCGCCTTCGCCGACGTACCCTTCGGGTGGGACATCGCCGTCGAACCCGGCAACACCCAGCAGGCGAGCGCCCTGTTCTCCAACGGCGTCGCGGTCTCGGCCGACTCCGAGAACCAGGAGGCCGCGCAGGCGTTCGCGGAGTTCCTCACCTCCAGCGACGTCATGGTGCAGATCCGCCTCGACGCCGGATGGGAGCTGCCCGCCATCTCGGATGAGGCCGAGCTCGAGAGCTACCTCACCCGCGGCGACCCCGAGAACCGGCAGGCCGTGTTCGACTCGCTCGACGAGGTCGCGCTGCAGCCGGTGGTCGGCGAAGGCCAGCAGGAGATGCAGGACATCATGAGCGAGGAGCTCGTCGAAGCCCAGGCTGGGCGGAAGAGCGTCGAAGACGCGCTCGCCTCGGCCGAGGAGCGCATCAACGCGGTCATCGGCGGCTGACATCGGGATGACCCGGCGGCGGGGTCCTCACTCCCCGCCGCCGGGTCGCCCCCTGCGCCTGGGCGTTCGCGCCCGCCCTTCTTCGCTTCGACCTTCCAGGACACACCATGACCGTTCCTCCTCCCGGCGCTTTCTCACACACCGCGCAGATCGACCGGCAGGCCCTCGTCGCCGGCAGCATCGAGCTGATCGAACGCCTGCAAGACCCCACTGGCGCGTACCCCGCGAGCCCGACGTTCTCGGCGTACGCCGGCTACAGCTGGTTCCGCGACGGGGCGTTCATTGCCGACGCGATGTCGAGCGCCGGTCGGGTGGCATCGGCCGAGCGGTTCTTCGACTGGTGCGCGGGCGTCATCGTCTCGCGGTCGGCACAGATCGGGCGGATCGCCGCGGCGGCCCAGGCGGGGCGCCCGCTCGCCGACAGCGAAATGCTCCCCACCCGCTTCACCTTCGACGGCCGCGACGGCGACGACGACTGGTGGGACTTCCAGCTCGACGGCTACGGCACCTGGATCTGGGCGGTCGGCGCGCACGTCGCCCGTCACAACGCCGACCCCGGCCGGTGGGCCGAAGCGATCGGGCTCACCCTCGACTACCTCGCCGCATCGTGGCAGCGCCCCTGCTTCGACTGGTGGGAAGAGCACTCCGAGCACGTGCACATCTCGACTCTCGGATGCCTCGTGGCCGGCGCCCGGGCAGCCGCAGCGCTGCCGGTGCTCGGCGCCGAGCACCGGCAGGTCGCCGAGACGCTCGCCGGGGAGATCGACGCGGCGATCGCTGCGCGCGGTGTGAGCGCCGCAGGCTTGGGGCGAGCGCCGCACCTGGTCAAGTGGGTCGGCTCGAGCGCGGTCGACGCCAGCCTCGCGGCGGTTGTCGGGGTGATGGACGTCGTGCCCGCGGCATCCGCTCTGGGGCTCGCGACCATCTCGGCGATCGAAACCGACCTCGCTGTCGACGGCGGCGTGCATCGCTTCGTCGACGACACCTACTTCGGCGGCGGGCAGTGGCCGCTGCTGTCGTGCTTCCTGGGGCTCGCGCAGCTGCGCGCGGGCGACCGCGGGCGCGCGGAGCAGCTGCTCGACTGGGCCGGAGCGACCGTCGACGCCGACGGCGCGATGCCCGAGCAGGTCGAAGACCATCTGCTCGCCCCCGACCGGCTCGAGGAGTGGGTGACGCGCTGGGGGCCCTCGGCGCGCCCGCTGCTGTGGAGCCACGCCATGTACATCCGACTCGCGGTCGACCTCGGCCGCCCGAGCGCCCGTGAGGAGCACTCCGCATGATCACCCACCGACCGGCCGGATCGGGTCACCCCTACCTCGTGACGACCGATCAGCGCTGGCCCGTCCACCCCGTCGCCGGCGAGCCGCTGCGCCTGGGCGTTCGGGCGTCGGCCGACGTGAGCGAGGTGGTCGCCGAGATCACGGTCACGGCCCCCGATGGTGGGGTGACGACGCGGAGTCAGCCGCTCACGCGTGTCGAGCCGGCCCGGGCCGAGGGTGCGGCCGAGCCCGACGGTCACCTCGCCGCCGCGCAGGAGCGACTGGCGGGAAGCGGCGGCGGATGGGTGCTCGAGACGACCGCGCCCGACGCGGGGAGCACGCTGGCGTACCTCTTTATCGGGACCACCGACGATGGTCGAGAGCAGCGCACCCGCGGGTTCTCCACGGGCGTCGCCGCCTGGCAGCCCGCACCCGACGACGTCGTCACCGCGGTAGGGGCGCGCCGCGTCATCCCGGGCAGTGTCTCGGTGCTGACCGACGGTCGGGTGAGGTCGCGCGTGCGGTTCGCTCTGCCACTGGCGGACGGGGAGCACGTCACCGGGTTTGGAGAGCGCTTCGACACCCTCGACCAGCGCGGCAGCGTTCTCGACTGCGTCGTGTTCGAGCAGTACAAGAGCCAGGGTGCGGCGCGGAAGACGTACCTGCCGATGCCGTTCGCGCACGTGATCGGCGGTGACGGCTGGGGCTTCCACGTGCGGACGACCCGGCGCACCTGGTTCGACATCGGCAGCTCTACTCCTGACCGGATCATCGTGGAAGCCGAGGTCGGGCCGGCGGCGCCGGGCGTCGAGGTGGCCTTCTACGACGGGGCGCCGCGCGAGGTGCTCGACGCGTTCGTCGCCGAGACCGGGCGGCCCGAAGAGCTGCCCGACTGGGTGTTCCGGCTGTGGGCGAGCGGGAATGAGTGGAACACGCAGGCCGAGGTGGTGCGTCAGATGGACCTGCACCGCGAGCACGACGTACCCGTCGGGTCGGTCGTCATCGAGGCGTGGAGCGATGAGAGCACGTTCACGGCGTTCCGAGACGCCAGGTACGAGGTGACGGAGGACGGTGCACCGCACCGGCTCGCCGACTTCACCTTCCCCGCCGACGGCGCCTGGCCCGACCCGAAGGGGATGGTGGATGACCTGCGCGAGCGCGACATCCGGGTCTTGCTCTGGCAGATCCCGCTGCTGAAAGCGCGTCCGCACCCGACCGGGCAGGCGAAGGCCGACCGCGAGGCGGCGGTGCGCGAGAACGTGCTGATCCGCGAGCCTGATGCGCGCGGGGGCCTTAGGCCGTACCGCAACCGCGGCTGGTGGTTTCCGCTCTCGACCATGCCCGACCTCACCGATGAGCGGGCGGCGCGGTGGTGGACGGACAAGCGGCGCTACCTCGTCGAGGAGGTCGGCATCGACGGGTTCAAGACCGACGGCGGCGAGCACGCGTGGGGGAGCGAGCTGGTCTACCTCGACGGCCGGCGCGGCGATGAGGCGAACAACACCTTCGCCGTCGCGTACGCGAAGGCGTACGGCGACCTGCTCCGCTCCGCAGGCAAAGCCCCGGTGACCTTCAGCCGGGCCGGGTTCACCGGGGCCGGCGCCCACGGCGCCGTGTGGGCGGGCGACGAGAACTCCACGTGGGAGGCGTTCCGCTGGTCGATGTTCGCGGGGCTGTCGGCCGCCGCCAGCGGCGTCCTCTACTGGGGCTGGGACATTGCGGGGTTCTCGGGACCGCTGCCGACAGCGGAGCTGTACCTGCGGGCGACGGCGGCGTCGACGTTCGTGCCGATCATGCAGTACCACTCCGAGTACAACCACCACCGCACGCCGCTGCGCGACCGCACGCCGTGGAACATCGCCGCCGAGACCGGCGACGAGTCGGTGCTGCCGGTGTTCCGGTCGTTCGCGCAGCTGCGGGAGCGGCTTGTGCCCTACCTCGCCGCGTCGGCGCGCGAGACGGTGCGCACGTCGGTGCCGCTGATGCGCCCGGTGTACTTCGATCACCCGTCGTTCGAGGGTGCGTGGTCGCATCCGTTCCAGTGGTTCCTCGGGGCGGATCTGTTCGTGTCGCCGGTGGTGACCGAGGGTGACGTCGAGCACGAGGTGGCGCTGCCGCCGGGCGAGTGGATCGACGCGTTCCGCGGCGAGCGGGTGTCGGGCGGGGCCGTTCTGCGGCGCACCGTCGAGATCGACGAGGCGCCGGTGTACGTGCGCGCCGAGGCGTGGGAGGCGATGGCCCCGGTCTTCGGGCGGTGAAGCGCGCGTTTCGTCTCGCTTCGCTCGCTCAACGACCGGGGGGATTCGCGCGGTCGTTGAGCGAGGAGCGCAGCGACGAGACGAAACGCGCGCACGACCCACACCGGTCGTTGAGCGAGGAGCGAAGCGACGAGACGAAACGCGCGCACGACCCACACCGGTCGTTGAGCGAGGAGCGCAGCGACGAGACGAAACGCCCGGTCCGGCGTCGTCTTGCTTTGCGTGCTCAACGACCGGGGCCGCGGTGGTGCCGTGGGTCGTCGTCGACCGTGTGCTCGGCCTGGAACACCGCCTCGGTGACGAGCCGGCGCACGTGCTCGTCGATCAGGCTGTAGAACATGGTGGTTCCCTCGCGCCGCGCGCGCACCAGGCGACCGAGGCGCATCTTGGCGAGGTGCTGCGAGACGACGGTCGGCGACTTGCCGACGACCTCCGCGAGCTGGGTCACCGAGCGTTCGCCCTCTTGGAGCGCGAGGATGACGCGGATGCGGGTGGGGTCGGACAGGAGCCGGAAGATCTCAGCCGCGACATCCACATACCCGTCCTGCGGATCGACGGGTGCGCGCGGGTCATGGCTCACAGGTTCAGTGTGCCATCCCTCGTGACTTAGAATCTTCGCATGCGTGCAGGTATTGCGAGCGTACTCGGCAATCGGACATACCGGGCGCTCTTCGGTGCGCAGGTGATCGCGCTCGTCGGAACCGGTCTTCTCACCGTCGCCCTCGGCCTTCTCGCGTTCGAGCTCGCCGGAGCCGCCGCCGGGGCAGTCCTCGGAACGGCGCTCGCGATCAAGATGGTGGCGTACGTGGGGGTCGCCCCGGTCATCGCCGCGCTCGTGCATCGCCTGCCGGCAAAGGCCGTGCTCGTCGGAGCCGACCTCGTGCGCCTGGTGATGGCCGTCTCGCTGCCGTTCGTCACCGAGGTGTGGCAGATCTACGCCCTCATCTTCCTGCTGCAGGCCGCGTCAGCGACATTCACGCCGACGTTCCAGTCGCTGATCCCCGCGGTGCTTCCCGCGCCCGACGACTACACGCGCGCCCTGTCGCTTTCGAGGATCGCCTACGACCTCGAGGCGATCCTCAGTCCCGTGCTCGCCGCCGCGCTGCTGGTTCTCGTGCCGTTCTCGGCGCTGTTCGCCGGAACAGCGTTCGGGTTCGCTGGGTCGGCGGTGCTCGTGCTCGTCGCTGCCGTGCCGCGGGTCGTCTCGACGGAGTCATCCACGTTCTGGCAGCGCCTCGCGGGGGGTGCCCGGATCTTCCTGCGCACGCCGTCGCTCCGCTTCGTGCTCGTTGCGAATGTCGTCGTCGCAACGGGCGTCGGGCTCGTGCTGGTGAACACCGTCATGCTCGTGAAGGATCGTGCGGGAGCGGATGACGCCGCCGTCGCGCTCGCCCTCGCGGTGTTCGGCGCCGGGTCGGTGGTTGCGGCGCTCGCCGTGCCGCGGGCGGTGACGCGGTGGTCGGTGCCGGCCGCCATGCGGGCCGGGGCCGTCGTCGTTACGGGCGGACTGGCGGGAGGGGTTGCGGCGGCGCTTGCTCCGGCGGGAAGCGGCGCGGCGTGGTGGGGGATGCTCGTCGCATGGCTGGTGCTCGGGGCGGGGACGTCGTTGATCGCGACGCCGACGGGCCGTCTTCTTGCCGAGGCCGCGAGCCCCGAGAATCGGTCGCTGGTGTTCGCCGCCCAATTTGCGCTGTCGCATGCGTGCTACCTGGTGACCTACCCGATCGCGGGTTGGGTCGGGGCGGGGAGTGTCGCCGCGTCCGCGGCCGTGCTCGGTGGGCTGGCGGCGGGGGCGACTCTCGCCCTGCTCCTCATCAGCGATTCGGGCCCGACGCCGAAGCGCCGGGCCCGAGTCACCGAAGCGGGAACGCGTATCAGACGAACACGAGCGAGTTCGAGACCGAGATGAGGGTCACGACCGCCGCGTTCAGGAAGCCCCCGATGTACGGGTTGTTCGTCGCGCGGTAGATCTTCCGGCTGATCACCGCCGCCACCGCGAGGATCAGGATGACGGGGAACAGCCAGATGCTGAAGATGCCCCCGAAGCCCGGGATCGTCTCGCCCGTGATGAAGAACGTCGTGTACTGCAGCACCACGAGGATGATCGGGCCCAGCGCGTTGAAGACGGCGAGCACGAGCGTGTTCAGCCACTCCTTGCCCGCCAGCGTGAAGCGGTTGAACCCGTTGATCGCCACCGAGTTGGCGAAGAAGTACACCAGGAACAGCGGCAGCACGAGCAGTGCGAACCAGATCTTCTCGGGCGTGAACACCTTCACCGCGACCACCCACAGGCGGAAGTCGGTCGTGAAGAAGTAGTCCAGCACGAACACGACGAGGAACGCGGCCACCACCGTGACGAGGGCCAGCGCGATGCCCTGGAAGAACCGGCCCCACCCGGGGAGCACGCCCGACGCGCGGAGGTCTTGGCCGCTCTCACGCCCGAACACCAGGTACGACACCACCATGATGACGATGGCCGCGAGGCCGTTGATCGCCGCCCAGATCCCGATGAACCACGGCACGCCGGGTGCGATGAGGTCGGTGACGCCGAACGCGATGCCGCCCGCCCAGGGGGCTTGGCTCAGCAGCACGTAGCTGATCGCCGAGATGCCGACCGAGAGCGCGAGTCCGCCCCAGAACCACGCGAGCCCCTTGCGGGTCGGCGCGGCGGCGGGCACGGGTTCGCTCACGCGAAGGCGGGCGAAGGCCGGAACCGCGAGCATCGCGCGGGTGAAGGCGACCAGGAAGACACCGAAGCCGATGAGCCCGATCGTGGTGAAGATCTCCTTGATCTGCCAGATCTGGTTGCTCGCCGGGATCGGGTTCGGAGCCCCCAGCGACTCCTCGAAGAAGTCGACCAGGTGGCCGACCGCGGCGCTCGAGATCGTCGACCACGGGTGCGTCTGCGGCAGCGAGTAGATGACGCGCATCGCCTCATCGCCGTCGACGTTCTCGGTGTAGACCTCGAAGCCTTCGCGCTGCTCGGCGTCGGCCGGGTCGGCGCCGAACGACAGGAACGACTGGGCGTTCGGGGTGGAGAGGAACTCGCGCGGCGGGGTCAGCGCGTTGCCCTCGGCGTCGTAGCTGCGGAAGAAGAACTCGTCGTACTGCGCCTGCACGATGCCGGTGTCGCGGGAGCCGTAGACGTTCGTGTACGCGCCCTCCTCATCGGTGTAGACCGCGTCGTTGTCGACCAGCAGCACCGAGGCGATGAGCGGGGTGTCGGCCTCGTTGTCGAGGGCGACGGAGAAGTTCGCGGCGCGGGCGCCGTTGGAGTGCCCCGAGACGCCGATGCGCTCGGTGTCGACGTAGGGCAGGTCGGCGAGGAGCTTCACCGTGTCGTACATTCCGGTGCCGCCGACCGCTTCCTCACCCGCCGGCAGCGGGTCGGAGTCGCCGTGGCCGTACATGTCGATCGAGACGACGACGTACCCGCGACGCGCGAGCTCGACGTAGTTCGCCGTCTGCATCTCGCGGTTGTTCCACCAGCCGTGGCTGACGACGATCGCGGGGCGCGGGTCGTCGGCTGACGCCGCCACCGGCTTGAACAGCAGCGCGTTCATCTCGCGGCCCGAGGCCGCCTCCCACTGCATGTCTTTGACCTCGACGCTGCCGCCGGCGGTCTGCACCAGCGACGCCCCTACCGCAGACACGAGCATGAGAACGAGCGAGAACACCAGCCAGAAGCTGTTGCGCCGCAGAAGTCGTTGCCTCATTGAATCCTGAACTCCCTTGTCGGATCCCTGGAACCGTTTCCAGAGCCGTCGAGAACCCTATCCACCTGAGGAAAGCGAGAAAGCCCATTCCGTCTCATTTGCACGTATGTGCACAAATGTGCGCAGAACGCACTCCTCTACGCGCGGGAGGGGGTGCGCATCCGTGCAGGGAACGCGGCGTGGCGCGGGCGGATGCGCGTGGGCGCCGTTCATGATCGACAGAACAGGTGCCGTGACGCGCTGTGGGACGGGTCACGGCACCTGCGATTCGGGGGGTCGGCGATCGGCGCCGCGTTCTGGGGCGCGACGTGCCGGTCACAGGACCGAACGAGGTTTCCGGCCGCAGGTGTTCGGGTGACCTGCGGAGTCGGAGCGAGAGTCTGACGTCACCGCCGAACTCTCGATGCTGACGCTACTTTATGTGCGCCTGAATGGATCGCTTCGAGGTCAAATGAGGGTGATTGTGGGGTGAACCTTCGGGTTAACCCCGGGGTGTGCGCGCCTTGACCCACAGCCCGATGTCGTGGACGGCGCGGGCGGCGCGGTCGGGGCTCTCCGCAGCATCCAGATCATCGAAGGTGTCGTGGAACCCTTCGGGCAACGCGGCCTGCGGTGTCGCGACGGGACGGAACTCCATCGTCCAGTCGCCGAACTGACGCTCGTCGATCGGCTCGTCGAGCACGATGCGGATGTCGCCGTGCCGCGGATCTGCCGTGATCGTCGCCACCAGGCTCTGGACCGAGTCGCGCGGACCCTCGAGCACCTGCACGAACTGGCCGTCACGGTAGAGCAGAACGCCGGTCACGCCCGACTGGGCGTTGTTCTCGCGGCTCTCGGTGAGGATGTCGCGCAGGGTGTCGTCGCCGACATCCGCTGTGGCCCTGCTGACGTAGACGACCGACACGAGCTCATCGCCGCTGGTGATGCTCATGCCGTCGCCTCCTGGTCGTGATGGGCGAGGAGCGCGTCCATCGCCGCGCGGCGGTCGGGCGCCGCGCCGACCAGGCGGGAGCGGCCGTTGAAGACGCGATAGGTGCCGTCGGCCTCGCGGTCGAGATAGCCGAGGAAGACGCCGTCGCGGTTGGCGACGTAGAAGCCGTCTTCGACACGCGACCACAGGACGCCGTAGGAGAGGGGTGCGGAACGACCTTCATCGGTCGTCGGATCGGGGGCCAGTGATGAAGCCATTGCTTCAGTCTGCGTTCCTCGGCGGCGGCCGGGGAGGAGGTTGCGCCGGCGCGCAGAATATGTCAGCGGGTGGGGGTGTGCGCTGGGGTGGGGTGCGGCGAAGGCGCGTTGCCCCACGATGCGTTACATGTAACACTGGAGGCATGTCCGTGAGAGAGCGGGTGAGCGAACATCGGCGCCGTATGCGGGAGCGCGGATTTCGTCCCGTGCAGGTGTGGGTTCCCGATGTGCGCACGCCTTCTTTCGCGGCAGAGGCGGCACGGCAGGCGGCTCTCGTCGCTCACGCCGATCGCACATCCGACGACCAAGCGTTCATAGAGGCGGTTGCGGCGCCCTGGGACGACGAGTGATTCGTGGAGAACTCTGGACCGTCGCCGGCGGTGTCTATGCATCAAAGCCCAGACCAGCGTTGATCCTTCAGGACGACGCGTACGCGGCGACGGATTCCGTCACGGTTCTTCCCTTGACGAGTCAGTTGGTTGACGCCCCACTGTTGCGCATCCGCATCTCTGCGGGCGGACTGTCCGGTCTCGACCGCGACAGCGACGTGATGGTGGATAAGCCGACCACGGTCCGGCGAGCCAGCGTCGTGACCCGAGTCGGGCGCGTGACATCGGAGCAACTCGCTGACGTTGAGCGCAGCGTGATGGCATTCCTGGGGCTCGCGCGGTAAGACCGTCGAAGGCGCGCCGCCCTCGCCGGCGCCCGCGTAGACCTGGGGTGGCTCCCGTGATCAGGAGCGTGCGGCGGCGCGACAGGGCGGCAGGGGGCGGGCGGCGGCAGGCAGCACGCAGCGGCACGGCGCCGCGGCGGGCGGCGCGCGAGCGGAGCGGCGGGACGTTGGACCCGCCCGCGGCGCGCGAGCGCGACGACCGTGGGCGTATGACCGATACGCAGCCTGTTCCCCGCGCGCGAACGACGTGGCGACGCGTCGCGCGGCCGCTTCTCGCGGTGACGGTGACGACCGTCATCCTGCTCCTCGGCACCGGCGGTGCCGCCCTGGGCACGCCGGCGACGATCGCAGTCGCGCCCCCGAACGACGGAGAGGGGCCCCAGTTCTACTCCGGCGTCGCCGTGGATGTCTCGGGCACCGTCGACGGTGACGTCTACGCCGCCGGCCAGAGCGTCACCGTCAGCGGCGACGTCACCGGAGACATCATCGCCGCCGCGCAGACCATCACGATCACCGGCACGGTGGACGGCAACGTCCGGCTCGCGGGGCAGGCGGTCACGATCAGCGGTGAGGTGATGCGAAGCGCCACCGTGTTCGCCCAATCATTGCGCGTCGACGAGGGCGCGCTCATCGACGCCGACGTCGTCGGGGCGACGGGGGCAACGAGTGTCTCCGGCGACGTCGGTCGAGATGTGTACCTCAGCACCGAGCGGCTGCGGGTCGACGGATCGATCGGCGGCGACCTCACGTATGTCAGCGGAGACGAGGCGCGGATCGCCGACGGCGCGGTGGCGGGGTCGATCGAGCGGATCGAACCGCCCGAGACGCCGCGCATGGAGGTCTCGCCGTGGGCGGTGTTCGCCGGGTGGCTGCTCGGCGCGCTCTTCGCGCTGGTGTCGCTGAGCCTCATCACCCTCGCGGCAGGGCTGCTCATTCCGCGGTGGCTCGACCGCGTGACCGATCACCTCATGCCGTCGCCGTGGAAGGCGCTGCTGGTCGGATTCATCGGCGCGATCGCCGTGCCGCCGGCGCTGCTCGTGCTCGCCGTGACCGTGGTCGGCTTCCCTCTTGCGCTTGCCGGGCTGCTGGTGTGGACCCTGATGGTGCTGGCGACCTTCATCTACAGCGCGCACTACCTCGGGCGTCTCATCTTCCGCGACCGGGTGCCGCCGGTCGTGTCGGCGCTCGCCGGCGGTGTGCTCCTCATCATCGGCCTGCAGATCCCGTGGCTGAACATCCTGGTGTGGGTGGCGATGGTGCTGTTCGGACTCGGAGCCCAACTGCTCGAGGTGCACCGGCAGCGGCCGTGGCACGTGGAGCGACGGGCACGGGATGCCGCGGGGGCGCTGTCGGTGCCGGGCGCGGCGGTGAGCGGATCGCCGTCAGCTGCGCCGGCCGTGCCGCCTGCGGTCGCGCCGCCGGCGTCCGCGTCGGCCTCCGCGCAGACCGCTCCGCCGGCGTCCGCGCAGCCCGCGCCGCAGCCCTCCGCGCCGGCCATGCCGCCGGCGCCGACACCCCCACGGCCACCGGATCCGACGGTCGGGCCGTGATCGAGCGAGACGCACCCCCCGCCGACGGGCAGGACGCCGCCGACGCCGATCGCGGGTTGCTCGCGGAACTCGTTCCCGGTGAGGTGCGCAACGCGGCGGGCGCGGTGGTGTGGGATGCCGACGCGTACGCGTTTCTCGATGGCGAGGCGCCGGACACGGTGCATCCGAGTCTCTGGCGGCAATCTCAGCTCGTCGCCCGCCAGGGGCTCTTCGAGGTCGTCGACGGGATCTTCCAGGTGCGCGGGCTCGACCTGTCGAACATCACCTTCGTAGAGGGCGAGCGCGGGGTGATCGTCATCGATCCGCTCATCTCGACCGAGACCGCCGCAGCCGCCCTCGGGCTGTATCGCTCGGTGCGCGGCGACCGGCCGGTCACTGCGGTGATCTACACGCACAGCCACGTCGACCACTTCGGCGGGGTGAAGGGCGTCACCACGCAGGCGGCCGTCGACGCGGGCGAGGTGCGGGTGCTCGCGCCCGACGGATTCCTCGAGCACGCGATCTCGGAGAACCTCTCCGCCGGCACGGCGATGACCCGCCGCGCGGCGTACATGTACGGCGCCGTGCTCGAGAAAGGACCGCGCGGAAGCGTCGGCGCGGGGCTCGGGCAGACGACCTCGACCGGCACGGTGACGCTCATCCCGCCCACCGACCTCGTGACCCGGACCGGAGAGGAGCGCACGATCGACGGGGTGAGGATGGTGTTCCAGCTCGCACCCGGTTCGGAAGCGCCCGCCGAGATGCACCTCTTCTTTCCCGACTCCCGGGCGCTCTGCATCGCCGAGAACGCTACGCACACCCTGCACAACGTGCTTACGATCCGCGGGGCGCTCGTGCGCGACGCGCGCGCGTGGGCCGGGTATCTCACCGAGGCGATCGCGCTCTTCGGCGACGGGCTCGAGGTGGTGTTCGCCTCGCACCACTGGCCGACTTGGGGGCGCGAGCGCGCTCTGCAGTATCTCGGCGAGCAGCGCGACCTGTACGCCTATCTGCACGACCAGACCCTCCGCCTACTGAACCGCGGGCTCACGGGAATCGAGATCGCCGAGCAGCTCCGCCTCCCGCCGGCGCTCGAGCGCGCCTGGCATGCCCGCGGGTACTACGGCTCGGTGAGCCACAACGTCAAAGCGATCTACCAGCGGTACATGGGCTGGTACGACGGCAATCCGGCGCGGCTGTGGCGGCATCCGCCCGGGGCCGAGGCCGAGCGGTACGTCGACGCGATGGGCGGGGTCGACGCGGTCGTCGACCGGGCGCGCAGCGCCGCCGC
Source organism: Microbacterium sp. SLBN-154 (assembly GCF_006715565.1). Lineage (NCBI taxonomy): Bacteria > Bacillati > Actinomycetota > Actinomycetes > Micrococcales > Microbacteriaceae > Microbacterium > Microbacterium sp. SLBN-154. Next base: position 1,120,186 of record NZ_VFNL01000001.1, read on the forward strand.
GGAGGGCGACCTGCGGTGGGCCGCGCAGCTGCTCGATCATGCCGTGTTCGCCGGCCCGGGTCATCCCGATGCCCGTGCCCTTCTTGCGGACGTTCTCGAGCAGCTCGGATTCGGCAGCGAGAACGGCACGTGGCGCAACGCGTACCTCATGGGCGCGGCCGAGCTGCGGGTGGGGAGCCGAGGGACGCCGGTGTCGATGTCGGCCGATGTGCTCAGCGCGCTCTCACCGCGGCAGTTCCTCGACGCGCTGGCCGTGCAGATCGACGGGCCCTCCGCGTGGGAGCTCGACCTTGCGATCGGGTGGATCTTCCCCGACCACGGCGAGGTGTACCGCGCCACGCTTCGCAACGGCGTCTTCACCGCGGTGCGCGACGGCGAGGGGGAGTGCGCGGTCATGGTCTCGGTGCCGCGCGCGGCGCTCGGACCGCTGGCGGCGGGGGATGTCGCGGGTGCGCGACGAGCCGGGCTGGGCGTATCGGGCGATGTGGCGCTGCTCGTACAGCTGCTCGGGGTGCTCGAGCGCGGGGACTCCGACTTCAGCATCGTGGTGCCTTAGCGCCTCGGGAATGCTCCTCGCCCGGCCCGCGCGATACCGGGGAGGGGTACCCTGGGGGAAACGAGGAGGATGACATGAAGACGTCGAACAGGCGATCCGTCGCCGGTATGGCCGCCGCGGTCGCGTTGACTTTCGCACTGACCGGATGTGTCACGGTATCGACCGGCGAACAGATGGGAGAGCACGGCGGGCACGATTCTTCGAGCGAGGAAGCCGCGCCGATGAGCGCCGACGCGCGGTTCGCGATGATGATGATCCCCCACCACGAGCAGGCGGTGGAGATGAGCGACATGCTCCTGGCGAAGGATGACATCGACGAGCGCGTCACCTCGCTGGCCGAGCGCATCAAGGCTGCGCAGGGTCCGGAGATCGAGCAGATGCAGGAGTGGCTCGACGCCGAGGGCATCGGCATGGGCGACATGGATGACATGGGCATGGACGGCATGGGGCACTCGGGGATGATGTCCGAGGGTGACATGCAGGCTCTCGACGCGGCGGAGGGCGAGGATGCCGCGCGTCTCTTTCTCGAGCAGATGATCAGGCACCACGAGGGCGCGATCGAGATGTCGGAAGACCTGATCGAAGACGGCGAGGATGCCGAGATGCGGGCGCTCGCCGAGTCGATCGTCGAGAGCCAGACCGCCGAGATCGCCGAGATGCAGGCGCTGCTGCAGGAGATCTGAGGTCTGTGCGGCGGATGCCGCGTCAGATCAGACCGGGTCGCCTGCCGCCGCGGCAGGCGCCTCGGCCTGGTCGCCGGCCGTCTCGAGCAGGGTAAGCGCAATCAGCCCGAGCCGCGCGTCGAACACGTCTTGCGGATTGGTGAGATCCAGTCCCAGCCGCTCCTCGACGCGGGCGAGGCGCGAGGCCACGCTGCTGTGATGCATGTGGAGTGCCGAGCCGGCCAGGCGGAGCGACCCGTGAGCCAAGTACATCTCGAGCACGGCCAGGTCGATCCGCCCGTTCTCGGTGGTGGAGAAGTCCCGCAGCGCGCAGACGCGGGGATCGCGCTGCCAGACCGCGGCATCCACCGTCGACAGGGCCGAGAGCGCTCCGAGCTGCTCCGCGTCGATCACCGCGGCATCCAGCCGATTCGGTGAACTGAAGCGCAGGGCGAGGCGGGCCTGCGCCCAGCTGCGATGCGCGTCGAAGGCCCCGATCGCTCCGCCGACTCCCACGCGCACCGGCGCAGGCGCGGCCGCCAGCGAGGAACGCAGCGAAGTGAGGAAGTCCTCGCGCGCAGCTCCCGGGTCGGTCGCGGCGAGAGGAACGATCGCCGCAGACATACCGCCGAGCATCGCGCCGCGCGCGCTGTGGCTGCGCCGCAGCATCCCCAGGATTCCCGAGCCCACCTCGCCGGCGCTCTCGACCGAACCGGCCGGCGCGATCGCCACGACGCACGCCTGGGCGGAAGCAGACAAGCCCAGCCGCCGGAGGGCGAGGCTGCGCTCCTCGAGCGGCTCTCGGTGCGAGAGTGCGGTCTCCACCAGGGCGGTATCGACGGTGTCGGTGCGCTCGCGCCGGTCGGAGCCGACAGCGCGAACCGCCAGCGCGAAGCGCTCGAGGATGAGGTCGTCCATCGCCGCGGGCGCGTCCTCCCGCTCGAGCCACACCGTCGTCGAACCCGCACGCTGCTCACGACGGCGGCGTCCGTCGGACGACGACGACAGTCGGCGCCCGTCAGGAGCGAAGCGGTGCTCGACCCCGTCTTCGGTGCGCAGGCCCGCCGCCGTCTCGGCCAGGGCCGCCGTGCCGCGCACGATCATCTCGGGTGTCGCGCTGCGCAGGGTGAGCGCGTCGAAGTAGGCGATGACCCGCAGCGCCGCCTCGGCGTCGGAATCCATCGCGGACAACTTCATCAAGAGGGCCTTCATCGTCCTCCTCCGTGTCCATTGTCCTCCCGCCGCGGCCGCACGGTCGTGGTCGGGTCACGACCGCCCGCCGCCACTCAGGGCGCGGCGGAGCACGGCCACCTCCTCGTCCAGTTCCCGACGCGACACCTCCGCGTGCGCGAGAGCGGATGACCCGTGGAACGTGCCAGGGAAGAGGTGAAGTTCCACGGGGACCTCGTCGGCGAGCAGTTTGCCGGCGAAGGCCAACCCTTCATCGCGAAGCGGGTCGAATTCCATCAGCGCCAGGTAGGTAGGCGGGAGGCCTCGCAGGTTCTCCGCGCGCGCCGGTGCCGCGTCTGCCGGAACCTCATCCGAGCCCGGGGTGATGTCGCCGAGATAGAGGCGCCAGCTGATCTCGGCGTCGCGCGCGGTGAACCCCGGTGTGTCGACGAACTTCGCCATGCTGGCGCTGGACCGGCGGTCATCCAGCTCGGGCGAATTCAGGAACAGCAGGCGAGGGGCGATCCCGCCCCGGTCGCGGGCTCGCAGCGCGACCGCGATGGCGAGCGCGCCTCCGGCGCTCGTTCCATGGATCGCCAGGCGCGCGGGGTCGACATTCAGTCCACTTCCGGGGGCGGAGAGCCACTGCCCACTCCCGGGGGCGGAAAGCCACTGCCAGGCGGCATCGCAATCATCGACCGCCGCCGGATAGGGATGCTCGGGCGCAAGCCGGTACTCGACCGCGACCACCAGCGCCCCCACCTCCCGGCAGAGGTCGATGGCCTGACCGCGGACGGAGGCGGTGGACCCGCCCACGAACGCCCCGCTGTGGATGAGCAGGATGCCGGGCAATGCCTCGCCCGCTTCCGCCGGGGCGAACACCGTCGCCGAGATCGCGCCGGCCGGGCCGGGGAGCTCGAGGGTGGACTCCGTCACATCGGTGGGGAGGGCGGGGGATGACTGGACGGAGATGCGATGCCACGTCTTGCGGAAGGCGTCGACGTCGTTGAGGGTGGCGTCGGCGAGCAGAACCGCACCGGCCCCGATCTCCTCATCCATGGCGTAGCGGCTCCAGGCCGGCGCGGCCGCCGGCGAAGGCGCCTCCTGCGCGGCGGACTCCTGCGGTGGGGCGACGTCATCGTCGGAGGTCATATCGACAAGCATGCCGCGTCGTCGCCCGCAGCGGCCGTGCAGGCCGTCGGGAGAATGGGGAGAGATGCCCGACGGGCGGCGGATGCGCCCGGCGCTCGCTCCTTGTCATGCTGACACCACCGACCGGCGGCACCCGCGCCGGACGATCCCTTTCACCGATGGAGGTGCGCGATGATGCGCAGCAGAAACGCCGACGGCCGTGTGGCCCGGCGCACCCTCGTTCCGGCGGTCCTGATCGGCGCGATGTTCTTCGCCGCGGGATGCTCCGTCGATGCCGCTCCCGGGGCGGGAGGCGGTGACGGCCCCGCCGACAGCGGCGTCGGCGACGGCGTCTCGGAGCGCCCGTCCGAACCGTTCGTGCCGAGCGACGAGACCGGTGAGGCGCCGCCGCTCGACGGCGGGCTCGCCGCGGCGATGAACGTGGTGAACGTCGAGGTGTTCGCCGCCACATCGCGCGCCATGGGAGAGGCCGCCGATGAGGCAGGGCTGGCCTTCACCGAGACCGTGGCCGACAACGACCCCGCCCGCAACGTCGATCAGCTCCGGTCCCTGCAGAACCAGGGCGTCGGTGCGATGTTCGTCTGGGATGTGGATGTCGCCGCGCAGCGCCCGGTCGTGAGGGACATCATGGACACCGGCGCAGCCGTCTTCACGCTCTCGAGCGGCCCGTCCACCATGCCGATGGTCGCCAACCAGGAGCAGATCGGCGAGCAGATCGCAGCCGCGGTCACCGACTACGTCGACACCGATCTCGGCGGCGAGGCCAACGTCGTGATCTTCAACCTCGACTCGCTCCCCAACATCAAACCCCGCTTCGACGCGATCCGCGACGTGCTCGCCGAGCAGGAGGGCGTCGAGGTCGTCGCCGACGTGCTGTGGGACACCGGTGACCCCGACTCGGGCTTCACCTCGATGAGCACCGTGCTTCAGGCCAACCCCGACATCGACGTGGTGATCGGCCCCGACCCGGTCGTGCTCAGTGCGATGTCTGCCGTGGAGGCTGGGGGTTTCGATGTGAACGCCATGGCGTTCTTCGGCTCGGACGGTGAGCCGCAGGCGCTGGAGATGATCGCAGCTGGGGGTCCGTACAAGGCCACCTACGCCTTCAACTTCTCGGTCGTCGGGTACGCCGCCGGTGTCTGGGGCGCCGACTGGCTCGAGGGGAAGACGATCCCGTCACTGACGATCATCAACGCCGTGCAGCTGGACAGCCCCGAGGCGATCGAGCAGTACAACGCCGACGTCGCCGACCCCGCGACTGCGTTCGACGAGCGGCTCGACACGTACCTGCAGCCGCTCGGCGGCATCAGCTACGAGACCCGGCAGGACTACTGGAACGAGACGAACCCGCAATGACCTCCGCGCTCTCCGCCGCGAAGAGCCCCCGGGTCCGGTGGCGCCGCACGACGCATGTCGGCGGCGCCACCGGGCGCGCCGGTCTCGTCGTGCTCGCCGCCGCGCTCGTGGTGCTCTTCGCCACCGTGAATCCGACCTTCATCAGCGCGGCCAACATCACCACCATCCTGGTCAACATCTCGGGCACCCTCATCGCTGCCATCGCGATGGCGAGGCTCATCATCGCCGGGCAGATCGATCTGTCGATCGGCGGGATGATGGCGCTCGTCGCCGTCGGTGGCGCGTGGGTCATGCGCGAGACGCAGAGCTTCTGGCTCGGCGTCGTCGCGACGATCGCCCTCGGGCTGCTCCTCGGGCTCGCGAACGGGCTGCTCGTCCGCATCCTGAAGATCTCGCCCATCATCGTCACCCTCGCCCTTCTCGGGGTCTACACCGGGCTGGCGTTCGTCATCACGCAGTCACGGCCGATCTTCGAGCTGCCCGCCGACATCGCGCTCCTCGGGCGTCTGCGCATCCTCGGCGTCCCGATCATCGTGATCGTCGCGCTCATCGTCTTCATCCTGGGCGCTCTCGCGCTGACCAAGACGGTCGGCGGGGTGCGCAGCTATGCCATCGGCGGCGATGCGCGCGCGGCCGGAGCGCTCGGCGTCGACGTGCCGCGCCACCTCGTGCTGCTCTACGTCTACATGGGCGGCTCGATCGGCCTCGTCGCCCTCCTCACCTACGGGCGGCTCGGCAGCGCGAGCCCCAACCTCGGCAGCGGTTTCGAGATCGCGGTGATCACCGCGGTCATCCTGGGTGGCGTCGGCTTCTCGGGCGGCATCGGCCGGCCGCTGGGTGTGTTCTTCGGCGTGGTGACCATCGGAATCCTCAACGCGGGCCTGATCTTCGTCGGCATCTCGGACTACTGGCAGACCGTCATCGGCGGGGCGGTGCTGCTCCTCGCGCTCGGAGCGGATCAGTTCAACGAGTACCGGAGGCGTCGATCGCGCAAGGCGGCAGAAGACCGGCAGGGCGGTGACCGTGAAGGCCTGGTCGATCCCGCCGAACTCGTCGCGCACGTCCCCGCGGGCGACATCGCGCTGTCGGCCACGGGGCTCCGCAAGGCATACGGCGCGGTGACCGCGGTGTCGGAGGTGGGTTTCTCGCTGCGGGCCGGCCAGGTGACCTGCCTGCTGGGCGACAACGGCGCCGGGAAGAGCACGGTCATCAAGATGATCTCGGGGCTCGTGCGACCCGACGCCGGCGACATCGAGCTGAAGGACGTGGGATCGATCGTCGACCGCGGCGCGCTCGAACGCCGCGACCTCGGCATGGAGACGGTCTATCAAGACCTCGCCGTCGCCCCGAACCTGGGCGCCGCCTACAACCTCACCCTCGGGCGCGAACCCGTGAAGTGGGGCTGGGGGAGTCTCGGTGTCTTCGACCGGTCGGCGGCGATCGCCGAGGCCCGGACTCGGCTCGGGTCGCTCGGCATCTCGCTGGAGGACTACCTCGCGCCGGTGTCGGCTCTTTCGGGCGGGCAGCGGCAGTGCGTCGCGATCGCCCGCACCGATGTCGACGACGTCAAGGTCGTCATCCTCGACGAGCCGACCGCCGCGCTGGGAGTGCGCCAGCGTTCGCTTGTGCTGAAGCTCGCACGGTCGCTCGCTGATGCCGGGGCGGCGGTGCTGATCATCACGCACGACGTCGAGTCGGTGAAGCTCATCGCCGACCGGGTCGTCGTGCTGAACCTCGGCCGGGTGTCGTTCGACGACGACGCCGACACGGTGGGCACTCGTGATCTCATCCACCTCATGGCGGGGCTCCCGCTCGAGGCGCGAGAGATCGACCAGGAGCGCTGAGGAGTGAGATGACCGACCACGAGGTCGTCGACGGTCGCGATCGGATGCTGCGGGAACTCGCCGACCGGCTCGATGAGGTGCCCGACTACCGCCCGGGCGACGTGGCGGCGCTGCGGGAGCTGATGGCGTCGTCGATGACACGGCGCCCGGCGCGGGCGGCGGAGGTGCACCTGATCGCCGCGGACGGCGGGGGCGAGCGCGAGCTCCGCGTGCACCGGCCGCCCACCGGCGAGTCGGCGGGGACGGTGCTTCACATCCACGGCGGCGGCTTCTTCATGGGAAGCGCGAGGCTCTACGACGCGGTGTGCGCGCAGCTGAGCGAGCGGACGGGCGCCGTGGTGTGCGCCGTCGATTACCGGTTGGCGCCGGAGCACCCCTACCCTGCGGGGCTGGATGACTGCACCGCGGCGTACCGGGCGCTGGTCGCCGACCCCGGCCGGTTCGGCCTCGGCTCCGGGCCGCTCGGCATCTACGGTGAGAGCGCGGGGGCAGCGCTCGCCGCCGGGGTGGTGTCGCGCGTCGGCGAGGAGCGCCGGCCCGACTTCCTGGCGCTTCTCGAACCGGTGCTCGACGATCACCTCACCACGGCCTCCGCCCGGCGGTTCACCACGACGCCGATCTGGAACCGGGGCCTGGCGGAATGGAGCTGGGACATCTACCTCGGCGACATCCGGTACTCCCGTCCCGCCGAGGCGGCGCCCGCGCACCTTCCGGATGTCTCGCGGTTCCCGCCCACGCTGATCTCCACCCGTGATCTCGACCCCCTGCGGGACGAGGGGATCGCATTCGCGCGCCGACTGATCGGCGTAGGGGTGCCGACCGAGCTGAGGCACTATCCCGGCACGTTCCACGGCGCCCAGGGGGTGGAGGGAAGTGCGGTCGCCGCGCGCATCGTGGAGGACGCCGCGTCTTTCGTGCGGGATCATCTCGTCGCGCGGTACGCCGACGGGAGGGAGCGATGACGTGACCCACGCGATCGAACAGGCCGTCATCCCCGCGGGCACATTCCTCATGGGCGAGTCGTCCGACCTCGTCCCGGCGCGGGCGAACGAGCGGCCGGTTCATGAGGTCGAACTGTCCACATTCCGCATCGACGTGACGACGGTGACCAACGCGGACTTCGCCCGATTCGTCGACGACACCGGACATGTCACCGACGCCGAGCACTGGGGGAGCTCGGCGGTATTCCACCTGGCGTTGCGCGGTCCGCAGGATGATGTCATCGGTGCCGTGAGCGGTGCGCCCTGGTGGCTCATGGTCCGGGGCGCGGACTGGCGTCATCCGGACGGTGCGCTCTCGGGCATCGACGAGCGCGCCGATCACCCGGTCGTCCACGTCAGCTGGGCGGACGCATCCGCGTACTGCGCGTGGGCGGATCGGCGCCTCCCGACCGAGGCGGAGTGGGAGTTCGCCTCACGCGGCGGCCAGGAGGTCGCACGGTACCCCTGGGGGGACGCCGAGGTGGACGGCGCCGACTGGCGGGCGAACATCTTCCAGGGCGATTTCCCGGCCTCCAACACCGGCGACGACGGGTTCCTCACCACCGCTCCGGTGCGGACATTCTCGCCCAACGGCTGGGGACTATGGCAGTGCGTCGGCAACGTCTGGGAGTGGTGCGCCGACTGGTACGACCCGGGCTACTACGACGTCTCGCCTCGCCGCGATCCGCGCGGTCCGGAAGGCGGCCACGCCCGCGTCATCCGGGGTGGCAGCTACCTCTGCCATCCCTCCTACTGCGACCGCTTTCGCAACGCCGCCCGCTCGGCGAACACGCCGGACTCCTCGACGGGCAACACGGGGTTCCGCACCGTCGCACGCTGACCGCCGGTCGCCCGCAGCGCAGCAGTCCACGAAAAACCCTTGTCGTAGAGAACGTTCTTCGATAACGTTCTTCGAGAACGTTCTCTGTTCGAGAGCGAGACCCGAAGGAGTGTCACATGCTTGATCGTCGCCTCATGGCCGCGTCCGGCGTCGCGGTGATCGCGCTCGCCGTGAGCGGATGCGCTGGTACCGCAGAATCGACCGATGCCGGGGAGGAGGTGACATCACTCACCCTCTGGCACGGGGCATGCGTGACCCCCGAGGTCGAGGGACTCTACGAGGCCTTCGAGGCGGAGTCGGGCATCACCCTCGAGCTGGTCGACATCCGGTGCGACGGCTTCGAGAACGCCACGACCACGCGGTGGGCCACGGGCGACCGCCCCGACATCCTCACCTACCACGCGATTCCCTCGCTGGTGTATCCCCTCAACCCCGCGGAGAACTTCCAGGACCTGTCCGACATGGACTTCGTGTCGAAGGCCTTCGCCACCGTGACCATCGACGACACCGTCTACGGCGCGATCACGCAGTTCCCCGAGGTCTACGGCTTCTACTACAACAAGGCCGTTCTCGCCGACAACGGCCTGGAGCCTCCGAGGTCGATGGCCGACCTCGTGGAGATGTGCAGCTCACTGCAGGGCACGGGGATCGACCCGATCATCGAGTCGGGCGCGAGCGGGTGGCCCACCCAGCTCATCCCGCTGCTGTCGATGGCGGAAGCCAACCAGGACGGTGCCTACGCCGAGGCGGTGCTGAGCAAGGAGGAGACCCTCGACGACCCGGACGGGCCGCTCGTCGCCGGGCTGACGCTCTACTCCGACCTCAAGGCGGACGGCTGCTTCAACGCCGACGCGACCACCACCAGCTTCGAGGACTCCCTGGCCGCGGTCATCGACGGCGAGGCCGCGGTGACGGTTCTGCACTCGAACTTCTACGACAGCCTGGTCACCTACATCGGCGGCGACCGCGACCTGCTCGATGAGACCGTCGGCTTCGTCGGGTTGTCCCTGTCGGAGCAGATGGCGACGGCCAACTACGGCCCCTTCGGCACCTTCTACGCACCCAAGACGGGGGATGCCGCGAAAGAGGCGGCTGCGCGAGAGTTCATCGAGTTCGCCACGGGCGCCGGGTACCAGGACATGGTCGACTCCGGTCCGCTCTTCCCCGTCTACGAGGGCGCGACGACCCCCGACGGATTCTCGGAGCTGCAGCTGTCCTTCCAAGAGGCGGCGGAAACCGCCTCTCCCGGCGTCAACGCGGGAATCCCCGGATTCGTGGTGCTCAAGGACGTCACCACGAAGATCCTCGCCGACCAGTCCAACCCCATCGACGGAGCCAAGGAACTGGCGCTGTCGGTGCAGCAGGCCGCCGGCGCCGCCGGAATCGACGGATGGTGACGCAGCTCCAGGCCCCTCCGGTGAGCAGCCCCGCGGGGAGTGCTTCGGCGCTCCCCGCGGGGCCTCGCCCCCGGCGGCGTGTCACCCGCCGGACGTGGCCGTTCATCATCCCCTCGATCGTCCTCATCTGCGTCTTCTTCACCGTTCCGTTCCTGCTGAACCTCCCGTTCGCCTTCTCGTCGTGGACCGGATACTCGTCGGACATCGCCTTCGTGGGACTGTCGAACTTCGAGCTCCTCGCCTCGCGCGGCATCCTGTGGACCAGCACCGCCGTCACGGTGGTGTACGCCGTCATCTGCATGCTCGTGCAGAACGTCGTGAGTCTGTCGCTGGCCTTCGCGCTGCGGGACACGACGTGGGGGAACACCTTCTTCCGCTCGCTCTTCTTCCTCCCGGTGCTCATCTCGCCGCTGGCCGGCGGCTACATCTGGCGGGCGATCCTCGATCCGGAGGGGCCGCTGAACGCGGCGATCGGTGTGGTCGTCCCCGGCTTCAGCTTCGCCTGGCTCGGCGACCCGGTCTGGGCGCTGTTCTCGGTCGCGTTCGTCGATGCCTGGAAGTGGTGCGGCATCGCCACCCTGGTGTACATCGCCGGCATCAACAGCGTGCCGCGCGAGCTTCTCGAGGCGGCGGAGATCGATGGGGCGCCGCCCTGGACGCGGTTCTGGAAGGTCACGTTCCCGCTTCTCGCGCCCGCGTTCACCTTCAACGTGGTCACGACCCTGATCGGTGCACTCACCGCCTACGACGTGGTCGCATCGATGACGCAGGGCGGACCCGGCGACAGCACCTCGACACTCAACTTCGCCGTCGTGCAGCAGTTCGGCTACTCGTTCTTCGGCGTGGCCAGTTCGCTGAATCTCTTCGTCACCCTCCTCGTGGTCGTCGTCGCGATCCCCCTCGTCTCGTGGCTGCGCAGACGGGAGATCTCCGCATGAGCTCCCGTCTCGCGCGCCGGACCGGCATCGCCGGCGGCATCCGCTATCTCCTGCTGGCTCTGTTCGCCGTTCCCTGGGTACTGGTTCCGCTCTGGCTGCTGGTCGTGAACTCGTTCAAGACCGAGCGGGCCGCGGCCGACCTCACCCTCGGGCTCCCGGAGGAGTGGCGACTCCTGGAGAACTACGCCGCCGTCTTCGCCGACGGCAACTACCTCACGGGTCTGCGCAACAGCCTGCTGGTGGCGATCCCCACGATCGCTGCGGTGCTGATCCTCGGTGCCATGGCTGCATGGGCCTATGCGCGTTCGCGCTCCATGACGCTGCAGAGTCTCTACTACCTCAGCGCGCTGTCGATCCTTCTCCCGCCCGCCGTGATCCCCACGATCTTCGTGCTGACGACGCTGGGCATCGACGGGTCGCTGGCGGGCTATGCGCTCATGATGATCGGCACCAAGATGGGCCTCTTCGTCTTCCTCGCCACCGGGTTCGTCAAGGGCATTCCGATGGAGATCGAGGAGTCGGCGGCGATCGACGGTGCGTCGCGCGTGCGCACGTTCTTCCAGATCCTCCTGCCGCTGCTGCGGCCGGTGATGTTCGTCGGCGCGGTGCTGCTGATCATCGCCGTGTGGAACGACCTGTTCTTCGCCCAGCTGCTGTTGCGTGGTCCCGACAACGCGACACTGCCGGTGGCACTGTTCTCGTTCGCCTCCGCGTCGATGAACATCATCCGCTGGAACGAGGTCTTCGCCCACGTGGTCCTGTCGAGCCTGCCGCTCGTGATCGTCTACATCATCGCCCAGCGCCAGGTGCTCGCCGGGCTCACCGAAGGAGGGGTCAAAGGATGACCATGTCCATGCAGCGCGCAGAGGTGGCGGGCGACCTGAGCGGCCGGGATGAGCGGTTGCGCGTGCGGGTCGCGCTCGACTCCGAACGGGTCGTCGGCGACATCGATCGGCGTCTGTTCGGCGGCTTCGTCGAGCACATGGGCCGCGGGGTGTACGGCGGCATCTATGCGCCCGGGCACCCCAGCGCGGACGAGCGCGGGTTCCGGCGCGATGTCATCGAGCTCGTCCGCGAACTGGGTGTGACCACCGTCCGCTATCCGGGCGGCAACTTCGTCTCGGGCTTCCACTGGGAAGACAGCGTCGGCCCAAGGGAGCTTCGGCCGACGCGTCTGAACCTCGCCTGGCACAGCAGTGAGACCAATGAGGTCGGCGTCCACGAGTTCGCAGAATGGCTCGCCGAGGTTGATGCGGAACTCATGCTCGCGGTCAATCTGGGAACGCGCGGCACACGGGAGGCGATCGAGTTCCTGGAGTACGTCAACATCTCCGCGCCGACGCGCTTGTCGCAGTGGCGCTCTGAGAACGGGCGCACAGAGCCGTTCGGCGTGAAGATGTGGTGTCTGGGAAACGAGATGGACGGTCCCTGGCAACTGGGTCAGCGCACCCCGGAGGACTACGGCATCCTCGCCGCGCAGACTGCGAAGGCCATGCGGCAGGTCGATCCGGATCTCGAGCTGGTGGCCTGCGGGTCTTCGCATGCCGCGATGCCCACCTTCGGGGAGTGGGAGAAGGTGGTCCTCACCCACACGTACGACGACGTGGACTACCTCTCGTGTCACGCCTATTACGAACCGGAGCCCGGCGATCGCGCCTCGTTCCTCGGTTCGGCGGTGAACATGGACCGCTTCATCGACGCCGTCGTCGCGACGGCGGATCACGTCAAAGCCGTGCGGGGGAGCACCAAGACCATCGCGGTCTCCTTCGATGAATGGAACGTGTGGTACTCGTCCCGCCTGCCGGAGCAGCTGCCCCGGGCCGCGGACGATTGGCCCCTGGCGCCCCCGCTCAGCGAGGAGGACTACACCGTGACCGACGGGGTGGTCGTCGGAGACCTGCTCATGTCGCTGCTCCGGCATGCCGACCGGGTGCGAAGCGCCTCGCTGGCCCAGATCGTGAACGTCATCGCACCGATCGCCGCTCCGGACGACGGGCCGGCGTGGCGGAAGGCCACCTTCCATCCGTTCGCGCTGACCGCGCGCCATGCCCGAGGGCGGAGCCTCGATGTGGTGATCGATACCCCCGGTCACCACACCCGTGTTCACGGCGACACGCCCTACGTCTCCGTCGCCGCAACGCATGACCCCGGCCGTGGGGGCGCGGTCTTCCTCGTGAATCGTCATGAGTCGGCCGCGGCAGAGGTCACCGTCGAGTTGAGCGGCGCGCTGGCCGTGCTCGGCGTGGCCGAAGCGGTGACGCTCCACGACCCGGATCTCGATGCGCACAACTCCGCCGCTTTCCCCGACCGGGTCGGTCCGCGACCGAACCGCTCCCTCCGGCAGCAGCCGGGTGCGCTGACGGTGAGCCTCCCGCCGGTGTCGTGGACGATGGTGCGGCTCGTCGATGTCGAGGCGGACGCCGAGGCCGAGGTCGAGGCGAACGAGGGATGAGGCACACGAACGTCGTCGTCATCATCACCGATCAACAGCGCGCCGACCTCACGCGGCGGGAGGGGTACCCCCTGGATGTGACGCCCTTCGTCGACACGCTGGCGCAGCGCGGCGCGTGGTTCTCGGGTGCGTACACGACAGCACCGGTGTGCGCCCCGGCGCGCACGAGCGTGCTCACCGGGCGGTTCCCGAGCGCCCACCGAGTGACGCAGAATGCGGCCCGCGACAGTGCTCTTCGCACGGCGGACATCTTCTCGGTCGCCCGCACCGCGGGCTACGCCACGGCTCTGGTGGGGAAGAACCACACCTACCTCGAGGCCCGAGACGTCGACGAGTACATCGAGTTCAGCCACAACGGGCAGATCACCGGTCCGCGCAGCGCGGAGGAGGAGGCCTTCGACGAGTGGCTGACGCACCTGCGTCATCGCACGTCGACCTCGCCGTCGCCGGGCGGCGTCGAGGTGCAGAATCCGCACCGTCTGGTCAGTCACGCGCTGGGGTGGCTCGACGCGCTCGAACCGGACGCTCCCTTCCTGCTCTACCTCGCCTTCCCCGAACCGCACAATCCCTACCAGGCGCCGGAGGGCTACTTCGACCTCTTCCCGCCGGAGGACATCCCCGACCCGCGCGTGGGCGCGGAGTTCCTCGACGGCGCCCCCTTCGAATACCGGCATCTGCGCCGGATCGGTGAGAGCGGGGAGCCCGACTACAGCGAGAAGATCCCGCGTGCGCGCGCGAACTACCTCGGCATGCTCCGCCTCATCGACGATCAGATCGCACGGTTCACCGCCGGGCTCGCCGAACGCGGCGTTCTCGACGACACGCTCGTTCTCGTGACCTCCGATCACGGCGACTACTTCGGGGAGTACGGCCTGATGCGCAAGGGTGCCGGGATATCCGACTTCCTCATGCGCGTGCCCCTGGTCGTCTCAGGTCCCGACGTTGCGGCGCGGGGTCGCATCGACGCGCAGCTGGTGAGTCTCGCCGACATCCTCCCGACGGTGTGCGACTACCTCGGCGTCGACGTGCCCCTCGGGGTGCAGGGCCGGACTCTGCGGGGAGTGTGGACGGCGTCGGAACGGAGCGCTCGATTCGACGACGTCTACGGCGAGCAGGGAATCGGTGGCGCGCGGTTCACGCCTCGAGGGCTCGACGGGCGCCCCCTTCCCGGCCTTCCCTTCGGGGGTGAACCCGACGGCGCACCGACCTTCGATGAGCTGAACGCGGTCACCCAGGCGGGGCGCATGAGGATGCTGCGCTCAGGGCCGTGGAAGCTCATCGTCGAACACGCCGATGCGGCGACGCCCGTCATCCGTCTTCATCACCTGCCGACCGATCCCGCGGAGATCCGCGATGTCTCTGCGGCACCCGAGCACCGGGACATACTCGCCGACCTGATGCGGCGCCTCGTCCTCCGCCAGATCGAGGTCGAGGACGTGCTCCCGATCCCGGGCGATGGGTACGAACGGGCCGCGACAGCGCCCGGTGGGGGTCAGCGCACCTGAGCGACGCGCTGCGGCGCGGCGGTGCTTCGCCGCACTACCAGCGTCGTGGGGTGGACGGACTGCGTGCTCTGGGTGCGGCCGGCGATCCGCTCCAGGAGCCGGGTCGCCGCGACGGCACCGATGTCACGCGCCCCCTGGTCGACGCTCGTCAGCGACACCGGCCGCAGCGCCGCGATGCGGGTGTTGTCGTACCCCACCAGGGACAGTTCATCGGGGATCGAGATGCCGCGGTCGGCGCACTCGCTCATGAGCGCGATGGCGGCGACGTCTGCTCCTGCGAAGATGGCCGTCGGCCGGTCCGCTCGGTCGAGGATCTCGCGAGCGGCGTCGTGGCCGCCCTTCTCGCTCCACGCGGTTCGCACGATGTCGATCTCGTCGACGAGACCGTGCGCTGCCATCGCTTCGCGATAGCCCCGCTCGCGCATCTGCTGCGGTGACAGCGGGTCGAGCCCGGGACCGTCGTCGTGACCGACGAACGCGATGCGCGAGTGCCCCAGCTCGACGAGGTGGTCGATGACGGCGCGAGCGCCGCCGAGGTCGTCTCCGGCGACGGTGTCGTACTCCGGTGCCAGGCCGTGGCGCGAGATGACGACGGTGGGAGTCTGGGCGGCCACCTCGGCGAGCTTGGCGGCGGACGCATACGGGGCGAACAGCAGCAGCCCGTCCATCCGGTGCTCGATGAGGGCGTCGATCATCCGCGCCTGCGTGGCGGCGTCGTTGCCCGCGGGACCGATGAGGACGTCGTAGGACGTCGCCCGGAGAGCATCGGAGATCCCGTCGACCAGGAGCGAGACGAACTGGTTGTCGATGTCGGCGACCACGAGGCCGACCGTGTAGGTCTGCCCGCGCATGGCTCGGGCGGCGGCCGAGGGTCGGTAGTCCAGCTCTTTCATCGCCGCGCGGACGCGCTCTTTCATCTCGGCGCTCACGCCGTACGCATCACGGAGCACCTTGGACGCGGAGGCGACAGACACCCCGGCGTGGCGGGCGACGTCCACGATGGTGGGACGTTTGGCCGAGGCGGTCGCGGCCGGGGTGGCGTTCATGCGGTCTCCAGCTGTTCGGGTCCCCACCGTGGAGAACGTTCTATACGTTAGCAGGCTCGCCGTGCAAGTCAATGACCCGGGCGGCGTAAGGGGGATCAGCGACCCCTCGAATAGGGGAAGGGGGTATTGTGGTGATGCATACCCCCTAGACGTATCGAGGAGAAGCCATGAGCACCACCACCGAGTACGCCGTCACCGGCATGACCTGCGGCCACTGCGAGATGTCGGTCCGCGAAGAGGTCAGCGAGATCGCGGGACTGACCGTCGTCGACGTGTCGGCCCAGACCGGAAAGCTCGTCGTCTCGGCTGAGACGCCCGTCGACGACGCCGCGGTCATCGCCGCCGTCGAGGAGGCCGGCTACCAGGCGGCCCGCGCCTGACATGAACGCCCCGGTCCGTCTCGGCCTCTACGCGGGGGCGCTCGCGCTGGTGTTCGGCGCGTCCTTCGGCGTGGCGGCGCTCGTCGCGCCCGACGCGTCGTCGTCGGCGGCGTCGGAAAAGGTCGAGCCCGCCGACCCCAACGCCGAGACGCCGCATTCGTCACCAGCCACCCCGTCAGACGCGGTGGCTGGTCACGATGACGGTGGCTCGGCGCACGGAGAGTCGGGGAGCGCCGACGCCGCGGATGCCGCCGACGCCGCGGAGGCCGCGGGTGCCGTCACCGGCGTCGGCGCCGTCACCGGCGTCACCGCGAGCGACCGCGGGTACACCCTCTCGGAGGTCGAGGCTCCGAAAGAGGTCGGCGAAGCCGGCATCCTGTCGTTCGAGATCACCGGACCGGGCGGCGACGTCGTCACCGCGTACGACGTCGCGCACGAGAAGGAGCTGCACCTCATCGTGGTGCGCACCGACGGCGCCGAGTTCCGACACGAGCACCCGACGCTGGGCCCCGACGGCCGCTGGACGATCCCTTGGACCTGGGATGCCGCGGGCGGCTACCGCGTCTACGCCGACGTCGTGCCGAGCGAGCTCGGCGAAGGCCTCACCCTCACCCGGTCGCTGCTGGTGGAGGGCGGTGTCGTGGCCTCCGCCTCTCCGACAGGGATGACGGCGGCCGCCGGCGCGTACCAGGTGACCATGACCGGCGACCTCGCTGCCGGTGACTCATCGACCCTCGCCTTCACCGTGACGCGCGACGGCGAGCCTGTCGAGCTGGAGCCCTACCTCGGCGCCGAGGGTCACCTCGTGGCGCTCCGCGAGGGCGATCTCGCCTACCTGCACGTGCATCCCGAGCACGTCGACGGCCACGAGCCGGGCGCCGTGTCATTCGCCGCCGAGGTGCCGAGCGCCGGCGCGTACCTGCTGTACCTCGACGTCCAGATCGACGGAGAGGTGCACACCGCCGCCTTCCGAGTGGAGGCATCGTGACCACCGTGCAGCCAGGCCCGACCGACCGCGTCGAGCTCGAGATCGGCGGTATGACGTGCGCGTCGTGCGCCAACCGCATCGAGCGCAAGCTCAACAAGCTCGATGGAGTGACCGCGAGCGTGAACTACGCCACCGAGAAGGCGCACGTCGAGGTGCCCGCGGGCACCGATCCCGCCACCCTCATCGCCGAGGTCGAGAAGACCGGCTACACCGCCGCGCTTCCCGCTCCGCCCGAGCCCGACCCGTCGGCCGCGTCGGCCGAGGGGCGTGACGACCCCGAGCTCCGGTCGCTGCGACAGCGGGTGATCGGCAGCGTCATCCTCGGGGTTCCCGTCATCCTGCTCTCGATGATCCCTGCGCTGCAGTTCACGTACTGGCAGTGGGCGGCGCTCGCGCTCGCCGCGCCGGTCGTCGTCTGGGCGGCGTGGCCGTTCCACAGGGCGGCGGGGCTGAACCTCCGCCACGGCGCGGCGACCATGGACACGCTCATCTCGGTCGGCGTCTCTGCAGCGTTCCTCTGGTCGCTGTGGGCCCTGTTCTTCGGCACCGCCGGCGAGCCCGGCATGATCCACCCGTTCACGCTCGCGATCGCGCCGAGCGACGGGTCGGCCAACATCTACCTCGAGGTCGCCGCGGGCGTGACGATGTTCGTGCTCGCCGGCCGCTACTTCGAAAAGCGCGCCAAGCGCCGGGCGGGTGCGGCGATGCGGGCCCTGCTCGACATGGGCGCGAAGGATGTCGCGGTGCGCCGCCCCGGTGCGGGGAACGCGATCGCTGAGGTGCGGGTACCGATCGGCGACCTCCGCGTCGGTGACGAGTTCATCGTGCGCCCGGGGGAGAAGATCGCCACCGACGGCGTGATCGTCGAGGGGCGAAGCGCCGTGGACGCCTCGATGCTCACGGGCGAATCTGTGCCCGTCGAGGTGACACTGGGCGACACCGTCGTCGGCGCGACCGTCAACGCCGGCGGGCGGCTCGTCGTGCGCGCCACCCGCATCGGCGCCGACACGCAGCTCGCGCAGATGGCGCGCCTCGTCGAAGAGGCGCAGTCGGGCAAGGCCGAGGTGCAGCGCCTGGCCGACCGGATCTCGGGCGTCTTCGTGCCCGTCGTCATCGCGATCGCGGTCGGCGTGCTGGGCGCGTGGCTGGGCGCCGGTTTCGGCGCCGAGGCGGCGTTCACCGCGGCCGTCGCCGTGCTGATCATCGCCTGCCCCTGCGCTCTCGGGCTCGCCACGCCCACGGCGCTGCTCGTCGGAACCGGTCGTGGCGCGCAGCTGGGCATCCTGATCAAGGGTCCCGAGGTGCTCGAGCAGACCCGCCGCGTCGACACGATCGTGCTCGACAAGACCGGCACGGTGACGAGCGGGCGGATGACGCTGACCGGCGTCGTCGCGGCGGCCGGCGTCTCGGAGGACGAGCTGCTGCGCCTCGCGGGGGCTGTCGAGGATGCGTCGGAGCATCCGATCGCCCGTGCGATCGGAGTCGCAGCGCGCGAGCGCGGGGGAGAGCTTCCCGCGGTCGAGACCTTCCAGAACCTCGAGGGACGCGGCGTGCAGGGCATGGTCGACGGACACCTCGTCTTCGTCGGTCGCGATTCCCTGCTCGCCGAGTGGGCGGTGGAGCTGCCCGCCGACCTGGCTGAGGCCAAACGTCTGGCGGAGGGCGAGGGTGCGACCGCGGTGATCGTCGGGTGGGATGGTGCCGCCCGCGGCATCCTCACCGTCTCGGATCAGGTGAAGCCGACGAGCGCCGAGGCGGTCGCGACCTTCCGGCGACTCGGACTCACGCCGGTGCTGCTCACGGGTGACAACGACGTGGTCGCGCGGCGCGTGGCCGCCGAGGTCGGCATCGACGAGGTCATCGCCGGGGTGCTGCCCGCCGAGAAGGTCGAGGTCGTGGGGCGCCTGCAGGGCGAGGGACGGGTCGTCGCGATGGTGGGCGACGGCGTGAACGACGCCGCGGCTCTCGCGCAGGCCGACCTGGGCCTGGCGATGGGGACGGGGACGGATGTCGCGATCGAGGCCTCCGACCTGACGCTCGTCTCGGGTGATCTGCGGGCGGCGGCGGATGCGATCCGGCTGTCGCGTCGGACCCTCGGGGTCATCAAGGGCAACCTCTTCTGGGCGTTCGCGTACAACGTCGCGGCGATCCCGCTCGCGGCGCTCGGGCTGCTGAACCCGATGCTCGCCGGAGCGGCGATGGCGTTCTCGAGCGTGTTCGTGGTGAGCAACAGCCTGCGGCTGCGGGGATTCCGATCGGCTTTCCGTGGTTCGGCGGAATACGCCGCGGTGTCGCGGAGTTCTGTCTGATACCCCTAGGGGGTACCCGGAAGGATCTCACCATGGCCCACCACGACCACCACCACCCCACCCGCGAGGGTGCACCCGCTGCGCGCGAGGGTGCATCCGCTGCCCGCGAGGGTGCACCTCCTGCCCGCGAGGGTGCACCCGCTGCGCGCGAGGGTGCATCCGCGACCCGCGAGGGTGCACACGACGCGCGCGAGGGAGTGCACCCTCACGCGGAGGGAGTGCACCCTCACGCGGAGGGAGTGCACGCTGGCGCGGAGGGAGTGCACCCTGGCGCGGAGGGACTGCACCCTCACGCGGAGGGAGTGCACCCTCACGCTGAAGGAGGGCACGGCGGGCACGGCGGGCACGCGGGGCACGGCGACCACGTCGGGCAGTTCCGACGCCTGTTCTGGTGGAACCTTCTCCTCGCCGTCCCCGTCATCGTCTTCTCGGGCATGTTCGCCATGCTCCTGGGCTACTCCCTGCCCGACCAGGCCTGGATCCCCTGGATCTCGCCCGTCCTCGGCACCGTCATGTACGTATGGGGCGGCCGCCCCTTCCTCACCGGCGCGGTCAGCGAGCTGCGCTCGCGCGAGCCCGGGATGATGCTCCTCATCGCCCTGGCGATCACGGTCGCGTTCCTCGCATCCTGGGGGTCGAGTCTCGGCATCCTCGATCACGAGCTCGACTTCTGGTGGGAGCTCGCTCTTCTCATCGTGATCATGCTGCTCGGGCACTGGATCGAGATGCGCTCGCTGGCGCAGACCACCTCCGCGCTCGACTCGCTCGCCGCGCTGCTCCCGGATGAGGCGGAGCGCGTCGAGGGCGACCAGACGGTGACCGTCGCGCCGAGCGACCTGCGTGTCGGCGATAGAGTCGTCGTGCGCCCCGGCGGGCGTGTACCCGCCGACGGCCGCGTCGTCGCGGGCTCGGCGAGCATAGACGAGTCGATGATCACCGGCGAGTCGAAGCCCGTGCGCCGCGAGGCCGGCGACGCGGTCGTCGCCGGCACGGTCGCGACCGACTCCGGCATCCGCGTCGAGATCACCGCCGTCGGCGACGACACCGCTCTCGCCGGCATCCAGCGGCTGGTGACCGATGCGCAGAATTCCTCTTCGCGCGCCCAGCGCATCGCCGACCGGGCCGCCGCCCTGCTGTTCTGGTTCGCGCTCGGCGCAGCCGCGCTGACGATGCTGGTCTGGACACTCGTCGGCAACGTCGACGAGGGCGTGATCCTCACGATCACCGTGCTCGTGATCGCCTGCCCGCACGCGCTGGGCCTCGCGATTCCGCTCGTCGTCTCGATCGCCACCGAGCGCGCCGCGCGCGGCGGCGTGCTGGTCAAGGACCGCCTCGCCCTCGAGCAGATGCGCACCGTCGACACGGTCCTGTTCGACAAGACCGGCACCCTCACAGAGGGTCGCCCGGCCGTCGCCGCGATCGAGCCCGCCGCCGGTCACGACGAGACCCGCGTCCTCGCGCTCGCCGCAGCGGCCGAGGCCGACTCGGAGCACCCGCTCGCGAAGGCCATCGTGCAGGCCGCCGCCGATCGCGGGATCGCGGTGCCCGCGGCATCCGATTTCGACTCCTCGCCCGCGGTCGGCGTCACCGCCACCGTCGAGGGCGCCCGCGTGCGGGTCGGCGGGCCGAACCTCCTCGCTGAGGAGAACGCCGCCGAGCTCGACGTCGCCGACCGGTGGCGCGCCGACGGCGCGATCATCCTGCACGTCGTCGCCGACGGGGCCGTGATCGGAGCGCTCCGCCTCGCCGACGCCGTGCGGCACGAGTCGCGCGAGACCGTCGAGGCGCTGCACCGGCTGAACGTGCAGGTCGTCATGATCACCGGCGACGCCGAGGCTGTCGCCCGCTCGGTCGCCGACGAGCTCGGCATCGACCGGGTGTTCGCGGGCGTCCGCCCCGAAGACAAGAGCGCCAAGGTGCAGGAGCTGCAGCGCGAGGGTCGGAAGGTCGCGATGGTCGGCGACGGCGTGAACGACGCCCCTGCGCTCGCGCAGGCCGATGTCGGCATCGCCATCGGTGCGGGGACGGATGTCGCGATCGCGTCGGCCGGCGTCATCCTCGCCAGCGACGACCCGCGCTCGGTGCTCTCGGTCATCCAGCTCTCGCGCGCCAGCTACCGCAAGATGAAGCAGAACCTGTGGTGGGCCGCCGGCTACAACCTCATCTCGGTGCCGCTCGCCGCGGGCGTGCTCGCGCCGATCGGGTTCGTGCTTCCGATGTCGGTCGGTGCGATCCTGATGTCGCTGTCGACGATCGTCGTCGCGCTCAACGCCCAGCTGCTGCGCCGACTCGACCTGCGGCCCGAGGCCAGTGCGGCGGCGCTGCTTGGCAGCATCCCTGCTTCTGAAGAGAATCGTTCCGAGAGGATCACATCATGACCGACATCGCCTCGCCCGACACGGGTCACGACCACGGGACGGATGACACGCACGCCGGCCCCCACGGATACATCAGCGACAAGCAGCGCTACCTCAACCGCCTGCGGCGGGTGGAGGGACAGGTGCGGGGCATCCAGCGGATGGTCGAGGAGGAGCAGTACTGCATCGACATCCTCACCCAGATCTCGGCGCTGAGCTCGGCGCTCGAGAATGTGGCGCTCGGCCTCCTCGACGATCACCTGAAGCACTGTGTCGTCGACGCGGCGGCCCGCGGGGGCGACGAGGCGGCGGTGAAGCTCAAGGAGGCGTCCGACGCCATCGCGCGGCTCGTGAAGGCCTGACGCGGGCGCTTCGCGCCCGCGACCGTCGATACCTGCGGTCTGCGCGCGGCCAGCGACCGCGACCGGTCGATCCCTGCGGTCCGCGCGCGGCCAGCGCCCGCGACCGGTCGAAATATGCGGTCCGCGCGCGGAATGAGCGACCTTCTTTGACGGGTCGTGGACCGGGCCGCGAAGCTGACCTGTCCTGATGTGCGGTCAGCGCCCGCGACCCGTCAAAGGATGCGGCCTGTGCGGCGCGCGAGCGACGTTTTGTGACGGGTCGCGGGCAGGCGGGCCGCGCGGGGCGTCTCAGTCGGCGCGGGGGCGCCCCTTCGGGCCGCGAGCCGTCAAAGGATGCTGCCTGGGCGGCGCGCGAGCGACGTTTTGTGACGGGTCGCGGGCAGGCGGGCCGCGCGAGGCGTCTCAGTCGGCGCGGGGGCGCCCCTTCGGACCGCGAGCCGTCAAAGGATGCTGCCTGGGCGGCCCGCCAGCGACGTTTTGTGGCGGGTCGCGGGCAGGTGGGCCGCGGGAGGCGTCTCAGTCGGCGCGGGGGCGCCCCTTCGGGTCCGCGACCCGTCAAAGGATGCGGCCTGTGCGGCGCGCCAGCAACGATTCGTGACGGGTCGCGGGCAGGTGGGCCGCGCGAGGCGTCTCAGTCGGCGCGGGGGCGCCCCCTCGTGCCCGCGGCCCGTCAAAGGATGCCGCCTGTGCGCCGCGCGAGCGACCCTTCGGGCCCGCGACCCGTCAAAGGATGCCGCCTGTGCGCCGCGGGGGCGACCCTTCGCGCCCGCGACCCGTCAAAAGATGCCGCCTGTGCGGCCCGCCAGCGACGATTGGTGACGGGTCGCGGGCACGCGGGCCGCGCGAGGCGTCTCAGTCGGAGCGGGGGCGACCCTTCGGGGCGAGCAGTCCGTGCTCGTACGCGTAGATGACGAGGTGCACGCGGTCGCGGGCGTTCAGCTTCGTCAGCAGCCGCCCGACGTGGGTCTTCACCGTCGACTCGGCCACGAACTGCCGCTTCGCGATCTCGGTGTTGCTGAGCCCCTCTCCGATCGCCGTCAGCACCTCGCGCTCGCGCGGAGTCAGCGACGCCGCTTCGGGCGACAGCGCGGTGTTCTGCGCCGGCACCTCCTGGCCGAAGAGCTCGAGCATGCGGCGAGTGATGCGCGGTGCGAGCGCGGCATCCCCGGCGTGCACCGAGCGGATCGCCGCGAGCAGGTCCGCCGGGCGGGCATCTTTCAGCATGAACCCGCTCGCCCCGGCACGGATGGCGGCGAAGGCGTTCTCGTCGAGATCGAACGTGGTGAGGATCAGCACCCGCGGGGGGTGAGGGCCTGCGACGACGGACGCGGTCGCGGCGATGCCGTCCACCCGCGGCATCCGCACATCCATGAGGACGACGTCCACCCTCCGCGCGCGGGTCAGCT
This sequence comes from Microbacterium sp. SLBN-154, assembly GCF_006715565.1. Taxonomy (NCBI): domain Bacteria; kingdom Bacillati; phylum Actinomycetota; class Actinomycetes; order Micrococcales; family Microbacteriaceae; genus Microbacterium; species Microbacterium sp. SLBN-154. Next base: position 1,143,887 of record NZ_VFNL01000001.1, read on the forward strand.
CGATCGCCTCATGGCCGTCGGCGGCCTCGCCGACGACCTCGATGTCGGGCTCTGCCTCGAGCACCATGCGCAGGCCCGCGCGCACGAGCGCCTGATCGTCGGCGATCGCGACCCTGATCCGGTCGCCTGCGGGGGCGTCTGTGCTCGGTTCGCTCATTCTCCGGCTCCATCTGGTCGATCGGGGGAGGGCAGGACCGCGCGCACGCGCCAGCCGTTGACGCCGCGCGGGCCCGCGTCGAGTGTGCCGCCGTAGAGGGCGACCCGCTCGCGCATGCCGATCAGGCCGTGCCCGCCCGTGTCATTCTGCGGAGCGTTGCGGTGGGGCTGCCGGGAGCCCTCCGCGTCATCGACCACCTCGACCCTCACCTCGCCGTCGACGTGCTCGATCGACACGTCCACGCTTCGGGCGGAGGGGGCGTGGCGAAGGGCGTTGGTCAACGCCTCCTGCACGATCCGGTACACCGTCAGCTGCAGGTTCGGGTCGGTGATCGCCCGGCCCGACGTCGTGAGCTTCACCGGCAGTCCCGCGGCGCGGAAGCTTTCGAGCAGCTCCGGCATCGCTGCGGATCCCGGCTGCGGTGCTCGTCCCTCGTCGCTCATCGTGCCGGGCTCGGTGAGCACTCCCAGCATCCGCCTCATCTCGACGAGGGCGTCTCGGCCCGCGTCGGCGACATGGCGCATCCCCTCCGCTGCGCGATCCGGGTCGCGGCTGACCGTTGCGGCGCTGCCCTCGGCGAGCGTGACCATGACGGTCAGGCTGTGCGAGACGATGTCGTGCATCTCGCGCGCGATCCGTGCGCGTTCCCGCGCGGTCGCCAACTGGGCCTGCTGGTCGCGTTCGCGGGCGAGATCGCCCACTCGTGCGATGAGCGACTGAACGTATCGGCGGCGGTTGCCGACGTTGATCCCGATCAGGGTGCCGATGAGGGCGGTGACAACGGCTTCGGCCGCCGCGAGGGCGAAGAACGGCTGGGTGGGAAGAAGCGGACCCGGCTCGAGAAGGGATGCCACGAGGGCAGCGGCCGTCCCCACCACCGCCGAGACGGCGAAGCCGATCCAGGCGGCACGGGTCGACCGGTAGACCGCGAGTGCGTACAGGCCGATGGGGATCGCGAAGACGTTGACGTTCTCGAGCGGGTAGACCACCAGGGTCGTCACCCAAGCCGCGCCGACGAGCAGCCACGGGTTGCTCCGCCGGAACAGCACCATGACGACCGCCGTCGCAGCAACGAGGACGATGCGCGCGACGGTCACCCAAAGCGGTACCGGGCCGGTTGCCGCCGCGAGGATCAAGGCAGCGAGGATCGAAAGGACGTAGAAGCCGGCGACGAGACAGTCGACGAGAAGCGGATGTCTCGCCCAGAACCGCCGGATGACTCCGGGCGGTCGCGGCAGGCGCAGTTCTCCCCCGACCGCCGTTGCCGACGGATCGGGGGAGAGCTGCGCAGTCGACATGCTGTCGACGTTACGCGTCGCGGGTGCGCAGCAGCACGGCCGCTGCCGCGGTGGGAACCACGACCCACAGGCCCGTGACCAGCAGGTTCACCCACATCCCCAACGCCTCACCCTCGGGTGCGAGGGTAGCGGAGCTGTAGATGCCGCCGCCGGCGTTGGAGAGAAGGAACGGAACGGCCTCACGTGCCCAGTCCGCGGGAACGAGACCCAGGATCGTGGGGAGGATCAGCAGGATGCCGACCACCACCGCGATGCCCCCGGCGCTGCTGCGGACGAGCGCGCCGATCGCGAGGGCGAACAGCGAGACCATCGCGAGGTAGAGGGCGGCCCCCAGGAGCGGCCAGAAGACGCCCGGGTCGGTGAGGGGCGCGGCGATGTCCTCCTGCGAGAGCATCAGCGATGCCACGAGGTACGCGGCGACGTTCGCGATCAGCCCGACGATGAACGTGGCCGAGAAGAGCACGGTGCCCTTCGCCGCGAGCGCCGAGAGCCGCCCCGGCACAGCCAGGAACGTCGAGCGGACCATGCCCGTGGTGTACTCGCCGCTGATCACCAGGACGCCGAGGATGCCCGCGATGAGCTGGCCGAAGGCGACGCCGGCGACGGATGCCTGCACGATGGTCTGCACCGGCTGCGCGCCAGGCGCTTCGCCGGCGACGCCCTCGGGGATGTTCGTGAGAGCGAACGCGACGAGGGCGGCGAGTCCGACCGAGATCACGACGAGCAGCGCGTACGACCAGATCGTCGAACGCACGCTCCGGAGTTTGATCCACTCGGAGCGGATCGTGCCGAGGAAGGTCAGGCGCGCATCTTCGAGGGCGTCGACCGAGGTGGTTGGCAGAGAAGTGGCAGTGGTCATCGGACCGCCTCCGTTCGGTATTCCACCGCGTCCGCGGTGAGGTCCATGTACGCCTCTTCCAGCGAGGCGCTGAGGGGTGTCAGTTCGTGGATGACCACGCCGTGCTTGGCGGCGAGGTCTCCCACGAGTGGCGCTTCCACGCCGGTGATCTCGAGCAGGCCCGACTCCGAGCGGGTGACCGTGACCTCGGGAGCAGCGACCAGCTCGGCGAGCATGCTCGCCTGCGGCGAGCGAACCCGCACCCTCGGGCCCGTGCCGCCGGCGATGATGTCGGCGACGGGGGCGTCGGCGATGATCTCGCCCTTGCCCAGCACGATGAGGTGGTCGGCGGTCAGCGCCATCTCGCTCATGAGGTGGGACGAGAGGAACACGGTCCGGCCCTCGGAGGCGAGGTGCTTCACGAGCTGCCGCACCCACAGGACGCCCTCAGGGTCGAGGCCGTTCACCGGCTCGTCGAGGATGATCGTCGCGGGGTCTCCGAGAAGCGCCGCCGCGATGCCGAGACGCTGACCCATTCCGAGGGAGAACCCGCCGACGCGTCGGCGTGCGACCGACTCCAGGCCCGTCAGCTCGATCACCTCGCGGACGCGCTTCTTGCCGATCCGGTGGGTGGCGGCCATGGCGAGGAGGTGGTTCTCGGCCGTCCGGCCGGTATGCACGGCTTTGGCGTCGAGGAGCGCGCCGACCTCGCGGAGCGGAGCCCGGTGGGCCGCGTAGGCGCGCCCGTTCACGGACACGGATCCCGCGGTCGGGCGATCGAGCCCGACGATCATGCGCATCGTGGTGGACTTGCCCGCGCCGTTCGGGCCGAGGAATCCCGTCACCTGGCCGGAGTGCACGGTGAAATCTATGGTGTTGACGGCGGTCTTGGCGCCGTACCTCTTCGTGAGGCCTACTGCTCTGATCATGCACGTCACGCTACGGATGACGCCGACCCGCGACATCCGTCCAGGGCATGAACCGCGCCGAGGTCGGGTCCTCCCGTGGTACCGGTGGCGCTCCGCCGCCGGTAGCACGACCCGTCACAGGATGCTGCCTGTGCGACCCGGGGGCCGCATTCTTTGACGGGTCAGCGCTCGACAGGGTCAGAGGAAGAGCAGGCGCCGGGACCGAGGGCGGGGGGCGTCACAGTCCCGGCGCCTGCGCCTAGACGGCCGGCAGCGGGGGAAGGCTGCGACGACCGGGCCTGCCGGAGGGCATCGCGGCGCCACCGGTCCACCTGACGGTGTGCGTGGCGATCGTCGACATGGATCCCTCTCGGATTCATCGGCGGGTTGCCCGACGGGGCGGACGGGCGGCGGCGACGCGAAATCTTGGGGGCGCGTCGCACGCAAGAGGCGGGGACCTCCTGAGGTGAGGGTATGCCTGCCGGTCGTGCAGGAGAGGGAACCTTCGGGTTTCGGGGCGCGACGTTTCGGGCATAGGGGTTCGGCGGCCTGCGGCATCCGGGATTCCGATATACCGCCCGGGCCCACTCCACTGCACCCTGTCCGTGAAGCGCGAGGGTGCACGCATTCCCCTCGAGGGTGCACGCGCTCCCCCCGAGGGTGCACGCGTTCGCCGTGGACGAGCACGCCCTCGCGGGCAGGGAGCGCACCCTCGCGGGCAGGGAGCGCACCCCCGAGGGCGGGAAGCGCACCCTCGCGGGTGGGGAGTGCACCCCCGCGGGTGGGGAGTGCACCCTCGCGGAAAGGGTTGACGACGCGCGCGGGGGCGGTGCATAATCTGATAAATCGATTTATCACATCACGATGGAGTGACATGAGCCGGCCCCGCATCTCCGACGTCGCCGCCGCCGCGGGCGTGTCGGTCACGACGGTGTCGCTGGTGATGAACGACGTCGAGTCCCGCATCTCCGAGACCACCCGGCAGCGCGTGCGAGAGGCCGCGGTCGCCGTCGGCTACGCGCCGAGCTCGGTGGCGCGAAGTCTCCGCACCCGCCAGACCCGCACGGTCGGCCTCATCTCCGACCAGATCGCCACGACCCCCTTCGCCGGCCGCATGCTCGCGGGTGCGCAGGACGCCGCCCGCGAGAACAACCACCTCGTGATCTTCGTCGACACCGGCGGCGACGTCGGGGTCGAGCGCGACGCGATCTCGGCCCTGCGCGCCCAGCAGGTCGACGCGATGATCTACGCCTGCATGTGGCACCGCGTGGTCGAGGTGCCCGAGTCGCTGCCGGCCGGGTCGGTGTTCCTCGACTGCCGGCCCGTGAACGGCGGCTTCCCGAGCGTCGTCCCCGCCGACCGCGAGGGTGGCTACGCCGCGACCCGCGTGCTCATCGAGGCCGGTCATCGCCGGATCGCCTTCCTCGACACCTCCGACGGCCCGATCGCCTCGTTCCTCCGCCTCGAGGGGTATCACCAGGCGCTGACCGACGCCGGCATCCCCATCGACCCCGCCCTGCACATCCGCGGCGGCGAGTCGACCGCCCACGGTGCCCGCCTCGCCGCCGAGCGCCTGCTCGACCTGCCCGCCGACCAGCGGCCGACCGGCATCTTCTCGTTCAACGACCGCATGGCTGTCGGCGTCTACAACGCCGCGCACCGCCGCGGTCTCCGCATCCCCGACGACCTCTCGGTCGTGGGCTACGACGACCAGCTGCTGGTCGCCGCGGAACAAGACCCACCCCTCACCACCGTCGCCCTGCCCCACTACGAAATGGGTCGCTGGGCGATGGAGGTCGCGCTCGGCGTCCGCGCGGATGGGAACACCGACGCCACGCACCGCATGGAATGTCCCGTCATCCGACGGGAGTCCGTGGGCCCGCCGCCGGCGCACGTCGCCAAACAGAGCCGACGGCGGACCACTTGAGATACCGAACGACCGCCGAAGCGGTCCCCGATCGGTGGTCGACGTAGCGGTCGACCACCAGAACAGGAAATCACAGATGCGCAGAACAGTCCCGGCTTTTGTTGCGGCCGGCGCCATTGGAGCCCTCGCCCTCACCGGCTGCGGGCAGGCCGGCCAGGGCAGCACCACCACCGAAGACGGTCGCACCCAGATCACGATGTGGACCCACTCCGCCGGCAACCCCGCCGAGCTCGAGGTCTACGAACGGATCATCTCCGACTTCAACGCCTCGCAGGATCAGTACGAGGTCGTCGAGGAGTCCTTCCCGCAGGGCGCCTACAACGACGCGATCGTCGCCGCCGCGGCATCCGGAGATCTTCCCTGCCTGCTCGATCTCGACGGCCCGATCATGCCCAACTGGGCGTGGGCGGAGTACATCCAGCCGCTCGGGATCTCCACCGAGATCACCGACTCGCTCCTGCCCACCGCGGTGGGCGTGTGGAACGACGAGATCTACTCCGCCGGCTACTGGGATGCCGCGCTGTCGATCTTCGCCCGTGAGTCGGTGCTGACCGAGAACGGCATCCGCATCCCCACGACCGACCAGCCCTGGACGGCTGAGGAGTTCACCGCCGCCCTCCAGACCCTGAAGGATGCCGGCTACGAGACGCCCATCGACATCGGCGCCGAGGACACCGGCGAGTGGTGGCCCTACGCGTACTCGCCGCTGCTGCAGAGCTTCGGCGGCGACCTCATCGACCGCGACACGATGCTGAGCGCCGACGGTGCGCTCAACGGACCGGAAGCCGTCGCCTGGGGCGAGTGGTTCCAGGGCCTCTTCGCCGAGGGCCTCGCCGGCAACAGCGGCACCCTGGGCAACCAGGAGTTCGTCGACGACGAAGTCGCCCTCAGCTACACCGGTGTCTGGAACGCCCTCGCCTCGGTCGAAGCGATCGGCGACGACCTGCTCATCCTGCCCCCGCCCGACCTCGGAAACGGCCCGGTCATCGGCGGCGGCTCGTGGCAGTGGGCGATCTCGTCCACCTGCGAGGAGGTCGAGGGTGCCCGCGAGTACCTGGAGTTCAGCTTCCAGGACGAGTACATCACCGAGTTCGCCGACAAGCAGATCGTGATCCCCGCGACCGAGGGTGCCGCTGAGGCATCCGAGTACTTCGGCCCCGACGGCGTGCTGCGTCCCTTCGTCGAGCTCTCGCAGCAGTTCGCGGTGCTCCGCCCCGAGACGCCGGCCTACGCGGTGATCTCCACCACGTTCGAGACCGCGGCGAAGGACATCATGAACGGCGCCGACGTGCAGGAGACCCTCGACCGGGCTGTGCAGGAGATCGACGCCAACATCGAATCCAACGACGGCTACGGCTTCTGATCACTGATCGCGCGGGTGGGGAGCCGCCGCTTCCCGCCCGCGCGAGCCGGGAGATACTTCTCATGACTGTCACGCCTCCGACGGTCGCCGCCGAGACACCTCAGCGCGCGACCCGCCGCTTCCGCACCACCAAAGGACGCGAGACCTGGGCGGGCCTGGCGATGATGGCACCCGCCGGCATCCTGCTGGTGCTGTTCCTCATCATCCCCGTCATCCTCGCCTTCACCCTCTCGTTCACCAACGCCCGCCTCATCTCGCCGAACCCGCCGCGCTTCGTCGGATTCGACAACTTCGTCCGGGCCTTCACCAACGACCCGGTCTTCCTCCAGTCGGCCTGGAACACCTTCCTGTTCGCCCTCGTCGTGGTGCCGGTGCAGGCGGGGCTCGGGCTGCTGCTGGCGGTACTCGTCAACAGACGGATGCGAGGGGTCACCGCCTTCCGGGTGATCTTCTTCATCCCGGTCGTCACCTCGATCGTCGTGGTGTCGATCCTGTGGCGCTTCCTCTATCAGCCCAACGGCCTGATCAACTCCATGATCGACACGATCACCTTCGGTGCGTGGTCGGGCATGGACTGGCTGAACAACCCGCAGACCGCGCTCGGCGCGATCATCGTGCTGTCGATCTGGCAGGCCGTGGGGTTCCACATGATCATCTGGCTCGCAGGGCTGCAGACCATCCCCGAGGAGCTCTACGAGGCGGCCAAGATGGACGGCGCCGGCCCCTGGCGCCAGTTCACCAGCGTCACCTGGCCCGGGCTCCGCCCCACCATGGTGTTCGTCCTGGTGACTATCACGATTTCCGCCTTCGCGCTCTTCGTGCAGATCGACGTCATGACCCAGGGCGGCCCCGTCAACAGCACGTCCACGATCGTCTACTACGCCGTGCGCAAGGGATACGAGCAGCAGGAGATCGGCTACGCCGCCGCCATCTCGCTGATCTTCTTCGTCGCGGTGCTCATCATCGCCCTCATCCAGCGGCGCCTGACGAGGGAGAAGGATTGACATGACCGACACCCGCAGCCGCCCGCGCACCGGGCCCGAGGGCCGCGCCGCGGCATCCGCTCGGACCGCCACCGACGCCAGCGAGAAGCGGCGTCGACGCACCGGGAAGTTCTTCCTCTACGCCGCCATGTCGGTGTTCGCGGTGATCTTCCTCTTCCCGCTGGTGTTCATGTTCGTCTCGAGCTTGAAGCCCGACGCCCAGATCCTGCAGGACATCGACTCGCCGATGGCCTTCCTCCCGGTCGGCGATATCAGCCTCGACAACTACTTCGGGGTGTTCGACCGGGTGCCGGTCGCGCAGTTCCTCTTCAACTCGGTGCTCGTTACCGTCCTGACGGTGGGGCTCGGGCTGATCGTGAACTCCATGGCCGGGTTCGCGCTGTCGCGCCTGGCGTGGCGGGGCCGGTTCGTCGTGCTCGCGATCATCATCGCCACCCTGATCGTTCCCTTCGAGACGATCGCGGTGCCGATGGTCTACTGGGTCGCGCAGCTGCCGACCCTCGTGATCGAAGGCGGCGTGCTGAAGTACGACTTCGGATGGCTCAACACCTACGAGGTGCAGATCGTGCCGTTCATCGCCAACGCCTTCTCGATCTTCCTGTTCACGCAGTACTTCTCCACGATCCCGAAGTCGCTCGACGAGGCGGCCCGCATCGACGGCGCGGGCTGGTTCACCATCTACCGGCGGATCATCGTGCCCCTCTCGGGTCCGGCGTTCGCCACGGTGGCGATCCTCACGTTCCTGCCGGCGTGGAACCAGTACCTCTGGCCCCTCATGGTGGTGCAGCGCGAGGAGCTGCGGCCGGTGATGGTCGGCATGCAGTACTTCTTCCAGCTCAACACCGCCTGGGGTGAGGTCATGGCCTACACCTCGCTCATCACCCTTCCCGTCCTCATCGTGTTCCTGGTGTTCCAGCGCGCGTTCGTCTCGTCGATCGCCGCGAGCGGGGTGAAGGGATGACGCGGGGCGCTGTCGCCGGTTCGCTCGACGTCTCTCTCGATGTTTCTGAAAGGTCTGCTGTGTTCGATCTGCCCGGCTCCTGGGTGTGGGATTTCTGGTTCGCCGACGACGGAGAGCAGTACCACCTGTTCTTCCTCTACGCCTCACGCGCGCTCGGCGACCCCGACGCGCGGCACTACCGGGCGGCGATCGGGCACGCGGTCTCGACCGACCTGCAGTCGTGGACGCAGGTCGCCGACGCGCTCGTGCACTCCGATGCGCCGGCGTTCGACGACCTGGCGACGTGGACCGGGTCGGTGGTGCGGCACCCCGACGGCACCTGGTACCTCTTCTATACGGGGTCGTCACTGGATGCCGGGGGGAAGAACGTCCAGCGGATCGGGTACGCGACCTCGCGCGACCTTCTGACCTGGACCAAGGCGCCCGGGCCGGTGCTGTCGGCCGCGGCGCCGTGGTACGAGACGCTCGACTCGGGCGACTGGCACGACGAGGCGTTCCGCGACCCCTGGGTGTTCCCCGACCCGAACGGGAACGGGTGGCACATGTACGTCACGGCGCGCGCGCCCGAGGGGCCCGCGTTCGGGCGCGGTGTGATCGGGCACGCCTGGTCGGCGGACCTCCGCTCGTGGGAGCTGCGCCCGCCGCTCAGCGCGCCGAGCGAGCATGGGTTCGGGCAGCTCGAGGTCACCCAGGTCGAGGTCATCGACGGTCGCCTGGTGCTGATCTTCTCGTGCGGCAGTGAGCACGCGATGCGGTCGCGGGCGGGGGAGCCCGGCGGCGGAGGCACGTGGGCGATCAACGCCGACAGCGTGCTCGGGCCGTTCGACGTCGACGCGGCCTACCCCGTGACTGACGAGCGGCTGTACGTCGGACGGCTCCTGCGGCGGCGCTCTGACGGGCAGTGGCTGCTGTTCGCGTTCCGCAACGCCGACGTCGAGGGGCGTTTCGTCGGGGGAGTGATCGACCCGCTGCCGGTGGCGTGGGTCGGCGACCGGCTGGTGGCGGGGCCGCGCGCGTAGCTGTACTGACCCGGATCGTTGTTGACGTAGGAGAGACCTCCGGGGTCGAGTTGGAGCTGTCTAGTTCTTCAGCTCGAACGCACGGAGGTCTCTCGTGTCTCACGCTAATGCCCGGCTGACTCCGGCTGGCAGGTTGATCATGGTCCAGCGCATCGAATCGGGGCGTGCGGTCGCGCATGTCGCGGCGGAGATGGGGATCTCGCGGACGACGGCGTGGCGGTGGTGGCGCAGGTTCCGCGAATCGGGACCGGCGGGTCTGATCGACCGTTCCAGCGTCGCCCGATCGCATCCCGCCCGCACGGGGCCGTGCGTGGAAACACGTGTGCGGATCGTGCGAGCGTTGACCAGGCGGGGACCGGTGTTCATCGCGGGCCGGCTCGGGATGCAGCCCTCAACCGTCGGCCGAGTGTTACGCCGACACGGAATGCCGTTGCTGCGCGAGGTCGACCCGGTAACCGGGGCGGTGATCCGAGCGGTCCGACGCTCCCCCCGACGCTACGAGCACGCCCGTCCTGGCTCTCTGGTTCACCTCGACGTGAAGAAGCTCGGTCGCATCCCCGACGGCGGTGGATGGCGCGCCCACGGTCGCAGCGAGCAGGTCCGCGGACGCGGCATCGGCTACGACTACGTTCACACCGCCATCGACGATCACTCCCGCCTCGCCTACGCCGAGGTCCACGACGACGAAAAGGGTGCCACCGCCGCGGGCTTCCTCGAACGCGCTGTCGCGTTCTACGCCCGACTCGGCGTCACCGTCGAGCGTGTGATCACCGACAACGCCTTCGCATACCGCAACTCGAACGCATTCCGAGACACCCTCGCCGCGCACGGCATCACGCAGAAATTCATCCGCCCCCACTGCCCCTGGACGAACGGCAAAGTCGAGCGCCTGAACCGCACCCTCGCCACCGAATGGGCCTACGCCCGCCCCTTCACCTCAAACGATCACAGAGCGGCAGCCTTGCCCGCCTGGCTGGACTACTACAACCTAGACAGGCACCACCTCGGCATCGGCGGCATCCCCATCGACCGAATCAACAACGGTCGAGGTCAGTACACCTAGCGCGCGCCCCCGCCCGCCCCGCCCCCGCCCCTCCCGCGAGGGTGCACTCCCTCCCCGCGAAGGTGCACTCCCCGCCCGCGAGGGTGCGCTCCCCGCCCGCGAGGGTGCACTCCCTGCGGCTGCGGGGCCGAAGTCGCGTCCCCGCTGCCCTGAACACGCTGGCGCGCGGAGGTTCGGTCGAGACGCGTACGTTTCGCGACTGATCGTCCGCGTCTCGGCCGATCGTACGCGGCCCGAGGGGCCGGCCCACCCTCCGCGAGGGTGCACGCCCCGCACGCGAGGGGTGCACGTCCTCCCCGCGAGGGTGCACTCCCTGCACGCGAGGGTGCACCGCATGCACGCGAGGGTGTACCCCGTGCCCCTCGGTGGTCCACTCTCGCGGGCAACGCGTGCACCCTCGCGGGCAACGCGTGCACCCGCGCGGGTGGTGCGTGCACCCTGGAGGGTGGTGCGTGCACCCTCGCGGGCAACGCGTGCACCCGCGCGGGTGGCGCGTGCGCCCTCGCGCGCGCCGACCGAGCCGGGCATCGATAGTCGGGCGTGAGACCGCCCGCCCTTCCTAGCATCGACACGTCGGCCATCCGGTCGGCAGGATGACACGGGAAGGAACGCGATGCTCGAACGGTGGAACGACGCGATCGACCTCATCGAGGAGAACCTCGATGCGCAGATCGACGTCGCCGCGCTCGCCCGCGCGGCCGTCACGTCGGAGTACCACTTCCGCCGTGTGTTCTCGGTGCTCGCCGGGATGCCGCTGTCGGAATACGTCCGGCGGCGACGGATGAGCGTCGCCGCCGCCGACGTGCTCGAGGGGAAGCCCCTCATCGACGTCGCGGTGCGTTTCGGGTACGGCTCGGCCGATGCGTTCCGCCGAGCGTTCGTCGCCGTGCACGGGCTCACGCCCGAGCAGGCCCGCCGTCCCGGCGCCATCCTCACGGCCCAGCCTCGTCTGCGGCTGCGTCTCACCATCGAAGGGAGCATCCCCATGCGCCACCGCATCATCGACCTCGAACCGTTCCGCATCGCCGGACCCGGCGCCAGGATTCCGCTGGTGTACCGCGGACCGAACCCCGACATGATCGCGTTCCACCGCTCGTTGCCACCGACGATCGCCGACCAGCTGGCGGCGATCAGCGACATGGATGACCCGGCGGGACCCTTCTCGGTGTCCACCGACTTTGCGCCGGATCGCGCAGACGGCAGCGAGTTCCACTACGTCTACGGGGTCGCGACCCGGCGGTCGGCAGCCGACATCCCGGCGTCGTTCGACACGCTCGAGGTGCCCGCGCACACGTGGGTGGTGTTCGACGTGGCGGCCGAGACCGGGTTCTTCGACGCGCTTCAGCAGGTGTGGGCCGACGCCTACGGCGACTGGTTCCCCTCGCATCCGTATCGCACGGTCGCAGCGCCGGAGATCCTCGCGGTGCACGAGCGGTCGGACGACGGCGACTCCGGCCGCGCCGAGCTCTGGCTCGCCGTCGAGCGGGAGGCTTAGCCGCGCTGCCCCGCGCTGAGCGCGGCGGGGCGAGGGCGGGGCAGCGTACCCGCCCCCGCCGGTTCGGGGAGGCCGTTGAGCGAGGCCCGGCGCTCGCCTACAGTCGCGAGCAGCGATGCCCCCCCTCGCCCCCCCGGAATGAGGCACCCATGGCACAACGCGTCTCGCAGGTCTCCGCGCACTGGTGGCGGGAGATGACGGCACCCGCGCGGCTCCTCATGGCCGCCAAGACGGCGATCGGCTGCGCGCTGGCGTGGGTGCTCGCGCCCCTGCTGCCGACCGAGGACCAGTACTCCTACTACGCCCCGCTGGGCGTGCTGGTGAGCATGTATCCGACCGTCGCGGCATCGGCGCGGTCGGGTGCGCAGGCACTGCTCGGACTCGCCGTCGGGATCGGCCTCGGGCTCCTCGGCATCGTGGCCCTGTTCGCGGGACTCCCCGCCGTGCTGACGCTCGCGCTGGTCATCGCGATCGGGGTGATCATCGGCGGCATCCGTGCGCTGGGTGTCGGCCGGGAGTGGGTGGCGATCGCAGCGCTGTTCGTGCTGCTCTTGAGCGGCTCGCAGGCCGACGACTTCTCGGTGTCGTACCTCTTCACGGTGGGGTTCGGGGTGCTCATCGGGGTGGTCATCAACGTCCTGATCGTGCCGCCGGTCTACCTCGACACCGCGAGCGGGCGCCTGTCGGAGCTGCGCGACGAGATCGCCGAGCTCCTGCGCGTGCTCGCAGACCGCGTGGCCGAGGGGAACATCGACGCCGCGGAGGTGTCCGAGCCCGACGCCGGACTCGACGCCGTCATCGCCGACGTCCACGAGGAGGTGCGCGAGGCCGACGAGAGCCTGCGCGGCAACCCGCGGGGGCGCCGGCACCGCGCCGAGCAGAGGGAGAACCTGCAGCGGATGCGCGCGCTCGAGCGCATCGCGTTCTACAGCCGCGACCTCGCCGATGTCCTCTACGCGCTCGACCGGGAGGAGGACGCCGCGGTCGGACTCGAGACGCGCGCGGCGCTCGCCGACGCGATCCGCCGGTGCGCCGATCTCGTCGCGACCCCCATCGGCGACAGTTCCGCATCGGCGCGATTGGCCGATGCCGACCGGGCCGTGGAGGCCTACGCCGACGCCCTGACCACCGTCGCCGGACCCGCCGGCGTCGCCCGTCGGTCGACTCCGGTCTCCCTCCTCCAGCGGATCATCGATGCATCACTGCCGTTCGTCGCCGACGGGCGGTGACGAACTGTACGTAAGTACGTAATATCGAAGAATGGATGCGACTGCACTCGACGAGCTACGCCAGGAGGTCGCTGCGCTCGCCGCTCGGCTCAGCGCCCTCGAAGCCGCAGCCGCCGCGGCTCCCGCGCCCGCCGCCGCGGATCCCGCGCCCGCCGCCTCTCCCGGCCCCGGCCCCGGTCTCGACCCCGAGACCTTCTGGGCCCTCTACGGACTCCAAGCCCGCCTCGCCGACCACCCGAGCACGACCGACGGCGCGGTGATGCTGGTCGGCTCGGTCCGCCTGCCCGACGGCGGCGGCGACGTGGTCTGGCAGCAGGCGTTCGGCACCGAGGGGCTCATCGCTGCGGAGTGGTCCGCTCATGCCGCCACGCTCGCCGCGCTGGGTCATCCGGTCCGCATCGAGCTGTTGCGGCAGATCCTCGCCGGCCGACACACCACGGCCGAGCTCGCCACCCTCGACGACCTCGGGACCACCGGCCAGCTCCACCATCACCTCCGCCAGCTCGTCGCGGCCGGCTGGGTGCGTCAGAGCGGACGCGGCAGCTACGAGGTGCCGGCCACGCGTGTCGTGCCGCTCCTCGCCGTCATCGCGGGGGCGGAGCGATGACCCGCGTCATCCTCGCCCTGTATCGCGTGCGGGGCGTCCTCTACTATCCGGCCGCCGCAGTGCTCGTTCTCCTCGCCCTCTCGGCCGCACTCTTCCGCGACGTCGAGGCGCCCGTGGTGCGCGCCGTCGTCGCGACGCTGACGGTGCTCGCGCTCCCGGCGGTGGTCGTCGCGGTGCTGTGCGTCCTGCTCTCGGTGCTGGCGCCGCGTCTTCTTCCCGAAAGGGAGCGGATGACGGTGGCCCCGCCCGTCCGCGGACGATGGCTGGCCGTCAACAGCCCCGCCACCAAGGTGCCGAGCCATGGCGTCCGAGCGTGGGGGCAGGCGTATGCGATCGACCTGGTGAGCGAGCCGACCGACGGTGCACGCCCCGCGTTCGGTGAGGGACCTGCCATGCGCCCGCCCGCGGACTACCCCGCTTTCGGTGCACCGGTGTTCGCGATGATCGACGGCACCGTCGTGCGACGCGTCGACGGCATGCGCGACCACCGGTCGCGATCGAGCCTGCTCGCCTTCGCCTACATGATGATCGAGGGGATGCTGCGAGAACTCGGCGGTGCGCGCTTCATCCTCGGCAACCACGTCGTCATCCGAAGCGAGGGTGGCGTGTGCGCGGTGGTCGCGCATCTCCAGCGCGGATCAGTCGCCGTTCAGGTGGGCGACCGGGTGCGCGCGGGCGACGTGATCGCCCGGTGCGGCAACTCCGGCAACACCAGCGAGCCGCACGTGCATGCTCAGCTCATGGACCGCGCGTCGGTGTGGACAGGGCAGGGCGTGCCGCTGGCATTCGCCGTCGACGGTTCGGCGGAGATGCCCGCCGATGGCGAGCACCTGGTCGTCGCCGGGTGAGGGGCCCGCGTACGTTCGGCCACGCCCCGCGCACCCGCTCGAGTGGCGGCCGGCGTGTCGCCCTGGCTAGCCTGGACGGATGGCTGACACCCGAAAGGCCATGACGGCCGACCCCGCCCGGCACTCGACCATCAAACGATGGGTCTTCTGGCCTGCCGCGACGATCGCCCTGGCCTTCAGCGCCTTCGCGCTCCTCGCCCCCGACCTCGCGGAGGCGTCGTTCGGCGCCATCCAGACGAGCATCGTCAACGCCTTCAACTGGTACTACGTGCTGATCGCGGCCTTCTTCGTCGCGTTCGCGCTGTTCCTCGGATTCAGCCGATTCGGCGACATCCGCCTCGGTCGCGACGATGACAAGCCGGAGTTCTCCCTCGGCGCCTGGTTCTCGCTTCTCTTCGCCGCCGGAATGGGCATCGGGCTGGTGTTCTACGGGGTGAGCGAACCCCTCAGCCACTTCGTCTCACCCCGGCCCGGCGTCGCCGGCACCCCCGAACAGCTCGCGCAGGCGGCGCTCAGCCAGACCTATCTCCACTGGGGCGTGCAGGCCTGGTCGATCTACGTGATCGTCGGGCTGAGCCTCGCCTATGCGATCCACCGCCGCAGGCGTCCGATCTCCATCCGATGGGCCCTCGAACCGCTTCTCGGCGACCGGGTCCGCGGCGGCTGGGGGAACGCCATCGACGCCATCGCGCTCGTCGGCACCCTCTTCGGGGTCGCCACCTCGCTCGGCCTCGGTGTGCTGCAGATCTCCGCCGGCCTCGACTTCGCCGGCCTGATCGAGCCGAGTGAGCCGATCCAGCTCGCCATCATCGGCGTCATCTCGGTGCTCGTGCTCATCTCGGTGCTCTCGGGCGTCACCCGGGGCATGAAGTGGCTGTCGTCGTTCAACCTCATCCTCGCCGGCATCCTCGTTCTCTATCTGCTCGTCTTCGGGCAGACCGAGTTCCTGCTGCGCGAGTGGGTGCAGTCGATCGGCAACTACATCCAGAACTTCGTCGGACTGTCGTTCAACGTCACCGCCTTCCAGGGCGAGGCGGGCGAGTCATGGCAGGCCAGCTGGACCTCCTTCTACTGGGGCTGGTGGATCGCCTGGGCGCCGTTCGTCGGCATCTTCATCGCCCGCATCTCGCGAGGCCGAACCGTGCGTCAGTTCGTGATGGGCGTCATCATCGTGCCGACGCTCGTGACGCTGCTGTGGTTCGCCGTCCTCGGCGGGTCGGCGATCTACCTCGAACTCACTCAGCCGGGATCGCTCACCGGGGCCGACGGCTCGGTCGATGTCAACACCGCGCTGTTCCAGCTGCTGCAGTTCCTTCCCGGCACCCCGGTGCTCACGGCCGGTGTGCTGCTGCTCATCACGATCTTCTTCGTGACCTCGGCCGACTCCGGAGCCCTCGTCATGGGCATGATCGCCACCGGCGGCGACATCAACCCGAAGCGCTGGGTGCGGGTGTTCTTCACCCTCACCACCGCCGTCCTCGCGGGCGCGCTGCTCGTGACCGGAGGCCTGCAGGCCCTCCAGACCGCGGCGATCATCATCGCGCTCCCCTTCAGTGTCGTGATGCTCATGATGTGCTGGTCGACCGTCGTCGCCTTCAGTCGCGAGCGGCGGGCGTACGAGCGCGCAGCGCGCGCGCAGTTCGTCGACCAGATCGGCGAGTACTACGGCCTCGAGGTCGAGGAGCCCTCCTCGGCGGGCGTCGTCCACGAGCCGTCGTGGCTGCGGCGCGTCTCGTCCCGTCTCACCGGCCGTCCCGTCTCGACCGGCGAGGTTTCCGAGAACGGGGTGGAGAAATCGGATGCCGCGGAGCCGGCCGATGACGACGACGCCCACCTCGCTCGCAGCGAGAACTGACGAGTGCACCCTCGCGGGAGGGAAGTGCACCCTCGCGGGGGTGGAGTGCACCCTCGCCGGTGGGGAGTGCACCCTCGCGGGCGGGGTGGGGGAGGCGGGTTTGGCCGTGGGGTGCGGATGACGTAAGCTAACCCTTTGGTGCGAAGTCTGCTGGCAGCGCACCGCGAACGTGAGCCCTCCACCGGCCTGTTTCCCCCGGCATCCGTCGGGATAACGACCACCGGAGCGGGATTCACGAACCACTCCGTTCGATCAAGAAAGCAGCACTACTGTGACGCGTACTTTCACTCCCAAGGCTGGCGAGATCCAGCGCGACTGGCTGGTCATCGACGCCACTGACGTCGTTCTCGGCCGCCTCGCCTCGCACGCCGCCGCGCTCCTGCGTGGAAAGCACAAGGCGAGCTTCGCCAACCACCTCGACTCCGGTGACTTCGTCATCATCGTCAACGCCGACAAGGTCGCCCTCACGGGCAACAAGCGCGAGCAGAAGATGGCCTACCGTCACTCGGGTTACCCGGGCGGTCTGAAGGCCGTCACCTACACCGAGCTTCTCGAGAAGAACCCGGTCCGCGCGGTGGAGAAGGCCGTTCGCGGCATGCTCCCCAAGAACAGCCTCGGCCGTGCCCAGCTGTCCAAGCTCAAGGTGTACACCGGTGCCGAGCACCCGCACGCCGCGCAGCAGCCCAAGACGTACACCTTCGACCAGGTCGCCCAGTAAGCGCCGCACACATTAAGGACAGACTCGTGGCGAAGATCTCCGACTCCATCGACACCGACTCCAACTTCTCGACCGAGACCCCGGTCGACACCGACGCCGCAGCCGTCGAGCGCCCCGTGCTCTCGGTCCCCGGCTCGGCCGTGGGCCGCCGCAAGCAGGCCATCGCCCGCGTGCGCCTCATCCCGGGCTCCGGCACCATCACGGTCAACGGCCGCACGTTCGAGGACTACTTCCCGAACAAGCTCCACCAGCAGCTGATCACCGACCCCTTCACGGTGCTGAACCTCACCGGCGCGTACGACGTCATCGTCCGCATCTCGGGTGGCGGCCCCTCGGGCCAGGCCGGCGCGCTGCGCCTCGGCATCGCTCGTGCGCTCAACGAGATCGACGCCGAGAACAACCGCCCGACCCTGAAGAAGGCCGGCTTCCTCTCGCGCGACGCCCGCGTCATCGAGCGCAAGAAGGCGGGTCTGAAGAAGGCCCGCAAGGCTCCGCAGTACTCCAAGCGCTGATCGCGGAAACCTCCACCCGTATGCCGCTCTTTGGCACGGATGGGGTGCGGGGGCTGGCCAACGGCCCCCTCACCGCCGATCTCGCACTCACCCTGGCCCAGGCGACCGCGGTCGTCCTGGGCCAGGGCCGTACCGCCGAGGCGCGTCGCGCCGCCGGCAAGCGTCTTTCCGCCGTGGTCGCCCGCGACCCGCGCGTCTCGGGAGAGTTCCTCTCCGCGGCCGTTCAGGCCGGGCTCGCGTCATCCGGAGTCGACGTGTTCGATGCCGGTGTGCTGCCCACGCCCGCCGCGGCGTTCCTCATCGCCGACATCGACGCCGACTTCGGCGTGATGGTCTCGGCGTCGCACAACCCCGCGCCCGACAACGGCATCAAGATCTTCGCCCGTGGCGGCGTGAAGCTGCCCGACGTCGTCGAGCAGCGCATCGAGTCGGCCATGGAGTGGGACAAGCTTCAGCCGACCGGCGCCGGCGTCGGCCGGATCCGCCGGTTCGCCGACGCCGAGGACCGCTACGTGGTGCACCTCCTGGGCTCGCTCGAGAACCGGCTCGACGGCATCCACGTCGTGCTCGACTGCGCGCACGGCGCGGCCTCGGGGGTCTCGCCCGAGACGTTCCGCGACGCCGGGGCCCGTGTCACCGTCATCGGTGCCGACCCCGACGGACTCAACATCAACGACGGGGTGGGCTCGACCCACCTGTCGCAGCTGGCTGCGGCCGTCCGCGACGCCGGAGCCGACCTCGGCATCGCGCACGACGGCGACGCCGACCGCTGTCTCGCCGTCGACGCCGAGGGCAACGTCATCGACGGCGACCAGATCATGGCGATCCTCGCCGTGGCGATGAAGCAGCGCGGCGCGCTCGCGCGTGACACGCTCGTCGCGACCGTGATGAGCAACCTCGGCCTGCACCGCGCGATGGCCGACCACGGCATCCGCGTGCTTCAGACCGCCGTCGGCGATCGCTACGTGCTGGAGGCGATGAACGAGGGCGGCTACTCGCTCGGCGGAGAGCAGTCGGGCCACGTCATCATGAGCCGTTTCGCCACGACCGGCGACGGTCTCCTCACCGGCCTGCAGCTGGTGTCGGAGATGGCCCGGACGGGGAAGTCCCTCGCCGAGCTCGCGTCGATCATGACGGTCTACCCGCAGATCCTCGTGAACGTGAAGGATGTCGACCGTTCGCGCGCCGCGGACGACGAGGGCGTGCAGGCGGCCGTGGCCGCGGTGGCCGCCGAACTCGGCGACTCGGGCCGCGTGCTCTTGCGCCCGAGCGGCACCGAGCAGCTCGTGCGCGTGATGGTCGAGGCCGCCGACGAGGTGACCGCGCGACGCCACGCCGAACAGCTCGCCGACGTCGTGCGGGAGCGTCTGGCGCTTTAGCGCGCGCCGACCGCCACGCGTCGCGTGCGCCGACCACGTGCCCACCCATCCCCGCCGAACCACCGCGTCTGCGTCGAGGCGCCGTCCCCGGCAAGGTGGCTCGACGCGATCGCGGTGGCTCGCCGGGCGAGGAGGGCACGGCGGGCAGCGGGGAGCGACGGGGCACTTGTCAAGGGGCGGGCGCCCGGCATCCGCTCTTCCGTACGGTGTGCGGATGCCCTCCGACGACACCGCCTCAACGTCCCCTGCCTCCGCGAAAACCATGATGCCTGCGCAGGAGGGGTCGAAGCTGCGCCGCGCCATCACCGGTCCGATGCTGTTCCTGTTCGTGCTCGGCGACGTGCTGGGCGCAGGCATCTACGCGCTGATGGGCGTGCTCGCCCTCGAGGTGGGCGGCGCCACGTGGATTCCGCTGGCGGTCGCCCTCGGGCTCGCCCTCCTGACCGCGGGGTCGTACGCCGAGCTCGTCACCAAGTACCCGCGCGCGGGCGGGTCGGCCTACTTCGCCGAAAAGGCCTACAAGAAGCCCGTGGTGTCGTTCCTCGTCGGCTTCAGCATGCTGGCCGCCGGCGTCGTGAGCGTCGCAGGCCTGTCACTCGCCTTCGCCGGCGACTACCTCTCGGCATTCGTGCCGATCGCGCCGCCGGTCGCCGCGATCGGTCTCATCGCGGTGCTGGCGCTGGTGAACATGTGGGGCATCCGCGAGTCGATGACCGGGAACATTGTGATGACGATCATCGAGGTGTCGGGGCTCGTGCTCATCGTCGTCGCCGTCGGCCTCATGCTCGGCGGCGGGGGAGGCGACCTCTCGCGCATCGGCGAGTTCCCGGCCGGCGTGAACCCGGCGCTCGCGACCCTCGCTGCGGCGATCATCGCTTACTACTCCTTCGTCGGATTCGAGACGTCGGCGAACGTCGCCGAAGAGCTGAAGAATCCGTCGCGGTCGTACCCGATCGCCCTCCTCGGCTCGCTCGCCGTCGCCGGCATCGTCTACGTGCTCGTGGCGATGGCGAGTGCCGCTGCGCTTCCTGCGGACGAGCTCGCCGCGTCATCCGGTCCGCTGCTGGCGGTGTTCGAGGCGACGGGCGTGCCGCTCCCGGCCGTGATCTTCAGCATCATCGCGCTCATCGCCATCGCCAACGGGGCGCTTCTGACCTCGATCATGTCGAGTCGTCTCGCGTACGGGATGGCCGACCGCAGCCTGCTGCCCCGCGCGCTCGCGCGCGTGCTGCCCGGACGGAAGACCCCGTGGGTCGCCATCGTCGTCACGGCGGCGATCGCCGCGATGCTCACCCTGCTCGGCGATCTCGCCACGCTCGCCGAGACGGTGGTGCTGCTGCTCCTCATCGTGTTCATCTCGACTAACGTCGCCGTGCTCGTGCTGCGCCGAGACCGGGTGGAGCACCGTCACTTCCGCGTGTGGACGTGGGTCCCCGTCGCCGGGGTGCTCTCGTGCATCCTGCTCCTCACCCAGCAGAGCGCCCGGGTGTGGCTCTTCGGCGCCATCGCGCTGGCGGTCGGGCTGGCGTTGTACGGGGTGATGCGAGCGGTGGGGGCGCGGGCTGCCGTCGACGAAGACGAGCGCTGAGCGCGAATCGGATCAGGATGACGCGGCGGTGCGCCGTCGCAGCCGAAGGCCGATGCCCGCGGCGATGAGCGTCGCCGCAGCGCCGATGCCGAGGAGTGCAGCACCGCCGCCACCGCTGTCGGCGAGGCGGGCCGTGCCGTCCGAATCTCCGGAAGACGCCGAGTCACCGCTGGTGCCCGGATCCACCGGCGCGACCGGTGCGGGCGGCTCTTCGAGGTCGTCGGCGACCCCGAAGACGGGGATGACGATCGCGAGCCCGTCGGTGTCGTACCGCGGGTCGAGGTTGCCCGCAGACACGAGGGTCGTGGCGCTGTCGACGTTCGACGAGCCCGCGCCGCCGCCACCGCCTGCCGAGGAGAGTCCGCCGGCACGGCCGAAGCTGCCCCCGTTCAGGATGCCGCCACCGCCGCCGCCGCCCGCCGCGCCGTCTTTGTGATTCTCGCCGCTGTCGCCGCCGGCGCCGTTGGCGTTGCCGCCCGGGCCGCCCTTGCCGCCGAAGTCACCGCCACCGACCCCGCCCGCTCCGGCGGCACCGATCCCGCCCGGTACGAGGGTGTCGATGCCGTCACCGCCGTCGCCGCCCGGGCACGTGCAGATTCCGTCGAAGATCGGACCGCCCGCTCCGCCGCCACCGCCGGCGCCGACGCGCGGCTCGCCTTCGCCGGTGATGAGCACAGCCGTCGAGCCGCCGCCGGTTCCCCCGTCATCGGAGGCTGTGCCGTGCTCGCCGCCGCGCCCGCCGGAGGCCCAACCGTACCCACCGTTCGCGCCGCCGCATCCGGTCACGATCTGCAGCTGCGTGCCGGCGGCCGCATCGAACCGGCCGGTCACGACAGCCCCGCTGCCACCGTCTCCACCGTCCTCGGTCGATTCGCCGCTCGCGCCGCCCGCGATCGCGAACGCGCCCGTCCCGCCCTCGGGGATGTCGAGGTCCTGGGTCGAGCCGTGGCATCCGAAGACGGTCGCCTCGCCGTTCGGGATGACGATCGCGATGCCGTTCCCGGCGTCGTTCCACGGTCCCGACGAGGTGAAGGCGGCCGTCGTCGCCACCGAGCTCGCGTACGAGGTGCCACCTGCGCCGCCGCCGGCGGCGGGATAGTCTTCATCGCCGTCGGGTGCGCCGACGCTTCCGGATCCTCCGCCCCCGCGTCCGTCGGTGGCGTAGCCGCCGCCTCCGCCGCCGGACGTCGGGAGCGGCCCGAGCGCGCTGCGCTCCTTGCCGTCATTCGTGTCCGACTCACCCGCACCCCCACCGGGGGCGCCGTTGGGGCCATCGCTGGCGTCGGCGGTGTACCCGTCCTTCGCCGGGTTGCCGCCGGCGCCGCCCGCGCCCCCCGCGTCAGCCAGGCCGACGCTCGAGCCGCCGCCACCGCCGCCACCGCCCGCGACGGCGATGAGATCAGACGATCCGGCGTCGTAGAGCGCCGACGATCCGCCGCCCGCGCCGCCGGTCGGGGTGCCGTCGACCACCGCGTCAGCGCCGCCACCGCGTCCGCCGTCGCTGAAGCCTGTGCCTGGAGTGGCACCGCTGCCTCCGCCGCCGAGCTCGATCCCCAGCAGGTCGCCCTCGCTCACGGGGAAGGTCACGACGGTCATGCCGCCCTGTCCGCCCGGGATGCCGTCGGAACTGGACCCACCGCGCCCACCCACGAGCACCACGGTCATGCGGCTGGTCCCCGTCGGGACGGCGACGACGTGTTCTTCGCCCGGGGTCCCCGTCACCAGGCACGCGCCGGAGCTGAAGTCGCAGTCGAAGGTGTCGGCCGCGGTGGCGGCCGTGGCAGAGCCCGCGGGAAGGACGGCGGCGAAGATCAGCCCCGTCACACCGACGAGCGCCGCCAGAAGCCTTGTCCTGCGTCCCGACAGGTCACGCCGGACATCGACCATCGCAGAGTCAGCCATGACCCGTTCTCCCCCAGTTGCCGCCGGGCCCCACGCCCGCGCCGTCCGTCTTCGTCCGGCCCACCCTACGATGCGAGCGCGCGGGGCGCTACGTTCGGAAGGTGACCCGACACGCCTCCCCCCGCCACGCTGTCCTCGCGATGACCGTCGCCGCCCTTTCCCTCCTCCTCGGCGGCTGCGCCGCCGAGGCCGCCACCACCTCGGTCGCGGTCGACACACCGACCCTGTCGGTGGAGGTCTCGCCCGAGGCATCCGTCGTCCCCTCCGTCTCGGCGACCGACATCGCCGCCGGAGAGATCGACGAACCGGTGCAGGTGGCCGTCGCACCGGGCGCGGAAGGGGTGGGGGTGACGTTCCGCGAGATCACCCTGCAGCCGGGCGCCGGCACGGGCGAACACTGTCACGCCGGCCAGCTGATCGCGGTGGTCAAGGAGGGCGCGCTCACCCACTACGCCCCCACCCACCCCGACGGTGTGCGCGTCTATGAAGCCGGCGAGGCGATCATCGAGGGCGCCGAGTACGTGCACCAGGGTGTGAACGAGGGCGATATCCCCGTCGTGCTGTGGGTGACGTACGTGATTCCCGAGGGGGAGCCGCTGGCCGAGACCGACCTGGCCAACTGCGGCTGAGCGTCAGACGCCGGCGCCGGAGGGCGCCGTGCTCCACGACAGCGACTCGATGTAGCGCAGCAGCACGCCCTCGCGGAGGGCCCAGGGCGAGATCTCGAGCTCATCGATCTTCAACATCGTCATCGCGGTGTCGAGCACCACGGCGGCCGCGACAATCTGGAAGGTGCGGTCGGCAGTGATGCCGGGGAGCTCCTGGCGCGCGGTTGCGGGGATGCGGGCGAGCCGTGGGATCCACGACGCCAGTGCGGCGCGGGGGAGCAGCATCCGTTCGCTCCCGGTCCAGCCCGGGGAGGGGTAGCCGGCGAGCTTCGCCAGCGAGCGGATCGCCTTGGACGACCCCACCACGTGATCGGGTCTGTCGAGGGAGCGGAAGCGGCCGATCACCGGCTCGAGGGTCGCCTTCGCATGGGCGCGCAGGCGCTCGACGGCATCCTCGCCGGGCGGGTCGTCGGGCATGAACTGCACCGTCATGCGTCCGGCACCCAGAGGGACGGATGCCGCGGCCTCGGGCAGTTCGTCGGACCCGGCCGCGATCTCGAGCGAACCGCCGCCGATGTCGAACAGCAGGATCTGACCGGCCGACCAGCCGAACCAGCGCCGGACGGCGAGGAAGGTGTAGCGGGCCTCGGCCTCACCGCCGAGCACCTGCAGCGGCGCGCCGAGCGCGGACTCCAGGCGCGCGATGACCTCGGGACCGTTCGTCGCCTCGCGCACGGCGGAGGTGGCGGTGGCCAGGAGCTCCTCGACCTTCTCGTCAGCGGCGACCTGGCGTGCCTCGGCGACGGCGTCGACGAGCGCGGTCACGCCCTCCTCGGTGATCGAGCCGTCGGGGGCGAGGTAGCGCATGAGGCGCAGCACCGTGCGCCGGCTCGTCGTACCGAGCGGGCGCCCGCCGGGCTGCACATCGGCGACGAGCAGGTGGACGGTGTTCGAGCCGATGTCGAGGACTCCGAGGCGCACGGGTTCAGGCTAGCGGGCACGGGTGTCGGGCGGGTGTGGCGCGGTCGCTGTGCCGAACTCCTGCGATCCGGGGCGTGGGGCGTCCGGACGGGTCGTTTTCGGCGGTGCAGGGCCGGTTCTGCAGGAGTTCGGGACGGGTAGCGCGGCGCAACTCCTCAGATTCGGGGCCGCCGGGCCGGATCCGGCCGGATTCACGGCCGACGCCCGCAGAATCTGAGGAGTTGTGACGCCGCCGACCTCGCGGCGCCCGAGGATCGGGGCGGCCGGTGGTTACGATGAGCGCCATGTCTCTCGACGAAGCGACCACCGACCTGGCACTCTCGCTGTACCGGGAGATCGCCCGCGACGACTGGGCGCGGATGGCTGCGGGGATCCCGCAGCCCCTCACCGAGACCGAGGTCGTGCAGCTGCGCGGGCTCGGCGACCGGCTCGACATCGCCGAGGTCTCCGAGGTGTACCTGCCGCTGTCCCGGCTTCTGTCGCTCTACGCCCAGGCCACCAAGCGCCTCGGCGCCGAGACGAGCGCCTTCCTCGGCGAGGCCGACACCACGACACCGTTCGTCATCGGCGTCGCCGGGTCGGTCGCGGTGGGGAAGTCGACGATCGCACGCCTGCTGCGCGAACTGGTGAGCAGGTGGCCCGGCACGCCACGCGTGGAGCTCGTCACCACCGACGGCTTCCTCCACCCCAACGCCGAGCTGGAGCGCCGCGGGCTCATGGCCCGCAAGGGCTTCCCGGAGTCGTACGACCGGCGCGCGCTCGTGGAGTTCCTCACCGACGTCAAGAGCGGGGCGGTCGAGGCGCGCGCACCGTTCTACTCGCACGTGAAGTACGACATCGTGCCCGACGCGCACGTGACGGTGCGCCGCCCCGACGTCGTGATCGTCGAGGGGTTGAACGTGCTGCAGCCTCCGCCGGCGCCGAACGACGTGGCCGTCAGCGACCTGTTCGACTTCTCGATCTACGTCGATGCCGAGACCGAAGACATCGAGTCATGGTTCGTGCAGCGCTTCCTCGCCCTCCGCCACGCGGCGTTCAGCGATCCGAACTCGTTCTTCCGCGTCTTCGCCGAGCTGAGCGACGAGGAAGCCGTGACCACCGCGCTCGGCTACTGGAACGACATCAACCTGCCGAACCTCGAGGCGAACGTGCTGCCCACCCGGCATCGCGCGACGCTCGTGCTGCGGAAGGCGGCCTCGCACGCCGTGGAGAGCGTGCTGCTGCGGAAGCTCTGATCTGCGGTCACCGCGAGGAGTCGCGGTCGGGCTCGGCGGCTCCCGGCACGGCGTCCGCGGGGTCGGCGGAAGCGGGGGACGACTCGGCCGGCACGCTGTCGGCGGGCGGGGCGGCTTCGAGTCTCGCGAGGAGGCGGTACTCCGACAGCACGCGTGCGAGATCGTCCGCTTCCCGGCGGGCTCGCGCGGCGAGCTCGGGATCGCGTGCCTCGACGCGCCGCGCGAAGCGGAGCGAGCGGTGGTGTGCGCGCTCGAGCTGTCTGATCGCGATCTTCAGCTCTCTCATCCGACCCCTCGACACGGCCCGCGACGCCGAACCCGCCGCGCGACCGTGCCGCAACTATAGTCCCGCCCGCGACCTCGGGCTCCGACTCAGGGAACGCCGAGAAGCACCGCCACGTCTCCGGAGTGCCAGTTCGCCGTCAGCAGGTCGCGCCGGCCGTCGCCGTTGAGGTCTCCCGCGGCCACCGCGAACGGTGTCAGCGAGACCGGCACGGACTCCCCGGCGGCGAAGCCGCCGCCCCCGGTTCCGCGCAGCAGCGTCACACTGGTGGGAGTCGAGCCGCTCGGATAGTTGCCGTGGGTGTTGGCCGAGACGATGTCGACGATGCCGTCGCCGTTCATGTCGGCGAGGACTGATGCCTTCGGGCGCGGCCCGACGGCGTGGAACTCGGTCTCCGCGAAGGTGCCGTCTCCGCGGCCGCGGAGCACCCCGATCGCATCGGAGAGCTCGGCGGTGACGACCAGATCGTCGACACCGTCGCCGGTGACGTCACCCAGCTGCAGGTTGTGCGGCCCGAGCCCCGACCAGTACTCCGTCGGCGGCGCGAATCCACCGACTCCGTCGCCGAGGAGCACCATCACCCGGTTGGATCCGTA
Organism: Microbacterium sp. SLBN-154; assembly: GCF_006715565.1. Classification (NCBI taxonomy): domain Bacteria; kingdom Bacillati; phylum Actinomycetota; class Actinomycetes; order Micrococcales; family Microbacteriaceae; genus Microbacterium; species Microbacterium sp. SLBN-154. The sequence continues at coordinate 1,170,261 of NZ_VFNL01000001.1, forward strand.
GGCGGCCACGGCGACATCCGTATCGCCGTCGCCGTCGAAGTCGGACGCCGAGAGCGAGTGTCCGGCGTTACCCGCCGGGAAGAACGTCGGGGCGCCGAGGGCGCCCGTTCCGTCGCCCGGAAGCACCGCCATCACATCCCCGCCCCAGCAGGCGGCGACCACATCGCCGATCCCGTCCCCCGTCACATCCGCGACCTCGACCTCGTGGGTGCGATCGCACGCCTCGAAGGTGCCGACCGCCGAGAATCCGCCGCCCCCGGTGCCGCGGAAGACCGTGACATCTTCGCCCGCGGGCGAATCCTGATTCGCGGTGACGAGGTCGTCGATGCCGTCACCATCGAGATCGGACACGGCGACGTACTTGGGGAACGTCCCCGCCCCCGTCGGGTACGACGTCACCCCGCCGAAGGACCCGTCACCGTTGCCGAACGCCACCGTCACGGCGTTCGCCCCGGCCACCGCGGCAGCGACGTCAAGGGTGCCGTCGCCGTTGAGATCGGCTGCGCTCACCGAGTGGGTGAAGGGTCCGGTCGGGACGGATGCCGCTGTGGTGAACGGTCCGGTCGGCGTCGGCGTCGGTGTCGGTGTCGGTGTCGGTGTCGGCGTCTCCGTTTCGGTCGGGGTCGGTGTGGGTGTGGGTGTGGGTGTCTCCGTCGGTGTGGGTGTCGGCGTGGGTGTCGGGCTGGGCGTTCCCGATCCGTCGCCGCATCGCAGCTGCGCCCCGGCCCAGACCGCGTGGTCCCACCACGTGTTGTCGCCGGCGTCCGAGACCTCGAGCACGAGGGCGTCGTGGCCCGAGATGTCCACGTCGGCCGCCCCCGGCGCACCGCCCACGAGCGTGTCGGAGGTGAACAGCGCCGTTCCGCTTCCGTCGCGGACGGTGAAGACCACCGACCCGTTCGTGCCCACGGTGTCGTCGATGCCGATGGCACTGACCAGTCGGGTGCATCCGGCGGGCACGTCGATCGTCACCGCCGACGCGGCATGCACGCCGAGCCCGGATTCGTACGCGGTTCCGCCGAGCGTGATCGGCGCGCCGTCGCCGGCGGCATCCTCTCCGTTGGTGGTGTCGAGTTCGACCGGCCCCCACCCGTTGGTCTCGTCGCGCAGCGGCAGCTCAGACACCCACACGTCGCCCTCGGTCGGGGTGGGGGTGGGTGTCGGCGTGACCGTGGGTGTGGGCGTGACCGTGGGTGTCGGCGTGACCGTGGGTGTCGGGGAAGCCGTCGGCGTCGGACCGCCGCCGGATCCCCGGCAGGAGAATCGCGCGCTCGCCCAGACGGCGTGGTCCCACCACGTGTTGTCGCCGGCGTCTCCCACGCGCAGAGAGAGGGATGCCGCGTCGGCGACGTCGAGGTCGACCTGCGCGGCTCCGCCCGCACCGGTCAGCACCGTGGAGGTGTAAAGGGCCTCGCCGTCGGCGAGCACCTCGAACACGACCGACCCGTTGACCCCGACGGTGTCGTCGACGCCGATGGTGGACCGGAAGCGGGTGCAGCCTGCGGGCACTGCGACCGCGACCGTCGAGGCGGCGTGGACACCCAGGCCGCGCTCGTGCGCGACGCCGTCGACGACGATGGGCGCCCCGTCTCCGGCCGCATCCTCGCCGTTGGTGGTGTCGAGTTCGATCGGTCCCCATCCGTTGGCGGCATCGGTGAGCGGGAGCTCCGACACCCACACCTCCGTCGGCTCCGGCGGAGGAGTCGGGTTGGGTGTCGGAGTCCCGGTCTCGGAAACCGTCGGGGTCGGGGTCGGGGTCGGTTCGGCGCCGTCGCAGACGAACCGCGCCCCCGCCCAGACGGCGTGGTCCCACCAGGTGTTGTCGCCGGCGTCGGTGACGACGAGGGTGAGGGAGGCCTCGGCGGTGACATCCACGTCCACTGTTCCCGTCCCGCCCCCGCCGGTGAGGATGTCGGAGGTGACGAGCGCGCCCTGCGCGCCCCGCACCTCGAAGGTCACCGATCCGTTCGTCCCGACGGTGTCGTCGACGCCGACGGCGCTGACGAACCTCGTGCAGCCCTCCGGAACATCGACGGTGACCGAAGAAGCCGCGTGCACACCGAGACCGGAGGGGTACCCGATGCCGGCGAGCACGATGGGCGCGCCGTCGCCGGCGGCATCCTCTCCGTTCGTCGCGTCGATCTCGACCGGTCCCCAGCCGTTGGACACATCGCGCAGGGGCAGCTGCGACAGCCACACCTCGTCGCCGCCGCCGGTGGGCTCATCGATGACGAGCGTCGTCTCGGCTTGGCCTGTCGCACCGAGCGAGTCGGTGGCGACGACGCGGAGCGTGTGCGAGCCCGGCTGGGTGACGGTGGTCACAAGCGTCGCATCGGTGCCGATGGGGACGCCGTCGAAGAACCACTCGTAGGTGAGGATGTCGCCCTCGGGGTCGCTCGCGCGGGCCACCGCTTCGACGGTCACCGGTGCCGGACCCGACGCGACGCCGGGAAGCTCGATCGCCACGGTCGGCGCAAGGTTTTCGTACACCGCGCGGAAGGTCGAGGCGCCCTCGCCGGCGACGAACGTCCGGGAGGACTCGGCGACGCCGTCAGACCACCCGGCGAAGGTGCGGCGCGCCTGCACGAGGGGAGCGGTCAGGGTCTGGGTCGACCCGCGGATCGGACGGATGGTGGCGGGCCCGTCGATGCGCAGACCCTCGTCTTCGTAGATGACCCCGAGCCCCGCCGGCTCGGTCTCGACGGTGTAGGGGAGGCGATCGGGCGTCGCTGCTTCGCAGCTGACGTCGGTGAGTCCTGAGGGCGAGGTAGCGGTCAGGCACACCTCGTAGAAGGTGTCGTCACCGTGCTCGTCGACCCTCACGACCCCGGTCGTCGCGTTCGGATCGGCCGGGTCGATCGCCCACGAGGGGGTTCCGAAGTGGCTGTGCTGGTTGTGCCACTGGCGCACCTCCCAGCGGTGCCCGGTGGTGGGCATCGGGCCGTCGGGTGTCGACGCGCGCCCAAGGAACACGAGCTCATCGCCGATCGCGTATGGCGACGGCAGGAGGGGATCCACCTCCGCAAGTGGTGGGTCATTGCCGGCGGTCACGCGCGTGGTCGTGGTCGACGACAGCCCGCCCGGCCGGTCCTGCGTGACGGTCAGGCGCACGTCGTAGGCGCCGGGGTCGGCGAAGACATGCGTCGGCTCGGGATCGGTCGACACCGGGGAGCCGTCGCCGAAGTCCCACGCGACGCGCAGCGGCGTACCGCCGGCGTCGTACGACGGCCGGGACGAGAAGGCAACCTCCAGCGGTGCGACCCCGGAGGTGGTCGAGGCGGTCGCGATCGCCACCGGCGGCGCATCCGCATCCACGTATCGGATGCGACGGACTTCGCCGCCCGCGCTGGCGTACTTCACCCAGTAGATGTTGGTGTCCGGCCCCGCGACGACCTGCACCGGGCCGGAGCCGGCTCCGGTGTCGACCCCGAACTGCGAGACGTTGTTCGCGGCCCCCTGGGCGTCGAAGTGCACCGCACGGATCCACCGGCGGTTGTAGTCGGCGATGAACAGCGCGCCGTGGTACGCCTCGGGATACGCCTCGCCCTCGTAGAACGCCCCGGCGTTCGCGGCCGCGCCGCCCTCGGAGTGGTCGTAGGTGTACACAGGGGCGGTCACTGCCTCGAGCCCCTCGTCGTACACCGCGTCGCACGCTGCCGCGGTACTCGTCGTGGCGGCATAGGTGTCCTGTCGACGGCTCACCGTCGACAAGCCCTCCGACCCGGCGGCCAGCCCGCCCTCGTAGCAGGGCCAGCCGAAGTTCGCCCCTTTCCCGGTGTTGATCTCCTCCCACGTGCCCCAGCCGACATCCCCGACCCAGGCCGCGCCGGTCTCGGGGTGGACGGCCATCCGGAACGGATTCCGAAGTCCCGATGACCACACCTTCGAGCGGTTCGCCCCCGGATCATCCGCGCGGAAGTAGGGGTTGTCGGGGAGGCCCCCGCCGGTGACCGGATCGATACGCAGCACCTTGCCCGAGAGCGAGTCGAGGTTCTGCGCGAGGATCGCCCGCGGATCGGGGCCGTTGTAGTTCGCGCCGTCGCCGTTGGTGACGAACAGCGAGCCGTCGGGGGCGAAGGCGACAGTGCCGATGGTGTGAGAGTTCTCATCCGACCCGAGGCAGTCGCGGATCGGCTCGCCGCCGAGTGTGCCGCCGGTCATGCACGACACCCGTGAGGTGTCGCGGCCGTCATCCTCGTTCCCGATGTTCTCGCGGGTGCTCGCGGTGCCGAGCAGCACGACCCCCGAATCGGGAACGGCGCGGGTGTAGCCGGCGGCCGCATCGGCGGTGAAGCGCTCGAGGCGGCTCACCCGCCCGGGGATCGGCCACCCCTGGTCGGGCACGACCCCGGGCGGGTCGTAGGTGTAGAGCAGGTACACGTACGGCTCGGCGGGGAAGTCGGGGTGGATGGCGAGCCCGAGCAGACCGCGGTCGTCGTTGTCGTGCACGCGCGCGGAGATGTCGATGAAGGGTTCGGGGTCGAGCCCGTCAGGACCCGCCACCCGCACGACTCCGCCTTTCAGGGCGATGAACATGTCGTCCTGCGGGGTGAACGCGATCGCCGAGGGGTAGGGGAGGCCGGAGACGACGGGCTCATCGACGAAGCCGGGCGGCAGGTCGCCGAGAGCAGCCGTCGCCGAGGGAAGCGTCCCCACCAGGGCGAGTCCGGCGAGGGTCAGCGCTCCTGCGGTCGCAGTGGAGAGGATGCGGCGCAGTCGACCTCGACGCAGAGGTGAGCCGGTCTTCCGCGTGCCGATATCGGATGACATCATCTCGCCCCTTCGGTTGCAGGTCGCCGTCGTGACGCGCCGACGGCGGCGGTGTAGACGGCGTCCAGCCGCCCTGTGATCGCGACGGGATCCGTCGCTTCGCGCGCCCATGCTCCGCCGTGCCGAGACAGGCGCAGGCGCCGCTCCCGATCGGCCAGGAAAGCCCGCACCGCCTCGGCCGCCGCTGCGGGCGCGTCGGGGACGGCGAGCACGAGGTCGTGCCCGACCGGGCCGAGGGTCTCGGCCACGGCCTCGGACGTCACGCAGGGCACTCCCGCCGCCATGGCCTCCATCACCGCGACCGACTGGCCCTCCCAGCGGGAGAGCTGGACGTAGATGTCGGCCCGGGCGAGCAGGCGACGCTTGTCGTCGCCGAAGACCGGAGCAAGGAATCTCAGATTGGCGGGGGCATCGGAGATGAGCCGTCGCGCGCCATCCGGATCGTTGTGATCGACGTCGCCGTGCACCACGAAACGCATCTCGGGGAGGTGGCGGGCGAGCGCTGCCGTCCGATCAAGACCCTTCTGATACACGTCGAAGCGGGTCAGGGTCACCGCGATCGGGGTGAGGGAGCGGCTGCCGGTGTGCCGGGGGGTGTGTCCGGGGTGCGCGGGGAGGGGATTGTGCACGATGGTGGTCCGTGCCCGCGCGACCAGGGTGCGGACGTCGCGTTCCTCGATCGCGGAGAGGCACACCACGCGGGCCGCGTGCTGCAGCGCGGTGCGCTCCACGAGCGCGATCCAGACCGCCTTGCGTACCCGGGCGCGCGCCCGCCCGGCCGGCGCGAGCCCGGAGTGGGGCGAGACGACGTACGGAATCCCGGTCATCCGACAGGCCGCCGCCGCGACGGCGTGCAGCGGGCGGTACACCGAATGCAGGTGGACGACCGACGGGCGCTGCCGGCGAAGAGTGCGGATGACACTGATCGCCGTGGCCGGAAGGCCCGCCCGCCCGCGCCACGTGGCATCGAGCACGTCGACGTCGTGACCGGCCGCACGCTGCGCGTCGCACAGGGTGGCCACGACCGCCCCGATGCCGTCCAGAGGGGAGACGGCGGTGGCGAGATCGATGTGCAGGATGCGCATGTCAGCCTCCCAGCACCACGAAGCGCAGGGCGATGATGAGCAGAGCGAGGGTGATCGCCGCCCCCGCGACGATGCGCAGGGCCACGCGCACGCGCGCGGAGAAGAGCCCGACGACACTGACCGTCCAGCTGGCCACCGCGAGCACCACCGCCCCCACGCTCGCCGCGAGGAGGGCGGGGGAGAGGAGGAATTCCGTCACCGCGACACCTCCCGCACCGCCAGCGCGGCCGCCGCGACGATCGCGACGACTCCGACGACGAGCGCCGGGTGGAACAGGCCCACCAGGAGGAGCGCCTGCGCGATGACCGTCGCCGTCCCGAGGCCCAGGCCCAGCACCAGGACGAGCGTCTGTGCGGTGGGGCGTTCCCCGGGCAGCGCGAGGGCGACGGCCATCCCTACGCCGAAGAGGGTGAAGGGCGCGACCACGAGTAGGGGGCCGACACCCTCGGCTCCGCTGGCGGACAGGCCGACGGCGGCCAGGGCCCAGGCGAGCAGGAACACGGTGGCGAGTTCGCGGGTCATGAGGCACCCCCCACGCGGTAGACGACCCCGCCGGGGTTCTCGCACACCGCGGTCATGCCCGGATCAGCGGCCAGCTCGCGTTCCAGCATCGTCGGCCACGCGGCCGGGGCACCCAGAGATCGCACGACGAACTGCAGCTGGGGCTCGGTGACGATGAGATACCGCGGTCGGGGGGTGTCCTCGAGGCGGGCCCTCAGATCGTCGGCGGTGTCGGCGTCGAAGGCTCGCTCGTTCGCGGAGAGGTGCAGGTGGTCCGCGATGTCGCGGAACTGCCAGGCGAGGTGAGGGCTCACCGACAGGAGCGTCGACCCGGCCGGGGCGCGGTCGTAGAGGCATCCGGCCAGCGCGATCTCATCGGGAGTCACGCGCTCGAACGGCTCGTTGCCGTAGCGGGCGACGAGGAACGGTGGCACACAGGCCACGGTGATGATGATGACGGCCGCCCCCGCGGCGCGGCCGAGTCCCCGCCGCGTGACGAAGAGCTTGGTGAGGAGCATGGCGAGGAACGGTGTGGCGAAGACCAGGACCCGCAACACCCCCTCGCCGCCGTAACTCTGGGCGAACAGGAGGAACCCCGGGGCGGCGGCCAGGAGCGGCAGCGACAGCTCGATGCGCCGGTCGCGGACGAACTCGGCGATGACGCCCCCGGCGGCGGCGAGGACGACCGCGAGCGTGAAGCCCATGCGCACGGCCACGACCGTCTGGTGCTCGGCGGAGCCGCCGGTGCGGTCGGCGATTCCGGCGGAGAGATTGCCCACCGGGTCACCGACTCCGCCGAAGACGTCGGCGACGAACGGGATCCAGAAGTCCGACGCCCCCCACGAGACCCAGACGAGGGCGGTGACCCCGACGATCCACGCCGGCAGCATCCACGGGAGTCGCCCCGCGTACCACAGCACGGCCAGCTGGACGGCGATCACGAACGGTGTGAGCTGGTGGGTCATCGCCACCGCGGCGCAGAGCACGACGACCGATCCGACCAGCAGCAGCGCATCCGGAATGCGGGCGCGCACGAGGGCGGCGTCACGGATTCCCGGTCGACGGGGCCACAGCAGCCCGCCGCGTCTGAGCAGCCCGTCGCGCGTCGTCCACAGCGCCGGTGGTCGATCCGACAGCGTGAGCACGATCGCGATGATCGACAGCCCCAGCAGGAGAGCCAGGGACTGCGGTGCGAAGTAGTCCTGTCCGAACCAGTCGATGAGCGGGAAGAACCACACAGCGAGCCAGGGAGCCCGCCACGATCCCCGCCACAGAACCACGCAGCGCCGGGCGATCACGAGGATCACGGGGAGCATCGCCAGCACGAAGAAGATCGGCGCGAACCGCAGCACCGGCTCGGGCACGGTCTCGCCGGCGGGTGAGAACGCCGACGCGGTGACGACGAAGAATGCCGGCCAGCTGAACCGGGCGCCCAGGCTCGGGAGGACGTCATGGTTCTCCATGACGTGCGCGGTGTACCCGGCGTGCAGCCACGCGGTCGGAAAACGTGCGAGCTGCTCGAGGACGATCATCGTGCCGTGCACGACGAGGGCGAAGGCGCCGGCCAGGAGCCCGAGCGTCCACGGATGCTCCTCGGGCAGGCGGAGCACGAAGACGAAGGCCCCGGCGAGACACAGCACGGCGACGAACAGCGAAGCCGGCCACACCGTCACCACGGCGAAGTGGAGCGCGGCCACCACGAGGGACGCGGTGGTGAACAACAGCGGTCGCCGCGTGAGCGCGCCGCGGGGCCCGGGGCGCCCTTTCAGCGCGGACGGTGGAGACCCCGCGGACGCCGCCCGGGTGGGTGCGGGCGCCGTGTCGCGCGAATACTCAAGGACCATGGGTCACCGCCCGGGTCGATCCGCGGCGTCCGCCGGAGAGGGGGATGACCACGGCGAGGGCGACCACCTGTCCCGCCGCCCATGCGAGGGCCATGCCCAGCGCGCCGCCGTTCGGCACGGCCCAGGCGGCGATGCCGAGGACCGCCGCCGCGTGGGTGACCTCGACCAGGGCGATCCGTCCGGTGCGCCGTGCGGCGCGAAGCCCCGCCAGGCGCAGGATGAGTATCGCGCGGAGGATGGATGCCGCGGCGAAGACCTGCAGCACCGGTGCGCCCTGCGCGGCATAGGTCGGACCGAGGAGCGCGAGGATCGGTTCCGCGAAGATCGCCAGGACGGCGGCGCCGACGGCGACGACGACGAGGGTGCGCGCGGTCACCCGGTGCGAGAGTTCCTCCCGGCGCTCGGGGGTACGGGCCAGCTCGGTCGCGAGCGGGACGGCGGCATTGTGGGCGAGGGTGTCCAGCACCAGCACGATCGCCCACGCCGCCGCGAAGACGCCGGCCATCTCGGCGCCCGCCCAGGCGAAGACGATGAAGGGCAGGAGCGTCGTGCACGACTGCAGCGCGACGACCCCGATGTAGTCCGCGGCGAGGAAGCGCGCATCGTCGCCGCGCCGCGTGCCGACAGCGACGGCCGGCTCCCGGGGCGGGGCGATCCGCGGGAGGGCGATCACGAGGGCCGCCACGGGGACTACGAGAGCGATCGGCGCGAAGGTCGCGAGAACGATGGCGTCGCCGCCGGGGACCTCGCCGGGTCGTGCCGTCGCGGGCAGGAGAGCGACCGCACCGACGAGCGCCGCGATCTTCAGCACGGCGTATCCGCTGTTGAGCGCGGGGACGAGCGCCGTGCGACGGCGGGCGATGAGAAGGGCGTCCTTTACGGCGAACGCCGTCCAGGCCACCGCGCAGGTCACGAGGAGGGGGAGCGTCTGCGGAACGATCGCGGTGCGAACCGCGAGGACGTCCATCGTCACGACGATCGCACTCACCACCGCACCGACGGCGAGCGTCGCGCCCGCGGCGAGAGCCCACAGGCGGAACGCCGCGGCGCGGCCGTCTCCCGACGCGCGGGCGAGGAGGACGCCCGCCGACTGGTAGAGGTTCAGTTGGCCGAGGCCGGCGATCGTCAGCACGATGGCGACCGTGGCCGTTCCCGTCCCGACCGCCTCCACCGGCAGGAGGCGCGCGGCGACGACCCAGAAGGCGAAGCCCAGCGCAGCGGTGACCGCGGTGTTGACGAGCATCAGGTGGCTGCCCCGCAGTGCCGGATCGGCCCACTCTCGGGCGATCAGCGCCGCGATGCCGCGGCGCTCGGTGATCGTGCGGTGCGTGGCGATCATCCGGCCGCTCCCGCCTCGTACCGATGGACATGCGACATCGCGGGCGGTGCCGTGAGAGGTCGGCGTTCGGGCCGGATGCGAGCGTCGAGATACCCGACGACCGTTGCGGCGAGCCCGATGACGATCACGCCGGCGCGGGCGAAGGCGGCGGGCCGGAGGTGCAGCAGCCCCTCACCGAGGGCGCGGATCGTGGCGTCGAGAAGGGTCATGACGACGAATCGCCGTTCGGTGCGCAGCGTCGCCGCGCCCGGGTGCCGGCGCGACACGGCCGCTTTGCTGCGCCCCTCGCCGCGGCAACGCCGCAGGAAGTAGGCCAGGCGCTGACGGTGGGCGGTGACGCGGTGGTGGACCCGGGCGCTCCGGGCGAGCACGATGACGGAGCCGGATTCCTGCGCGGTCAGCCGCAGCGAGACCTCCGTCTCCTCGCATCCGGCCGTCGACGACCCGACCCGACCCAGCTCGGTGATGAATCCCCCCGCGCGGGCGAGGGCCTCCGCGCGGAACGCCATCGCGCAGCCCACGGGGTTGCGCACCGCCCCGCCGTCGCCCGGGAGCCCCCGGTGGCTGCAGCCGACCACCCAGAGGAACTCGTCGGGAAACCACCCGGGGCGCCCGGGAGCATCCCAGACCGGCACGGCGAAACCGCTCACGCCGACGACGTCCGAGGCGGCGAACGGTGCCGTCATCCGTTCCACCCACGTGGTCTCCGCGACGGCGTCGTCGTCGAGGAACAGCACGATGTCGGCACCTGCGGCGGCCCGCAGGCCGGTGTTGCGCGCATCCGACAGTCCCTGGCGACCGGAGTTGCGCACCACGAGGGTGTCGTCCTCGAGCTCCGCGCGCAGCACGGCGAAGAGGTCGTCGTGGTGATCGACCACGACGATGACGAGCGCGGGCGGCGTGGTCTGGTGGGAAAGGGAGGCGCGAGCGGCGCGGACGTCATCGAGGCGCTGCGGAGTGAAGCAGCAGATGACCACCGCGGTGCGGGTGGGAGGGGGCATGGCGGTGCCTCATTCGCCTTCACCTACGAGTTCGGCGGTCACCTTCGGGCGCGCGCGCCGCTCGGCATCGACGACCGAGTCGACGGAGGCGCTGACGAAGCGTTCGAACAGCAGCGTCCGCAGACACCGCAATCCGTCGCGCACAGCGGAGAGGTTGCTCTCGCCGAAACGGCGAGAGGCCTCGAAGCTCGGTACCTCCACCACGCGAAGGCCCGCTTTGACGGCACGGACGTGCATGAGCGTCTCGATCTCGAACCCGTCGCCCCAATGCCGCAGACGTGTGCCGTCGGCCGGATCGGGGAGGCGCAGCGCCCCTGCGGCCTCGCGGGTCATCGCATTGAAGCCGTAGCAGAGGTCGCTGTGGCCGGTTCCGAACAACAGGTTCGCCAGGGAGTTCAGCACCTTATTGCCGATGAACCGCACGGCGGTGATGTCGGCGCTTCCGCCGCCGCGGGAGAAACGGCTGCCCCGGACGTATTGGGCGCCGGCACGCAGGGGAGCGACGAAGCGCTCGATCTCGCGCGGGTCCATCGAGCCGTCGGCATCGATGGTGACGATCTCGTCACCGGTGGCGGCGAGGATGCCGGTGGCCAGCGCGCTGCCCTTTCCCGGCCGGGTCTGACCGAGGACGCGGATGCCCGGCCTTGCTCGACGGGCGATGGCGACTGTCGCGTCGGTCGACCCGCCGTCGACGAGGATGACTTCGTCGACGGTGTCGGGGAGGAGCCCCAACACGTGCTCGATGTTTCTGGCTTCGTTCAGCGTCGGGATGACGACGCTGAGGGTTGTTTCAGAGTGCACTGGACTGCTCTTTCCGTTCACGGTCGGATGCGGCGCGCAGCCAGGGCAGGCTCGAGCAGCGACACCGTCGGGTACGGTGACACAGCCGTCATGGCCTCTCAGTACGGGTGCTGACTCCCCAGCCGCCTCACACGCTCAACACGTGTGCCCGTCGGTGCGCCCACGGCGCAGCATCACCCCCTGAGGGGGAGCGCGTCAGAAGCGCCGAACGGCCGTCAGCGCAAGTCGGGTGTCCGACGGTCGGTTCCGCGATTCCCCAGAGACACGCTCGGCCCCGGATCATCACATTCTGTGGTCCTGCGCGGAGCGGGGTCCGGGTTCAGCGCTGGTGCCGGGAATCGTACGCGCGTGCGGCATCACTCGCAAGAGTCCGCGGTGATCGGTGGGGGACTCATGGGCCCCGTACATGCCTGACCCGGGGAGGGCGATGTTCGTTCAGACGCCTCACATACCCCGGATCGTACGATGGAGCCCATGTGTGGAATCGTCGGGTACGTGGGCCCTCGCCAGAGCCAGGCCATCCTCCTCTCGGGCCTCGCCCGCCTCGAATACCGCGGTTACGATTCCGCCGGCATCGCCGTCATCGACGGTGACGGGGATCTGGGCATGCGCAAGCGTGCCGGCAAGCTGGGCATCCTCCGCGACGACCTGAAGACCCACCCCCTCGCCGACGGCACCACCGGCATCGGGCACACCCGGTGGGCGACCCATGGCGGGCCCACCGACGACAACGCCCACCCGCACCTGGCCGATGACGACAGGCTCGCCGTCATCCACAACGGCATCATCGAGAATTACGCCGATCTGAAGGCCGAGCTCCTCGCCGAGGGCTGCACCTTCAAGAGCGAAACCGACACCGAGGTCGCCGCCGTGCTCCTCGGCCGCGCGTACCGCGCCCGCGGCGGCGACCTGGTCGCCGCGTTCCGCGACGTCGCCGCGCGCCTGGAGGGCGCGTTCACCCTTCTCGCCATGCACCGCGACCAGCCGGGCCTCGTCGTCGGCGCGCGCCGCAACTCCCCGCTCGTCATCGGGCTCGGCGAGGGGGAGAACTTCCTCGCCTCCGACGTCGCCGCGTTCGTCGAGCACACCCGCGACGCCCTTGCGATCGGGCAGGACGAGATCGTCGCCATCACCCCCGAGGGCGTCGAGGTCACCGACTTCGACGGCAACGCGGTCGAGGTCGAGCGGTTCGAAGTGACCTGGGACGCCTCGGCCGCCGACAAGGGCGGCTGGTCGTCGTTCATGGCCAAAGAGGTCTCCGAGGAGCCCGAGGCCGTCGCGAACACGCTGCGCGGTCGCATCCGTGACGGCGTCGTCACCATCCCCGAGCTCGACGGACTCGATGAGCTCTTCACCGGCATCTCGCGCATCATCATCATCGCCTGCGGCACCGCCGCCTATGCAGGGATGACGGGCAAGTACGCCCTCGAGCAGTGGGCGCGCGTGCCGGTCGACGTCGAGCTCGCGCACGAGTTCCGCTACCGCGACCCGGTGCTGACCCCCGACACCCTCGTCGTCTCGATCAGCCAGTCGGGCGAGACGATGGACACCCTCATGGCGGTGAAGTACGCCCGCGAGCAGGGGGCGAAGACCGTCTCGATCTGCAACACCCAGGGCGCGACGATCCCGCGCGAGTCGGACGCGATCGTCTACACCCACGCCGGCCCCGAGGTCGCCGTCGCCTCGACGAAGGCGTTCGTCGCACAGATCACCGCGCTGTACCTGCTGGCTCTCCACATCGCGGCGCTGCGCGGCACGCTCGGCGCCGCCGAGATCGCCGAGCAGGCGCGCGAGCTCGAGGCGGTGCCCGAGAAGATCGCGCACATCCTCGCCACCGAACAGGAGCGCATCGAGGAGCTCGCGCACTGGATGGGCGACACCCGGTCGGTGCTCTTCCTCGGTCGGCACGTGGGCTACCCGATCGCCCTCGAGGGTGCGCTCAAGCTCAAGGAGATCTCGTACATCCACGCCGAAGGCTTCGCCGCGGGCGAGCTCAAGCACGGCCCCATCGCGCTCATCGAGCCCGGTCAGCCGGTGTTCGTCATCGTCCCCTCGCCGCGCGGGTCGGCGGTGCTGCACCCCAAGGTCGTCTCGAACATCGAGGAGATCAAGGCCCGCGGCGCGCGCGTGATCGCGATCGCCGAGGAGGGGGATGTCGCGGTGCTCCCCTCCGCCGACGAGGTGCTGCGCATCCCGCTCGCGGGCCCGCTGTTCGAGCCGCTCCTCGCCGTCGTGCCGCTGCACATCTTCGCGATGGGCCTCGCCACGGCCAAGGGGCTCGACGTCGATCAGCCGCGCAACCTCGCCAAGTCGGTCACTGTCGAGTAGCGGCGCGGCCGGCTCGTCGCCTGTCGTCGTCCGTAACTCCTGCAGAATCGGCCGCGCGGGTGTGATGTCGGGATGGAGAGGCCGCCTGGTCGCCGTTCTGCAGGAGTTGCGGGCACCTGCCGGCGGTCACCGCTCGCGCTCGGGCTCACGGGCAAAGCTTTTCCGTCGCGTTCAGCAGGCGTTCACCGGTGCGACCCGTGGCGCTGTGCGGCATCCCTAGCGTGGCCGAGGCCCTCCGACGACGGGGGCCTCAACTCGAAAGTGATCCATGCCTCGCCGACGCCGTTCTCTGCCCGCGCTTGTCCTCGTCCCCGTCCTCGCCGCCGCTTCCGTCGCTCTTGCGGCGCCTGTCGCCGCCGCCGAATCTCTGCCGTCACCCGCTCTCGTGGTGACCGAGATCGTCGCCGACAACGTCGGCGCCGACCACTTCGAATTCTTCGAAGTGCACAACACCACCGATCGCCCGATCGACCTCGACGCTGAGAGCATCGACTTCGCCTACACCTATGCCGACGGGTCGGACACCGCGCGGGATGTCGTGCTCACCACCCCGGCGGGCACCGTCATCGCCCCGGGCGCGACGGTGGCCCTGTGGCTCAGCTACACCTCGGGAAGCGTCGACAGCTTCGCCCGCTCGGTCGACGACTTCCGGGCGCACTTCGCCGCGACGCAGCCCGAGACCGACTACGACGTCGTCCGGGTCGAGGGACAGCCCGGCATCGCCAACGGCGGCTCCCGCGGCATCCGCGTCATCGCAGCGGGTACGGAGATGAGTCATTCGTTCGCCGCCGCAGGCGCTTTCGGTGCCGACCTCGCCGCGACGTTCGCCGTGCCGGAGTCGGGGACGAGCGCCCTGCCGCTCGCCACCCTCGCGCCCGCGACCCCCGGCCGGCTCGCGGAAGCGGAACCGACGCCGGAGCCGACGGGCGACCCGACAGGCGAACCGACCCCCGAGCCGACCGAGACCGCACCCGCTGCGCCGCTGACGGCCCGCGATCTGCTCATCACCGAGTTCGCCCCCGACACCACCGGCACCGACCGGTACGAGTACATCGAGATCGCCAACACCACCGATCGCGCGGTGGATCTCGGTACGGACGTCCGCATCAGCTACGACTTCCTGTCTGGCGAGAAGGACCTCACGGTGCCGGCCGGCTCGATCATCCCCGCGAACGGTGTCGCGGTGCTGTGGCTGCAATACGCGCCCAACACCGACGGGCTGACCGCCGCGGACTTCCGCGCCTTCTACGGGACCGCGGACGATGTCGTCGTCTTCCCTCTTGAGGGACAGGCCGGCTTCGCCAACAGCGCCGAGCGCGGCATCCGTCTTCTCACCCCAGCCCAGGACGGCGCGGACGGGATCGAGATCTCCGCCGCCCGCTACCGGGCCGACGAGATCGGCGCCGGACTCGGCGTGGACTACCGACTCCCCGAGGCGTCGACCGCCACGCAGATGACGGTGCTCCGCGCTCTCGCCGCACCGACCCCGGGCGTCGTGGATCCGGCGGCCTTCGTGCCCGCGCCGTTCCTACCGGTGGCCGACCCGCAGCTGGTGACCGCACCGCTGCAGATCACCGAGATCGCCCCCGACACCGCCAACGTCGCAGGTGCCGACGGGTACGAGTTCATCGAGATCTACAATGCCACGACCGAACCGATCGCCTTCCGCGACTTCACGCTGAAGTACCTCTACCCGCTCGAGGATCTCACCAACTCCAACACCGTGCTGTGGCCTGCCACGGTGCGCGACTCCGTCGTCGCCCCCGGTGCCACCCTGGTGTTCTGGATCAAGAACGGCGCCAACGACGCCCTCACCGCGGACGACTTCAACACGCACTTCGGCAGCGCCCTCGTCGCCGGACAGGACCTGTTCGAGATCGCCAGCGGCGGCATGGCCAATAGTTCGCCGCGAGGCCTCGAGATCGTCACGAACACCGGTTTCGCGATGAACCGCGCGTACTACAACCTCGGTGGCGTCGACGACGTCACCGCCGACCAGCCGGTGCAGTACGCGGTGAACCCCGACGACCTCCTGGTGCAGAAGAAGCTCGGCACGGCGCCCGCGACCCCCGGTGCGATCTACCGGGAGCAGGTGCCCGGTGGGCTGATGGTCACCCCGATGGATGCCGCGGCCCCGGCCGTCACCGACGCCACCGCGCCTGAGATCACCCCTGGCGCGGACTTCCCGCTGCAGATGACGGTGACCGACGACCGGCAGGTGCGGACGGTGGAGATCGAGGTGGCGAGCAATCTCGACACCGCCCCGCTTCGCCACACCCTGCTGGCCGGCGCCGACGGCACGACATACCGCCACGTCATCCCGGCCGTCGACCTCACCGGCAAGACCTGGTTCGAGTACCGCGTGATCGCCCGGGACGGCGCGAACGAAACCGTCACCGAGCTCCGGCGCCTCCCGGTGACCGGGGTCGACCAGTCGCCCGTGCGCCTTCAGCTCGAGGAGGGCCAGTGGGTCTCGGGCACGACCGAGATCGTCGCGGGCGGCAACACCTTCCCCTCCGACATCCGCCTGTCGATCGACGGTGTCGAGGTCGAGACGACCCCGCGCCTGGAGAACCCGGCGGTCTTCGCGTTCGAGGCCAGCGGCACCGACGCCCTGTTCCGCAACGGTGTGCGCATCGGCGATGAAGTGCTGCACGTCTTCGACCGCGGCACGTACGCCGACTGGGCCACGATCACCGTGCCGGTTCCGGTGTCGTACCTCACCGGCGAACGCGTCGACCTCGGCATCTGGGCAGGAACCAAGGCCAAGACCGACCGTGACCCGAACGAGAACAACGACGACTTCACCATCCGCGGAATCCGCCTGATCCTCCCCGACGGGCGCACCCTCGCCCCCGAGGGGTACACCGACCCGACCGCGATCGTGCCGATGGGCGACAGCCAGGGGCGCCTGGACGTCTTCGAGGCAGGGTTCGCTCTTCCCGGCGACGCACGCACGGCCGTGGGCCACCTGTGGGAGACCACGGCGGCCGCGGACGGCGCCCACCGCGTGCGGGCGAGCGCCGGAGAGGACGCCGTCGAGGTCGCCGTGAATGTCGACAACACGGTTCCCGAGATCGGGACCGACCTCGAGGAGGGGCGCCTCTACCAGGGCGAGTTCACTATCGACGCCGCCGCGAGCGATGCGGGAGCCGGGGTGTCCGCACTCACGGCGACCCTGGACGGCCGAGCCATCGAGCTTCCGTACGCCACCGGTTCGCTTCTCCTCGCCGACGGCGCGCACACGGTGGTCTTCACTGCGGTGGATGCCGCGGGCAATCGCGCCGAGCGGACGGTGACGTTCCAGACCCCGGTCGAAGAGCCCGGCAACGAGCTCCTCTCACCCGAGGACGGCGCCGAGTTCGACACCGGCGACCCGATCACCCTCGCCGCCCGCGCGACCGATCCCACCGGCGACCGCCTCGATGTGTCGTTCCGGGAGGCCGTTCGCACCGTACCCGGTGACGGCATCGAGGCGACGACCGGCGAGATCGGCACTGCGCTGTCGACCGACCGCACCGGGGCGCGCGCGCTCACCGCGGAGGAGGTGGGCGCCATCGGTCGACTCGACGAGAGCGCGCTCACGCAGACATCCGACGCCGCCTTCCCGTACCAGCTGTTCGAGGTCGCCGTCCCCGGCGATGTCGGCGACGACGCCCGCGTGAGGGTGCGGTGGGACGGATCGGCCAACACCGACGCGAAGGTGCTCCTCTACGCGCTCGGAACCGATGGTGCCTGGCAGGAGCTCGACCGCGCCCTGACGACCGACGGCGCGCCGACGTCCTTCACGCTCGAGGCGATGGTTCCGGTCGACGGCTTCGCGACCGAGGGGACGGTGACGGTGCTCGTGCAGCACTCGGAGGGCTTCGCGGGCGCCAACCTCTCCACCCGTGACACGGTTGTGGAGCCCGCTCACCCTGAAGACACCCCTCGCTCGGCGTACGACTTCACCTTCGCGTGGGAGTCAGACACCCAGTACTACAACGAGACGTTCTACAACCACCAGGTGGCGATCCACGATTACCTGCTGGCGGAGCGGAGCGATCTGAACCTGCAGTACCTGTTCCACACCGGCGACGTGGTCAACGTCGCCGAGGACATGGCGCAGTGGGAGCGGGCAGACCCCGCGTACGCCGCCCTCGACGAGGCGGGCCTGCCCTACGGGGTGCTCGCCGGCAACCACGACGTGGGGGCCTTCGATGCGAACTACACGAACTTCAGCGCGTTCTTTGGGGCGTGGCGGTTCGCCGACAACCCCTGGTGGGGCGGTGACTACCTCGACAACCGCGGGCACTACGACCTCATCACCGCCGGTGGCATCGACTTCCTCATGCTCTACATGGGATGGGGACCGGGAGACGCGGAGATCGCGTGGATGAACGACGTCATCTCGCGCTACCCCGAGCGGACGGTCATGCTGAACCTGCACGAGTACATGCTCACGACGGGCGGTCTCGGGCCCATCCCGCAGCGCATCTACGACGAGGTCGTGGCCCCGAACCCGAACGTGCGGACGGTCTTCTCCGGCCACTACCACGACGCCTTCACCCGGGTCGACGGGTTCGACGACGACGGTGACGGAGTCGCCGAGCGCCAGGTCTACCAGGTGCTGTTCGACTACCAGGGCCTCGCCGAGGGCGGCCTCGGCTACCTCCGCCTGATGCACTTCGACAATCAGACCGGGCAGATCCTCTCGCGCACCTACAGCCCCTCGCTCGCCGACTACAACGCCGACGATCCGACGCTCGAGGTGCAGCACCAGGAATTCGCGATCCCCTACTCCGCGCTCGGCATCGCCCCGGCCCAGAAGGTGCTCGCCACCGATGCGTTCCGCGCCGACATCCTCACCACCACCCCGATCGCGGACTTCGCCGATGTCGAGAGCGGCACCGATCTCACAGCAGAGTGGGAGCCGGGGGAGGGCACCCACGGCTGGTTCGTGAACTCGGTGGACCCCTATGGCGCCACCACCGACTCCGAGGTGCGCACGGTCGTCGTGCGAACCGGCGGCGGCGAAGAGCCCGGTGAGGGTGAGGAGCCCGGTGACGGCGAAGACCCGGGCGACGGCGAAGAGCCGGGGAACGGCGAAGACCCGGGGAACGGCGAAGACCCGGGCGACGGGCGGCCCACCGAGCCGTCGGTGCCGGTGATGCCCGACCAGCTCGACCCCGCACTGCAGGGCGTGATCACCGCACCCGCGAGCGTGCGCATCGGCGATCCCTTCACCGTCCAGATCGGCGGCGTGGCGCCGGGCACGTGGGTGCAGCTGTGGCTGCACTCCGCACCCACCGCGCTGGGGACCTGGACCCAGGTGGGCGCAGACGGCACCGTCCGGGCGGTGGTCCCGGCCGGCACCACGCTCGGCGACCACGTGCTCGTCGCTCAGGACGTCGACGGCGTCGTGGGCTGGACGACACTGCAGGTGGCCGCGGCGCCGGGTGAAGCGCCGGTCGATCCGCTGCCCGGTGCAGGAACCGGCGACGGCGGCGGCGATGGCCCCGGCTCGGGGACGGTCGGTGAGGGCTCGACAGCGGCATCCGGCTCGTCGGGTCCGCTCCCGGCGACCGGAGGAGAGGCGGCGCCGCTCCTCCTCGCCGCAACGACCGCTCTCCTGCTTCTCGTCTCGGGCGTGATGCTGGTCCTCCGGCGTCAGCGCAGGGTCTGATCGCCGACGCCCCGCGACCTCACGGCTGAGTCCTGGAGGTCGCGGGGCGTCGCCGCGCCCCACGGCCGTCCGCAACTCCTGCAGAATCGGCCGCGCGGGTGTGATTTCGGGGTGAGGAGGCCGCCCGGTCGCCGTTCTGCAGGAGTTGAGGACACGTGCCGGCGGCCACCGCCCGCGCTCGGCACCACGCCGCCGTTGATAGGGTGACAGCCGCGGGAGAGGAGAGCGGATGATCGCCGGCATCGGCGTCGACCTGGTCGACATCTCCCGCTTCGAAGCCACCCTCGACCGCACTCCGCGCCTTCTCGAGCGCCTCTTCTCGCCCGCCGAGCGGGCGTTGAAGCCCCGCTCGCTCGCCGCCCGCTATGCCGCCAAGGAAGCGCTCATCAAAGCGCTGGGCGGGTCGGACGGCGTGTACTGGACCGACATCGAAGTGTGGAACGAATCGTCGGGACGCCCCCAGTTCACCCTGTCGGGAAGCACTGCCGATGTGATCGTCGACCGCGGGATCTCGTCGGTGCACCTGTCGATGTCGCACGACGCCGGCTTCGCCGTGGCGTACGTGATCGTCGAGATGAACGAAGGAGTGACCGGATGACGCGACTTCCCGCCGGCACCATGCGCGAGGCCGTCATCGACGTCGGCGCGATCGCCGACAACGTCCGTCATTTCCGCCGCCTCACCGGCGCCGAGGTCATCGCGGTGGTCAAGGCGGACGGCTACGGTCACGGTGCGGTCCGCGCCGCGACCGCGGCGCTCGAGGGCGGGGCGACCCGGCTCGGCGTCGCCGACATCGCCGAGGCCCTGGCCCTTCGTCGCGCGGGGATCCGCGCTCCGATCATGGCGTGGCTGCACGCGCCCGGCGCGTCCTTCGCCGAGGCGGCCGCCCACGGCATCGAGCTCGGCATCTCCACCCTCGACCAGCTGCAGGCGGCGGCGGCCGCCGCCTCCGGAGAGCGTTCGGTCGCGGTGCATCTGAAAGTCGAGACCGGGCTCTCGCGCAACGGCCTCACCCCGGACGACGCGCGCATCGCCTTCGCCGAGGCCGCCCGCCTCGAGCGGATCGGGAAGCTCCGGGTCATCGGCATCTTCAGCCACCTCTCCAACGCCTCCGCCGACGACGACCGCGCCGCCCTCGCGCGCTTCGAGGAGGCGCTCGGTGCCGCGGCATCCGTGGGTCTGGCCCCGCCCCTTCGCCATCTGGCGGCCACCCACGCGGCCATCGCCTTGCCCGAGACCCGCCTCGGCTGCGTGCGCATCGGCATCGGCATCTACGGTCTGTCGCCCTTCGCCGACCGCGGGTCGGCCGAGCTGGGCCTGCGTCCCGCCATGACGCTGCGCGCCGCGGTCGCGAACGTGCGCCGCGTGCCGGCCGGCACGGGGGTCTCGTACGGCTACGACTACCGCACCCCCCGCGAGACGACCCTCGCGCTCGTGCCCCTCGGGTACGCCGACGGCGTGCCGCGGCAGGCGTCGGGTGCGGGACCGGTCACGATCGGCGGCCGCCGATTCGCTGTCGCCGGGCGCATCGCGATGGACCAGTTCGTCGTCGACGTCGGCGATGCCCCCGTCGCGATCGGCGACGAGGTCGTGCTCTTCGGCGATCCGACGCTCGGGGCTCCCGCCGCCGATGAGTGGGCCGTCGCCGCCGGCACCATCAACTACGAGATCGTCACACGCATCGGTGCGCGCGTGCCCCGTCGGCAGGTGGACGGATGACGGGACTCGACGCCCTCGTCGGGCGACGCGAGATCGCCTCGTCGGCCGAGATGGAGGCGCTCGGCGAAGAGATGGGACGGATGCTGCGCCCCGGCGACCTGATCGTCCTCACCGGCGCACTGGGCGCGGGCAAGACCACGCTCACCCGGGGGATCGGCCGCGGGCTCGGGGTGCGCGGCCCCGTGCAGAGCCCGACCTTCGTGCTGGCGCGGACGCACCCGTCGCTCGTCGGCGGAGCTCCGCTCGTCCACGTCGACGCCTATCGGCTCGGCTCGGCGCTCGAGCTCGACGACCTCGACCTCGACGTCGAGCGCTCGGTCGTGGTCGTGGAGTGGGGTCGAGGAATGGTCGAGGGACTCCGCGACACCTGGTGGGAGGTCGAGCTCGACCGTGAGCTCGGCGGTCGAGGCGCCGACACCATGTGCGGCGGCCCCTCGCGTGCCGATGAGGAGCTCGACGCCGAGGCGCCGCGCGTCGTGACGATCAGCCGCCGCCCCTGAGTGGTCGGCGTTCCTGACGCACCCGGTCGCTGAGCCGTCGGCGCGACCGCCGGTGTTCCGGCGCCGCGCCGCGGCGCCGCGGCGCCGCCGCGGGGCGGCGTCCGTCCTCCGCGCCGCGGAGATCTGCGTCATCTCGGTGGGATGCCGCGCAAGCGACCGTGCCGGCGAGGTTCGCCGCGGTTGGTGCCCGGCGTTTCGAGGTGGCGCGCCGCGGCGCGGCTGCGCGGCAGGCATCCGTCGTTCGTGCCGCGGAGATCTGTGCAGCTTCGGTCGGATGCCGCTGAGACGACCGTGGGACGGAGGATCGCCGCGGTCGGGGCGAGGCGGGGATCCCGCGCGCCACTCAGCCGCCGAAGAACGCGTTCGCCCGGCGGGTGTAGAGCAGGATGAGGCCGATGATCGCGGGGAGCGCGGAGAAGAGGCCGGTCCAGAACGTCTCGGCGCCGCCGATGATGAGCAGAACGGCGCTGACGATGTTCAGCACGAACACGATCGTGACGACGAGCCGCGCACCGGGGCTGCCGCGCAGCAGCCCGACGCTCACCGCGATGATGATCACCCCGAGGATGATCGTGAGGATCGCGATCAGCACGAGGTTCAGCAGCGGTCCCTGCCCCATCGCCCCGCCGATGAGGATCAGCGCGCCGCCGAGGATGTTGAAGAAGCCCGAGATCCACGCGAGGACGGCGACGATCGTGACGCCGACGGGACGAGACGTGGCCATGGCACTCTCCTGTGTTCGTTGTTGCCCACACCGTTGTTGCCCACACCGTAGCGCCCCCGCTCCCGCAGGCGCCACGGCTCGCCCGACTACCCTGGAGAGGTGATCCTCGGCATCGACACGTCCCTCGGCACCGCGGTCGCGGTGATCGAACCCGACGGCGTCGTCGTCGCCACAGCCGACAGCCCGAACCCCCTCGGGCACGCGGAGGCGATCGGCGGTCTTCTCGAGCAGGTGCTGACGTCTGCGGGGGCGCTCACGCACGTCGCCGTCGGCATGGGCCCCGGCCCCTTCACCGGGCTTCGCGTGGGCATCGCCACGGCACGGGCCTTCGCGCTGGGTCGCGGCATCCCGCTCGTCCCGGTGCCCAGCCACGACGCCGCCGCCCTGGGCTTGCTGCTCGGCGATGCCGTCGCCGGTGCCGACGGCACCCCACCCTTCGCCGTGGTCACCGACGCGCGCCGGCGCGAGTTCGCGTACTCGGTGTTCGAGGGGACGGATGACGACGGAGTGGCCGTCCGCACCACCGGACCCCTGCTCGCCCCCCGCGACGAGCTCGACGACCGGCTGGCCGCGCTCGGCGCGGCGCGCCGGGATGTCGCAGCGGTTCCTGCCGCGATGGTCGCGCTCGCGGCATCCCGGGCCCTGGCCGCGGGGCGCACGCTCGCGACGTCCGAGCCGCTCTATCTGCGCTCGCCGGATGTGACCCTCCCCGGCGCCCCGAAGAAGGTGACCGCGTGAGCCTCCGCCCCGCGAGCGTCGACGACCTCGCCGCGATCATGGTGCTCGAGCGCGCCGCCTTCGGCGGCGACGCCTGGTCGGACGACGTCATGCGCGCCGAACTCGCCTCCCCCCACACCTGGTACGTGGTCGCCGAGGAGGACGGGCGCCTGGTCGGATACGCGGGGCTGCGCGCCCCGGGCGGATCGAAGGATGCCGACGTGCAGACCATCGCCCTCGACGAGACGGTGCGCGGGCGTGGGCTCGGGCGCGGCATCTTCCGCGCCCTCCTGGCCGAGGCCGCCCGCCGCGGGGTGAGCGAAGTGTTCCTCGACGTGAGGGACGACAACGCCCCCGCCCAGAGCTTGTACGCCTCCGAAGGGTTCGAGGCGATCGGGCGCCGCCCCAACTACTACCCGGGCGAGGGGGTCGACGCCATCGTGATGCGGCTGCGGCTCGCGGCGCGGGAAGGGGGCGCCGCATGAACCGGCGTGAACCCCTCGTCCTCGGCATCGAGACGAGCTGCGACGAGACCGGGATCGGGATCGTCCGCGGGCGAACCCTGCTGTCGAACACGATCGCGAGCAGCATGGACGAGCACGCCCGCTACGGCGGGGTCGTTCCCGAGGTCGCCGCCCGCGCGCACCTCGAGGCGCTCCAGCCCGCGATCGAGGCGGCGCTCGCCGAGGCGGGGGTGGGCCTCGACGACCTCGACGCGGTCGCCGTGACGTCGGGCCCGGGGCTCGCCGGTGCGCTCATGGTCGGCATCGGAGCGGCGAAGGGCCTCGCCGTCTCGCTCGGGAAGCCCCTCTACGCCGTCAACCACCTCGTGGGGCACATCGCCGCCGACATCCTGGATCAGGACGCCGGCCCACTCGAATACCCCACCGTCGCGCTGCTCGTCAGCGGCGGGCACACCTCCCTCCTGCTGGTGCGCGACCTCACCAGCGACGTCGAACTGCTGGGCGAGACCGTCGACGACGCCGCCGGCGAGGCCTTCGACAAGGTGGCACGCGTGCTGGGTCTTCCCTACCCCGGGGGTCCGGAGATCGACCGGGCCGCGGCATCCGGAGACCCCGCGGCCATCGCGTTCCCGCGCGGACTGTCGCGGGCGTCCGACATGGCGGCGCACCGATACGACTTCTCGTTCTCGGGGCTGAAGACCGCGGTCGCCCGCTTCGTCGAGGCACACCCCGAGATGCGGGGGGATGACGCCGGGCGCGCCGACATCGCCGCATCGTTCCGCGAGGCGGTGGTCGATGTGCTCGTGACGAAGGCGCTCAACGCGTGCCGCGATCACGGGGTGCCCCGTCTTCTCCTCGGCGGCGGGGTGATCGCCAACCGGCGCCTGCGCGAGGTCGCGCTCGAACGCGCCGCGGCCGCCGGGGTGGCGGTGCGTATCCCGCCGTTCTCGCTGTGCACCGACAACGGGGCGATGATCGCCGCGCTCGCCGCAGAGCTGATCGCCTCCGGAGCCGAGCCCTCGACCCTGGAGTTCGGGGCGGATTCGACGCTGCCGGTCACTGAGATCCAGGTGGCCCCGTCGTCGCCGCGCCTTGAGAGGGCGGGGTCGTGAGCGCGCCGGAGCCTCCCGTGCCGGGGAGCCCCCGCATCGAGCCCCCGACCGATGACGTCGCGCCCGTCGGGGAGGAGTCGGTGCTCCCCGGACACCACCGGGGCGGCTTCCACCGCCCGCCGACCGCCCCGGTCGACGTCGCGGTGACCACGACGGGCCCGAGCCCCGATGCCGAGCCGCTCGTGATGTGGGCGCCCCAGGAGGACCCCCCGCCGCGCGCGGCCCTCGCCGCGTGGGCGCTGTTCTTCTCCGTGGTCGGTCTGGTCGTCTCGCTCTTCGTCGGGTGGGGGTTCCTGCTCGGCCTCGTCGGTGTGGTGTCGGCGATCGTGGCGCTCTTCCGTCCGCTCGAAAGCCGCCGCATGGCCGGATGGGCGATCGCCCTGGGCATCCTCTCCCTCCTCTACAGCGCCGGGTGGCTGTGGTTCGCCGCGACGCAGGCCGAGCTCTTCGCCTGACTCAGGCAGCCGGCACGCGATCGGCGAGGATCGCGACGCGGGCACCCGCGACGCGGGTGAGGATCAGCGTCGCCTCCCCGTCGCCGCGGAGCTTGAGCTTCGTGCGAAGCGTCGCCGGGTCGACATCCACGCCCCGCTTCTTGATCTCCAGGCGGCCGATGCCGCGCTCGCGGAGGGCCGCACCGAGCTTCCGGATGTCGGTGGGCAGCGTCTCACGAACCCGGAACGTCGAGACGAACGGGCTCGTGAGCTCCGCATCGGAGGTGAGGTAGGCGACGCGGTCCGCGAGCATGCCTGCGCCCAGCGCCCGGGCGACCTCGCCGATGAGGCGGGCGCGGATGACGGCGCCGTCGGGTTCGTGGATGAAGGCGCCGAGCGGGCGCACCGGCTCGTCGGGGGAGTCGGCGGGGGCGGTGAGCTCCATCGCCGAGGTGCCGCGCAGCACCAGCGCCGCCCGGCGCACACCCTCGCGCGCGAGCGCGCCCGACCAGAGCACCAGCTCGATCGTCGATCCGCCGGCGCTGACCCACTGCGCCTCGACGTCGTCGGGGATGAGGTCGCGGTCCATCCCCGGTCCGAGCTTCACGCCGGTGGGGTGGCGCGAGGCGAGGTCGAACACCCAGTCCAGCGGCGGCGACCACTCGGAGGAGGCGGTGCGGGCCGTGTCACCGTGGCCGGCGGTGCGGCGGGCGGGGTCGAGCCAGAAGGCATCCGGGTTTCCGAGGGCCGGGAGATCGGATGCCGCGTCCTCCGCCGTGGCATGACGCACCGTCGCGAGGTCGCCGAAGGGAGCCAGGTTGTAGGCCGCGATCGCCGTGGTGACCTCGTCCGCGTCCACCGCGGTGACCCGCAGGCCCAGGGCGGCGAACCCCATCGCGTCGCCGCCGATCCCGCAGCCGAGGTCGGCCACCGACGTCATCCCCGCGGCGCGGAAGCGGTGCGCATGGTGGGCGGCGACCGACAGGCGGGTCGCCTGCTCGAGCCCTGCGCGAGTGAAGAGCATGCCCGAAGCGAAGGCGTCGAACTTCGCCGTCGCGCGTTCGCGAAGGCGGACCTGCCCGACGACGGCCGAGACCAGATCGGGGGAGTGCCCGGCCTTGCGCAGGCGCGAGACGGTGGCGGCGACATCCGCCGCGGACGTCACGGGCGGCAGATCGTCGAGGAGCCGCAGTCCTTCGGGGGTCAGGAGGGCGGCGAGTTCGGCCTTGTCCACCCGGTAAGCCTAGGTGCGGCGGGGTGTGCGACCCCGAACCCCCGGCGACCCCGAACCCCGAAACCCCGCACCCGACCCCTAGGGGATCCCCGGAAGGCTCCGGGGTGATCCCGGATGCCGGGGATGGCACCTGAGGCTGACACTGATGGAGCAAGGCCACAGGCTTCCAACGAAAGGGATAGGCAATGCCTAACATCGAAGACGTCATCCTCGCGGACGACGACAACAACATCGCCGTCGGCAACGAGGTCCTTTCGGACAACAACGTCGCCGTCGACTCGGGCAACGTTGAGGACAACGTCGTCATCGAGGACAACAACGTCGCCGTCGACTCGGGCAACGTCGAGGACAACATCGTCGTGACCGACAACAACCTCGCCGTTGACTCGGGCAACACCACCGACTCGTACAACGACCTGCTCTCGAACAACGACGTCGACATCGAGGACTCGGGCAACACCGCGACCGACTCGTTCAACGAGACCGACGTGGACGTGGACGTCGACATCGACGCTTCCGACAACTCGGACAACTCGGACAACTCGACCAACGACTTCTCCGACAACTACACCGACTCGTTCAACGACTACACGCTGACTGACGAGTCGATCACCGTCGGTGTGCGCCAGTACAACACCAACGTCAACAACGACTACCTCTTCCACGGCGCCGGCGCCGGTGGCGCTGCTGCTGCGGCTGCCGCTGGTGGCACCTTCGCCATCGACAACCGCACCACGATCGTCGACCAGTCGGTCAACCAGAACATCGACGCCGGCGACGACGTCTCGCAGTTCTTCGGTCAGGGTGCTGCTGTCGCCTCGGGTGACATGTCCATCGCGGCCGGCGGCGACGTCGACGTCGACAACTCGGTCACCGAGACCACCGTCGGCGACGTCTACATCGGAAACGAGTGGAACGCGCTGTCGATCAGCGACTCGTTCCAGGACAACTCGGTCAACGAGAACTACGAGTGGGAGCTCGAGATCGAGGACTCCTTCAACGACGAGTCGACGAACACCGCGATCGACGTGGACGTCGAGGACGCGTTCAACGAGTACGACTACACCGAGATCGAGAACGAGTTCGAGTGGGAGAACAGCGGCAACTTCTTCAGCGACGGCAGCATCGTCACTGACGACGTCGAGCTGTGATCTGACACGGTTCAGTAACGAACACACCTTGCCCGGCCACCCCTTGGGGAGTGGCCGGGCAAGGCTCGTTTACCGCCTGAGCGGCGGCAGTTCTCGCGCGCTGAAGATTGGCGTAGCGTGTGGGTGGGGATGCACGACCAAGGGGGATGTGTGGCGGACAAGACGAACGACACCGACAATGCAAACGGGTTGGCGCAGCAGAGTCAGGAGGTGACGCTGCCGGCGCTCGCGCAGAGCGAAACGGGAAGAACGCTCGTCACCCTCGTCGACAACATCGGCACGCTGGCTGACTCAGCCGGCCGCGCTGACCTCTCCGACCGCCTTCACCACACACGCGACCGCCTGGAAGACCCGAACGTCCGCGTCATCGTCGTCGGGGAGTTCAAGAAGGGCAAGAGCAAGCTCATCAACGCCCTCGTCAACGCCCCGGTCTGCCCCGTCGACGACGACGTCGCCACGAGTGTTCCGACCGCCGTGGGGTACTCCGAGACGCCGGGCGCCTGGGTCGTCACCCAGAAGGAGGGTGAGCCGGGCGTCGTCGAACGGCTGGAGGTGCCGCTCGAGAACCTCGCCCAGTACGTCTCCGAGAAGGGCAACCCGCAGAACGAGCAGCAGATCGTCGGCGCGGAGGTGGCGCTCCCTCGCGAACTGCTGAAGGGCGGTCTGCGGCTCGTCGATTCTCCCGGCGTCGGCGGTCTCGACTCGACGAACGCCCTCGCCACGCTGGCCGCGCTTTCGAGCGCGCACGCGGTGCTGCTGGTCTCCGACGCGTCGCAGGAGTACACCGAGCCCGAGGTGCAGTTCCTGCGTCACGCGATGCGCGTGTCGCCCAACGTCGCCGCGGTCATCGCTAAGACCGACCTGTATCCGCACTGGCGCGAAATCGAGCAGATCGACCGGGGCCACCTCGGTGATGTCGGCGAGGTCCCCGTCTTCTCCGTCTCGAGCGATCTGCGCCTCATGGCCGCCCAGCTCCAGGATCGAGAACTCAACGACGAGTCGGGCTTCCCCGCCCTGGTCTCGCACCTCCGTCGGGATGTCCTCGGACGTGCCGAGGACATTCAGGCTCGCTCGGCTGTTCATGACCTGGTCTCCGTGGTCGACCAGCTGCAGATGTCGCTCACCACCGAGTTGAACGCCATTCTGCACCCCGAAGACACTCCGCGCATGATCGCGCAGCTCGAAGACGCCAAAGCCCGTACGGAGGAGTTCCGTGGTCGGTCGTCGAAGTGGCAGACGGCTCTGAACGACGGTGTTGCCGACCTCATCTCCGACATGGAGCACGACCTGCGCGACCGCCTCCGCCGCGTGCAGCGCGAGGCCGAGAACGCCATCGACGAGGGTGACCCCGGGCCCATCTGGGAGCAGATGACGGACTGGCTCGACCAGCGCGTCTCGGCTGCGGTGTCCGAGACCTTCGTCTGGACAGACGAGCGCTCGCGCTGGCTGTGCGAAGAGGTCGCGGATCTGTTCCAGGAGGGTGAGACCGAGATTCCGCTCGTCTACGTGGCCGATACCGCCGGCGTGCTTGACCCGATCGACCAGATCTCCCATCTGGATGCGGGCACCCTCGGCGCAGGGGAGAAGATCTTCATCGGCGTCCGCGGATCCTACGGCGGGGTGCTCATGGTCGGGCTCGCGACCAGCCTCATCGGCCTGTCGTTGATCAACCCGCTCTCCCTTCTCGCCGGCGTGCTGGTGGGACGCCGCGCGTATCGCGAGGACATGGGCAACCGGCTGTCGCGGCGCCGCTTCGAGGCGAAGAACATCGTCCGCAAGCACATCGACGAGGTCATCTTCCAGGTCTCCAAGCAGTTGAAGGACCGCCTTCGCATGGTGCAGCGTGCGGCGCGCGACCACTTCGGCAGCATCGCCGACGAGCTTCATCGCTCGCTGTCGGAAGCCGTGCTTGCGGCCAAGCAGGCTGCAGGCTCGTTCTCGGCGAACCAGGACCAGCGTGTCAAGCAGCTGCAGGCCCAGATCGCCCAGATCGAGACGGTGCGGTCCAAGATCCCGAATGTGCCGGCCATCAAGCAGCTGGAGACCGTGCGGCGGTGACAAGTTCGGTACGCGACGACGCGGCGAAGCTGCTCGCGTCGGCCCTGGAGCTCTACGATGAGACGTCCGACACCCGGACGGCTCTCGACGACCTGCACCGCCGCCTCCACGAACCCCTGCGGCTGGCCCTGGCCGGCATGGTCAAGGCGGGCAAGTCGACGCTTCTGAATGCGATCCTCGGAGAGAAGCTCGCTCCCACGGACGCGGGGGAGTGCACCCGGGTGGTGACGTGGTACCGCTACTCCACGACCCCGAGCATCACGCTGCACCCGCACGAGGGGGAGCCGCGACGG